>NZ_SMLZ01000109.1 GCF_009711415.1 Roseibium denhamense
ATCCGATCATGAAATGATTTTTGTCGAAATGGCAGGAAAACCGTGCCGGACTTGCGCCGCACGCCCTTTTCCGCTATACGCGCGCTCGCGCCTGCACCCCTGGAGGAGGCGCTTTTGGACCGATCCCGGACAACTCAAGGCTCTTTTGGCGCGAAAGTTCGCCGGTCCGTTACATATACCATAGGAGTTCTGCCATGGCTGCCAGCTATGAGCTAAAGGCACAGGCACGGGACCGCGTGGGCAAGGGGGCCGCTCGGGCACTGCGTCGCGAAGGCCTTCTTCCTGCCGTGATCTACGGCGACAAAAAACCGGCTCTGCCTATCACCATCCCGGTGAAAGAAACCACCCTGACCCTGCACAAGGGCGGCTTCCTGACGCAAATCGGTGTCATCGACGTTGACGGCGAAAAGCACCAGGTCATCGCGAAAGACTTCCAGCTGCACCCGGTGCGCGACGATGTTCTGCACGTTGACTTCCTGCGCGTTACCAAAGGCGCGACGTTCACAATCGAGATTCCGGTCCAGTTCCTGAACGAGGACAAGTGCCCGGGCATCAAGAAGGGCGGTGTTCTGAACGTTGTCCGTCACACGGTTGAAATGAACGTTCCAGCTGACGCGATCCCGGAAGCTCTGGAAATCGACCTTGCAAACGCTCAGCCGGGTGACACCCTGCACATCTCCGCAGTCACCCTGCCGAAGGGCTGTGAGCCGACCATCACGGACCGCGACTTTACTATCGCGACGATTGCGGCCCCGGCCGGCGTGAAGGAAGCTGATGATGACGCTTCTGAGGACGGCGAAGCAGAAGGCGGCGACGCTTAACGCATTTGCCTGACAACGCGGATTGAAGAGGCGGGTTCGCCTCTTCATTTTAAAGCAGCCTTCTTGGCTGCTTTTTCATTTCAGGATCTGATCTGAGGAACATATCATGAAAATGATCGTCGGACTCGGTAACCCGGGGAGCAAGTACTCCGGCAACCGGCATAATATCGGCTTCATGGCGGTGGACGAGATCCACCGGCGCAACTCCGGTTTCCAGCCTTGGAAGGCAAGGTTTCAGGCACAAGTCTCCGAAGGGCGGCTAGGCAGCGAAAAGGTTCTCCTGATCAAACCCAGCACCTTCATGAACGAGTCCGGCCGCTCAGTCGGCGAAGCCATGCGCTTCTTCAAGCTCGCACCGGAAGATATCGTCGTCATTTATGATGAACTGGACCTGCCTCCCGCAAAGTTCCGCATGAAAACCGGCGGAGGACACGGCGGACACAACGGTCTGCGGTCGATCACGGCTCATATTGGCGCCGACTACCGCCGCCTCCGGCTCGGGATCGGCCATCCGGGCGACAAGAAGCTGGTGTCGAACTACGTGCTTGGCGACTTCGCCAAGGCCGATCAGGAATGGCTGGCCCCTCTCCTCGGTCTTCTCGCGGACCAGGCACCGCTTTTGGCGCAAGGACAAGACAGCCAGTTCGCCAACAAGCTGACCCTGGCGCTCGAACCGGAAAAGGCGCAGCGGAAATCAAAAACTCCGGACGCGCCAAAGTCAGGACCTGCCAAACCCGCAAAAGCGAAAGGCCAGAGCCATATTCGCCAAGCTCGCCAAGCCAAGCCGGCTAGCCTTCCCAATTCGGGGCCAATGGCTGACATGCTCAAAAAACTTCTCCGCAAGAAAAACAGCGATTGATCCCGGCGGCCCAAAAAACACGCAATACGCGTACTATTCAGCTTGTCACACGTCACAAATCGGTCACCACTGACGGGCACTCTTGGCTGGTTCATTTGAAGTGTTTGGAAGGCAAGAATGCGTACTCTCCTCGTTTTTGCATCGGTCATTTTGTTTCAACCCGGCCCGGCATCCGCCTTTGAGAGGCTCGAAGGGTATTTCATTGCGGAAAAGGCGTGCGAAGCCTTCCAGAGTAAAAACAAGCAAACCAACCCCGGAAATATCGCGACCTCGATCCGCGTCGCCTATGACATGATCGGGATCAACAAGGCTGGCGGCGACTACTTCCAGATCCGCATCGAAGACGCCCCTGTGACCACCGCTCGATGGGTCAGCAGCGATTGCGGCATTCACGTTGTCTCCGCCGGAACGGCAACAGCCGAACCGCTTGGCAACGACCAGATCAGCGACCTTCCGGGCCGGGAAGAATCGACGGACAATCTGCTTACCCTCAGCTGGCAACCGGCCTTTTGTGAGATCCGGCCGGGAAAAACAGAATGCCAGGACCTGAATGCAGGCAACCTGCCGCACACGACGCGCCAGCTGTCGATCCACGGTTTGTGGCCACAGCCGAAGGGGAACAATTATTGCGGTGTTTCCCGCCAGGTTCGCAATCTGGACAAGCCGAATAGCTGGCATTTGCTGCCCGCGCCGGATCTGGACACGGACACCACAGACGCCTTGGCTGCAGCCATGCCTGGTTTTGCCAGCCATCTTCATCATCACGAATGGATCAAGCACGGCACCTGTTACTTCGGCGAAGGCAAGGCGGACGAATATTACGACGACACGCTTTACCTGACAGAGCTCGTCAATGACTCTGCGGTTGCCGATCTCTTCGTCAACAATGTCGGCAGCGAAATCACGGGCGATGCCATCCGCACCGCATTCGACCAATCGTTCGGCGAAGGCACGGGGGACCGGGTGCTTGTGAAATGCACGAATGACGATGGCCGGACCCTCGTCAACGAAATCTGGATCAGCCTTAAAGGCCAGATCACACCGGAGTCGGATCTGGGAGACCTAATGCTGGCGGCCAACGCGACCCAGATGGGCTGCAACGGCGGGCTGGTTGATCCGGCAGGCCTTCAATAAGGCAAACGTTGGAGTTTTTGAAACTGCCACTGCGTTTGAAAAGCGGTCGGCGACCATCAGGGCATTCCGTTTTAAAGCATCGGGCGTTTTGTCAGGAACACTCAAAAATGCCCGATCACTCCATATTGAGCCGCGATAGGGCCGCTGCTTTGTGACCGCAAGCCCAAGTATCGGCTTCGTAGGTTCAGCGGCCGTTAAACCTGCGCTGTGCAAGGCGGGAAGCGCCGCTGTTCTGCCGTGCCGGACGGCGGCACTTGACCTTGTCCCGGCCCTCGGGCATGTAGCGCTCCAACAGTTTCAGACACAAACCGAAAGCGACCTCACCATGGGTTTCCAGTGCGGCATTGTCGGACTGCCCAATGTCGGCAAGTCCACCCTCTTTAATGCGCTTACAAAGACTGCTGCGGCCCAGGCGGCCAACTATCCGTTCTGCACCATCGAGCCGAACACCGGCGAAGTCGCCGTGCCCGATCCGCGGCTTGAAGCCATCCGCGATATCGCTGCTTCCAAGGAAGTCATCCCGACCCGGATCACCTTTGTCGATATTGCGGGCCTTGTACGCGGGGCATCAAAAGGTGAAGGCCTCGGCAACCAGTTCCTGGCAAACATCCGGGAAGTTGACGCGATCGTTCATGTGCTCAGATGCTTTGAAGATGATGACATCACCCATGTCGAAGGCACTGTCGATCCGATTGCCGATGCCGATACGGTCGAGACCGAACTCATGGTCGCGGACATGGAAAGCCTTGAAAAGCGTATTGCGCCCTTGAAGAAAAAAGCGACCGGCGGCGACAAGGAAGCAAAGGCCTTGTTGCCGATCATGGAAGCAGCGCTGGCCTTGCTGCAGGACGGCAAACCGGCACGCACGCTCGAGACCGCCGATGCGGAAGAGGCCAAGATGTTGAGAGGCCTTAACCTTTTGACCTCAAAGCCAGTGCTGTATGTCTGTAATGTCGAGGAAGCCTCCGCGGGCACCGGCAATGCGCTGTCTGCCAAGGTTGCGGAAAAGGCAAATGCAGAAGGGGCCGGGGCCGTTGTGATTTCAGCTGCCATCGAGGCGGAGATTTCCCAGCTCGACAAGGAAGAACAGGAAGAGTTCCTCGAAACCATCGGCCTGGAAGAACCCGGGCTCGACCGGCTTATCCGTGCTGGCTACGACCTTCTTGGTCTGATCACTTATTTTACCGCAGGGCCGAAAGAGACCCGCGCCTGGACGATCACCGAAGGCACAAAGGCGCCGGGGGCTGCCGGTGTCATTCATACCGACTTTGAACGGGGCTTCATCCGCGCGCAAACCATCGCTTACAACGACTATGTTTCGCTGGGCGGGGAAGCGGCAGCCAAGGAAGCAGGCAAGGCCCGGGACGAAGGCAAGGAATACATCGTCAAGGACGGCGATGTGCTGCTCTTCAAGTTCAACACCTGACCTGCGTCCGGGAGCTCCAATGACCACCTATGTGTTCGATCCACCGGTCGTGACCGGCCTGCCGATTGTTGATGTCACGGCGCGGTTTCCCGTCCGGCGCGTTTACTGTGTTGGGCGCAATTATGCAGATCACGCAGTGGAGATGGGGCACGACCCGGATCGCGAACCGCCGTTTTTCTTCCAAAAGAACCCGGACGATCTGGAGACATCAGGTGTCTTTCCCTATCCGGGGGCCAGTTCGAATGTGCACCACGAGGTCGAACTGGCTGTGTTGTTGAAGTCGGGAAGCGGCTCAATCCCGGAAAGCCGCGCCCTGGCGCATGTTTACGGCTATGCAGTGGCCCTCGACATGACCCGCAGGGATCTGCAGGCCGAGGCGAAGAAGGCCGGGCGCCCGTGGGACGCGGGCAAGGCATTTGAACGCTCGGCACCGATTGGCCCGGTCACACCGGCAGCGGATTGCGGCCATCTCGGCTCGGGATCGATCCAGCTGACCGTCAACGGACAGACCCGGCAGAGCGGCGACCTTGATCAGATGATCTGGAACGTGCCAGGCATCATTTCAAAGCTTTCGGAACTGTTTGTTCTCGGCGCAGGCGACGTCATATTGACAGGAACGCCCGCTGGTGTGGGACCTGTCCAGAAGGGTGACAAGCTGGTGGCCACCATATCCGGTTTGGAGCGCTTGTCTGTTGAGGTTTCCTGATACCTCTGCAAACAGACCCGCAATCCTGAATGCCCGGGAATCAGCTTCGATCCAATCCCATCATGATCAACGGGTTCGGGCCTTTTTGACCATCCCATTTATGCGCGCCAGGTCCAAAGCCTTTGGAATGGGCAGCTTCGGGCTTCGGCAAGGTCTGATTTCCGGCAGCAGCTCTGTTTTGCAACGTTTTCATATTCTTCTCATTTTGCGGACAGCCCGCTTTGGCATTGGTTTTCTTGTGAGCGTCATCTGGGGTCCGATCATGGCAAACCGGTGGCAACCGCATTAAGATTTTGTCACCATCTGATGCCGCAGTTTGTGGCAAAGTCCCCGATTGGAGCCTGAACTATTGACCTTCGATCAAATTGCGCTGTTTTGCCTGTTCGGAGCGGTCTTCGCTCTGCTCATCTGGGGCAGGATCAGGTTCGATCTCGTTGCGTTCGCCGCATTGGTTCTCGCAGCCCTTATGGGCTTGATCTCCACCGATCAGATATTTACCGGCTTCGGGCATCCGGCAGTGATCATCATTGCGCTGGTTCTGATCGTCTCCAAAGGCCTGATGAATTCCGGTGCTGTGGAACTGATTGCGAGCCAGCTTCTTTCCAGTGGCCGCAGTCTCTCAAAGCATATCGGCTTGATGGCGGCAGCAGGTGCTGGCCTTTCGGCGATCATCAATAACGTTGCCGCCCTGGCGCTTTTGATGCCGCTTGATCTTGAGGCAGCCAAGAAGGCGGGCCGGTCGGCAGGCCTCTCCCTGATGCCCCTCTCCTTTGCGACCATTCTTGGCGGCATGATCACCCTGATCGGGACGCCGCCAAACATCGTCATTGCCCAGTACCGGGCGGATGCGCTCGGCGCACCCTATGGAATGTTTGATTTTGCCCCTGTCGGGTTGATCGTGGCCGTTTGCGGAATAGCCTTCGTCACACTGATCGGCTGGCGGCTCTTGCCCAAACACTTTCAGGACGCCCCGGAACAGGACGGATTTGCCGAAAGTCTCTACACAGCGGAACTGAAGGTCCGCGCGACACCGGACGAAGCAAGCCTCACCGTCGGCGATCTTTATCCGGTTGCCGACGAAAAGGACATTGCCATCATCGGCCTGATCCGGAACGGACGGCGGCTGCGCGGCTTCGCTCGGCGGGAACCGATAAAGCCGGACGACTACCTTGTGGTCGAAGGCGACCCCAAAGCGATTGAGAGTTTCATGGGCGCGGCCAAACTCGATTTCGCAGGGTCGGAAACCCACAAGGAAGGGCTGCGCGGCGGCGCCCTCATTTTGCGTGAGGCGATTGTTCCCGACAGCGCCCGCGTAACCGGCCAGTCTGCCTTCAACATGCGCCTTTTGCACGGGCATGGTGTCACACTGCTCGGGATCTCCCGCCAGGGCCGCAGGATCCAGAAGAGAGTGCGCCATGAAGCCATAAGACCAGGTGATGTCTTGCTGCTGCTTGGTACGGAAGACCGTGTCGAAGCCGCAACCACATGGCTCGGCGTCTATCCGCTGGAAGGACGCTCCACGGGCCTCATCCAGCGGAACAAGGCGTGGCTTGCGATTGCCGGTTTCGCCCTTGCTATTGCGGCGGCTGTAGCTGGATTGACGTATCTGCCCGTCGCACTCGCCGCCTGTGTGGTCTTGTATGCCGGCGCCGGCCTGGTGTCAGGCTCCGAGGTTTACTCAGCCGTGGAATGGAAGGTCATCGTGCTCCTTGGGTCCCTGATCCCGCTTGGCCAGGCCTTCGAAAAAGCCGGAAACGCGCAGCTGATCGCGGACGGGATCGTATCGCTCACATCCGGGGCACCGGCCTGGATTACGCTCACGGTTCTGATGGTGGTCACAATGACCCTGTCGGATTTCTTGAACAACGTCGCCACGACCCTGATCGCCGCGCCGATTTCAATCCAGATCGCCAACACTTTAGGTGTGAACCCGGATGCTTTCCTGATGGCGGTCGCAGTTGCCGCATCCTGTGCGTTTCTCACCCCGATCGGGCATAAGAACAATACAATCATCATGGGCCCCGGCGGCTACAGCTTCGGTGACTATTGGCGCCTTGGGCTGCCGCTGGAGATCCTGGTCTTGCTTGTTTCCATCCCTGCCATACTTCTTATCTGGCCCCTTTGACCTGCCCGTGCACCTCAGCACCCCTGCGCAAACCGCGAGAACAACCTTTGCGGCTGCTTGATCTAACTCACGGAGAGACCCGACATGACCACTGCGAAGCGCATTTTGTTTACCGGCGGCAGCGGAAAGGCCGGAAAGCATGTGATCGCCTATCTTTTGGACAAGGGGCACCGGGTTCTGAATGTTGACCTGACACCTTTGGACCAGCCAGGTGTCGACAACCTGACAGCGGACATCACACAGTCCGGCGAAATGTTCAACGCACTGACCAGTTACGCCAATTTCGACGAGCTGGAACCTGGAACCGGCGTTCCCAAGTTTGATGCGGTGGTTCATTTTGCGGCCGTACCGCGGATCTTGATCCATCCGGACAACAAGACCTTCGAGGTCAATACATTCGGCACTTATAATGTCATTGAGGCAGCGGTGAAGCTCGGGATCCGGAAGATCATCATCGCCTCGTCCGAGACGACCTACGGCGTCTGTTTTGCGGACGGAACAGCCCTGCCCGACAGTCTGCCCGTCGAAGAAAATCACGACACCAACCCGATGGACAGCTATGGCCTGTCAAAGGTGGTCAACGAAAAGACCGCCCGCGCGTTTCAAAGGCGCTCGGGTTTTGACATCTATGCTCTGCGGATCGGCAATGTGATCGAGCCGCATGAATACAGCCGCTTTCCTGATTTCTTTGAAAACCCGGATCAGCGGCTCCGGAACATCTTCTGCTATATCGACGCGCGTGATCTCGGCCAAATCGTTGACCGGTGCCTGGAAAAGGACGGCCTAGGGTATCAGGTCTTCAATGCGGGCAACGATGAAAACTCTGTCGACCTGCCGAACAGCGAATTGATACGCCGATATTATCCGGGCGTACCCGTCAGCCGTCCGCTCAAAGAGCATGAAGCTCTGTTTTCCAACCGGAAGATCCGGGAGGTTCTTGGATTTGAGGAGGAGCACAGCTGGCGCAAATATGTGAACCCTTCAAAATAGCTGAGGTCCAGACCCTAAAGGCTCAGGCCTTTCGTCAACAACGCCCGATGCCCGGCCACTCCACAATCGATCCGCTTTGGGTGCTAAATCAGGCCAGATTTACCGCCTGCGGATCTAGCCTTCGTTAGCCAGTGGCAGGCAGACTTCTGTGAGGAGATCGGACGGTGCCGTGTCCCGGGGATTGTTCAGGTAATTCTCGATACATGGTGCATCGGCCGGTGTTTGGCCCGACTGCGGCAGCCAATGACCATAGAGCCAGTCATAGGCAGCTTTCAATTCGGCATAGGGCCCGACATGGGTGAGCACGGCATAGCGACCACCCCGGCTTTCATAAGCTTCAAGCGGCGCCTCGATCGGGAACCCTTCGGCAACAACGGCCCCCGCACAGGAGCGCAGATCCTCTTCGGCAACGTGGGTCGGATCGGAGAAGTAATAGGCCTTCATACCAAGGATCTGGGCAACAAGCCCCCGGCTCACAAGTATACCGACCAGCGTTTCAAAGGCCCGTCCGATCTCCATGTAACTCCCCTTGTGCGGTAACGATGCAATACGTTCTGCGGGCAAGTCACGAATTGAAACCTCATACATGTCAGTGTGCCCTTTCCAAGTGATGAGAGCGTTCAGGTCGTCATTGGGCCGCATTCGCGACACCCGGTATTGCGACGGGGATTGGAGGTAAGATGTTTTAAAACTGCGTCCGAAAGCTTCTGAACTTGAATATCCCGCGCGGCGGGCGATCTCACTCACGGGGCGCGCCGTGTAGGCAAGGTCGGACGCTGCCCGGTGCAGCCGTAACCGCTTGACCATCGAAAATATGGATTCGCCGTAAAGTGACTGCCAAACCCGGTGCCAATGCCACGGCGAAAGGGCTGCAACCTCCGCCAGCGTGTTTAGATCGATATCCTCGTCCAGATGGTCGTAGATATATTCGATCACACGCTCAAACCGGCGCAGATAGCCATTGTCCCGGTTTGGCCTGGGCGGCGTCTTGTGAAGGTTCATCCGTTTTGCTCCCCGTGAGTTGGCAAAACCTATCACCAGGCAGCTTGATAAATCTTGCGATCTTCAGCCTCGGACGAAACAGGCGAGAATAACTGGACTCGGATGCTCTGCTCGGGCGGCAGAAACGTTTTACTTCATGACACGGTACCGGTAGCTTCGAAACGCCCGAAATTGATGGGGCGACGGAGTTAAGGAAAATGCCATGAACAGACTTACAGCCCTTTTTTGCACGGCCGCAATGATCCTCTGGTCCGGAGCAAGCTTTGCTCAAGGAACAGGCTCGGAGGGTTATTTCCAGATTTATAACAACACTGCGAACAACGTTGTCATCGGTTTCTACACCAATGACGGAAGCGGCTGGAGCGACAACTGGCTGGATGTCGATCTGGAGCCAGGTGAAAATTCAAGGGCGGAGTTTTTCGCCGACACAGGCAATTGTGATCAGGTGTTCCAGGTCGGATGGCTTGGCGAAGACGATAGCGAAGTCTTGGATGACCCCATCAACATAGACATTTGCACAGCCAGCAATGTCTATCTCGATGACAACGAGATTTATTTCGACTAAACCGCTGTCGACCGAACCTGATTTTTTGAAGACGCGGACCTCAACGATCCGCGTTTTTGTTGTGAATGTTGAACAATGGCCTCAGACCTGCACTTTGAAGACTTCGTCCCCGGGCAGACCTATGACCTTGGATCCGTCTGCGTCTCGAAGGACGAGATTGTCGCTTTCGCGGCAGAGTATGATCCCCAACCCTTTCACCTGGACGAGGAAGCAGGCCGCGCATCCATGCTGGGTGGGCTGGCCGCATCGGGCTGGCACACCTGTGCGATGGTGATGCGCCTTCTCGCCGACGGCTTGCTGAATAGATCGAGCAGCAAGGGCGCTCCGGGCGTTGACACAATTGAATGGAAGCGTCCTGTCTTTCCGGGCGATACATTGTCCGCCACCGCGACCATTCAAAAAGTCCGCTCGCTTGTGACGAAACCTGATCTCGGTCTGGTGTTTGTCCGGATTGCCGTTACCAATCAGGACGATCTTCCCGTCCTGTTCTGGGAAAACCCGATCATGTTCGCCAAACGCGAGATGGCGCCATGAGCCAGTTCTTCGACGATATTGCCATTGGGGACCGGGCCGAACTCGGGAGCTACACATTCACACGGGAGAACATCCTCGCCTTTGCCGGGAAGTATGACCCGCAACCGTTTCACCTGAGTGAGGAAGAAGCCGCCCGCACGCATTTCGGGCGGCTCGTTGCTTCCGGCTGGCACACCGCCTCTGTTTTCATGAAGCTCAATGTTGCGGCTATGAAAGCCCGCGCACAGGAGATGATCAATGCTGGCCAGCGCCCCGCCCGCTTCGGCCCGTCGCCCGGTTTTTCAAACCTGAAGTGGATCAAACCGGTCTATCCGGGCGACACCTTGAGCTACAGGTCGACCGTGACCGGAAAGACACCAAGCAAAAGCCGCCCGCAGTGGGGCCTGCTCCATTTCGATGTGGAAGCGCACAATCAGGACGGGGCATTGGCCTTTTGCTTTTGCGGAAAAGTGTTCGTGGAACGGCGCGGACTCTGATCAAAGTCCGCAGCCGCTTGTTCTTTATTGCGGCTTCCGGCCGTGAACCAGCATGGTCATTCCGGGGATCATCACACCGGTCTGGATATCTTCAAATCCGGCAGCTTCCATAAGTCCGGCGACATAGTCGCTGGTAATGGATTTTGCCTGCGGGTTGAAGGCCGTATGCTGGAGCTGCCAGAGTGCGGCCAGTTTCGGGCCGTCCCTGTTTTCGTCCACCATGAAGTCATGCACCATGTAACGGCCACCGGCTGATAGCGTTTCATACGCCTTGCGGACAAGGCCGGGTATGGCTGTTCCCGGCACACCTGAATAAAGGTATGACATCAGGACCGCATCCGCGCGATCCGGCCAGCTGTCCTTCAGCGCATTGCCGGGCTGGTAGCTGATCCGCTCCGAAAGCCCCTCCCCTTCGATGAAACCGGCACCGACCTTGGCCACATTTGGAAAATCCAAAATGGTGGAGGAAAGGTCCGGATAGGCTTTGCACAAGGAGATGGAAAACGCTCCGGTACCGCCACCAACATCAAGCAAGGTACGGGCGCTGGACAGATCCACCATCTTGGCAAGGCTGCGCCCCGGCCCCAGCGATCCAGCATGCTGAGACTTCGAATAGAGCCGCGCCTGCTCCGGATCGCTGAACCAGTCTTCATAAGAGGCAATCTGGTCAGGCTTCAACGTGCCGGTCAGCGCCCCGTTCAACTGTGTCAGAAACGGATACATTTGCTGGTCAATCTGGAACCGCAAATAGTCCCCGAAGTCATACTTACGGCCCTTGACGAGAAAGGCCTCCGCTGCCGGCGAATTCTTGAATGCCGCACCGTCCTTTTCAACCAGGCCAAGGGCTGTCAACGCGGTCAGCAATGTAGTTGCACGATCCACATGCAAGCCGCACTTCTCTGCAACTTTTTCCGGATTCATAGTTGTTTCGGACAATACGGAGAAAAGATCTACATGAAGCGCTGAAAAAAGAGCTTTCGACCCCATAAATGCAAAAGCAATATCTGAGATCGACTCAGCTGTTTCAAGTGGCTTGACTGCCAACATACAAATTCCTCCCGGAAATAAACTTCCAAAAAATGTGATTCCGCTCGCAAAAACGCGGAAAAATCACATAACGGGCAGAACTATAGGCAGTCTGTGTTGCATTGCAAATTTTGGCAAGGACCAGGCGGTGCGGCCCGCTTAAAGGGCCCGTGAGAACAGGATCTCGTCGCGGATTTCGATACCATAGTCACCGCGCAGCGGGATCTCCGGCTTCTTTTCCCGTTCCGCATCGATCACACCACGTGCCACCCGCTCAAAACGGAAGCCGCGCCGCTGATAAAACCGGAAGGCATCGAGATTATCGTTGGAGGTCCGGACAGTCAGCCGGTCGATGCCGTTCTGTCTGGCATCGTCAACGACCGCATCGAGTAAGAGCGTTCCCGTCCCGCCCCAACGGTTCAGGGAATCCAGTGTGAGAATTTCCCATTCCGCATCCCGCTTGATCAGCGTCACGAGCCCGACAAGATCAGAGCCTTCATAAGCAACAAACCCGGGAAGCGCAGACGCATCAATTATCTGTCCGTCTAAAAGCATCTCGGGTCCGGCCCAGCGATCCGCAAGCAGCTGGTAGACATCTGGCTTGTCATCCTCTCTGATCGGATGGGTAATCACGCTCATCTCTTGGCCTCAACGGTATATCAGACGGGATGCTAGGGGCGTCCGGGCTTGCCAACGCGCCCGTTCAAGTTCGGGATCTATGTGTTCTTCTTGCGGATATCCAACGCACAAATAAGCCACAAGTCGCCAATCAGGGTCAACGTCAAGGGCTCGCGTGACCTCAACCGGGTCCAGGATCGAGACCCAACCGACCCCCACACCTTCCGTGCGGGCCGCAAGCCACAGCGTGTGAATCATGCTGACGGTGGAGTAGGCCAAGGTCTCCGGCATGCTCATCCGCCCAAGGCCGTCCCCCTGTTCCGGGTTATCTTCGGAGAAAATCGCAAGATGAACAGGAGCTTCCTTGAGACCGGACAGCTTTAACTGGCGGTATAGGCGGCCCTTCTCACCGTCATACTGACCGGCGGCGATTTCGTTTTCGGCCTCGAAGGACTGGATGATTGCAGATCGGCGGATTTCATCCGAGACAATAACGATCCTCCAAGGCTGGCTGTTGCCAACCGAGGGAGCAAGATCAGCGAGTGCGAGAATGCGATCAAGAACAGGCCCGGGAACGGGATCGGGCAAGAACCTGCGGACGTCCCGGCGCCAGCGCAGAAGGGTCTCGAACTCTGACCGGAATGCCCCGGAGAACACCGGGGCCAGCCGTTCGTTATTGCCGCTTTGGTCCGTCACAGGTTAATGACCGGGAAATTCCACCAACGTGCGGACAGGGACATTCAAAGCTTCGATCTTCTTACGCCCCCCAAGATCCGGAAGGTCGACGATGAAACAGGCGGCAACGATGTTAGCGCCCATGGACTTGAGCAACTTGCACGCCGCCTCGGCCGTTCCGCCAGTCGCAATCAAATCGTCGACAACAATCACGCGATCCCCAGGCTGGATTGCGTCCTTATGCATTTCCATTTCATCAAGACCATATTCCAGGGAATAGGCAATACGGACTGTTTCGTGAGGGAGCTTGCCTTTCTTGCGGATTGGCACAAATCCCGCCGACAGCTGATGCGCAACCGCGCCGCCAAGGATAAAGCCGCGTGCCTCGATCCCTGCAATCTGGTCAACCTTGGATCCGGCCCATGGCTGAACCAGCGCGTCGACCGCCCGGCGGAATGCCCTTGCGTTTCCAAGCAAGGTCGTGATGTCCCGGAACAGGATACCCTCTTTCGGGTAATCCTTGATGGTTCTGATGGCAGCGAGCAATTCATCCTGGATCGTTTGATCAACCATGTGGTTCTCTTTCTTGGACCATCAAAAATCGCGCAAAGTACGGACATCAGCTGCGTCGACGGTCGGTTATATCAAGGAAAAGGAACGCGTCGAAGCAAATTCGCGCAGCCCTATAAGCGCGTTAGCTCAGCCGGCTTTCGAGAGAATGCGCCCCGCCACAGCATCCAGCTTGGCCAATAGGGCAGGATCCCGTTTGTCAGCCGCCGTCATCATTGCAAACTCGAGTGCGGTATCGGATCCCGCCGGACAGCTTTGATGGTTTTTCGGGAAATCCCGGGCAACACGTCCGACCAGCCGTTGCGCGTTTTCCGCATTGTCATGCAGCACCTTGATGATGGCCTGGATATCGACCTCACCATGGTCGGGATGCCAGCTGTCGTAGTCTGTCACCATTGCAACGGTCGCGTAGCAGATCTCCGCTTCCCGCGCGAGCTTGGCTTCCGGCATGTTCGTCATGCCAATGACGTCGCAACCCCAGGACCGGTAAAGCTCACTCTCTGCAAGCGAGGAAAACTGCGGTCCTTCCATTGCCAGGTAGGTCCCGCCCTTGTGGTACTTGAGCCCTTCGGCTTCAGCGGCAGCGGCAACGGCATCAACAAGTTTGGGGCTCACCGGCGTTGCCATGGAGACGTGGGCCACGCATCCGGATCCAAAGAAACTTTTCTCCCGCGCAATCGTGCGGTCAATGAACTGGTCCACCAGAACAAACATGCCCGGCTCGTGCTGCTCCTTCAGGGAGCCGCACGCGGAGACCGATAGCAAGTCGGTTACGCCGCACCGCTTCATCACATCGATGTTGGCGCGGTAGTTGATCGTGCTCGGTGAATAGACATGACCACGTCCATGACGGGGCAGAAAGACGATCTTGAGACCATTGATCCGGCCAATCCGCACCGCATCTGACGGCGCACCCCAAGGACTGGAAACCTCAATCCACTGACTGTCCTCCAGACCCGGCAGATCGTAAATGCCCGAGCCGCCGATAATTCCAAGTACCGCGTCAGTCATATGTTTCCCTCAGAACCCTTCAGTCTTTCTGATTGCTTAGCAAGCCATCAGTCAAAAGAACAGCCCACAAAAAAGGCGGGCCGAATGGCCCGCCTTCAAATCTTTAGATCGTTGTCACACGCCTTTAGTGTTCGACGTTCCGCCACAGTTTTTTCTTTGTGAAATACAACATGCCGGCAAAGACAATCAGGAAGATCATAACCCGGAAGCCAATCTTCTTGCGGTCTTCAAGGTGTGGCTCGGCTGCCCACATCATGAAAGCTGCCACGTCGCGCGCGTAGTTTTCAACCGTCATGGGAGTGCCGTCGGTATACTCAATGCTGTCCTCATACAATGGCGGGGCCATTGAGATGAACTGCCCTGCAAGGAATGAGTGATTGTAGTACTGCCCATCCGGCACTTCCATCCCCTCCGGCGGCTCTTCATAACCGGTTAGCAGGGAGTAGATATAATCCGGACCGTTTTCCTGATACTGCGTGAAAATGTCAAACACGAAGTTCGGGAAACCGCGCTGAGGAGCCCTGGCTTTCGCAAGCAGCGAGAAGTCCGGCGGATAGGCGCCATTGTTCGATGCACGGGCCGCTTGCTCATTCGGAAAGGGTGACGGGAAGCGGTCTGCCAAAATGGCAGGACGCTCAAACATGTCACCAAAATCGTCAGGACCGTCCTCGACGATGTAATCTGCGGCAATTACCTTTGCCTGGTCTTCCGTAAAGCCCGGACCGCCATCTTCGGCAAGGTTGCGGAATGCAACCCGGCTCAAAGCGTGGCACGCAGAGCAATTTTCCTGGAAAACTTTAAAACCGCGCTGAAGCTGGCCTCGGTCATAGTATCCGAACGGGCCTGCGAAGGACCAATTCTGATAGTCGATCTCAACCTTCGCACCGGCAGCAAGCGCTGGGGTTGCGATGGCGAGAGCCGCCACCGCTGCAAGGGAACGAACCATATTGATCATGGTGCTCATTGTCTCAAATAACTCCTGATCGGTTCGCTTACTTGGTTTCCGGAGCGGAAACGGCGGCAGCAGGCGTCCCAGACCCAGCGGATCCTGACTTCAGGACCGAGTCTGCGATAGACGCTGGCAGCG
This sequence comes from Roseibium denhamense, assembly GCF_009711415.1. Lineage (GTDB taxonomy): Bacteria > Pseudomonadota > Alphaproteobacteria > Rhizobiales > Stappiaceae > Roseibium > Roseibium denhamense. Next base: position 15,626 of record NZ_SMLZ01000109.1, read on the forward strand.
GCAATGGTTTTTCAAGGAACCCAAGGACCGGCAGGACCACCAGGAAGTACGCAAAGTAGATGGTGGTGCAGATCTGGGACATGATCACATAGATTCCCTCAGCTGGCATCGCGCCAAGGTAACCCAGGACAACCGCGTTTGCAGCAAAGATCCAGAAGAACTGCTTGAACAGCGGACGGTAGGCACCGGAGCGCACCTTGGAGGTGTCGAGCCATGGCAGGATGAACAGAACGGCAATCGCACCGAACATCAGAACAACACCGCCAAGTTTGTCCGGGACAGCACGCAGGATCGCGTAGAACGGCAGGAAGTACCACTCCGGAACGATGTGCGCAGGTGTAACCAGCGGATTCGCTTCGATGTAGTTATCCGCGTGCCCCAGATAGTTCGGCAGATAGAACACGAAATACGCGAAGAATATCATGAACACGATAATCGCGAACAAGTCCTTGATCGTGTAGTACGGGTGGAACGGCACCGTGTCCTGCTTTGTCTTCGGCTGAACGCCAGTCGGGTTGTTGTTGCCCGTCGTGTGGAAAGCCCACACGTGCAGCAGCACCACGCCGAAGATCATGAACGGCAGCAGATAGTGCAGAGAGAAGAAGCGTGTCAGCGTCGGGTTGTCGACTGCAAAGCCACCCCACAGCCAAACCACGATTGTCTCACCAACCAGCGGGATCGCCGAGAACAGGTTGGTAATAACGGTAGCACCCCAGAAAGACATCTGACCCCATGGCAGCACGTAGCCCATGAAGGCGGTCGCCATCATGATGAGGAAGATGATCACACCCAGGATCCACGAGATTTCGCGGGGCGCCTTGTATGATCCGTAGTACAATCCGCGGAAGATGTGGATGTACACGGCCACAAAGAACATCGATGCGCCATTGGCGTGCAGGTACCGCAAAAGCCAACCGAAGTTCACATCACGCATGATATGCTCGACGCTGTCGAACGCAGCCGATGTGCTTGCGGTGTAGTGCATGACCAGCACGATCCCGGTGAGGATCTGAGCGATCAGGATGAAGAAAAGAATACCGCCGAAAGTCCAGAAGTAGTTCAGGTTCTTCGGGGTAGGAAAGTCGACGAACGAACCGCGGACGAGCGAAATGACCGGCAAACGGCTTTCGAGCCATTTCGCCGCGGCGCTCTGCGGTACATAATTAGAATGTCCAGCCATGGCTGCCTCCTTTGACCCTTGCGATTAACCGATCCGAAGTGTGGTATCGGACACGAACTCAAGCGGCGGGATAAGCAAATTCTCTGGTGCGGGACCTTTGCGAATGCGGCCTGCGGTATCGTAGTGCGACCCGTGGCACGGGCAGAACCAGCCATCGTATTCGCCAGCATCCCCAATCGGAACGCAGCCCAGGTGGGTACAAATGCCGACCTGAACCAGCCAGTTCTCCTTGCCTACAACACCACGGTTGGCATCGGTCGCTTCTGCATCAGCCGGAAGGTTAGCATTACGCGCCAGCGGATCGGGCAAATCGGAAAGCGGAACGGATTGCGCTTCCTCGATCTCTGCCACGGTGCGGTTCCGGATAAAGACCGGCTTTCCGCGCCACTGAACTGTGATTGACTGCCCCTCTTCCACGGCAGAAGTGTCGACTTCGATCGAAGCCAGGGCCAAAGCGGAGGCATCAGGGTTCATCTGGTCGATGAATGGCCATGCCAATGCGCCAGCGCCCACGACGCCCATGGCGCCGGTCGCAATGTAGAGGAAATCGCGGCGGTTTGGTTCCGCCTGATCCGTATGTGCCAAGGTCGCGTCCTCTCGAAACCTGTTCAACTTGCACCGATAGCCCGCATCATGACGCGCTATCTCTCTGGCGAAGAAGATAGCCGAAACCATGCCGGGCTCAACGGTGCGCAAGTGCGGCAGATTTCCGCACTCGCCAAACGGTGTGTCTTTTTGCACCCTTCGAATGACTTGTCCAGTTCAACAAGCTGCCCAAAACGCAAATGTCGCAGACAAAGACCACATCAGTGCCGTTTTTTGGCCGCCATTGAACCAAGCAATGCAAAACCGGCTCTCGGCAAGAACCGGTTTTGCTTTTTGTAGGCGTTTCTTACGCTGCCTGCACCGGATCCAGGAAGCCGCCGGACTGGTGCTGCCAAAGCTGGGCATAAAGACCGTTCCTGTCCAAGAGCTGCTGGTGAGAGCCCTCTTCGATGATTCGGCCTTTGTCCATCACGATGAGCCTGTCCATCGCAGCAATCGTCGACAGACGGTGCGCGATTGCGATGACGGTCTTGCCTTCCATGAGGTCGAACAGGCTTTCCTGAATGGCGATCTCGACTTCGGAATCGAGCGCCGAGGTGGCTTCATCCAGCGCGAGTATCGGCGCATCCTTCAAAAGCACACGCGCAATCGCGATCCGCTGGCGCTGACCACCGGACAGCTTGACCCCGCGTTCACCCACATGGGCATCCAGGCCTTGCCGCCCCTCCAGATCAGTCAGACCCTGCACGAACTCAAGCGCATGCGCCTTCTCGAGAGCCTGCTTAACTTCCTGACGGGTCGCATCCGGTTTGCCGTAGGCAACGTTCTCGAAGATGGACCGGTGCAGAAGCGACGTGTCCTGGGTCACAACACCGACATTCGCCCGGATATCATCCTGACGGACCTGAGAGATGTCCTGACCGTCCACCAGGATCCGGCCGCCTTCCAGGTCATAAAACCTCAAAAGCAGATTGACCAAAGTGGACTTTCCTGCCCCCGAGCGTCCAATCAAACCGATCTTCTCCCCCGGTTTCATGGTCAGGCTGAGCTGGTCGATCACCCCGCTCGACTTGCCGTAATGAAAGCTGATGTTGTCGAAACGGATTTCCCCATGAGGCACCGTAAGCGGCTTGGCATCTGGAACGTCAACAACATCTCGTTCGCGGGAAATGGTGTTGATGCCATCCTGTACGGTACCGATGTTTTCAAACAGGCCGGACACTTCCCACAGGATCCATTGGGACATCCCCTGGAAGCGCAACACCAAGGCAACCGCGACCGCAATCTCGCCCGTCGTCACAGCGCCGCGCTGCCAAAGACTTATCGACATGGCCGCAACCGTGAACAGGAGAACCATGTTCAACGTGGTCAAGGTGATGTTCATGCCTGAGACGAGACGCATCTGCAAAAACACGGTTTTCAGGAAACCGGTCATTGACTGCTTGGCGTATTCCTCTTCGCGGTCCGCATGGGAAAACAGCTTCACCGTGGAAATATTGGTGTAGGCGTCAACCACATGACCGGTCATCAGCGAACGTGCATCCGCCTGATCCCGCGAGACGTTTTTAAGCCGCGGAATGAAGACCCGGATCGTGATCAGGTAACAGATAAGCCAGCCAATGAACGGTAACGCAAAGTAGATGCTGGCCTCCGCCACGACGAACAACGCCGCAACGAAATAGACAATCACATAGACCAGGATGTCGGCGATCCGGGTCACGACTTCCCGAACCGCCAGTGCTGTTTGCATCAGCTTGTTGGCAATCCGCCCGGCAAAGTCATTTTGATAGAAGGAAATGCTTTGCCGCAGAAGGTACCTGTGGACCCGCCAGCGGACCGACATGGGATAAGTGCCCATCAGACCCTGATGAAACGCCATTTCCCAAATGGCAGCGCAGACGGGCAAGGCAATCAGGATGATGCCCCCCATCCACAATAGCTGTTGCCTGTTATCGGGAAAAAACGTCTCCGCATTTTCCGTGCTCAGCCACGTCACCAGCTCGCCGAGAAAGGTGAAGATGGTGACCTCGAGAACAGCGATCAGGGCGCCCAACAAAGAGACACCCGCCAGGATGGGCCAGACTGGTTTGCTGTAGAACCAACAAAAGGCCCAGAACCCTTTCGGGGGAACGTCGAGACTGGTGTCCTCAAACGGGTCGACTAGGTTTTCAAACCGCTTAAACATGATGAACCTTTGTAAATACGGATGCACCCGGCGTTGCCGGTTTGTGCCGCGCATCCGGAGAAGGATCGGGTTCCATAACGCGTGCACCATACTTCGGCGCAGCTAACGCAGCGGAGGCGACAAAGCTTACCAGAGACGCTGCTACAATTAAGGAACCCATGAATAAATTTTCCAGCCGGTCAGCGAATTCCGCCGCCGACAAGGTCTTGCCGTGGATGCCGACCGTGTCGACAGCCGCCAACTCCAAGGCGAGAACCGGCACCGCAATCAGAACGGTTAGTCCTGCTGTGGCGGCAGCAAATGCAGCAACGGCCTTCAGAAAACTTTTCCTTCTTCCGAAACCCTGTCGGCCGGCCCCGGCCGACTCTGGACGGATATCTGGAAAATCACTTGGCATGTCCCGCATAGGGTCAAGGTCCAAGAATGGCCGCGCAGGCCGAATTGGATCACCGAAAGACATGATGTGTCTCCGAAACAAAAATGCAATTTACGGAAGCGCCCGCAGACACGCGTTCAAGGAAGCGTGCAGCCAGAGGATTGGATGGCTTTAGCCTGGCGCAGGAATAGTTTTAGGAAGTCAGGTACGCCTCTAGGCGAAACGTACGGACCAACTTGGGCAAACCACGTGGACCGCAGATGCTGAAAGCATGTAACGATTTAGCATGTGCGCCCTCCTGGTTGCGCGGCCGGGCGGCCGCAAAGAAGAAATGAAACTGGCAATCAACGCCAGTGGAAAACGGGGTACCCTGTTTTGCGCCAGGTGAAAAGATGCAAAACCGTTATGGCGCGAACCTAGTGCCGACCTGTGGCCAAATCGCCACAACCACAGGGTACATCCCCAAGGTGTATTGCGACCCGGCTCAGCCAGTCTTCAGAAGAACCGGCTGCCGCAGAAAACTCTCAATCATTTCAGGACGCAGGGCACCGCCGATGACCGCGCCCTGCACCAGGGGGCAATCAAACGTCTGCAGTGCCTGCAAAAGCTCCGGTTTGTCGACACCTTCTGCCATGACCTTCAAGTCGAGCTTTTTGGCCAGCTGGATAATGGACTGTACAAGGTGCTGCTCCATGGTGCCGGCGTTCAAACGGGCAATGAGATCCGGACTGATCTTCAGCAAATTCGCCTTGAAGTCCCGCAATTGGCCAGCACTACCATACCCGCCGCCAAACCCATCAAGCGTGATCCGGAACCCCATACCACTCAGATCCTCGATCACCTTCAACATGCTCCCGAGCTCATCTGCACGGACAAGGCGCTCGTTCAGTTCAAGATAAACCGTGTCCGCGGAGACTTCGGCCTCGTGACACAGCCCGTGCAAGCGCTCTGCAAACCCTTTCAGGCGCAGACTGGCAGGGCTGACATTGACGGAGATGTGATAGGGCTGATTGGACGATGCCTGGATCGTTGACAAGGTTTCGATACCTTTGCGCAGAGCAATGTCCTCGAGCCGGGCGGTCCGGCTCACATCGTCGGCAGCGGTCAGGTCTGCGAGCGGATCGACTTCACCCAGGCTAGGGTGATCCCAGCGCACAGCGGCCTCAAAGCCGACAACGGTCTGCCTGTTCAAACAGTATTGCGGCAGGAGAACTATCCGCAAACCCTCATCGTCCAATGCCTTGTCGAGCAGTTCAAGGTTCAGCCGGTTTTGGCGGTGTTTTTCACCCAGGGTCCGTGAATACCAGAAATGCTGATCGCGCCCGTTGGCCTTGGCTTCATAAAGGGCGAGATCAGCGCTGTTGATGATGCCGGAGACCGTGCCACTGGTGTCCGCGCCGGAAACGAGCCCGATGCTGCACCCGATATGCAGCTGATGCTCCTCCCAGGAGATTGGCAGCCTGATTTGCTCCAGGATGGTATCGGCCGCAGCTTCGATGCTTTGCCGGTCCGGTGCATGGTCCAAAACGGCGACGAACTCATCCCCCCCCATGCGCGCGACAATGCCTTTTCGGTCCACGATCCGGTCCAGCAGATTAGCGACATGCACCAGAACCGCATCACCGGCACCATGACCAAAAGTGTCATTCACGTCCTTGAAGTGGTCGAGATCGATATGGAGAAAACCGATCGACGCCTGTCCCCTCTGCGCCGCTTCCAAAACACCCTCAAGGTGCTCAGCAAGTTTGCTCCGGTTCGCCAAACCGGTCAGATCATCGTGCTCGGCCTGATACTTGAGGCGGTTTTGGGCATCTTCGATCTGCTTCAAATGTTCAACCTGGCTGGTCACATCCCTGCAGATGATGATCACCTTTGTATCGCGCTCCTGCTCGGCCTCGACGACCGCAAATGTAAGCTGGTTCCAGAAATATTCGCCGTTCTTGCGTTGGTTCCGGATGACTTCTTCAGACCCGTTGGAAACCTGGCTCAGGTCGAATTTAAATTTCGCAATCTCTTCGGCTGGGATCTGATTCTCGGGGGTCAGAATGAACTCTTGCGGACGCCGGCCAATAATCTCTGCCGCCGTATACCCCGTGATCCTGGTGTAGGCCGGGTTAATCCACTCTATCCGGCCAGTGATGTCTTGCAGGATCAGGCCATCATGGGCGTGCTTGACCACGAGCTTCAGGATAGCCGTATCGTTGCCGAAAACCGCCTCCCTTCCCGTGGAGGCAGAGCGCTTGAGCGTAATCCCGCGAATGAAAAAGCCAAGGCTGCCGGCGAATAGCGTCACCAGCAGCATCACTTCATACCCTAGCGGAAAAAAATCCAATATGACCGGCTCACTCAACTGCGATTACACTTGATCACAGGACAAACCTAAAATCACTTCGTTAATATACTATCGCAAGATCATGCCAGATATGACCGTGAGCGTTAATCAATAGCTAGCCAGCCGGAAAACTCAGAAAATGCCCCCAAGTCATGCTGCCCGGACACTTTGAAGAAACTGCCTGACCTGCGTCTGAAGCGTTTGGGACAGCTGACCGAGTTCAGACGACGCATTGTTCATTTCAAGAGTTGCCGTCCTGCTGGACTCCATCGCCTCGGTCAACGTGCCGACATTGCTTGAGACCTGCTCGGAACTTGAGCGGGCGGTCAGCGCGTTGCTGCTGATTTCACCCGTCGCACTGGATTGCTCTTCGACCGCCTCGCGGATTTTGCCAGAAATCTCACTGACCCGACCAATCGTTTCGGCAATTGACCTGATCGCCGTTTCGGACTGCTCTGCCACGCTCTGGACAGAGGCCACCTGGGCGGAAATATCCTCGGTCGCCTTTGTCGTCTGCTCGGCAAGAGCCTTGACTTCGCTTGCAACGACCGCAAAGCCGCGGCCGGCCTCGCCTGCGCGTGCTGCTTCGATCGTTGCGTTCAAAGCAAGCAGGTTTGTCTGGCTCGCAATCTGGCTGATCAACTCGACAATCTCACCGATTGCGCGCCCGGTCTCCGACAGCCGTCCCACAATCTCATCGGTCTTGCGGGCTTCTTCCACAGCGGCGCCTGCAATAGTGGTTGCCTGATCGACATCCTGGCGGACACGTCCAAGCGACCCGGAAAGATGGTCAGCTGAATCGGTAACGATCTTGACCGCCTGCTCGGACTCCGCACTGGCACCCCGGACCTCCGTCACAGCATGCAAGGAGGATTCTACTGCGCCGTTCAACCGTCCCGAATTCTGTTCAACGCTGTTTGCTGCGCTGGACAGGGCAGTCACGACGCCAATCACCGATTTTTCAAAATCATCCGCAACATCCTCCATCAGCGCCTTACGCTCGGAGGCCAGATCTTCCTGATGCGCCAGTTCCTGGCGGGCCTGTTCCTTTGCGCGTTCGGCAAGATTGGACCGGAAAGCCGTCACGGATCTCGCAATCGCTCCGATTTCATCGCTCCGCTCGGTTCCATCAATTTCGATATCAATCTCGCCTTGGCTCAGCTTGTCGAGGCCGTCCTGAAGCCTTGCCAAAGGCCCTGCGATACCGATTGCAAGAATGACCGCAAATCCCAGGAAGAGCAGTCCAACGGGGGATACGACCAGCGCGATGGTGATCATCTGGTCTATAATGAGGCCATCGACTTTTTGACCAACATTGCCGGATAAGAAGTTTTGAGCGCTTTCAGCTGTACCGATCTGCGCGAGGAACGCTTGGCGGAAGGTATAAAAAGCAAAAGCTGTCCCGGCCATCATAATGGCAGCGGCGGTAAGTACCATGGCCACGAAGCGGCCCTTGATTGAAAGCGTCACGGATCGAACCCCAGTAGCCTGTCCATAAGCACATCACCCCAGGAAAGTCCCGGTTTCTGCACCCAAGGCGAAAGAGTACCGTGATGCACGTAAAAATTCAGTAACGGACCGGAACGGAGCAACACTTCGCCCATTACTGGTTTGTAAAAGACGCCCTTACTGATAACCGGATGTGACGAGCCGGGTGAGCAGGAAACCCAGAACTGCGGACGTTGCAGACAAGACCGTACCCCAAATAACATCGACAACGGCGACAATGACCGGCCAGTTTTTGAGCGTTGCGTAATTGGTCACGTCGTAAGTGGCGTAGGTGAAGAACCCGAACAAAGCTCCGTAGATCAGAGCTGTTGCAATGCTATCGTTTTTGAGTGCCGGGGCGACTGCAAAAATAACGATTCCAACCACATAAACGATGTAAAAAACGCCAGCCGCAATCATGTTCGGCTTATCCATGAGAAGATGCCCGATGCGATCGAAGTAGAACCGGGTCGCGACCTTGGACAACCAAACATAGTCAATGGCCAGAAATACTATTGCGGTCATGAAATAGGCGACAACAAGCTTAAACATAAGACCCCCTAAGCGATGATTGGTTTACGGTTTCACGAAGGGCATGGATCAACTGGCGACTGGAATAGTTCGGCGTTTAATCCTCGACGGTTTCGGAGGTCAGAAAGCCGCCAGACTGCCGCCGCCAAAGGCCTGCGTATACGCCATCTGTTTCCTCTAACAGGCTGTCATGCGTGCCCATTTGCACGATTCGACCCTTTTCCATGACGACCAGCCGATCCATGGCCGCAATTGTCGACAGGCGGTGCGCGATCGCGATCACCGTTTTCCCCGTCATCAATTGCTGGAGGTTTTCCTGGATCGACGCCTCAACCTCGGAATCCAAAGCTGAGGTTGCCTCATCCAGAACCAGGATGGGCGCGTTCTTCAGAAGAACCCTTGCGATCGCAATCCTCTGACGCTGGCCACCTGAGAGTTTGACACCCCGCTCGCCGACATATGCATCGAAACCAAGGCGGCCACGCTTGTCTTCCAGCTGGCGGATAAACTCATATGCGTGGGCCTTGCGGGCGGCCGACACAAGTTCGTCCTCGCTTGCTTCCGGACGGCCGTAAAGAATATTTTCGCGGATGGACCGGTGCAGCAGCGAAGGGTCCTGTGTGACCAATCCGATGGAGTGGCGGAGCGATTCCTGCGTGACCTTCCGGACATCCTGACCATCGATCAGGATCCGTCCGGCCTCAACATCGTAGAAGCGCAGAAGCAGGCTCACGAGCGTTGTTTTACCGGCACCGGACGGACCAACCAGGCCCACGCGTTCACCGGGCTCGATCACAAGATTGAGGTGATCGATCACACCGCCGGATTTTCCGTAGTGAAACCGGACGTTCTCAAGTTCCACTCGTCCATTCGGAACTGCGATTTCAACAGCATCGGGTTGATCTGTGAGGCTGATGGGTTTGACAATGGTCTCCACACTGTCCTGAAGGGAACCAAAGTTGCGGAAAAGGCCATTCAGCTGATTGAAAAGCCGATTGAGCAGGATGTTCAGCCGCAAGATGAGGCTAAGGGCGAAGGCAACATGACCGGTGCTGATCCCGTCGGCCTGCCATATCAGCAGCGCAGTCCCGGTGATCGAAACGATCATCACCCCATTGATCACGGACATGACAATCCGGATCGTGGTCAAAAGACGGGTAAACCGCTGCAAGGTGCCGATGAATACCGTGAAGGCCTGCTTGGCACCGCGGGTTTCTTCATCAACTGACCCAAACAGCTTTACGGATTGGATGTTGGTATAGGTATCGACCAGGCGTCCGGAGACGCCTGAATAGGCATTGGCGTTTTGCTTGGCCGCCGAGCGGACACGGGGCACAAAAAACCAGGCTGCGACACCGAAGCACGCCAGCCAAACGGCAACAATCAATCCAAGCCGGTAGTCAAGGTTGGTCACCAGAACAAGGGTTGTGATCGCATAGACGACGATGAACCAGGCGACCTGGAGAAGATTGATCATGAAGTCGCCGGCGGACATGCCGGCCTGCAGGACTTTCTGGGACAGCCGGCCCGCGAGATCGTCCTGAAAGTAGCTCAAGCCCTGCTGCATCATGCGCTGGTGGGACTGCCAGCGGACAAGATTGAAGAAGCCGGGCACGACCGTCTGCTCCTCAACAAGCGCCATCAGGCTGTTGGTACAGACCCGGACGATCAGCACAACACACGCCATGCCGAATAGCGTCCAGCCGTGATCTGCGAACAAGGTCTCACGATCGCCCTGTTCCAGCAGGACAACGATCGTCCCGAGAAAATTGAAGATGGCCACCTCGACGAACGCCGCAGCTCCACCCAGAACCAGCATCGCGACAAACGGCCAGCGCACTTGGGAGATGAAGTAAAGCAGAAAGGCTACGCCGCCATGGGGCAAGTCCTTGCCCGGAAGGGGCTTGAAAGGATCAATCCAGTTTTCGAACAACCGGAAAAGGGCAGACAACAGACAGGCTCCTGAAAATGAAACGGCGAGGCAAAACGGCACACATGATTTGCACCTGGATACTACGCGGACCAAACGCTCTTGGCCCAAACAATCTCAGGCAATCATCAGAGGCCTTGCATGACACGGCTGGAATCAGCTGCTATTTCCGTCGCTGCCCTTAACTAGATTAAAGAGTGAAATGCCGGACTTAGCCCTCTATCAACCGGACATTCCCCAAAACACGGGAACGATCTTGCGCCTTTCCGCTTGTATGGGGATAGCAGTTCATTTGATCGAACCTGCAGGCTTTCCGATTTCGGACAGCGCCCTCAAACGTGCCGGTATGGACTATCTTGAGCGCGCAGTCCTGCGACGTCACCTGAACTTCGAAGCCTTCGACGATTGGCGCCGCGAACACAAACGCCGCGTGATCTTGTTGACCACCAAGTCCGATCAGCCCTTCACCGGCTTTTCGTTCCAGTCGGATGACATCCTGTTGTTGGGCCGGGAGAGTTCCGGTGTGCCCGAAACTGTCCATGACGGTGCCGATGCGCGGCTGACGATCCCGATGGTTGGGGGCATGCGATCATTGAACGTTGCCGTGTCTGCGGGCATGGTGCTTTCGGAGGCCTTGCGCCAAACAGACCGATTTCCTAAGACTTTGACCTAGCTTGAGAATACTCCATCCGTAGCGATCCAATCAAAGGCCCTTTCATGACCAATGCAACTCCTGAACAACGCGGCGGCCCGATCCCGGACGGGATTGAGCAGAAGAAGGAAACCGCGACAACGTGGTTCCGTGAGCTCCGCGACCAGATTTGCACGGCCTTTGAAAAGCTTGAAGATGAAATTGATACCGGCAAAGGGCCTTTGAGCGACCGGCCAGCGGGCCGTTTCGAGCAAACGCCATGGGAGCGGACGGACGCGAGCGGTACAAAAGGCGGTGGCGGCGTCATGTCCATGATGCACGGCCGTGTTTTCGAGAAGGTCGGGGTCCATATCTCAACGGTTCATGGCGAGTTTTCACCCGAGTTCAGGGGACAGATCCCAGGTGCGAGCGAAGATCCGAGATTTTGGGCCTCCGGCATAAGCCTCATCGCGCATCCGCAAAATCCGCATGTACCAGCGGTTCATATGAACACGCGTATGGTCGTCACAACCCGTCAGTGGTTTGGCGGCGGAGCCGACCTCACCCCGGTCTTGATGGTACGCAGAACACAGGAAGACCCGGATACGGTGCGGTTCCATGAGGCCATGAAACAAGCTTGTACACCGCATGAGGTCGCAGACTACGAAGCCTACAAGGCCTGGTGCGACGACTACTTCTTCCTCAAGCACCGCAATGAGCCGCGCGGCATTGGGGGAATCTTTTACGATTATCTGAACAGCGGGGGCTGGGATCAGGACTTTGCCTTCACTCAGGACGTCGGGCGCGCCTTCAATGACGTTTATCCTGAGTTGGTGCGGAACAACTTCACAAAACCCTGGTCCGATGAAGAGCGTGAAGAACAGTTGATCCGCCGTGGCCGGTATGTGGAATACAATCTGCTATATGACCGGGGCACGATCTTCGGCCTCAAGACAGGGGGAAATGTTGCCTCCATCCTGTCGTCCATGCCGCCCGTCGTGAAGTGGCCGTAACTTAAAAACTGACCATGAGAATTTGGGCTATCAGTCCGACGCCAGGGAAACACCCGCTTTGGCGTCGCTGCGGCTGACATCACCCAGATCTCTTCCCAAAATCATCTGTGAGAACTTGGCCAGCATTGCCTGGTCAAGTTTGCCGCCCATTTGCTTCATCGCCGCAAGGGCCTCTCGACTGGTGTGCGTTTCCTTGTACGGCCGCGTTTCCGTCAGAGCCGTATAGATATCGCAAAGCGTTATCAGGCGCACTTTGGGAACAATCCGCTCCCCCTTCAAGCGGTTCGGATATCCCGACCCGTCGAGATATTCATGATGCTGTAGGGCCATCCGCTTGATGTCCGGCGGCACCTCCAGACGTGGTTTGAGGATCTCACCGCCAAACTCTGTATGCTTGGCGATCAATGCACGCTCTTCAGGAGAAAGTTTTCCCGCTTTGTCGAGTATGGTGAGCGGGATCCGGGTTTTTCCAATGTCATGTATCAAGCCGCCGGCAACCACTTCCGAGCAGTCTTTCGTGCTCCACCCGATGTGGCGCGCAAAAGCTCCGGCAAGGCCGGCAACCGCCATGGAATGAATGAAGGTCGGACTATGGTGGTTTTGAATAGTCTCCAGCCAGACCGGCAGACCTTCCTTGTCGATCGCTGCAAGCACATCATTCGCGCTTGTCTCAAGGACCTTCATCTTCAGGCCTGCATCCGTTGCAACAGACAACGTCATGCTGTCGATGAATGCACTTGCTTCCACCAGCGCATGGGCGACGGATTGAGGTGTCTCCGGCGGTATCATGGCCTTCACGTCTGGCCCGATGAGACCCCTAATCCGGTTCAAAAGCAGGGCCAGAGGCGCGTCGCGCTCCATGATCTCGGACTTGCCCAGCGCAGCAGCTTGAATGGTCTCCCGACGGTTGTTGCGGGCCGTCATACAGATCACCGGGATCTCGGCGATGCTCGCCCAGGACGCTTTCAAAGCGGATAGTCCGGCATCTGTTGCGCTTAAGAGCTCAACGATAGCCACTTGAGCTTCGGCAACCGTGTCGCCGGACACCCGCGCCATATCGATGAGGCGGGCATGATAAAAAAACGGAATTTTCCGCAGGGGCGATTCAGGGGGAAGCGGCCCGTCGCAAATCAGAACGATTTCCATCGGCTTCCCTCTCTCCCGGTTGCCAAGAACCATGCCTGCCAAAATTGATGGTCACGCAATTATTGGCTGCAATGGTTTTAAACTCATTTACAGGGTTTTAGCGCCCGGACCGCGCCTGATCCAGCAGTTGTCCGCGATCAGCGTCAAAACCGCTATCGATCCACCTTTGGCGCAAGGCGGCCAGCACACGTCCAAGCTCCGGCCCCGGCGCGCAGCCAATCGCCAGCAGATCAGCGCCCTTTAAAGGAAATTCCGGAACGGAGCTGGATCGGAGATCCATGAGGTAATCGCCAACAGCATCTGCCGAAAGACCGGTTTTCTGTCCAAGCGCAGTCGCTGCAAACGCGAGCAACCCGTCGGTTGCGCCCTGACGTCCAAATTCATAAAGAAAGCGGGTGGCGCTGGGAAAGGTTTCCTCAGTTCGCAAGCTCTTGGCAGCCGCCCAGGCCGCCTGCATCCGTTTGCGCTCCGCATTCGACAAGCGGAACCGGTCTGCGATCCGCTCCAGATCTTCGCGAACAAAACCGGCAAGAACAGTCAGACCGACTTCCGGGTCGCGGGTCTCAGGTGCAAGATCATCAAGGCTCCGCAGAGCCTCGTAGTCGCTGGTGCGCGCAAGCCCCCCGGTTGCAATCTCCCAAAGACCGCATTCGCTCATCATGCGCAGTGCCGTGGCAGCTAGCTTGGCTTTCATAAGCCGCCGCATTTCATGGCCAATCCGTTCCGGAGACAAATGGCGCAATCCGTCCCGTTGCCGAAGGCATGCCCCTAGCCCATCTTGGTCCATATCACCGGAACCATACGCGGCGTAGATCCGGAAAAAGCGCAGGATCCGAAGATAATCCTCGCGGATCCGGGTATCGGGGTCCCCAATGAACCGCACCCGGCCGGCAAGGCAGTCGTCAAGCCCGCCGAGCGGATCGAACAGCTGACCATCCCGGTCGGCGTAAAGCGCGTTCATTGTGAAATCGCGGCGCTTGGCGTCATTCTCCCAATTGCGCCCGAAAACGACCCGGGCCTGCCGGCCGAATGTTTCAACATCCTCACGCAGCGTCGTGACTTCATAGGCAAAACCACTGCTCACAATGGTCACTGTGCCATGATCAATGCCCGTGCCGACCGGCTTCAAACCAGCGCGGGCGGCGCGGTCCATGACGTCCTGGGGACTTGCCGTTGTTGCGATATCGATATCGGGAACATCATGACTCAGGAGTGTGTTGCGCACGGCACCACCCACAACCCGCGCTTCATCACCGCCTGTTTCAATTGCCGAGAAGACGGCCTGAATGCCGGGGTTCTGTAACCAATAGGCATGCGCCAGAGATCGTTCAGCTTGTGCGGGCATGGCTATTCATAACGCCCTGGAACGAACACCCCGTTTTCGATTGTGGACGGAATAAATTCCTTGTCCTCCGGCGGTGCGGATATCCCAAATGTCACAAGCCCGCCGATCACGAGGATAAGACCGGCAACGGTCAGCCAAGCGACCGGTCCCTTTGCCCAATTGCCCGGCTTCTTGGACTTGTTGGCAAGCCAGAGCCACAGGGCGTAGCAAAAAAATGGAAGCAAAAACAAGATAATGTGAGTGAGAAAAACTCGAACCATCAGCGATCAACCGTTTCATAAAAGGACCGGATGATCCCGGCCGTTACACCCCAGATATAGTGACCCTCATAGGGCATTTCGTAAAAAAAACGCTGGTGTCCTTTCCACTCGCGGCTGGACTTGGTGTGATTGGAGGGATCGAGCAGAAAGTCCAAGGGAACCTCGAAGACCTTCTCGACCTCTTCGGGATTGGGTGTCAATACGGCTTCAGCGTTTATCAGACCGACAACTGGAACAACTTTGTAGCCGGACCCAGTCAGATAAGGGGCCAAACGTCCAAGAACAGAAACCTGGCTCGGAGGCAATCCGATCTCTTCTTCAGCCTCCCGCAAGGCCGCAGCCTCGGGGCCGGTGTCCTCGGCATCGATCTTGCCACCTGGAAAGGCGACCTGCCCCGCGTGAGAAGACAAATGCCGGGTCCGTTCGGTCAGAACTACCCGTTGATCCGTTTCCCGGTTCACGATTCCAATCAGAACGGCCGCATCCTTGGGCGCACCTTTCCATTTCGCATAGGGACCAAGACCAGGATTGAGGACATGATCACCAGTGTCCATAACTGGATTGTTGTAGCCAGGATCGGCAAGCCTTGCCCGGATCCGGGCAAGGCGCTCAGAATGGCTTTGAATGGGCGGGACGAGAAATTCAGGCATGATATGGACGTTGGCCGCCGTGGTTATTCGTGGGTGTCATTCGCATGATCAAAGCAATTCGGCAGGAACCGGAAAAAACACGCCTTGGCTCCACACACCGGTCCCGCCGCCTCCTGCCGCAGGCCGCTCTTCAAGAATTTCAGCGAGGTCGTACATCAACGCCCGCGTGAAGAGCGCCTCAAGACGCCCGCGGACCAAGACATAGGGTTTGAAACCGTCATGTTCCTGTTCGGCTTCAAAACGCAGGGGATGATTCGGCCCGATGCATACCACTTCACCAAGATTTGTCCGAAGGGTCAGGACCGCATCCTCGCCGGTCCCCTCCCGTACCATCTCCACGGCCAGAAAGGGGGCGTCATCGACGGTGATGCCGATTTTTTCGACCGGGGTCACAAGATAGTGCTTGCCATCCGCATCCTTGCGTAAAACGGATGCGAACAGTTTCACAAGCGGCTTCCGACCAATGGGTGACCCGAGATAAAACCATGATCCGTCCCCTGCGATCCGAATGTCGAGATCCCCGCAAAATGGCGGATTCCAGGTCTCCACCGGCGGCAATTTCGCATCTTTTCCGGTTGCTCTCCCCATCAGCGCCTTCAGGCCGTCGGGGATATCTTCCATCTTGTTAACGGCACCGTTTGCCATCAGGAGCCAGTCCTCCAAAGCGGGTACAGCACACCCGGATTTTTACCTATACCATTCAACACAATGAGGCAGTGCCTCTGCTTCACCCGCAGAGTTTGGCCTGTTGTCTCCAAGAAACTTGGGCCTATTCTCTGTATGGTGCAAATTTGCGCCTTATCTACCCTGTCATATGGTGTCAGACTGCCAGGGTCGCAGCAATGTTTTCAAAAACATGACGAGCTGCTTATCGGGCCCGGCCCGCGACAAAACATTAGGATAGGTGATTTATGAGCGTCGTTTCTCCCAACAACCCTTCCGAAGAAGATCTTGCTGCCGTTGCCGAAAGTGCAGAGCGCGCGGTCAATCGGATACACGACGCAAAAGCAGAAATCTCTAGAATCATCTTCGGCCAGGAGACCGTCGTCGAACAATCGCTCATCACTATCCTCGCCGGTGGCCATGGCCTTCTGGTGGGTGTTCCGGGCCTTGCGAAGACCAAGCTTGTGGAAACCCTTGGAACAGTTCTCGGGCTCGACGCGCGGCGTATTCAGTTTACACCGGACCTGATGCCCTCCGATATCCTCGGCGCCGAAGTGATGGAGCAGGACACAAGCGGCGGACGCTCATTCCGCTTTATCCCAGGGCCTATTTTCTCGCAGCTCCTGATGGCCGATGAAATCAACCGGGCCAGCCCGCGAACTCAGTCTGCGCTGCTTCAGGCCATGCAGGAATACCATGTGACCATCGCCGGCCACCCGCATGATTTGCCGCGGCCCTTCCACGTCCTGGCGACCCAAAACCCGCTCGAGCAAGAAGGCACCTATCCGCTTCCTGAAGCCCAGCTCGACCGTTTCTTGATGCAAATCGATGTCCACTATCCTGACCTGGAAGCCGAACGCCGCATCCTTCTGGAAACAACCAGCGCCGGCCAAACCGAAGTCAAGGCAGCTGTTACCGCCACCGACTTGATCGAGTATCAGCAGCTTGTCCGCAGAATGCCTGTTGGGGAAAGTGTAGTGGAAGCGATATTGAAGCTCGTCCGCGCCGCGCGCCCGGAAGAAGGAACACCGTCCTCGGATCTGACCAAACTGATTGCCTGGGGCCCGGGTCCACGCGCAAGCCAGGCCCTCATGCTAACCGTCCGGGCCAGAGCTCTGGTCGACGGCCGACTCGCGCCGTCGCTCGATGACGTACTGGCACTGGCGGAACCCATCTTGCAGCACAGAATGGCGCTCACGTTTGCAGCGCGTGCGGATGGACATACGGTTCGAGACGTCATTCGCCGCGTCAAAGAGAGCATCTCATAGGAAAAGACTGGGCAAACGGCAGGAGCACCCCACTGGATGGCATCCGACACTCTCAGCACCGGGATTGATCACAACACGTTGCCGAACGTCATTGGCGAAGCTCGGTCTGTTGCCGATGGCCTGCCCGATCTCCTGGTTGAAGCAAGTCACGTTGCCAGCTCGATCATAGCAGGATGGCATGGACGCCGCCGCGCAGGGCCAGGTGAGAGCTTCTGGCAATTCAGACCATTTTACATGGGCGAACCGGCGAAACGGATCGACTGGCGCCGGTCCGCCCGCGATGATCATTTGTATGTGCGCGAGCGCGAATGGGAGGCCGCCCATACCGTCTGGCTGTGGTCGGACCTATCCCCTTCGATGGTGTTCCGGTCCCGTTTGTCAGAGGTTTCAAAACGCGACCGGGCGATTGTTCTCATGCTGGCGCTTGCCGACATGCTCGCCGAAACCGGCGAACGCATCGGGCTGACAGGTTTGACCCGCCCGTTTTCCGACCGCCGCGCGGCGGAACGCATTGCGGACGCACTCGCCCACCTTTCCCAGCCGGTCGCCCTTCCTGACACGACAGCGGTAAAACGGTTCGCGGACGTGGTTTTGGTTTCGGATTTCCTAGACCCCCTGGAAGACATTGCAGCTTGGCTCAGCAAGGTGGCGAGCACCGGTGCCCGGGGCCATCTTGTGCAAGTCCTCGATCCGATTGAGGAAACTTTCCCGTTTGATGGCCGGATTGAATTTACCGACCCCGAGCGGGGCTTGAGGCTGACTGCCGGCAGAGCCGAAACCTGGCGCGAGGACTACCAGAACCGGCTGGAGGCACACCGTGCCGAAATCCGGGACATGGCGCGCCGGGCCGGATGGACCTATGTCATTCACCACACCGACC
The DNA here is from genome assembly GCF_009711415.1 of Roseibium denhamense. Taxonomy (GTDB): domain Bacteria; phylum Pseudomonadota; class Alphaproteobacteria; order Rhizobiales; family Stappiaceae; genus Roseibium; species Roseibium denhamense. Next base: position 34,050 of record NZ_SMLZ01000109.1, read on the forward strand.
GCCCGGCGTCCGAGCCGCTACTCGTGCTCCACAGTGCATTGTCCGGTGCACAAGATCTCTTAGGCCAAGGAGGCATGTGACGCGTGTTAGCCGGACTTCCCCTTACATTCACAGCACCCTGGATTCTTGCGGCTCTCGCGCTTTTGCCGGCCATCTGGTGGCTGCTCCGGCTCACGCCGCCAAGGCCCCGTGAAATTGCATTTCCACCTACCCGGCTGCTGCTCGATATCGATCAGCATGATGAAACCCCGCAACGCAGCCCATGGTGGCTAACGCTCTTGCGGCTGCTGCTGGCAGCGATTTTGATCATTGCACTGGCTGGCCCGATCTGGCGGCCCGCAGATCCGATTGAAACAGGTGATGAGGTCTTGTGGGTCCTGCTCGACAACGGCTGGACATCTTCAAGAAGTTGGGACGCCCAAGTCAACACTGCGGAGCAAATCCTAACCTCAGCAGAACGAGAAGGTCAGGCGGTCTTGTTCGGCGCGACAGCCGAAGGCCCAGGGCAAAGCCTTGTGCCGGAATCGGCGACCGCTGCCCTTGAGCGTTTGCGGGCATTGGATCCCCGGCCATTTGCTCCGCGCCGCAGCGAGTTGAACATAGGCCTGAGAAGGGCAGCTCAGGAAAACCCGCCGTCTGCAGTTATCTGGCTTTCCGACAATACAGCCTCTGACCCGGGCTTCTCGTCAGACCTTGCCGATATTGTGGGCGATGTCCCAATAACGGTGTTGACTGGTTTGCCGACGCCCATGGGTTTGAAAGGGCTCTCCAACGATTCCGATGCACTTGTCGTCAAGATGGTCAGGCATCCGGAGACATCCCTTTCCGGAGCAACCGTGCAGGTTCTGGACTTGAAGGGGCTGGTGCTCGGCGAAGTATTGGCACAATTCGATGCAGGCCAAACCGAAACGGATGTGCGCTTTGAGCTGCCGAGTGAATTGCGCAACGACATTGCACGGGTGGAAATCGCGGGCGAGGCGTCGGCAGGGGCGGTCCAGCTTCTCGACGACAGCTGGCGGCGCCGGACTGTTGGGCTGATCTCAGGTCAGGCGGGCGACCTTGATCAACCTCTCCTGTCTCCGCTCTATTATCTGGAACGCGCGCTTGCGCCCTTCTCCGATATCCGGCGCCCGCGCGATGCCGATATCGTTGAAGCCATCCCGGGCCTGATCGATCAGGGCATATCCGTCCTGGTTCTGGCGGATGTCGGCCGGGTGCCGGACAGCACGGCCGAAGAATTGCGCGAGTGGGTGCAAAATGGCGGCACACTGTTGCGGTTTGCAGGGCCGCGCACTGCGGGCGGAACAGATGAACTCATTCCGGTCCGTTTGCGCGCCGGTGACCGGTCCCTCGGCGGGTCCTTGTCTTGGAAGCAACCGCAACACTTGGCGCCCTTCCCGGACGACTCGCCTTTCTTCGGACTGGATGTTCCCGAGGAAGTGACCGTATCGCGCCAGGTTCTCGCGGAACCGACCGCCGACTTGCCGGACCGGACCTGGGCCATGCTGGAGGACGGGACGCCTCTCGTCACCGCGAGTTCCATGGGCGCAGGCAGCATAGTGCTCTTTCATGTAACGGCAGATTCCTCCTGGTCGAATGTGCCCTTGTCCGGTGTGTTCTTGAACATGCTCCGCCGCATCCTGGCTGTGTCCAACGTTGCGGCGGCCGCAGCGGAGACCGCAGAGGACGGCACTCAGGCACAATCGGTATTGCCACCCTTGAGATTGCTGGACGGTTACGGGCGGTTTGGCTCCCCACCGGTTGAAGTAACGCCGGTAAACGCCTCCGCCTTCCGTGATGCCTCGGCCAGCCGCAGAACACCTCCCGGCCTTTACGGCACCGAAGATGGCTTCCGTGCTCTGAACCTTTTGAAAGCAGAAGACGAAATCCGGTCGCTTGATCTGGAACCACTTGGCAACGCGCTCGTTCGTGCCGCCTATCCGACGACCGATCCGCTCGACCTTCGCGCTGTCTTCTTCACGCTAGCCTTCTTGCTGATTGTCCTGGACAGCATTGCCGTGTTCCTGCTGGCAGGCGGCCTCAGCCGGATTGGCCTGCGCCAACGGGCAGCAGGTATCGCCTTGGCACTCGCCTTCGCGGGTGGTTTGACGGTATTCCAAGGCGGAACTTCGGCCTTGGCACAGTCGGCAAGTGACGAGCTCCGGGCACTCGAATCCACTTTGGAAACGCGCTTGGCCTATGTGCTGACCGGCAACCCGGAAATCGACGATGCAAGTGCATCTGGTCTTTCCGGACTGACCCAATTCCTGTCAGAACGGACCGCACTTGAGCCAGGCTCGCCCATCGGCGTGGACATTGCACGCGACGAGCTGTCCTTTTACTCACTCATTTACTGGCCGATCGATCCGGCAATGGACAAGCCGGCAGAACAGACCATCGCCCGCATCGACACTTTCATGCGCAACGGCGGGACGATCCTGTTCGACACCCGGGATCATATCAACGCCTCGACAACCGGGTTCTCATCTACACCGGCAACCTTGAAACTCCGGGAAATCCTGGAGGATCTGGATGTGCCGCCACTGGAGCCTGTCCCGCCCGACCATGTGCTGACCAAAGCCTTTTATCTACTGGACACGTTCCCGGGCCGCTATGCGACGAGCCCGCTTTGGGTCGAAAGCCTAGAGGATATCGGCACACGCGGTGACCGCCCCGTGCGCGCCGGCGATGGTGTGTCTCCGATCCTGATCACAGGAAACGATTTCGCGGCGGCCTGGGCGATTACGGCGGCCGGCGATTTCATGTTCCCGACCGTACCGAATGATCCGGTTCAACGGGATTATGCGTTCCGGTCAGGGGTGAACATTGTCATGTACAGCCTCACCGGAAACTACAAGGCTGATCAGGTGCACATTCCGGCGCTGCTCGAACGGCTCGGACAATAGGGAGAAACGATGGTCTGGTCTGTCTCATTTGATCCGCTGTTGCCGATTTGGGCCCTGGGCACCGGCATCGCGCTGGCGTTGGCGCTCGTTCTGGTGTCCGGTTTCCTCAAGTTGAGGGCATGGCCATTGCGGGCCATGACGATGGCGCTGTTGCTTCTCGCCCTCGCCAACCCCGCCATCGAACATGAAGACCGGGCCCCGCTTTCAAGCGTCGTGGCGCTGGTCGTGGACAAAAGCCAGAGCCAACGCCTTGCAGACCGGGAAAGCGCGACTGACGCTGCCGCTGAAGAGCTGGAAAGCCGGATCAACGAGCTCAGCGGGTTTGACTTGCGCATCCTGGAAGCGCGGAATTCGGGTTCCGGCGACGGGACCGAAGTGTTTCAAACGCTCACCAATGGCCTTGCCGATGTGCCACCGGAACGGGTTGGCGGCGCGATCATTGTAACCGACGGGCAGATCCACGACATCCCGGAGACTGCCGAAGCGCTGGGTTTCAACGCACCTATTCACGGCATCATCACTGGAACAGCCGATGAGAAAGACCGCCGGATCGTTTTGCAGACAGCGCCGCGATTTGGGCTTGTCGGCTCGGAGCAGACCGTCAGTTTGACGGTGGTTGATCAGGGTGCAGGCACCGGGCCGGGCGATCCGGTAGAGCTGACCGTGAAACGCGACGGTAATGTGATCACCCGCCAGACCGCCCGCTCAGGCGAAAAGATCGATATCCCGGTGGAGATCGACCATGGCGGCAGCAACATCTTCGAGTTTGAGGCCGCTGCGCTGCCCGACGAGCTCACCACGCTCAACAACCGGGCTGTGGTTACCATCGATGGCATCCGCGAGAACTTGCGGGTTCTTCTCGTCTCCGGATCACCTCACGCCGGTGAGCGGACATGGCGGAACCTTCTCAAGTCCGATGCATCGGTTGATTTGGTTCATTTTACGATTCTCCGGCCACCGGAAAAACAGGACGGAACTCCAATCAATCAGCTCTCTCTGATTGCCTTCCCGACCCGGGAACTGTTTTCGGTCAAGATCGATGAATTCGACCTGATCATTTTTGATAGGTATGTGCGGCGCGGCGTTCTGCCGATGCTCTACTTCGACAACATTGCGCGCTACGTCCAGGACGGCGGCGCAGTGCTTCTGGCCGGTGGGCCCGATTATGCGGAGAACGGCAGTCTTTACCGGACACCGCTTGCCCCGATCCTGCCCGCCCGGCCGACGGGCTCCATCCTGGAGCAACCCTTCCACGCGACCCTTGCCCGCCTGGGTGAACGGCATCCGGTGACACGCGGCCTGCCCGGGGCCAATCAGGATCCCCCCGCCTGGAGCCGCTGGTTCCGGATGGTCGATACGGAACTGGACGCCGGGCAAGCGCTGATGTCCGGCCCTGGCGACATGCCGCTCCTTGTTCTGAACCGGGAAGGTGAAGGCCGGGTGGCGATGCTATTGTCCGATCATGTCTGGCTCTGGGCCCGGGGTTTTGAAGGTGGCGGACCGCACGTCCCCTTGTTGCGGCGGCTTGCCCATTGGCTGATGCAAGAACCGGATCTTGAAGAAGAAGCGCTGACCGTGTCCATGCGCGGGCCTGAACTGATCGTGGAGCGGCAGACCCTGGGTGAAACCGTTGGCGAAGCAACAATCGTCTCACCAACCGGCGACCGCCGGAACGTGACCATGAACGAGCGGGAACCCGGCCTTTGGCAGGCAACCGTACCGGCAACTGAAACCGGCCTTTACTCCATCACCGATGGCGAGATGACAACGCTGATCCATGTTGGTCCGCAAAACCCGAAGGAATATACCGACGTTCTTTCGACCACCGGATTGCTGGCACCTTTGGCTCAGGAAACGGGAGGTGTTTCAAGGCGTCTACGCGACATTGGCGGGGCGGCGGATGTCCCGCGTGTGGTCTCGATGCGCCAGTCTGCCAATTTTGCCGGAAACGGGTGGATCGGCTTGCGCGCCACCAGCGCAAGCGTCCTGAACGGCGTTGACCGGTATCCGTTGATGATCGGGCTGTTCGGTCTCGCTCTCTTGCTCGGAGCGTTGTCCTTCATGTGGTATCGGGAAGGGCGCTAAATCCACGGGTGCTATACGGTAAGCGCCTAAGAAGCCGGACGAGCGAATAAGCAATCAATTTTGATAGGTAGCTCCCCATCGATTTATCGCGCGCAGATTCAGCTGAAAACGGCCCGTTGCCAAGGCCAGTCCGGAAAGCGACTGAGACAAGACCATCACCAGACGTACTGGAATCGCTTTGCGCAGGCACGTCTGGTGCATTTGGCTACTCCTGGAACCGTGTAGCCGGTGTTGCGGTCAGCATCATGCGGTGCGCATGGTCGCAGAGACTGCCCCGTCGGGCATATCGGCCCCCTTCAGCCGGGCCACGAGCAACCGCGCGGGATCCACGGGTCCGGGCAATGTGATCTTTCCCATCGGGACTTGCTCGAACCCAAAGGGCCCATAATAGGGCGCGTCTCCAACCAGCAGCACAATCCGGTCCCCGGCAGCCTCGACCGCATTAAGAGCGATTTGCAGCAACAGCTTTCCAAGGCCCCGGTTCTTGAACGCTGGCGAAACAGTCAAGGGGCCAAGCAACAAGGCCGGCGTTTCTCCTATATGGATCGGCGTGAGGCGGATTGACCCGGCGATATCCGAACCGGACAGACCGACAAATGACAAATCCGGACGATGCGGCACGTCTTTGCGAACCTGGAAAGCGGTCCGGACAAAACGGCCAGGCCCAAATGCTTCGGCTTGCAGTTGTTCAATTTCGGATGTGTCGGATGTCTCTTCGAGACGAATAACCCAGGTGGACTGTTTCACGGGAATGCTCTCAGCTTGCATAATTTGGGGGCGCGATGGCCGGCGCCCGGGTCAAGCTGTTGTTACCGGGAACAGGTCAGGCGCGACGGCGCGGACGAGAAATGTCTCGCCGGTTGGTTCGTCGTCGGAGTGTCAGACCTGCAGTCATCTGCATCTTTCAGCCAAAGTCCCTGTTGGGTCTCGTGTTTGCCACGGACATCGCGCGTACCATGCTCCCTTCTTAAGGTCCAGCAATTTTTACCCGTACGCCAGACCCACCGATTGTTCATCTCAACTGAACACTCCATTCAGTTGATTGAAAACCAAGGACCCCGCACAAACTTAACAAGTGTAACCAAAGGAGTTTGTGATGGGTGTTCTGGTAGACGGTGAATGGAAAGATCAGTGGTACGATACGAAGTCGACCGGCGGCCGCTTTGTGCGTAAGGACGCAGCATTCCGCAACTGGATCACACCCGACGGCTCAGCGGGCCCAACTGGCGTTTCCGGATTTAAGGCCGAAGCAGGCCGCTACCACCTGTTTGTCTCCTATGCCTGTCCCTGGGCTCACCGGACCATGATCTTCCGGAAACTCAAGGGCCTTGAAGACTTGATTTCCCTCTCCGCCGTTCAACCGCTGATGCTAGAGAACGGCTGGGAATTCCCCGAAACGGATCCCCTGACCGGCGCGAACTACGCATGGCAAATCTATGTGAAAGCAAATCCGGGTCATTCCGGGCGGGCGACCGTGCCAATCCTTTGGGACAAGCATCAGAACACGATTGTCAGCAATGAATCTTCCGAGATCATCCGCATGTTCAATTCTGCGTTCAATGACCTGACGGGAAACAAAGACGACTACTATCCTGAGGATTTGCGGTCATCCATCGATGAGATCAACAGCCGCGTCTACGACGCCGTGAACAATGGCGTCTACAAATCCGGGTTCGCGACGACACAGGAAGCTTACACCGAGGCAGTGACCGCCCTGTTCGACATGCTCGATGAGCTCGAAGTTATTCTCTCCAATCACCGGTATCTGACTGGCCATCGTTTGACGGAAGCCGATTGGCGGCTTTTCACTACACTGATCCGGTTTGACGCGGTTTATGTCGGGCATTTCAAGTGCAACATCCGCCGGATCGATGATTATCCAAATCTGTCAAACTATCTGCGGGAGCTTTATCAGATCGAGGGCATTGCGGAGACGGTCGACATGCAGACGATCAAACAGCACTACTACGGCTCGCATGAGACCATTAACCCGCATCGTGTTGTGCCTGTCGGTCCGGTTTTGGACTTTGACCGGCCGCATGACCGGGACCGGCTCCAGGCGGCCGCTTGAGGGCGGACCGGCGCTACCAAACACCGCCGGCTGGAAACGCAGCATTTTGATGTTCCAGAAGCCGGCGGACCGTCGCCTCGCTGGTTGATGCCGGCAGTCCGTCCAAAGGAAAGAAAGCGGCGTCTGCGATTTCGCGGTTGGGCTTCAGAAATGTTCCGGTTGGCTCCCAGCGCCCAGCCTTGAACAGGCCAACATGATCCCGGCCAAGGGCTCCCCGGTTCAAATAGACATTGACCAGCTCAGGCTCCGAGATCAGCGCTATACCAGCCTCTTCCTGCAATTCCCGCACAGCAGCTTGATGCAGGCTTTCTCCAGTATCGACCCCACCACCGGGCAAGTACCAGTCGTTCAGATAGGTATGCCGGATCAGCAAAATGGCGCCGGTGTCGTCCTCAACGATGACACGAACACCCAGAGTGTAGGGATTACGCAGCAACCCCTGTCCCTGGATAATCCACTTGGTCAACTGTTTCGGAAGCAACGGGAATACATTCAACATTTTGATGGTATTGATATGCAAAAGCGATGGTAAGGCACTGTTAACCCATGCATTTTTTGCAGGCCTGCCCAATCATAATAACGCTCCTCCTTCATTCATTGAATGCCTATATTGCAGGCAAGATGATGAATTGAAGGGCAGTAACAGCCTTTCCGAAGAGGATCAAAGAGATGTTCAACCTGTTTTCCAAACGCCGCCGCCGCCCGGCTTCCTACACCTGGAAGCCTGCTGTCGACCTGACAAACCCGCGCATCGCCGCGTCCCTGACAACCTTCCCGACCAACTGATTGGCCGGATTAACTTTGGGGCGTTGCCATGTTTGGTTTTGTCCGTGTCGTAGAAGCGACTTTGCGTGAGACCACACGCACAGATAAAGGCACAGTTGCTGGTATCCGGACGCCGGTTCCAACAGCACGCAAAGGTCGGTAAAAGGCTCTCCCAGCCTGACATGTATGTTATGCGTTTTTGAAAAGCGCTGCGTCTTTTTTCTTGACGCGGCGCTTTTTGGTTTGAAGATGCGCGCATGTTTAAGCTTGCGCATTTGTCAGATCCCCATCTCGGCCCTCTTCCTGACCCCAAACTTCTGCAACTTTTCTCCAAACGGCTGCTTGGGTATTTGAACTGGCAACGGAACCGCTCGAAAATTATGGGCGGCAACTACCTTGAGCAACTCGTTGAAGACATGAGAGCCCAGGCGCCGGATCATATCGCGGTAACGGGCGACCTCGTGAACATCGCCCTCCCCCTTGAAATATCAGGCGCCCGAAGCTGGCTTGAAACGATTGGAGCGCCGGACAACGTCTCCGTAGTGCCCGGCAATCACGATGCGTATGTTCCTGGCGCTGTAAGGCGGGCACGGGCCGCTTGGTGGCCCTATATGAGCGGAGACAATGCGGACGCCGTGCCGCATGAGAAGACCACCACCGAAGCAACATTTCCCTATGTACGCAGGCGTGGTGATATGGCCCTTGTTGGCGTCACAACAGGGCGGGCCAGTGCTCCCTGGTTTGCCACAGGGCGGGTCGGCAGCAAACAAAGCAAACGATTACGGGACACTTTGGAAATGCTCGGTGGAGAGGGCCTATTCCGTATTGTGATGCTTCACCATCCGCCTTTCCCCAAGGCGACAGGATGGCACAAACGCCTGTCCGACGCTTCCCGTGTAAGGGCTGTGATCAAACGCGCCGGAGCAGAGCTTCTTCTGCACGGTCATACCCATATTGACAGTTTCGAGACGATTGAAGGTCCCAGCGGCCCCGTCCCGGTCGTTGGCGTTCCGTCAGCAACTAGCGCTCCTGGCGGCAAAAAACCGCCTGCACGCTACAATCTGTTTTCAATTAAGAAGACCAACGAAGGCTGGGTGTGTCAGCTGGACGAGCACGGCTTTACAGAACCGGACCAACCGGTTGAACTGATAGCCAGCCGACAAGTGGAGATTCCGCAGGTTCGGCCAGCGCTTGGTATCGATAGCGCTTAGAGCGGATTTGCGAACCAGGCGAAGGCAATCAGCCCGACAATGCCGGTCGCAAGACCAACACCAAACACACCAGCTGTTGCGAGCCATGGCATGCGGTTTTCCTGAACCCGCACCACGTGGGATTCGCGCGCGACCTGACGCAAGCGGTTGTTCAGCCAATCACCTTCCAAGGCCTTTTCACGTTCCAGAACGCGTTCCGCGATATATTCGGTCAGGCAGTCGGCCATATCGTCGATATTCGCAGTTTCCAGTATCACCACCCGTCCAAGGCGTGTGTCTTTCAGGAAACGGTATGTTTTCCGGTCCCCGCCGACAACCACATGGCTGGTCGCATCGATCCAGAGCCTCGGCGTCGATCCCGAGATGATCTGCAGCGAGAACTGGTCATCGTCTTCCGGGATTTCCTTAAAAACGTCCTTCAATTCATCGGCAAGCATGTCGAGACGTGCCCGTTCCGTATCCTGCAGTTCAACAACCACGTCGGAACGTTCGACTTCGCCGAGCTGAACTTTCCGGATAGCGTCCCGCAAGGATCGCATCCGGGTATGAGGGACCACGTTATCCTGCATTTCAGACATGAGGCGCCAGTCTCCGCTGCTTTTTGCCGTTTGGAACTTCGACTCCTACCTGAGTCTCGCCATCGGGGTCAGGCGCGACACCCCTTCCCGCAGCGCTATCCACTGGCAATGGTCTGGTCATGGTTAACGAAGGTTAGGAGATTTTTAACCTTGAGACCAGCAGCCAAGCTGCTGGTGCCCACAGTGTTCTTGGGTTATGCAAAGAGAACTGATGCCTAAACGGGGATTTCCGGATGAATGTCGACGGCAAGAAGTACCGGACCATATGGATTTCCGAAGATGGCGGCTCGGTCGACATTATCGACCAGACCAAATTTCCCTATGCCTTCGAAATTGCCCAATTGCGCACGAAAGAGGACGCAGCCCATGCGATCCGGGTGATGCAGGTCCGCGGCGCGCCGTTGATCGGCGCAACAGCTGCCTTCGGCGTTGCTCTTGCCATGCGGGCAGACCCCTCGGATGCTTCATTGCATGCCGTCTGCGCGGAACTTCTGGAAACCCGGCCAACGGCCATAAATCTTCACTGGGCACTGAGCAAAGCCCGCAAGGCCCTGATCAAGGTACCGGCGGAACACCGCGAAGAAGCTGCCTTTACGCTTGCCAACAGCATATGCGACGAGGACATCGCAATTAACATGGCGATTGGCATGCATGGCATGGAGCTGATCGCAGCCCTCGCACAAACGAAAAAGCCAGGGGAACCGGTCAACATCCTGACCCATTGCAATGCCGGCTGGCTGGCTACCGTTGATTGGGGAACCGCAACGGCGCCGATCTATATGTGCCACGACGGCGGCATTCCGGTTCATGTATGGGTGGACGAGACCCGCCCGCGCAATCAGGGTGCCTTTTTGACGGCCTGGGAACTCGGCCATCATGGTGTCCCGCACACGGTCATTGTCGACAATGCCGGGGGCCACCTCATGCAGCACGGTATGGTGGACATCGTCATTACGGGCACAGACCGGACCACAGCATCGGGAGACGTGTGCAACAAGATAGGCACCTATCTCAAGGCCCTTGCCGCAAAGGACAACAATGTCCCGTTCTATGTGGCGCTGCCGTCCCCGACGATAGATTTCTCCCTGTCCGACGGCGTCCGGGAAATCCCAATTGAAGAGCGCAGCGGCTTGGAGGTCAGCCAGATGACTGGGCGCACCGCGCAAGGCACCATCGAAACCGTCAACATCGTTGCCGAAGGCTCTGAGGTTGCCAATCCTGCATTTGATGTGACCCCCGCGCGGCTTGTGACCGGCTTGATCACCGAACGGGGGGTTCTGGAAGCCAACCGGCAATCCATCGCGCAGGCCTTCCCCGAGCGGCTCAAGCTTAGCGCCTAGACACAGACGTCGCGCTTAGCGCTCCGGCCGAACGCCGAGACATGGAACATGAGGCGCTGCCTCACAAGGATAGAGCCCGAGAAGCCTCGGATCATCAGCGATTTCGATTGAACGGCGATAGGGTTTAAATCCCCTGGATAGGTAGAACTTGATCGCCTGAGGGCTGTCTGCCGTGCAAGTGCGCAACCATAAACGCTGTGTTTCTGGTCTCGACCACGCGATATCGATGGCTTGAGACATCAGCCATTTACCAAGCCCCCCGCCGACGGCCTTTGGAATCAAACCGAAATAGGAAACCTCTGGGTTCTCGGGATCTCCGAAATGAAGCTCCACCATGCCCAGGACCTGATTGCCGCGCATCAGGCGGTAGTTTTCGCAGGAAGGATCGCTGAGTATCGCCGCCAGTTTATCGTCCGGCAGCATCAGGCGGCCGAACCAGATCCAGTCCTCGCCAACCTCACGAAACAGTTCTTTATATGCGGAAGGATCCGGATTGTGCCAACGCTCCAGGCGCACTTCAGGCAAGTCCGGCACGCCGTCCTGTTCTGGCCGTGCCTTCATCTCAAGATAGGTGACCACAACAGCAATTTTCGTGTCCGGAATGTCTGTATAACCATCTAGAGAAAGTGTCAGTGTGGACATGCGGCCTCCAAGCAACTCCGGTTTTGCCGCTGGCTTTATCACTTCATTAATCTCATGCCAAGAATCGCAGAACTCTCCCGTTCACGGCATATGACTGCGATTGATATTTCAGCGATTCGGGCAGATAGATTCTTCAGCTCAACTTTAGGAACGCCAAGATGGCGGCCATCGGCTCCAAATCCAGATTCAACGCTATGAAGCGGATCGAAGCGCAGCGCAAAAACGTCTGGCAGCGCAATGCGCAGGCCTGGAAAACAAAACGTGCGAACGCAATCAAGAAAAGTCAGGCGATCCGGAACCAGCTCGCCTATTCCATTCAAGCGACCAATATTCAGTCGACGCAACTGCAAACGCTTTATTTGATGCGAACCCGTCTTCAAAAGCCTTATGGCAGTTTCGATACACCGGCAGTTATCGGGAACCGCATCAATCTGCAGGTCTGACTGGGCCCCTTAACTCCTGTTAAGAACCGGTGTGAAAAAAGACCGGATTAACCGGCTGTTAACCATAATTTGTCAGGTGTTAGGTGTGTCCAGGAGAGATGCACGATGCCTAAGGTCGGAAACTACATCCAGCGCGACTACCACAATACCTTCAGATCGAAGAAGAGTAGCACGTGGTCCGACTATAATGAGTCCTGGAACAAGCGCCGCACGAACGCGGCGAAAAAAATTCAGCAAATGCGCACAACCGCTTCCACCTTCATCATGTCCAGCGCACAGGCCGGACAGGCGAAGACCATGTATCTGCTCCAGAACGCGGGTGGCACCAGCCAGTATGCCAGTACCACCGCGGTTATGAATCGCGTGAATATCCTCGCCTAATCGCGCTGAAGCGAAATCCCATCCGGTAAAATCAGATTGAGCCGATCGTCTTAAGCTTGACGCGCGGATGAACCTCGGCCTGGCTCATGATGGTCGTGTGCGCCCGGAACCGCTCGACGATGGACCGCACGAACGGACGGGTCTGCGGCGATGTCAAGAGAACGGGCACTTCGCCAGCCTGGGCGGCCTCTTCAAAAGCATCCCTGACTTTTCCGACGAATTCCTGCAACTTGCTCGGCTGCATCGCCAACTGCCTGTCATCGCCCTCGCCGACGATGGATTCGATGAAAGCCTGCTCCCAGCTGGGCGACAGAGCAATCAAAGGCAAATAGCCTCCAGGTGCCAGGTTGGCCGCACAGATTTGCCGCCCCAGCCGGGTGCGCACATGTTCCGCGATTGTGTCGGTGTTGCGGGTCATGCCGGTGGCTTCCGACACGCCTTCCAAAATGGTGCCAAGATCGCGGACTGAAATACGTTCGTTCAAAAGCGCCTGAAGCACTCTTTGAACACCAGAAACCGTAATTTGGCTCGGGATCAGGTCCTCGACCAGCTTTGCCTGTTCACCCTGCAACTCTTTCAGGAGTTTTTGAACGTCGCCATACGTCAGCAGCTCGCTGATATTCGCCTTGATGGTTTCGGTAAGATGCGTCGAGAGGACAGTCGCCGGATCGACAACGGTGTAACCCCGCAGCGAGGCGTCTTCCCGGTATTGCGCTTCCACCCAGGTTGCCGGAAGGCCGAAAGTGGGTTCAGTCGTATGGGTTCCGGGCAATTTCACCTGACCACCTGCCGGGTCCATAACCATATAGTGGTTCGGGTAAAGGATACCCCGGCCCGCCTCGACCTCTTTCACCTTGATCACATAGTCGTTGGCCCCGAGCTGAATATTGTCGAGGATCCTGACAGGCGGCATGATGACACCCATGTCCCCGGCGATCTGGCGGCGCAGCGCCTTGATTTGCTCTGTCAGGACGTCGCCTTCCGTCCGCGCCTTGCCGTTGATCAGCGGCAACAGGGCATATCCCAGCTCAATCCGTAGTTCGTCCATTTTGAGTGCATCGGTAATCGGCGGCTCGGGCGGGGGTTTCGGCGCGGTCTCGATAGCCTTCTTCTCCGCTTTCTTGACCGCAGCCTTCTTCTTGTTAGCCCCCACCTGGTAAGCCAGATATCCAGCAAGCGCGGCCAGACCCAGGAATGGGATCATCGGCATGCCTGGCAGAAGCGCCAGAATAACCATCACGGCCGCCGACATGCCGAGCGCTTTTGGGTAGCCTGTAAACTGGCTTGCCAGGGCCTGGTCAGCAGCACCGTGAACGCCTGCCTTGGACACGAGCAGACCGGCTGCTGTCGAAACAATCAGAGCCGGGATCTGAGAGACCAGCCCGTCACCAATTGTCAGAAGCGTGTAGTTGTTGGCCGCTTCGGAGAAGGAAAGCTCCATTTGGGCAACGCCGATGAAGATGCCGCCCAGAATATTGATGAACGTGATCAAAAGGCCTGCAATCGCATCGCCGCGGACAAACTTGGAGGCACCGTCCATCGCCCCGAAGAAGGAACTTTCGTCCTCAAGATCTTTCCGGCGCTTCTTGGCCTCGGCTTCATCGATCAAACCGGCCGACAGATCGGCGTCAATCGCCATCTGCTTGCCAGGCATGGCATCAAGGGTAAAGCGGGCAGCAACTTCTGCGATACGCCCGGAACCTTTTGTGATCACGACGAAATTCACGATGACCAGGATCGCGAAAACGATGATCCCGATCACATAATTGCCGCCCATAACCAGATTGCCGAACGACTGAATGACATTACCTGCAGCCGCCGTTCCCTCATGACCGTTGGACAGGATCAACCGGGTGGAGGCGATATTCAGGCCAAGGCGCAACATGGTCGCGATCAGCAGGACAGTGGGAAACGAAGAAAACTCGAGCGGTTTCTGGATAAACAGTCCGGTCATCAGGACCATGACGGAAAAGATGATGGATACCGCCAGGAACATATCCAGCATCATCGGCGGCATGGGCAGAATGAGAAGCGTCAGGATCACCAGAATGCCGGTGGCAAGGCCCACATCGCCCTGTTTCAGCCCATTGATGATCTCCGTAACGCTCGGAAAGCCGGAGCGCGCACCGGTAGCGGGCGCAGCCGCCCCGCCCTGATCCGGTGCTGCCTGAGAAGGTCCGCCTTGTCCACCTGCCGCCGTATCCGACATTTACGCTTCCGTTGCTTCTGACCGGCCGTCTTTCAAGCTATTGGCGCGGCCAAATCCGTTCTGTAAAAACCTACCCCCGCGCCTCACCCGGGCCGGGCACCTGCACACCTTCATCGGTATATTGATTCAGCTTGTTCCGCAGCGTGCGGATGGAGATTCCCAGAATTTTCGCAGCATGGGTCCGGTTGCCCAGACAATGATCCAGCGTATCCAGGATGAGATCCCGCTCGACGTCGGCGACAGTGCGCCCGACAAATGAGCGGGTGACGGCTTCCGCTGCCTGCGCGGCGATCGCAGCAGGTCCTGTCGCCCCGGACAAGGGGCTGCCGTCGGGCATCCGGATGGCTTCTGCCCCAATCTCGGCACCGCTCGCCAAAAGAACGGCACGGTGCATGGTGTTCTCCAACTCACGCACGTTTCCAGGCCAGGGGTTGGACATCAGCGATTGACGCGCTTCAACAGACAATGGACGTTCAGAAACTCCATTTGCCTTGGAATAGTGCTGGATGAAAAACTGGGCGAGTTCCAAAATATCCGCGGGACGCTCGCGCAAAGGCGGGATTTTCAAGTTGACCACGTTGAGGCGGAACAACAAGTCTTCGCGGAATTGTCCCTGGCGCACGCTTTCGGCAAGGTCGCGGTTGGAGGTTGCCAGGATCCTGATATTGACGGGAACAGGCCTGTTCCCGCCTACCCGGTCAATGACCTTCTCCTGAATGGCCCGCAACAGCTTTGCCTGGAGCCGAACATCCATTTCCGAAATCTCATCCAGCAGCAGCGTGCCACTGTCGGCCTCTTCGAATTTGCCAAGCCGCCGCGCAACGGCTCCGGTAAACGCACCTTTTTCATGCCCAAATAGTTCGGATTCCAGAAGATGCTCGGGAATTGCGGCACAGTTGATGGAAATGAATGCATTGGAGGCCCGGTTCGAGCACTTGTGCACATGCCGGGCGATGACTTCCTTACCCGTACCGGATTCGCCCGTGATCAAGACGGAAGCCTCGGACGGTGCCACTTGCTCTGCCAGCTTGACGACGCTGCTCATGGCCGCGTCCCGGTAGATCAGGTCACCGCGCTCCTGGGCAACGGCCGCAAGGACCGCTGCAATCATCTCGGGGTCCGGAGGCAGCGGAATATATTCTTTCGCGCCGGCCCGGATCGCGGATACGGCAGCTTGGGCATCTGTCTCCACGCCGCATGCTACCACGGGCACATGAACCCGCTCGTTCTGGAGCTTGCCAATAAGCCCTGCAATATCGAGGTGAACCTCGACCATCAACAGGTCGGCCCCCCGGCCGGACCGCAAAACCTTCAATGCGCCTTCGACGTCATCGGCATGGGTGACCTGTGCGCCGCCCTGCATGGCGATTTTTGAAGCCGTCGTCAGCTGGCCGCCCAAGGTCCCGACAATAAGAAGACGCATCCCTAACCTTTCCTACCGATCGGTTTTGATAATCTCGGTCATGGTCACACCGAGCTTATCTTCCACCAGAACCACTTCGCCGCGCGCGACCAACCGGTCATTCACATAGATATCGATTGCCTCACCGACCTTGCGGTCAAGTTCCAAAACCGTGCCGGAAGCCAGTTTCAACAAATCGGAAACATGCATCTTGGAATGGCCGAGAACTGCCGAAATCCGGACAGGCACATCAAACACGGCCTCAAGGTCAGCTGCCGACTGAGGCACATGAGTTTGTTCGCCCTCACCGTCACTTTCAGGAAGTTCCAATTCATCCAGCGGAATGCTGGTGTCCTGCTCGTCGCTCATGCGTCAGACTCCTTTTCCGCTTCAGGGGCAACTTGCTTCGCCGACTTACTCGCCTGACGCGCTTTCAGGTAAGACCGGATGCTTGCGTCAATCTCGCCTTCCAGGACCTTCCGGTCCCGCTTGATCCCACCGTCCGCCCACTCGATATGGCAGTCGCCACGGCTCAGATCCGGCTCTCCAAGAATGACAAGCCGTCCCTCAAAGCCTTTTTCATGAATGATCGGATCGACCTGGGCCCTCAACGCCTCAACATCCTTCTCCGCGATCCGGATCACCAAATGCGGTGCTTTGCGAAGCGGACCCAGGCACTCTGACACCAATGCGATTGTTTCCGCCAGCGGCTGACGGGCGATTAGGTGTGCGCAAAGCCGTCTAGCCACAAGAAATGCAAGGCTGATGGCATCTTGTTCCGCGCCTGACTGATGCTCATCCAGTGTTTTAAGGACCCCGCCGACCGCTTCCACAAGCCGGCCAACCTCTTCGGTCAAGAGCGTTTCCTGCTTGGTCTGCAAATCCTGCAGTGCCTTCTTCCGGCCCTCTTCGAATGCCTCTGCCTTGGCATTTTTCAAAAGCTTCTTGTGCTCGCTCACCGCGATCATCGGGATCTCGGGTGCGGGCGGCGCAACGACCTCCGGTTCCTCCGGCTCGGAGAAGTCCATATTGAACAGGAATTTTGACGGGTTAGTCATGCTGCCCATTCTCGTTTCGGTGCCCGGTTCCTGCTGCATCAATAAATGATCTCATCATCGCCCTTGGATTTCGAAATCATGATTTCGCCCTTCGCAGCCAGATCTTTTGCCTTGTTGACCATACCGGTCTGCGCGTCATCCACATCGCGCAACCGAACCGGTCCAAGCGCATCCATATCGTCCTGAAGGAGCTTGGCGGCTCTTGAGGACATGTTGCCGAAGAAGAAGTCTCTGGCCGTGTCTGTGGACCCTTTCAGGGCGATTGCCAGCTGATCTTTTTCCACGTACCGCAGCAGCGTCTGACAGCTTGCCGCGTCCAGCTTCAGCAGGTCGTCGAATGTGAACATCAAGGTTTTGATACGGTCAGCTGCCTCGCGATTATCCTCTTCAAGAGCGGCCAGGAAGCGCGCTTCCGTTTGACGGTCGAAATTGTTGAAGATGTCAGCCATCATCTCATGACTGTCGCGGCGCGAAGTGTTGGTCAGGTTGGACATGAACTCCACCCGCAGTGTCTGCTCGACCTTTTCCAGAACCTCTTTTTGAACTGCGTCCATGCGCAGCATCCGGCTGACCACCTCGAGCGCCAACTCCTCGGGAAGAATACCCAGCACCCGCGCGGCATGATCGGAATTGATTTTCGAAAGCACGACTGCGACCGTCTGCGGATATTCGTTCTTCAGGTAGTTCGCGAGAACGTTTTCCTGAACGTTGGAAAGCTTCTCCCACATGTTCCGGCCGGCAGGACCGCGGATTTCTTCCATGATGACGGAGACTTTGTCCCCGGGCAAGAAGCTCGCCAGCAAACGCTCCGTTGCGTCGACATTGCCCGTCAGCGCGCCCTTGGAGGTTACCCGGCGTACAAAATCCTTGAAGAGGTCCTCCAGCATGTTCGGCGTGACCGGTCCGAGGTTCGCCATTGCCGCTGACACCTGACGCACTTCGATCTCGTCAAGCTTGTCCCAGATCGGAGCCCCATGCACCTCACCCAGCGCCAGCAGAAGAACCGCGGCACGTTCCGCGCCACGCAGCTCCCGCTCTTCTTGGTCAGCACTGACCTGAAGCTGTTTCTGTAGTTGATCAGAGACCATTATGCTGCCTGTTCATCTAGCCAACCACGAACAATGTTGACGGCCTCGGTCGGATGATCTGCGATCATCTCGCCAACCTTGGTAATTGAGCTGGCCTGCATGGCGCCTTCCTGCTTCGCCTGTTCCAGCCACTCGATTACGAACTCGTCTTCCTCATCGAGATCTTCCTTCGGAGCTTCACTGTCAGCGACCAGCGTTCCATCCGGGCCGATGACCAGTTCCTGAGGCTGCTTTTCTTCCGGTGTCACGATGCGCCGCAGCAGCGGCCGGACGACGAAGAGCAGCAGGAGAAGCGCAATCAGGAACAACACACCGAGTTCTGCAAACCGCAGGATATCATCTCTGGTAAATTCAAACAGGCCATCGCCCTCTGCCAGAAGGTCGTCTTGTGGCGGCAAGGCAAACTGCAGGTTAACAACCTCAACCACATCGCCGCGCGCTTCATCGAAACCGACGGCGGAGCGGACAAGAACGGCAATTCGGTCCAGAGTTTCTTGAGAGCGCGGTGTATAGGCCGCATCACCATTGCCATCCGGCTGATATGTTCCGTCTACAAGCACGGCAACCGACAACCGGGTCACACGGCCGGCTTCCACGATTTCCGTCCGGGTGGACTTGGAAATCTCGTAATTGACGACCTCCTCCGTCATGGAGGACGTATCGCGTTCGCCTTCGCCGTTATTGTTGCCTTCCTGGTTGGGCAGCTGATTGCCAGCGGTGACCTGCCCGTCCTGGCGGGTGCTGTCTGCAGCTTCTTCACGTGTCTGGGTGGAGCGGACAACCTGTCCTTCCGGATCGAAAGTTTCGGTGGTCTCGGTCAGACGATTGTAATCCACATCTGCATTCACGCGGACGCGCGCCCGGCCGGGACCGACGACAGAATTCAGGATTTCTTCAATCTGGTTCCGCAGCCGGCTTTCAATCGCAACAGTGCGCTCCTGCAGGGAGGCAGACACCATGCCTTCTTCATCGCTGTTTGCACCGGACGCGAGCAACCGGCCGCTTTCATCCACAATGGACACACGGTCCGGGTCGAGGCCCTCCACGGCAGTCGCCACAATATGCTGAACAGCGCGGATCTCGCCGGGCCCAAGCCCTCCGCGAACATTCAGCACGATTGAGGCGGACGGGGGACGGCGATCCCGCTGGAACAATTGCCGTTCGGGGATAACAAGGTGAACACGGGCGTTCCGGATCCGGTCCAGTGACCCGATGGTTCGCGCCAGCTCACCTTCCATCGCGCGCAGATGATTAATGTTCTGGACAAAGCTCGTAGCGCCAAGCGTGTCGGTCCGATCAAAAATCTCATAGCCGATTGAACCGCCGGTCGGCAGCCCCTCGGCCGCCAACTGCATGCGCAAACGGGCAACCTGCTCGCGCGGCACCATGATGGATGCCCCCTCGCGGGCAATCTGGAATTGAACACCCTGGCTTTCCAGCTGGGAGACGATTGCCGCGGAATCTTCAAGGGTCAGCTCGTTGTAGAGCGTGGTCATCTGAGGGGAAGTGACCCGCAGCGTGATGAACGCAAACACACCGATCAATATGGCCGCGACCGCGCCCATGGCCGCAACCCTTGCCGGCCCAAGTGTTCTAATGAATTCAATAAGTCCGTTCACGAATGCCCGCCCGCATCTGACACATGCCTTGACCGTTATTATGAGAGTCGGCTCGACATGCCATGTTCCCGATGGGCAAAATTTGCCGCCCAGAGGGTTAACAAGAAGTTAACAGCGGATTAACCAATTGCGGGAAGCGACGGTTTTCCGCGGTTTTGCGGCCTGCAATTTGCAAGGAAGGTGGGGAAAAACTGCCTAGTTTATTAACTTTGGATAAACCATAGCCGATCGGACCCAGACAAAAAAGGCCGGCTAGGCCGACCTCTCAAATAGCGCATCCCCCGTGCGCCGTGAAATCGCAACTGTCCTAGTTGCGATACTGCTGGATCCGGGTTGCCCGTAATCCTGCCAAACCGTGTTTTTCGATCGAACTCTGCCACGACAGAAATTCTTCCACGGTAAGCGTGTACCTTTGACACGCCTCCTCGAGCGATAGGAGCCCGCCCCTCACGGCAGCGACCACCTCGGCCTTGCGCCGGATCACCCACCGCTTGGTGGATGTTGGAGGCAGATCCGCAATGGTAAGCGGGCTGCCATCCGGGCCGATAACATATTTAACACGCGAACGAATTTGTTCGGTCATTGTACTCTCACACTAACCATGACCAATGTGAGTAAGAGCCTACACAACGACGCTTAACAAACGACTAAAGCAAAATTATGCATTTATTTACTATAAAAACGGGAATATATGAATAGTTCTTAGGATCCGAGACCGAAGATAGATTTAATATTTAAATACTTTTCATGATTTTGTTAACCTTAACGATTTTGCATTGCATATTGCAAAACCATCTGCGACCCGTTCAACCACGCCCTGAAAGGTCATGAGCCAGATACAGAAACGGCGGGCGTCTGCCCGCCGTTGATCGCAAGTAAAAGGTGCCGCTCACCCCCCCAAAAGGTCAGGAGGAAGCCGTGGACACCGACTGCACTTTCGACACGGGAATTTCGCGCCCATCGACGCTCAATATCGCTTCGCCGGACGACATATCCAAGCCGTCGACGACACCTTGAACCACGGTCTTAACCGGCTCCTGACGACCTGCTGAGTCTAGAAGGTCAAAATGGATTGTATAAGTCCCATTGGCAGCTGTTGCGCCAGAATCAGTTGTTCCGTCCCATGGAATCGTTCCCGAGCCGGAGGGCAACTCGATATCGCCCGAATAAACTACGGTTCCGCTGCTGTTGCGGATTTCAAATTTGCCGGCCGCATCTTCTGCAACTTCATATTGCCAACTGGTTTCTCCTCCGGCCAGGATCGCACTAGAAGCGTCCGCTGTGACCTCTGCCCCCAGGAAATTGAGATACCCCATGTTCTGGTTGGTCTCGAGCAGTGCCATCATGTCTTCCAGATTCTCGTTCGTCTTGATCGACTGCTCCACCGCCGAATACTCGACAAGCTGACTGGTGTATTCAGCCGAATCCATCGGATCGAGCGGATCCTGGTTTTGGATCTGTGTCGTGAGGATGCTCAAGAACAAGTCGTAATTGGCATCAAGGCCAGTCTGGCTTGCCGACGCCGCACTTTGCGTCGTTGTTGTAGTGCTTGAGGATACTATGGTCATTTCATACTCCTGAGGCAGCAGCCCCGTTAAACCTGAACATCCAGGCCGCCCCGCTGGGCCGCCAATGCCATTCTGATAACCGGATCCGGCACAGCCTCGACCGGCTCCATGCCGTCAGCGCCGTCTGATTTACCCTGCCCTTGAGCACTGCGATCATCCGCCTGGCCGTCTCCGGAAGCAAATTGCTGTCCGCCATCCTGCCGGAGCGAAAACTCAAGGTTCTTGTTGTCCGCGTTCAAACCGGCCGCTTCCAAGGCCCGTTCGAGACCCCGTTGATCCCGGAGGAACATGTCGAGGGTTTCCGGACGTTCCACGATCAGATGGGCCTGAACACTTCCATCGGCCGAGACCCGCATGTTGACCTCAACGCGTCCAAGCTCAGGAGGATCAAACCGCATTTGGAAACGGTTCTGGCCATTCTTGAGATTGCGCGCCATTTCTACAGCGACTTGGGCAGCCACTTGACCCGACTGGGCCTGATTGGGCAGTTGAAGACTCTCCAGTCTCGCAGCGCCCTGGCTGTCTCCCCCGCGTATGGTTGCGGTGAAGTCAGTGGAACTGGAGAAGTCCCTGAAATCGAGCGCCAGGTCACGGTCCTCAACCGGAGCGGCGAGCCCGGCAACATCAGGAGCGGCCTTGGCGATCTGTGCCTGCCCTGCCGGAAGGCCGGTCGGAGCACCGGCAGGGTTGGCGGCCCCGGACCCAACACTCTGCGGATTGTTAGCTGCATGGGTTCCCTTTTCCGCCAGATTGGACAGAGAAGCTCCGGCAACGCGCGGGTTGAGCGGTAAAGGCTCCGGCAACGGATCAAGAGGCGCATCACCAGCCGAGGGATCAAAGCCGGCATCAGGTATCGGCACTGCCGAGCCCGGCGGGGCCTGCTGAACGCGTGCCATCTGGTTGGCCTGCGGCTGAACGAGTGGTCCCGCAGCCAATTGGGCGTTTCGCGCCGGGCTTTCCGGGGACGGCGCCTGCGGAGCTTGTTTGGTTGGCAGCGCAACTTGCGGCACCTCAGATACAGCATCGCCTTCAGTTGGAACCGCAGCAGGAGGAAGCGCCGTAACACGTCCTTTTTGCGCAACCACTTCAGGTCCACCACTTCCAACCGGCAAGACCGGATCGGCTTGCTGTGCGGCAGCCATTATAACGGGTGCCTGAGTTGGTGATGCCGGGGATGAGACGGCCTTCGTCAAGATAGGCGCCTGCGATGCTCGCAGCTCGACAGGCAATCCGGTTTGCCACCGGCGTTCGGTTGTTTCCGGGCCGCTGGGAGTGCCAGGTTCAGCCGATGGCGTTGGAGCCCTGTCCGGTGTGGCTAAAGGCAAGCTCGGTCTTGGCGCTCCTGGCGGGACAGCTGTGTCGGCGGCCATCGTACCGGGACCCGATGGTGACCCAGGCAGATCGCCTGCTCCTGGCGCGCCGCTCATCTGAGGGACCGGCACCGCCGGGCCTTCATTTGCCCCGGAGGGTAATCCAGTTGAAGGCTGACCAACTGCTCCGCCTGCCTGCGGGACCGGCGCAGCCATGCCTGCTGCCTGACCGGCAGTGGCCTGATGACCACTTCCGGCGGCGGGAAGCGCATTTTGATCAGATATGCCAGAAAGTAAGGAGGCGCCTGTGCTGCCGCTACCACCACCGAAAGGTGCTGCCACAGCCTCTGCGGATGGCTGCGGAACCTGCACCGCCATGAAGACGCCTGCAAATTCACCAGCAGCATTGGCCGTAGTCACCGGAGGCAAGTCTATACTGGCGCTTTCCTGCCCAAAATCGCCTTCCTCTAAAGACGCTGCCCCTTCGACGATCTCGGGCGCAGCCGCGAATTCTTCAAACTTCGCCGAAAAGGATGGAGACGGGGCTGTGTCTGGCTTCGGCAGCTGAGTACCTGGCACCTGCTCGGCGCCCGCACCATTGCTTCCCGCCTTCGCCGTGCTGGCTTTGCCGGTCCCATTGAGGGCCGCTTGAAAACCCGTCGGACCAGCAGGCACGCCCTGCCCGTTTCCGGCGGCGGAAGCAGCACCGGCACCGGCTTTGCCACCCCCAAGGGCGCTCACGGACACATCGCTCATAAATCCAAATGGCAGCACTTTTTGCCCCCAAAGCTTCAGCCTGACTGACAGGCACAATTCGTCACCGATATGAAAGCAAACACCGGGCCAGAATTTGAGTTGATATAAATCATTGTTTTTATTTGACTTTCTTAATCAGCCAATAAATCCGCCGGCAAACAGCACGGCAAGCTTTGCCGGACAGGGCAAAGGATTCCTGCTATGCGGTCAGCGCAATTGGCAGAACGGCCCGGCATCTATATATTGCCGCCAACTTGAACAGAGGCTTGATGTGGCCCGCTGGCGGACCGGCGGATCAAATGGCGTAAAGCGCAGCCACTCAGCCGGTCAGATTTCTGGAAGTAAAGAACATGAAGAACAGTCTGGATCTTCCCGGCCGCCCAGAAGAAACGCGCGTTGTCGTTGCTATGTCCGGCGGCGTTGACAGCTCTGTTGTGGCCGCCATGATGAAAGCCGAAGGGTACGACGTCGTTGGCGTCACCCTTCAACTCTATGACCATGGTGCGGCCGTCTCCAAGTCAAAGTCCTGTTGCGCGGGTGTCGACATTCATGATGCGCGCCGGGCAGCGGAGAAAATTGGCATCCCGCACTATGTGCTGGATTATGAAAGCCGCTTTAAGGAACAGGTGATGGACCGGTTCGCCGACAGCTACATTGCCGGCGAAACCCCTATTCCCTGTGTTTCCTGCAATCAGACGGTCAAATTCACCGATCTTTTGAAAATGGCCCAGGACCTGGGCGCAGACGCCCTCGCGACCGGACACTACGTGCGCTCGGCACCTGCCGGTAACAAACGTGCGCTTTTCCGGCCGATGGATCTGGACCGGGACCAGAGTTACTTTTTGTTCGCCACCACGCAGGAACAGCTCGATTTTGTCCGATTTCCGCTGGGCGGCATGCCGAAATCGAAAGTCCGCGAATTGGCGGCTGAATTCGGCTTGTCGGTGGCAAACAAACCGGACAGCCAGGACATCTGCTTTGTGCCGAACGGCGATTATGCAGAGGTCATCCGCAAGCTGCGGCCCAATGCGGCCGAGCCGGGCGAAATTGTCCATATGGACGGCCGGGTGCTTGGACGTCATGACGGCATCATCCATTTCACCATCGGCCAGCGGCGCGGGATCGGTGTTGCCACGGGCGACCCTCTTTATGTGGTCCGCCTTGATGCAGATGAAAAACGGGTGGTGGTCGGGCCGCGCGAGGCGCTGGCCACACACACGATCCTGTTGCGCGAGATGAACTGGATCGGCGATCAGCCGCTCGATGAGGGCGACGAGATTGAGGTGTTTGCAAAGGTGCGCTCAACCCGCCCGCCGGCACCGGCGACACTGAAGATCCTCAATGGCAAGGCCTTTGTAGATCTGGCAAATGGCGAAACCGGCGTTGCCCCGGGGCAGGCTTGCGTCTTCTTCGACAGCGATGACGACACCGCCCGCGTGCTCGGCGGCGGCTGGATCCACAAAACGGAACGCACCGGCACCTGGGCGATCGATTTTCCACAAGCGAACGCTCCGGTTTCTGCGGTCTGATGGCCTGGCGAAGGGAATGCGGGCGCGGGCCGATTCTGCGCTTGACGCCCGCTGATAGCCTCACTATAAGCACCCCACATCGCACGGGCCTCTCAGCAGGCGGCCGGCTGGATGGCGGGGTAGCTCAGGTGGTTAGAGCAGCGGAATCATAATCCGCGTGTCGGGGGTTCGAGTCCCTCTCCCGCTACCACTTTTCATACACAGAACCACCACACAGTGTTTCAAGCGCATCGGATCGTAAAGACCAAGCTTTAGTCTCGGCCGTCGTTCCACGCCTTCAGCTGGTCCACGGCGGGCTTTGGCCCAAGCGTCAGTCTGTAAAAATCAAACAGGCCCGGCTTTACGGACGCAAAAAAATAGCAGAAGTGAAGCTTGAAGAACCTGTATCGCAGATGACGAAAGGTGGCGGGTTCCATACGGTCTGGAATGCAAATGCTGAAACGCCTCGGCTCCGGTTTTTTGCCGTCGGCTTTCGTGAGTGCCGCGTAGCGGGCAACCGGCGGCGTGCGGCCGCCGCAGATCGGATCGTGCGGTGAATACAGATCCGTCCAATCGGCACCTGAGCGGGCCACAGTCGCCATCGCATCACCGAAACCATGCTGCGCGCCGTAACCACCGATACACTCGAAGGCCGGTCCAAGCGTGACGAAGGCAAAGCCCCCTTTGCGGCTGGCGAAATCGGGCTTGCGCCGGAGGACCGCAGCCAGAATATAGACCGCAACAAAGGTGCCGCAGCTGTG
Organism: Roseibium denhamense; assembly: GCF_009711415.1. Taxonomy (GTDB): domain Bacteria; phylum Pseudomonadota; class Alphaproteobacteria; order Rhizobiales; family Stappiaceae; genus Roseibium; species Roseibium denhamense. The sequence goes on from NZ_SMLZ01000109.1 coordinate 59,751, forward strand.
CGACACCAAGACCACTTCTTCCTCAGTGGCGTTTTCGGACCTGGCCACGATCAAGTCGGCATAGTGTTCAATCCGTTCCGACATCGGATGGTGTTCATTGCGGGCAAGCCGCTCGATGAAGTACCAGCTGTTCACCAGATAACGGAAATAGGAGTTCGTCTCGAGCCACTGCATGAATGCATAGGTTGAGATCATCCAGACAAGGCTAGCCCCCAGAAAAACGCCCCAGAAGATGAGGCCCGCATGCGAAATGGAGTGGATCCCCGCGATTGCACTTGGCAGCGTGAACGCCAGAAGGAGCGGTGGCAAAAAGCTGATGATCAGATACAGCAACAACCCGATTGCAGGGTAAAGACAGAAAACGGCATGAGCCCAGTTGCTCTTCCAGGCCGCTGAATATCCCCCAGCCCGAGCATAAAGGGCGAAGGAGCGGATCCCGTCGCGGACGGTACGCGGCCAGGAGCGTTCGAAATCCGGTTGGATCAGGTCCTGCCAGTTAAGCTGGACAAACTGTGTTTCGACGTGCCCCTCGGGCCAGTCGGCATGCCCCTCCCAGGCCGTTGTGCCGTCAAAAGGTATTTGACTGTCATGAGGGTCTCCCAGGGCGCCCGCTACACCGCGGATCTTGAAGAACCGTTGGCACTCCGTCCGGAACAGCGGAAACGTGTGGCGTATTGGGCGTTTGTCGTACCCAGGGAAGTAAAAGACCAGTCTTTTCATGTCTTTTTGCTAAACTGCAAATCCCTGGCTGCGGGGGTAATCGCGGTGATGGTGCGCCCCTACTGCCGCTTCTCTAGCGCTTTTATGCGTGAACTCCAAGCGCTCACCTTCAAATCATGAAGGCTTGCCGAAGTGCTGTCTTGGCAATCTGCGTGACATGGCCCCCTTGCCCCGCTAAAGAATTCGCAATTCCGCCACCCCATGTCGCTCCTTGTTTTTCCTTCCATTGACGGCAGCCTGTTCATGGCGCAGATCCTGGCTTTAACTCTCCAGGCCTGGAGAACCAGTGGTCATGGCGACTGGGGAGTTTTTAAAGATTGGCGCTTCCACAGTTCACTGTACACGCCACCCTTTGCCAGCAGCTCGGCATGCGTTCCTTCTTCGGCGATCTGACCCGCATCCATTACGAGGATCCGGTCCATTGCGGTCAGTGTCGACAGCCTGTGCGCGACCGCAATCACGGTCTTGCGTCTCATGAACTCCAGAAGCGCTGTCTGTATCTCATCCTCAACTTCGGAATCGAGCGCACTTGTCGCTTCATCGAGGATAAAAATCGGTGCGTCCTTCAAAATTGCCCGCGCAAGAGCTACGCGCTGACGCTGACCGCCGGAGAGTTTCACACCGTTCTCGCCGAGATGCGCGTCATAACCGGTTCGGCCGTTGCCATCGGATAACGCTTCAATAAAGTCATGTGCCCGCGCGCTGCGCGCAGCGGCCATGACTTCGTCCAGCGTGGCCTCCGGCTTGCCATACTGGATATTCGCCAGAGCGCTGCGATTGAAAATCTCCGGTTCCTGCGACACCATCGAAATGTTCCGCCGAAGATCGTCGACCGCAAATGCCCGCGTATCAATCCCGTTCATGGTGATGGAGCCGGATTGTGGATCATAAAGGCGAAGCAGGAGCGACAGCGCTGTTGACTTTCCCGCACCCGACCGGCCGACAAGGCCAACCTTTTCTTGTGGCGACACACGAAATGACAGGTTCCGGACGGCGCCAATATGGCCATCATAGCCAAACGTCACCTTCTCGAAGGTGATTGCCCCTTGCGATGCATGATCATCAACCAACGCACCGGCGCTCGCAGGACTTCCAGCTTCTGAAAGCGCCGCAGCACCGTCCTCGATCGTGCCGAGCGCATTGAAAATGGCCATTGCCGTTTGGGACGCCCAGCGCGACATTTGGGTCAGCCGAAGGGTCAAAATCGTAGACAGGGCGATTACGCCAACCGAGGCTGTTTCCTGGGAATACAGGACGACCGACGCGCCGATCATTGCAACGATTACAAGGGAGTTAAGGAGGGTCAGCACGGCGCGCATGGCCAGCATGTCACGGCCAAATGCCAAGGACACGTTGCGATACTGGCGAACCACGCCTTTCGCTGCCGTCTCTTCCAGAGCGGCATGGGCATAGAGTTTAACGGTTTTCATATGCGCGAGCGAATCCACGAACTGCCCGGTGATTCCTGCCCGTGCCTCGGCCTGGTCTTTTGCGCGCATTTGAATTTGGGGCACATACCACCACAAAGTGCCCAAAAATCCCGCCACCCAAATCACAACAATGGCCGCAAGCCATGGGTTCGCAGTGCCCAGCAGCGCGATCATCGCAATGACATAGGCCACAAGCAATCCAGCTGCCATAACAGCATCAAGAACCAGATCGGTGACCGCTTGCGCGGTCTGTAGCTGCCTTTGAACAATCCGGCCTGCAAAATCATCTTCAAAAAAACGCATGGAATGCCCAAGCGTCCGGCGATGAAGCCGCCAGGCTATTTGCGGATAAAGCCCCGGCCCGACCGAGAGCAGCTGAATGGCACTCCCTCCAAGCTGGGCAATCGGCTTTGCCAGAACCACAAACCCGGCCAAAAACAAGAGAAACGGCCATCCGTCGGCAAGAACCGCAGGTGGCCCGGCGAGCGTCGCCCGGTCCACAAGTTCTCCAATAAAATAAGCGAAGGCCGCGTCGACGATGCCAAAAGCCAGCGAAAACGCCACAAGCAGGATCACCGGGCGGCGTGCGCCCGCAAGAGCCCAGCGCAGAAACGGCCATAGATTCTGGGGCGGGTCCGTGTCCTCAATATCTTGAAGCGGGTCAACCAGTGCCTCAACACGCTGGATTTTAAAAGAGGATCGCAGCTGCTTGATCGGCATCAAAAACTCTTCGTTGGGGGCGGTGAGACCGTCACGTTCCGCATAGCACGGGCCAAGCTTTTGACATTGCGTTAACTGCTGCGATTTTCGCCAATGGCAAATGGTAGCCCGCAAGCGTCCTGTGAGCAGTTTGAAAGGCAGAGCGGGCGGTTATTCATAAGCGACCTTGCCATGAAAACGTTCACGTTGCGTTGCCGGGCCGACAGACGGCACCGCATTCATGCGAAAAAATGCCACCGGAAAAGACAAACCGGCAGAAGCGCAGGATGCCTCTGCCGGTCATTTTCTGAGTTCAAAACTCCCTCAGCCCCAGGCGCAGCATCGATTATGATCGCACAAGGACCAAGGTCTACACAGCCTCGGGTGCCCGCTCCACACGTGGCGCGGACACCTGAAACCGGTGGGCCGCTTTTTCAAAGGCAAGGTCCACGGCGTCGAAGGACTTGTGAAGCTCGGCTTTGACAGCCGCCCGATCAATGTCCTTGCCGCTCTCAACGTCGGCCTTGGCCCTGTTGTAGATCTTTGTCACGCCGTCGATCTGCTTTTGCAGCTCGACCACTGTTTCCCGAGCCGCGGTGCTCGATAGTGAAGACAGTTCATCCAGCGCGCGGCGCCACTCCTTGAACTGCTGTTCTCTTTTGCTCCAGTTGAAGGCGGCATCCTCCCGGCTTGGGTTGTCGTTCATCGGCGAAATCAATCACTCATCGTACCAAATCGCCGCCAGTGCCACAACGATGAGCTATTTCACAACGGCTGTGCACCGGCGCGCGGGAAGGCACCCGCCAGCTATAAGCCCGTCGCCGACACAAGGGCGCCAAAACAGACGCCTAAACGCGTTCGCCGTCTTCACCAAAGAAATGGGTGCGGTCCGGCGCAAAGGCCAGGCTCACCGCCTCGCCTTCCTCATGCAATGCGTCGCCCACGGTGCGGACATTGATTTTGCCAAGGGCCCCGCAGTCAACAATCGAAAAGCTGTCGGCCCCCAGATATTCGACAAAGTCGACAACGCCGTCGCATTGACCTTCGCCGGGCGCTCCAAAGGTAATGTGCTCCGGGCGGATCCCGACTTCAACGGGCCGGCCCGTTCCCCTATAGACACCCTTGCGGCCGCCCTCCAGAACATAGTGACCATCGTCATGATGGCAGGCCATAAGGTTCATTTTCGGACTGCCGATGAATTGCGCGACAAAGCGGTTTGCCGGGCGCTCATAGAGTTCGCGCGGTGTGCCCACCTGCGCAATGCGGCCAAATTCCAGAACCACAATCCTGTCGGCCAGGGTCATGGCTTCGACCTGGTCATGGGTGACATAGATCATCGTGGTCTTGAGCTGCTCATGCAGCTTGGCGATTTCGTAGCGCATCTCAACGCGCAAGGCCGCATCAAGGTTGGACAGCGGTTCATCGAACAGGAATGCCGTGGGATTTCGGACGATCGAACGTCCGATGGCAACGCGCTGCCGTTGACCGCCCGACAGGTCCTTGGGCCTGCGGTCCAGATAGGTGTCCAGTTTCAGGATCTCTGCGGCCGCATCCACCTTTTCGGCAATTTCGGTTTTCGGAGCGCCGGCGGTCTTCAAGCCGAAGCCCATATTATCGCGCACAGACATATGCGGATAGAGCGCATAAGACTGGAACACCATGGACAATCCGCGCTTTGCAGGCGGATCCGCTGTCTGGTTGGTGCCATCAATGAAGAGATCACCTCTGGAAATGTCTTCCAGCCCACCGATCATCCGCAGCAATGTCGACTTGCCGCAGCCCGACGGACCGACAAAGACGATAAATTCGCCCTTTTCGATAGACAGGTCGACACCCTTGATGACCTGGATGGCACCGTACCACTTCTCGATGCCCTCAAGCGTGATTGCCCCCATCATGCCGCTCCCAGGTCTTTGGACGCCCAGCCTAGCCAGACGGCGGCCGTCCAAGTGAACGACTGCCCTCCAGCCGGGGAGCCATCCGTTGGATCAAAGTATTCTGCAAATCCATGCTGGCGGATCACCTCGCGTGTCACCGCCCGTAAGCGCGGGGCGAGCGGGTGCTGTTGCTCTTCCAGGCCCAGACCGATCAGGAAATTCATGAAGGCCCAGGTCGGACCGCGCCAATAGCGTTTGCTGTCAAATTTCTCGCCGGTCGGATCGTAGCTTGCAACGCCGAACTTCACCCGTTCAAGGGACCGTTCCAGATGAGCAGCCTGATCCGGGCTATCCAGACCAGCAAGCCAGCACAGGTAAGACGCATTGGAAATGCAGCCGGTCCAAAGGCCGGTTTTTGCATCCCGGCTGTCGTAGCTTTTCAGCTCCGGGTTCCACAACGTCGCAGCGCCTTTTTCAAGAAGCGCAATCTCCTCAGCCATACCGGCCGTCTGCAGTCCCAACTCTTCACCAACAGCCAGCAAATCCCGATGCGCTCTCAAAAGCAGGAAGGTCATGGTTGGATCGGCGATGCGGAATGGATTTTCCTCAAGGAGCTTTGCCTGATCCCACTTCAGCCGGTTCCCCATCTGCACGAGCCAGATATAGCGGTCGTAATCGTGCTTTGTCGGCCGCATTGAGCCGTCGACGTGAGACGTGTCGCGCCGCTCATACTCGCCAACCCCGACAGGATCGATCCGCTCCATAACCCCGTCCCAGTCCGGCGCGTTGTCCCGGCCGGCCTCCCACGGATGGGTGACGCAGACAGCCCCCTGGTCAAGACGCCATTTCAGGAACCACGTATGCCAGGCGCGCAACTTGGGCCACAGGGTTTTGAGGCGCGGCGTGCCCGCGCTCCGGTCCTTGTTCCAGATCAACCGCGCCATCGTGGCGGCAACCGGCGGCTGGGTGATGCCCGACGAGGGGATCGGTCCGGTGCCACCCCAGACATCAGGTCCCGGGAAGTATCCGGCGTCAGCCTTATGAAACAGGATATGGGGAACCATGCCGTCCGCCCACTGGCCTGAAAACAGTGTTTCCAGCTCCTGCCATGCACGGCCGATGTCAAATTCGGCGAACCCCATGGCGGTGATGGCACTGTCCCAGTTCCACTGATAGGGATAAAGGCCCGCTGTGGGGATCGTGTATCCGCCCCGGTCATTCTGGATGAGGATGTTCCGCGCTTCTTCCGAGCGGCTTACTTGTGTCAACATGAGATTATCCTTTGACAGAGCCCGCTGTCAGGCCCTTGGTCATGAAGCGTTCAAGTCCCAGGAAAAGCGCCATGATCGGTACGGTCGCAATGACCGCACCTGCCATCAGATGCTGTCTGGGAATTTCAGAGGAGTTGAGGCTGGCGATCCCGCGCGTCAGCGTGAATTTCGACGGATCGTCCAAAAGCATGAACGCCAGCAGGAATTCGTTCCAGGCGATCATGAAAACGTAGAGTGAGACCGAGGCAAGCGCCGGCAGGGCCAGGGGCAGGGTTATCTTCCAAATGACGGCCAGCCGGGACAGGCCGTCCATCAGGCCGGCTTCCTCGATTTCTGCAGGCAATCCCCTGAAATAGCCTTGCAGCATGTAGAGCGCGACGGGGATGGTCGTTACCGGGTAGATGAGAACGATGCCGAACAGGGAGTTCCGTAATCCGGTCATGGAAAAGGCGATGTAGATCGGCAACGCCAGGACGATCATCGGCACCATGTAGATCAGCAGAATGGATCTGGAGAATGCCGCCCGCCCACGGAACCTCAGCCGCGCCACGGCGTAGGCACCAGGCACGCTGAAGGCCAGGGTGATGAAAACAGTCATCACCGATATGCCGAACGAGTTGATCAGATAGGTGCCGAAATTAAAGTCCTGGAAGAGCTCCTGATAAGATCTGAGCAGTCCGAAGCCTTTGGAAAAATCGAGCGTGAAATCCAGCGGATTTTGCAAGAGCTCCGATTGGTTCTTCAGGCTGGTCATGACCATGACGTAGAACGGAATGAGCACGATGGCCGTGAAGAAGATGTAACCGAAACCAGTCAGGAAACGGATGACGGCCTCTTCAAACTCATGCCGGGACAGTGCCCCCGGATGCGCGCCTTTGAGGATCAAGGCAAGTCCCAGCATCGAGAACGCCGCGACCGAGCTATGGCCCACTAAGGCCGACAAGACCGAGATGTCACCGGTTGCCATCGGCCCGGCGCCGGCAAACCCCGCTGCAGCCAGGGCAAGTGCAGCGGCAATCTGAGGCAGCCGCCCAAACAGCGCAACCGCACCGGCGGCAAGACCTGACAGAAGCGACAAAAGGACAGACGGCCGGAAGGCATCGCCGGTGGCAAAACTCATCGCAACGGCAACGGTTGCAGATATGGTCAGGACCCAAAGCGCCCCGAGAAGCGGACCGGTGAGATAGCCGTTTTGCAGAAGTCTCATAGCCCCTCCTCCCGGCTGATGAATTTGAAGAAGAAGAACGAGAAGGCGAGCAGGCAAAAGAAGATGACCACTGCCACCGCGGCCCCTGCGCCGATGTTGGATATCGCAAAGGCCTGCTCATAGACATTCACTGTCAGCGTGCGGGTCCCGGCATTACCGCCGGTCAGAAGGAAGATGTCGTCGAACTTGTTGAACGTCCAAATGAACCGCAGCAAGAACAGCACGGACAGAATGCCCAAAAGCATCGGAAGGCTGAGGTACCAGAACTTCTGGAACGGGCTGGCCCCGTCCATATCGGCCGCCTCATACATGTCAGTATCGATGGATTGCATCCGCGCCAGGATGAAGAGGAAAGACAAGGGGAAGTACCGCCAGATCTCAAACACTGTGACCATGATGAGGGCGAGGGGCCGTTCCCCGAAGAAATTGATGGCCTCGTTCGTTACGCCCATCTGCACCAGCAGGGCGTTGGCACTGCCGGAAAACGGATCAAAGAGGATCAGCCACGAAAACGCCACCGCAATGACTGGGGCCACATAAGGGAACAGATATAAGCCTCTTAGGATCCCCTGCCCCCGGAACGATTTGTTGAGGAGCAGGGCCGCAAAAAGGCCGACCACAATGGCGCCGATGGTCCCGAAAACCGTGTAGAAGATTGTGACACCAAGAACTTCCCAGAACTCTTCGCCGTCGAAGATCCGCGCGAAATTATCGGTGGTGAAGGTAAGGTTGGTCAGAACGCTGTCAGCCGTCCCTGTAACCACTGGTTCGCTGGCCTCGACGCGTTCTTCTGCCAGTTCCTCGTCAGCCGCCTGCACCGGAAGGCGCAACCGGGTTCTGAAACCGCCTTCAATGGTCCCGAATTCGCATCTCAGTAAGGCGCCCTGAAGATCGCATGCTTCCGGAAGGTCTCCGATGATCTCGACATCATCCGGGATGGTGTCCGTCAGCACCACATCGGCAACGATCTGGTCCTGGCTCGAGTTGCGCAGGCGGTACTCGATCCGCAGATCATCATCGCTGCCACGCAGCGACTCGCGCGCGATGGGTTGCGGCGGGCGCAGGTCCGCAAGACCTATTGGCTTCACACTGATCCAGAAGATTGCAAGCAGCGGCAAAACAACGACCAGTGCGACACTTATGATTGTCGGCGCAAGCAGTCCCCATGCGAGCCGGGCTTCCCGCTTGGCAAGCGGAGTGGTTCCGCTTGGCGGTAGAGATGAAACAGACATTTGTCATCCAAGATGTAGCTGCTCCGGCGCGTGCCGGAGCAGCGAACGGCAGGGATTACTGGACTTTGGCCAGTTCGTCGTTGATCGCAGAAACGGCGGCCGGTCCATCGACTTCATCATCAATGAATTGACGGACCACGCGGTTGATCGCCTGGCTGTTGATGATTTTGGAGGCCAGGCTCAGCTGGCCCTCGGCAACACCCCAGCGTTGCGCGACATCCAGCCCACCGACGATTTCATCGATCATTTCCTGAGCATACAGATCGCCAAGCGGTGCCTTGCGATCCACACCGACAGGCAGTTGGGACCATGCTTCGGTAAAGGCCGCCGGATTGTCCGCATTGCCGCGCCGAACCGGGAATTTGCCTTCCGGCGCAATCGAAAGGGTCTGGGTGTAACCCTCATCCATGGAGTATTTCACGAACTCCATGGCCGCATCCGTATCAGCGTCGGACGTGATGCCGAAGTAACGGATATCGCCCCAGGCCGCGCCGTCGGGGTTGGACGGACCTGAGAAATTGGTCACGATCCCGGTCTTGGACGCCAGCTCGCTTGATGTCGGATCATCATTGATGGTTGGCGGCGCGCTGTCGCGAAGGCCGGCAAGCTCATCCAGGATGAAGGGCGACCATATGATCATGGCAGCATCACCGGCAAAATAGAGCTCGCGCGACTGCTTCCAGTAGAGATCACCAGGAGGGGAGGCCTTTGCGAGTTTTTTGTAGAACTCAAGCACCTCGATGGTCTTCGCCTCCTCGAGCGGCGCAAACCCGCCATCGTTCACAGGTGACACACCGTTCGCCAGGAACACATGTTCCAGCACCTGGCTCATGAAGTTCTCATCAACCTTGGTGGCAGCTACAAAACCGAACATTTCCGGCGGGTTGTGCAGTTTCTCAAGCGCTGCCTCAACGGCTTCATAGGAGGTTGGTGCGGCCAAACCGTTCTCGTCAAAAAGATCTTTGCGGTAGACAACCATCTGGGTCCAGCCATCAACCGGGACTGAAGCGTAATCGCCCTCAAAGATCGCCATTTGGAGCGCGCCTTGCGCAAACGTATCCTTGCCAAGCTCTTCGACCACCTCGGTCGCTGCTTCCGTATCCAGAATGCCTGCCTCCGCCCACGGCAATGCGTATTGGAGCGTGTGATAGATCACGTCCGGGAGGTCACCCGCTGCAAAAGCAGCCGTTGCGCGGGTGCCCAGATCTGACTCACTGACCGGAATGACCTCAACGGACGTGCCGGTCTGCTGTTCAAAATCTGCGGCCATTTCCTGTTGTTTTGCCAGGCGCTCGGGCTGTTCCTCGGTCGTCCAGAACCGGATCGTATCGGCTTGAACGGCTGCCACACTCATCGGCAGCACCAATGCAGTCGTTGCCAGCAATCTGCTGAAATAGGTCATGTCATTCCTCCACTTGATGGTTCGCAATTGAGATTATGTCTGCGAGTTCAGCCGGTGTTTTCCTCACCGGTCCATGTGAGCCGCGCGCAACAAAGCTTGCAGGCGATAATTCGCGCAGGCTTTCGGGAGCCGCGCCATTGATCCGTTTGATCAGAAGATGGGTCAGCCGTTCTCCAGCATCGGCAACATTTGCGGAAAATGTTGTGAGCGGCGGCGTCTGATACTCGCCCTCTTCAATACCGTCATAGGAGATGATTGAGAGATCCGACCCGACCTTGAGGCCGAACCGGTCTGCCGCCAGATAGGCCCCGATGGCCGCCCGGTCGACCGTACAAACAAGCGCCGTCGGCGGACATCTCTGCGACAACAGCTGTTCTGCGGTCGCAGCCCCTTGGCGGCGGTTAAGCGCGGCTGCCGAAACCAGATCCGGATCGTAGGCCAAGCCGCAGGCCTTCAGGCCAGCCTTGTATCCTTCCAGCTTCAAACGCGCGTGGGTGTATTTCATTTCGCCCGGTATGAAGCCGATCCGCCGATGCCCGAGGTCGTAAAGGCACTTTACAGCGTCCTCAGCCGCGGCTTCACTGGTAATGTCAAACCACGCACAGCCATCCGGCTTGCCGGTCCGCCCATACAGGACAAAGGGAATGTCGGTCTCCCGCAAGAACTCTATTCTGGGATCCTGCCATAGGGTCCTGGGGAGGATGAAGCCGTCTGCCTTGTGTTCCTGTGCAAGATTGCTCAGCAGCCGCAACGTGTCCTCGTCGCTTGTGGCCGTCGATACCGTCACCGTCCAGCCGGCCGCTGACGCTGCCTGCGAAATTCCGGCCAGGAAGTCTGCAAGGAACGGCCGGTGCCGGTCATGCTCATTTAGCTGCAGCACGAGCCCGATGGCCCGCAAACGCCCGGTCCGGATCGCCTGGGCATTCGCCAGCGGACGATACCCGAGGGTCCGCGCAGCCTCGCGGACGCGCAGACGCGTGGAATCCGAGATATCCGGATAATCATTCAACGCCCGGCTGACTGTGCTCTTGGTCATGCCAAGTTCACTGGCAACGTCGTTTATGGTCACGCGTTGCCGGCGCAGCGCCGAACGCACTTTGTGTGCGCGTGTTTCCACGGCTGCATTCCTCCCGTTTCAGAACATTGAAAGTTCCGAAACCGGTTTCGGCAAGTAGAAATAGACCTTTTTTTTGAAATTCCGCTGATTCGCATGCCTCGCCGAAGCAAGCGCCGCAGATATCGATTTTAATGAATACGGCACTGCCGCACATGCCCTGCTGGGGCAGGGAAATCCCACTTTACGTTGGAGCATAAAGTCGCTGTGCCGTTTGACGAAGAGCGCGGCGACCCCACCGGATACCATCCCCCGGGTTGCAGCGACACCCGTGTTTGCGCCAGACACGCAGCCAGTTCCGCATTGCGAACTGGCTCTGTTTTCAGAAACGTTGCTCCGGCTGTAAAACGTCCGTCATTTGCTGGAAGAGGCACGGCCGTTTGACCGGCCATGCCTGAAAATCGGGTCTTAGCCGACGATCAGCTGCTTGAGCTGAAGGGATTCGTATTCAAGCTCACTCAGGCGATAGTTCACCACATCGCCAATGGTCACGATCCCAACGACAGCATCCTCTTCCACCACCGGCATGTGGCGGAACCGGCCTTCGGTCATTTTGCGCAGAACCGAGATCAACGCATCGTCCGGCGCACATACTTCGACACGGCGCGTCATAATGTCTTCAACGTTTTGAGACAGCGTCTTGCCCGGCGTTTCAGCGAGGCGCCGGACAATATCGCGCTCGGACAAGATGCCCTGCAGTTTTCCAGCAGCATCCTTAACCACAAGCGCCCCAATGCGTTTGTCGCGGAGCAGTTCGGCCGCCTCAAGCAAGGTGTTTTGCGGACGGACAGAAAAGACATCCTTGCCTTTTCCCGCCAAAAGCCGGCTCACCGTCGCCGTTTCTGTCCCCGTATTCGTGGTAGACGTCTGGCTCCGGGTCTTTTTCTGCATCTTGTCTTTGCGGCTGGGGGCCTGATAAGAGCTTGGCATTGTTTTTGGGCTCCTTGCTGTCGGTCCAACGATTGCGGCGGTCTCCAGCTTAGCCCAATTCATGCCAAAGCAAATCGTGAAAATGCTGAGCCGGACATCGCGTTTTGAAATCAGGGATTTCACCGCAATGCCCCATACACTCCGGGTCAGGCACTTCCCGTTTCGATAAATTTGAGGAACGTTCGAAATTGCAGGACTTCGCACTCACACCCACGGTGGCAACGGCCCTCTTCGTGCTCGCCTGTCTGGCCGGATATCAATACCGCCGGACCTGGGTCAAGGAAGGGCCGCGATGGCAGCTTTGGGTGTTTGGGACTGTGGCAGGATTATCGCTGGCGATTGTCGGTTTCGTACCGGTCACAATGTCTGGCTAGCGGCAAGGGCGCACGGATGAGCAAGCCTCTGACCGGCTAGCCGAGCCGTTCAGCTCTCCATCTCGGCAAGCATCTTCCGCGCTCTCGGGCACGCAAGACGCTCGCGCAGCGGGCTGTCCGGGTCGATTTCCTTGTTGCACACAAGGCAATGATCCGCGTCAGCGATCGCATTGAGACCGCCGCAGCTGCCTTTGATTGTACGGCCGGACACAATCACACCGATCGACATGCCAATGACGGCGATCAGAAGCAATGAAAAAGCCAGCACAAAAGTCAGCACGACAGAAATCCGGTTTGTTGATCAGGCCTGCAACGCTTCAAAGCGGTCGCTTGACGTAGTCACAAACCCTTTATTTAGGTCATTTGAGTTGCGGTCAATGAACATTGCCGCGAGATCGAGCTTGTTGGCGATCTCCAAGCCGCGCCCGGTGCCAAGAACAAGCATGGCTGTCGCCCACGCATCTGCGAGCATGGTGTTATCGGCAAGCACCGTGACCGACGCGGTGCGGTGCGTAATCGGATGGCCGGTATGCGCATCAATAATGTGCGAATAGCGTTTGCCGTCCCGCTCATAGTAGTTGCGGTAGTCGCCGGATGTGGCCATGCCCATGTTCGAGACACTGGCGACTTTGTAGGCCTGGCGGGTCATGGCGCTCGGCGTTTCAATACCGATCTGCCATTTCATGCTGTCCGCGTTCCGGCCGGAGACATAGATGTCGCCACCGATTTCCACCATGAAATCAGACAGCCCGAACGAACGGGCCACTTCCGCCATCTGGTCCACACCATAACCCTTGCCGATCGACGGCAGGTGGATCTGTGTGTCCTGATGCGGTTTGCGAATGCGGTTGCCATCGAGTTGCAGCGCTCCGGTCTTGCCGGCAGACGCGAGCGCGGCATTGAGGACGTGTTGATCTGGCGCCTCGCGGGACCCCGTGTTCTGTGCCCCGAAACCCCAGGCTTCAATAACCGGGCCAAGCGTGATGTCGAATTGGCCATCGCTGTCGCGGTTGACCTGTTGAGAGGCACGAACAACCTCGGCAAGCCCCTTTGAGACCGATACCGGATCGGTAGTCGTTGCCGCGTTGAAACGCGAAACCTCGGAAGACCGATCCCAATTGGACATCTGCGCGTTCACATCAAGAAGCGTTTTTTCAACCGCTGCCTTCAAGGCAGCTGTATCAACACGCCGGTCATGATCGACACCCGTGACCGTGTACGTCGTTCCCATCGTCGATCCGGAAAAGTCCACCAGCTCCGAACCGCCTTTGCAGGCAGCAAGGGACAGCGACATCAAGATGAAACTCCGTCGGGAAAATACGATGTTCGATGGCACGGTAACTGACTCCGATAGATCATGTGCGACATTGGTCGCGTGTCACGTGGCGCTTTTCTTTGGTTTTCAGAACCGATTCAACAAAAAAATGGACCGCTAGGGCAAAAAAGAACTTTTTCAACTCGTCAAAACATAGCATATGGCGGCCTATCGAATTCTGGAGGCCAGATGCGTGCAAAGCTTTAAACTCAAAAAAGGTCTAGATCTACCGGTGGCGGGTGTCCCCGTTCAGGAGATCAGCGAAGGGCGGCCGGTCAAGACCGCTGCGGTGATCGCCGCGGACTACATTGGGTTGAAGCCGCGCCTCGTCGTTGAAGAAGGCGACGCCGTCGGTATTGGCTCACCTCTGTTCTTCCACAAGGACACGCCGGATGTGATGGTCACATCGCCGGTGACCGGGCGCATTAAGGCCATTAATCGTGGAGCCCGCCGTGTCTTGATCAGTGTCGAAATTGAAATCGACGGCACGGCTTCCGAACCCGTCGACTTTTCAAATACCGGCGACCGCAACGAAGCAAACGGGCTAGTTGAACGTCTCTGCGCCTCCGGCCTTTGGACATCCTTCCGCACACGCCCATACTCAAAGGTTCCGGACCCGGAGGCCCGCCCAGCGGCATTGTACGTCACGGCGATGGACACGGAACCGCTGACCGCCGAGCCGCAGGTCGTCATTGCTGAAAACAGCTCTGCTTTCGAAAAAGGGCTGGACGCCATCAAGGGCTTGAGCAAAGGCCCAACCTATCTTTGCTGCGAGACAGGAGCCGACATTCCAGGTCTGGAAATGGACGGTATTGAAGTTGCAGGCTTCTCGGGTCCCCATCCGGCAGGTCTGGCCGGAACACACATTCACTTCCTGAATGTTCCGACAGCAGAGAAGACGGTCTGGACCATCGGGTACCAGGATGTGATTGCCATTGGCCGGCTGCTGGAAACCGGGACGTGCGATCCTTCCCGAGTGATTGCGCTGTCCGGACCTAGGTGCACCAATCCACGGCTTGTCCGGACAATTGCCGGCGCGTCGATGGAAGAGCTTTGCGAAGGCGAAATCGATGGAGACGAACCGGTCCGCCTGATCTCCGGCTCAATCCTGAGCGGCCGCATGGGAGAAGGTCCCAGTGCCTATCTCGGCCGTTATGCGCGGCAGATTACGGTGATCGAGGAGGATCACAAACAAATCCCGATGGGCTGGATCCGTCCAATGCCATCGAAGTTTGCCCTGCAGCCTGTTCTAGGCTCCGCCTTTTCCAAAAAGCTGTACGCTTTGACCTCGAACCTCAATGGCGGGCGCCGCGCAATGGTACCGATTGGAACATTTGAACAGCTGATGCCGCAAGACTTCCTTCCCACGCAGCTTTTGCGCGCTCTCTTAGTGATGGATACTGACGAAGCCCAGGCCCTGGGGGCCCTAGAACTGGACGAGGAAGACCTGGGTCTGGTTGGTTTTGCTTGTCCTGCAAAATATGAATATGGCATAGCCCTTCGCGACTGCCTCACCAAAATCGAAAAGGAGGGCTAGGCCTTGGGTCTTCGCAACTTCTTTGACCGTATTGAGCCCAATTTTGTCAAAGGCGGCAGATACGAGAAACTCTTCCCCATCTACGAAATGGTGGAGAGTTTCCTCTACACGCCCAAAACGGTGACAACGGTCGCCCCGCACGCGCGGTCCTACATCGACATGAAGCGGATCATGACCTACGTGGTCATTGCAACGATCCCCTGCATTCTCGTCGGGCTTTACAATGTTGGCTTCCAGACCAACTCGGCCATTGCCACCTACGGGGCTTCCGGATGGCGGGCCTGGATCATAGAGGCCCTCGGCATCGGCTTTAATCCGGCCAATCCACTGGCCAATATCCTCCATGGTCTTCTTTATTTTCTGCCCATCTACGTGACCACTCTAGTCGTCGGCGGCATCTGTGAAGTTGTGTTTGCAACCATCCGCGGCCACGAAGTCAACGAGGGTTTTCTTGTCACTTCCATGCTTTATGCGCTGATCCTGCCGCCATCCGCGCCCTTGTGGCAAGTTGGCCTTGGTATCGCGTTCGGGGTGGTCATCGGCAAGGAAGTCTTCGGTGGCACAGGCAAGAACTTCCTGAACCCCGCCCTGACCGGCCGCGCCTTCCTCTACTTTGCATATCCCGCGCAAATGTCCGGCGACACAATCTGGACACCCGTTGACGGGTTTTCCGGCGCGACCGCCCTGTCCGTCACCGCATCTGACAGCTACACGCAACTGGCCGAATACGGCGTGACCTGGATGGATTCGTTCCTGGGTGTCATGCAGGGAAGCATTGGCGAAACTTCCGCCCTTGCCTGTTTCATCGGCCTGGCATTCCTCTTGATCACCAAAATCGCAAACTGGCGGCTGATCGTGGGCTGTCTTGCGGGGATGATCGGCTTTTCGACCCTGCTCAATCTGATTGGATCAGACACCAATCCAATGTTCGCCATGCCGTGGTACTGGCACCTTGTGATTGGCGGATACGCCTTCGGTCTTGCCTTCATGGTGACGGAGCCAGTCTCCGCGTCCCACACCAATCTTGGCCGGTACATCTATGGTGCCTTGATCGGTGTCATGGTCGTGATGATCCGCGTGATCAATCCTGCCTTCCCTGAGGGCATGATGCTGGCGATCCTGTTCGGCAACGTGTTCGCGCCGTTGATCGACTATTTCGTCGTACAGGCAAACATCAAACGCAGGGCGAAACGGAATGCCTGAAGACACCCCTCAAAAAGCAAATGAAGCCAAAAAGGGTTTCGTGCGGCGTTTTCTAGACCTTCCGCCCGACTCCGTTCCGAAAACCGTTTTTGTCGCCGTCAGCCTGTGTCTGGTCGCCTCGATGATCGTATCTGCCGCGGCCGTGTCCCTGCGGCCGTTGCAGGAGGTCAACAGGCTAAAGGACAAACAGGTCAACATCTTGCAGGTCGCAGGCCGTTACGAACCGGGCATTGACGTGACCGAGGCATTCGCAACGTTCGAGCCGCATGTCCTGGAGCTTGCAACAGGCGAGTTCACCGATCAGTTCGATCCGGCGACCTTTGACGATCTTGCAGCGGCAAGCGACCCCGCAACATCAATCGCTCTTGAAGACGATCCGGCCTCCATCGGCCGCCAATCGAAATTCGTGACGGTTTATCTGCTCCGCAAGGACGACGGCAGCCTCGACAAGGTGATCCTGCCGCTTCACGGCTATGGCCTGTGGTCCACACTTTACGGCTTCATCTCGCTGGAAGCGAACGGCAACGATATTTACGGGCTTCAGTTCTATCAGCACGCGGAAACGCCGGGGCTGGGCGCGGAAGTCGACAACCCGCGCTGGAAAGCCCTGTGGCAAGGCAAGAAGCTCCGCGATGACAGCGGCGAATTGCTCATTACAGTTGCGAAAACAGCCCCGCCCCAAGGGCCTGAGTATCATATCGATGCTCTGGCCGGTGCCACTTTGACCTCCGTCGGCGTGGACAATCTGGTCCGGTTCTGGATGGGGGAAGCCGGTTACGCTCCGTTCCTTGAGAACCTGCAAGCAGGAGAGATCTGATGGCGCAGACCAAACGGAAAATGCTGGTCGATCCATTGGTCGACAACAACCCGATCACACTCCAGGTGCTTGGCATCTGCTCGGCTCTTGCGGTGACCTCGTCGCTGCAAGTCGCGTTCGTGATGTCGATTGCGGTCACTCTGGTGACAGGCTTTTCATCGATGTTCATCTCGATGCTGCGCAACCATATTCCGGGTTCGATCCGGATTATTGTGCAGATGGTGATCATCGCATCGCTTGTGATCATCGTCGATCAGCTGTTGAAGGCCTATGCCTTCGAGATCTCCAAGACACTTTCGGTCTTTGTCGGATTGATCATCACCAACTGTATCGTCATGGGCCGTGCGGAAGCGTTCGCAATGAAGAACCCGCCCCTCGCCTCTTTCATCGACGGTGTTGGAAACGGTCTCGGCTACGGCCTGATCCTGATGCTTGTCGGCTTCATCCGCGAACTGTTCGGCGCCGGCAGCTTGTTCGGCCTGACTATCTTCGAAACGGTGAACAACGGCGGCTGGTACATCCCGAACGGCATGCTTTTGCTGCCGCCTTCGGCGTTCTTCATCATCGGTCTTTTGATCTGGGCATTCCGCACCTGGAAGCCTGAGCAAGTTGAAGATGCCGAGTACAAGATCCAGGCCGTGGAGTCCCACTGATGGAACACCTACTCTCTCTCGCCGTCAAAGCGATCTTCGTTGAAAACCTTGCCTTGTCCTTCTTCCTGGGCATGTGCACGTTCATCGCGGTTTCCAAGAAGATCTCAACCGCCATCGGCCTTGGCATCTCTGTGATGATCGTGCAGGCCATCACCGTGCCGGCCAACAACATCATCCTGAACTACCTGCTTGCGCCGGGAGCCCTCTCCTGGGCAGGCTTTAGCGATGTCGACCTGACATTTCTCGGATTGATCTCCTATATCGGCGTGATCGCGGCACTGGTTCAGATTCTTGAGATGGTGCTCGATAAGTATTTTCCGCCGCTCTACAATGCTCTCGGCGTCTTCCTGCCGCTCATTACAGTGAACTGCGCCATCCTCGGCGGGTCGCTTTTCATGGTGGAGCGGGATTACGACTTCACCGAATCCGTGACCTACGGCCTGTCGTCAGGCTTTGGCTGGGCCCTTGCGATCGCAGCTATGGCTGGTGTCCGCGAGAAGCTGAAATACTCCGACATTCCTGAAGGTCTTCAAGGCCTTGGCATTACCTTTATCTCTGCTGGACTGATGGCACTCGCCTTCATGTCCTTCAGCGGCGTCAAACTGTAACGGGAGAGCCCTGTGGCCACATTCGGACTAGGCATACTGCTCTTTACCCTGATTGTTCTTGCGCTCGTCACGATCATTCTGGCCGCCCGGTCGAAACTCGTGTCGGTAGGCAACGTCAATATCAGCATCAACGGCGAAAAAACCATCTCGGTGCCGGCTGGCGGCAAACTCCTGCAAACCCTTGGCGAACAGAAACTGTTTGTTCCGTCCGCTTGCGGCGGCGGCGGCACCTGTGCCCAATGCCGGGTGAAAATTCACTCAGGCGGCGGCTCCATTCTGCCGACGGAAGAAAGCCATATCACCAAACGTGAAGCGGCGTGCGGCGACCGGCTGTCCTGTCAAGTTGCTGTCAAGCAGGACATGGAGATTGAGGTTCCCGAGGAAGTCTTTGGCGTCAAGAAATGGGAATGCACCGTCCGGTCGAATGACAACGTTGCAACCTTCATCAAGAACCTCGTTCTTGAATTGCCGGAAGGCGAAGACGTCAATTTCCGGGCTGGCGGCTATATCCAGATCGAGGCACCGGCGCACACGCTGTCCTACAAGGACTTTGACATCAGCGAAGAATATCACGAGGACTGGGACAGGTTTAACCTGTGGCAATACGAGTCCAACGTGCCGGAGGCAATCGAGCGCGCCTACTCGATGGCGAACTACCCGGACGAAAAAGGCTTGATCATGCTGAACGTGCGTGTCGCCTCTCCGCCTCCAGGCTCCGCGGGCATTCCTCCCGGACAGATGTCCTCCTACATCTTCAACCTGAAGCCCGGGGACAAGGTGACAATCTCCGGTCCGTTCGGCGAATTCTTTGCCCGTGACACCCAAAAAGAGATGGTCTTTATCGGCGGTGGTGCCGGTATGGCTCCGATGCGCTCGCACATCTTCGACCAGCTCAAGCGTCTGAAGAACAAGGATCGCAAGATCACGTTCTGGTACGGCGCCCGGTCCAAGAAAGAAATGTTCTTTGTTGAGGACTTCGACCAGCTCGCCGAAGAGTTCGACAATTTCGAATGGCATGTCGCACTGTCAGATGCACAGCCGGACGACAACTGGAGCGGCTACACCGGCTTCATTCACAACGTGCTCTACAACGAGTACCTGAAAGACCATCCCGCGCCGGAAGACTGTGAATTTTATATGTGCGGTCCCCCGATCATGAACTCCTCTGTCATCAACATGCTTCTGGAATTGGGCGTCGACCGGGAAGACATCATGCTTGACGACTTTGGCGGTTAATCCCGCCTGCATAAAAGCTGAACCGAAAAACAAAAAAGACCGGCGCAGACTGACGGTCTTTTTTGAAGGACAATCACCATCCGGAAATCCGTATTCTTCTATATGAATCGCAAACTCCGACCTTGAGCTATTGGACTCCAAACAGCACTGATTACTGATATAGTGTGAGCAAACTTGCCATATTCTGTCTTGGCGACGACTCCATTTGCGTTGCTTTTCGTTGGACGATGTGGCTGAGAGCTGAGGAATTCCATGTGGGCAAGGCTCCAACATTTAGTCTTCACTTTGTGTGTATTGGGTTGGCTTGGGCCCTCGTCGCAAGCTCAGGAGACCCTTAAGTTTTCTATGGCTGACAACGCTGCGCCGATTGGGTTGGCTGTTCGGATAGTTGAGGCCGCGTATGACCAAATGGGCATTTCGATCAAGAAACTGCCTATGGCGCGGTCGCGTAATATTCTTCCAACATCAATTGCAGAAGTTGATGGCATTATTGCCGGGCCGAAACTGTTTGAAACCGAATTCCCAGCTCTCCGGCGTATAGATGTACCGATCATGCAGATCGACATCAGAATATTTTCCTGTAGCCTTGAATTCCTCGCCAGCGAATCAATGACGCAAAAACGTTGGGGCCAATTAAATGGAGCACGCGTTTTATCAAGACATACTGCCGGATATGAAAACGTGTGGCTGGGAGATTCTTTCCAGGAGCTCTTTGATATGCTCAAGCTGGATCGCCTAGATGCTGTAGTCGGTCCTCAAATTGCCTTGGAGCGTTATTCCAAACGCGCAGATCGTGGGTGTATTGAAGCTGTCGGCGGCTCTTTGGAGCAGGTTGATTTTTTTCACTACCTTCATTCAAAAAACGGCCATTTGGTACCAAGCGTAACGCGCGTTTTGCGGGACATGCTGGAAACCGGGCAAATCGAGGATGTTACAGATACTTTTTTTAGGGCTGAATTTCAGGAAAGGCCGTCATCCGGATAGCTAGTGAGTTCACCATTAATGAACTCTGAAAGTCATCGTTGGTTCCAGTATTAGACCCATGAAACCTTCAATAAACGGTGATTGCATTGGTGTTGTTTGTCTTGAGTATGAGTAGGGCCACGCTGCTTCGCGTGTGGTTTTTCGAAAACCCTATTTCCCATGACCTAACCACGAAGCTTTGACGCTTAAGCGACCCACCATCTGCAGATCTGAAGGTGTCCGCCCCCTCCCATCTCTTAAGATGGGGCCACGGGAGGGAGCGGACGGGAGTGGATGGTCCTACCAGCCGATCCCCGCATAGCGGGAGCATGCCGGCGGTTCAGCGTGCAGGCGGACCAAATCCACCACTGCCGCGTCTTCCTTTTTGGATCTCATCACACTCCGAATAGCCGGACCGTTTTGCGAAACGATGATTGCATCAGCGTCCGCGATGGCCTCTTCCGGGGTCTGTTTCAGGAAGTCGGGCAAGGCATCGACAACAGCTTTGAGATGCGGTGAAGCGTGCTGCATATATTCAAACTGCTGTGCGATATGGGGACCAGGCACGATGGCCGGGTCGTAAGCGGTGACCTCCACGCCTTCGGCGCGCAGGGCCGCAATCAGTTCCAGAACCGGGCTTTCCCGCAGGTCGTCCGTGCCCGGCTTGAACGCAACACCGAGGATGGCGGCTTTCTTGGCACCGGTCTTGCGGACCATTTCGATGGCCTCTTCGACTTGCTGGTCGTTGGTCGGGATCAGCGAGTCGATGAGCGGAACACTGACATTCAGTTGTTCTGCAAGATGCGAAACGGCGCGCACTTCCTTGGGCAGGCAAGAGCCGCCAAAGGCAAAGCCAGGCTTCAGGTAGTAGGGCGAGAGGTTCAGCTTCGTGTCCTGAACAAAGATGTCCATGACCTTATGGCTGTCGATCCCCATCGGCTTGCAAAGGCGACCAACTTCGTTGGCAAAGCTCACCTTCGTGGCGTGCCAGACATTGTCGACGTATTTCACCAGTTCGGCGACATCAACAGAGGTGACGATCGGGTTGTCATCAACCGGTGCATAAATCTTTTTCAAGATGTTCGCGGTGCGCTCATCCGTTACACCGATCACCGTTTTGGGCGGTGCGTGAAAATCGGAAACAGCCGTGCCTTCCCGCAAGAACTCGGGATTGAAACACACGCCGAAATCCTCGCCGGCACGCTTGCCGGACACTTCCTCGATGATCGGGGTCATGATCTCGAGTGTCGTTCCCGGAGGAACGGAGCAGCGCAGAACGACGACGTGGAAGGCGTCCTTGGCCGCAATCGCAGCACCGATAGACCGGGCAACCGCTTTGATTGCACGCGTGTCGCAGCCGCCATCTTCGCTGGTCGGAGTACCAACGGAGACAAACGTCACGTCTGACTCCAAGACTGCCCGTGAGACATCGGTGGTGGCGGTCAGCAGCTCGTCATTGACACCTGCGGTCAGTAAGTCACCGAGTTGGTCTTCAACGATTGGGCTCTGACCCCAGGAGATGGAATCGACTTTCTTCGCATCAATGTCGGCGCCGATGACCTTGTGGCCAAGCGAGCTCAGACAGGCGAGGGAAACGGCTCCAACATATCCCAGGCCGATAACACTGATGGTGTCCTTGGTTTCAATTACACGCCAATCAAATCCATTGAGTCTTTGAACGGCTTCGAATTTTCCTACATGCATTTTCATATCACTGCTCCCAGTGTGATGGTCCTGGGGCAACAGTTACAAGCGCCGTGCCAAACCGGATTGGCACATTAAAGGCAAATAAAAACAGTGATTTACAAAATTCTCACCACTTTCTCTTGTTTGCTGGCCTTTTGATTTTGAAAACAAAAATTCAAATTCGAACAAAAAAATTTCGGGATTTCGGAAACATGCAAGTTTGCGATCAACCCCGCGCATTTATCAAATGAAAAGCCGATGAAACGCGGCCTATATAATAAAGCCTGACAGCCGGATTTGAGGACATCCCAAATAGCGCAACACAATCAGATCGGATTTCGCGAATTCAGAAAGAAAGCTTCCGGAAATCAGAAATGATAACGGGCAAAATCGGCAACAAAAGCGCGACCGCAACGGATAGGCATATGTTTTAATTAAGAAAAATTGCCCACGGGACACAGCCACTGCACTTGGCAAGCCAGTTGCACCCCGTCTCTCCAAACCAAATCTCACAAAGGAGAGGCTGTCATGTTTCCAAAAGCGGTATTTGCCCCCATCGGACAAGTCACTGGCCCAATCGGTTGGAAAAGCCCGGCGCCGATCAATGATGTTTACGTATTCGATCTCGACACGCTTGTGCCGAGCCCAAAGGGCCGGATGGATGTCGAGTTTGCCCGTTACCTAACTGCGTTTGCGAACAAGCGGCCCTGCTACATTCTCTCCAACACGAGCATCACGGACATAATGGCCCGGGTGCCTTCCTCCCTACGGGCCGCCTGTGCCGGACTTTACGCAGCCGGAGGCACAGAACTCTGGGTCCGTGACGAGCTGGTGCTCCAGCATGAGCATGACTTTTCCGACGACCTTTATGAGTTCATGGTGAAAGTCATACAGACCAGCGCTTACCCGGAAAAACGCGCACCGATGCTTGAAAACGGGTCAGCAACCCTGCGCCTTTGCATTGCCGGATACCAGTCGACACTTCGGGAAATCGGTGAATATGCGGCCTGGGAAGGCGAACATGATGAACTGTCAACGATCATCCATGAATTCAACGCAAGGTTCCCTGACTACTGTATTCACAGAGATACGGCAACAAGCCTTCTCATTGTTCCGAAAACCTTCTCTTCGGATCTTGTCATGCGCCACCTCCTGAAGCGGCACAAAAATGCAAGGCTTGTCGGTTACATGACACCTGCAGCATCAAGCTCTTATGCCGCAGCGCTGTCTGAAGCGTTTGGGTCAAAGGACGTGCTCTCGATCATTGCGGGGCCGTCCGATGTCAGCCAGCTCCTAAGCTACGAGTTCCGCCGTCTTTTGCAGCAAGAACAAAACTCTGCCGCGCCGGCCTTGGAAAAAGTT
Organism: Roseibium denhamense; assembly: GCF_009711415.1. Taxonomy (GTDB): domain Bacteria; phylum Pseudomonadota; class Alphaproteobacteria; order Rhizobiales; family Stappiaceae; genus Roseibium; species Roseibium denhamense. Next base: position 83,387 of record NZ_SMLZ01000109.1, read on the forward strand.
GAGGCATGAAATGGAGCTAGCAAAACAACAAGAGCCAAACACCAACTGGAGCCTGCTAAGCAGCGAAAAGGTGTTTGAGGCCGGAGATCGTCTGAAAGTCCTTCGACAAACAGTCGAGTTACCTGATCTCACACGTGTCGAGGACTACTATCAGATTGACCTACCGACCTACGCGACCATCTACGCGGTAACCGACCAGGACGAAGTGCTGCTGCTGGAGCAATACAAACATGGTGTTGGCCAGGTCTGCCTGACACTTCCGGGCGGACAGATCGACCCGGGTGAAAATCCGGAATTCGCGGCCCGCAGGGAGCTGCTTGAAGAAACCGGTTATGGCGGTGGACGTTGGCTTGCCGGACCGTCACTGGTTCTTCACGGCAATCAACGCGTTGCACTTGGCCACATATTCGTCGCCCGCCATGTCATCAAACTCAACGACCCCTCACCCGGTGACCTTGAAGATATGCAGGTCAAGTTGCAGTCACGGAAAGACGTTCAACGCAGTCTCATAGATGGCAAGCTGCCGATCACGTCGCATGCAGCAGCTGTAGGCATAGCGGAAACCATGATCCGGGCTGGCAGTTCATCCTGAGCTGTGAGTGCATAATCATGGAAAAATTCAGGAATTCACGGCGACGCCATCGTCATCGGGAGCACCGGTCAGGTCATCTCCACCGGTCTCGTTTTCCTGCGCCGCCCAGATCTCTTTCTTGCGATAAAGGGTGGAGGGGCTGACCTGAAGCACACGTGCGGTTTTCGGAAGACTGCCGCCACAAGCGTCAATCGTTGCCTCGATTATGCTGCGCTCAAGCGTTTCGAAGGGTTGACCGAGAGACAGCGTAATTTGCGGCCAGACATCACCCGTGGCGCTGACAATTGATGCGGGCGGACTAGCCGCCTGCGGCACACTGAGCGGGACGGCTGGCGCTGGTCGGGGAGCTGAGGGTTGACGTCCCTGAAGCGTTGCCAGCATGTCCACCTCGACAATCGGGCCTTCGTTCAGCACCACCAAGTTGCGGATTGTGTTTTGCATTTCACGGACATTGCCCGGCCAGGGATGGCGCATCAAAACCTCTTCTGCCTCAACAGAAAAGCCTTCGAATGTTTTCCCTTCTTCGCCAGCAAACTTGATGAGAAAATGCCGGGCCAGCTCAAGGACGTCCGCCCCGCGGGCTCTGAGTGGCGGCAGCCCGATGGGTAGAACGTGAAGACGGTAATAGAGGTCTTCGCGAAACCGGCCGGCTTCCACTTCTTCTTGCGGGTCCCGGTTGGTGGCGCAGACGATGCGCACATCAACCTTGGTGAGCTTGTCACTGCCGACCTTCTGAACCGTTCCGCTTTGCAGGAAGCGCAGAAGTTTGGCTTGCAGACTCAATTCCAGCTCGCAGATCTCGTCAAGGAAGAGAGTGCCGCCATCAGCACGCGCCGCAGCTCCATCGCGATCACCCGTTGCTCCGGTAAAGGCGCCTTTCACATGGCCGAAAATTTCAGATTCAATAAGGTCTTTCGGAATGGCCGCACAATTGAGCGGCACAAAAGGTTTTTTAGCGCGGGGGCTGGATTTGTGGATGGCTTCTGCGCAGACCTCCTTGCCGGTACCGCTTTCACCTGTGATGAAGACAGACGCATTCGACCGGGCGACGCTTTCGATCATTTTATAGACAGCGGTCATAGGCAGGGACGAACCGACAAAGCCGTGATTGGCCTTTCCGCCGGAAGGTTTTCTAACCTCTGCAACGACTTCCGTAAGGGTTTCACGCTCCAGCGCGTTCCGGGTTGTCGTAACAAGCCGCTCTTCAGCCACCGGCTTGACGATGAAGTCGTAGGCGCCCGCCTGCATGGCGTCGACTGCGGTCTTGATCGATCCTGAACTGGTCACGACAACAACGGTGACCGGCAGCTGTTCTTCCCGCACAGTTGCGAGGACTTCAAGGCCGTTCATATCCGGCAATTGCAGGTCCAATAGGACAACGCTGATCCCGCCCTTGCGGATCTTGGCGAGCGCTGCCTGCCCGGTCTCCACATGGGTGGTTTCAATTCCCGCACGGGACAGATGATGCTCATAAACAGTTGCAAGCGACAACGTGTCTTCGACAATCAGAACTTTCAAAGCCATTCCCTCAAAGTCTTGCGGAGCTTTTATGGATCGGGTGCCAAGCCTATTTCCATCTCGTCCGCCAAAGCTTTCACATCTGCTAACGTATCGTCACTTATTGAAATCAGTTCGTCCACCCGTGTCAGGGCAGATGCGGTTTTTTCCTCACGGACCAAAGTGTTGATTTCTGCCGCAATCGTCGTCAGGCGTGTTGCGCCAAATGTCCCGGCAACGCTTTTCAAGGCATGTGTTGCGCGTTCCAGCTGAGTAAAGTCATGCGTTTGCGCCGCCAGACGGGCCGCTTCGCGTTTTTCCCGGGTATCTGCTTTGAACTGGTTGAGAAGTTTTTCCTGCAACGCCGGCGGCATGTCCGCCAGAAGCACTCTGGCCTCCGACAGTTCCTGATGCGTGGCAGGTGTTATTGCATGATCAAACGCGCTGGCATGCCTGCGGACATTGCGGGCAATACAGGCGAGAAGGTCCTGCTTCTCAACCGGCTTGGACAGGAAATCCGCCATTCCAGCCGCAAGAAACCGTTCCCTATCTCCACGCAAGGCATAGGCTGTTAGGGCGATGACCGGCGTATTTGTATTCCGGTGTCCGTTCTGGATATGCCTGGTCGCCTCGAGCCCATCCATTTCCGGCATAGAGATGTCCATCAAGATACAGTCATAATCGCGGTTTTGGGCAGCGATGACCGCTTCCTTGCCATTGTTGGCGATATCAATGTCGCATCCGGCCCGCTGAAGGGCATGAGACACTACAATCTGGTTGGTTGCATTGTCCTCCGCCACGAGCACTGTCAATCCATCCGGAATATGTTCCTCCAGCATGGCTACTTCCGGCTCCGGCAATTCTGCCTGCTCATCGGCCAGTTCAAGCGGAACACAGAAATGGAACGTGCTGCCGGCCCCAGGCAAGCTCTCCACCAGGATTTCACCGCCCATCAGGTCCGAGATACGCTTGCTGATGGCCAGACCGAGCCCAGTGCCGCCCTGTTTTTTAGTGTAGCTGCTGTCGATCGTGACAAAGTCACCGAACAAGCTTTCGTGCCTGTCCTTGGGTATTCCGATACCGGTATCTTGGACAGAAAAGCGGAAGACCGGACGAACCGGGTCATCCTTGTCGACGGAGACCGTTATACGAATAGACCCCAATTCCGTGAACTTGACCGCATTGGACACAAGATTGAGCAGCACTTGCCGCAACCGCCCTGCGTCACTTGTCACAACTTGAGGAACATCAGCCGGATAAATCAACTCCATGCCGATCCCTTTTTCCTGAGCAATCGGCATGAACAGATCGACAATGCTTCTGACCACCGTCTTGAGGCGGAAGGGCGCAGTTTCAAGCTCGGTACGTCCGGCCTCCAGTTTTGAGAAATCGAGAATGTCATTGATCAACTCAAGAAGTGACCGGCCGGAGTCGCGCGCAGTTTTGACATAGGACTTCTGGTCGGGATCAAGATCCGTATCACGCAGCAGGCTGAGGATCCCGAGCACACCATTCATAGGTGTACGGATCTCATGGCTCATCATCGCCAGGAATTTGGCCTTCGCTTCATTGGCAGCCTCAGCTTTTTCCTTGGCGTCCCGCAGAGCCTCTTCAGCAGCCTTTCGCTCGGTAATATCGCGGACATAGCCGAGAAACAGCGGCCCGCGTTCACCCTTGGTATGGCGGATCGCGAGTTCCACGATAATCTGATGGCCCTCCTTGTGCAGGCCTTCAATTTCGATCCGTTTTCCAAGAACGGGCCCTTCGCCCGTCTTCAGAAACTTTTCCAGTCCGGCATCATGCATGGCCCGGTATTTTTCGGGGATGATGTAGTCCGACATCTTTTCCCCAACGATTTCGGCAGCTTTCCAGCCGAACACCTCTTCCGCGGACGGGCTGTAATCCAGAACAGTGCCGTTCCCATCCATAACGATGACGCCGTCAAAGGATGCGGAGACCACATTGCGCAGCAGGCTTTGGCTACGAACCAGTTCCTGCTCCCGCTTTTTCAATTCGGTAATATCGACTCGAAAGCCGACCAAGCCGCCTTCACTTGTGCGGGACTCGATCACCCTGAGCCAGCGGCCGTCATCCAGGTGCTGTTCCATAGGCGCGCCCGGATGCCGGTGGTTCTGCATCCTGAGCTCCACCCAGTCCTCCAAGGCTTCTCCAGAGACTTGGTATTGCCCCCGCTGTGCCCCGTCCCTGATAATCTCCTCAAATGTCTTGCCGACCTCGATGAGATCCGCGCTGCGGCGGTAAAATTCCTTGTATTTGCTGTTGCACATGACCAGGCGGTCATCCGCGTCATAAAGCACAAACCCATCGGGCAAGGATTCGATCGCATCGACGAGCCGCGTTTCTGCCTGCAGCAGCTTGGCGGCGGCGGCTTTTTGCTCGGTCAGGTCCCGCAAAATGGCCGTATAGGTCACCCGGCCGTCCACCACGGTTTTGGACAAGGACAGCTCCACCGGATAGCGGCTGCCATCGAAGCGCCGCCCGGTTACTTCAAATCTTGCCTTGTCGTCATCGAGCTCCGGCGATGGACCGGCGCAACACTCGAATGGCAATACATTCGCATCGTCTTCAGGCAGGATGTCGCAAATCCGTTTGCCGGACAAATCATCGAACGAGGCCACCCCAAACATTCGCAGGGCCGACGGATTGGCGCTCAAAAGATCCCCGCCGGGAGACAGGGTCACCACACCATCCAGCATGGTTTCAAGGACCGCATTGACCTGCGCCTCACCGGTTTCGGCGCGCGTGATCGCGGCTTGCAAAGCCGCGTTCTTCTCCCGTTCTGCGTCTGCAAGGTCATGAACCCGTGTGAGTGCTCTCTGGCGCTGAGAAGACAGCACAAGTGTCAAGGCGACAGCGGCAAGGAAGGCAACCCCGAGAAGCACGATCAAACTGTCTATCGAAGTGACACCGCCGCCATAGAGCGCGCTTGCCGGCAGTATGACTTCCTGAATGCCCCGGATGTCCCCGACTTCCCAATCGGTCTTGGGAGACTCCGGGTGGGAGTTGTGACATGCAACGCAGCTGTCCTCCATCCGAACGGCCCGCGCACTGCGGAAGACGTTTCCGTCGGCTCTCGCTTCAAGCCGCTGATAGGGTTGGTCGGGAGCTTCGCTAAGAGCCGCCAGCGCTTCACGTTCGAAGCTGTCAAGTTCACGGTCCTGACGCCATGGCCACGGATGATTGGACAACATCCTGATCCGGCTTGATGCCCCAAGCGCAGCCAGTTCCTCCTCAAGCCCAAGGGTCATGGACACAGGTGCCGGGATCGTCAGGTCTTTGCCATGATAGTCATGGCTGACCGACATGTCGTCTGACAGATAGACCTTGTCGATCACTTCGCGCGAGTAGAACGACCGGGTCGCGGTCAACAGCTCGTTTTGCGCTTGTGCAGCGGCCGAGAGGTCGGCGGTTCTGGCCTTCTGGCCGAAATCGACCGCGATGACGTAGGCAGAGATGGCGGACGCGCAAATGAAAACCAGGACGAGCCAGAACGTTGCATCCTGAATCATGCTTACGATCCGTTGCCGCATTGTTCTGTCTCCGGTCTGTGTGTCCTGCGAATTCGAAAGACTCTTGCAGTCTTCACGTTTTAGTCTGGTCATTGGATGTAAAATTTCGCTTTAAGGAAACAACGGCAACTCAAGGTTTTGACGCGATTGGCAGCGCGGCAGGCCTGAACTCGAAGAACGGATTGCCGTTAAAGAAAGCCTGCCAGCTGTCGTATTTGTAGGTTTTGTGAAGTGCGCAGACGTCTGTGCATCCGTGAATGCTGAGTATCAGCTGGAAATCCGCGTCCGGATCAAAGAGGTTTGCATAGGCAAAGACCGTGTCGGCCGACTGCACGCCGGGGACTGGGCCGGAAAACCGTTTCTTGAAGGCCTCAGACGGCACGGATGACCACCCGCCTGCGGGGAACCAGCGGGGACCGGCCGGTCCTGCACCATCCAGATCACGCGGAGTTGCGGCCCCAAAAGTGAGCAGGAAGTCTTCCCGGCTTTTGAGCGCGGCAATATGGTCGCCGGTCATCAGATCAGGGAATTCGGCGGCGCTCAGCAGCGATATCCCTGCGTGCCCAGTGTCTTCGAAACGCTCGCCGGCACGTTTTGACGGGGAGCCATCACGGTCTTCAAAAGCCGCCTTTGGCCAATAGCGGAACAGGGCACCATTCTCATCGGCGCTCCATTCGTCATAAAAGCCTTTCACGACGGATCTACCGCGCGCGCTCAAGGCAGGATCGGACAAGTCTTTGAGCAACGCGGCCATGGAAACTTGCCAGTTCCAGGGAGCAATGCTTCCCTTGAACCTGAAGTCGATATCCTTGTTGATCCGGTAGAGCCCGACGGTTGGATCGAAATCCGGCTCGTATTCATTGGCGAGACAGGCCTGTGTTCCGGCAATTCTGTTAGCAAGCTCAACCGGGCAGCCTCCACCGAGGGCCTTGCAAGCCTTTGCAAGGCTGTTGGCAATCATCGCCTGATTGATCATCAGGGTCATCCGATCGTTGTTGTTCGTCGCGTAGATCGTTGAACTCCAACCGCAAGAAGGGTTCTGATTGCTCGTACGGCCGTTGACGCCATCTTGAGCTGCAAGGGTGAGACGCATCGACTTGCGGGCAAGAGCAGCAAACACGGAATCTCCGGTCTTCTCAAAAAGGCTAGCGAGGGCGCGAAGCCGATAGCTTTGGTTCCAGCTCTGCAGTCCTTCCGCATCCGACGAGCAGGCGCGCACCTCACCGGTCTGCGCGGCGAGGAGGCCGTTGACCGCATAGTAGAAATTGATGCCGGAAGGAGACCCGGATACTGTCAGAACGGCTTCGCCGTCAGGACGGTCTGCGCGCGGAAGCGTCATGAAGTCCGCGGTCTCGCTTGTCATGACAGGCGATTCAATGGACCCTGTCGTAAGGTCTATCCTGTAGATCCCGGCGGTATCCGTGTCTGCACATTCCATGCGGGCCCAGAGCACATCGCCTCGAACCAACACGCGTTCGGGCACGCAGCCCGCAAAATCGAGAAGAACCTCGGGCTCTTTGGAAACAAGGCCGCCTGCCCCGCGTTTATGGCGGATAAGCCGCGCCGGTTCGCCTGGCCGGGTGACCAACAGAAGAGCTTGGGTCTCGGTAAAGCGCAACAGTTTCGCGAGTGTGCCGCGCTTGAATGTGAGCCGGACCACGCTTTCCTGAAGCAGTTCGGTCTGCTTGTCGCCGGTTTTCCAGGTGCGCATGTGGACCAATGATCCATCGCGGGCGAGACGAATGGTGCCAAGGCGGGCTCCCTCCTGGGCAGGGCCACCGAGATCCCGGATCATGCCATCCACCGAGACGGTCGGTTTGTCATCGCCCGAATTCTTCGCGACAACAAGAAGGTTGGACCCGGCCTTCGATACGGTTTCAAGGCACTGGCCGGTCACGCCCTTGCGGGTGACATCTCCGCTCTTCAGGTCGACTTCGAGGCCTTGGGCGGGCAGAACCAGAAGGGCGTTTTGAACCGCACCTTCCGGTGCGGCCCAAGTTGTCGGTGTTCCGGCACAAAGGGCCGTTGAGAAGGCAAGTGTCAGAAAGAGCGAGCGCATCAGCTGTCTCCGGTCAGAAGTTGAAGTAGATGAACTCGGTCATTTCTGCGAGCCGATAGGTCTGGATCAGCGCCAGTCCGAACAGGACCGAGACACCGAGGGCCCAGCCTGTGGTCGGCTGCCAGCGCACCGGCAAGAACCCTTCCGAACGGCGCTGAGCAACCAGCTTCTTCAAGCCAAGCACCGGGTTGTACTTCTCAGTGAACTCGATGGCGTTCGGCAGGAGGAAGACGATAGCGGCAAGAGCAACCATCATGGCCCAAACCTGCAGGGTGCCGCTCAACGCGCTTTCCCAGAGCTTCGGCTCATAGACGGTCGAGAAGCCGGTCATGCCGTGGATGATGTTGCTGGCACCGTTAAAGCTCTCTGCGCGGAAGAACACCCAGGCAACGACGACGGCAAGGAGCGTGATGCCACGGCTCAGGAGGTTTCCGACCGGGCGCGGCAGTATGTTGGGCACATAGCCATTCTTGGACAGGGCATCCCAGCCATGATTGATCGCAAGATATGCGCCGTGCAGACCGCCCCAGAAGACGAAGGTCCAGCTCGCCCCGTGCCACAGACCGCCAAGAAGCATGGTGATCATGAGGTTGGCATAGCGGCGGATCGGACCACTGCGGTTGCCCCCCAGCGGGATGTAGAGATAGTCCCTAAGGAAGTGCGACAGGGTAATGTGCCAGCGGCGCCAGAAGTCGGAGATGCTGGTTGCCTTGTAGGGCGAGTTGAAGTTAACAGGCAGACGGATGCCGAACAGCCGGGCCAGGCCGAGCGCCATGTCGCAGTAGCCGGAGAAGTCGAAGTAGAGCTGGAAGGTGTAGGCAAGCGCGCCGATCCAGGCAGCTTCCAGCGGAACACCATTTGTGGTCTCGGCAAGGGAAAAGACCTGGTTGGCATAGGGTGCGATGCCGTCCGCCAGCACGATTTTCTTGAAGAGGCCGATGGCAAATAGTGTGCTGCCAACCGCAAGGTTCAGGACGAGCTTGTTGCGGAACACCGGCAGCTTGAACTGCGGAATGGTTTCCTTCTGCATCACAATCGGACCAGCGATCAGCTGCGGGAAGAACACCACGAACAGCATGTAACGGCCGAAGTCACACTGGATGATGTCACCCTTGTAGGTGTCGATCAGGAACGAGATCTGCTGGAAGGTGAAGAACGAGATCGCCAGAGGCAGGACCAGGTTGAGCATCGGGATATCCGCGCCGGCAATCAGATTCGCGTTACCGATAAAGAAGTCGGCATATTTGAACACCGCAATCAGAGCGAGATTGAAGACGATGCCCGTGATCAGGATGAACTTGTCGCGGACCTGCCGGAGCACCCGGTGAAAACCGTAGTTGATCACGACAGAACCCAGGAGAAGGGGCAGATAGACCGGGGTCCACCAGGCGTAGAACACCAGCGAGGCAATGGTGAGCCACCAGATAATGCCGTTTTCCCAGCCCCAGTGACGGAGCACGAGGTAACCGATGAGGACCGGCGGCAGGAACAGGTAGATGAATTCCAGGGAACTGAAAACCATAACTCAGCCCTCCTTGTTGCTGATGTCTTGCGGAGTGGTCCGCAGGAGAATGGTGAGATTTGCTTCGTCGGTTTTCTGAAGCTCTTCGAGCAAAGTGGCGCTGCCCTGGTGGCCACGGTCGGCACCTTTCCGGGCAAGTTCGAACGCCTTGGTCCGGTCCTGCTCGACAAGCTTGCCCTTTGCGTAAAGACGGCCAAGCTCTTCCATGGCACCCGGGTGGCCGGCAGACACTCCGCGCTCCAGCAGCTCGACAGCCGCTTCGGCATCGAGGCCGTGTTTTTCCTTCAGATGCAGACGGGCAAGGCCGGTGAGAGCACCGCCATGTTCCGCTTTTGCAGCAAGTCGAAGCCATTTCAGCGCTTCCTGAACGGTGTTCTTATCGTCGGAGGTTGCCAGCATCATCAGCGCGAGATCATGCATGGCTCCGGCGTCGCCGAGGTCGGCAGAGCGCAGGAACCAGTCGCGGGCAAGCGCCCGGTCCGCTGTCATGAATTCTCCGTCCCGGTAGAGCCGGCCCAGCGTCTTGGCTGAGCTTGCCGATCCATCGCGGGCTTTCTTTTCAAGACCGGCGATTGCGCGCTCGGCCCAGAACAGAGCTTGTTCCGGGTTGGGCGTAGAGCCATAGCGGCCGTTCAAAAGGATCCGGGCGTAGTTGATGGTGGACGACGGGTACCCGGCAATCGCAGCTTTCTCGTAATGATGAAAGGCGAGGGTCAGATCCCGCTCTGTGCCGATGCCACGCTCATAGTGTTTTGCGAGTTGAACGTGCGCTTTCGGGTAATCCCAGCCAAGAGACTTGTGGAACCACTGCAGAGCGATTTCTGCACACCGTTCGCCGGACGAACGCTGGAACAGCCGTCCCAGCTCATAAGCCGTCTCGCCGCGATAAACGAAGGAGTAGCGCACGGCTTCCATGAAGACCAGGCGTGCCTGGTCGAGGTCCGCGTCAACGCCCCAGCCGTTCTTGTAGGCCCGGCCCAGGTGGTAAAGAGCAACCGGATGACCATCGCTGGCAAGCTGGGTCAGGAGATCGGCGGCAGCTTCCCAACGGCCGACTTTCTGAAGGCCGCGCGCCTGTTTGATCATTTCCTCGATAGTAGGATCGATCCGCTCGGCCTTTGCTGCCGGGCGAACTGCATCGCCAGAGAGCGCTACAGCGCCGGCCCCACCGATGATCGCGGCGACAAAGGCTGCTTTTAGAATGTTTCGGTTCAATGGTTTGCGGGTCATTTGGGCAACTCCATTTCAAAGCTCGGCTGATCCCCTTCGGCCGACATTTGCCGGGCCATGGGCTCAGCATGATCAAACAGCCAATCGATGCGGTTTGGTTCCACAGCAGTGGTTCCCGGCATCTCGGTGAAGCTTGAGGCGGCAATGGCGCCAATCACAAAACCGGTTACGCAAATCAGGGCTTCTTCCAGGGTCTTGTTCGACTTAGCCATCGATTTGCCTCCAGATTCTGCAGGATGTGCCTTCTATCAGCTGAAGGGTGCCTTCGTTGTGGGTTTGGGTGATGTCGTCCGGACGCACCGGGCAAGCGAGATCAGCCCGGCGGTCCATCGCCGTTTTGACGCCTGCCTTATCGCTATCGATCACTTGCAGCAGTTCGCCGACGATCTTGCGGGCCGGGTTGGACCCGAAGTGATAGGCGTCTGTGAAATTTTTCAGATCCCGGGTAAAACCCGTGTCGAAATCCATGTCCACGACCGGCGCAAGATTTGAAAGCCGACCTCGGAATTTGTGGTTTGCGGCAGCAAGTCCGAAGTCATTGATGCGCTGCTGCATCTCGGAGATTGTCGGCGGAATGAAGAAGATGAGTTCGACATCGTGTTCGTCGCACCAGGCGGCAATCTCTTCGACCATCGCCCACAGGTCTTCTGATTGTTTGAACCGCCGCCAGTCAGCTGCACCATTGGTGCCAACCTGCTTGGCGAACAGGGACGGGAGATCCCGGTCAATTGCGATGTCCGGCCAGTAGCGCGCCCAGTGGCCCAGACCGAGCCCCCGACCGTGGTAAACAGCCGGCAAGATCAATGTGCCATTCGGTGTCTGCAAGATGCACTCGTCGCATAAGGCAGGGTCTAACAGCGCGTCGACGGAAAGAGTTTCAAGACCGCTGAGTTCACCGGCCTTTGCTTGCGAAATTGGGGACAGCGAAAGTTTCTCGGCGGCCTCGAAGACTTTCGGGTAGCGGTCCTGCAAAAGCGCCCAACCGGTCTTGGCCACAAACCAGTTCGTGTAGTAGCCGAACGGATCGTTTGCGAGTGAGATCGCCTCCGGCACGCGGTTCATGCCACCCTTGAACCGGGCATCCATGGACCGAAGCGGCAAGCTGACGATCAACGTTTCCAGGTCTGCGTTTTCCTTCAGATACTGGAAGGTGTCGTAGATCTCAAAAACGGTCGCCCCGCCATAGGCGAAATTGTAGACATCATTGCGTCCGAGTTCCTGCCAGTATTTGTCTTGAAGCGCGCGCGCACGGCTGTCGCCCAGAACAACCGTCGGTGCCTTGATCCGCGGATACTCGATCATCTTGTAAAGCGGATAGTGCGCCTTGACGCTGATTTCCGTTTTGTCGAGCCCAAGATCGATGAACTGGTTGTGGTTGTAGGCGTCAACGACACCGTTGAACGCAACCGGAGCCAGTGCGAGGCAAGCGGTCAGGGTCAATGCAGCAGTGTAGAGTTTCGGTGTCAGCTTCATAGCTGTGGCCCTCGTTTGATCCAATTGGCTGGATCCTTTCAAGAGCTGGGCCAACTCAGCTTTCGAATTATTATCCCAATTAATTCAAATAGTTGTGATTTTTTTGCATTTTTGGAAACTGGTAGGACTTAGCAATTGCGTAAGAGCAGTTTTGCAAATTGAAAAGGTCTCTGAGTGTGTTGGAGTCCTGGGTGTCGAACACCCTGTAAGTGTCACGCCGGACGGAGCGGAGCGAAGTTCCGGGGCCCACTCGCAGTTCTGGATGCCAAAGCCGGAGTTCCCTACCAGTCAATCGGCATCCGCCAGTTATTGCGCGTCAGGCTCTGCAAATGAGTTGCCGCGGGTCTAACCTCGTTCGCCCGGGGTAACCGCAGTGCCGGGCACAGTTTCTCCAACCTTATTTCTTTCCTTGGAGAACGGAACATTTCCCGTCCCCCCGAAAACAGTTGCAGTGTCCCGTCACAGTCAGCCAATCAGGCCGGCAAGCCGAGAATGTGGGCGATCATGAGACCACTCGGCGGTTCGATGAGACCCGCCATCAGGCAGACACCGACAAACAGCATCGTCACATAAAGAAGGGTGAGATAACTCGCCATGAGGTTCTGCAGGGTGGCGAGCAGCCCGTCGCCTTCACCTGCGCGCTGGTCACCGCGGTTGGACCAGCGTTGTTTTGACAGGCGGAAGATGCAGTAGACCTTCACCGACGCATTGATCAACTGGTTGAAGTAGAGAATGAACGGATAGCTGAGGTCCACTTTGCGGGCGTACCGATAGAGAAACAGCGACAGCAGCATCCGGGTTATGCAGATGAAGACCACATATCCGAAGATGTAGTAGGGGTCATAGAGAAACGTCGTGCAGACCGCGAGCACCGGGCTTACCAGCATGGTCCACATGGAAACGCGCTGGTCCAAAAGGCACCACCAGATAAAGAACGGCATCCGGCCCGGCCCCAATGCAAGGGCGCGAGAGCCATTGCGCAGCATGTTGCCAGACCAGCGGCGGAAGTTTTGAACCATCCGGTCCATGCCGGAGCCTTCAATGACTTCAACCGTGTAGCCCATGGCGTCGGGCACATAGAGCATGCGGCAGCCGGATTGGAGCATGTAGTACCAGGTGCTTTTGTCGTCGCCCGACAGGAAACGGAACTTCCCCCACAGCCAATGCTCGAGATGATCTGCCTCGAGAAGACGAATGAACTTGAGCTTTGTCAGGTGGTTCGCCCGGAAAACGGACATCCGTCCCGTCAGGGTCAGAACCCGGCCGGAGAGCGAGTGGGATTGCATGGCTAGCCGGCGCTGCGCAAAGCGCATGGTCAGCCAGTTGGCAATCCAGCGCGGGCCGATGCAAAGCACTTCTTCATCCGTCGTGCAGGCTTGCAGGTCCGGGTAAAGCTTGAAGAGCGGCAGGCATGCACCAACAGCATTTTTGGCCAGAATAAAGTCACCATCCATGAAAATGATGAGGTCGTCGTCTTCTACGTCACCCCGGCTCATCGCACGCAAAACAAGGCCAATCGCCAAACGCTTGCCGGGCTGGTTCTGCCGGACGACATGAAGGGTCACGTCAAGATCGGACCACTCCCGGGCCAGAAGATTGGAGATGAGGTCTTCGTCATACCGGTCGCCAGAACCGAGCCAGATCGTGCCCGGCACACCGGCGTCCCGGATTTCGCGGCAGATCGACCGGATCACCTTTTCCGTGATGTCCCGGTGTTCCTTGTAGGTCGTCATCATGAAGTGGAGGTGGCGGGGACGCCAGCCGTCCTCCCACACCTTCTTCCCGGCGTCCCGCATGGACGGGTAGACAAACTTGCCATAGATCCAGGCCCGCACGGCGTGAGTGAACCACCAGCCATAGCGCCAGACGCCGAGGATCCCGATCACAAAGGTGATTTGTTTCGTCGCCGGGCTGAAGAAGACGTTCTCAAAGGTGGTCACCCCGACAAAGCAGAGGCCGAAGTAAAGGCTGATCTGGAACAACGCAAATGGGGTCCATTTGGCCAACCCCCTCGGTTGATGCGTGATTTCATCGACGTTGAAATCCTGCTGCAGGGACCGGCTCATGTCGCGTCTCCGAGGTAACCTGAGATCAGCCGCAAGACCTTGTTTGCGCGGTACCGCTCAAAGTAGACGGTGACCGGTGTTCCGGATTGAGGAAGGGTGCCCCCCTTTGAGATCAGATCGACCTTTGCAGAACGCGCATCCGGTGCGCGGAACCGGTGCATTTGTGTGGTCTCATCAATGAACCCGTCTGTGCGGCTGATCATGTCTACTGTTGCTTCGATCCAGCGGTCTTCGGCCGGCACATAAATTCGGGCCGGGCTGCCTTTGCGGACCTGAGTGATTTCTTCCTGGGTCAGGAACGCTGTGATAACCCGGTGGTCGCTTTCCTCCAGAACCACAAGCGGGGCGCCGGCTTTAAGCGTTTGACCATCGGCTGCAATCACATCCACAACAGCGGCATTGGAGCCAAGCGTCACCGGCATCATGTCCGGTTGAACGCGCAGCTCTTCCAACAGCTTGGTGCGGAAGTCGACTTCCTGCTGCCAGCGCGCCACTTCGGCAATGCGTTCGGACTTCAATCCGCTGAACTTGTCGCCGTTCAAGATGCCAAAGTTTCCGCCTTCAGAGCCCAATTTTTCCAACTCGGCAACGTGAATGATGTGTTTTTCAAGCGCGCTCTTGGCCGTGGCCAACTCAAGCTGTGCCGTGGCGAGCACATCCCGTTTCAAGTAGCCTTGTGCGAACAGATCCTTGTAGCGGTTCAACCGGTCCTGGGCCGTTTCAACGGCAAGCTCTAGTGTGACGGTTTCTGCGCGGGCCTGGCGCAGATCATTGGCAGCGACAAGGCTGTAGCCTGTTTCGCGGTCGGCTTCGACTTGCAGATAAAGCTTGTGCTCGGAGAGCTCCACCTGCGCCTGCATAAGCGCGGTTTCGGCTTTGCGGATTTCCGAAATCAGCGCGTCGTTCTCGATAAAGGCGATCGGAACTCCAGAAGCTGCAACATCACCGGTGCGCAGGCTCAGACCGGTGAGACGTCCGGTCGCCGGTGCCGTGACCTCATAACGTTCGGCACTGACGACTGCGGTCGAAATTTCCAGGCGGAAGAGCGTTGCGAAAATGTAAATCCCGACATACCCGAAGACGGCAATGCCAAGGGCGAAATAGAAGAGCGACATGACGATCTGCTTGATCGGCCAGCGGCGGACGGGGATTCCCTGTGCCGGGTTTGGGTCCGGTTTGGTAGGCACCGGTGTGACCGGTGTATCGATGCGAACAATCGTGTCGGTGACGTCTGTCATCTTGCCGCGGACGAGATCCTCGACAAAGTGTTGCATCAACGCCGTTTCCCGCTCTCCAAGGTCTACGAAGCGGAAAGCGACCTCTTTGGTGTCTTCACTCGAACGGACGACTTCAGCGCTGGCCTTCAAGGTGATGTTGAAGCCCTGGAACGGCAGGGTGCACAAGAGAGGGTGGTCCGATCCGACCTCAGGAAGCGGCGCAGAAAGGCCGGAGATCCGGCAACCGCCGAGCCCCCAATCCGCAGCGTCAAAAGTCTGATCACCAAGGGTGACGCGCATCGGCGCTGTTACCCTGTAGTGCAGCCTTTGGCTGGGCCTTTCATGAATGATGTCCACTTTTGCAACCTTTGATGTCATCGGCACCAATGTGTTCGCAAGGACGATGCCAACCGGGATTGTCCGGGCCGAGACCTGCAAATGAGATCCGCACAAACGATAGGCAATTGAAAAATATAGAAAATTTCAAAGGCTAGACTCAGCATCCTGGTCACTCTTTGCAAATTGCAAACCCCAGGAGGACTGTGTGGACTGGGGCCAGTTTCTCATTATGCAAAGGGCAGAGCTGAAGAACGGGGAAGGAAAATGCCGGGCCGAACGCTTCGGTCGCTTTGAGCGAAAGTCGTCGGCCCGGCATTTTTGATCGTTAGAAGAGGAAGCAACCGTTATCGAACAACGAATTCACGGTTTGACCTCCGGCATTTTCCAGGACGCAGACATCCTGATAACTGCCATTGCCGTTCCAATCGACAGAAAGCGAAAGATCACCGTTGGTTTCGGACCCCTCGATCAATTGTAGAAACGTTTGAGCGTCATTGCTGCCCGCAAGATGGCTGAAATCCAGAAGATCCAAATCCACGTCGAAATCAGTGATCGTATCGGTACCGCTGAGATCGTACGTGCGATAGACAAACGTGTCGGTACCGCTGCCACCTGATAAAATGTCGGAACCTTGCAGTCCGCGGATCTGATCATTGCCGGCCCCACCATCTATGATGTTGTCGCCTTTCGACCCTTTCAGGATGTCGTTGCCGCCCCCTGACTGAATATTGTCGATGAACTTCAGGGTGTCGGTTCCGATTTCCAGACCATGCGCCCGCTTGTTATGCAAGGAAATAGACAAGTCGACCTCAAAGGCGGAGTAATCGACCGTGTCATTGCCGCGTCCACCATGCATCATGTCATTTCCGGCATCGCCATAAAATGTATCGTCGTCATGACCGCCATAGAGCTGGTCGTCTTGATTTCCCCCGTAGAGATGGTCGTTCCCGGCACCGCCTTTCAGGACATCTTCGCCATATCCCCCGGTCAGGACATCATCTCCAGATCCACCGATAAGCACATCATCACCGTGCCCACCATCAAGCGCATCATCACCTGTACCGCCGTTGAGCGTATCGTTTCCACTTTCACCAAACAGCGCATCGCTGCCGTTGTTCCCGTTCAAGTTGTCATCCTGCTGTCCGCCATAAAGGGTGTCGTTTCCGGAATTGCCGTACAGATCGTCGGAGCCCGAACCACCATAAAGGTCGTCGTCACCGCTCCCGCCATGCAGGTCGTCATGGCCGTTCTCCCCATAAAGCCGGTCGTTTCCGGAACGGCCATGGAGTTCATCCGCGCCATCGCCGCCCATCAGCAGGTCATTGTCGGTGCGGACAATTGGCGGCAGATCGTTACCCGTCCCTGGATCAGGGTCAGTGCCAGCGTCATCCTGCGTGAAATGCGCGTTCAACAGCAGAGCATTTGCAACGCCGATATCAACAGTGAAGACGCTGTCGTCAAAGTCACGGTCACCGCCGTTGAACAGATCTTCAAACCCGAGTGTGAGCGTACCGGCATCTGTTTTCAAAACGCCGGTTGTATGCAGGATCCCATCAGGATTTAGACCAACCGTCTCGCCGTAAGCCGCCGTATGATAGGGGTTGTACTTGATAAGCGTCTGTGTGCCATCCGGCGCGATATGATAGAGCCGTGGAGCCTCACTCCCGACGGTCGCGGATGAACCATCGGCGTTCAGGAACTTCAAGCTTCCGTTTTCCAGATCCAGACCGGAATACCCACCGTTCAGGCTGTAACCGTTAGACACGATGAAAAAGGCAATCTTGTCTCCGGACTGTACGTCCAGATATTCGCGGGACTGGCCCTGGATCAAGTCGCCACCGCTGTGTTTCAACGAGGCATTCGGCCAAATGAACTGAACGTCCGTGATGGTGCCGTCTTCAGCCACTTTGTAATAGCCGAAAGTGTTGCGATACCCTGCAGTCTCGCCTTCAAAAATGACCGAGACCGGATAGTCGTTGGCAACTTCGACCGACGTTACATGCACCAGATTGGGGCCGCCGGAACCGTAAAGAATGTCGTCGCCGTTGTTTCCGTAGAGCGTATCATCGCCGGTGCCGCCCCAGACCTCGTCATTGCCGTTGTGGCCTTTCAAAAGGTCATCGCCGAAGCGGCCGGACATAACATCGGAATGCTTTGTCCCATTCAAAGTATCGTCTTCATTGGTCCCAATCATGGGACGTGTTGCGGGCAAACTCGCCATGTGATTACTCCTTCGCTTACGCGCATGCGCGCGATCAGGCAGGAGAAGTGCAAAGAGAAGACCAAATGGCCGGAGAAGCCGGCACTTTGGCGACTAGAACACTGATTTTTCTGTAGTTTCAGGGACGAATACCCGGACCAGGCGTTACCAATTCAGGAGGCGTACTTCGGCAAATGCAAAACCAAAATTGCGTTTTCGAAACGGCGGCAGCCATCGGGCGTCCGTGTAGCTGGCATGACGGAGCGGCTCTGAAAAACCTGACAGGCACAAAGCATGCCGCCGTAACTAAGAGGACGTCAAGCCGCCCTGCTCTTGGGCCCACACAAAAACCTCGTCCGCCGGCATTGGTTTGGCAATGAAATAGCCCTGGACAACATCAACACCGAGTTTCGCGACAAGGTCCCATTCGGTCTCGGTTTCAACGCCTTCCGCAACCGTCGACAGACCCAGTCTTTTTGCAAGGGAAACGCTCGATTCCAGCATTGCCCGCGCCTCTTCGTCCTGCGGAGCCCCGGCAACAAACGCCCGGTCGATCTTCAGTTCTGTGAAAGGGATCCGTTTCAACTGCTGCATGGACGAGGCCCCGGTGCCGTAATCGTCGATGGCAAGCCCAAGGCCTTTCATGCGCAAGCGTGTCAGGATCTCGAGTGGCGCGGCAATGTCATCCATGATCCGGCTCTCGGTCACTTCAATTGTGACGTACCCCGGATCAGCCTGCTCCTTCGCAATTGCCTGGCTTACCAGATCGAACACTTCGTAGCGGGTCAGGGAGTCAACCGAGAAGTTCACCGCAACCGAGATCTCCAGCCCTTTGCGCCACCAATCCGCCAGAACCGCAATGGATTTTTCAAAGACTTGCCGGGTCATTTCATCGATAAGACCGTTATCTTCAATAACCGGGACAAAGGCGATGGGAGGGATCAGGCGGCCATCCGCTCCCCGCCAGCGGGCCAGAGCCTCCACGCCGACAATCCTGCGATCGGCGACAGAAACCTTGGGCTGGAAAAAAACATCGATGCAGCCGCTTTTTAGGCCATCTTGGATGTCCTTCAGGCTCAGGACATCAATCGGACCACGTTTTGCGGCCTCCTGCTGCGCCGCATAAGTGTCCAGCAACGCCTTGAGCGGATCGGGCTTGATCGGTTTCTGTAGGGATCCAAGCACGTTCAAACGGTGCGCCTCAGCCAGTTGCGCGGCGGTCTGCAGGATCCGCTTTTCCTCGCCGCTGACCAAAACAATCCCGCAGGCGGCATTACGTTCTGCGAGATGGCGGAGGAATTCCAGCCCGTCCATTCCCGGCATGTTGAGGTCGCAGATGATAATGTCCGGCCCGTGCGCTTCCACGGCCTCAAGTCCCCTGGCCCCGTCTTCGGCCGCCAAGACCGTGTCGTAGCCAATCTTCGTGAGGATCTTTGTTGTCAACTTGGTGATGAACGGATCATCGTCGACGATCAATATCTTCGCCATGCCCATCTTGGCGGTGCTCTCCTGTTCAAAGACCCTCGATATATATTGCGATCCGGTCCATGATTGGCCGTAACTTTGCACAGTCTGCGTTAATAATCGTCCAATCTTGTGATTTTCCGGCCTGTTCCAGCGTGTAACTCACCGCGGCAAGATCGGACGCCCCGACCGAACGCGAAGACGACTTTAGTTTGTGACCGGCTGCAGCAACCGCATCTGCATCCCCGCTCGCAACCGCTGCTTCGATTTCGGCAATTCCCAACCAGGCCGGTTCGATGAAATCGGCGAGTATCTCTTTGATCGTCTCCGGATCATCACCAAAGATATCTTGCAATGCCGACAGGTCGATTGGCGGGTCCCCACCTTGCTGGCCGGAAGTACCGGCTGATTCCGTTCCGGTCTGTTGCGAAACACGCCCTTTGGCTCCCGACAAGGACGCTTTCGTGGCGCGGGCATTGGGGAGCCACCGCTCCAGCAGAGCCTTCAGTTTTGCCATCTCCAGCGGTTTGGGCAGAAAATCATCCATACCGGCATCAAGACAACGATCCGCCTCCCCCTGAAGGGCATTTGCCGTAATCGCAATGACCGGAAGCCTGTTCGCGCTGGTCGTCTCGTCCCGCCGTAGGGATCTGGTCATTTCCAAACCATCCAGTTTCGGCATGTGCACATCGGACAGCGCGACGGCGTAGCGGCCAGACCGGAGGGCGGCCAAGCCTGCTTCACCATCTTCGACAATTTCGCATTGATACCCCAACAGCCTCAATTGACGCTGAATGACATCCTGATTGGTCTTGTTGTCCTCGATCACCAGGATGAGCTCGTTATTGGCAATTGCTGTTTTCAGATCAGGTGCGTCTACCGCACCCATACCAATGGATGGCCCTTTCCCCTGAAGGCTTGGAGAGGCCCTTCCAAGGGCTACACAAAGACTGTTTAGAAAACTTCGGCGGGTCAGCGGTGTTGACGGCATAAAGACGGTATCTGGCAACGCCAATGCATCGGCATCATCAGTGTTTTTGTGTTCACGCACAAACCGGGTCGCATTCAGACCTGGGTGATCCCGGAACTTGTTCTGAATCCTTGTTGTTGCCGCTTCGTCACCCAATGCGCCCAGAAGGACGATGTCATAAGGCTCACCGCCTTTTCCGGCGGACTGAGCCGACGAAAACACATCCTCTACATCTTTATGGAAGGTTGCATGAATACCGGCATGATCGAGCCATGCCTGAATGGTTTTCTGCCGTGTGCCATCTTCCTGAAAATGCGCCAGAAGGCGTATGCCCTCAAAATCGTAACTTGGATTGGCAGCGCCTTCGTCTGAAACTGCATGTGAGATCGTTACGGCAAAAGTGCTGCCCTGACCGGGCTCGCTGGCAACATCAATTTGGCCGCCCATCATGTCGACCAGACGGCGCACAATCGTAAGTCCAAGCCCCGTTCCTCCAAACCGCCGCGTGGTGGAAATGTCTGCCTGCTGAAACGGCTGGAAAAGGTTGGCTATCTGCTCCGGCGTCAAACCGATCCCCTGATCGCTCACACGATACCGGATTGTCGCCTGATCCTCTGCGAGGCCCGCCAGTTCTGCTGTGAGGGTTACTTCTCCCGCTTCCGTGAATTTGACTGCATTTCCCAGCAAATTAAAAAGGATTTGCCGCAGCCGCACCTGATCCCCTTTGACAAAAGGCGGAATCTGCGGGTCGCAGTAACAGATCAGATCGAGGCCCTTGTTGCCCGCATTTGGGCCCATCGTTTCACCGACCCCATCCACGATGTCCGGCACGGATATCGGGATCATCTCCAAATCCATCTTGCCCGCTTCAATCTTTGAAAAATCGAGAATGTCATTGATGATTGTAAGGAGCGAGAAGGCCGAGTCCCGGATCGTGGAGGTCATTTGCCGCTGGTTGTCATCCAGATCCGTGTGCGTCAGCAGGTCTATCATCCCGACAACCCCATTCATTGGCGTACGGATTTCGTGGCTCATAGCCGCCAGAAACATGTCCTTGGCGCGCGTTGCGCTTTCAGCCTTTTCCCTGAGATCTTCCGCGCGCTTTCGGTTCGCCTCCGCTTTTTCCATCATATCAAGCGTCGCCTGACGCGCTTCCTTGAGCTCTTCCATCTGTTGCAGCAACTGTTGGCGAGCCTGGACCCGTTCGGTGATGTCGGAATAGGTGCTGACGAAACCGCCGCCGGGAATCGGACCGCCCTTGACTTCCATGTAACTGCCGTCGGGACGGGAGCGTTCGAAGGAATGCTCTTCGAAGCAGCGGACTTTCTTCATAAGTCCATCGACTATGTCGTCGACATCACCTGAACCGAACTCACCTTGTTCGGCATCGAACCGGATAAGCGCCTCAACGCTCTGCCCCCGAAATACAAGTGCATCCGGATAGTGGCGCATTTCCCGGAAGCGCGTGTTCCAGGCAAGTAGCTCCAGGTTTTCATCAAAAACGGCGACACCCTGGATCATGCTGGAGAGTACGCTTTCGAGCAGTCCATCCCTGTCCATGTTCGCGCCTCGTCCTTGTGAGCGGGTCTGATGTGCCCAATGGTACCAAAGACGCCGGGCGACCGCCAAAGGTGATCCGTCCTATCCTCGCATCATTCCATGATGCATTCACGCAAGGAGGTTGTCTTCACCAGCAGTGACGACTAGTAGTTCTTTCAACCAACCTTTCTGAAGGCCAGCCCAACCGCAGCTTCCAGTCATCACCCTCGTCAGTGTCCAGCAGGTCGCCAGAGACGGTGCCCTTCCCAATTGAGCAGGATTGCCATGACATTCATGCCGCACGGAAAACACTTCATTGCCGGACAATGGACGTCCAGCGACGGAACCTTTCAGTCAGACCCTGCACAAGGCGCGCCGCATACCTTTTGCGCCGGCACTGTGGCCCAGGTCGATTTGGCCTGCCAAGCAGCGGAAGAGGCTTTCTGGAGTTTCGGGTATGCGTCCCGCGAAACCCGTGCCGCGTTCCTGAACGCGATTGCCGATGAAATCGAAGCCCGTGCGGATGCGATTACGGAAATCGGAATGGCCGAAACAGGTTTGCCGAAAGCAAGGCTGCAAGGGGAACGCGGAAGAACGGTGGGCCAGCTGCGCCTCTTTGCCACTCATATCCTGGACGGGGCCTATCTCGACAAACGGCACGACGGCGCCCTGCCGGACCGCCAGCCGCTTCCGCGCCCGGATTTAAAGATGGTTCAGCGCCCGATTGGCCCGGTGGCCGTGTTCGGTGCATCGAACTTCCCCTTGGCTTTCTCCACGGCGGGCGGAGACACGGCATCCGCGCTTGCGGCAGGCTGTCCGGTGGTCGTGCGCGGTCATCCGGCGCATCCGGGCACGGGTGAGATTGTTGCCGAAGCCATATCGGCTGCCCTGAAATCCTGCGCTCTTCATCCGGGAGTTTTTTCCTTCATTCAAGGACCAGGGCACGAAATCGGGCAGGCACTTGTCCAGCATCCACTGATCACAGCCGTTGGGTTTACCGGTTCTCTTCGCGGCGGCAGAGCACTTTTCGACCTGTGTGCTCAACGGCCAGTACCGATCCCGTTTTTCGGCGAGCTTGGCTCGATCAATCCCGTGTTCTTGCTACCGGCTGCGCTTCACAACAGAAGCGATGAGATCGCCAGAGGCTGGGCGGCCTCGCTGACCATGGGCGCCGGCCAATTCTGCACGAACCCTGGTCTTGTTCTCGTCCTGGAAGGCGCTGAGGCCGACACGTTTGTCGAGACAGCACGTCAAGCCTTGGAGACGACCGAGAGTCAAACGATGCTTGCAGACGGAATTGCGGATGCATTCCAATCAGGTGCCCACCGGATCGCAGCTGTGCCAGACATCCGGAAACTGGTTGGAGCGGCCTGCGAGAACCGTGCTGCCGCGCCCTATTTGTTCGAAACATCCGGGGACACATGGCTGGCAAACAAAGAGCTTTGGCATGAAGTATTCGGCCCGCTGGGAATTGTCGTCAGGGTCAAGAACACAGCCCAGCTCCTTGAAATTGCGAGACACCTGGAAGGGCAGCTTACCTGTACCCTTCAGATGGAAGCCGACGATACTGACCTTGCGAAAATGCTGATGCCGGTTCTGGAACGTAAAGCGGGCCGGGTTCTCGCCAACGGGTTTCCGACAGGTGTTGAGGTCGCTGACGCCATGGTCCATGGGGGCCCCTACCCGGCGTCCACGAACTTCGGAGCGACATCCGTGGGAACACTCGCCATCCGGCGGTTTTTGAGGCCGGTCAGCTATCAAAATCTTTCGGCTGATCTTCTCCCAACGGACTGGGCAGACTGACAAATTTCGGCCCGGCCTACGAAATTGACGTTATCCTGGAAACACCTTCCTGAGAGGCGGTTTGGGCAATGATCCCCCCGCCTCTCATTCCAATAGCGGATGCAGGAGCATATTTGTGCCCTCACAGTTTCTTCTCAAGCATTCCTGCAATTTAAAGTAAGTGGAAAAATATGCATTTCTCAAAGTTGTAATTTTCAAAAAACTGCAAACAGCACTCTAGTAAAATTTGACAGAATCTGCTTCCGATAAAATTGTATCATGCACGGAAACTCGCACGGCGTGTAGGAACGGCTCTTAGAGCGAACGGCATAGAGACTGAAATCAGGAGAAGAATCTGTGAACCTCCGCTCCGGAGCCTCCGAGTGATGGACACTCAGAACCGGGCTCAGATCGGTCCTTATCTCATTGAGACCCTGCTTGGCAAAGGCAGCATGGGACTGATCTACGCTGGCCGACATGTAGAGACCGGAACAACTGCTGCCATCAAAACGGTGTCGACCATAGAGGCCGCAAAGCTTGGGCAGATACGTAAGGAAATCCGTTCGCTTGCACGGCTTCACCACCCCGGTGTTGTCCAGATTCTCGAACACGGTATTGACGGCGGCAAACCGTGGTATGCCATGGAATTGCTGCAAGGAACGACCTTGGACAGTCTCGTCCGCCAAAAACGGCCGGAACACTCATCAACTCAACTCGCTAGCGCCACACCAGTCTCTGTTTCAGGCGATGACGACGCGACCCTGATTTCAGACTTGCGCCCCCTTGCAGAACGACACGTTTTGAGGGGCTCGACACCGGCTGCCGAAAAATATCAGTCTTCCCAGCACGATGACGACAAAGGTCTGAATGACCTGCTCGCGCTCGGCAGCCGGATCTGCCGCACCCTTGCCTATGTGCACGGTGAGGGCATCATTCACCGTGACCTGAAACCGGGCAACATTTTCATCAAAAACGGCGTTGATCCGATCCTCGTGGATTTCGGTCTCGGGAGCCAGATGAATGATGAAAGCGGCAGGGAAGTTGTTGAGAGCGCGCTCGGGATCAGCGGCTCGCCGAACTATATGGCGCCGGAGCAAATTCGCGGTGAAGCGCTTGATGCCCGGTGCGACCTATACGCCTTCGGCTGCATCCTCTATCGGCTCGTAACCGGAAAGACCCCGTTTTCCGGCTCCCGCGCCCAAGTTTTAAGGGGGCACTTAGAAAGAGATCCGGTCCGCCCATCGGATCTTGCCAGCGACGTACCGGCGGAGCTGGATGAGCTGATCCTGTCGCTTATGGCAAAGTCGAGAGACAGTAGAATAGGCTATGCAGAAAATGTGGCTTTGGCGCTTGAGGAAATGGGCGGCCTTCCAAATTCCCAGGATTTCGCCGTCAATCAACCGAGCCCTTATCTCTACAAAGCGTCGTTTGTCGCCTCCGGCAAAGTGATAGAGCGTTGTTCCAAACACATCGAGACCGCTTGCAAAGGCAAGGGACAGTTCATCGTTCTGAGCGGCGAAAGCGGTTCGGGAAAAACCCGCCACGCCATGGAATTGGCGAGGCGCGCCAAGCGCTCCGATATGCGGATTATCAACGGACAATGCCATTCTGGACTGTTTGACGGCGGCCAGATGAAGGTCCAGGCGCATCGTCCGCTTCACCCTTTTCAACCCTTGTTTGATGCATTTGCAGATCTTTGCAGCGAACAGCCGGGTTTCCTGAAGACGTCGGTCGAGGAGCGGGATGCCGCTGTCTTGGCCGAATACTCGGAGAGCATTGCATCCCTACCGGACGTGGCCGGGCTGACTGCCCCGCCCCAAATCGGCGAAGACGATGCAAGGAGGCGGCTTTATCGCGCGGTTGCAAAGCTCATCACGGCCTGCGGGGGGGCCCAACCTCTTTTCTTGCTGATTGACGATATCCAGTGGGCGGACGAACTTTCCCTCGGCATGTTGTCTTATCTGGCAGACGGACATCTTGCGGATATGAAGGGTCTGGTAGTCGGCACCGTGCGCTCGGAGGAACAATCCGCACCTGTAAAAACTCTGCTCTCACTTCCTGAGATCGAAGAAATTTCACTGGCGCGGATGGGATCCGAAGAAGTGACGGCCATGACCGGCGGCATGCTGGCCATCAATCCGGTTCCGGCAGCATTTGCTCGGTTCCTTCTGGAGCGCAGCAACGGAAACCCTTTCTTTATCGCCGAATACCTTAGAAGTGCCGTGCAGGAGAAGGTCCTTGTCAGGAACCTGAGGGGCGAATGGTTGTTCTCGGGCAGTGGCATGTCGGATGAACGCCAATACGAGGCCCTGGACCTCCCGCAATCCCTGCGCGCGCTGATCGAGTTACGGTTGAACCGGACTGCACCGGTTGCTCGCAGCGCTCTTGATTGCGCAGCTCTGATCGGCCGGGACTTTGATCCCGACCTGATCTCAAGGATCGAGCAAGTCGATGGACCGACCATGCTGTCGATCATTGACGAGCTCGTCAGCCAGCAGGTTCTTGAACACTCGGCAACCGGCGGCCTGCGGTTCCTGCATGACAAGATCCGTGAGATTGCAGAGGCATCACTTCCCGCCGCGCGCCTGCGGGAACGGCATTTGCAGATCGCGCAAGCATTGGAAGGAGTGACAGAAGCGGACCGCATGCCCCCCGACAATCCCGGCCAGCTTGGACACCATTGGTCTGCGGCGGGCATTCCTGAGAAGGCGGTTCCCTATCTTGGGCAGGCGGGTGCACAGGCCAAAAAAGCCCATGCCATTGAGGAAGCCATCCAGTTTTATGAAACGGCTGACACTGAGATCGGCAAGGCAAGACAATCAGCTGACCCGGAACCCGGAAGCTGGGCGAAGGAAACTGTCGAGGTCAACGAGGCGCTCGGCGAGCTGCTTCTCCTCAAACGCCTGCACAATCGCTCGCGTCAGCGCTTTGAAACCGCCCTTCAATCGGCAACCGATAATCCCCTTTCCCAATGCCGTCTCTTGCGAAAAGTAGCCAAGGCCTGGGAGGGAGAGCACAACCACGACGAAGCGCTTGCAGCTTATTCAGGGGCGGAAGCCGAATTGGCGAGAGTAAGCAATAATCTGAAAGCTTGGCAGAACGAGCAGATCGAAATAAGGCTGGGCCGCCTTTGGATCTACTATTGGTCGGCACAAACGGAAGCAATCGAAGCGGAACTTGCCGGAACGCGCCAGCTTATTGAACGCCATGGCACCGCCGACCACAGGTATGGGTTTTACTTCTCGCAGATCCTTAACTCCTTGCGCAAAGGCCGCTATCGCGTCGGTGTTGATCTGCTTCAACTTGGCGAAGCACTGCTAGCAGCTGCGCTTGACCGCAAGAGCGAAGCGGAAATCGCATTCGCCCACTTCGAACTCGGTTTCTTGAGGCTTTTTGCAGGACGTTTGGAAGAAGCAAAGCCAGAATTCCTGACCGCAATTTCCCTCTATCAAGAAATTGGTGATGCTGGCGGAGAGACCCGCTCTCTCTGCTACTACGTCATTCTTCTGCGCCGGCTGCAGCAAATCGAGGCGACAAGAAACGCCGCCCAGGATCTTCTTCGTCAGGCGAGCGATGGCGAGATGATTGATTATATCGGCATCGCGCATGCATCTCTGGCATGGACCGACATGAAGCACGGCGACGTCAAGCATGCAGAGCTGGAATTGGCACGAGCGTTCGAGGTTTGGAACAGCCTTTCCTATGTGTATTCCATGCAATGGACGGCTGCCCTCGTCAGCCTGCAGATCGCCTATGAGAACAAGCAGTACGACAAGCTATCTCAGATGGCCAAGACCCTTATTGACCCAATCCAACTGCACCTGCCGGACGCGATTGATGGCCCTATGCGCCAGATCGTTCAAGCCGCTGAAAGAGACGATACGGCCCTTATGATGAGCAGCGCAAAGCGCGCATTGGATCAATCAGTTTCGGCCGGATTTCTTTGAGTTCAAACAATTGCCATCTGGAACGTGAATTGGAGACGAAGATGATTTTGGTGGTTGGTGCAACAGGCATTCTCGGGTCTGCGATCTGTTTTGCGCTTCTGGAGTCGGGAAAGACCGTTCGCGCGCTGGTCCGGGCCGACCGCGATCCAGCCGAAGTGGACCGCCTCCGCTCAGCTGGAGCTGAAATCGCGATTGGCGATTTGACAGACAAGTCCTCCCTGCAAGCTGCGTCTCGCGGGATAGAAGCTGTCATCTCAACCGCGACGTCAGTGTCCATGCGACGCGAAACGGACAATTTCGAAACTGTCGACCGGCAAGGGCATCTTGATCTGATTGATGTAGCCAAAGAGGCCGGTACGGATCATTTTGTGTTTATGTCTTTCCCTCCATTTCCCGGCGAGTTTCCGCTTCAAACCGCGAAAAGAGCGATTGAGGAGAAACTCAAAGGCGGGGCGCTCCCAAACTACACAATTATTCAGGCGCCCCACTTCCGGGAAGGGTGGTTGACCGCACCGCTTGGCATCAATCCGGAAACAGGCGCCATGCGAACCTGCGGCGGAGGTAAGGCTCCGATCTCATGGATTGCGCTGGATGATGTGCGCGATGCTGTTTGCGCCAGCCTCGATGCACCGGCCGCACGGAACAAGGTCCTGCAAATCGGCGGCGACGCAGCCCTCAGCCAGTCTGACGTCATCTCAAGA
Source organism: Roseibium denhamense (assembly GCF_009711415.1). GTDB lineage: Bacteria > Pseudomonadota > Alphaproteobacteria > Rhizobiales > Stappiaceae > Roseibium > Roseibium denhamense. Next base: position 111,515 of record NZ_SMLZ01000109.1, read on the forward strand.
TGCGAAGCGATGACCGGCAGATCAATTGAGGTGGAAGACACGCCACATGCGCAACTGGTTGAAATGGCGAATGGAGACGATCCTCTTATGCGCACATTTGGAGGTCTGATGCTGGTCTGCGCTGATAAAGGATGCGAAATCGATAATTCTGAGGCGTCAAAGGTATTGGCGTACACGCCCCGGCCACTTGACGACTTCTTGACGGATTTGTCTTCGTCCCTGCCCAAAGCCTAGCGTGCCAACGGATAGGGTTTTCACCCTGTGGCGGGGGAGGAACATGCTATTCGATATAGACCTGCAGCCAAAACCCGATATTGCCGGACAGCGGTTATCAAACCGAGTCCGAACTGTCGCCACGAAAGAGGAACTCGCGGGCCAGGGCTTGAAGAAAAGCCTGTTTGCTTTTGAAACCAAGCGCTTGAATATGGGCATCAATGTGCCGGGGAACAGGCTTTTGAAGACAGGTTTTAAAGTACCAGGCGACCAACTCTGTTTCGCATAGCCCAGTGGCTTCCACGTCACTGGGTTCTTTACCGTTGAGCCTCAGCCATTCGGCTTTTTCCTCCGCCCGACGGCTTAGGCGCCCGTATTGACCTTTGGCTCTCAGTGCGTCAGGCACATATGTCCGGATTTCGTTATCCCGTTGTGATTTCGCGGTCTCGAAAACAACCTGTCGCTTCATAAAGCTTGTTAGCTCAGGCACGGTGATTTGTTGATTTGCCATCCACTCTTCGATCTCGGCCCCTTCTACCAAATCACGGCTTAGAAAGAAGCGGTTGAGAACAGCATCAAATACCGCTCCATCGTCTTCCATCTGCAGCCTTGATGCTTCGCGGGCGGCCAAAGCTCTACCGGCAGCCTCGCCAAGTGTTTGGGCATGGAGATCCGGATCAAGACGGAGTTCTTCCATGAGACCTTCGCAACGGCCTTCGGAGGCAGGCCTTCCAGCCTGACGGATCAGCCGCTCCCAGGTATCGGTATGCTCAAACTTATAACTAACCGTCATGGGATGAAGAGCATTTTTCATGAGAGCTGAGATTTGGGCCAGCATCTCGCACGCATCGTCATGCTTCACATCCGCTCGGCCACCCGGTAACCAGCCGAAAAAGTCGGACAACATTTGGACAGGAACATCGCATGCAACGCCGTCAGCAACATTTTTGTAGCTGCGCTTGGAGAAATGAAGCGTCTTGGCATGGTCAAGCATCAGCTTATGGGCCGTCGTGTCGATTACCTTTGCCGCCTCGGCGAGACCAAGCGTTGCCCGAATGTTGACCATTGCTTCCGACAAGCACGGATAGCCGACCTCTGCCGGCCCGTGCACAACAGCGACCTCATCATCGTCTTCAAGGCTGCCGCTATAGAAATCGCAGAAAACCCGGCCGACGCCTTTCATGCCGAAATCCGCAAGTTCTGCAGCCCTCAGCGCGCCCATGCTGGCAGCACCGAACACATGCACGCCCTGGCTCATGGCCCAGAGTATCTCCTTGTGCCAAACCGCTGGAACCTGCTCGAAATAACCATCAACGATGCCGATGATGCGAAAACCGTTCTGGACGGCACGATAGACGTCTCCCTGGGAAACCGGCGGCAGTACTTGAACATCGGCAAGTGACCTTGCTGTACCGGGCTCCAAGGTTGGTCCGAGAAAAACGGCAGCGGTCAAGACTGCGGCCCCCTTCGGTAGGCTGCCCTGCGGGCAAGACTCCGCTTTCCAACGCAGTAACCAGGCGCATCATGCAGGCCTTCAAGGCCGGGCACGATTACCCGCACAACTTCAATTCCAGGAACCCGTCCCCCAAGATCGACAGCCACGACCTGCGATAGTCCAACGCGGCCGAGCTTCTGAAGCAGACAAGACACATCTTCCTCAAACGTCGAATGCGCGAAAGAGGGCGCTGAGGAAAACGTTCGCATCGATTTCGAAACACCGCTTTCGATCTGATCCCGATGTTTTCCGACCCGGTCCGGATTTCGGGCCGCTTCAAAGAAGTCACGGTGCGCATCATCACGCGCCCCGGCGATAAAGGTCAGTCTGGTTTGAGCTGCCTCGGTAAGAGCCCGCAACAAGGCGACGTCGCGTGTCAGATGGCATCCGCTTCCGTGGCTGCAATAAAATTGCCCGAGATGGTTCGGGTCGCGATCCGCAATCGTGCAGGAAAAGACCGGCAGGCCGATATCCGTGCTAATGTCCCAGACGCCTATCGCCTGATTGGCAGCCGACAGGAGGTCGATAGCAAACCGGCAGTCAGGATCGTCCACCGTTGCCAGATCCAGACGGCATTCAGAACTTTCCGGTCCGCCGGTTTCAGCCCACAAAGTCAAGGCGTCCCGCTCAATAAGTTCGCAGATGCCGTGACTGACCGCCTCGAGCCAATGATTACCACTAGCGAGCCCATTTGAGCTCATTTGGAAATTCCCGCTGGTTGGCGGCAACGGATATGAGAAATTGGTGTGAACCGTTTCAAACGGCACCCACGTTGAGCGCCCGCTGTTCAATTCAGTCCCTTGGCACCAAAGAATTGGACGGAAAGGGTCGAAAATCCCGCCGACCATTCGCGGCAGACCTGCTACATCGATCACACTGCCGTCCTCCGACAGCTCCGCAAAGTGAGCGTGTCTCAAGGGAAGAGTGACATGTTCTGCGTGATAGCCCTCAATGGCCTCCATGATCCCCGATACACGTGCTGAATCGAGATTGAGGCCCTTGCCCTGCGATACAGAAAGAGAGCGGGCGTTTGGTCTATAGACTGCTACGACCGGCAACCCGATCGTATCGAGGCCGGTCACATTCGCAACGCGCGTGATACCAAATGTCTTGAGATGGGGCTTTAGGCGCTGCAGGGTCACGGCCGGCGAAACAAGGCGGTGTGTCCCGTGCACATGTTCTTTCGGCGTTGTATCAGAATGCTTCGAAGGTAGGACATCGCTACCCTCGAAGTTCATTCCCGGTCGAGCATCAGCAGATGTGCGGATCATCCGCCATCAGGTCCACCCTTGAGAACATCAAGATTGAGCAAGAAGCATGTTGCCCCAAAAATGCCGGGAACAGGCGTTTCCTCTGCTCCTCCAGCTGGAACAGTTGGAATACTCGCGGCCGCCGCGCCATTCTTCACAAGATGTTCAACGCGCTTGTTCGAATCAACCAAGTGCTTTTCTTGATTCATCCAAACATCTTTAGGAATATGATAATATTGCCCATCACGAACGACTAGCAAGTCCTGCCTATAGTCCCAGGAAGTCTCATTTTCACCAGACATGCACCACCCCAAATTTTGAGAAAAAGAATCGCTACTAAAAATATCAAAACACGGCAAAACTATCAATATTTTTGGGGAAATTGATGCATCAAGACTTTCTATTAATCGCAGAAAGCATCTCCAAACGGATCATTTTTAATTCAGTAAAAGGATCAGTTCAACATAAGTTTATAGAATTTTCGTGTAACCTAGCGGCAAGGTTGAAGCTGATCGGTCAATGACATATAAAATTTGAAACATGTCAAATCTGCTTATCCGCCGCGACGGCGGTGCGCAACGGCCGAGTTTTTTTGGCCTTGCTGGCTTTGGGGCAATAAAGCTGGGTTAATCGTCGGGGCAACAAACATGACCATTACCTATGCCGCAATTTCCGATGACGGGACAATCCAGGGCGATGCCACCCTCATTTTGGAAGACAGCGCGAAGCGGCGTCCGGCGGATGAAGACAGAAAACCGGGAATCGTGTTCATCGACGGTTTGGACACCGGCCGGTCCTTCATCTTCACAAAACCACAAACAGTGATTGGCCGCTCCAAGGACAGTGACATCAAAGTGCGTGAGCGGGACATCAGCCGCCGCCATGTCATGTTCGATGTTGCGGATGATGGTGTTCAAGTCATCGACCTCCGGTCCCGGAATGGGGTCTACGTGAATGGCATCCCCGTTGAACGCCAGTATCTTGAAAACAATGATGTCGTGCAGATCGGGTCTGACGTCTCGATCCGGTTTTCGATGCTCACCAGTGCCGAAATCGAGTTTTTGAAGGAGATGTACCGGGCTGCGGTCTACGATAGCTTGACGGATACGTATAACCGCCGCCATTTCCAGAACGTTCTGGAAAATTGCTATGATCACCGCTTCAAAAAGAAATCACGATTGGCGTTGCTGATCGTCGACATCGATCACTTCAAGAGGCTCAATGATACATTCGGCCATCAGATCGGCGACAGGGCCCTGTGCCATGTGGCGAGCTTGATCAAGGATGCCGTCCGCAACGGTGATACGGTTTGCCGGTATGGAGGAGAAGAATTCGCAGTCCTTCTTATGGATATCGACCTTGAAAGGGCGAAGGAAATCGCGGAACGAATTCGCATGGCCGTTGAAGAAAACCCCATGGTGACGGAAAGCTTCATCATCCCCATGACGGTTTCGGTCGGTGGTGCTGCCATCGATGAGGCGGCCACGGATCCGGAAAGACTATTCGGCCTCGCCGACAGCCGCATGTACGGCGCAAAGCAGGCAGGCAGAAACAAAGTGTTCACAGGCTAGCGGCAAAAGAAAAAAGGCCGGCCCGGGGAACACGAACCGGCCTTTTGAGTTACGAAGCTGCCCGCTTTGACGAATTAGGCAATCTTCGCTGCAACGCTTTTGGTCTTGCAGTAGCTTTTCAGCCCCTCAATTCCCTTTTCGCGGCCAAAGCCCGATTTCTTGTTGCCGCCGAAGGGCACTTCGATGCCACCGGCGAAGTATTCATTGATGTAAATCTGGCCTGCATCAATCTTCCGTGCCATCTGGTGCGCCTTCGCGAAATCCTTGGTGTAGATCCCGGCAACAAGACCATATTGGGAGTCGTTGGCCAGCTGCAGCGCATGCTCGGCATCTTCGGCAATCTGCACGGTCAGGACAGGGCCGAAGATCTCTTCCTGCGCCAATTCGTCTGATGCATCGACCGCATCCACAATTGTCGGCTCGAAGAACCATCCATCGCCAGTGCCAGGTACACCTGTCACATTGCCACCCGCAACTATCTTGGCCCCGCGGGCCTTCGCCCGCTCAACAAACCCGGCAATCTTGGCCAGGTGTTCGGAAGAGTTGACCGGCCCGACATCCGGTTTGTCCAGCCCATGCCCGAGTTTCAGGTCTTTGGTCCGCTGCACCAGCGCCTCCATGAAAGGGGCGTGGATGCTGCGCTCAATCACAAGCCGGGAACCAGCGGAGCAGATCTGACCGGCATTTTCATAAATGGCCCCCAGGACACCCGAAACCGCCTGGTCCAAGTCACAATCCGCCAGAACGACCACCGGAGATTTACCGCCGAGCTCTAGTACAACACGGGTAATGTCGTCGGCAGCGGCCTTCATGACACGCTTTCCGGTCTCAACAGAACCTGTGAACGTGATGTGGTCGACGCCCGGGTGCTGGGTGAGGGGTGCACCGACTTCGGCGCCGGTTCCAGTCACGACATTGCAGACACCGTTGGGAAGTCCGGCATCGCTAAGAATCTTTGCAAGAAGAAGAGCTGTGAAGGGCGTTTGTTCCGCGGGCTTCGCAACAACTGTGCAACCGGCTGCCAAGGCGGGTGCAAAGCCGCGTGCGGCCGTGGAGATCGGGAAGTTCCATGGGATGATATGCGCTGTAATCCCTACCGGCTCATGAATGGAGTATCCGACATAGTCCGGCCCAAGCGGGAAGCTGTCCCCCTGCAACTTATCGCAAGCGCCGGCGTAGTACTCGAAAGTCCGCGCCGCGCCGCGCACATCCCCCTCCGCTTCCTGAAGAGGCTTGCCGCTGTCCAGGCTTTCAACCACAGACAAAAGATCACTGTTTTCCAAAATCAATTTAGCGGCTTTTTGCAAGATCCGGCACCGCTCGACTGGTGCAAGGTCGCGCCAGACCGTTTCGAAAGCATACCTGGAAGAAACCACCGCCTTGTCGACGTCTCCCGCATCGCCTGCGGTAAATCTGGCGAAGGCCTTCCCCTTGCCAGGATCGAAACTCTCCATTGTCCGGTTGTGCGACGGCTCCACGAACACGCCATCGATAAAGTGCCCGCTCGGCAGGGCACTTAACGTTCCGGTTTCTTGGTATTCCTTAATCAGCTCAGCAGATTTCGACATGAATTAGCGCTCCAGGGAACTGATTTTGTAAATGGATTTTGCGAGCCATTCCGGATTGACCTCAACACCCCAACCGGGCGCATCGGTAACGATGGCATGTCCGTCAACAATATCGAATGGCGAGTTGACGAACAGATCGTACTGCCATGGGTAGTAGTCTTCCTGTTCGATGGAAAACTCCAGATACTTGCCGGCATTGGGGATCGCGCGGAGCAGGTGCATTGTAAAGAGGGTCACCAGGGAGAGGTTGGCGGCGTGCGGTGTGCACGGGATACCGGCTTCATGGGCCATTTGGGCCACTTTCATCGTCCGGATCATACCGCCGAGATAGCAAATGTCCGGTTGAATGATGTCAACAACGCGCTGATCGATCATCCGCTTCCAGTCGACCAGAGAACAGTCCTGTTCGCCGCCTGTTACATCTATTTCAAGCGCATCGGTGACCTGTTTTGTCTGGTCGTAATGCCAGTAAGGGCAGGGCTCTTCAAAGTGCGAAATACCGTTATCCTGCAGAAACTTGCCGACCTCGATCGCTTTGCCTGGTGAGTAACAGGAGTTTGCATCAACAAGCAGCGCAGTGTCTTCGGAAAAGGCCTTGCGCATGGTCGGAACAATCTCTTCGGTCCGGCCGGGCCATTCGTCCTGATCCCGGCCGCATTCAGCGCCAATCCGGAACTTGAATGCGGTAAATCCAAAGTCATCCTGTTGTTTTTTCAGGCGGTCAGCCTCGTCCTTCGCGGTAATATCCCGCTTCATGGAAGACCCGTAAGCGCGCACTTTTCCAGGCGTTCCGCCCAAGAGTTCGCAGACCGGTTTTCCTTCCAGCTTGCCGCGCAGATCAAACAGAGCCGTATCCAGACCGCCCATCGCGCGCCGCAGGTAGGAACCTGGGAATTTGTGCTCCCGGTCCGGAATGATGTCCATGAGATGGGCGCTATTGAGCGCATCTTCTCCAAGCGCGTAAGGCGCCACTTGCCGGTGAACCACCTCGGCCGTGATGTCGGCATAGTACGGCGCGACCTGGCCCCAACCGGTAGAACCGTCTTCGCCGGTCACACGGACGAAACAGACAAACTCATTGGTGAAAGTTTCAATGGATTGGATTTTCATATTTATTTCAGATCCTTAGCCGACGTCATTCGGCCCGCAGTTGTCCATCATTAGATGCCACCCTACTCATAATTGGACTTGAATTAAGGTCCGTTTTGCGCAAAGTCTCATACCAATTTTGGAGACACTGAATGAAACGGCATGCCGGCGCCGTGCTATCGTCGATAAAAATCGACAAGGCCGCGGGGAAGAAACGCTCAATCCAGCTTTACATGGCTTTACGCGATTTGCTGCTGACGGGCGCGCTCACGCCCGGCGACCGTCTGCCGGCAACGCGAACGCTGGCGCAAGAAATCGGTGTTTCCAGAACAACGGTCATCGACGCTGTCGACCGCTTGACGTCGGAAGGGCTGCTTGAGGCGAGGGTCGGGTCCGGGACCTATGTCAGCGAAGCTTTGACGGCGAGGCTCGCCCCAAAACCGGCGGCGAACTCGAATGACGTTGCCCAGGTTGCCCCGCGGCTATCACATGCCTCCAAACATGCCATCCCCGACTTCACACCACGCGCACGCCTTCCTCACAAATCCCAGGCATTTGTAACTGCCCTGCCGGCCCTTGACGCCTTCCCAATGGGACAATGGGCAAAGCTCTCCGCCCGGCATTGGCGCAAGACGAGGGACGAAATTACCAGCTATGGCGAGGCCTTTGGGTATGCACCGCTGCGTCAGGCAATCGCCCGCCAGCTCAATGCATCGCGCGGCATAAAATGTGACCCTGGCCAGATCTTCATCACCAATGGCGCACAGCGTGCATTCTCGCTTGTTGGCGGCCTGCTCGTTAATCCGGGCGAACCGATCTGGTTCGAAAACCCCGGTGCAATCGGGGCACGCAATGCCTTTGTTGCAATTGGCGCGAACCCAGTCGCGGTCGATGTCGACGGAGAGGGATTATGTGTCGAGGACGGTTTGTCAAAGGCCCCGCATTTCCGGCTGGCGTTCGTCACCCCGTCTCATCAGCAACCTATGGGCTGCGTGATGTCGCTGCCCAGGCGGCTGGCTTTGTTGAAGGCCGCCAACGAAGCGGACGCCATGATTGTCGAGGATGATTACGATGGCGAATTCTATTACGGCGACCAGCCGCCACCGACCTTGAAAAGCATCGACACCCATGGCCGCGTCATCTATGTCGGCACGTTTTCGAAGTCTTTGTTTCCGGCGCTTCGGCTCGGGTTTGTACTTGTTCCGGACGGCCTTGTGGAGAGTTTTGCAAGGGTCTGCCAGACTTGGCTCAGCGGTGTTCCAACCGTGACCCAGGCGATTGTCGCTGAATTCATGGATGAGGGCATGTTTGCCACTCACATCCGAACCATGCGTCAGCTTTACAAGGAACGCTATGAGATCTTGATGCGGGAATCGGCCAGCTTGGCTGGCGACATCGACATGCAGGCAACATCGAGCGGCTTCCATACTCTCGGTCTCTTGTCCAACAGTTTGGATGAGGAAAAACTGGTTGCAAAATCGGCCGAGCACGGGATCACGACGGTGCCCCTCTCACGCTATACATTACGCAGTCTTCCACAACGCGGGTTGGTGCTTGGATTTGGCAGCGCCGCAGCCGATGAAATCCGCAAGGGAATCCAGACGCTCAAAACGATCCTCCCCGCATGCCGCGCAAGTTAGACCGAAGCAAATTGGTCTGCTAAAATATTCGCAATGGATATATTTGACAGGCCAATTCAATCTTACGCTTTCTGGTGGTGCGTTTACAGAAATGCATTCTAGGAGGACGTTATGCATATCAAAACGACAATGGCCGGTCTTTTGGCAGCGACAATGCTGGCTGGGGTAGGCTCCGCGCAGGCGGAAACACTGCGCTTGTTGACCTGGGGCTCCTATGCGCCGGATGTACTGGTACAAAAATTCGAAGAAGAATATCCGGACATCGACGTTGAAGTCACCTTCTCCAACAACGAGGAAATGATTGCCAAGCTGCGCGCAACCGGCGGCGCAGGGTTCGACCTTGCTCAGCCCAGCCACGACCGTATCTACGCAGCTCAGCTGGAGTACGACATCTACAAGCCGCTTGATCTGTCCAAGATCAACACAGATGTGCTTGAAGCCAAACTGCTCGCCGGTGTGAAGGAAAACACAACAATCGACGGCGAGGTCTATGCCGTTCCACACCAGTGGGGCACATCCGGCTTGATGGCCGAAAAGACAATGGCACCGGATTTTTCGAGCTGGGCAGATCTTTGCGATCCGCAATATGCCGGCAAGACATCCATGCGTCTGAAGCGGACCATTCTGCTAGGCACCGCTTTCTCCATGGGTGAGAATCCGTTCGAAGCCTATTCGGATCTTGAGAAGTACCAGGACATTCTGGACAAGGTCGCGGACAAGCTGATCGAGTGCAAGGCCAACATCAAGGCCTACTGGAAGGGCGGCGATGACCTTTCCGCCATGATGTTGTCGGGCGAAATTGTTGCATCAGAAACCTGGGACTCCACCGCCTACAAACTATTCGACCAGAACGAAAACATTGTTTTCATTCCGCCTAAGGAAGGCGCACTGGCCTGGATCGATACCTTTGCTCTTCCACGCAAAGCAAAGGCCGACGATGCCGCTTACAAGTGGATCAACTTCGTTCTGCGTCCTGAAAACGTCACTCTGATGTCCGGAAGCACGGGTGCCATTGCCGCCGTTCAGGGCGGCAAGGATCTTCTCCCCGAGGACAAAAAAGCAGCGGTCAACGCCGCCTTCACAGATGCGGACATCGACAATCTCAAGTTCTTTGCCAACATTCCTCCGGGCGTTGAGGACATGGAAGGCAAGACCCTTGAGAAAATCAAGGCAGCGACAGGCGGTTAATCCGGCCATATAACACGCTGTTAAGACTGCCGGGCACCTGAGTGCCTGGCAGTTGCTGCTCTTAAGACCCAAAAAACAATAACGGGACATGCCCGCCAGGCGGCATCCGGCCCGAAAACCAAACATTCCAGTGGGCACGCGTTCATGAAACATACCCCGACCTATGATCTTGAGTGTCAAGACCTCGCCAAGAACTTCGGCTCTTTCCGGGCGGTAAAAGGTGTCTCGTTCGATATTCCGAGCGGCTCCTTCTTTTCCATCCTTGGCCCGTCGGGCTGCGGCAAGACCACGCTGATGCGCATGATCGCGGGCTTCGAAGACCCCTCTGGCGGAGATATCAGGATCAAGGGCAAGTCGGTTCTCGGCACACCGCCAAACAAGCGGAACGTGAAAATGGTGTTCCAGCACCTTGCACTGTTCCCGATGATGAACGTTTACGAAAACATTGCTTATGGCTTGCGCTGCAACGGTGTCTCGAGTGCCGAGATCAAGCGCAAGGTCCATGATGTTCTGGAACGGATTGCCCTGCCGGATGTGGCCGAACGGGAAATCCATCAGTTGTCCGGCGGGCAGAAGCAACGCATTGCAATTGCGCGCTGCATGGTTCTCGATCCTGACGTTCTCCTGCTCGACGAACCTCTTGGCGCCCTAGATCTGAAGCTGCGCGAAGCGATGAAAATCGAGCTCAAACTGCTGCAGCATCAGTTCAACACGACATTCATCTACATCACCCACGACCAGTCCGAAGCGCTGGTGATGTCCGACAATGTCGCAATCATGAATCAGGGCGAGTTCGAACAGATCGGCACACCGCAGGAACTGTACCACCACCCGAAAACGGCATTTGTCGCGGGGTTTGTCGGCGACAGCAATCGCTGGAGCGGCACGGTCACGTCAAGCGATGGGACAGGTGGCCAGGTCGAAACCGATCAGGGCCTGCCAATGACGTTCTCCGCTGCGGGCGGCACCAAGATCAACGAGGGATCGAAGGTCGACATTTTTGTGCGCCCCGAATTCATTCACGCCATTCGGGCAAACGGGGCAAACAAGTCCTCCGCCGATGGCGATAACCGGCTTAGCGGCGTCGTGGACAGTCTGCTCTTCAACGGCGCGAACAGCCGCGTGCTGGTCCGGGCCCAGGGCGGGGAACTGGTTGAGGCTGACGTGACCCTGACCGGCAACAACGACATCAAGCCAGGCGAAGATGTGGAGCTGGTCTGGTCCTCGCGCCAAGCCATGTGCTTTGCGCAGAACGGGGGGGCGTGATGCAAAAAGACATCAAGCGCCTCTCGCTTATTCTGCTATTTGCCCCCTTCACGCTCTGGATCCTTCTCCTCGTCGTTCTGCCGCATATCGGCATGGTCATCTTGTCCTTGCGGGAGAAGGTAGCGCCACGGGTCTACGAATTCGGGTTTGGCAACTACCTGGAGTTCCTGCATGAACCCATCTACTGGAACACCCTGATCCGCACCGGGTCCATGTCGCTTCTTGTGACGGCCCTGGCTCTGATCATCGGATTCCCGATTGCATATTACATCGCGAAGATCGCAGGGCCGCGCGCTCGTGGTGGCTTGTTTCTTCTGTGCCTCATCCCGCTTTGGGTCAGCGACCTGATCCGGTCGTTTGGCTGGATCCTGCTGCTGCGCGAAACGGGCGTCATTTCCAGCTTTCTGGTATGGACTGGACTGATCGGAACGCCGGTGGAGTTTTTGTACAACGATGCAGCGGTGATTGTGGGCCTTGTCTACACGGTGATCCTGTTCATGATCGTTCCGCTTGTGTCGACGCTGGACGGCATGGACAATTCCATGATTGAGGCCGGGTACAATCTAGGCGGAAACGGTTTCACGGTTCTACGCCGGATCATAATCCCCTACGCCATGCCGGGCATTGTTGCCGGGTGCATCGTGACCTTCATGTTGACTGCGGGGTCCTACCTCACGCCGATCCTTCTTGGCGGCAAGAACTCCAGCTGGTTCACCGAGCAGATCTACAACCAGTTCATCACCCGGTTTAACTGGGAGGGTGGGGCCGCCTTCGGCATGTTGCTTCTGTTGTTCACATCCCTGGTGATTTGGCTTGGCCTGAAGCTGAGCGGCCAGACACTCGCCAACACCGTGGCCAAGAGCTGAGGAGGACGACCATGCTTGCACAAAACAAGACCACACCGTTCCTGCTCGGATATCGGCTTTATGTCGTCACCTTTTTCATCTTTCTGGCGGCGCCGCTCATTTCGGCTGGCGCATTTGCGTTCAATGACAGCCTGTTCCCGGCCCTGCCCTGGCAAGGATTTACCCTGGACTGGTTTTTCGGCGACACCGAACCCAAGCTCGGGATGTTCCATGACCGGCGTCTGCTCCAAGGGCTCTACTACTCGTTCGTGATTGCGATTTTTGTGGCGGCCCTGTCGGTGTTTGTCGGCACGACCAATGCCTTCCTGTTTGTCCGCGGAGATTTTCCGGCCAAGAACTTCTTCTACATCATGATGGTTGTTCCGCTGGTTATTCCAGGCGTCATCCTCGGCATCTCGATCCTGGTGCTGGCAAGCGACACGGCCAACATGATGGAACGGCGGTTTGCCATCGAACTGGAATTCCTGCGGCCTGGCATTCTGCTTGTCGTGCTCGGGCAATTCTCCTTCATTGCGACCATCACATCCCTCGTGATCACAGCCCGTTTGAAGAAATTCGATGAGACCATGGAAGAAGCGGCTTACAATCTGGGCGCCAGCCGGGCACGGGTCTTGCGGACAATCACCCTGCCCTTCTTGCGGCCGGCCATGATTGCAGCCGGGATCGTTGCCTTCCTCGTCTCCTTCGAGAACTTCAACACCACGTTGTTCCTTGTCGGATCCGAGGCGCCTTTGACCATCACCATGTATGATCGTATGGCGAAAGTCGGCTCGACACCGGTCTTGAACGCCGTCTCGTTCTTCCTGATGGTTGGGTCCGGATTGCTCGCCCTGATGTCTGTTCTCATCCAGCGCGACAAGACCGCACGATAGGAGGCCACATGGCAGAGTTTGACTTTGTCATCGTTGGCGCCGGCTCTGCCGGCGCCGCCGTCGCGGACCGGCTGTCGGAAAACGGCAAGTATTCCGTATGTGTGTTGGAAGCAGGCGGATCGGACCTGAATTTCTGGATCTGGGTCCCCGTCGGCTACGGCAAGGCGTTTTACAACAGGCACATCAACTGGATGTACCGCACCGAAGCCGATCCAGGCCTGAATGGCCGGGAAGGTTACTGGCCACGTGGCAAGGTGCTTGGCGGCTCAAGCTCGATCAATGCAATGGTTTATATCCGCGGACAGCATGCGGATTTTGAAGACTGGAAAGCCATGGGCAATCCAGGCTGGGGATGGGAAGATGTCCTGCCCTATTTCAAGCGCTCCGAATGCAATGATGCAGGTGCGGACGCCTTTCGCGGCGCTGACGGTCCGCTTCATGTCCATACAATGCGGCCTGACACGCATCCGCTGTGTTCCAATTTCATTAAGGGCAGTGAACAGGCCGGCTTCCGCTACAACCCGGACTTTAACGGCGCAGACCAGGAAGGCGTCGGCCACTACCAGATCACGGCCAAGGACGGCTTCCGAATGTCGACGGCGAGGGCCTATCTCTCCCGCGCCAGGAAACGCGCCAACGTCAAGATCCTGACCAAGGCGCTGACCAAACGGATCCTTTTGGAAGGTACCCGCGCGACTGGCGTTGTCTTTGACAAGGACGGCCGGGAACAGACGGTGACTGCGCGCCGCGAAGTCATCATGAGCGCAGGTGCCATCAACTCGCCGCAAATCCTAATGCTCTCCGGCATCGGCGATGGCGCTGAGCTTCAAGCCAAGGGCATCGAGGCGAAAATACAGCGCGCGGCCGTCGGCAAGAACATGCAGGACCATTTGGGGCTCGACTATTTGTACAAGTCCAAAGTGCCCACCTTGAACCAGCAGCTCTATCCGTGGTGGGGCAAGCTGGCACAAGGGATCCGGTATGTTTTGACCCGGCGTGGCCCGCTGGCCATGAGCCTCAACCAGGCCGGCGGGTTTGTAAAAACCAATCCGGACTGCGACCGTCCGAACATGCAGCTCTATTTCTCGCCTGTCAGCTATACCAAGGCCCCCAAGGGGCAGCGGCCATTGATGAACCCGGACCCTTTTCCCGGGTTTCTGTTCGGAATGCAGCCGACACGGCCCACCAGCCGTGGCCATGTGGAGCTGAAATCGTCAGATCCTTATGAAGCTTTGGCGATTCACCCGAACTCCTTGAGCACCAACCATGACTGCAAGGAGATGATCGAAGGCTGCCGGCTGTTGCGCCAGATCGCGGCAAGCCCTGCGATGCAGGACGTTATTGAGAGCGAGATGACGCCCGGTCCAGATGTCCAGAGCGATGAGCAAATGCTCGATGATGTCCGCAACCGGTGTTCCACCGTGTTTCACCCGGTCAGCACGTGCAGGATGGGCAGCGATCCAGGCGAGAACGTCGTCGATGCGAGACTAAAGGTTTATGGGGTCGAAGGACTCCGGGTTGCGGATGCTTCTGTTTTTCCAACCGTGACCTCGGGCAACACCAACGCTCCTGCGATCATGGTGGGCGAGAAAGCAGCCGACCTTATCCTGGAAGACACAAGAGCGGCTTGAGGGGAACACCATGAGTGCGTCGCTGTTTGCAGAAGATTTTCAAGCGGCGCCCTATTGGCAAGCGGCCGCTCCGAAGGTGGCCCTTCCGGACATTGAACTGCCGGACGAAGTCGATGTTCTTGTTGTTGGGGCAGGCTACACCGGCCTGAACGCCGCCATTCAAACAGCGGCCGAGGGCTTGGGAACACTGGTGCTTGATGCCGCAGATCCCGGTTTTGGGTGCAGCCTGAGAAACGGCGGTCAGCTCTCAACCAGCATCAAGCCGGGCTTTGGGACCCTCGCCAGACGGTACGGCGCAGCGTTGGCCACGGAGCTCTGCGAGGAGGCACAAGCCTCCCTCGACTACATGCATTCTCTAGCAGAAGAGCCCGACATTGAAATGGGCTTGAAGGTTTCGGGCCGGTTTCATGGGGTGCACATGCCCCATCTTTACAGCAAGCTGGCAAAGGAATGTGCGGCGGGCCACCCGGTTTGGAAGACGGGCGCTTTCATGGTCCCAAAATCCGAGATGGCTGAGGAGCTTGGGACCGACGCCTATTTTGGCGGGGTCGTTTACCCGCACCATTGCAGTATCGATGTCTCAACCTATCACCCCTCCCTGCTCGCCAAGACCCTAAAGACCGGGGCAAATGTCATCGGAACCTGTCCGGTCTTGTCAATCGAGCGCCAGGGAACAGGCTTTCGTGTCCTGACGGGCCGCGGCAACTTGACGGCCGGGAAAGTCATCCTGGCAACAAACGGATACTCCGGCGCCCTGTCGTCCTGGCACCAAAGGCGCATCGTTCCGATCGGATCTTATGTTATTGCAACAGAAGAGCTTCCTTCAGACCTTTTGGACCGTCTCTTTCCGACAGACCGCATCCTGTCCGACACCCGCAAACTGGTCTATTACTACCGCCTCTCGCCAGACCGGAAGCGCGTCCTGTTCGGTGGGCGGGTGTCCTTGAGCGAAACCGATCCCCGAAACAGTGCCGCGAAATTGCACCGCGACATGTCCGCCCTGTTTCCCGAGCTGGCAGCGGTGAAGCTTTCCTATGCCTGGATGGGATTTGTCGGCTACACGTTCGATACCCTCGCGCATTGCGGCGAAGACAAAGGGCTCTACTACGCGATGGGGTATTGCGGATCGGGGGTCGGCATGGCGAGTTACCTCGGTATGCGGATCGGCCAGAAAGCCGCTGGGCGGGAGCTCCAGACATCTGCTTTTGAGAAGATCGGCTTCCCCACCCGGCCGCTTTATCACGGGTCACCCTGGTTTTTAGCACCCTCGGTCATGGTCTATCGGTTGCGTGACCGGTTCGGGATCTGACCTAATCCAACGCTAAGGCGCCGGAAAGGTGCTGCGCCACCGGCGCAAGAACGTTTCCCGGGTAAGTTTGTCGAGTGCCACCATCAGCGCGGGCGACAAACTGATGGGCCGCAAAGCGGTTGAACTCAAGGTTTCCGCTTCACTGCCATCCTCCGTATCGAGCATTGGGCTGATCAAGAGCGCTTTGCGAAGGGCAAACACGCCGGCATCGGATAGCAGGAAATCCAGAAACTCGGCCGCGCGCTCAAAATGGGTACTTGTTTTCGGGATCATCAGCGCGCGGGACAGAACAATCGTGTAGTCGGACGGCAGAACGATCCCGATCCGGTCATCGCTCACCTGATATCCCTGGGCATAAGAGCCAAGAACATTGTAGGCCAGCAGATACCGCCCCTCGGCCACGTTCCGGATAATATCTGCCGAACAGCATGTGGAGACGGCTTGCGTCCGCCCGAAGGACTCCTGCAAGGCGCCGAATGTGCTGGCTTCGCGGGCATCTGAAAAAGCAAAAAGGTAACCAAGCCCCGACCGCTCGATATCATATGTGGCAACCCGGCCGGCATAGGGTGAGCCAGCGGGCCGGAGCAAATCCAGAAGGTCGAACCGTGTCCGGGGGACATCCTGCTCCGGAACAAGATCACGATTGTAGATGATTACGGCCGGTTCGCGGGTAATGCCCCAAAGCTCGTTGCGCCAGCGCAGCGCCTCCGGCAGGGCTGCAGTCTGACGGGAACTGTAGGCGGCAGCGCAAGCCTCATTCACAAGTTTGACCATCTGATGCACACCTGAGCTGATCACGAGATCGGCGACCGAAGCCCCATCCCGGCACTCCTTGCGGCTAAGCTCATAAAGGTCATTTGACCCCCACTGCTCATAGATGATCTTGAGGCCGGGGCGCGTTGACAGAAACGCGTCAACGACAGGGCCGAACACCTCAATGTCAGTCGTTGACCGCAGCACCAGCGTTTCAGAAGCATCTTCAGGACCGTAAGACTTTACCAGCTCTTGTGCTTGTCCCGCGCTGAGGAGGCCGGCAAAAATGATTGCATTCAGCACCAGGGAACGGAGCAAGCCCATCATTGGCTTTGTCCATCATGGGCAGCCTTGAAAACAAGTGCGGCCCGGAAGCCACCTTGCTCTAAATTGGCCAGGTCCAGTGTTCCGCCAAAGGCGCAGGCAACGGAATGGGCGATTGCCAGGCCAAGACCGCTCCCGCTCTGGCGTGTCGGCGTATCGTTTGAGAACCGTTCTCCAAGCAGGCTCAAGGCTTCTGCGTCGGGGCCGCCACCAGCATCTTGGGCATATATGCATAGCGAACCGCCTTCTTTCGCTGCGCCGACCACAATCGGTGCCTCTCCGTATTTCAAGGCATTGTTCAAAAGGTTTTTCAAAGCTTCGCTGAGCGACGGCGCATCCGCGAGCACCGGAAGAGGCACTTCGCCCACATTAAGCGACACATCTTTGTCCGGGAACAGCAAACGATGATCGCCTTCCTCAAAGACTTCCAAAGCGATGTCCCTGAGATCCACCTCCTCCCGGCGGGCACTGTCGCCCCTGTGAACGACAAGCGCCTGACTGAGGAGTTGATCCAGAAGACGGCCAAGCCCGGCCGAGCGCGACTGGATCCGCTCTGCGATCTTCTCCCGCCGCTCTGGGTCCGCCTCGTCCGCCAAAAGATCCGCTTGTGCACGCAGCGCCGCGACCGGTGTACGCAACTGATGGGCCGTATCGGAGATCAAATGCCGCATCGAATTCATCTGGCGGTCGAGCCGCGCCATGAAGCCATTCAAGGCCTTAATCATCACGGCCGTCTCCTTGGGAACAGCCGTATCGAGCGGTGTCAGGTCATGCGGATCACGGTCCCTCAAACCCCCGGCAATCGTCTTTAGCGGCCGAAGCACGGACCACACGACGACCGCTGCGAGACATGCCATGGCAAAGCCTGAGATAATCAAAACATATACAGCCTGACGCGTGATCTCATAGGCCATTCCTTCCCGCGCTTTCAGCGTCTGTCCGACGATCACCTGCATGGTGCCGTTCAGTGTGCGCTCTGCAAAACGTTTGGTGACAATTGCAAAGCGGGCGTCCTCGCCAAAGAAAGTACCGTCGAAAAAGCGGTCCCTTGAATTGCCGCGCTCGGACGGCACGATGATTTCATCATAGCCGGTCAGCGTCGATCCATCCGGTCCGATAATGCGGTAGCCGATGCGATCATCGGGTGCCAGTGCCAGCAATTCAAATGCCGACACCGGCAACTCCAGAACGGCTCGTCCGTCTAGGATCGCAATGGAGGAGGCAATATCATTCGCGGCCCCCAGAAGCAGCCGGTCATAGGCGCTTCGGGCTGCTTCGCGGCCGTAGGCAAAAGCGGCAATCGAAACCAGCAGGCCGCCGATGACGAGAAGCAACGTCACGCCGAATGCGACCCTCAGCGTTAGAGACGACCGATCAAACCGCTGCAGGAAATCAGGCATCGGCTTCCAGCTTGTAACCGAGCCCGCGCTGGGTTTCGATGCGGACGGAGCATCCGGACAGTTTCTTGCGGAGCCGCGCGACATAAAGCTCCAGCGCATTCATGCTGACATCCGTATCGTCGAAACTGAAGAGGCCCTCGAACAGTCTTTCCTTACTCATGGTTTGGCCGCGGTTGCGGACAAGCAATTCCAGAAGACTGAATTCCCGCCGCGTGAGGTTCAACGGCCCGTCTGCATTGCGCGCAACCCGCGCTGTCGCATTGAAAATCAGTGCGCCAATTGTCACCTCTTCGGCTTTGTCACCTTGATCCCGGCGGTACAGCGCCCGGATGCGCGCCTCAAGTTCCCGATGATCGAAGGGTTTGACGAGATAGTCATCTGCGCCGGAATTCAAAGAGGACACACGGTCATCAACTGAAAACTCCGCTGTCAGCATAAGCACGGGCGTGCGGTCGCCGACCGACCTCAAGTCTTTGAGAAGATCCGTACCGCGCCCATCCGGCAGATTGATATCCAGAACAATCACGTCGTAACGCTGCACGTCAACGCAAGCGCGCGCTTCTGCAAGGGTTTTGGCAAGGTCGCAAGCCACCCCGGAGCGGTCGAGCCGGATCATGATTGCCTCAGCCATGTCAAAGGTGTCTTCGACCAATAACAAGCGCACGTTCAGTTTCCTCCTTTTGAGAGTCATGACCCGGTAAAGAGGCGGACGCAAGCATGTTTGCGGCAAGTGACCTGAGTTCGCGCGCAGACTTCGGGACATGTGCAAGGAATTGGTGTCGCAAGACACGTTCGAAAGCAGAGGCGCTGGTTGCCAATCAGCTGCCGTCAAACGTCCATCGGTACTGCGGTGGTGTCGGCCCCTTGTTGCGTCCGCCCTGCTCTGTCTGCTCCCAGGCGTGCGCCAGGATGCCGACCGAACGCGACAAGCCGAAAAAGCCGCGGGCGAGCGGGGCTGGACAGCCAAGTTCTGCATAGATGACAGCGGTTGCCCCATCGATGTTCATTGGCACCGGTTTGCCGCGCTCTTCAGTCAAATGTGCTTCGATGGCCCGGCCGATTTTTGCAAAACTTCCGGTAACCTCACCGGAGGCCGCAGCCTCGTCGACCAGTGCCAGAAGCCGGGGCGCTCTCGGATCGACTGGCTTGTGGAACCGGTGCCCAAAACCTGGAATAAAACGCCCGTTCTGCGTGCGCCAGCTGTCGAGTGTGACCTTGAGCTCCTCAAGACCAGCGGCCTCAATGGCGCGGTAAAGGTCTACGGCCTGTTCACCCGCGCCGCCGTGCACATCGCCGAGCATGTTAAGCCCGGTTGCCATGGCCGATTGCAAGCCGATCCCGCAGGTGGCCGCCATGCGCGCTGCGGCAATGGAAGGCGCTTGCGGTCCATGGTCAACGGCGGCAACAAGCGCTGCCTCGAACAGATCCGCCCGTTGACCGGTGATTTCTTCCCCGGTCACCATAAGCCAGATCATCTGGGCAAAACCCCGATTGCCGATCAAGTTCTCGACAGGGTGTCCGCGCAGAGAAATTCGGCCAGGCTCCATGTCAATAATTGAGGTGCGCCACCAGTCCGCAACGTCTGTGTTCTCGCTCACACCACGCCCTCCTTGCGCAAGGTCTCTATTTCGTCTGTGCCGTAACCCAGACCGGACAATATACTGTCAGTATCCGCGCCGAGCGCTGGCGGTGGCGTGTCTACGGACGGCCTTTTTCCGTCAATCATCGTCCCAATCCGCAACAGGTCTATGGGCTTGCCGACACCTGGCGTTTCATCGAAGCGCGCCAGAAATTCGCGATCCCGGATTTGCGGGTGTTGAAGCACTTCAGGCACGGTCAGCACGGCGCCCGCCGGAACTCCCAGCTTGTTGAGTTCCCGCGCCCAGTCGCGCGCCGGACGTGTTGTCAGAACGGTCTCCAGTTCTGCTTTCAGGCGCAATCGGTTCTTCTTGCGCTCTTCGCGCGTTGCGAAATCTGAGTTTTCAATAAGGTCTGCCCGGCTCAGATGCTTCGCCAGAAGTTCCCACTGCTCGTCTTTGTTCGCTGCGATGTTGATCAATCCGTCCGCGCATTGAAACGCACCGGATGGCGCGGAGGTCGGATTTTCATTGCCGTTGGGTGACGGATCAACGCCTCCAATCAGATGATTTGAGACGACCCAGCCCATGGTGGCAAGCACCGACTCCAGCATCGAGACATCAATGAAAGCACCCCGCTGGTCCGCGTTCAGTGCCCCGCAGATCGCCATGGCAGCTGTCAGCCCGCCGACGGTATCCGCCAGCGGATAGCCAACGCGCAGAGGCGCACTGTCAGCATCACCGGTGATCGACATGACACCCGAGGCCCCTTGGACAATTTGATCGTAGGCAGGCCGGTGCGCCCAGGGTCCGTCCTGCCCAAAACCCGAAATGGCGCAGTAAATCAGATGCGGTGCTTCACTCTTCAAAACGTTATAGCCAAGTCCCAACCGGTCCATGACACCGGGCCGGAAGTTCTCGACAAGAACGTTCACTCCAGCAACGAGGCGCTTGAGCACCTCCTTGCCACGCGGATCCTTGAGGTTAAGCGTCAGGGACTTTTTACCGGCATTTTGAGCGAGAAAGCTTATGCCCATGCCCTTGGCCGACAGGTCAGGGTCGGCACCGAGATTACGGGCGAGGTCGCCCCGACCGACCGCTTCGACCTTGATGACATCTGCTCCCAAATGGGCGAGCTGATGGCAGGCAAAGGGGCCGGCGAGGACGTTGGTCAGGTCGAGAACCCGAATTCCCTCAAGTGGTCTTGTCATGTCGGGTTCTCGTCTTTCTTCAGTCTCAATCGCCGTCGGCAACGCCTTCGGCCCGCGCGCGTGCCCGGCGGGCACGGTAGCTCGGCAGAACGACGAGAATAACGGCCAGCACCAAGAGGCCCAAGGTCATCGGGCGCTCATAGATGAAGCTGATGCCGTCATAAAGCTGCATCGACCTGGAGAAATTGTCCTCCAGCATACGGCCCAAAATGAAACCGATCAGCAGTGGCGCAAGCGGATAGTCGGCAAAGCGGAGGACCGTTGCACAAATCCCGAAACCAACCAGGATCAGAAGCTCCGTCGAGTTGTTTTGCCCGATGTAAGCGCCCATCAATGTGAAGAACAAGATGAACGGGATCAGGAAATTGCGGGGAACAGCCAGGATCTTTGCGATGTAAGGGATCAGCGGCAGGTTCAGGATCAGAAGGATCACGTTGCCCAGATACATGGAAATGATCACGGCCCAGAAGATCTCCGGCTGGTCCACCATCAGACGTGGCCCCGGCGAGACGTTTAGAGCAATCAAGGCTCCAAGCAGAATGGCCGTTGTCCCGGAGCCTGGAATGCCGAGTGTCAGAAGCGGTACGAACGAGCCCGTGCAGGCGGCGTTGTTTGCGCTTTCCGGCGCGGCCAGGCCCTTGACCGAGCCTTTTCCGAATTGCTCCTGTTCTTCCTTGGGCGCAATGTTCCTTTCCACCGCATACCCCAGGAACGAGGCAATCGTCGCCCCTGCTCCCGGCAGCACACCGATCAGAAAGCCTTGGATGGACTGACGCCCGATCACGGGTGTGATCGCCTTGGCTTCTGCCTTTGTGATCCGCAGATCCTTGATCTCGTTGGTACCGCCTTCCGTCTTCGACCGGCTGGGATCCAAAACGAGATACAGCGCTTCGGGCAAGGCAAACATCGCCATGGCGAGCGTAATAAAGCCGAATCCGGACTGGAGGTCCATCAATCCCATGGTGAAGCGCGGCATGTTAAACAGCGCACCCTCGCCAACGGTCGCCATGATGACCCCGAGAATGGTCATAAGCAGCGCCTTGATCACCTGACCGGTCCCGGCAAAGGCTGCAATGGCGGACAGGCCGACGACCATCAGGGCGAAATACTCGGCGGAGTGGAACAGGAGCGCGACCGATGCCAGAGCCGGAGCGAAGATCATCAGAAGAACCGCCCCGATCGACCCGCCGGCAAACGACGAGATGGCCGCAACGGTCAATGCCTTGCCCGCCTTGCCCTGACGGGCAAGTGGATAGCCATCAAAGCTGGTGGCCACTGTGGAAGCAACACCGGGGGCATTTATCAGGATAGAGGACGTCGAGCCGCCGAAGATCGCGCCGTAATAGACACCTGCGAGCAGGATCAGGGCCGCCGACGGATCCCCTATGGAAATGGCGACCGGGATCATGATGGCGATGATCGACATCGGTCCGAGACCGGGCAGCATGCCGATGAAGGTGCCGATCAGGCACCCGCCAACAACCATGAGAAGGTTGGTCACGGAGAAGGCTGTGCTCAGCCCGATGAGAATTCCTTCGAGCATGTCACCCTCCGTTGGCGAGAAATACGGGCAGCGGGCTCAGGAAAATCCCGAGAACCCGGTCGACCAGATACCAGACAACGCCTGCAGCAATTCCCGAGGCCAAAATCATGATGTGGTATTTGCGCTCGCCGAGAATGAACGACCCGATGAACAGAAAGCTAACAGTGGACAGGAGAAATCCGGCCGGCCGCAACAAGAGCGCATAGGCCACCATCAAACCGAGCAAGGCGATTGCCTGTCCCAGTTTGTAATCCGTCAATCTCCGGTAGTTGATTTCGGATGGCTTCGGTTCGCCGCTGCTTTTTTCAAATCCAAGCAGGATCAATAAGGCGCAGACGATCGCCATGATCGACAGGATTTTCGGAAAAGTCGACGGCCAAATCGGATTGCGCCGCATAAAGGGCGCCAGCGTGTCGTCCATTGTGAAAAAGGCTGCATAGCCATAGGCAACACAGATCAACAAGATGATCATGGCGATCCAACGATCGAGCGCCATGGGCTCCTCCCCGCGAAATTTTTCTGGTTAAGTGCCCGCGCCGGTGTGATCGGTATGCGCCTGACACGGGAAAGGCGGCGCGAGCTGTTCCGCTGCGCCGCCAGTCTTTTGTCTTACAGGAAGCCGAGCTTCTTCATCAGATCGCCGATCACCTGTTCCTGGTTTTCCAGGAAGGCACGGAAGTCATCACCATTGTTGTGAATGTTGACCCAGCCGTTGCGCGCACGGACCTCTTCCCACTCCGGGGTGTCATACATTTTGGTCAGCGCGGTCTGGTAGGCAACCAGCTGCTCTTCCGGCAGGTCAGGAGCTGCAAAGAAACCGCGCCAGTTGACAAAGGTGGTGTCGATGCCCTGCTCCTTCATGGTCGGAGCGTCCTCATACGCCGCAACGCGTTCATCCGCTGTAACACCAATGATTTTCACTTCGCCAGCATTTGCAAGATCAACCGCTTCGGAGAAGCCAGTGGACAAAGCCGCGATTTCACCGGACAAAAGCGCCGCCATCGCTTTTCCGCCTGCATCATAGGGGATGTATTTGAAGGCTGTCGGGTCTTCACCGGCAGCTTCCATGGCCATCGCTGCAACAAGGTGATCCATACCGCCTGGAACGGAACCGCCGCCAATGGCGGTACCGGACGGATCGGCTTTATAGGCTGCGATCAGGTCGGTCATGGAGTTGATCGGACTGTCTTTTCCAACGACCACAGCGGCGTAGTCGCCGATGGTTCCTGCAACGAGCGTCAGGTCACGGAAGTTTTGCGGGAAGACGCCTGTAAGCGACCGGATCACGATTGGGGTCGAGTTGACCATCAGCGTGCCGTGATTGGACGCAGCGTTTTCTATCAGGTAGCCGATGGCCTTGCCGCCGCCGCCGCCGGACATGTTTTCATAAGACGCGGTGCCGACAAGACCTGCCTTGGTGAGTGCTTCGCCTGTGCCGCGTGCTGTGCCGTCCCAGCCGCCACCAGCACCACCGGGGATCAGGAAGTGAATCGAGTCAACAACCTGGCCCGCAGCAAACGACGGCGTTGCGAATGTCATTGAAGCCGCAGCAGCAGCCAGAACGACCCGGCGGGTCATTTTCATGAGTGTCATGTTTTCCTCCACATAGTCCGGTCATTGGAAAGACAGGTTAAGAGCCACCGGACCGCATGAGCGGTTCCTCCCGGCGGGCTTGGGTGGAGCGTAACGTCAAACCCTGTCACCAACCTGTCACGAAGCGGATTGGAGTTTTGGGAAATCTTTAGGAGGCTTTTTAGCCTTCGCTTGATCTCCGTCAGCACTGCCATTGCGGACCGCGACCAAAGGCAAAATCAGGTGGTTCAGCATCAGACGGTCGATGAATTTGAAGCTTTCTAGGCCGGAACAAACAGGTCCTGATACATGTCCCGGAGCTTGTTTTTCTGCACTTTGCCCATGGTGTTGCGGGGCAGTTGATCGATGACGATCAGCTTGCGCGGGTGCTTGAAGCGGGCCAGGCTTGCCGAGATCGCAGCTTCAATGTCCGGCAGCCGGATTTCGCCCCCGCCATTGCCGACCAGCACCCCGACAACCGTTTCCCCAAAGTCGGGATGCGGCACGCCGATGACAGCGCTTTCCAGAACGCCCGGCTGTTCATCAAGGATAAGCTCGATCTCTTTCGGGTATATGTTGTAGCCGCCGGAAATAATCAGATCCTTGTTCCGTCCAACAATATGGATATAGCCATCAGCATCGATCTTGCCGAGATCGCCTGTAATAAAGAACCCGTCTTCACGCAGTTCTGCGGCAGTCTTTTCCGGCATTTGCCAATAGCCTTTAAAGACGTTTGGGCCGCGTACCTCGATCTGCCCCACCTCGCCCTCCGGGAGAGCCGCGCCGTTGTCCGGATTGGTGATCTTGAGCTCAACGCCTGGCAGGGGAAAGCCAACCGTTCCCGCCCGCCTCTCACCCTCATAGGGGTTCGAAGTGTTCATGTTGGTTTCCGTCATCCCGTAGCGTTCCAGGATCCGGTGACCAGTGCGCTCTTCAAAACGGACATGGGTCTCGGCCAGCAAAGGCGCGCTTCCGGAAACAAACAGGCGCATGTGGCTAGTCAGGTCTCTGGTGAACCGGTCGTCGTCCAAAAGCCGGGTGTAGAAGGTCGGGACACCCATCATGGCGGTCGCCTTCGGCAGGTTGCCAATCATGGCATCAAGATCGAACTTGGGCAGAAAGATCATGGAACTTCCTGCGATCAGGCTTACATTCGTGGCCACGAACAAACCGTGCGTGTGAAAAATCGGCAGGGCATGTAGCAGCACATCAGCATCAGTGAACCTCCAGCAATCGGCCAGGGTTTCAGCGTTTGAAAGAAGGTTCGCCTGGGTCAGCATCGCACCTTTCGACCGCCCGGTCGTACCGGAAGTGTAGAGAAAGGCTGCCAGGTCATCGGCGGACCGGTCGACGATATCGAAGGTGGATGGTTTGGATTTTGCAGTCGCCGTTAGCGATCCGGAGCCATCGGCATTCAGTGTAGCGAGTCTGGCTCCAAGGCCGGTTACGATCGGCGTGAGAGCGGCTTCGCTGCGTGCATCGCAGACAACAAGGGCAGCGCCGCTGTTTTCAATGAAGTAGGTCAGCTCATCCACGGTGTAGGCGGTGTTGAGCGGGAGGAAGATCACACCGGCCTGCGCACAGGCCGCATAGAGTGCAAGTGCTTCAGGTGACTTTTCAATCTGCGCTGCGAGCCGGTCTCCCGGCTTCAATCCGAATTCGGTCAGAGCATGGGCAATCTGCGCTGCTTGTCCCAGGAACTCGGCATGGGTGAGGATGGCCCCGCTTGCCAGATGCAGAAAAGGCGTCGTCTTGCCGGCATGTTTGCCGAACAGCTGATCAAAGAGCGGGTTGGCCATCGGTCGGGCTCCTGTTGAGTGCTTTTTCAGCGGCCGCGCTGAGCGACTTGATATCCGAAGAGGCCGCAATTTCATGGGAGGTCGCGAAGCGCTCGTGGTTTTGCGAGACCTTCGAAAGATTGTAAAGGTAGTTGACCATCACGCCGGCGGATTGCTGTTGACCCTTTTCAGAAAGGTCGGCGTCCGCATGAACTTGATAAACCTGCGCGCCGTTGCCGAGATGGAAGCGGGCCACTGGATCAAGCGGCAATCCGTTCCTGCGTTTCGCTGCGATCAGATAATGCGCCGCGAGCGCCTTGAGCTGCTTTGGATCGTCGGGGAGCGGACCGAGGTCGTTTTTCTCGATCCAGTTCAGGAAACCCGGAATTGGTGACAGCGTCACGAAGGTTTTCAGGCTCGGCAATTCCAGAGAAAGATCTGCGGCAACCTGTTTGATCAGGGAATTGCCGAAGGAAATCCCCGCCAGCCCCTTCTGGCAGTTCGAGATGGAATAGAAGACCGCCGTGTTCGCGTCTTCGGCCTCAATGTGTTCCCGCTCTTCGCTCAAAAGCCCTTGGACGGACGAGGGAACACCTTTGGTGAGGGCGACTTCCACGAAGATCAGTGGCTCATCCGGCATGGTGGGGTGGAAGAAGGCGAAACAGCGCCGGTCGGCGGGCTGCAAGCGCCGTCTCAGATCATCCCAGCTGTCGATGGCGTGGACCGCTTCATACTCAATGATCTTTTCAAGGATATTGGCCGGGCTTTCCCAGTTGATCGGTCTGAGCACGAGGAACCCTCTGTTGAACCAGCTGGCAAACAGATGGCCAAAGTCGACGTTGAGGGCTTGCAGAGCGTCATCCTCCTTGCTGAAGCGCAGGAGATCGGCGCGCATGGCAACGAGGGACCGGGTGGCGTCCGGCACCTGGTTGAGACGGCGGATCAGCTCCTGCCGGCGTGGTTCGGCAGCGCGGACCAGGGTTTCGTAGCTCGTCTTGGTCTGCCCCTTTTCATAGGTTTCAAGTGCCGCGCGAAGATCTTGAGGCGAGACAGCCATGTCTTCGGCCAAGTGATTGAAAAAGGAAAGCTTTTCGTCTTCCTCTGCTGTTTCATAACGGTCGAGGATAATCCGGGCGATCGTGCTGCCCGAAACCTCGCCCGACGCACCCAAAAGCGCGGCGGTGAGTTCCTCCATGGGCCGGTTGTCGGAGCTTCCGGGAAGAAACGTCCGGTACCGGCGGTCAAAGATTGAAGACAGCAGATCAGCTAAAAGGGTCATCGTGTTGGTCCCATCACAGCATCCGGCAACCAAGTTGCCAGTCCTGGGAAGATGCATAACAGGATGATCGCGACGACCATACATCCCACAAAGGGTAAGGAGCCCTTCAGAATGGTCTTCAGCGAGATATCCGGTGCAATGCCATTGATGACATACAAGTTGAGGCCGACCGGAGGCGATATCAAGCCAATCTCCATGTTGATCGTCAGGACAACCGCAAACCAGATCGGATCAAATCCAGCCGTTGTGATGATTGGCAAGAGGATCGGGGCCGCCATTAGGATCACGGCAACCGGTGGCAGGAAGAAACCGGCGATCAGCAGGAAGATATTCACCGCGCCCATAAGAACCCAGCGGTTCACATCCAAAGTGCCGATCCACTCGGCAATCGCCTGCGTGATGAACAACGAAGACAGCATGTAAGAAAAGACACCGGCAGCTGCGATGATGAACAGGATCATCACGCTTTCCTTAGTGCTGTCGCGCAGGACAACCCAAAGATCTCCGGGATTCCAGAGTTTGTAGATCACCATCGCGATGACCAGACACATCAGCGCGCCGACGGCCGCCGTTTCCGACGGTGTCGCGATGCCGCCATACATGGCGTAAAGCACGCCGACGATGATCGCGAGGAAGGGCAGAACCCGAGGCAGGATCTCAAAACGCTCTTTCCAGGTGTAGCTGCCGGCACTCAAGACAGAGGCATCCCCGGAACGCCAGGTGGAATAGAGTGACCATGCCATGAAGAGGCCAACCAGGAGCAGGCCTGGAATGACACCGGCAAGGAACAGGCGTCCAATCGAGGTTTCGGTCGCAATGCCGTAAACGATCATCGTGACCGATGGCGGGATCAGAATCCCGAGTGTTCCGCCAGCGGCGATCGAGCCGGCCGCAACGCCGTCCGGATAGCCGCGCTTGCGCATTTCCGGAATGCCCATCTTGCCGATCGCCGCACACGTTGCCGGGCTGGACCCGGACATCGCGGCAAACAGCGCGCAGGCTCCGAGGTTGGAGACGACCAGCCCGCCTGGAACGCGGGTGAGCCACCGTTCCAGCGCCTCATAAAGGTCGGCACCAGCGCGGGTGGAGGCGATTGAAGCGCCCATGATGATAAACATCGGGATGGAAAGGAGCGCGAAGTTGTCGAGCTTGCCGAACAGGATTTCCGGCATCAGTTCCAGGGACCGCATGCCGTCGAAGATGATTAGGAAACCGGCTGAGACAATCAGAAGCCCCAGCGCGACCGACACACCGGAGAACAGGACGAAGATGGTGAAGAAGGCGACCAAGGCACCGAGGAGAAGCGGATCCATTATGCGTCCTCCAGGCCGAACGGGCGATCAACCCGTGTGATCACAGCTACCAGATCGGCAATCAGCTGCAGGAGAAGCAGGCCGAACCCTACGGGCAAGGAGAGATATGGGATCCAAAGCCGGACACCCCACACCGTGTCCGAGCGCCAGCCGCGGTCCCAGGCAAAGTGCCAGTACTCAAAGCCATAAAACAGCATGATCCCAACAATCAGGATTGACAGCGAGAGGGTAATCAGCGCGAGAAAAAACCGAGCCCGTGGCGGCAGCGACAGCGGCACCAGGTCCACATTCACGTGGCCGCGCAACCGCTGGACATAGGGCAAGCCGACAAGCGTCGCGGCAATCACCAGATAGATGACCGCTTCCGTCTGCCAGACCGTCGATCCGTTCAAGACGAACCTGACAAAGATCATCTGGCAGGTGATCGCAACGGCGGCGACGATCATGGCCGCCGAACACCATCCCGCAACGGTTGAAATGGCCGCGACAGCGCGCAAAAAGGGGTTATTACCGGCATGCGCTACGGCTGCCGAGCTGTGACCCGCCATGGGAAACTCCCGAAAAAGAAAAAGGGTAGCGAGAGACGGGGCGGTGTGACACCGCCCCGGTCAAAGACTTATTGGACTGACAGAGCCATATCCAAGAGCTCTTGGCCGCCCGGGGTTTGCTCGATGAACGCCTTGTAGGAAGTCTCTTGCGCAAGGGCCCGCCAGGCGTCGAACTCTTCCTGGCTCATTTGCGCAATCTCGACGCCATTTTCTGCAAAGATATCGGCAGAAGCCGCATCCTGTTTCTTGGCTTCCTCCAGGTAGAACGCTTCAGCCTTGGCAGCGCCTGCCTGCAACGCGGCTTTTTGGGCATCGTTCAGACCGTCATAGGCGGATTTGTTCATCAGCAGCGGCTGATACATGAACCATAGGGCAAAGTCGCTGGCCGGTGTGTAGCACTTGACCTGCTCGTAGATCCGATAACTGACGAAAGATGAGGACGAGGTGTTCGCAGCTGTCAGAACGCCGGTTTGCATGGCGTTGTAGATTTCAGACGATGCCATGGACGCAATGGAGGCGCCGGCACCGGCAAGCATCTGCTCAAATGCCTTACCGGCTGCGCGGGTTTGTTGTCCCTTCACGTGTTCCGGGGCGGTGATGCATTTGTCTTTGCCGACAAAGCCGCCAGCAAGATAGCCGTGAACCAGAACCATCACGTCATCGCCGGCCATGATCTCTTCGATCTTGCCCATGAACGGGCTTTCGTTGAGACGGGCTGCGTGATCGTGGTTCTTCACCAGACCCGGCATCAGGGTGAGGTTGTAGGCGGGCTGCTGGCCGCCGGCATAGCTCAGCGGAAACACAGTCATATCCAGCTGACCGCGGCTGAGCGGCTTGTACTGCTCGCGCGGCTTGAAAAGGGATTTTGACGGGAAGATCTTGATTTCAAGATCGACGTCGGCAGCGGCAACTTCATTGGCAACGATTTCAGCCACCTTGTGGCGCACATCGCTGGTGGACCACTGGTGCGACAGGCGCAGTTCCGTGGCATTGGCGGCAAAAGCCGAACCGAGCAGCGCGGCAGCTGCAACGGCGGATGTCAGTTTCATTGTCATTGTTGTTCCTCCCAAAGAGCGTGTGACGTTTGGTCAAGCTCGGAAGGCATCCTTGCACCGAATGTATTCTCCGTCAAATTTTTTGTATACAAGATGGAAATTATTGCGTGCAGAGAATAGGTGTGTTTATGTCAGTGGCATGGATAGGAAACGTGCAGATCTGATCGCCGACGAATTGGAGGGCCTGATTTTGGAGGGCACTTACAAAGATGGCGCGCGTTTGGATGAAGTCCAGCTCGCCGAGCGGTTTGAAGTCTCACGCACCCCGGTCCGGGAGGCTTTGCAGCGTCTCTCTCAGTCCGGTCTTGTGGAGCAGATCCCTCGGCGTGGCGTCTTTGTGCGCCAGCCGGGTCCGGTCGAGCTTCTCGAGATGTTCGAGGTCATGGCCGAGTTGGAGGCCGCAAGTGCCCGATTGGCCGCAAGCCGTATCTCAGACCAAGCTTTATCGGATCTTCACGTGGCCAACTCACGCTGTGATGAGGCGGTCGCGGCCCAGGACGCCGATGGCTATTACCTGGAAAACGAACGCTTCCACGCCATTTTGTACCGGCAATCGGGAAACGGTTTTCTGGAGCAGGAATGCCTCCGTCTCTACCGGCGCCTTCAACCCTTCCGCCGGATGCAGCTCAGGGCAAGAGGCCGTTTGCCGCAATCCATGGCCGAGCATAAGGCCATCGTGACTGCCCTGGAAAAAGGAGATGGCGAAGCTGCGGCTGTGGCCATCCGGGGCCACGTCGCAGTTCAGGGCGAAAAATTCCACCATCTCATGGCCAGCCTGAAACACGCAGCTGAGTGAAACTCTTAAAACCCAGCGCGAGTTATTGGAGTTAGTCTCGGTTGGCCGAGACTTCCCAGAAAAACGTCCATGCGCGAGACTTTGAGGAACCAATTCCCATTAACGGCGCTATCGAAAGTCCGTGCGGCCGCCCGACAAACCGACCGAGAGTGTGAAACTGCCCTCATTGATCAGCCAGCGGCGGATTGTGTAACGGCGCACGCCGCGCGCATGCATCGGATCTCCATCCGCAAGCGCCTTGGCCTCTTCAAGGGAGGCAGCCCGGTAAATGATCAGGCCTTCACCTGTCATGTGCTCGCCGGTCTCATCTGAGACAGGTCCTGCAAATGCAAGTTTGCCGTCAGACTCCAATCTTGCCTGGTAGGCCAGATGGTCGGGAAGGTTCCCAGGCAAGTCTGCGTCCGGCCCGGCAGGTGATGTGGAGACCGCATATAGCTCAAGCGCCAGGGCGCCGCGATCCTTGGCGATCTTCTTGTAATCGTTCCACGCGGGCATTGTGTGTTCCTCCGAATTTCCTTCACTCTAAAAAAATCGATATTATTTGACAATCGATAAAATCGTCGTCAAAGTAATAAAAAATTGGGAAACACCGAGGCGAACATGCGTTTCATTGTAGGGACTGGGGCAGCAGGTCAGGGCGTCTATCTTGTTGAAGGCACACAGGCCTGGAGCCTGACAGCTCTGGACAGCAAGGTCGGACCGGATCTGCGCGCCATAATCGATGGCCATGTTGACGTGAACGCTCTTGCGGAACGTAAAACCTCGGTCCCGGCAGAGCCCGTTGCAGGTCTCACACCCGGATTGCCCATCGCCCTTCCGGGCAAAATCATCTGTCTCGGACTGAACTATGTCGACCACATCAAGGAAGGCGGTTACGACATTCCGGACTACCCTGCACTTTTTATCCGCACCAACTCCTCGATGATCCCGGCAGGCGCTCCCATGGTGCGGCCAACCTGCTCCGAACAGCTCGATTACGAAGCCGAACTGATGGTGATCATCGGCAAGGGCGGAAAGCACATCTCAGAAGCGGACGCCTTGAGCCATGTGTTCGGCTATACGCTGTTTAACGATGGGTCCGTGCGCGAATACCAGCGCAAGACGCACCAGTGGACCCCCGGAAAGAACTTTGACGCCACAGGTCCTGTCGGCCCTGTCATTGTGACGCCGGATGAACTTCCGGAAGGGGCGAATGGTCTTAAGATCGAATCCCGTGTCGGACAGGAAATCCTTCAGAGCGCGACCACTTCGGACATGCTGTGGAGCGTTGCAAGAACCATCGCAACCGTTTCCGAATTCACCACACTGGAACCGGGAGATTATCTGGCGATGGGAACACCGCCTGGCGTTGGACATGCGAAAAAGCCGCCGCGGTGGCTTCGCCCAGGCGAAACGGTGGAAGTGGAAATTGAAGGCATCGGCATTTGCGCGAACCCGATTATCGCCGAAGAAGACATGTCAGCGACGGAGGCTGCGGAATGACGCAAGCAGCCACATCCGCGCCCACTGGCGATGCGTTGGCACAACTCCGGGAGGAGGCGCGGAACGATGTGCGGGCTTTGCGGGAACGCATTCAGAATTTGGATGATGACGCGATTGATTTGATCTTGCGCGGTGCACGGTCTCACTACGCATGGCAAAACAAAGCCGTCCCCCGTGAACTTCTCGAGACGATTTATGAGATAACCGCGGCCGGCGCGACCAGCATGAATACATGCCCTGCCCGGTTCTTCTTCATCGAAACGCTTGAGGCAAAGCAGCGGCTTGCAAAATCGCTGAAGGAAAAAAACATCGACAAGATGATGTCAGCACCGGTCACGGTCATTATCGCGCATGATCTCGACTTCTGGACCAAACTGCCGTTCCTGTTTCCTCATGAAGATAGGCGGCCTTTCTTTCAGGGAAAACCTGAGCATTGCGAGACAACGGCTTTCCGGAACGGGACACTGCAAGGCGCCTATTTCATGATTGCGGCCCGCGCCGTTGGCCTCGATGTCGGGGCCATGTCCGGATTTTCAAATGCTATCGTCGATGCGGAGTTCTTTGCCGGTACGACCTTGAAGTCAAACTTCCTTTGCAATCTCGGTTATGCGGACGAAAGCGCGTTGTTTCAAAAACTTCCGCGCCTTCCCTTCGAGACGGCCTGCAAATTCTTGTGAGGGATCATGCCAGCGTTCAAGGAAAAGACCGTTGTCACCTTAAGAACACATGGCCGGGGCGTGAGCCACTCCAGAACGGATATCAGTCTTCGTGATCTGTCATTTACCATCGACGAGCCAGCCGCCAGAGGCGGAACAAACCTTGGGCCCGCACCGACAGAAACGGCCCTCGCCGCGCTCGCCGGCTGCACAAATGTCATCGGCCACAAATGCGCCGGTCAACTGGGTGTCGATATCGGACATCTGGACATCGAAATCACCTGCGAATTCGACCGCAGGGGCGTAACTCTTGAGGAGGAGATCAACGTCCCGTTTGTCGCACTGCGCCAGGTTGTTGTCAGCGACGGCTCCATTGCAGAGGAGGATCTGCAGCGAGTCGGTGTTGAGGTTGCCAAATACTGTCCATTGTCGAAGCTTTTCGAGCAATCCGGGACAGCCCTGGAGACGATCTGGCAAAAAGCCTGACCGGTCTCGCTTTCTTTGGGAGGAGAATGCCATGATTGGAAAATTGACACGCCGCAGCGCTTTGGCATTTGCGCTGCTCAGCACGGTATCGATGCCGGCCTTCGCGACAGAAACCATCAAGGCGGTGGTCATAGATGGCTATCCGGCCCGCGCCATGTGGGTTCAGGAGTTCACGAACTTCTTTATTCCGGAAGTCGACAAGCGCCTGGCGGAAACGGGCAACTACAAGATGGATTGGCAGGAGAGCTACGGCGGTTCAATCGTCAAGCCCAAAGGCGTTCTGGAAGGGGTTAAACTCGGGCTCGGGGACATCGGGATCGTAACCACGATCTTCCATTCATCGAAGCTCCCCAGTCAGGCCCTGGCTGCCGTAACTCCCTTCATTGCACCAGATTCCAGGGCAGTCGCCAAGGCGGTTGACGAAATCGCCAAGGAATTCCCGACCATGCAGAAGGAGTTTGAAGCGCAGAACCA
The DNA here is from genome assembly GCF_009711415.1 of Roseibium denhamense. GTDB lineage: Bacteria > Pseudomonadota > Alphaproteobacteria > Rhizobiales > Stappiaceae > Roseibium > Roseibium denhamense. The sequence continues at coordinate 145,720 of NZ_SMLZ01000109.1, forward strand.
GGTGTATCTCGCGACCGGAGTTGTCCTCGACACCTATCAAGTGTTCTCAAAAGATCCGATTGAGTCGCTCTCCGCTTTGGAAGGCAGCAAAGTCGCTGGGGCTGGTATGAACCTGCGTTATCTGGAAGGGATCGAAGGGGCAGCCGGTGTGCGCGGGGGACTGACCGACTTCTACAACATGCTGCAGACCGGCTTGGTCGACAACGCCATGCTGTGGCCGGAAGCCGCCAAAACGTTCAAGATCGCGGAAGTTGCCCCGTACATGCTCAAAGCAGACCTCGGTGCCGTGAATTCCAAGACAATCACTGTCAACAAGGACTACTGGGACGGCCTCCCCGATGAAGTAAAGTCCGTACTCCAGGACGTTGCGGTTGCGTATCGGGATCACGTGGCCGGAATTGCAATGGATCGTGCAGAGGCGAGCCGGGCGGCTTACGTGGAGTCCGGCGGCACAGTGGTTGAAATGGACACGGCAGAACGCGCTCAATGGGCACAGGCCATGCCGAACATTGCGGTGGAATGGGCAGCGGGTCTGGATGCAAAGGGAGAACCCGGCAGCGACATGCTGAAGGCTTACATGGCAAAGCTTTCGGAGGCGGGCTTCACTCCAGTGCGCGATTGGTCGGCTGAACTGACCCAGTAGCAGCAGCCTGACTGAGCAGGGGGAGGGAGCGCCGGAATGCTGCGTTTAATAACTTCTGGCGTTCGCGCCCTATCTTCAGCGGCCAACTGGGTTGCGATCGGGGCTAACGCGATTGGAACCCTGATCGTTCTCGCCCTCGTCATGGTGATCAATTATGACGTGGTCGCGAGAGGCTTCTTCAACGCGCCCTTCCGCGGCGCGGTCGAAGTCGTTCAGTTTTCTATGGTCCTGATCGTCTTTCTCCAATTGCCGGACGTGGTGCGAACAAACCGTCTAACCCGGTCGGACGGTTTTTTGATCCTACTGGAAGCCTCCCGGCCCAAACTCGCCGCAACAATCCGGCGGGTGATCAACACAGCTTCCGCCATCTTCATGGCCCTCGTCGCCTATGCGATTTGGCCGGAGTTCTTGGAAATGTATGAAACCAAGGATTTCTTCGGAGTTCCAGGCATCTTCACCGCGCCCTGGTGGCCGATCAAATTGGCAATCTATCTCAGTGCCGTTTTGTGCACACTGATGTTTTTACTGAAAGTTCTTGTGCCCGATACGAAGACCGGCGCTGCACAGCCCAGCGAACCATCCGAGGATAACGCGTGACACCTTTTGAAATCGGCACCCTCTCGGTCATTGCGATTGTCGTCCTGGTCTACCTCGGTGTCTACATCCCGATCGCGCTCGGACTGGTCTCGTTTGTGTCCATTATCTTGATGCGGGACAACTTTGACCTTGCCGTAAACCTATTGAAGATCGCGATTGGCGACAGCGTGATGGAATACACGTTTGCCACCGTCCCACTCTTCACCTTCATGGGCCTGATCGTCTCAAAGGCAGGGCTCGGCGCCGATATTTATCAAGTCATGAACAGCGGCTTCAAACGCGTTAAAGGCGGTATCGGTATGGCGACCGTCGGCGCCAACGCGGTCTTTGCGGCCGTTACCGGATCGTCGATTGCCTCAGCCTCGGTTTTTTCCAAAGTGTCCGTGCCGCAAATGCTGGCATTCGACTACAACCCGCGCTTTGCCGTGGGCGTCGTCGCGGGCTCCTCCGTCCTCGGAATGATCATACCGCCCTCCGCCATGCTCATCATCTATTCGTTTGTCGCCGAGCAAAGTGTCGGCGACATGTTTTTGGCAGGGGTTGTTCCAGGACTGATGCTGGCCGGTGCCTATGTGGTGGCCATATTCCTGATGGGGCGATTGACGCCAGACTATGTCGGCGGCCGCCCGGCCGAAGAAACCGAGTGGATGTCGCCGCTTGAAATCGCCGACAAGACGCTGCCGACACTCATCTTGATCGTGGCAGTTCTCGGCGGCATCTACACTGGATGGCTGACACCTGTGGAAGCAGGCGCGACTGGCGCCCTGCTCGGCCTGATTATTGCGGCCATCCGGAAAAAGCTGACGCTCCAATCGGCCTGGCAGGCGCTTTTGGAAACCGGCCACATTACCGCGTCCATCTTGTTCCTGATCACGGCCGCCTCGATCTACAGCCGGATGCTCGGTCTGGCCGGTTTGCCGAACGAATTGGGGACATTGCTCACCGAAACACAAATGACCTTCTTCTGGATCATGGTCATTTACGTGGCGATGATGATCTTTCTCGGCACGATCCTGGACACAGCATCGATCATTCTGATTGTCGTGCCGCTGTTCCTGCCGCTGGTCGAGCCGATGGGTCTGTCGCTTGTGTGGTTCGGCATAATAACCGTGGTCGGTGCGGAAATAGGACTTCTGACGCCACCGCTCGGCATTTCCTGTTTTGTGATCAAGGCGACCCTCAATGATCCCAGGATTTCGTTGAAAGACGTGTTTGTCGGAGCCTTCCCCTTTGCCCTGGTCATGCTCGTTGTTCTGATCGCCCTGATCCGCTGGCCCTCGCTCAGCCTGGCCATATTGAACTAGAAGAGGACCTCATGCGCCGCGTCACCAAAGACAACATCACCGACGTTTTCATGAGCTATTTCGGTCCGGACACGGACCCACGCCTTAGGGAAGTCCTGGAAAGTCTGGTCCGGCACCTGCATTCTTTTGCACGGGAGACCAAGCTTACACACGCAGAATGGCGCATGGGCATTGAATTCCTGGAAAAAGCCGGCGCCATTTCCGATGCGGAACGGCATGAATTTGTTTTGCTGTCCGATGTGCTCGGCCTGTCGTCCCTCGTCGATATGCTGCATTCCAGCCCTAACGGAACTTCGTCTTCCGTGCTTGGGCCATTTCACATAACGGGATCGCCTCCTCTGGCCATAGGAGGCGACTTGCGTGGAGACTTCCAGGAACAGGTCCTCCTTGCAGAAGGAACCGTTCGTGACACGGATGGAAATCCGATTGCCGGCGCAAAAATTGATATCTGGCAGACCGCCCCCAACGGACTTTACTCCAGTCAGGATCCGGACCAGGACACTTACTCGTTTCACGGCATTCAAACGACTGGGCAGGACGGCCGTTATGCGTTCACAACCGTGAAGCCAGTGAGCTACACTGTTCCGAGCGACGGACCAGTTGGCGATATCCTGCGGGCCAGCGGCCGTCACCCCTGGCGGCCCTCTCACCTGCACTACATCGTAACCGCGCCTGGTTATGCGCCTCTGGTGACCGAGATTTTTCCCGACGACGACCCTTATCTTGATGAGGACACGGTGTTCGGCGTCCGAGAAGATCTGATCATGACCTATGTCGAGCAACCGGCAGGCTCGTTTCCGCCGGAAGGTTTCGAATTGTCCGGTAAGGTCGACGGCCCTTATCTGATAGCCGCGTTCGATCTTGTCCTTGTGAGGGAAGCTGTCTGACACTAGTGCCCAAACTGACGATCTTTCATGGTTCGGACCGCTGGATGCCGGCTACTCTGCCGCTTCCTGCGAGAAATGCTTTTCAAGGAATGCGCCAGTATTGCGGTAATGATCGAGCAGCAAGCGGCATGCCGTCTCGACATCCCGGTCGACGGCCGCATTCATGATATCCGTATGTTCCTTGCCGATATCGCGTCTCGCGTAACTCAGATCCTTACCCGCCAGATAGCGGTACCGGATATTCAGGTCGTAAAGCTGGTTACAGAACTTGAGCAGGACCGGCGAATGACTGCCGCTCAAAAGGTTCATATGGAACGCCTTGTGCAGTTCCTCGAAGCGCTCGACATTGGTTCGCGGTTCACGCATCATCCGGTGGTGGCTGATCACAAGGCGGTCTTCCCAGGCGTGATCGGCCTCCCTCAGGCTTTCCCGCAAGGCAATCTCCTCGAGATGGCAGCGCAGGTTGAGAATTTCCTGAAAGTTGTGTGCACTGATCTCCGCCGCTCGAAAGCCACGCTGGTCGAGCCGTTCGACCAGCAGATCCGATACCAGGAGCGTCAGAGCCTCCCGAATGGGAGAACCGCCCATATCTAGGATCTTGCGCAAGGTTTCGATCTTCAGCTTCTCCCCAGGCGCGAGCTCGCCAACCAGGATCATCCGGCGGATCATCAGGTAGGCCCGGTGCGTTGCCGAAGCTTCTTGCGTCGTATCGGAATTCGTTGCGATAGCCATATCAGATAATATCGATTTTCTTCCAGATATTCTAGTTTTACCTATATCTGTTTTAGGTCATCATCTACGTAATTTCCAGTACAGCCGATCCTCTTGAACATCTTTTGATGCGGTCTGATCGGGATATTTAAGAGAGGGGCCATCCTCTACCCGCACCCGGCGCCTTCGTTTCGGAAACAGAGCGCATAACTTCAGATAAACAGTCGGTACGAACCTTGTTGAAAATTGACCCTTAAAACCGAGTTTTCGTATTTAAAAACATATAATTGGACGCTGTCTGCTATACTCCATCGGCACGTATCAGAAGGCAGTCACCAACCAATATGATCAGCGTCTTTGACATTGGCGGATCAAAGGTCGCCGGCAGCGCGTATGTGGCGGGGTCAGGCGTTTCCCCTATCGAGACCGAACCGACCCCGACCCAAGATTATTTCGAGTTCTGCCGTCTTCTGGCACGGATGACAGCCGCCGGGGCGTCAGGAGTTGGACTTTCCATTGCCGGCGTTGTTGATCCAAAAGCAGGCACGGTCCGCGCGGCCAACATTCCCTGTCTCTCCGGCAAACTGCTTGCATCAGACCTGGAAGCCGTTACCGGCAAACCTGTGTTTTTGATCAATGATGCAAAGGCTTTTGCGCTGGCCGAAGCACACTCTGAAGACAACGCTCAGCACGACATCGTGCTGGGGATCATTCTCGGAACCGGAATTGGTGGTGCTCTAGTGATAAATGGCAGATGCTTTCAGGGCGAACAGGGCATTGCCGGGGAATGGGGCCACGGCCCTGCGAGCGCAGCACGAACCGGCTTCGCACTGCCGGATTGGTCCTGCGGCTGCGGGCAAACCGGCTGCCTGGATGTCTTTGGCGGCGCGCGGGGGCTGGAACGCCTCCATACCCACCTCTCATCCCATCGGCAGTCCTCTTTCGAGATCCTAAAAGCCTGGGAACAAGGTGACCTAGATGCTGGAACAACCCTTGATGTCTATCTCGATATTGTCGGCGGTGCGCTGGCTAATCTCGTGAACATCTTCGATCCCTCCATCATTGTGGCGGGTGGTGGCCTTTCTGGAAACAGCCGGCTGCTGAACGCACTTGAACAGGAACTTCGGCTGAGATGCCTTGCAGGCGGAAACGCTCCAGGAATACGGCCTGCCTCCACCGGCTCAATAGCTGCCCTGCTCGGGGCCGGTATTCATGCCTCACAGATGGTTGCGGATAATCAGAAGAGCATGGTCCGTCATGGCGAGACTTGAGATTTGTGTCGACACAATTGACGGCCTGCGAACCGCAATACGCGGAGGTGCGGACCGGATAGAACTCTGCTCGGCTCTTGCGATTGGAGGTTTGTCGCCATCGCTCGCACTGCTTCATGCAGCCAGGGAAAGTCCCATACCCGTTTACGTGATGGTCCGCCCCCGGGCGGGCGGCTTTCTCTATTCGGATGCGGAATTAGCCGGGATGGAAAAGGAAATCGCTCAGGTTCGCGCCTTCGGGCTTGCCGGAGCCGTGTTCGGTGCAGGGTCATCTGAGGGCCTTGCTTTGGACCAATTGCAAAGGCTTTGCGCTGCTGCGGGTGATCTCGGCAAAACCCTTCACCGGGTCGTCGATCTTCTCCCTTCAAGAACCGCCATCCTGGCCCCTGCAAGGGACCTTAGCTTTGAGCGCATCCTGACATCCGGCGGCGTACGAAGCGCTGTGGACGGGCTAGATGACCTTCGGGATCTTGTCCACGCTGCACCAAGCGGCCTGTCGATTATGCCGGGCTCTGGCGTAACACCGGACAATGCGGCTCAGATTTTAAGACACACCGGCGCGCGCGAACTCCATGCATCTGCCGGAAAACCCCTAGCACACGCTCCCAAGGCCGAGATCGATTTGGGTTTCAGTTTGACCGGCGTAGAGCAAACCTGTGAACACACCGTCCGTGCACTCAAGGACAAATGCCGCTAAGCCTTTTTACGACAGGCGCGACCCTGCCGCGTCGAAGCGATAGGTTTTCGCCTCATCAAAGCCAAGCTGAACTGTTGCGCCTGCCTCAATGTCAAATTGGCCGAACAGGCGAACCGTGAACGGCGCCTCTTCTCCAATATCGACAATCACATTGGTGTCGCCGCCCAAATGCTCCACATGAATGACGGATCCTGCGAGCGCCCCGGCGTCACCAATATGAACATACTCCGGACGGATGCCCACCTGCTCGCCATCCGAGCCGCCAAGCCGCGTGGCCGGAACGATGTTCATGGATGGTGAGCCCAAAAACTCTGCGACAAACCGGTTGGCTGGATTGTTGTAAAGGTCCATCGGGCTTCCAACCTGCTCGACCCGGCCATCGCGCAGCACTACGATCTTGTCGGCAAGGGTCATTGCCTCGGTCTGATCATGGGTCACATAGATCATGCTACCTTCAAGCTGGCGGTGTAATTTTGCAATCTCTAGGCGGGTGTTCATCCGCAATGCGGCATCCAGGTTGGACAGCGGTTCGTCAAACAGAAACAGTTGCGGCTGGCGCACCACTGCACGCCCGATCGCGACCCTCTGGCGTTGCCCCCCGGACAGTTCGGCAGGACGGCGATCAAGATAAGGGTCGAGGGAAAGCATGCGGCTCGCTTCCGCAACACGTGCTTCGATCTCCGCCTTGGGCTGCTTTTCCTGCTTGAGCGCAAGCGACATGTTTTCGCACACGTTCAAATGCGGATAAAGCGCATAGGATTGGAACACCATGGCGATGCCGCGCTTGGCTGGAGGTGTGTCATTCACCACAGACGCGCCGATCCGGATTTCGCCGCTGGTTGCATCCTCAAGGCCCGCGATAACGCGAAGAAGCGTGGACTTGCCGCATCCAGACGGGCCGACAAAGACTACAAACTCGCCCTCTTCCACAGTCAGGTTGATATCTTTGAGCACATGCACCGCGCCAAAAGACTTGTTGAGATCGGTAAGTTGAAGAGCGGTCATGGGATCAAGCTCCAGAAAGGTCTACAGCAACGCCGGTGCGGATGCTTTCGTCTGCGGCAAGGCATATGCGTAGGGATTGCACGGCGTCATTCATGTGGCGGGTCAGATCGATATCATCTTCGATGGCCCGGATCATTGCGGCTTGTTCCGCATCACATAGGTCCTGATGGCCCGGTTCATCGGGCAAACTGACCAGCCGGTCACCTGTCAGTGTATGGACAAGAAGCTTGCCGGCAGACGTATGGCCATCGACATCATCGGAGCCCTCATCCTTGACGTCGGTGATAGAGACCGACCCGTTCGGGGTGACGATGTCTTTCACAAAATGGGCGGTCTCGGACATCATTGGGCCCCAACCCGCCTCATACCAGCCAACAGAGCCGTCCTCGAACGTCACCTGGAAATGGCCGTAATTATACATGTCGGCCGCAATCTCATCGGACAGGCGGACCCCCATGCCATGAACCTTGACCGGCTTTGCGTCCGTGATCTGACACATGACATCGACATAATGAACGCCACAGTCGACAATCGGACTGACAGACTTCATCAAAGACTTGTGAGTTTCCCAGGTAGGCCCTCTGCTTTGCTGATTGAGGTTCATCCGGAACACATACGGCCCGCCCAGCGCACGGGCCTCTTCAACCAGCTTCACCCATCCTGGATGATGACGCAGGATGTAACCGATCATCAGCTTGCGGCCGGTCTCTACCGCCAGATCCACGATCTCCTGCGCATCGTCCACGGAAGCGGCCAATGGCTTCTCGCAAAAGACATGCGCACCGGACCGCAGCGCTTTAAGCGCATAAGGTTTGTGGGATTCGGTGTAAGACGCGATCACCACCAGGTCGGGTTTTGCCGCGGCTAGCGCTTGATCGACATCGGTGAAGTATGGAACATCGCTCAAGGCCTCCGGTAGATCGGGGCGCGGGCCCCGCGCCACCAGTCCGGCAAGTTTGGAAGTTCCTTTCGTGTGGGCCAGAGCATGGCTCAAGCCCATATTCCCCAGACCAATAACGAGAACCCAGATCATTTGACAGCTCCCGATGTAATGCCGCGGATCAGCTGACGGGAGAAGATCACGTAAAGGATCATGACGGGCAGAATGGCGAGGGACAGGGCAGACAGAACCGCATTCCAGTCGGTTACGAACTGCCCGATGAACACCTGGCTCCCGAGTGTGAGCGTCTTGGTCTCTTCCGCCGGAGCCAGAATCAACGGGAACCAGAGATCGTTCCAGATCGGGATCATGTTGAAGACGGCAACGGTCGCCATGGCGGGCCGCACAAGCGGAAGAACAAGCCGGAAGAAAATCGTGTATTCGCTGAGGCCGTCAATCCGGCCAGCATTCTTCAGATCTTCTGAAACCTGGCGCATGAATTCCGACAAAATGAACACTGCGAGCGGCAGACCTTGTGCGGTATAGACAAGGATCAACGCCATCAGCGTGTTCACAAGACCGGTCTGGACCATCAGGTCGAGGATCGCGACGGTTCCGATCCGGATCGGGATCATGATGCCGAGCGCGAGGTATAGGCCCATCAGCGTATTGCCCCGAAACCTGTATTCCGACAGCGCAAAGGCCGCCATCGCACCGAACAGCAGGATGAAAAACAGGGAGACGACGGTGACGATCAGGGAGTTCTGGAAGTAGAGAAAGAAGTCCCCCTGTTTCATGACCGTTTCATAGCCGATCATTGAAAAGCTGTCGGCATCGGGCAGCGCCAAAGGCTCCCGGAAGATCGCCTTCCGCGTCTTGAAGCTGTTGATCAGGATCACGAAGACCGGAAACAGCGCAATCAGTGTGTAGAGAATGAGCGCGCCATGCGCGGCAACCGCATTCAGCGGGTTTTGGCGGGCTTTGTTCATGTCAGGCCCTCCTTAGAACTGGTAGCGCTTCAAGCGCGTTTGAATACCGAAGAGATAGATGCACACGCCGACCAGGATGATCCCGAACATGGCTGTCGCAATGGCCGACCCCATATGCGGATCTCCAAGCTGCAGCTGAAACCCGAAGAACGTGCGGTACATGAAAGTGCCGAGGATATCCGTTGAGAAATCCGGACCGGCAAGCGCGCCCTGAGCTGTATAGATCAGGTCGAATGCGTTGAAGTTTCCAACAAAGGTCAGGATCGAAATGATCCCGATCGAGGGCAGGATCAGCGGCAGCTTGATCTTCCAGAAAGCGGCCATTCCGGTAATGCCGTCAACCTCGCCCGCTTCGAGAACCTCTTCCGGGATCGACAGAAGCGCTGCGTAAATCAGCATCATTGGAATGCCGACAAACTGCCACACGGAAATCAAAGCCAGTGTCGTAAGAGCATATTCTTCCTTACCCAGCCAAGGCGCGAACAAGCTTTTGAGGCCGACAGCGCTTAACAGGTCCGGTGCAATGCCCCAGATCGGAGACAGGATCAGTTTCCAGGCAAACCCAACGATGACAAAGGACAGGATGGTCGGAACAAATATGGCGGAGCGGTAGAAAGCGGCAAAGCGCAGGCGCGGATGGCTGAGAATGGCGGCAAGCGCAATGCCAATCGGGTTTTGCACCAGCATGTGAATTACAAAAAACCAGAAATTGTTCGCCAGCGCATTCCAGAAGCTTTCGGACCAGCGTGGATCACCGAACAGCGTGCGGAAATTCTCAAGTCCGACAAACATGCGCACCTGATCGGCTTCCGTGTAGAGCGCGAGCCGCAACGTATTGAACAGCGGAAAAATCATGATGGCCGTGTAGACCAGCACGGCTGGCGCCAGAAACACGATCACATGGCTTTTTATGCGAGGCGATTTCATGCCACTCCCCCACTCAACTAAGAGCTGGCTAATAAAATGGCTCCGGACGGACCGTCCGGAGCCTTATTGCGTGAAGGCCGGTTACTGCTGCGGCTCGTACCAGCTGGCAAGGCCGTCCTGAAGTTCCTTACCGAGGTCTTCAGCAGACTTGGTGCCCTTGATGGCCGCAACAGAGGCGCCCCAGGTTTCATTCTCCAGGTTCGGCGTGCCGCGGGAGAGGATCTGGTAGGTGGAGCGGATGGTGGACTCGCACTCACCGCGCCAGGAAACGAATTCCTGAGCCAGCGGATCTTCCATCGCGACATCAAAGCTGGACAGGGAGAAGAAGCCCGGCAGCGCGTTTGCATAGATCGTCGCGAATTCTTCAGAACCGACCCAGTTCAGGAAGGTCTTCGCAGCATCCGCATTCTCACTTTTGGCGTTCAAACCGATGGCAATGTCGGTATGGTCCGAAATGTAGCAGGTATCCCCTTCATTCTGGACCGGCGGCTTGAATGCGCCCATCTCGAAATCAGCCTGCGCGTTGAAGCCAGTGATTTCCCAGCTACCCGCCGGATAAATTGCGGCGCGTCCGAGTGTGAACAGGTTCTGGCTATCCGGATAAGTTTGGGCTTCATAGCCGTCCCCGAGATAGTCACTCCACTTGGCAAGCGTGCGGTACGGCGCGACCCATTGATCGTCAGTGAGCTTCTGTTCACCCTTGATCAGCGCAAGACGCCCTTCCTCACCTTTCCAGTAGTTCGGCCCGATGTTGTTGTAGCCCATCGTTGCCGCTTCCCACTGGTCGTTTGTGCCCATGGCAAGGGGAATGTAGGAGCCGTCTTCCTTGAACTTGTCCAGCGCTGCAAAGAACTCCGTCTCGGTCTGAGGAACTTCAACACCGACTTCTTCAAAGGCTTCCTTGTTGTAGATGAAGCCATGGATCACGGAGGCCATCGGAACACAGAAGGTCGCCGACCCGTCATCCGTCTGCCAGGCGGACTTTGCCACGTCGGAGAAGTTGGACATGTTCTCCAGACCGGAGACATCGGCAAGATGGCCAGCATCGTAAAGCGCCAGGGACGCATCAAACGGGCGGCAGGTAATCAGATCACCGGCGCTGCCCGCATCCAGTTTGGAGTTCAACACGGCATTGTATTCCGCAGGAGCGGACGGCGTGAACTTTACCTTGATGCCCGGATGAGAAGCTTCAAAAGCCGGAATGATCTTGTCCTGCCAGAGGGTCAGGTCATCGTTCCGCCAGCTCTCGATGGTCAAGGTGACATCTTCAGCGAAGGCTGGGCCGCTCAAAAGCGTGGTTGCGAGTAGCGTAACAATCAGGGATTTGTTTGACATAGTGTCCTCCTACTATTCCTGCGGCCCGTTCCCGGAAGGCCTCAGCGTCAGATATGCTGCAAAGCGGCCCGCAATTGTCCGTTTGTTCTGGCGAGCAGATTTTCAGCTTGGTCAAGGGAAGTCGCACCCGACGCCAACAAGACGGCCGGCTTTACTGCCCAATTCGATTTTTCAAGACTTCTTTGCGCCTGCGCCCGATCCACCCCGGCAATCCGGCAAACGATACCGGCAGCACGCTCACGCAGTTTTGCATTGTCTGCAATTAGATTGACCATCATGCCGTCATGCACGTGCCCAAGGCCAATTCCCATCAGGGTCGACATGATGTTGAGTGCCGCCTTTTGCGCTGTCCCCGCACCCATACGCGTCGAACCGGCGACCACTTCCGGCGGTGTCGGCAAAGCAATCGCCACATCGGCAAATTCGAAAATCGGCACGTCCGGATTATTGGCAATGCAAATCGTCTTCGCACCGATGGAACGGGCCTTTTTGGCAAATGCCATCGGATAAGGCGTCGTCCCGCTCGCCGTTAGTGCGATTACAAGATCAGAGGGCGTCACGGCGCCCGCATCCTGCTCGCCCGCAGAATGATCATCCTCAGTCCCGCCGGGCATCGATCCATTAACAGGAACACCGCCCGCCATAAACAAGCGAACCTGGCTGAGATCGAGACCGTATGTTCCAGGCAGCTCAGCTGCATCCGCAAGCGCCATAAGTGCGGACGACCCTGCGGCGGCATAGACAAGGCGGCCACCCCCACGGATTGCGTGAACCATTGCTTCGGAAGCAGCCACCAATTGAGGCAACGCCCCGGCCACGGCACGGACCGCCTCTTGCTGACCAGCCAGAAGACCACCCGCGACATCAAGCGCAGGACGCACATCTATTCCGAGCGCGTCCTCATGCAGCTTTTCGGTTTCGGGCAAGTCACTCACGGCCATCAAGTCCTCCTTCAATGGGACCATTAAATACCTTTAAAATACCTTTTGTCTACCATTTAATTTTCAGAAAGACATTTTTGTTCGAAAATCGCGCTTATCGAGCAATTTATGGGTTTCAAATTTCTTATTGGTATTGTAAAGGTATTTTTATGAGCAGACCAGTTAACCCAATTCGCATCGGCATAGATGGCGGCGGCACCACCTGCCGCTTTGCCCTGCAATTACCGGACAAGGTGCTTCGCACATCCCTTGGGAGCGCAAATGCTCATTCTGATCTGCAGGCAACAATTAATGTCCTGAATGCTGGCCTGAGTGAGCTGTTTGAAAAAGCGGATCTGCAGCCCGATGTCTTCTGGAATATTCCGGCATTCGCCGGATTGGCCGGAGTGACCACCCAAGAGAAGGCAGACCAGATCGCGGGCGCCGTAAAACTCAACCGGCTCAGTGTTGAAGACGACAGACGCAGCGCTGTTGCCGGCGCTTTGAAAAACGGCAACGGGTATGTTGCCGGCGTCGGCACCGGTTCGTTCTTGGCGCGGCAGGACCAGACTGGCATCCGCTTTATGGGCGGGTATGGTGCCGACCTCGGTGATGAAGCATCTGGATGCTGGCTCGGCAAGGAACTCCTGAAGCGCCTTCTTTATTGGCGGGACAATGCCGTCGCGCCCTCAGCCCTTCTGGAGACTGTCTGGTCCGGCTTTGACAGCAACCTTGAAACCGTTCTCGCTTTCGGCCAATCAGCCCGGCCTGCCGATTTCGCCAAATTCGCACCGCAGATTGTCGACGCCGCCACCAGCGGAGATCCCAACGCGCTGGCGCTCATGGAAGCGGGCGCCCAGTACATTATTCAAAGTCTGCGGGTTCTCGGCTGGCAAGAGGGAGAAAAGGTATGTCTGCTGGGAGGTCTTGCCAGCCACTACCGGCCCTACCTCCCGCCACACATTGCCGCAAACCTTGCGCAGCCGGAAGGATCCGCGCTCGATGGATGCCTGCACTTGGCAGGCCAGCTTGAACCGATCAGGGAGGAACGGGTCCATGAGCATTGAGGACTTTCTGAATCCGGAAAGCTGGATGGAAAATGCACAGGGCCCGAGATATGTGCAGCTGCGCCGGCGTCTGGAGGACAGCATTCAATCCGGCCTCTTGAAGGCAAATGCGCCGTTACCAGCGGAGCGCGAAATCGCGACCTTGACCGGCCTTTCTAGAGTAACTGTCCGGCGCGCCATGCAGGATCTCGTTGACCGGGGCATCATTGTTCAGCGCCAGGGATCGGGCAGCTTCGTCTCAGATGGCACACCCAAAGTCGAGCAATCTCTTTCACGGCTCACTTCTTTTACTGAAGACATGGCCCGGCGCGGTCTTTCCTCCCGGGCCGAATGGCTGACACGCGGCCTGTTCACGCCATCCCCGGATGAAGTGATCGCCCTCGCCCTGTCATCTGGCGAACAGGTAGCCCGCTTGTCGCGATTGCGGACAGCCAATGACAAACCGATGGCGATCGAGCGCGCATCCCTGCCGGCCGATATCCTGCCCAATCCGGATCTCGTCGAAAAATCGCTTTATGAAGTGCTCGACAAGGATGGGAACCGGCCCGAGCGTGCGATCCAGAAGATCTCGGCAATCAATCTGGAACAGGATGATGCGGAGCTATTAAGCGTCCCTATTGGCGCGGCAGGCCTGCGTATTGAGCGCACATCCTACCTCGCCAACCGGCGTGTTGTTGAATTTACCAGATCCATTTACCGCGGCGACGCCTACGACTTTGTCGCAGAGCTGCAGCTGGCTCACACCTAGGAGCGCCTCATGTCCTCCCAAACCAAAATGTACCGTGAAATCCGGGAGATCCCTTCGGCCGTCGACCGGTTGCTGACCATGGGGTCTGCAGATATCCAAGTTGCAGCTGAAGCTGCGCGGACGCTCGACCCGCAGTTCATCGTGACTGTGGCACGCGGATCGTCAGACCATGTCTGCACCTATCTGAAATATGCCGCCGAGGTCCTTCTAGGAACACCGGTTGCGTCCATTGGCCCGTCGATCGCGTCCCTTTACAAAGCCCCCCTGAAGCTGTCCGGCAGCCTTTGCATCGGCGTTTCCCAATCCGGCACGAGCCCGGACATCGTCGAAATGGCGCGCTCTGCGCGCCAAGACGGCGCGTTGACCCTTGCCCTGACCAACCATCCAGGGTCGGACCTCGCCAAGGCAAGTGATCACACGCTTGATATTCACGCAGGCCCTGAACTGAGTGTTGCGGCAACAAAAACCTTTGTGACATCGGCGGTCGCGGGCCTCATTTTCCTCGCCAACTGGAAAAAAGATGCCGCTCTGCTGCGCGCGATAAATGACCTCCCAGCTCATTTGGACCAGGCGACCAACATATCCTGGCCGGAAGTGCGCAGCGCCATCGGCACACACGCCTCTCTCTTCACCCTCGGCCGTGGCCAGGTCCTTGCAATCTCCAACGAAGCAGCCCTGAAATTCAAGGAGACCTGCCAGCTTCATGCGGAAAGCTATTCGTCTGCAGAGGTGCTTCACGGCCCGGTATCCATTGTAGGCGAAGGGTTCCCAGTACTGTGTTTTGCCGTTGACGATGCGGCGGAGGCAGCGCTGGCCCAGACAGCCGATGCCGTGGCTGAAAAAGGCGCGAAAGTGTTCGCGACAACCTCGGCCGTTTCGGCCGCAACCTCAATTGAAAGGGTTCGGACCGGACACCCACTCACTGATGCCCTGAGTCTGATCGTTTCGTTTTATTGCATGGTCGAAGCCTTCGCGACGTCCCGGCAGATTGACCCGGATGCCCCGAGGCATCTTAACAAAGTCACGGAAACGGTCTGATGCAACAGGTCCATGCCTTCCAGGGCGCCCGTATCTTCGACGGCATGAGCTTTCAGGACGATGCTGCTTTGTGCGTCCATGACGGCAAGGTCGTTCGCATATGCGCTACCGCGGACCTTCCCGAGGGCGCGGAAGTGACAGATCTTGGCGGCGGTATTCTTGCCCCTGGTTTTGTGGATCTGCAAGTCAATGGCGGCGGCGGCGTCATGTTCAACAGCGCCCCGGCTTTGGAAACGCTGAAGACAATCGCAGAGGCGCATGCATCGATTGGTGCAACATCGATTTTGCCAACGCTGATCACCGATACACGTGAGACGACGGCGGCAGCCATTCAGGCTGTGCAACAAGCCATCTCGGAGGGCGTCCCGGGCATTGCCGGGCTTCATCTTGAAGGCCCTCATCTTTCAGTTGCCCGGAAAGGTGCCCATGATGCCGATCTGATCCGTCCAATGGAGCCTGCGGATCTTGAGAGCTTGCTGGCAGCTGCCAAGTCACTTCCTGTCCTTAAGGTCACCGTAGCGCCGGAAAGCGTCAAACCTGAGCAAATCCGCGCCTTAAGCGCAGCAGGCATTTTGGTGTCGCTCGGCCATACGGACAGTCGTTTTGCAGACTGCCAAGAGGCCGTGGCAGCAGGTGCCAGGTGCGTGACACATCTGTTCAATGCGCAAAGCCAGCTCGGAAACCGCGAACCTGGTGTCGTGGGGGCTGCCCTTCAGCTTGGGGATTTGTCTGCTGGACTGATTGCTGACGGGATCCATGTTCATCCGGCCACGATGGCAAGTGCCATCCGGGCCAAACAAGGCCCAGGGCATATTTTCCTGGTGAGCGACGCCATGGCAACCGCGGGCTCGACCATCACCGATTTTCTTCTCAACGGGCGGAAGATCGAACGGCGGGACAACCGGCTGACCCTACAAGACGGTACACTGGCCGGCGCCCACCTGGATCTGACAACAGCAATCCGGAACCTTGTTCACCTGTGCGGTATTCCGCTTGAGACAGCACTCGCAATGGCCACAAGCGGTCCCGCTGCCTTGATCGGCAGGAGCGAACAAATCGGTACGCTCCGGCACGGCGCAAATGCAGACTTTGTCCACCTGTCTTCGGATCTGGAGCTTCGCAGCGTCTTTCGGGCTGGTTTACCAGGCTAATTTCCGAAACTCCCGCAGCCCTTTTTCCTTCTTCATTCTTGCTTAATGACGGACCGGGGCAATTCTCCGGCCAAAACAGAATGCAATCTCTGTCTTTTTCTGTTATTTTTTCCTTGAACTGGGAGGAAATACAATAATGGACAGCTTCTGGAGCGCACTCCTTGAGGCGCTTCATCTGGTCATCACACTCGATTCGGATCTTCTGGAGATCATCGGCCTGTCCATGCAGGTGACCATTACGGCTGTCTCAATCGCATGCCTAATCGGACTTCCCATTGGGGCGGCGGTCGCAGCTTTCCGTTTTCCGGGCCGAACGTTTCTGGCTGTTCTGCTCAACGCCATGATGGGGTTACCGCCTGTCGTGGTCGGGCTGCTGGTCTACCTAACACTGTCGGCTTCCGGGCCCCTGGGCCCGCTTGGGCTATTGTACACCCCAACGGCCATGATCATCGCGCAAACGGTTTTGGTCACCCCAATCGTTGCGGCCCTGACACGGCAGGTGATCGAAGACCTGAACACCGAATATGCGGAGCAATTCGCTTCCATGGGCGTCAGAGCAGCTGACCGTTTAGCTGCGCTCCTATGGGACGGCCGCTATGCTCTCATGACCGTAGCACTTGCCGGATTTGGCCGCGCAATTGCGGAAGTTGGCGCCGTGATCATCGTTGGCGGAAACATCAATCATGTCACCCGTGTCATGACGACTACGATTGCGCTGGAGACTTCCAAGGGGAACTTGCAGCTGGCGCTCGCCTTGGGGTTCATTCTCCTTGTGATCGCCTTTGCCGTGAATGCCGCGGTTATGGCACTGCGGGCTTCTGCCGTGAGGACCGCCTATGCGTGATCTTTCTCCGGAAACCGAAGGCAGCATGTCAACGGCCCCGCATTTGGCACACAGTCCGCCCATTCTGACGGTGCAGGACCTGACATTCTCCGCTCAAAAGACCGTCCTTCTTAACGCTGTCAGTCTGAACATCAGAGAGGGTTCGCGAACGTTGATTATGGGCCCGAACGGCGCTGGCAAAAGCCTCTTGCTGCGTTTGATGCACGGCCTGATCAAACCTGACGCCGGCACAATTACCTGGAAAGGCAGGGCAAACGCTTCTGAGGCCCGCAGATTCCAATCGATGGTGTTTCAACGGCCCGTTTTGCTGCGGCGGTCGGTCTTTGCAAATTTGAGTTTTGCGCTCGGCGTTCACGGTCTGCGCGGGAAACTGAAAGCCGACAAAATCCGTGCAGCGCTTCATGATGCAGGCCTCGCCCACCTTGAAACGCGCCCTGCCCGCGTCCTTTCCGGCGGCCAACAGCAGCGCTTGTCCCTTGTCCGTGCACTTGCCACCGACCCCGAGATCCTGTTCCTGGACGAGCCGACTGCGAACCTTGACCCGGCATCGACCTCCGCCATTGAACAACTGATCATGAAGGCCAGCGCTCGGGGGGTAACAATCGTGCTTGTGACCCATGATCAGGGGCAGGCAAAACGCCTTGGCGAGGATCTGGTTTTCCTGCAGGACGGCGAAGTTGCGGAAACAGGGCCAGCGCAAACCATTTTGACAGCACCGCAAAGTGAACCAGTGAAAGCCTGGGTCGACGGCCGGATCTATCTCGGCAGCAAAGCAGGCTATTGAACAGAATTGGGGACGATTAAATGATCAAGACCGCACTCCGGGCCCTGGCCACTTTGTTGCTGGCGGGCCAGCTCCATTCTGCAGCATCAGCTGACGACCAAGACTTCATTGTGGTCCAATCAACCACCTCCACACAGAACTCGGGACTGTTCGATCATATCTTGCCCAAGTTCCAGGAGGCGACCGGAATTGAAGTCCGTGTCGTTGCCGTTGGAACGGGACAAGCCATACGCAATGCGGTCAATGGCGATGGCGACGTCCTGTTTGTCCATTCCAAATCATCGGAAGAAAAGTTTGTGGCGGACGGATTTGGCGTTTCCAGATCAAACGTCATGTACAATGACTTTGTTATTGTCGGCCCGGCAGAAGATCCCGCCAACCTTGAAGACGCGGACACTGCGGCTGACGCCCTTCGCAAGATTGAATCAGCAAAAGCGCCGTTTGCGTCGCGCGGAGATGACAGCGGAACGCACAAGGCGGAACTCCGGCTTTGGCAGGCCGCCGGTGTGGACCCGACGGGGGCCTCCGGAACGTGGTACCGCGAGACCGGATCGGGCATGGGGGCGACCTTGAACACGGGAACGGCCATGGGGGCTTATGTTCTGACCGACCGGGCCACCTGGACCGCTTTCGGTAACAAGGGCGGCCACAAGATCGTCTTTCAAGGGGACCCGGAATTATTCAACCAATACGGAATCATTCTGGTGAACCAGGAAGTTCATCCCCATGTGAAGTCCGGCCATGGGCAGCGCTTCATCGACTGGATTTTGTCATCAGCTGGGCAGGCCGCGATTGCGGACTTCGAAATCGACGGGCAGCAGCTCTTTTTTCCAAATGCGACCGGCGGCGCCAGCTGAAGGGTCAAGGTCGCATAGCGTTATCCAAGGCTGCTGCTCTTAACAGCTAGGGGCATTTGACAAGACCGGACGGACGCGTTGATGCTGACCACCCCATCACGCGGAGGTCTTGAGTGGACGTCGACACCGGAGATGCGCGGCCTTCAGCGCCGCAGATCAGCACGCCCGCGCGCGTGTTGTTGTTCGGCGGGACCGGGACAATTGGCCAAGCGGTTCTGTCCGAGTTGTCGGCGCGGGGCCATCAGGTAACTTGTGTCGGACGCCCGCGCTCCGCGCAACCCGATGCTGCCATGCCGCCCGGCACAAAACTCCTCCCTGCCGATATCAGCGACGAAGAAATCCTTCGCAATCAGATATTCAATAGTGAGCCGTTCGATGCCGTCATTTCCTGCCTGGCATCACGGACCGGAACCCCGGCCGATGCCTGGGCAATTGACTACAAGGCAAATTCAACACTTTTGAAGATTGCAAAGGACGTGGGTGTTCCCCAATTCATCCTTCTGTCCGCAATCTGCGTCCAAAAGCCAAAACTGGAATTCCAGAAGGCAAAGCTTGCGTTTGAGGCAGAACTGACCACCTCCGGTTTGACCTACTCAATCATCCGGCCAACCGCATATTTCAAGTCACTGTCCGGTCAGCTCAACCGTCTGAAAGCGGGAAAACCTTTTCTGGTTTTTGGCAACGGCCGCCTGACAGCCTGCAAACCAATCAGCAACCGGGATCTGGCGGCTTTCATATCGGACTGCCTGATCAAGCCCGCCCTGCAGGACCGGATATTGCCAATTGGCGGGCCGGGAGACGCCCTTACACCGCTGGATCAGGGAGAACTCTTGTTTGAAAAGCTGAAGCTGGCGCCAAAATTCCGGCAAGTCCCGCCGAAGCTGCTCACCACCATTGCTAACGGCTTGTCATTGGGCGGATATCTCGTTCCAAGCCTGAAGGCCAAGGCGGAGCTGGCGCGCATTGGTCACTACTACGCAACGGAATCCATGCTGGTATGGGATGAGAAAACCCGACGGTATGACGCAAATGCCACGCAAGCATATGGCACGGAAACGCTGTCTGACCATTACGAGAGACTTGTATCCGGGGAAATTGCTGACGAACGCCGCGACCACGCGGTCTTTTAGAGCCTCACCGGATATCGGGCAGGATCCCGCGAAAAAATTAGTCGCTCAACCGGACGGAGGAGCTGCTTGCCTGTTCCGCGCTGGAAAATCCCATGTTCCCCAGCATTTGGCTCGCTCCGATGGCAATCACGAAAGTGGCCGCAAAGGCTGCCAGCATGGCTTTCATTCCAGGTCTCCCGAAGACGTGTTCGGCATTGCAGCCGCTTTCAAATAGTCTATCAGATCCGTCCGGTCCTTGGGCTCAACAATTCGCTGCATTGGCATCTTGGATCCGGGGATGTAATGATCCGGCCCATCAAGGAACAGTTGGTTGATCGTATCTTCGGACCAGATGATATCAGACCTGATGAGTGTTTCAGAATAACTGTATCCCGGCAGGGCACCGGCTTTGCGGCCGAAAACCTGATAAAGCGTCGGGCCGGCTTTCCGGCCGCTATCAGCTGTCAGGGTATGGCAGACCGAGCATTTGCGGGCGAATTGCCGTTCGCCGTTGGACATGGTCTCCGGAAGTTTCAAAAAATCCGGCGTTTTGGTGGCCATTGGATCGAATTTGGAAAGACCGTCCACCGGCCAGGAATAAACAATATTCTCAATCCCGCCGGCATGCAGAACGGCATTGTCCTTTGAGAAGGCAAGCGCCCAGATCGGACCCTTCAAGGCTGCCTTAAAATCTGTCTCGATGGACCATGTCCGGGTGTCATAGACAGTAATGTAGCCATGCCCGTCCCCCGTTGCGAGTTTCTTGCCGTCCGGGCTGAGTGCCATGGCAAGAATCGGCCGCCGCTCCATGGTGAACTCATGCAGGCGGGCACCAGAATACCGGTCGATCACACGGGTTACACCATCCTGCGTGCCATAGGCAATCCAAGGGATCGAGCCGAAGTCTTCCCCGCCCAATACTAAAACGTTGATCCCGAAACCATTGCGGTCCACCACGCGTTTTTCGGCGCGCGCGGCAACGTCCCATTCTATGATCGAGCCATCAACCGACGCAGAATAAAGCCACGCTCCATCCATCGAGAAAGCGACCTGGTTCACGCCCGCGGAATGACCGGACAGGAAGACCGGCGTTAGATCTTCCACATTCCAAAGCCCGACTTTCGCGTCCCAGCTCGCACTCGCGATCAAGCCGGACTCCGGTGACACGGCAAGACCCATGATTTTGGCAGTATGACCTTCCAGTTTGGTATTCTGGCCAGTTTCAAGATCCCACAAGATCAATTTGTTATCGTCTGCCCCTGAAACAGCCTTCGTCTGTCCGAGGAACCGGATAGTTTTAACTGCGGCTTCGTGCCCATCTAGCCATTCCGGATCCCGACCGGTCCAGATACCGACCGCATTGTCAAAACTCGCCGTCGCGACGATTCCGGTATCGGCGGAAACCGTAATGTCCATGATCGGTCCACCATGCCCCTTCAGCGTGGAGAACTCAGCGGCACGCGCGGGCGCTGAGGCAGCGGCGCAGGCCAGTGAAAAACCGAGCGCCACTGCCTGAAGCCCAGGCAGCAGCGACCCTGATCTTCCAGGGAGGTTTTTTCGGCAAGTGACACGGATCCACATGGCGGTCGTGACGCTATTCAGCTGGAACCGCGCCGTCTGGGCGGGAGGCCTTGGCGCCGTTTTCCGCCTCCTCGACTTCCTTCACCCAAAGACCATGGTGTTCGCGTGCCCATTGAAGTTCAACTTCGCCGGACCCCATGGCGTCATAGGCTCCCTCCATGCCGACTGAGCCGATATAGATATGGGCAATGATCATGGCCATCATCACAAAGGCAACGATTGTGTGCCAAATCTGCGCGTATTGCATTTCCTCATGCGGCGCCAGCACCTCCGGCAAGGGACCCAACCCGACAAGCTGAGGCAAGCCAAAAGCATTCAGTTGTTTGAAGGTCGCGGCGAACATAGGCAGTTCGAACGGAAACAGCAGCGAAAGACCGGAGGCTGAAACAGAGGTGCCAAGGACAATCACGCCCCAGAAAATCATCTTCTGGCCAAAGTTGAATTTCCGGGCGGGCGGGTGAACTCCCTTGCTGAAGAGCCCGCCACCAACTGCAATCCATTTCAGGTCTATCCTGCTTGGAATGTTGTGAACAACCCACATAACGAAAACCATGACCAGCGCCAGCATGAATGCCCAGGACACATTGTTGTGGATCCACTTGGACGCGATCGCGATTGGTGAAAATGCTTCATGTCCGATCAGCGGAATGATCACAGTCCGTCCGAACAGGGTAATGAGGCCAGTGACCCCAAGTAGGATGAACGATCCTGCAAGCAACCAATGGCCGAACCGCTCCACCGCCTTAAAGCGCGTAATCGTTTGACCTGTTTTTTCACCGTCAATGCGGATGCGACCGCGCAAAAGATAAAACAGGACCAGAAACGCAATCGTCGCGGCGAGCAGAAATGCGCCGTAGATTGCAACTGGCCCTTCCCGCCATTGCAGCCAACGCATCCCGCCATCCTGAATGAGAACCGTTGCAGGAAGACCGCCGGACGTGACGGTAATATCCGCCGAGCCAAACCGGAGCGCGCGCCAAAGCTCCGGATCGGACACGCCACCCAGAGTTCCGAGTTGACCGGTCATCTCAGCGGCGGAATCAGGATCGCCGGTTGCACCGCTCCGGAATGTATTGTCGACCTTTTCACCGCGCTGGCGCTTCAAGATATCTTCAAGTGTCTGGGCGCCGCCGGTTGCTGACCGGTCAGCCAGTGCCGGCGGTTGCGCTGGCAGCTCCTGAGCAGACGCCTGAAAGGCCAATCCCAACAAAAACATCAAGACGAGCGCAAAGCGTATCATATAAAGGTCCCCATCCAGTCCAAGGGCTTAGAATGACAAGGGCGGCAACTGGGCCGCCCTCGACGTGGTTCGCAAAATGCCGAAAGCACTGTGTGACAAGGCCCCGCTTGTCGCCGGGCCCCGTCAGGGGCTTAGCCGCCGTTCTGACCGTAAGCTGAACCCCAGCCCCAGGCGCCGGAACCGAAGCCACGCGCAACCACCCGCTCGCGATAGATGTTCGCGACCACGTCGCCATCACCTGCAAGCAAAGCCTTGGTCGAGCACATTTCAGCACAAATGGGCAGTTTGCCCTCCGCAATCCGGTTGCGGCCGTACTTGGCAAATTCAGCCGTAGAATGCGTTTCTTCCGGTCCACCAGCACAGAAGGTGCATTTGTCCATTTTGCCGCGCGACCCGAAATTCCCCGCTTGCGGGAACTGCGGAGCACCGAACGGACAGGCGTAGAAGCAGTAGCCGCAGCCAATGCAAAGGTCCTTAGAGTGAAGAACCACGCCTTCTTCGTTCTGGTAGAAGCAGTCGACCGGGCACACCGCCATACAGGGTGCGTCCGAGCAGTGCATGCAGGCCACGGAGATCGACCGTTCCCCAGGCTTACCATCGTTGATGGTCACGACCCGGCGGCGGTTGATGCCCCACGGCACCTCATGCTCGTTTTTACATGCGGTGACACATGCATTGCATTCAATGCACCGCTCCGCATCGCAGAGGAACTTAGCCCTCGCTTGTCCAAGTGCCATTGCGTCTCCTCCTTACGCTGCCGAGATCTTGCAGAGAGTGGCTTTGGTCTCCTGCATCTGGGTAACGGAGTCATAGCCATAGGTTTGAGCGGTGTTCGTGCTCTCACCGAGGACATAGGGGTCGGCTCCTTTTGGATATTTCGACCGCTGGTCCTCACCTTGATAATGACCGCCGAAGTGGAACGGCATGAAGGCAACGCCTTCCCCGACCCGTTCGGTCACCATAGCCATCACCTTGACCTTGCCGCCCTCCGGGCCTTCCACCCAGACCTGAGCGCCGTCCCGCACCCCGAGATTGTTTGCATCCCGCGGATTGATTTCGACGAACATGTCCTGCTGAAGCTCGGCAAGCCACGGGTTCGACCGTGTTTCATCGCCGCCGCCCTCGTACTCGACCAAACGTCCTGATGTCAGAATGATCGGATAATCCCGGGAGAAGTCCTGCTTCTGGATCGATGCATAAAGCGTCGGCAGACGGTAGAACTTGCGGTCTTCGTAGGTTGGATAATCCGCAACGAGGTCCCGGCGATTGGTGTAGAGCGGTTCGCGGTGAAGCGGCACCGGATCCGGGAAGGTCCACACGACGGCGCGCGCCTTGGCGTTTCCGAACGGGGAACAGCCATGCTTGATGGCAACCCGCTGAATACCGCCGGAAAGGTCGGTCTTCCAGTTGGTTTTCGGTCCTGCAACCGCATCGATCGCGGCCCGCTCGTCATCCGTGAGATCGCCGTCCCAACCCAGATCCATCAGCATCTGCATGGTAAATTCCGGATAGCCATCCTGGATTTCCGCACCCGGGTTGGACACGCCATCGGCAAGAAGGTTCTCACCATCCCGCTCAACGCCGAACCTTGCCCGGAAGCTCAGACCACCTTCCGCGACAGGTTTGGACATGTCGTAAAGGTTCGGTGTACCCGGATGTTTCATGTCCGGAGTGCCCCAGCATGGCCAAGGCATGCCGTAATAGTCCCCGTCCGCCGGACCGCCATTGGCCTGCAGTGTCGTCCGGTCGAACGTATGCTGATTGGCCATATGGAGCTTGATCCGCTCCGGTGACTGACCGGTATAACCGACCGTCCACATGCCGCGGTTAAACTCGCGGGTCGTGTCTTCAATGTTCGGCGTAATACCGTCTTCTTCCAGCGCGATGTTGCGGAAGAAACGGTCGTGGAATCCGAACTTCTTCGCAAAGAGGCCGATGATCTCGTGATCCGTTTTGGATTCAAACAGAGGTTCAACAACCTTCTCACGCCATTGAATGGAGCGGTTGGACGCCGTGACAGACCCGTAGGTTTCGAACTGCGTGGATGCCGGAAGCAGATACACGCCATCGGTCCGGTCATGGAGGACCGCAGACACGGTCGGGAACGGATCGATCACGACGAGCGTATCGAGCTTCTCCATGGCGGTTTTCATTTCCGTCATGCGTGTCTGAGAGTTCGGCGCATGACCCCACAGAACCATTGCACGGACCTTGTCAGGCTGATCCGTGTTCGCCGGATCCTCCAGAACGCCGTCGATCCAGCGGCTGACCGGTATCCCGGTCAGGTTCATCAGGTTTTTCTCCTTGCCGTCTGAACCGGTGGTTTTTGCAAACCTCCCCTTCAGCCAGTCGAGATCTTCGCCCCACACGCGGGACCAGTGCCCCCATGCGCCCGCGCTGAGACCGTAGTAGCCAGGCAAGGTGTGCGAGAGGACACCAAGATCGGTCGCGCCCTGAACGTTGTCATGGCCGCGGAAGATGTTGGTTCCGCCTCCTGTTGTGCCCATGTTGCCAAGGGCGAGCTGCAGGATACAGTAAGCACGGGTGTTGTTGTTGCCGTTGGTGTGCTGCGTTCCGCCCATGCACCAGATGACTGTTCCCGGACGGTTGTTTGCCAGCGTCCGCGCAACGCGCCTCAGCTGGCTGCCTGGGGTGCCGGTCACCCGCTCGACCTCTTCCGGGGTCCACTTGGCCACTTCTTCCTTGATCTGATCCATGCCCCAAACACGGGTCCGGATGAACTCTTTATCCTCCCAGCCGTTTTCGAAGATGTGCCAGAGAATGCCCCAGACGAGGGCAACGTCCGTGCCAGGCCGGAACCGGACGAACTCGTCCGCGTGTGCCGCCGTCCGCGTGAAGCGCGGATCGCACACGATCATCGGCGCGTTGTTCTGCTCTTTTGCCCGCAGAACGTGGAGCAGCGAAACAGGGTGCGCTTCGGCGGGGTTGCCGCCGATGATGAAGATCGCCTTGGAATTGTGGATGTCGTTGTAGCTGTTGGTCATGGCGCCGTAACCCCATGTGTTGGCAACACCTGCAACTGTTGTCGAATGGCAGATACGGGCCTGGTGGTCGACGTTGTTCGTCCCCCAATAGGCCGCGAATTTGCGGAACAGGTAGGCCTGTTCATTGTTGTGTTTCGCTGAGCCCAGCCAATACACACTGTCCGGGCCGCTTTCTTCGCGGATTGTCATCATCTGGTCGCCGATCTCATCGATCGCCTGCTCCCAGCTGATCTTCTTCCACTCACCGCCTTCCTTTTTCATCGGGTATTTCAGGCGGCGTTCGCCGTGAGCGTGTTCGCGGACAGAGGCCCCTTTTGCGCAATGTGCACCAAGGTTGAACGGGCTGTCCCAGCCCGGTTCTTGTCCGACCCAAACGCCGTTGGAGACTTCAGCAACGACGGTGCAGCCTACGGAACAGTGGGTACAGACCGATTTGACAGTCTTGACCGCGCCGGTTCCAGCTTGCGCCTTGGCTTGGGTAACGGAGCCGCCCGTGGCGGTGATGGCGGCGAGACCGCCTACGGCAACACCGGATCCCTTCAGGAATGTCCGGCGGTCGACAGATTTATGTGCAGTGTCTCTAAGGATACTTGCACCCTGGGGGCGTCGCGCAACCCCATTGGTCTTTTTCCTAAGCATTTTGGCCCTACCTTGCTTGTATCCCTTTGGATACGGCTGGGTTTGGTGTGTCTGGTGTCCGGCACTCGGGCGTCACGCAACCATGACCGGATAAACAACAAGGTCCAGTTAGAACCGGGCGCTGTCGAAGTAGGCGCGGGTATGCGCCGTGTCTTGCATCTTTTCGGATGTGAGATCAGGTTCCGCAGCTTGGGCGGCTGTTCCCACCGCAGTTGCGGCAGCCGCAAGCGGGGCTGAAAGCGCCGCCAGCTTTAGAAAGTTACGGCGATCGGCTCCGTCTTGGGGCCCCGCCTTTTCAGGTGGTTTCATTTTAGCAATCCTCCTCTCCTATCGGACGGATCGTTCCGCCCTCAGATGCTAACGTGAACGTTTAATTGGACAGCATGGAGAAAGCCTCGCTCTCGACCTCCATGAATTGCCGCCCGAGCGCACCGACCGCCGCGTAGAAAACCGAGCTGTCAGATGCTTCAAGGTCAGTGAAAAAATGCACGGCCCACGGCTCGATGTGGGTCATGAAAAAGCGCTTCTGTTCCGCCACAGATACAACACGTCCAAACCGACCGAGGATCATCCCTCCCATGATCTCCATCAGCGTTGCTATGTTGTCTTCCGGCTCCTTGCGCCCCTCGGCTCTCTGGATACCAAGCTCGGCCATATCCCCGCGCAGCTGGGCGAGCGGCTTCTCATTCAAGAAGCCCGTCAGATAGTGGCTGGCGTAGGGAAGGAACTCGCCGCGGCCGAGACCGATAAACAGCGCATTGAACTCGCGTTCCGCGGACTGCTCTGTGGTAACGGCAGCAAGTTTGGACAGCACCGTAAGCTTTTCGCCAAGGGCCGTCTCATCTCCGTCAAGGCTAGCGACTTGGCCCAAGAGCAAGCTGCTCGCCGGTTTAACAAGCAGGACACCCAGGAATTCATAAAGGTCCGCGCGCGCACGGTCCTCCGGATCTATCACATATTCTTTTAAAGCTGCGGACATCCGTGTCCGTCCTCCCCAAGGTGCAGCTGCCACATTAATGCGCCTGACCTAGACTTTCGTCTTATGAATAGTCAAACTTCATACGCTTTCGAGTATTGCCCAGCATTGAAGTCTCTGCAACTGGCTCTAATTGCGCATCATAACATAAATCCGCACCGTCGTTTTGAGTTTGATCAATTGCATCTGCTTGCGTCAATTGCAAAGATGCGGGTTCATTTTGTCCCTCGCCTTTTTGCGCCGCAGCATTTTCTTGAGAAAGACTTATGTCTGGGCTGCTGAGCCCAGCTTCCATTGGGTGTGGTGTATCAACCTCGCCACTGCCCTCAACCGGACCGGCCGCTACCTGATCTTCCACCGCGAACTTGTCGAACATTCCCATTCCGACCCGGTACACGGTCTTCAGGTTTGAAACGACCGTAGCCGCATCCGTGAAATCATCGGCGTAGTCCACCAAACCGTCCACGTTCGCCAGAACAGGGTTCACAGTCCACAAGCGCCTCAAGGCGCGTCTGCGCAAACGTTCGGGCACGGTGTCCGATAAGAATGGTTTGAAATCATCCTGATCGGACAGGGTATCGGGATCTGGAAGCTCAAGTTCGTCAAGGATTTCGGCATCCGGCTTGTCTTTAAGCGCCGCCCGCTTTTCTGCAGCCGCTACGGCTGCTGCTTCATCCTGTTCGGCAGCTTCAGCGGCACGAACCGCTGCCTTACGGCGGGACCAGAAGTCCTGTGGCTTTGTCTCGCCGTCACTCATGCTCCCCCCTTCACTGCAAAACATCCTTTGATGTCCGGACAGGGGACCGGTAGACATCGCTGAGCTGGCGGATACGGGGATCGCCAATGCCGTCCTCTTCCAGATCGACCCGCTTTTTGTCTCGGCGCCGTTTTGTGAAAATCTCATCTTCATGGTGGCGGTCGCAAAAGTCCTGCACCCAGGCAATCAGGCCGGGCGGCATGGGAACTTTCTCAACCATCACATCACTCGTGTCGGCATAATCCTGTCCCTCGAAGGCCGAGGCGGTGACGAGCATGACGTCAAGGGGGACATCTGATTCGATTTCGTCGCTCGGCCGCATGATCACATAAATAGACGGCGTACGATCGGCGAGCGCGGCAAGGTAGGCTTCCGTATCGGTTCTATGCAGTTCCAGCGAAAGGGTTGCAGCATGATACTCCACGGCATCCCCTTCTGTCCGCAAAACGTCCCAATTGGCGGGCCTTGCGCCAGGCAGAACCGATACCGGCCGCCAAGACCATTTCTGCCATCGGGTTACACCTCGCACCTTCCGAACCACGACGCCTATCGGCATCGTGACCGAACGTTCTTTTGTCACAGGCGCTCCTCCCACCCGTTTTTACTTAGCGTAGCTAACGTGCAGGAAGCAGCCCAAACGTCAAGCCCGGCAGAAGTCGTACTTGACGAGGCTGGTTTCTGACCTCTTCTATTAAGAAAACGTGCGCTAGACGAACGCCCGGCCGCGGGGGGAGAGGAAAATTTGAAATGACAGAAACAAGGCTTTTGCTTTGTGACTGCCGTGGTTCCCAATCGGTCATTGCTGACGAACTTGGGGCGGCAACCGGTGTCAGCTGTTCAAGGGTTTATTCCGAGCTTTGCCGTGCAGAGATTGGCACTGCGGCTAACGAGCTGAAGAACGGCGATGTCGTCATTGCTTGCCAGCAAGAGCGTCAGACTTTCGAAGATCTGGCTGCGGAACTGGTCGTCTCTCCACCCAGCTTTGTCGACATCCGCGACCGGGCCGGATGGTCGGATGATCCGGCTAGCCCAACACCAAAAATGGCGGCATTGATTGCTGAAGCACTGCTGCCGGAAAACGCCCCGAAAGTTATTGATGTCACCTCGGCCGGAACCTGCCTGATCCTTGGCGATGCGGCCCCTGCTCTAGCTGCAGCAGAGCATTTGTGCGAGCTGCTCAGCGTCACTGTTCTTCTTGCCCCAGACGCAGAACTCCCTTTGATCGACGACAGGCGCTTCGACATCGTCCTCGGCACGTTGGCATCGGCCTCCGGAGCCCTTGGTCATTTCAAATTGTCATTCAACGGCCTCCAGGAGCGGATCCCCAGTGGACGCGGCCCCTTCAACTGGACGGAACCGCGCAGCGGCGGCCGGACCGAATGCGATATCTTGCTGGATCTGCGCCGTGCCCCTCCACTATTTCCCGCAGATCACAAGCGGGAGGGCTATCTGCGGGCGGACCCCCACCATGCCCCATCCGTCACGAAGGCCCTGCTGGAGGCTTCTCAACTGGTCGGAACGTTCGAAAAACCGATCTATGTGAAACTGAACGAAGCGTTGTGCGCCCACTCAAGAGCGCAAAAAACCGGCTGCACCCGCTGCCTTGATCTTTGCCCAACCGGAGCGATCACACCGTCCGGCGATCATATAGCCGTGGACCCGATGGTCTGCGCTGGATGCGGCAGCTGCTCAGCGGTCTGCCCATCCGGTGCGATCTCCTACGATGCCCCTCCGGTACCGGCGACTTTGAAACGCCTGAGTACGCTCTCTGGCGCATGGCGTAAACTGTCCGAAAAAGCCCCAAGACTTCTTGTCCACGATCAGGAACATGGGGCAGACATGATCCGGTTGAGCGCCCGCTACGGCAAAGGCCTGCCCGCGGATGTAATTCCTTTCGAAACCGAGGCGATTGCCTCTTTCGGACATGCGGAAGCGCTTGCGGCTGTCGCGAGCGGTTTTGCGAGTGTGGCCATACTGGTTTCCCCAACAACGGAAAGAGACGGTTTGCCAGCACAGCTTGACCTGGCGAATGCAATTGCGGGTGACGAACGGATCGGCTTGATCGATCCCGTGGACCCGGATCAGCTGGATGAGCTTCTTTACCGCGACCCTCACACTACCCTTGGCTCAGCACCCGTGCTCCCAATGGGGACACGGAGGCAGGTCACACGCCTTGCAGCAAAGAGCTTTTACGACGAAGACAAACTCATCCCATTGCCAGCCGGTGCACCCTATGGTGCAGTCACCTTCGACGAGGCAGCCTGCACCCTTTGCATGTCATGCACCTCGCTCTGTCCGTCCGGAGCTTTAAAAGCAAACCCGGATCAACCTCAGCTCCAGTTTCAGGAAGACGCCTGTCTGCAATGCGGCATTTGCACCCGCATTTGCCCGGAAAACGCCCTGTCACTGGATCCGCGGCTGAACCTGTCCAACACGGCTCTGTCGCCTATCGTTCTGAAGGAAGAAGAACCGTTTCATTGCATTGAATGCAGCAAGCCATTCGGGGTTCGCTCGACCGTTGAGCGTATGACCGAGAAGCTCGCCGGGAAACATTCCATGTTCCAGAACGCAGACGCCTCAAGGCTCATTCAAATGTGTGACGATTGCCGGGTAAACGCGGTCTACCACTCCGAAAACAATCCATTTGCCATGGGCGAACGCCCGAAAGTGCGCACCACCGACGACTATATCAGCAAGCGGCGGGATCATTGAGACAAGCTGCCATGCCTCACTGGTACTGGATCGGCGCCCCAAGATCGGCCGGTTCAATGCGAGACACAAAGGCCAGGATCGCGAACAGATCCTCCAGGCTCATGCGGACCGGCGCAATCGGCGGTGGCCGGCTTGGGTCGAACGGATCAGTCACATCTTCGATAATTGTGAATGCGGGATGGGGGCGCAAAGCGAAAAACGTCTCAAACCGCGATTGCCAGTCTTTAAACGTACGCAAGACCGCAAACGAGGGGGAAGAGCCAATCGTGGTGAGGCGGGTCGCTTCGTTCACCATGTGGCAGCGTCCGCAATGGGCGACCGCAAGCTTCTCCCCGGCAACGCTATCACCTTCCAGGAAAACGACCTCTTCATTCGTATCGTCAGGCACAACCGCCGCGAAAACCTGGCCGTTGGCAGGTTTGAAGGCGTCAATTGTCGATAGACCGACATCGCTTGAAATCCATGCAGCGAACTTTGCTAACCCATCGCTCTCCGGATCATTGATCAGGAGGTACCAGGTCGTACCAAGCCCTGAAAAGACAGGCTTGCCCTTCCCATCAGACGCCAAGGAAGCTTGTGCCGGCTGGTCTTCCTGGACGAGTTCTATCCGCGTATTCGCCTTGAGCGAAAAACGCGGCAGAAGATGTTTCAAGAATCCGCTTTCGACAAGGCTGTCAGGCGCACTTAATGTAAACGACGATGCTGCCTGCGCAGGCACCGCAAATAGCGGCACAAGGACGGCAAAAACTGCGGCCACAATGGCAATCCGGCAGCACACGCGCTCCTCCTTCACGATGCTGAACAGCACCGTAATGGTAGGATCACAAACACAAAGCCGTCAATGCAGGCATCAATGACAAGGGAGAGAAGATGAGCGACGATTTCAATATGTCGATGCGAAAGTTTCTGAAGCAGGTCGGAGTTACTTCGCAGCAGGCGATCGAAGAAGCTGTCAGGAAAGACCAGGGCTCCGACGGCAAGACCTACAAGGTCAAGGCCGTTATAACCATCGAGGAGCTCGGCCTCGAACATGAGGTAAGCGGAGAGATCGGAGGCCAGTCCTGACGTGACACTCACACGGGAATCCGTTCTGGCGGCCCTGAAAACGGTTCAGGATCCGATGACCGGAGAGGATATTGTTTCTTCGGGAATGATGCGGGCACTCAGGGTCGCCGATCAATCGGTCCGCTTTGTTCTTGAAGTTGATCAAAGCCGCATGCCTCAAATGGAAGAACTCAGCCGCGAAGCCGAGCAAAAACTCCAGGATTTGCCAGACTGCGAAAGCGTGCAGGTGGTCCTGACCGCCCATAGCGATGCGCCCGCGCAGCCCTCGGCACCCAGCGAACCGGTGCCGATCAAACAGCGGCCTGCGCCACCCGGCACATCCGGACCGCAGCGGGTTCCCGGCATTGACCGGGTGGTGGCAATCGCCTCTGGTAAAGGCGGCGTCGGCAAGTCCACCGTCGCTGCCAACCTCGCTTGTGCGCTGGCGGCACAGGGCCGCAGAGTTGGACTTCTGGATGCGGATGTATATGGGCCATCTCAACCCAAGATGCTGGGTGTCAGCGGACGGCCGACGTCACCAGACGGGGAGATGATCCTGCCGCTTCGCAATCATGGCGTTACGCTGATTTCAATCGGACTTATGACTTCGGGCGACCAGGCGGTTCTCAGGCGCGGTCCGATGCTGATGGGCGCGCTGCAACAAATGATGTCACAGGTGCAGTGGGGCGCGCTCGATATACTGATTGTTGATCTGCCGCCCGGCACCGGCGATGTGCAGATGACCCTGTCCCAGAAGTTCATAGTCGACGGCGCGATCATCGTTTCAACACCGCAGGACATCGCGCTGCTCGATGCACGCAAGGGCATCGACATGTTTCACCAGATGCACGTCCCGATCCTTGGCATGATTGAAAACATGTCGACCCATGTCTGTTCCAAATGCGGGCATGAGGAACATATTTTCGGGCATGGCGGCGTTGCAGCCGAAGCTGGCAAACTTGGTGTGCCCTTGCTGGCGGAGGTTCCCTTGAGCCTTGGAATCAGGACGGCCGGTGACAGCGGCACACCGGCTACACTTGCTGATCCGGAGGCAGCAGACGGACGTGTTTTCCGTGACCTGGCGGCGCGGCTGGTCGAGCAGGGGCACGCATGACCGATCTACAATTTCCACCGCTGTTCCAGGGGGAGGCTGTCACGGGACAGGCCGACCCGATTGAGCGCGCCGTTGCGCTTGCCACTGTCGGGACGGACTCAGGAACGGTCGTTTACAATCTGACCGGTCCGGATCTCAAAGCGAGTATGGTCTTTGCGCCCGAGATGCCGCTGGAACAAGCGATGACCGCGCTGCCGGTATGCGGTCTCGGGTTCCAGGCAGCCCTTGGTGCACTAGCTCCTCCGGAAGTGGCGGTCCATTTGGGGTGGGATGGCAAGATTCGCGTAAACGGGGCGGTTTGCGGCCGGTTCCGGGTCAAAGCGTCCACGGCTGACCCGGCAGCAGAACCGGATTGGCTGATTGTCGGTCTTGAACTGTCCGTTACTGCGTCAAAATCCGATCCGGGATACGATCCGAACCGGACATCTCTTACGGAAGAAGGGTGTGCCGAAGTCAGCGCTGACCACCTTCTGGAAGCATGGGTCCGCCATACGCTTTACTGGATCAACCGCTGGCTGGACGAGGGTGCACGCCCGGTGCATGCAGAGTGGCGGGGTCTCGTTCAGGAGATTGGCGAACCTGTTGACATTGACGATCAAACCGGAACTTTTACAGGTGTTGATGAGCATTTCGGCATGCTGTTGCGCACGCGTGACGCAACGATCGTGATCCCGCTTTCAAGCCGTCTGGAGACCTGAACCCATGAACCTTGCCCGCGCGATCCACCTCGATGACAGCGACAAGAATGTCTATTTCTCTCCAGCCCGGACGGGCGAATGGTGTTTGTCCGGCGGCTTCGAGTTTTCCGACTGGACAGATGCCGACCTGTCCGGAAAAGCCAAGCAGGCCTTTTCAAACGGCTGGCTCGGGTTGGAAACTTTTGGCCGCGTTACCTTGGTTGCCGTGACCCCAATTAGCGAAGCCGAATTCAGCTCGCTTGTTGACCGCCTCGCCCAGCACTTTGTTGATGTTTACGGAGCACCTTCCGTGGATGCTGCAAGGGGTGTTGCTGCGGAAGAACTCAGCTATATGGCGGACCTGTGCGCGGATCATGCGGAAAACACGATTCTGGCAGTTCAGCGCGAGCTTGCCGGGGAAGGTGTTCGTGAGAGCTACTCGGCGATTGCCCCGCAAGCCGCCGAACTCGATCTTGTCGCCGTCCATGGTGACATGAACTGATCCTGATGGCATCTGAGGTTGGCCCTGGCAGCTCCCTTCGCAAATGATCGCGGATGACCAAGGACTCTATGGACGGCAGCACGGTGCTTCTGGTGGTGACGCCCTCATAAAAGACAAAAACGGGGCCGGAAAGGCCCCGTCTTCAAACGCTGAAAACAGACCACCTGGATGATCGGGCGTTTCGGAGGAAACGCCCAAATCTGATCTAGACTGTACCTGAAATTGCCTTGTCGAAGATTTCGAGCGCGCCGTCCTTGGTGAGTTCAACCGGGTTGCCGCCGGCGGTCGGATCGACAATCGCCATGTCCGCAATCAGATCGCGTTTTTCGTCACCCACATTCAGGCCTTCCAGCGTGTGCGGCACATCGAGATCGGCGCGCAGCTTCAGGACCGTGTCGAGCACACCCTGATAGCCGCCTGAAATCCCGAGGAACCCGGCAAGCCGCTCGAACTTCTGTTCGACTGCCGGTTTGTTGAACTGCAGCACATACGGCATGAACACGGCATTGGTCATGCCGTGGTGCGTGTCGTAGAGCGCGCCGACCGGGTGCGACAGGGAGTGGATCGCGCCAAGCCCCTTCTGGAAACCGACAGCACCCATCGCCGCCGCACTCATCATGTGGCCGCGCGCTTCCAGGTCGTTCGGGTCGGCCACCACTTTCGGCAGGTTTTCCAGAACCAGCCGCATGCCTTCCAGCGCGATCCCTTCGGACATGGGATGATACATCGGCGCGGAATACGCTTCCAGGCAGTGGGCAAGCGCGTCCATGCCGGTGCCGATGGTGATGATGCGCGGCATCTTGGTGGTCAGCTCCGGGTCGCAGATAACGATTTCCGGCAGCATTTGCGGGTGAAAGATCACCTTCTTTGTGTGGGTTTCCTCGTTCGTGACGACACCCGCCCGGCCGACTTCAGAACCGGTGCCGGCCGTGGTCGGCACCGCAACGATCGGCGCGATCCCGGCCGGATCGGCGCGTGTCCACCAGTCGCCGATGTCTTCAAAATCCCAGATCGGCCGGGTCTGGCCGGACATAAAGGCAATGACCTTGCCCGCATCCAGGCCGGAGCCTCCACCGAAGGCGATCACACCGTCATGGCCGCCTGCCTTGAACGCGGTGACACCGGCCTCAATGTTGCTGCCAAGCGGGTTCGGTTTGACATCGGAAAAGACTGCGGCCTCAAGACCAGCAGCCTTCAGGCTTTCGATGGCCTCGGCGACCATCGGCAGCCCTGCAAGGCCCGGATCGGTCACCAAAAGCGGGTTCTTCATGCCCGTTGCCTTGACCGCTTCGGGCAGTTCCTTGATGCGGCCAGCACCAAAACGGATCGAGGTTGGGTATGACCAGTTTACGGAAGGAAGTGAGCTCATATGCGCACCAGATAACAGAGACTGAAAGGGCCGCGTCAGTGGTCGACGCGGAAGTGGAAGGATTTCGGCCGGGTCAGATTGTGGAAGCCGATTTCGGAAAGCGCTGCACCCTTGCCGGTGTCCTTGACGCCGGTCCAGACAAGCGCGGGGTCCAGATAGTCGCACCGGTTCATGAAGACGGTGCCGGTCTCGATCTTGTCTCCGATCTCGGCAGCGGCTTGCACATCCTCGGTCCAGATGGACGCGGTCAGGCCATAAGGACTGTCATTCATGAATTGGAGCGCCTCGGCATCGTCCTTCACCTTCATGATGCCAACAACCGGGCCAAAGCTCTCCTCGCGCATCACCGACATCTGGTGATTGACGTCCGTCAGAACCTGCGGCGCGAGATAGGGCGTGCCGTCCTTGTCCATCTCGAACTTGGACGTATCGATATGCGCCTTAGCGCCCTTGCGCACAGCTTCCTGGGTTTGTTCACGCACCCAGGCCGCGAAACGGGCCTGCGCCATCGGGCCGAGCGTCGTCGCCTCATCCAGCGGATTGCCCAGCTTGTACTGGCTGGTGAGGTCCACAAAGCCTTCGACAAACTTGTCGTAAAGGCTCTCATGCACATAGACGCGTTCGATGCCGCAGCAGCACTGGCCTGCATTGTAGAACGCGCCATCGACAAGGTTTTCAACCGCATAGCCCAAATCCGCATCTGCACGGACATAGGCTGGATCCTTGCCGCCAAGTTCCAACCCCAGGGTCGCGAAGGTGCCCGCCAGCGCTTTTTCGATGGAACGTCCACCGCCTACGGAACCGGTGAAGTTGACATGATCGATCAGGCCGGAGCCGAGCAGCTTTTCAGTTCCCGCATGGGTCAGGACGATGTTCTGGAACACGCCTTTCGGCAAACCCGCGATCTCGAAGGCCTTGGCGAGGCGCTCGCCGACGAGCAACGTCTGAGCGGCGTGCTTCAACACGATAACATTGCCTGCCATGAGAGCCGGCATTATGGTGTTGATGGCCGTCATGAAAGGATAGTTCCATGGCGCGATCACCATGACGATGCCAAGCGGAACGCGCTTCAGATAGCGTTTGAAACCGGCTTTGTCAGTCCGCTCGATATCGGCCAGCGCCTCTGCGGCGGTGTTGGCACAGTACTCGGTGCGCTCAATTGTGCCGCCGAGTTCGCCGCCGAAACGGACCGGGCGGCCCATCTGCCAGGCCAGCTCTGGAACGACCTCGTCATTCATGGCCTTGAGCGCCTCAAGAGCCTTCAGACAATAGGCAACCCGCTCGGAAACCGGCAGGGCCGACCAGCCGATTTGGGCTGTCTTTGCGGCGGAAACAACTCTTTCGACCTCTGCTTCGGCAAGCGCGGGACGCTCGGCGTAAACCGATCCATCGATCGGCGAGATCAACTTGATCACGTCAGACATGTTTGGCTCTCTTTAAACAATCCTCTTGGAGGAGATTGATCCTGTTACGCCCGTTCGAAACCGCGGGCAATCTCGTAATCGGTGACAGCGCGGTCAAACTCCTCGATTTCCCATTCCGCCGCCCGGGCGTAATGGTCGATGACCGCATCTCCAAAGGCTTCCCGCAGGAATTTCGACTTGCGAAGGGTCTCGCGCGCTTCCTTCAATGTGTGCGGGATCTCCTTGGCCTTCCGCGCTTCATAGACATCGCCAGAGGTCGGTGGATCCAAAGGAAGCTTGTCTTCAATTCCCTTGAGACCCGCCGCAATCTGAACGGCAAGGGCAAGATACGGATTGAGATCGGACCCGCCAATCCGGCATTCGATCCTGAGGCCCTTCGTGCCCTCCCCGCACAGGCGGAAGCCGGCGGTCCGGTTGTCGACAGACCAAACGGTCTTTGTCGGCGCAAATGTGCCTTTCTGGAACCGCTTGTAGCTGTTGATGTAAGGCGCCAGAAAGTAAGTGTAATCCGGTGCATATTTGATCAGACCGGCAAGGTAGTGCCGCATCGTCTCGGACATGCCAAGGTCGCCATTTGCATCGCAGAAGACGTTGTTGCCCTCCTTATCGAAAAGGGATTGGTGCACGTGGGACGACGAACCGACCTTGTCACTGCGCCATTTTGCCAGGAAGGACGCCGAACGCCCCTTCGACCAGGCAATCTCCTTGACGGCATTTTTTGCAATGGTGTGATACTCGGCCGTATCCAGGGCCGGAGCATACTTGATATTGAGCTCTTCCTGACCGGTCTCAGCTTCCCCCTTGGTGTTCTCGACAGGGATACCGGCAGCGTAAAGGCCATTGCGGATCGGCCGCATGACCTCCTCTTCCTTCGTCGTTTGCAGGATATGGTAGTCTTCATTGTAGCCCGAGATTGGCTCCAGATCCCGGAACCCGCTCTTGCGCATGTCATCGAAGCTTTTTTCAAACAGGAAAAACTCCAGCTCGGTCGCCATGATCGGCGTCAGACCAAGTTTTTCCAGTTTGGCAACCTGAGCCTTCAGCATTGCGCGCGGCGAATGCGGCACATCCTTGTGCGTGTGGTGATCCAGAACATCGCAAATCACCATCGCCGTTCCGTCCAGCCATGGCAGCCGGCGGAGGGTCGACAGATCCGGCTTCATCACGTAATCGCCGTAGCCACCGGACCAGCTCGTCGCCGCATATCCTTCAACCGTGTACATCTCCAGATCGGTCGCCAGCAGATAATTGCAGCAATGCGTCTCTTCATAAGCACTGTCAACGAAGTGCTGCGCGAGGAAGCGCTTGCCCATCAAGCGGCCCTGCATATCGACGATACAGGCAAGAACCGTATCGATTTCGCCGGCTGCAGTCAGAGATTTCAGATCATCAAAAGTCAGGTTGCCAGACATGCTGAAGGTCCGTTTCGGGCGGTTATATTGATATTATATTGGAAAATCCCGGCCCGGACGGTTCTATCGCGTTTTGCAAAACGCTTTTATCCGGGCCGGTAGTTGATGGATCAGGCTGGCTGTAAAGGCCAGACCCGATCCGGGCGTGCATTAGGTATAGCGGTAAGGACGGCCTGCCTTCTGCATATCCTGGTTATATTTCTTGAAGATCTCGACGACCTTCGCCTTGGTCGGCGATTCCGCTGCAATCTCATCCCAGAAGACCATTGCGGCATCTTCAACCTGTTGCCATTCGGCGTCCGGAATGGAGGTGAGCTCCATCTTTGTGCCATTGACGCGCAGAGCCGCTTCGCCGCCCCAATACCACCATTGACGGTAGTAGTGAGATGCGTCCATTGCGAGCTGAAGCATGGTTTTCAGGTGATCCGGCAGCTCGTTCCACTTTTCCATATTGGCAAAGAAGGACCCTGCCCAGGCACCGGAAATGTTGTTGGTCAGGAAGTAGTTGGTCACGTCTGCCCAGCCAACGGTGTAGTCCTCGGTGATCCCGGACCATGCAATGCCATCAAGTTCGCCGGTTTGAACCGCAACCTCAATGTCTTCCCATGGCAGGGTGACCGGAACCACGCCGAACTGGCTCATGAACCGGCCAGCGGTCGGGAACGTGAAGACACGCTTGCCTTTCAGGTCTTCCAAAGACCGGATCGGATCCTTGGTAGCAAAATGGCAGGGATCCCAGGCGCCTGCGGAAATGTGCTTCACGCCAACCTTGGCGTATTCTTCTTCCCAGATTTCCTTCAGGCCATACTGATTAAAGAGCACCGGCACATCGAGCGAATAGCGCGATGCGAACGGGAAGTAACCACCGAAAACCGTCACTTCTGTCGGCGAGGCCATGGAGTCGTCATCGGACTGCACCGCATCAATCGTGCCCTGCTGCATCGCCCGGAACAATTCACCCGTCGGCACCAGCTGGTCTGCGAAGAAGAGTTCGATTTCCATCTGGCCCTGAGCGGCCTGATTGAACATGTCGATATGCGGTTTGATCACATGTTCAGCGAGCGCCGGACCCGCATAGGTCTGCATGCGCCACTTAATCGGCGACTGGCCATGGACAGCAGGTGCTGCCAAGGTCGCTGCGCCAGCGGCCGCTGCGGTTCCCATCCCGGCCTTTTTGAGAAAATCACGTCTGTTGGTCATCTCATGTTCCCTTTAAGTTTGCTGTTCAACCCTCGCGGTCCGGCCGGTTTCCGGCTCTTGTTCAACCGCTGTCAGAAGCCCGGTTTTCCAGGCAATTCTTATTATTGTCCACGCATCGACCAGCGCCTGACGGTCCTCCTATTTCCCGTAGACGGTGTCTGGAAGCCACAGGGCGATTTGCGGAAAAGCCATGACGAGCGCAAGCGCAAGCATCATCACCAGCACAAACGGGGTAATAGACCCGTAGATGTCGCGCATGGTGATTTCCTTGGGCGCCATCGCGCGCATCAAGAACAGGTTATAGCCGAAGGGCGGCGTCATATAGGCGATCTGGGTCGTGATGGTGTAGAGCACGCCATACCAGATCAGGACATCGCCCGGAGCAAGCCCTAGATCGAGGCGAGCAACAAGTGGCACATAAAGCGGCGCCACAATCACCAGCATCGCGGTATCGTCCAGGAACGTGCCCATAACCAGGAACGACAGCTGCATCAGGATGAGGATTGTCCACGGCGACAGACCGAGCTGATTTGTGAACAGGTTTTCAATCGCCTTTACTGCGCCAAGCCCATCGAAAACGGCGCCGAAGCCCAGGGCTGCCAAGATGATCCACATGAACATGCAGCTGATGCCGAGCGTATTGCGCATGCAAGTCTGAAAAACGGTCCAGGTCATGCGCCGCTTCAAAACCGCCGCCATGAAGGCCGTCAAAGCACCGATTGCCGAGCTCTCCACCAGGCTGGTCCAGCCATTCACGAACGGAACCATCATGGCCGCGAAGATTACCAACGGCAGCAAGCCAGCAAGCAGGAGTTTATACTTTTCACCCTTTGAGATGTCCCGCTCCTCCGGCGGCAGGACCGGTCCCAGGTTCGGCTGAAGCTTGCAGCGTACGGCGATGTAAACGACAAACATGGCTGCCATCATCAGGCCAGGGATGACACCAGCGAGCCAGAGCTGACCGACCGGGGCTCGGGCGATCATCGCATAAAGCACCAGCACAACGGATGGCGGAACAAGGATACCGAGCGACGAGCCTGCCTGGATGACGCCTGTGACCATGCGCTTGTCATAGCCGCGCCGGAGCAATTCCGGCAGCGCAATCGTTGCCCCAATCGCCATACCGGCGACCGACAGTCCGTTCATGGCGGACACCAAAACCATGAGGAATATGGTGCCGATGGCAAGCCCGCCTGAAACCGGCCCCATCCACACGTGGAACATCTTGTAAAGGTCGTCGGCGATGCGGGATTCAGACAGAACGTAGCCCATGAAAATGAACATCGGCAGCGTCAGCAGCGGATACCACTTCATGAGCTTCATTGCGGCCGAAAAGGGAATGTCCTGCCCGCCGCCGCCCCACAGAAAAAGAGCTGCAAGGGCTGCAATACCGCCAATGGCGCCGAAAACCCGCTGCCCGGTGAGCAGCATCAGCATCATCGATGAGAACATCAGGATGGCGATCATCTCGTAAGACATCAGATTGTCTCTCCCCGGATGGTCGCAATGTCCTTGATGAGTTCAGAAACCGCCTGCAAAAGCATCAGGAAAAAACCGAAACACATAATCACCTTGATAGGCCACAAGACCGGACGCCACGCGGTCGGGCTCCGCTCGATAAAGCCGATGACCTCACCCGCTGCCGACGGCCCGCCGGTGAAAAAAGCGGTGATCAGCTCGCCATAGAAACTCATGAATTCCTTGCCGAAATATCCCAGCGAATAGGCTGTCGAGCTCAACCCGCCATAGAGCAGGACGCCGAGATAGAAGATCAGCAGAAACACGGTGAAGGCGTCGAACCAGGCTTTTTTCCTTGGGCTCCATTCGGCGTAGAACAGATCCATTCGAACATTGGATCCCAGCTGGATCGAGTACGGACCGCCCAAAACATAGTAGGCGACCATCGCAAATTGGGCGACTTCCAAGGTCCAGAGGGAGGGATTGAAAAACGTTTTGGACACTGAGGACCACAGAAGGATCCCGGCCATCACGAAGATGCCCCACATGATGATCCGGCCAAGACCTCTGTTGAAGCCGTCGACGACGCGGACATAGGCACGGGCGGCTCTAAGCATTTGTTCGCGCCTCCTTCACCGTCGCCGCATTCACAGCGCTTGAAAGCATGGGAGCAAGCAGTTCAGCCCACTTACGTTCCTGATCTTTAGAGGCAATTTCATCATTGCGTATTTCGATCATGAGGCACGGAAGCCCACGGCTTTGGCCATGCCGGTCGATCGTATAGTAGACGCCATCTGAGGGCGCATAGGGCTCATTGTCGCCGACCGACAGACCGGTACACGCCTTCAGCGCAGCCAAGACTGGATCTGCCAGCCGCGTGTCCGTGTCATAGATCAACCCGATCTCCCAGGGGCGGTGCCGCCCTTTGAAAACCGGTGTGTAGGAATGAATTGAAACAACCGCGGCAGGCCGGTTTTGAGCACTTCTTTGATCAAGCAGCCCTGCAATCTCGCGGTGGAACGGGCGATGCACGAGATCCAGCCGCTGCTTGCGTTCATCTCCGGACAAATCCTGGTTCCCGGGAACGACCGTGTTTTCACTCAAAGGCGGACATAGATCCACCCGCTTCTCATCCCGGTTGCAGTCGATAATCAGGCGCGAAAGTGTGGGATAGATTAAGGCCGCGTCGAGAAGTTCAGAAAGACATTTGGCAACGCCCAGCGCGCCCGGATCCCAGGCGACATGGGCCGTCTTGTCAGCCTCTTGAATGCCAAGGGACGTGTCGTAGGGAGCAGGCATGGCATTGGAGGCGTGGTCGCACAGAAGCACAAGCGGACTGGATCCAAGCCGGTTGTCGACCTGCACAAAACGGGTCACTCCGCCGGACTGGTGGCCTGATCCCATAAATTGCTCCCCGTAAAACTGCCAAGATCTGATCTGTAACGTTTGTTACAGGATTGCAGTCAGCTCCAAAACTTGTAATATCTGATACACAGCTTGCGGCGCTGTCAAACGAATTTCTGGCCGCAGTGGGAAAAAGATTATGGCGGACCTGGACAGGCCTCTTCTGGACGACATTCGCGACCGTCTGGAAGAGTTTACAGCCACCGAGAAGAAAGCCGCCCACGCACTGATGGCAAACTATCCGGTCCAGGGCCTTGGGACCGTTGCACAGTTTGCCGACGCAGCAGGTGTCAGCTCACCGACGATCCTGCGGTTTGTTGGAAGACTTGGGTACTCCAGCTTTGCATCGTTCCAGCATAAGCTCCGCAGTGAGCTGGAAAGCCAGCTCAACTCTCCGCTGGCGCGCAGCTCCCAAATGCCGCAAACCCCGGCCGGCGACCCTCATGTGGAACAGATTCTCGATAACATCAGAGAAACGTTTGCCCACCTGCCGGCTGGAGAGCTGGACGCTCTTGTCAGCCTTTTGGCAGATGAACGCAAAACCGTACATCTGATCGGCGGCCGGTTCACAGATGGGCTTGCCAGATACATGGCCGCCCATCTTCGGATTGTCCGCCC
Organism: Roseibium denhamense; assembly: GCF_009711415.1. Taxonomy (GTDB): domain Bacteria; phylum Pseudomonadota; class Alphaproteobacteria; order Rhizobiales; family Stappiaceae; genus Roseibium; species Roseibium denhamense. Next base: position 188,616 of record NZ_SMLZ01000109.1, read on the forward strand.
GAATGTCATTCATGTGGCAGGACAGCAGGGAAACTGGCTCGATCAGCTTTTGGGGATCGGGCCGAAAGACGTAATCGTCGTGTTTGACATCCGGCGTTACCAAGCTGAGATCATCCAGTTCGCAGAGGCTGCCGCCCGGCAAGGTGCGAAAGTCGCCCTGATCACTGACAGCTGGATGTACCCGGTTGGCCGGATTGCCAGTTTCGTGTTGCCCGCGAGGGTCGCGGTCCCGTCTCCATGGGACTCCTCGCTCGCCCTAATGGCGATCGCAGAGGTGCTGATCGCCGGAGTGACACGCCAAAATCAAGAGCGTTCCTTAGAGCGCATGCGCGCTCTTGAGGCGCTGCGCGACACGCATGACCCGGAAACCAAGCATAGAACCGGTCAACCGGACATCTGAAAGTGCTCTGGGCGAAGGAAGCGCATCGCAAAAAATATCAATAAACAAAAAACTTGATGTTCGGCCCGATTTAACGCTCCCACAAGGTTTTCAGATTAAGAAAATGACCCAGCGTAAGAAATTCATAGCCGTGAGTTAGCAACCCTCTTATGTCTGCAGCCAATAATTCCAGCCGTCTGGCAATCGAAGTAAGCGGTAGCTCGAGCCGTTTTGCGCTGCAAACACCCGACCGACGTTTTGATCATGAAGCCGATGGCGCGGACTTCCGGCGCGGTTTGTTTCTGACGGTGGACCGCATACGGCGCGGACTAAAGGCACTGTCTGAAAAATCCGGCTTGCTTGAAGCAAGACTGCAAGGAGTGCCCACCTATATTGCGCTTGCCGGCGTCCGCAATATGGAAATCGCGGATGCCATCAAAAGCGCCCTTCCTTTCAGCAATGTCGTTATCGAAGATGAAAGGCGCAGTGCAGTTATCGGCGCTTTGGGAGAGAATGACGGCAGCCTTGCTGGTGTGGGCATTGAATCCTTTGCCGCACGGCAGATCAACAAGGAAGTCCGGCTTCTCGGGGGGTACGGCCATGTTCTTGGCGCGGAAGCATCGGCTTGTTGGCTGGGTCAGCAGCTGCTCCGCCGAATGCTGCAATCGGAAGACGGTTTTGTCAGCGCGACGCCGTTGATCCTCGACAGCTGGGATGTCTTCGACGGTGACCTTGCCAAGCTGCTGGAGTTCTCCGGCAGTGCGGGCCCTATCGACTTCGCGGCGCTCGCACCTCGCGTTATCGATGCTGCTGCCCAAGATGACGCGAATGCGAAATACATCCTCCGGCTGGGCGCGACTTATATAAAACGCTGTTTTGAAACATTGCAGCACAGGCAAGGCGACCCGGTCTGCCTGATCGACAGCATCGCTCCGGTCTACTTGCCCTACCTGCCGGAAACAATCACACGGGATCTTACGGACGCAAAGGGAACCGCAATCGATGGCGCCCTTGAGTTGGCAGCATTGCTGAGCGTCACTCAGACGGACGAATGGAAATCCGTGGCATCGTGACCTGAGCATTTCACGCAGAGTAAAGCGGGCTATCAACAGGGTCATCATGCGCACCTCTTCAAATGGCACGCTTTGCGCGACTCATCTAATGTGAGGTCATAGGAGCGGCGAGTACCGGCACAAACTGGCCTTGCCGCTAAGGCGGACAAGGTACTCAACAGCCGCCAGACGGAACCCAAGGAGACCTGACATGGCCCAAAGACGCCAACGGCCCTCCGAGTTCCGTCCCCTCATCCGGGCAACCCCACGCGCCTTTATCCTCAAGGATAATTATTTGCTGGTTCAAGAAAAACGGCATCCGCAAAAAGGTCATTTTTTCACTCTCCCCGGTGGCAAACAAGAACCGGGCGAGCGGCTTGACGAAACTCTGAAGCGCGAATGCGTTGAAGAAATCGGCGCCGAGGTCGCGGTTGGCGATCTTATTCATGTTGCTGAGGTTTTCCGCCAAAAATCGGCCACTCCGGAAAAACAACATCAGCTCGATTTTGTCTTTTTGTGCACCGTGGATCCGTCATACCGGCCAGTCGTTGGGCCAGATCCGGACCCTCATCAGGTCGGGACATGCTGGTTGCCAGTGGATCGTTTTGAACAGTTGCGGCCAGCGTATGTCACAAAACTGTTTTCACTTGGCGATACGCGGGAGCACAAGGTCTATCTCGGACACTACAATGACTAATATCCCAAAGACTATCCGGGAAAATTTACATTTTCTGTGCGCGGAAATCGATGGTCAGCTTCTGCAACTTGAAGCCTTCTTCAAGGAACCGACCGCTGCTACAGCGCGCCGGATCATGGACCGCGCGGGATATGCCCATAATCTGAAGACCCGCATTCACACCGCATGCCTTTACCAGATGGGCACGGCGAAAAAGCAAAACAGAAAAAAGCTTACGCTGCGCAGTCTGGAGTTTATTGCGACGGATCTCCAAAGACTGGCGAACCTGTGCCGACAGTGCCTCCGCCATGTTGAGCGGATCGATCAGTTTTCGACACTTGTCCCGGAGCGATATCCCGCGCTGGTGACCAATGTCCGGACCGGCGTCGGCAAGGTTGAAGAGGCGCTTGTCAAAAGCGACAGCGAAACCGCGATTTCCATTGGACAACAACAAGACCGCATCGAAGCGGGATACAAGAAACTCTTCAAGACCTACACGGATGAAATGCGCAATCCGGACAAGGCGCCTGCCGACATTGCTAACAGTCTTTTGGTGGCAAGCGAGTTCCGCCGGATGGGGGACTCGCTGAAGTCAATCAGCGAAGCACTCATCTCAGCGAATATCGGGCAAGCGGTCAATTTCGAGAGATACTTCTCCCTTCAGAACCTGATGTCCGATCTTGAGGCTACCGGTTCGGACTTAAAGATAGAGACGATTGCGGAGACCCGTTCGGGAAGCTCCATTTCGGCGATCAGGGACCGCAAGACAGAAGCCGTCGCAGCCGTTTTCAAGGACGGCGAAAAAAGCAAGGTGAAAGAGGAACGCCAAGGCGTTGAAAGCTGGCACTCCATCTATCCGGGCCTGGCGCCCAAAATTCTCGCCTATCAAAAACGCAACCAGTCGGCGGCGCTTTTGATCGAACACCTTCCCGGCCTGACCTTCGAGCATATCGTCCTGAACGAGTCCGATGCCCTGTGCACACAGGCGCTCAGGACCCTGTCCAAGACCTTGAAAGATGTGTGGAAGCAGACAAAGACGAAAGAGCCTGCCGGCCTCGGAAGCATGCAACAACTTTCCAAGCGGCTGGGTGAAGTGCGCCGAGTTCATCCGGAATTCCGGGATAGCGAGATCAACTTCGCGGGTGCGCGTTTAACATCCCTCGATAAGCTGATTGAAAAAGCAGCGGAACGGGAAGCACATGTCGCAGCCCCCTTCTCGGTCTACATTCACGGCGACTTCAATATCGACAACATCATTTTCGATCCGGGTGAGAACCGCATCCATTTCATCGATCTGCACCGGTCCAGGTATATGGATTACGTGCAGGATGTTTCAGTATTCATGGTGTCCAACTACCGGCTGCAGGTGCTGGAACAGGAAACCCGGCAGAGGATCAACACGGTCAGCCAAGCGTTCTTCACCTCGGTGCGCAACTTTGCGCGCAAGCAGGGCGATGCAACTTTTGAATTCCGGCTTGCGCTTGGCCTCGCCCGGTCTTTTGCAACGTCTACCCGGTTCATTTTCGACAAGTCGCATGCCCGGCGCATGTGGCTTCGGGCCCAATACCTTATTGAACAGGCGCTTAACTGTCCCTTGGGAGACGAAGCCCGGTTTCGGCTTCGAATAAAGGAGATATTCGTTGACTAATCCCAGGATCGGCGTGATCGGCATCCCCGGAAAATGGTCCACCGAAGTGCTCGCAGATGCACTTGAGAAGCGGACTGGGTTCCGCTGCGTCGTTGACATGGCGGATACAGCACTTGATCTGCAGCGCCGGGCGCTGATGGCAGGCGGGCAGAACTTGTGTGAATTGGACGGGCTGGTGATCAAAAAGATCAGCCAGGAGTATAGCCCGGCAACTCTGGACCGCCTGGAAATGCTGCGCGTTGCAGAAGCGTCCGGCGTCAAAATCTTCTCGAAGACGGCTTCCATTCTCGGCCTCGTCAACCGGCTCAGCTGCACGGTCACGCTGTCCAATGCCGGTATACCAATGCCCGAAACGGTCGTGACCGAAAGCCCGGACGAAGCCATGGCGGCGGTCCACCGGTTTGGCAACGCCGTTTCCAAACCGCTTTTTTCGACCAAGGCCCGGGGCATGACGCTTATGGAGGCCGCAACTCCAGAGGCAGATTTGAAAGCCCGGATCACCGCATTCCAGGCGCACAATCCGGTCATGTATCTTCAGAAGAAGGTCAATTTGTCGGGCCGTGACCTCGGCATGGTGTTCCTGGGCGGCGAGTATCTTGGCACCTATGCGCGAGTAGCACAGACAGACAGCTGGAACACGACCATTCTTCATGGCGGGAAGTATGAACCATTCGAACCGGACGCCGACCTGATCGAACTCGCACGGAAGGCGCAAGCCCCCTTCGACCTGGACTTCACGACCGTCGATGTCGGCCTGACGGAAGACGGACCGATCATATTCGAAGTGTCCGCATTTGGCGGCTTCAAGGGAGCATTGGAGGGCGCCTCAATCGATGCCGCCGGCCTTTACGCGGAGCATGTGATCAAGAAGGTTCAAACATGAGTGGAATTCAGTCCCAAGACGTGGTGGATGCATTGGCGCCGGTGCAATCGACGCAAAATGCAGATGCTGTCTGTTTGAAAACCGGCAGTTTCGTGATCGAGATCCGCTGTGTCTCTCCAACGCTTCTTGCCGAACTGCTCCGTTACTTTCAGCATGTGATTGTCCCGCCGGCAGACCCAGATTGCATCGTCTACGTCCTTGGAGAAGCCGAACTTCCCTTCGCGGTTAAATACCGGGATTGGGCCCGCGAACCAGGAAAAACGGGACGAAAGGATGCCATTGCCGACATTGATGCCGGACGCCTGATCCTGAAAATCCGAACCGGGATACAGTTCTTGCAGTCCGAGAATTGGGCGATCGCGTTTGGTCCAACGGAGGCTCATCCCAATCAGGTAATCAACTTCGTCAACACGCAAATCCTGAATCATCATCAGCGTCAAGGCTGGGTCGCCTGTCATGCAGCCGCCGTGCGCACCCGGCAGAAAGGACTGGCGATCTCAGGGCTGTCAGGCGGCGGAAAATCGACCACAATGCTCCGGTTGATGGAGATTGCCGGTACGCAATACGTCACCAACGACCGGCTGCTCGTCCGCAGCAGCGGGGAGTACGCAGATGCCCTCGGGGTTCCGAAGCTGCCCCGCATCAACCCAGGTACGATTGTCACCAATGCCCGCCTTTCCGGAATCTTGGACGAAGAGCGTGAAGAAGAACTTCGGAACATGGAGCCGGATGAACTTTGGCACCTGGAGGAAAAGTACGACCTGTTCATCGATGATATCTATGGTCCGGGCCGGATATCGCACAACGCTGTTCTCACGGATTTCTGGGTCCTGAACTGGTCGCGTGACAGCGCCTCGGCAACGGACGTTAGAAAGGTTGACCTGAACCAGCGGCCGGATCTGCTGTCCGCCATCATGAAAAGTCCGGGGCCATTTTTTCAAAAACCCGATGGCACATTTTGGGAAGACGATCAGGATTTGAAGGCAGAGACCTATCTGTCAGCCCTCAAGAACATTCAGGTCTGGGAAGTTACCGGCATGATCGACTTCGACAGTCTCTTTAATGCCGGCAGGGCGCTCCTGGGGGCGCCGCAATGACAGACCGGTTCGCAATTCTGGTCCGCCATGGCGACTATCATCAGCGGCCGGACACACCAAGCGCTTTGCAACCCTACGGCCTGACCGAAACCGGCAGCCGACAGGCCGAAGCCTGCGGGGCTGAAATCGCGTCTCTGGCTCAAGAAAACGGCTGGCAATTGAGCACGAAAGTTCTGTGCTCCCGTCAATTGCGCGCCTGGCAAACGGCAACACAAATGCTGCCTGCACTTTCAATGGGGACAGGATCTCAGTTCATTGTGGAGGAAACGGAAGCCCTTGCGGAACGAAGCGTTGGTGCGCTGGCGAACCTGACCCTCAGCGAGATTGAAGACATCCTGGATACCGACCCGCGCTTTACCCCGCCACCGGCCAACTGGAAATCAGACAGTCATTTCAAGTTACCGGTTCAAGGTGCCGAAAGCCTTATTGAGGCAGGGCGGCGCGTCGCGGCGGTGCTGGAGACCGAGGTTGAGACCTTGGCCGCTGATACGAGTGCCAATGCCCAGATATTCGTTGGGCACGGCGCTTCAATCCGCCATGCGGCACTCCACCTTGACGTTCTAAGGCCTGAAGAAATTCAAAGCCTGAGCATGCACCACGCCCGTCCGGTTGTGCTGCGGTTCTCCAGGGACAATGGCTGGAGCCACGCAGCGGGAGACTGGAAACAGCGTTCGCACAAAGCAGCGCCACTTGATTAAGCACAACGGACACATGATCCATGGCCAATATCGACAGTTCTCTTGACCAGCTCATACCAGCGCGGTCGTTCCGGCCGGGTCTGCCGGACACTTTGCCTGCGCGTGTTACTCCATGGCCACTTGATTTGCCTGAGCCAGACAACGACTGCGGAACCCTTGCCTCCGATTTTATTTCCAGCTTGGCGGAGGCAAACTCGCTGGGGCCCTGGACTTGGCCCAAGAAGCCGATTGTCTTTATCTCCGATGTCCATGCGGACGCGGAGAGCCTGCTTCGATCTCTTGAAGCAAGCGGCATCGCCCACCGCTACGGATTGGGGCTGAACGATTTTCATCTCACCGATTTCGGCCTGGCCTGCCAGGTGGTGATTGGCGGGGATTGCCTCGACAAAGGGCCCAGCAATCTGGACCTTCTCGCCAGCCTGAAGGCTTTGATGGACAAAGGTGCGGACACAGTTCTGCTTGCTGGGAACCATGATCTTCGCCTTTTGCTTGGACTAGCGTCACTCGGTGCGAAGCGCGGATCGCTCAGTGCCCACATGTTCGTGCGCATGGGCAAAAAGGTCCTGCCGCTGATGAAGGAAGTCTTTGATCTCCATGTTGATCCCAAAACGGATCTGAAGCACTTGCCTGATGAAGAGACATGCCGGAAACAGATGTTGCCCGGCAAAAAGTGGTTCAAGACATTTCCAAAGGCAGCAGCTGAACACCTTCTACCGGCCGCTATCGACAAGGAACTGAACCGGCTGCGGAAAAAGACCAAGACCTTCTTTCAAAATGCATCCGACCTTGGCCTTAGCGCCCGCGAACTCTATGCCGCTGCACTAAAATGCAGGGAGCTGTTTGTAGACCCTCATGGTGACTATGCATGGTTCTACCAATCCATGAAGGCAGTCCACCGGTCCGGGTCCCTGCTCTTCGTACATGCCGGGATCGACGATCACATGGCAAGGCAACTGTCTAAGAGCGGACCGGCACAAATCAACTCCCAGTTCATCACCGAAAGCCGCGCTGAACCGTTCACCTTCTACTCCGGCAGTCTTGCCAATCTCATGCGCACCAAATACCGGCCTGTGGACCATCCGCTCACCGAAGCCGGTGTCCGTGACTTGCACAGCTGCGGCGTTCGCATGCTGGTCCATGGACACGTGAACCGCCATCATGGCCAGGAACTGTCTGCAAAACAGGGCCTCCTTCACCTTGAAGCCGATATCACACTTGACCGGCATTCCCGCGAGAGCGAGGGGCTCGACGGCATCGGCACCGGGGCAACAATCATTCATCCTGATGGCAATATCCTCGGGATCAGTTGCGACTATCCGTACGCTAAGCTGTTTAATCCCGAACATTTGCATCTGGTGCAGAGGCCACTCACATGATGGAACGCAAAGGCCGGTTCCGGCATCATTCCCTTCAGGACAAGAAATCGATCCAGAAGCTCCTCGATGCCATCAAGCGCGGCATACAGAAAGGCGAATTGGAGTTCGGGGACGATACGGGTGGCATAACTCTCGAACCCAACGGTCTTTTAAACCTGCGGGTCACGGCAACGGCTGAAGAGGATCAGTCGCGCCTTGATCTCAGGATCACCTGGACAAACGACACGTCCGACAAGAGAGACAGTGGCAAACTGAAAGTGAAGTGACTGGGAGCCGCTGCCACAAAACGAAGGACCGCCAAGCCCATTGCCCGTGGAAGCACCCAGTCTTGGTTTTTAACAAATCCGCGGCAACTGTTCTCCGGACAACCAGTCGACAACACGGCTTCCACCAAACGCTGTCTGCATGACCACCATATGGTCCGGGTCCCCGATGACCGTTCCAATAACAGCTGCCTGCCGACCACTGGGATGTGCGTGCATAATGCCAAGCAGTGTTTCGGCATCGCCGGCATTGCAAATGCAGATCAATTTGCCTTCATTGGCCACATATAGCGGATCGAGCCCAAGTATCTCACACGCTGCTTCCACGTCCGGATCGACCGGAAGATCCTCTTCAAAAAGCTCAATCCCGACCGCTGAGGCATGCGCGATTTCGTTAAGTGCCGTCGCCAGGCCGCCTCTTGTCGGATCACGAAGAACCGCAATACCGGGAACGGCCTTAACCATGTCGGTGACCATGGTATGCAGGGCTGCACTGTCAGAGACAATCTCCGTTTCGAACTCCAGATTCTCACGCTTCGACAGGATCGCAACGCCATGATTGCCAATCGGGCCTGAAACGAGAACGGCCTGTCCCGGGACCGCAGCACGGGGTGAAATCTCCACCGCTTCGGAAACGACCCCAATACCTGTTGTGGTAATGAAGACGCCGTCGCCCTTTCCCTTTTCGACGACTTTTGTATCTCCCGAGACGACCGGAACCCCAGCCGCTTGCGCAGCCTCCGCCATGGAAATCACGATGCGTTCCAGATCAGCCAGGGGAAAACCTTCTTCCAGAATAAAGCTTGCGGTGAGTGAGAGCGGTTTCGCACCAGCCATCGCGATATCGTTCAAGGTGCCATGCACACTCAAGGATCCAATATCGCCGCCTGGAAAGAACAGCGGCGAAATGACGTGTGCATCCGTCGACATGACCAGCCGCCCGGGCGGCGCATCGAACACTGCCGCGTCATGACCCTGGTCCAGAACCGGGTTGCTCAAATGCTTGTAGAACAGAGTTTCAATCAGGTCGGAGGTCGCCTTCCCGCCGCCGCCATGGGTCATGTCGACCTGCCCCGCCAGCAATCCATCCCGCTTCTGCGTCTTGGTCACGCGGCGGCTCCTTGAGCCGCAGCACTTCCTGCCGAGCGCTTGCGCCCGAAACTCCAATACGCCGCACAGGCACCTTCCGAGGACACCATGCACGCTCCCATCGGATTGTCTGGCGTACAAACCGTCCCGAACAGTTTGCAATCTGTTGGTTTCTTGACCCCGCGCAAAATCGCCGGACACTCACAGGATTTCACTTCCCGAGACTGTTTCGGGGTCAAGGAAAAGCGCTTCTCAGCATCAAATTCAGCAAAGGCATCGCGGATTTTCAACGCACTTTTCGGCACGCTGCCAAGACCGCGCCATTCAAATGTTTCGCGCAGTTCCAACACCTTTCCGACCAATGCCTGTGCTTTCTGATTTCCGGTCCGCGTCACCACACGGGTATACTGGTTTTCGACCTCGTGCCGGCCGTCATTGATCTGACGGATCAGCATCAAAGTCGATTGCATGACATCGAGCGGTTCAAACCCGGCAATCACCACCGGCTTCTTGAAGATATGCGCTGCCGGTTCATAAGGGGCCCAGCCAATGACGGAACTCACATGGGAAGGCCCCAGAAACCCGTCAATCCGAACCGCCTCTTCGCCAGGTTTTGCAGGTGCATTGACAATATGCGCGATTGCAGGCGGCGTGAGCACGTGATTGCAAAACACCGAAAAGTTCGCAAGGCCTTCCGCCTCTGCCTGCAATATCGCCACGGCCGTGGGCGGGGTCGTCGTCTCAAAGCCAATGGCGAAAAAGATTACCTCACGGTCCGGAGTTTCCCGTGCAATCTTGAGAGCATCCTGCGTGGAGTAAACCATCCGGATGTCAGCGCCCTCTGCCTTGGCCTTGATCAGGCTCTTCTGCTTGGTGCCGGGCACCCGCATCATGTCGCCGTAGGTGGTCAGGATCACGTCATGGCGGAGCGCCAGTTCCACCGCATCATCCAGGCGCCGGACCGGCAGCACACAGACCGGACAGCCGGGCCCGTGCACATATTCCACATTGTCCGGAACCAGATTCTGGACGCCGTATCGGAAAATGGCGTGCGTGTGACCGCCGCAAAACTCCATCAGATTATAGCGGCGGCCGGGGTCAGCCTCCTGAGCAATGGCCTTGCCAAGCTTGCGGGCCAGTTTCCCATCCCGGAATTCGCGAATGTACTTCATTGCGCCGGCTCCGCACCTTGGGATGAAGCCAATTCCTCCAATTCCTCGGCAAGTACTCCCGCCTCAGCCATCAGCTCAAGAGTTCTGGCAGCTTCCTCTTCCGAGAGTTTATGCAAAGCATAACCGACATGGACCAGGAGGTAATCACCGACTGTGACGTCATCGAGAAGAGCGGTCGACACAGGCTTTTTGATGCCTTCAAGCGCGACGGTCGCCATGTCCTCGCTGTCAACGGAGACAACCTGGGCAGGTATTGCAAGACACATCTGCGAGCCCCCTATTCAGCGGCAAGTTCGGTTTGCGAATGCCCGGAATTCAAAGCCATCTGCCTCGTCCGTGCCTGGTCAAGCCAGGTAAACCATCCGTCTAGACCTTCACCGGTCCGCGCCGACACCTCCAGAACCTGTATCTTCCGATTGACCCGCCGGGCATTTTCGATTGCAGCAGCCACATCAAAGTCCAAGTGCGGCAGCAGATCGATCTTATTGAGGATCATAAGATCGGCGGCAGCGAACATATCGGGATATTTAAGCGGTTTGTCTTCTCCTTCGGTCACGGAAAGGATGACGACCTTATGGGCCTCCCCCAGATCAAAGCCCGCCGGGCAGACGAGATTGCCAACATTTTCAATGAACAGCAGGCCGCCGTCCTGGAGCGGGAGGCTTTCAAGCGCATGTCCCACCATGTGCGCGTCCAGGTGACAGCCCTTGCCGGTGTTGATCTGAATGGCGGCGACACCAGTCTCACGGATCCGGTCCGCGTCATTGGCTGTCTGCTGATCCCCTTCGATGACGGCCAGGGTCTCTTTGCCATGGAGGCGCTTCAGAGTTTCAACAAGGAGCGCCGTCTTGCCAGACCCCGGACTGGACAGGAGGTTGAGCGCGAATACGCCCAACTGAGCCAACAGCGCCCGGTTTTTCTCTGCATAGGATTTGTTCTTGCCGAGAATATCAGCTTCCAGCTGCAGAAGGCGCGATTGGCTGACACCGGGAACATGCCCCCCGGCCGTGCCGTGTCCGAAATGAAGGTCGACACCTTTTTGGGTGCTGTTCCCGTGATAATGACCTTGATCATGGGCAGGGCCACAGCCGCAGACCGTGCACATCACATCACCTCCAATTCGCGTATCTTCAGCCCGTCTCCACCCGTCATGTGAAGCTCGGTTCCGCCACATGCTGGACAGGGGTCAAGCCGGGAGCCAATGAGAACCGTTTCCATGCAAGTCAGGCAGAGCGCCTCCGCTTGGGTCTGCTCAATCTCAAGTGCTGCGCCGTCCGCAATCGAACCTTTCATCACCACATCAAACCCGAACCGAAGGGCCTCCGGCTCAACACAGGAAAGCGGCCCGATGGCAACCGATACGCGTTTAACACGCGTGAAGCTCTCGGCTTCCGCATGGGCCTTGAGAATTTCCAGCATGTTTTCGCAAAGCGATACCTCATGCATGCCGGGACTTCCTCTCCTGGCGTTCTGTTGCGAGCCAGTTCAGGAAAAACGTCTCCGCGTCCTTCAGGTTTTTCTGCGCTCTATCGGATAGGCCCTCCTTTACGGCGCCGAATTCGTAACCTGTGATCCCGAGCAAATAGGCTTCGGGCCGCGCACCATAAAGGATTTCGGCAAGGCCCAGCACGGCTTCGGGATGAAGGCTGTGGCTTCCAAGGGTCTGAGGCGCGGATGCCCGTGCCGCACGGAATGAAAACCCCGTTTCCGACCCCATCTCCGCGTCAGCGAAGATCACCAGATTATGGTCTGCAATTGCCAGAGCATGTTCGGCCACCAACTGGTAGTCGGTATCGATATCCAGCCCCTTGATCCCGCGTCCTTCGAGATTTTCCGAGAAGGCAGGGCCTAGTCCATCGTCACCACGCCCCGGATTTCCATATCCGATCAAAAGCATCTGAAGATCCTCATATGCACTGGGCCTTGGTGTCGAGCAGGTGTCCATCGGCTCCGAACAACTCGACCTGCAGCGGCATCTGGCCAAGCGCGTGCGTTGCGCAGGACAGACAAGGATCATAAGCCCGAATGGCTACCTCTACGTGATTGAGCATACCTTCCGTGATCTCAGGCTGCCCGGAGAGGTGCTTCACCGCCACATCCTTCACGGCGCGGTTCATGCCCTCATTGTTGTGGGTCGTGGAAACGATGAGATTGCAATAGGTGACCTGATCATTCTGATCGACCTTGTAGTGGTGGATAAGATTTCCGCGCGGGGCTTCGATCACACCAAAACCCTCTTCACGGCGGTCCCCGGTCACGATCAGGTCGTCGCCCTGAAGATCCTCGTCATGAAGAAGGTCCTGGATTTTTTCAACGCAGTGCAGCACCTCGATCATCCGGGCCCAATGATTGGCCAATGTTGAGTTGTTGGGGTTTCCGGACGTGACACCCATCAGATCCTTGTGGGCATCATTGGCAAGCGGCGTATCGATGAAGCTTGCGGTGTTCATACGCGCCAGCGGACCGACCCGGTACCACCCGGCCTCCGGCCCCAACGCCTCAATGAACGGAAACTTCATGTAGGACCAGGAGCGGACCTCCTCGACAAGGCGCTCGTGATACTGCGTGTAAGGGACCTGATCGAATATCACGTCTCCGGTTGAGGTCAGTGCACGCAAGTTGCCGTGATAAAGATCGAGCGCACCATCGTCTTCGCGGACAAGCGACATGTAGTTGGATGGAAAATTGCCAAAGCCGGCGACGATTTCTTCATTGTCCAGTGTGTAGCCGCGCGCAAGGGCCAGAGCATCGCGAGCCCATTCGATCATATCATCGATAGTTGAGAGGAAATGATCCCGCCGCTCCAAGGGCAGATTGCGGTTGATCCCGCCTGGAATCGCGCCTGTACCGTGAACCTTCTTACCGGCCGTTGCCTCAATGATCTCTTGCCCATATTTGCGCATCAGGACCGCGCGTTTTGCAAGCTCCGGCTTTTCTTTCAGAACTTCGAAGATGTTACGCTTTTCCGCAGGAGCACCGAAGCCAAACAAGAGGTCGGGCGCCGCCAGATGAAAGAAGTGCAGGACATGGCTTTGCATGACCTGGCCGTAATGCATCAAACGGCGCATCTTTTCTGCTGTCGGCGTAAGCTGATCAACCCCCACAATCATGTCCATGGCTTTGGCCGCCGCAAGATGATGGCTGACAGGGCAAATGCCGCACAGGCGCTGCACGATGACAGGCACTTCCCACATCAAACGCCCATGTATGAACCGTTCGAAACCCCGGAATTCGACAATATGAAGCCGGGCCTCGTCGACATTGTTTTCGCCATCAAGGTGTATGGTCACCTTGCCGTGGCCTTCAACACGTGTGACCGGGGCGATTTCGATCAGTCTGGGGTCTCCCATTTTTGTCTCCTCCCGCGCCTCAGTCGAATTTGATCATCTCAGGCTCAAAGCCACGGAACTTGCCGTTCAACAGCTTGGCCAATGTGTCGAAAATTATGTCGCCGCTGGGTGCACAACCCGGGATCTGAAAATCGATCTCCACGACTTGCGCGCACGGATAAACCTCATCAAGCAGCAGCGGCAAAGCCGGGTCATTCGGCACCTGATGAGTTGTGTTCCGGATGTATTTTCCGGTGATATAGGCCTCGTCCAAACATTCCCGAAGCGGCGCATCGGAGTGCATGATCGCATTGCGCATCGCGGGCAGGCCGCCCATGATTGCGCATTGGCCGAGCGCAATCAGCACATCGCAATTGCGGCGGAAGTCGTGCAGCACATGAACGTTTTCCTCGTTGCAGCAACCGCCCTCGATGATCCCGATATCGCAGCGGTCCGTGAACCGCTTCTTGTCGGTTAAGGGCGAACGGTCGACATCGACAAGCTTCATGAGATCAATGAGCCGCTCATCGATATCGAGGATGGCCATATGGCACCCGAAGCAGCCGGCAAGAGACGCCGTCGCAATGCGTGCCTTCCGGTGAGGGGCCGGCGCAAGATCATTCATTTGCGCTTCTCCTCGATTTCGTGACCGATCAGCCCCTTGTCGAACTCACGTTCTCCAATCGGCGTGACAAATCCAACCCGTTTGCGAATGATGCAGCCGACAGGGCATACCTCTGAAGACATTGCATGGTCCGCCGCCTCTGCATCGGTATCGGCAAGGTTCTCTCCATTCACGGCAACCCGGCGGTGAATGCCGCGTCCGACATATCCGAAGACGCCTTTGCCATCGACATCCTGAGACGCGCGAATACAGCGCCCGCAGGAAATGCAGCGGTTCGTATCAAGGGCAATATCCGGGTGGGAGGCATCGAGCGCCCGGCACGGCTCCAGATACGGAAACCGCGTCGCCTCGGTCATGTCGAGCCGGTAAGCCATGGCCTGTAGCTCACAGTTTCCGCTCGCCTCGCAAATCGGGCAGAGGTGATTGCCTTCATGAAAAAGCATCTCCACCAGATCCCGCCGCATTTTGGTAAGGCTGGCCGTCTCATTGTCGACTGACTGACCAGGCGATGCAGGCTGCGTACAGGCCGCAACCGAGCGCCCGCCGGCTTTGACCGTACACACGCGGCAACTGCCCTGATGACGCAGGCCCTCATGGTCACACAGGCGCGGAATATAAACACCGGCCTCATCAGCCGCTTCCATGATGGTTTGACCGGAAAAGGCCTTTACCTCGACACCGTCTATGGTGAAGACGAAACTGGATTCACGCCTGTTATCGCTCATTGGCTGAAATCCCTGTCAAAAATATAGGATCGGCGCTTAGCGATCTTGCGCGCACTCTCAATAGCCGACTGAATATCAAAGGTGGCGCGGATGCCGTCCTGGCTCGGCTTGACAACGGCGGAATAAACCAGCGGAAAATTCTGCAAGGTGGACAAGATCGGATTGGGCGATGTCATGCCAAGACCGCAACGGCTGGTCTCGATGATGGTGCCAGACAGGTCCTTGAGGTAGTCGATGTCCTCTGGGTTCGCGAGACCCTTCTGGAATTTCTGAATCGCCTTTTGCAGGAACACATTTCCAACGCGGCACGGTGTGCAATAGCCACAACTCTCGTGCACGAAGAAAGACATGTAGTATTCAACGATCTCAAGAATGTTCCGCTCACCGTTAAAGACGATGATGGCCCCGCCCGTTGCCAGATCGTCAAAGGTGAGTTTGCGGTGAAAGCTGTCGCGGGCAATCATGGCACCGCTCGGGCCGCCAACCTGGACAGCGGTCGCGTCCTCACCGCCGACAATCTCCAGAAGCTCCCACATGGTGTGGCCATAGGGGAGTTCGTAGATGCCAGGGTTCAGACAATCACCGGATACGGAAAAGAGCTTGGTCCCATGGCTGCCATCGGTTCCCATGTCATGAAACCACGCCGCTCCTTTGTCGAGGATCCGCGCCGCATGGCAGAAGGTCTCAACATTGTTGACGACTGTCGGATAGCCGAGATAGCCGCGATTGACCGGAAACGGTGGCCGGGTTTTGGGTTCACCCGATAGACCTTCACAGGAACTGATGAGCGCACCCTCCTCACCGCAGATATACGCCCCCGCTCCGAGTTGAAGCCTGATGTCGAAGGTGAAGCCCTTCTTGCCCATGATGTCGGATCCAAGAAGTCCGCGTGACCTGCGGTCTTCGAGAACCTGTTCAATCAGCTCGCGCAGGTAAACATATTCGCCGCGCAGATAGAGGATACCCTCCTTGGCTCCAACAGCCCGGGCTGCGATTGTCATGCCTTCGATCAAGAGGTGCGGACGTTCGGTGAGCAAAACCCTGTCCTTGAAGGTGCCCGGCTCCCCCTCATCCGCATTACAGATGATGAAATGCTTTTCGGCGGTCTCGGATGCTGCAAACCGCCACTTCCGGCCAGTAGTGAACCCGGCACCGCCGCACCCGCGAAGACCGCTGGCCTCAACTTGGTTGACGATTTGTACCGGCGTCATCGAAAGCGCCTTGACCAGGCCCGCGTCTTCAGGAACAGGGCCCAGCAGGCACTCACCGGCGTGCCGAATATTGTTGTCCACCTGCCGGAGTGCCCGTTCATGCGGGCTGAGGTGATTGAAACGGTCACTGACAAGGGTTTCAGGCGCAGTTCCCGACTGCAAGGCCTCTGCCGCGGACCGCGCTGTTTCAGGTGTCAAACCGGTCAGGACAATATCATTGATCATGGCCGCAGGCGCTTGATCGCACATGCCGATGCAAGGTGTCACTTCAAGGGAAAAGGCACCATCGGCAGATGTTTCGCCCACTTTGATCCCGAGAACCTCTTCAAATGCGGCCGTAACCCCTTTGAGATCGGAGTATCGGTCGACAATATCGTCACACAGCCGGATGGTGACCCGGCCTTTTGGTGTCAGCGATAGAAACGAATAAAAACTCGCGACACCTTCAACTTCGATCCGCGTCAGATCTGTGGCCTCGGCGATCTTGTTCATTGTAGCCGGAGCAATCCACCTGTAGCGATCCTGCACGGCGCGCAAGATATCGAGCATGCGGTGTTTGTCATTGTCAAAGCGCTGGCAGATTTCTGCGATAACCGTCGCAGATGCAGGATCAAGATCACATGAGGGAGCTTTAATGCCATTGGTATGTTCTTGCCCGTTATCCATGACGCACCCCACAGACCTGAACACAGATCAATTCATCAAAGGCAGATGAATACGCGCGTTTTGGGCTCATGAGCAGTCTGAAGGCCATTGTCAAAACTCCCTGAACCAAAGGTCGCAGAGATAGCCCGAAGCGTCTTTGAGACATATCAAGTACCGGCAGCCGGCCGGTGGAACCGCGTGGCGGCGGTCAGTGCGCCCGGGTGACAGCAGCCGCAACCGCCTGTCCGAGAGCAAGCCCGCCGTCATTGCACGGCGCTTGTTTGGAAAAGAGGAGGGTCCAACCTGCCTGTTCAAGACGATCCCTCAAGCCTTCCCGAAGGATACGGTTTTGAAAAACACCACCGGACAAAACCACATGTCCAGGTGTCGAACCGGACACCGCCGCGAGGCCACTTTCAAGCGCATCAATTAGCCCCAAATGAAACCGTGCCGCGATCCGGCCATCTGCAACCAGATTACGCTTGTCTTGCAAGAGCTGCTCCCACAGGGGCTTCATACCGATCTCCAGAAGCGCTTTTTGCTCTAGGAACACCTTATAACCGGCTTCATCTGGCACATACGGTGCAGCGGCTGCCTCCAGCAACATGGCCGCCTCACCTTCAAAACTCTGGCGATCAACGCAAAGGTCCAGAGCCGCTGCAACAGCATCGAACAAGCGTCCGGCAGAAGTTGAAACGGGTGCGTTGACGCCCTTCTCCATCATCGTGTCGAGCAGAGCCGATCTCCGGCTGGAAAACAGATCCACAGACACAGGGTCTGCAAGAACCTCGCGCCATGACACTCCGAAACAATTCCTGAGATGGGCTTGAAGATTGCGCCAAGGCTCCACGCTTGCAGAAGCACCTCCGGGCATTGGCACCGCCTGGAGGTGGCCTAGGCGCTGGAAGCTCGCGAAATCACCTTGCAGAATCTCACCACCCCAAACCGTTCCATCCAGACCCCACCCCAATCCATCCAGGATAATGCCGTATGCGGGCCGACACTGCTCGGTCGCAGCTTGGCATTCAGCCAAGACAGCGCACAGATGTGCATGGTGATGTTGAACCTTTACGAGCTCAGCTCCCAGCTCGTCCGCAAGCTCGCGGCCAAATTCGGTCGAACGATACTGGGGATGCTGGTCAACCGCGATGATGTCAGGTTTGAATTGATAGAGCTCCAAGTAAAGCCGAAGAGCCTTCCTGTAGTCCTTAAATGTAGCGGCATTTTCAAGATCGCCTATATGTTGGGACAAGACCGCATTCCGGCCATTCAAAAGACAAAAGGCTGCCTTCAACTCCCCTCCCATCGCAAGCACTTTTGGCGCATTCGCAAAGCTATCCGGGAGCCTTATCGGGCTTGGAGCCAATCCTCTCGCTCTGCGGATCACGACCGGCCCGCGCTTCTCCCACTGAAGAACACTGTCATCAACCCGGTTCACGATCTCCCGGTCATGCATGAGAAATCCGTCGACCAGGGCGCCAAGGCGCTGTGTTGCGCCATGGTTACTAATCTCCTGCGGATTGTTGGACAGATTGCCGGACGTAAGCACGATCGGAACGTCAAGCTGCGTCATAAGCAGATGATGCAAAGGTGTGTTTGGCAGCATCATGCCGAGCCGCGGCTGTTCGAAGGCAATCTCATTGGGCAGAGACGCGCCCTCCTTTTCGAGGAGAACGATGGGCGCTTCAGGGCCGGCGAGCATGTATTCTTCGCTCTCGCTGACACGGCAATACTGGCGGACCTGGGCAATATCCCGCGCCATCAGAGCAAACGGCTTGCGTGGCCGGTTCTTTCGAAGGCGAAGCCGTTTGATCGCCTCTGAATTTCCCGCATCGCAGGCAATCTGAAAACCACCCAAACCCTTGATTGCGACGATATCACCCTGTTTCAAACGCCTCGCAACCTTGGCAAAGACATCCTGCCCGTCGCGGTTTCCTTTAAGATCTTCAAACCAAAGCCTGGGTCCGCAATCCGGACACGCATTTGGCTGCGCATGAAAACGCCGGTCATCCGGATCTTCATACTCCGTCCGGCACCTGCGGCACATGTCGAACACGGCCATCGATGTCGACGGGCGGTCATATGGGATTTGGCGCAGGATGGAGAGCCTTGGCCCGCAATGGGTGCAGTTTGTGAACGGATAACCGAAGCGCCTGTTTGCCGGATCAAAAATCTCTTTAAGACACTGAGGACATGTCGCAGCATCTGGCACCACGCCCGTAGGCGCGCTCCCGTCCACGCTTGCAGCAATGGTGAACCCTGCAGGTGGATTGCAAGTCTTAGCCGAAACCGAGACCGCATCTATCCGGGCCAATGGCGGTAGATCCTCGAGTAGCAAGCTGCTGAATTGCTTCAAATTGGCTTCGGACCCGAAAACCTCGATCAAAACGTCCGAACCGTCATTCAAGACGGAGCCTTTAAGCCCAAGCCGGGAGGCCAATCGCCAGACGAAGGGACGGAGCCCGACACCTTGCACGAGCCCGCTAACGCGTATCGAGTGCCCAATGCCTGGCATGGATGTCTGAAGTTCGGTCAATGGGGTCGCGGTATCTGGTCACGAAAACGATGTCTAATGTCTCTCAGAAGGCGTGACTGCTACAAGATGGATTTCAAAAAAAACGCGCCGTGAAGGCGCGCTCGATCAGGCTATTGGAGGAAATCAGTCCGGTCTTTGCGCCAGCGTATTGATCGTTTCCAAGCGTTCCAGATTGATGATTGCCGACAGCATCAGCCGGTCCTGGCTCCAGTCCGCAGGCTTTTGCAAGGCAACACCGGCCATCAGGATGACGCCGGCCACAGGCAGGACCACCAAGGCCAGAACACTCCAGTGCGGGCGCAGCGAGCGTGTTTCAAGAAGCGCCTCGACCCGGCTCCGGAGTTTGTTCGCAGGCGACTTGCGGAAGAGCCGTTTATGAACATCCAGAAGAGCGACCGTGGCGATCGCCACCCGCTTGCCGCCAAGTTGTTCCTGCCGGCGGCGCACGCCGAATTCGGCCGCACGCAACAAGCACATGCAGTAAGATTTAAGGTCAACGCCGCGCCGTTCCGCAACGGCCTGATCGCACGCCAGCTCCCGGATGGTTTCCACTTCCTGTTTCCAGTAGAAGAAGGCTGGATTCCAGAAAAAGAGCGGGCGCACGATCTCAAGCACCATCTCCCAGACGAGGTCCCCTTGCCGGATGTGCTGGTACTCATGCTTCAGCACCATCTTCACATCCTCCGGCGATGCCAGCATCTCGGTTGGAACCACAACATAGTTCTTGAAGATCCCGCGTGCTGAAAACGGTGTTGCCACGGTGTCGGACAGCTTGAGCACAAGACGGCCATGGCTGCGCCAGTGATGGCTCTCCGCCAGGAGGCGCCGAAGCCGGGTCAGGCTCAAGAAGAGTTTTCCGATCCCGAAAGCGACACTTGCCGCGAAGGCGGCTGCAATCCCCAATCCAATGCCCGGCGCAGCGGTGACGATACTCTCAGTCAACCAGGCGCGGAAACCGAGCAGAGATTGGAACTCCTCTGCCGGAAGGGCAATCCCGCCGCGCAGATACTGGGACACGGCATAATCGGAGAGGTTCACCGCCATATAGGCCGGAACAGCGCCTTCCGAATGAAGATGCGCAAATGCCAGAACCCCAAGCGGGGATAAGAAAACGAGAACAAGCACAGTGTTGAGAAGCGACAGTTGAACAGGAAAAGCGAGCTTTAGGCCCAACCGGCTGCCGATGTGCTTTGCGATTACCCACAACACCACCGCAAGGCCAAGTGTTATGTTCAGATCGATATAAATATCGAAGATCTGGTTAGTCAGCGTCATCTGTCCTCCTCCTGTCCAGCAACGCCCTAATTTCCTCCAAATCATTCTCCGAAAGCTCGTATTCGTCGACAAGCCGCGCCACCATGGATGCAGGCGTACTATCGAACAGTTTTTCTGAGAGATTTCTGAGAGAACGGGACTGGTAGGTGTCTTTGGTCAACCGAGGGGAATAGATGAATGTCTTGCCTTCTTTGCGGCTGTCCACGAAGCCCTTTTCATCGAGGATACGCATGATTGTGGCACAAGAGGTGTATGCGAGTTTGCGCTGAGGCGGGAGGCATGCCTGCAGATCCCGCACAGACCCTTCGCCGATCTTCCAGAGCTCGCTCATGAACTCAAGTTCGACTTCGGTCAGAAACTCGTTACTTTTCCGCTTTGCCATTTCCCTGCTGCACCAGTTGCGATGTTGATACGGGCTTACGTCTGACAGATTTGCACGAAAGCAAAGAATTTAGCCAGCCCTTCCGCACAGAAGGGCTGGCCCGTGTTTGGTTACACTTTCCAGAAGCAGAACACGCCCCAGGCGATGCTGATGGCCAATGGCCACCAAAGAAGTCCGCCTATGAACGCCAGCCAGGCGAGGAAGATATAGGCTGTGCCAAGCAAAGTGATGAAGAGACGGTCGCCCCGGGTCGTGGTGAGCCCCAGAACACCCTGCCGTTCATGCCCACCGGGATAGCGAACTTCAAGCACTGTCAAGAGGCCAATTGCCGAGAAGATGCCGACGAACAAGAGCGCTGTCGGCCAGGTCCAAGCCATCCATTCAAACATCAGACCCTCCCCAGGGCAAAGCCCTTGGCAATGTAGTTACGCACGAAATAGATGACGATCGCGCCCGGAATAATGGTGAGCGTTCCGGCGGCGGCCAGAAGCCCGAGTTCGTATCCAGCCGATGATGCTGTCCGGGTCATCACTGCGGCAATCGGCTTGGCCTCAACCGCCGTCAGCGTTTTGGAAAGCAGCATTTCCACCCAGGAGAACATGAAGCAGAAGAATGCCGCCACACCCACGCCGGATTTGATCGCCGGCAGGAAGATGGTCATGAAGAACCGCGGAAAGGAATAGCCATCCACATAGGCAGTCTCATCCAGTTCTTTCGGCACCCCGCTCATGAAGCCTTCCAGGATCCAGACCGCGAGCGGAATGTTGAACAGGCAGTGAGCAAGTGCGACGGCGAGGTGCGTGTCGAACAGGCCAACGGCCGAATAAAGCTGGAAGAACGGCAGGGCAAAGACCGCTGCCGGTGCCATCCGGTTTGTCAGCAGCCAGAAGAACAGATGCTTGTCGCCCACGAAAGAATAGCGTGAGAATGCATACGCTGCCGGAAGCGCCACGGTCACCGAGATGACGGTATTCAGCGTCACGTAGATAATGGAGTTGATGTAACCCCAATACCAGGTCGGGTCCGTGAAGATCTCGATATAGTTATCGAACGTCCACGTTTGCGGAAAGAGCGAGAATCCGGACAGGATTTCGTTCGTGGTTTTGAAACTCATCGCGACGAGCCAGTAGATCGGCAGCATCAGGAAGAGGATGTACAGGATGGGAACCAGGCTTCTCATTCTCATGATGGTTCTCCTCAAGCTTTATTATCGTCTTTCGTCATCACCGTGTAGAACAGCCAGGAGGCGAACAACGTGATGGCGAAGTAGATGAGAGACATGGCAGCTGCGGGACCAAGGTCGAACTGACCAAGGGCGATCTTCACGAGGTCGATCGACAGCAGCGTGGTCGAGTTGCCCGGACCACCACCGGTGAGAACGAACGGTTCGGTATAGATGTTGAAGCTGTCCATGAAGCGGAGCAGCACAGCGATCGTCAGAACCGTTTTCATCTTGGGCAGCTGAATGAAACGGAAGACGGCCCAGTTGGAAGCCCCGTCAATCTCGGCAGCCTGGTAATAGGCGTTCGGGATCGACACGAGACCAGCATAAGCAAGCAGCACGACCAGCGACGTCCAGTGCCAAACATCCATGACGATGATGGTTACCCAAGCCGCCACCGGATCCTGTGTCATGTCATAGGATATTCCGACAACATGGTTCAGGAAGTAGCCGAGCAGGCCGATGTCCGGAAGAGTGAAGATGTTCCACATCGCGCCAACCACGTTCCACGGGATCAGCATCGGCAAGGCCATGAGGACCAGACAGACCGGAACCCAAGGTCCCTTGCGCGGCATCGCAAGCGCAATCGCCACACCAAGCGGAACCTCGATGATGAGGATCATGAAAGTGAAGAAGAACTGACGTCCGAGCGCGTTATGGAAACGTTCCGACCGAAGGACCTCTTCAAACCAGCGCAGGCCTTCCCAAAAGAAAAGGTTGTCACCAAAGGTCTCCTGAACCGAGTAGTTCACAACGGTCATCATCGGGATGAGCGCGTTGAACGCCACCAGGAACAGAACCGGCAGAACGAATAACCACGCCCGTTGATTTTGCGTTTTCATTAGGCTGCCTCCCCCGGAGTGCTCGCCAGCCAGCCATCTTTGTAAAGACGCGTCTGGGATTGTTTGAACGACAGGGTGACGGCCTCGCCAGCAGACGGCGCTTCCCCTTCAAGGATCGCATGGATGCGCTGATTGTGGGCAATCGCCTCGACGACCTTGTGCCGGCCGACATCGGACACTTTCCGAACTTGGGCAGACACTCCGGCACCGGACTTTTCAATGGTCACAAATTCCGGGCGGATACCGATTTCGGCAGCTCCGTTCGCGACACCTTGAGCAGGCCCTTCCAAGGCGACCTGCGCATCGCCGAAGAAGGCAGCACCTTCCTTGACATCGCACGGAAGCACATTCATGCCCGGCGATCCGATGAAGTGGCCAACGAATGTATGGGTCGGGCGTTCAAACAGCTCGACAGGTGTGCCCATCTGAACGATTTCGCCGTCCTGCATTACCACGACCTTGTCAGCGAATGTCAGCGCTTCGGTTTGATCGTGCGTCACATAGATCATTGTGGCCTTCACCCGCTGGTGAAGTTCCTTCAGCTTGGACCGGAGCTTCCATTTCAAATGCGGATCGATCACGGTCAGCGGTTCATCGAACATGACAACATTGACGTCTTCACGCACGAGCCCGCGGCCCATGGAGATTTTCTGCTTGTTGTCGGGAGACAAGTTGGCTGCCCGGACATTCAGCATGTCCGTCACTTCGAGCATTTCGGCAATGCCGGTGACCCGCTTCTTGATGATGTCTTCATCGCGGCCGCGGTTACGAAGTGGAAACGCCAAATTGTCGTAAACGGTCATCGTGTCGTAGATCACCGGGAACTGGAACACCTGCGCAATATTCCGCTTGGCCGGCGGTAGGGTCGTGACATCCTGATCATCGAACAGGATCTTGCCCTCGGACGGGACCAGTAGACCGGAGATGATGTTAAGCAGCGTGGACTTGCCGCAACCCGATGGCCCGAGCAGCGCGTAGGCTCCGCCATCTTCCCAGGTCAGATCGATTTTTTTCAAGGCGTAGTCTGCATCACCCTTCGGATCAGGGTGATAGCTGTGCCGCAGGTTTGAGAGTTTGATTTGTGCCATAGGTCCTCTCCTTATGCGGCCAACGCGCCGTCGGCGCCGAAGAAGAAACAGTGGGTCGGGTCAAGATAAAATGCGTGAACCTCGCCGACGAAATACGGATGCACACCGGCCGACAGGGACACCCAGGACTGGCCGCCCATATCGAAATGCGCGCTGCTTTCAGAACCGCTGAGTTCCGTCACCTGCACGTGGCCTTCAAGGCGCACCGAGCATTCCGGCGTTTCGACCGGTAGAACGTGATGCGGGCGGATTGCAAGGGTGTAGGGTCCGTCCTTCAGACTTGCCACGGCCCCCGTCGCCGTCCAGCGAACGCTATCGCTGAGGACAACTGTATCGCCCTGCTTGACCACATTCGCCGTGTTGATCGGCGGATTGGAGAACACCTTCGCCGCGTCGAGATCTTTCGGGTTGCGGTAGATTTCCGAGGTCGGGCCGAACTGGACGACGTTTCCGTCGGTCATCAGGGCCGTGTGACCGCCGAGGAGCAACGCTTCTTCAGGCTCGGAAGTCGCGTAAACAACCACGGCACCGCGCCCGGCAAAGAGCTCGGGCAGCTGATCACGCAGCTCTTCCCGCAGCTTGTAATCGAGGTTGGCGAGCGGCTCATCCAGGAAAACGGCATCGCTTTCTTTCACAATGGCGCGGGCAAGCGCGCACCGTTGCTGCTGTCCGCCGGACAGCTCATGCGGGTTCCGCTTGAGATAGGGCGCGAGCTTCATCAAGCCGGCAGCTTCTTCAACACGCCCTGCGATTTCCGACTTGGCGACCCCGGCAATCTTGAGCGGGGAGGCAATATTGTCGAACACCGACATGTGCGGATAGTTCACGAAGAACTGGTGCACGAGGCTAATGTTGCGCTTTTGCGCCGACAGTTTGGAGACATCCTTGCCGTTGAGGATGATTTGACCGGATGCCAAGCCATCGAGGCCAGCCATCAGTTTGATAAGCGAGGTTTTGCCTGCGCCTGTTTCACCCAGCAAGACATTGAAGTGGCCTGGCTTGAGCGTCAGGCTGGTTTCTTTGACATGGCAAATGCCACGCACGCGTTTGCTGACGTTTTTTAATTCTAAAGACATGGATATCGCGCCCGCGTCCGGGCAGCACCTCTTCAGGCGGAACCTATGGATTCCGCAGGTCTGCCACTTTCGGATCGGTAGTGGACCGGGGACACATGCCCCGGTCCGGTTCTTGTGTAGAGTTTAGGTTTCCGAGGAGCTTACTGCTGCCAGCGGGCAACCAGCTCGTCGTAGTTAACGGTCTCGCCCTGAGGCTTCTCGTTAGCAAGTTTCGCCTTCGGAGCGCCCGGCTGGGACAGCCAGTACTCAGGATCCTGAGGCTCGTTCAGACGCGGACCGCAACCACCGTAGACGTTGGCGCGTTCGTCAGCCTGCTGCATGCGGGACATGACGGTGTCCATTTCCTGAGCGAGGCGGTCCATAGCCTCTTGCGGCGTGAAGGCACCGGAGTTCACGTCACCGATCTGCTGCCACCAGATCTGGGCCAGCTTCGGATAGTCCGGAACGTTGACGCCAGTCGGGGACCAGGCAACACGGTCAGGAGAGCGGTAGAACTCAACCAAGCCGCCGAGTTTCGGAGCACGCTCGGTGAAGGACTCGTGGTTGACGGTGCTGTCGCGGATAAACGTCAGACCCACGTGGCTCTTCTTGGTGTCAACTGTCTTGGAAACCACGAACTGAGCGTAGAGCCAAGCAGCTTTTGCACGGTCTTCCGGAGTGGACTTCAGGATAGTCCAGGAACCCACGTCCTGGTAACCGACCTTCTGGCCATCTTCCCAATAAGGACCATGCGGGGACGGAGCCATACGCCACAGCGGAGCACCCTCTTCGTCCACGGTGTTGTTGCCTTCGGACTGCGGCTTGACCATGTCCGCGGTAAACGCGGTGTACCAGAAGATCTGCTGAGCAACGTTGCCCTGGCTGAGCGCCGGCAGAGACTGGTAGAAGTCGAAGCTTGCAGCGCCTGGAGGCGCATAGTTGCGCAGCCACTCGTCCCATTTGCGGATCGCGTAGACCGCAGCCGGACCGTTTGCGGCACCACCACGGGACACGGATGCGCCAACCGGGTTACAGGTGCCTTCTTCCATGCGGATGCCCCATTCGTCGACAGGGATGCCGTTCGGCTCACCCTTGTCGCCAGCACCTGCCATGGACAGCCACGCATCGGTCATGCGCCAGCCAAGATCCGGAGCACGCTTACCGTAGTCCATGTGGCCGTAGATCTGGACGCCGTCGATTTCCTTCACATCGTTTGTGAAGAACTCGGCGATGTCCTCGTATGCGGACCAGTTGACCGGAACACCCAGATCATAACCGTACTTTTCCTTGAAAGCGGTTTTCAGATCTTCACGGTCGAACCAGTCTTTGCGGAACCAGTAAAGGTTCGCGAACTGCTGGTCAGGCAACTGATACAGGTCACCATCCGGACCGGTGGTGAACTGGGTGCCCATGAAGTCGTCAAGATCAAGACCAGGATTGGTCACGTCTTTTGCAGGGCCTGCCATCCAGTCGGTGAGGTTCACGGCGAGCTGCAAACGGGAGTGCGTACCGATCAGGTCGGAATCATTGACATATGCATCATAGAGGTTCCGGCCGGTCTGCATCTGGGTTTGCACAGCCTGAACAACTTCACCTTCACCGAGGATCTGATGGTTCACCTTGATGCCGGTGATTTCTTCAAATGCCTTGGTCAGAACTTCTGACTCATAAGAGTGAGTCGGAATACCTTCGGACAGGACATTGACTTCCATACCGTTGAACGGCTCAGCCGCCTCGATGAACCACTGCATCTCTGCAAGCTGCTCATCTTTGGTCAGTACGGATGGCTGGAATTCCTGGTCGATCCACTTTTTTGCCGCCTCTTCGTCGGCAAAAGCAGACCCGACACCCGCAAGCACAGCACCAGCTGCTACTGCGGAGAGTAGATACTTACGCATCTTAAGTCTCCTCCCGTGAGATT
Organism: Roseibium denhamense; assembly: GCF_009711415.1. Classification (GTDB taxonomy): domain Bacteria; phylum Pseudomonadota; class Alphaproteobacteria; order Rhizobiales; family Stappiaceae; genus Roseibium; species Roseibium denhamense. Next base: position 215,805 of record NZ_SMLZ01000109.1, read on the forward strand.
ATCGCGCCGCATTTCAACGGCTGCCACTAGATGGCCACAATGTCACAGGGTTGTCAAACTAAAATTTTAGTAGACGGACAAGGGAGAGGCAAGATTGATCAAAATATTGTTTTTATTGACTTTTCTGAAAAAATACGCCGCAGAAAAAGTCAAGTTTTCGAAGGTCAGAGGGCCTTCTTT
>NZ_SMLZ01000019.1 GCF_009711415.1 Roseibium denhamense
GATGTATTATAACGTCAGAGATCGAACCTAGTTGTGGAGCGGTAATCGGTTGTGCTGAAAGACACGTCAAGTTAGTTGATTGGATGCTGACATCTTGGGGAACGACCATCATACGGGCTTGTAAGGCATTAAAGTTAGACATTTCGACCTACCACTAAAAGTCCCGCCGCACTGGATAGGTCGGCCTCAAACACGGATCAAAGAGATCTGCAAGCTACGGGTTCGCAGCTGGAGACCCGCAAAAACCCGCTTGGTTGACGGCTGTTCTGGGTGTTTGGCCTGTTTCCATCCGCTATGGCCGGTTAAGCGGTTGTTGAGAAGCGTTCTCGGGCC
>NZ_SMLZ01000011.1 GCF_009711415.1 Roseibium denhamense
ATGTGCTCACGGGTCTGCGGCATCGGGCCGTCAGCGGCAGAACACACCAGAATCGCGCCGTCCATCTGGGCAGCACCGGTGATCATGTTCTTGACGTAGTCGGCGTGGCCCGGGCAATCAACGTGAGCGTAGTGACGGTTGTCCGTCTCATACTCAACGTGCGCCGTGGAGATGGTGATGCCGCGCGCTTTTTCTTCAGGCGCACCGTCAATCTCGTCATATGCTTTTGCAGTCGCACCGCCAGCTTCCGCCAGCGTCATGGTGATTGCAG
>NZ_SMLZ01000108.1:0-1560 GCF_009711415.1 Roseibium denhamense
CATTGCGGTCAGCGATGTGGATGAAGCCGACGTGTCCGCTGTTTCCGACAGCGATGCCTCTGCAAACACCATCACGGAAGACACCGCTTCCGGCACCCAGGTCGGCATCACCGCTCTCGCAACCGACAACGATGTGACCGACAGTGTCTCTTATGCCGTGGACGACAGCCGCTTCACGGTCGATGAAAACGGGGTTGTGACTGTCGCCGATGGTGCGTCGTTCGATGCAGAGACCGAAGGGTCCATCGACATCACCGTCACCGGCAACCTCCACCGACGGCTCCACAACCACAGAGACATTCACCATCGCGGTCTCCGATGTGGATGAAGCAGACGTGTCCGCTGTTTCCGACAGCGATACATCCGCCAACACCATCGCTGAAGACCTCTGCCGGAACTCAGGTCGGTATCACCGCGCTCGCAACCGACAGCGATGTGAACGACAGCGTCTCCTATGCGGTTGACGATGCCCGCTTTACGGTCGATGCCGATGGCACAGTCCGGGTCGCCTCGGGCGCCAACTTTGACTATGAAACCGAACCGGCCATAGACCTGACAGTGACGGCACTGTCTTCTGACGGATCTTCGTCACAGCAGACGTTTGCAGTTGGCATTTCAGATGTTTCTGAAAACATTCAACTTTCGAACGATGGCGAAACCTTCGTAGACACAGGAGTTGCTGAACTGTCCATCGCCGGAGGATCAGGAAACGACACCCTCACCGCGCACAATGATGGCGGAGTGCTTTCAGGTGGTGCAGGTCGCGATACTTTGCACGGCGGAGAAGGCAACGATCAGCTGTCTGGCGGGCATGGCAACGATCTCATCTACGGCGGCAGGGGTGACGACAGCATCGATGGCGGTGCCTACCACGACACTCTCTACGGCGAATACGGCAACGACACGATCACCGGCGGCGCCTGGAACGACAAACTTTATGGCGGAGACGGCAACGATCATCTCGACGGTGGTGAACACGGCGATGAGCTCTATGGCGGCGATGGCAATGACACTCTGATCGGCGGCGACGGTAGTCAAGGAGACACGCTCGAAGGCGGTTCGGGCGATGACGTCCTGGACGGCGGCACCGGCGACGACACCGCGGTCTATTCCGGCAACTGGTCCGACTACACCATCAACGACAACGGCGACGGCTCCTATACCATCACCGATGATCGAGACGGATCACCGGACGGCACCGATACGGTGTCGGGTGTCGAGATCTTCCAGTTTGCCGACGGTGATGTCTTGGAGGGGGACCTGATCGCCGAGGATGTCTCGGCGGTCACCGACACCGATTCGTCTGCGAATACCATCGCGGAGAATGCCGAGGTCGGTGCCACCTTAGGCATTACCGCCTCCGCCGATGATGCCAATGTGTCGGACAGCGTCTCCTACACCGTCGACGATACCCGCTTCACCGTTGATGCCGATGGAACCGTGCGGGTGGCCTCCGGAGCGTCATTCGATGCGGAGACCGAAGGATCCATCGACATCACCGTTAGGGCCACCTCCACAGACGGCTCAACCTCCACCGAGACCTTCACCATTGCGGTCAGA
>NZ_SMLZ01000108.1:1891-214081 GCF_009711415.1 Roseibium denhamense
CAGCCGCTTTACCGTCGACGAAAACGGTGTGGTGACTGTTGCGGACGGCGCGTCATTCGATGCGGAGACCGAAGGCTCCATCGCCATCACCGTCACCGGCAACCTCGACAGACGGGTCCACATCCACCGAGACCTTCACCATTGCGGTCTCCGACGTGGATGAAGCCGATGTCTCGGCTGTTTCCGACAGCGATACATCCGCCAACACCATCGCTGAAGACCGCTCCGGCACCCAGGTCGGTGTCACCGCGCTGGCAACAGACAGCGACATCACCGACAGCGTTTCCTATGCGGTCGACGATGCCCGCTTTACCGTCGATGAAAATGGTGTGGTGACTGTTGCAGACGGCGCGTCATTCGATGCGGAGACCGAAGGCTCCATCGCCATCACCGTCACCGGCAACCTCGACAGACGGGTCCACATGCACCGAGACCTTCACCATTGCGGTTAGCGATGTCGATGAAGCCGATGTCTCGGCTGTTTCCGACAGCGATACGTCCGCCAACACCATCGCCGAGGACGCGGCCACCGGCACCCAGGTCGGCATCACCGCACTCGCAACCGACAGCGATGTCACCGCCAGCGTTTCCTATGCGGTCGACGATGCCCGCTTTACCGTCGATGAAAACGGCGTGGTGACTGTGGCCGATAGCGCCTCGTTCGATGCGGAGACCGAAGCCTCCATCGACATCACCGTCACGGCTACCTCGACAGACGGCTCCACTTCTACAGAGACCTTTACTATTCAAGTCTCGGACGTGGATGAAGCCGATGTCTCCGCCGTTTCCGACAGCGATACTTCGGCCAATACCATCGCAGAAGACGCCGCTTCCGGCACCCAGGTCGGTGTCACCGCACTCGCCACCGACAGCGATGTCACCGCCAGCGTTTCCTATGCGGTCGACGATGCCCGCTTTACCGTCGATGAAAACGGCGTGGTGACTGTGGCCGATAGCGCCTCGTTCGATGCGGAGACCGAAGCCTCCATCGACATCACCGTCACGGCTACCTCGACAGACGGCTCCACTTCTACAGAGACCTTTACTATTCAAGTCTCGGACGTGGATGAAGCCGACGTCTCAGCTGTTTCCGACAGCGATACATCCGCCAACACCATCGCTGAAGACCTCTGCCGGAACTCAGGTCGGTATCACCGCGCTCGCAACCGACAGCGATGTGAACGACAGCGTCTCCTATGCGGTTGATGATGCCCGCTTTACCGTCGATGAAAACGGCGTGGTGACTGTGGCCGATAGCGCCTCGTTCGATGCGGAGACCGAAGCCTCCATCGACATCACCGTCACGGCTACCTCGACAGACGGCTCCACTTCTTCCGAGACCTTCACCATTGCGGTCTCCGACGTGGATGAAGCCGATGTCTCGGCTGTTTCCGACAGCGATACATCCGCCAACACCATCGCTGAAGACCTCGGCCGGAACACAAGTCGGTGTCACCGCGCTGGCAACCGACAGCGACATCACCGACAGCGTTTCCTATGCCGTTGACGATGCCCGCTTCACCGTCGATGAGAACGGTGTGGTCACCGTTGCCGATGGGGCATATTTTGACGCGGAAACCGAAGGCTCCATCGAAATCACCGTCACAGCGACCTCGACAGACGGATCCACGTCTACAGAAACCTTCACCATTGCGGTTAGCGACGTAGATGAAGCCGACGTCTCAGCTGTTTCCGACAGCGATACATCCGCCAACACCATCGCTGAGGACGCGGCCACCGGCACCCAGGTCGGTGTCACTGCACTGGCAACCGACAGCGATGTGACCGACAGCGTCTCTTACGCAGTCGATGACAGCCGCTTTACCGTCGATGAGAACGGTGTGGTCACCGTGGCCGACGGCGTAAGCTTTGACTACGAAAGCGAGCCGAGCATATCCTTGACAATCACAGCCACTTCGACAGACGGGTCGACTGCCACTGAGACCTTCACGCTGGATGTCGCGGATGTGGCGGAGCATATCCAACTCGCTGAAGGTGGCGTTACATTCGTCGATAGCGGTGTTGCGGAACATTCCATTACCGGCGGCTCGGGGAATGATCACATAACCGCCCACCAGGACGGCGGCGTGCTTGATGGCGGGGACGGAACGGATACCCTTGTCGGCGGCGCCGGTGACGACATTCTTGACGGCGGCGCTGGCGTCGACAACGACACGTTGATCGGCGGCGAAGGCAGTGACACCTATCTGCTGCGTGGTGACGGCCGTGCCGACGCGATCTCCGATACCGGCTCGACCGGAAGTGACACCATTGTCTTGAGCTCTGGCACCGGTACTGAATTCGAACTTGAAAATACCTTCAATGCGCAAACGCAAGGTATCGAGGTCATCGACGGAAGCAATGTTTCCGGGGAAACTTTGCGGGCCCAAACGGCCAACTCTGAACTTGACTGGGACTTCACCGGGATCACTTTGAACGGTGTCGATCAACTGGAAGGCCGGGACGGCAATGATTCCATCACCGGATCGTCCGGTAATGACACCATCATTGGCGGCGCCGGGAACGACACCTTGTCCGGAGCCGAGGGCATCGACACGTTGCGCGGCGGCGAAGGTGATGATGTTCTTTACGCAGGATCCGGCGGAGAAACCACGAGCGGCGCAACGGGAACCGTTGGATCAACCTACAATCTGATCCATCTGACCACCACTGCGGATATCGATACCGATGAGTCCAATGGAAGCAGTGAAAACGCCTCCACACTTCTTGGAAGTTATGGTGGTTCAAACGCACCGCTTCACAAGGAAATTGTCTCTGCAACCGCGAATGACGCGGACGGAAGCAATGTCTTGGCCGACAATGATTTCAACGGGACAGCTGAAACCTTCACGATAGGCAGCGGGACCTATGCTCTGGATTCGCTTCAGGTATATGATGCAACCGTTACCTTCACCGACGGCACTACCGGAACGTTTTCTGCGGTGGTGATCCAGCTTGAAAACGGCGAAGTCTACCTCGCTCCCGAATATGCCTCCAATGCGGACGCTGTCTTGCTGACAAGCAAACCAATCCAGGGCATCAGCCTCGATAGTGTGTCCATCGACAACGCGAGCATGTATGCCAATCGCCTGGACACGGACTATCTCACCACCACCGGGGATACTCTCGAAGGCGGCAGCGGCAACGACACCCTTCACGGCGGATCTGATGACGACACCCTGGAAGGTGGGGCTAACAATGATTGGATCGATGGCGCTGCAGGAACGGATACGGCCATCTACTCCGGAAACTATGCCGATTACGACATAACGGAAAACGACGACGGAAGCTTCACAATCACCGATCTGCGCGACGGGTCGCCAGACGGGATCGACACGGTCCTGAATGTCGAAAACTTCCGGTTCGCCGACGGCGATGTGGCATCAACCAACCTGGTTGAAGGCGGCGTAACCTCTGTCACCGACACGAATGCGGCGGCCAACACGATCAACGAAACGGATGGCGCCGGGACCCAGGTCGGCGTCACCGCTTTCGCCGATGACCCGAACGGAGACGCCGTCACCTACACCTTGAGCGACGACCGGTTTGAGATCGACGCCGATGGTGTCGTGACGATTGCCGATCATGCCTTTTTCGACAGTCAAGTCGAAAGCGAGATCGGCGTGACTGTGACTGCAACAAGCGCGGATGGCTCGACGGCGGACGAAACTTTCTCAATCTCTGTCACCGGCAACTACGACAGTCAGTTTACCGGCGGCACTGATAGCGGAACCTTCAGCGGAACGGACCAGTCCTACTATGTGGACGGCGTTGGCGGCAGCGACAATATTTCGACCGGTGACTACAACGACCGGATCGAAGGCGGCAGTCAAGACGACGGCAGCGACAACATCTCCGGCGGAGGCGGCCGCGATCTTCTCTTTGGTGAAGGCGGTGCTGACAACATCTCGGGCGGTGCTGGCGATGATGTCATCATTGGCGGCACCGGCAACGACAATCTCACCGGCGGCGATGGTCGGACCTGTTCATGTACGGCCTGGGGGATGGCAGCGACAACATCTCTGGCGGTGCCGGCGTGGCCTGGACCGATGTCATTGATCTTGGCGGTGGCCCAGGGATAACAGCTGCTGGCGAATACGGGACTGACTGGACCGTGACAATCAGTGAGGGCTCCATCGAGAACTACGATGCCGACAGCAAGACGCTCGAATTGTCCGACGATGCGCACGGCTCGATCGAGTTCACCGACGGGACGAAGATCGACTTTTCCGATATCGAGGAAATCAGGTGGTAGCTGACGGAACCCGGCAGCGGTAACTGATCAAAAGCCCGCCGGAAACGGCGGGCTTTTTGCTGTAACTGCGCTGCGACTTATCAAGTCAGCGTTCGCTGAGCGGGTCGCCGATTGCGCGGGTAACCGGTTTCAACATGTACTGAAGCACCGACTTCGAGCCGGTCACGATTTTTGCATCGACCACCATTCCGGGCGAAATCGTCTCGGCCCGCGCTCCCTCTCCAATCTGATTGGAACTGAGCGGAATAACCGCCTTGAAGTAGTAGTTGCCGTATTCATCACGGAAACTGGACGCCGAGATCACGGACACCTCGCCCTCCAATGTCCCTTGAATGTTGGGATCGAAGGTGGTTATCGCGATCTCTGCCTTGTCCCCCACCTCAACATGGCCGATGTCGCGCGGCAGGATACGAACCTCCGCAACGAGATCGCTGTTGCTCGGAACAACTTCGGCAACGATGTCGCCCGGAGCCAAAACGCCGCCCGGTCCCTTCAATGCCAGAGCCTTGATGTGACCCGCCACAGGCGCTCTCACAAACAGCCGGTCAAAGCGATCCTGCTGCTTTTCAGCCTCAAAAGCGAGTTCATTCCGTTCCTGGATGACCCGGTTCCGCTCTTCTGCGAGCTCTTCCTGCGCCTTGGCAATCGAGCGTTCCAGACCCGCCTTGGCCTCGGCAAGTTGAGCGTCGGTCCGGCCCCGAAAACCGTTTAACTCGCTCAGTTGGCTTTGCGCATCTTGCAGGGAGGACTTGGAGTCCAGAAAGCGGCGTTTCGACGTGTAGCCCTGGTCATAGAGCGATTCTTGAATTGCGAATTTTTCGCGCTCAATCTCGACCCGGGTTTCCTGAAGGCCGATGCGTTCGATCACACTTTGGAGTTCAGCTTCTTTTTCTGCAATGCGCGCCTTTAGCGCCTGCTGCTCCTGTTCGAAGCCGCGCTGTTGAGCTTCGAGAGCTGCCTGCTGTGCTTCGGAAAAATCAGCCGCGTTCAGCCGGAGACCTTCAGAAACAATATCAGCCTCTGGCGAGGCCAGCCGCTGCTCTTCCCTTGCCAGAAACTGCAGCCGGGTCTGAACCCTCTCCAAATCGCTCGAAGCCGCAGTTTCGCGAAGCCGGACAATCGGTGCGCCTTCTTCGACTAGCTGCCCTTCCTCGACAAGAACTTCGGCAACAATGCCCCCTTCGAGGTGGCCAACCGATTGCACCTTGCCTGCAGGGACGATTTCCCCCACCGCCTTTGCGACTTCCCGGACCTGTCCGATTGCCGCCCAGGCAAGGAATGCGGCCGCACCGACCGACAGGATTTGAAGCAGCCGTTTATAGGCGATTGGCGGCGGCCCTTCCTCAAGCTCCAAAGGGAGCTCAAGTGACTGATTTTCAAAAGTGTACTGACGATTGAACATGTTTGCCCGTTACGCGCGGCGATCCTTTGATCCAGACCTTGCCTGATTAAAGTAAATGCGGACTGAACAGCCTTGCAGAATACCGGTCAAATCCGTTCAAATGGCCGCTGAATATGTCTTTGACCGGATTGCCTGACTGTGCCTTAATGTCACACAGATAAAGAAAATTGCATCCAGTTCGTGATGCTTGGGAGGAATGATGGCGGACATCGACCCGGTTCTGACGGCGGTTCGCAAGGGCGTCTTGACGGTCACACTCAACCGGCCGGAAAAACTCAACGCGTTCACTGAAGGCCTCCATCTTGCCCTGCGCTCCGCGTTCGAAGCAGCTACAACAGAAGATGAGATCCGGGCAGTCTTGTTGACAGGGGCCGGCCGCGCCTTTTCAGCCGGACAGGATCTGTCCGAACGGGATATGCGGAACGGCGGCCATGCGCCGGATCTGGGCCATACGCTTGAAACCCTTTACAATCCCTTGGTGCGGCAAATCCGGGACCTTCCCAAACCGGTCGTCTGCGCCGTGAACGGGGTCGCGGCCGGGGCTGGTGCCAATATTGCGATCGCCTGCGACATTGTTCTGGCGGGCCAATCAGCCCGCTTCATCCAGGTTTTTTCCAAAATCGGTCTCGTCCCCGATTCCGGCGGAACGTGGCTATTGCCGAGACTGATTGGGGAAGCGCGGGCAAAGGCCCTTACCATGACGGGTATGCCGCTCCCGGCCGAAACCGCTGCGGACTGGGGGATGATCTGGAAATGTGTTCCTGATGACACCCTCCTAGCCGAGGCGACAGACCTGGCCGAAAGCCTCGCTTCTGGCCCAACCTATGGACTTTCTTTGACGAAAGGCCTGATCCAAGATGCGGCCGACCAGACACTCGACGCCCAACTCGATGCCGAGCGGGATCTCCAGCGCCGTGCCGGGCAAAGCCGGGATTATAAGGAAGGCGTTTCGGCGTTTCTTGAAAAACGCCCGCCAGAATTCACCGGTACATGAGGTCCTCATCATGGCGCGTTATGCAAAAGAGATTGCTCAAGCCTGCGCAGACCGGATGTGGTCTCAGGATACCGCCTCGCAAAATCTTGGCATGAAACTGACCCAAACCGGCCCCGGCACAGCGGTAATCGAGATGACCGTTACCCAGATCATGACGAATGGACACGGCATCTGTCATGGCGGTTATATCTTCACCCTGGCCGACAGCGCGTTCGCCTTTGCCTGCAACAGCTACAATCAGATTACGGTCGCGCAACACTGCGAGGTCACATTCCTAAAGCCCGCGCATATGGGCGACCACCTGACAGCATCCGCAATTGAACGCTCAAAGAGCGGGCGATCCGGTCTTTACGATGTTTCCATCGCCAATCAGAACGGCGATACCATCGCGGAATTCCGCGGATTATCGAGAACGACAAAAGGCACCATTTTGCCGGAATGATACGGCCGGTCTGCCGATTGGAGAGAGAACGAGATGCAGGACCTGACACCGAAACCCGGCGACCTGGACCCCATTGAAACAGGCAGCCGTGATGAACTGCAGGCCCTTCAGCTTTCCCGTCTGAAACACTCTCTCAAACACGCTTATGACAATGTCGCGTTTTTCCGCAACAACTGCGAGAAAAAGAACGTCCACCCGGACGATCTGATCAGCCTCGCCGATCTTTCGAAATTTCCCTTCACCACAAAGCAGGATCTGCGGGACCACTACCCTTTCGGCCTCTTTGCGGTTCCCAGAGACAAGATCGTCCGCATTCATGCCTCCTCGGGAACGACCGGAAAACCGACTGTGGTCGGATACACGAAATCCGATATCGAAATGTGGGCTGATCTTGTCGCACGCTCCATCCGCGCGGCAGGTGGGCGGTCCGGCGACATCGTTCATATCTCCTATGGATATGGCTTGTTTACCGGCGGCCTCGGCGCCCATTACGGCGCAGAGAAAATGGGCTGCACAGTGGTTCCGGTATCTGGCGGCATGACAGAGCGTCAGGTCATGCTGATTGAGGACTTCAAACCCCGAATCATCATGGTGACCCCGTCCTATCTGCTGTCGATCCTTGACGAGTTCCGCCGCCAGGGCCGCGACCCGCGCGAGACGTCTCTTGTGTCAGGCATATTTGGCGCAGAGCCCTGGACCAACGCCATGCGGGAAGAGATCGAGCAGGCGTTCGATATGCATGCTGTTGATATTTATGGTCTTTCAGAAATCCTCGGCCCGGGCGTTGCCAATGAATGCGTCGAAACCAAGGACGGGCTGCACATCTGGGAAGATCATTTTTATCCGGAAATCATCGATCCGGAGACGGGCGACGTTCTTGCCGATGGGGAACTTGGCGAGCTCGTGTTCACGACGCTGACCAAGGAAGGCCTGCCGATGGTGCGCTACCGGACACGGGATCTGACACGCTTGTTGCCCGGAACAGCACGGACCATGCGGCGCATGGAAAAAGTAACCGGCCGGTCCGACGACATGATAATCCTGCGCGGTGTCAATGTGTTTCCAACCCAGATCGAAGAGCAGATCCTCAAGTGCAAAGGGCTGTCGCCGCACTTTCAGATCGAACTCACAAAATCGGACAGGATGGACGAGATGACCGTCCACGTTGAAGCCTCGCCGTCAGCGGCTAGCAGTGACCAGCGTTCAGCATCCGCAGCCGAACTTGGCCATCATATCAAGAGCATCGTTGGTGTGTCCGCCCGGATCGATGTTACGGCTCCAGGCAACGTGGAGCGTTCCGCAGGCAAAGCCAAACGGGTCGTCGACAACCGCTGACACCGGCTGTGAGAATACAAAACTAGAACCGCACACCGCGATCTACTGCAAATCGCATTCGATCGGATTCGTCTTTCGCTTCCTGAAATTGATGATTTCAACGCAAAAAACGAAACACTGTGCATTCGAATGACAGCAACACGCCTTAAACGGCCGCAGAAGAACCGGCCGGCCACTCCTTGGCAACAAGCGTGAGAACATCATATTGCGCAACCGGATCCCCATTCTGGTTGCTGACAAGGCAATCCCAGCAGACTTCTCCATAGTCGGCGGTAATCCGCGGTGAAATCTCCTTTGCGGTCAACGCGACCTGCAGCGTGTCACCGGCGTTGACCGGTGTCAGGAAACGAAGATTGTCGACACCGTAGTTGGCAAGGACCGGTCCCTCATCCGGGTCAACAAACAGTCCTGCCGCAAACGAGACGATCAGATACCCATGAGCAACGCGGCCGCCAAAAAACGGGTTCCGGCTTGCGGCATCCGCGTCCATGTGGGCGTAAAAAGTGTCACCGGTGAATGTGGCGAAATGCTCGATATCTTCGAGCGTGACAGTTCTTGACCCTGTCTTCCACCGGTCTCCTATCTTCAGATCGGCCAAGGATTTCCGGAATGGGTGTTTGGTGTCTTCCAGACCGGGCGCCCCGTCGACCCACCGGTCTGTGACTGCACCCAGCAAGTGCGGCGTCCCTTGTACGGCTGTGCGCTGCATATAGTGTTTTACGGATCTGAGGCCGCCAAGCTCTTCTCCTCCGCCCGCCCGGCCCGGCCCGCCATGCACCAGCATGGGGAGCGGTGATCCGTGGCCGGTAGAGGTCTTGGCGCTGGCGCGGTTGCCAATCATGATGCGGCCGTGGAAGGGCGCCATTCCAAGGACGGCTTCTTCGGCGACATTCGGATCGTTCGTGAAAACCGAGGCCACCAATGATCCTTTGCCGCGATGGGTCAGGTCGATTGCCGCGCCGATGTCATCATAGGGCATGAGCGTGGCCACCGGGCCAAAGGCTTCGACCGAATGCACGGCCTCGGACGCAGCCGGCTTATCGCAATAAAGAAGTGTCGGCTGCAGAAACGCGCCAGCACTCGCCTGACCGTCCAAACCATCCGCCTCCCCGCCTCCGGCGACAATTTCGGCGCCCGAGGTGAGCTCGGCGATACGCTCCAGCACTTCCGCCTTCTGCGCGCCCGACGCAAGAGCCCCCATCGTAACGGCCTCGTCGCGCGGATCTCCGACGACTGTTTTTTTAAGACGCAAGGCCAGCGCTTCCTGAACCGGTCCAACAAGACCGCGCGGCACGATGATCCGGCGGACAGCAGTGCATTTTTGACCGGCCTTGACCGTTATTTCCCGTCCGACTTCCTTGACAAACAGATCGAATTCCGGCGTGTCAGGCGTTGCGTCCGGCCCGAGGACCGCCGCATTCAGGCTGTCTGCCTCCATCGTAAAGCGGATGGAATTTTCGACGATGACGGGATGCCGCCGCAGCATCTGCCCCGTGGCCGCCGATCCGGTAAAGGTCACGGCATCTTGCCCGGTCAAATGGTCCATCAAGTCGCCGGCGGAGCCGCACAGGAGCTGCAATGCCCCCTCCGGAACAAGCCCGCTTGCCTGGATATGGCGAACCACCAGTTCAGTCAGGTAGGCCGTCTGGCTGGCTGGTTTGACGAGACAGGGCATTCCCGCGATCAACGCAGGTGCGATCTTCTCAAGCATCCCCCAGACGGGAAAATTGAACGCATTGATATGAACGGCAATCCCGGTCAAAGCGGTGAGCACGTGTTGCGCGGAGAAGGTCTTGTCCCGCGACAAGGGCTCAACAGGACCTTCCACAAAAACACGCGTATTCGGCATTTCCCGGCGGGCTTTTGAGGAATAGGCAAAAAGGGTCCCGATCCCCCCCTCAATGTCGATCCAGCTGTCCTTGCGTGTTGCACCGGTCTTGAAGCTTTCCGGATAAAAGACTTCCTTCTTCTCCATCAGGTGCTGCGCGAGCGACTTCAGCATCAAGGCGCGCTCGTGGTAGGTCATCTTCCTGAGCGCGGCACCGCCAGTTGCGCGCCCGTAGGCAAGAGCTTCACCGAGATCGATCCCAGATGCATCGATGACGGCGACCGGGTCTCCGTTGGATGGGTCCGCCAGGAGCTTGCCCTCTGCCTTGCCAGGCTGCCAGCGTCCGGCGAGATAGCTTTCAAGAACGCGGGCGTTTTGCGAAACGACTGTCATGGAGATGTCTCTGTTCGGGTTGGAAGCGGCTGGAAAAAGGCAGTTCAAGCGTCATAGGTGACAGTCAGCTTGCCACTGACCGCACGGGATTGGCATGTCAGCACATAGCCGTCCCGGAGTTCGTCATCTTCAAGAGCATGATTGGCCGCCATGTCCACTTCGCCGTCCAGCACTCGCCCCCGGCATGTGGAGCAAACGCCTGCGCAGCAGGAATAAGGCGCATCAATGTCGTGGCGATGGGCTGCCTCAAGAACTGTTTCACCGGGCAACATCCGCAGCTGGCGCGTTGTTCCATCAAGGGTGAGGAGGAGTTCGGCTCCATCTGCGGCAGCAGCGGCGTCCGCAGCAACCGGTTTGACCGGAAGCCTGCCCGGCTGGTCACTCTTGAACAGTTCTTGAGTGATGTGGTCCGGTGGAACGCCATGGTCTGCAAGGGCCGCGCGGACCGTTTCCATCATTCCATGCGGACCGCACAGATAGGCCTGGGAAATCTCAGAGGGGTCGATCAGGGTGCGCAACAACTCATCCACCTTCTCGCGGTCCACGCGGCCGCTCAACAGGTCGCTGTCGAGCGCATCCCTTTTCAGGATGTGAATCAAGTGCAAGCGCCCAAGGTACTTGTTCTTGAGGTCCTCCAGTTCCTCCCGGAACATGATCGAGGAGACTTCCCGGTTGGCATATACCAGTGTGAAGCGTGACTGCGGCTCGCGCGCGAGGACCGTTTTCAGGATGGACAGGACCGGCGTAATGCCCGATCCGCCGGCAAAGCCGACATGATGCCGCTCGCTGGCTTCATCAATCGGCTTGTAGAAACTCCCGGCCGGCGGCATGGCCTCGAGCGTTTGGCCAACCGCGAGCTCATCATTCGCCCAGCAGGAAAAAGCGCCGCCTTCCACCTTCTTGATCCCAACCTGAAGCCGCTGGTCCTCGGTACCGCTGCAGATGGAATAGCACCGCCGGACTTCCTGCCCTGCGAAATCCTTGCGGAATGTCAGGTACTGGCCCTGGGTAAACCGGAACAAATCTTCCTGTCCGGCCTGCGGCTGAAGCGTAACCACAACTGAATCGCGCGTTTCATGGGCGATGTTGGTCACGGTCAGACTGTGAAAGCGGGGCATACTTTCCTCCGGCAGGCGCTCAATGGCATTTGAAATAGTCGAAGGGCTCAAGACAGGCCTTGCAGCGATACGCCGCCTTGCAGGGCGTGGACCCGAACTGGCTGATTCGTTCGGTGTTCGAGGACCCACATCTTGGGCAGTCGACCGGAACGGCGCGCGGCGCAAGCAGCCTGTTCGCACGTTTCGCGTTTGCGGTATCGGCGCCGTTTTCTTCCGCAGGCGGCGCGATCCCGTATTGGCGAAGCTTTTCGCGCCCTTCGGCGCTGAGCCAATCCGTGGTCCAGGCAGGTGACAGCTTTTGTTCAAGCCGCAGTTTGGAAATCCCCTCAGAGCGCAGTTTGGTCTCAATATCCAGATTGATGACAGATGTGGCCGGGCAGCCGCTATAGGTCTGCGTCACCGTTACGACGAGGGTGTCCTGATCCCAACGCACATCGCGGATAACCCCGAGATCCGGCAGCGAAAGAACCGGTATTTCGGGATCCGGCACCTCCGAAAGCCAACGCCAGACAGTCTCGACCGGGATCTGCATGTTACCAGGCCGCCCCCGGATATGCCCGTTGGAGGAACTGCATGTCCGCCAGCAGATGACCCAAATGCTCGCTATGACGGCCCGTCGTCCCGCCGGTGCGCGCAAATCCGGTTTTCGGAACGATGAGCGTTGCCGCGTCAAGCACGCTGCCGACCATTTCTGACCAGTCTTCTTTCAACGTCTCGGGAAGAACGGCAAGACCGGCCTCCGCCATGGCCCTATCCGTTTCATCGGTTTCGAAAAACTCTGAGGTGTAAGGCCATAGGCTCTCCAGCGCGGCTTGCATGCGCTGATGGCTCTCCTGTGTCCCGTCGCCAAGACGGACAACAAGGTCGGCAGAACGCTCCGCGTGATACCGCACTTCCTTCAGGGTCTTTTCGGAGATTTCGCAGATCCGCTCGTCCCGGGAGCTCAGAAGCTTCTCCAGGAGAAGAACCTGATGGGCATCGTACAGGAAATGCCGCATCAGGGTTTTGCCAAAGTCTCCATTGGGCTGTTCGGCCAAAAGCAAGTTCCTGAAGTCCCACGCATCCCGCAAAAAAGCGAGATCGTCCTCGCCGCGTCCCCTGCCCTCGACCGCGCCGGCATAGGACAGCCAAAGCCGCGCCTGGCCGATCAAGTCGAGCGCGATATTTGCAAGCGCGATATCTTCTTCCAGCACCGGGGCGTGCCCGCACCATTCGGACATCCGGTGCCCCATGATCAAAGCGCTGTCGCCGCGCCGGAGCAGCCACTCAAATAAATAATCGCGCGCGATAGGATCGTTCTGCATCACATCTTCCCGACTTCATCCGGTATCTTGAAGAAGCTCGGATGCCGGTAGACCTTGTCCACGGACGGCTCGAAAAGGCTGTCCTTGTCTCCCGGATCGGACGCCGATATCTGGGCCGACGGGACAACCCAGATGGAGACGCCCTCCTTGCGCCGTGTGTACACATCACGAGCGTTTTTGAGCGCCATTTCCGCATCCGGTGCATGCAGACTGCCGACGTGCCTGTGGTTCAATCCGTGCTGACCACGGATGAACACTTCCCAAAGCGGCCACTCCTTGCTCATGAAATCTATCTCCCTCAGCGCCCGGCAAATTGATGGGCGGTAGTGGTTGGATGGCTAGGCAGTTCAATCGCCGGACTGCCTATTCCGCAGCGACCTTGGCCACCGACCGCTTGTCAGCATGAGCCATCAAGCCCTCCCGCACCCAGGCACCGTCCTCCCAGGCCTTCACACGGGCCCCGAGCCGTTCCTCGTTGCAGGGCCCGTTGCCTTTGAGAACCTCAAAGAATTCATTCCAGTCGGGCTCGGAGAAATCGTAGCCGCCTTTGTCCTCGTTCCATTTCAGGTCCGGATCCGGAACTGTAAGCCCCAGATACTCGGCCTGCGGAACGGTCTGATCGACGAACTTCTGGCGCAGCTCATCATTGGTATTGATCTTTATCTTCCACGCCATGGACTGGGCCGAATGGACAGAGTCTTTGTCGGAGGGCCCGAACATCATCAAGGACGGGTACCAGAAGCGGTCAAGCGCATCCTGCGCCATCCGCTTTTGGGCTTCAGAGCCGCCCGCCATCTTCATCATGATGTCGAATCCCTGGCGCTGGTGGAAACTCTCTTCCTTGCAGATCCGGATCATCGCGCGGGAATAGGGTCCATAGGAGGTGCGCTGCAGTGGCACCTGGTTCATGATGGCCGCGCCATCGACCAGCCAGCCGACCGCTCCGATATCGGCCCATGTCAGGGTCGGATAATTGAAAATCGAGGAGTACTTCATCTTGCCGGCATGAAGCAGTTCGATGAGTTCATCCCGGCTCACACCAAGCGTTTCTGCCGCGCAATAAAGATAAAGGCCGTGCCCTGCTTCGTCCTGAACCTTGGCGAGCAGAATGGCCTTGCGCTCCAAAGTTGGTGCGCGCGTGATCCA
Source organism: Roseibium denhamense (assembly GCF_009711415.1). Lineage (GTDB taxonomy): Bacteria > Pseudomonadota > Alphaproteobacteria > Rhizobiales > Stappiaceae > Roseibium > Roseibium denhamense. The sequence continues at coordinate 16,109 of NZ_SMLZ01000108.1, forward strand.
ATTGCCTTCGGGCAGCTGGCCAACAATCTCTGAGTGAGCATGCTGTCCGATCTGGCGGATCAGGGTCTTCCGATACCCCTCGGGCATCCAATCCGTCGGCTCGATCTTTTCGCCGCGGTCTATGCGCTCCTGAAACGCGCGCTCTTCTGCGGACATTTCGCTGAGATCGCGCACTTTGGCCGCATCTGTCTTGATCATCTGAGCATACATGACGCCTCCTCCCGTCATGTTGATTTCAGGCATCTTACCGCACAATACATCACAGATAAAGGAATTTTGATGGTTGTGGTGTGATCCTTTTAAACAGAAGGTACGCGCTTGCCTGTGCAAAGGCATGACCGGCCAAGCGTTATGTGATCGAAAGTGTCTTTAGACGATTGCGGACCGCATTGGTTGCTTCGGGCAAAAGCCCATTCAGGCCAGTCAGTTGCCTGCCAATATAGGCATCGGCTGCAGGCGACAGGGCCCGGTAGGTCGCGGCGAAAACACCCCGCGCCTCAGCCCCGCCCCATCCCTTTGGCAAAGCCGAGGAAGGCAGCCTTGGATCGCGGAGCCGGATAGCTCTATAGGCATGAACGAGCGCTAGCCTCGCGATAAGAGCCTGTTCGCCGGCCAATGCACCGATATTTTCACCCAGACCAGAAAAACTCGCGGTAAATGCCAGATAATCGCGGTGCAGCCCACTCAGGTCAAAGGCGGCCCTAAGGGTATCCAATCCGGTTTCGCCGCCATGCTCCTCCAGCCTTGACCGGAAAACCAGCCCCGGCAACGGTCCGTAGCCGCGGTCAGCGCCAACAAAAACAGTCCCGTTAAGCTGGGCAAATCCAAGCCGCTGGAGCAGAGTTTGATCGGGTTTCTCAACGCAATGCACCAGCAGCCAGTCACAGTCCGGATCGGGCGCACCGAAAAAGAGGTCGGCTGCCGCATGAAACTCTTTGCGCGCTGACGGAGTAAGCGCATAAAAACTCCGCCGACCCGCCTTTTCACCGCTCAACTGACCGGTGGACACCAAGCGGGACACGGCCGTGCGAACCAGGGATTCGTTGATTTCAAATGCGCTGCAAAGGCGGATCAGATCCCCCATCCATAAAACGCCGCCGCGCGGTTCAACGATATCGCCATAGATCGTCACGATGAGCTGGGCTGCGCGGGGCGGCCAGGGAGAAAGGGTGTTCTGGAGCTGGAATCGCGTTGTTTCGAGCATAAAAGCACTGATCCATAAGCATTTTTTCAAAAGATATCGGGGCCGGACGGGAATGCCAAGCCGGGCGCGCGATTCCCTTGGCCGCAGCCTTGCGCGCGAAAACCGTAAACGTTATACAATAACGACGTTACACAGTTACAATTGCGGATACCCCGAATGCCTCAAAAGCTCTCTCCGATTGCTCCAGCCATCAAGACACGCCTTCTCGGCGCGGCCTCAACCGTCCTGATCACGATGGCACCTTTCGCCGCAACCGCCGCTGAGGCGCCGAATGTCGTGACCACCATCAAGCCGCTGCATTCGATTGCCGCCGCTGTCATGCAAGGGGTCGGAGAACCGGCTGTCCTCATCGACGGAGCCGCATCCCCGCATGGTTTCGCCTTGAAACCATCGCAGGCGGCAGATCTTCAGAACGCAGATGCAGTCTTCTGGATTGGCCCTTCCATTGAATCGTCCCTTGGCAAGGCAATCGACTCGACAGCATCGGACGCAGCTGTTCTTGAAATGATGGATGTCGACGGCATTGAGCATCTTGCCATCCGTGAAGGCGCGAGCTTCGACGCCCACGATCATGGCGACCACGATGATCATGGACATGACGAGCACGCCGGGCACGGCCACGACGATCATAAGGATGAGCATACGGCCCATGGGCATGATGATCACGGACATGACGACCATGGGCATGATGATCATGCCGGGCACGACCATGACCATGACCATGACCACGAAGAGCACGCCTCTGCAGAAAAAGCAGGGCATGATCACGGCCATGATCACGAGAATGAACACGCTCACGACGACCATGAGCACGAGCATGAAGAAGCAAGCCATGACGATCATGGCCACGGTCACGACCATGCCCATGAAGGTGGCAAGGACGGTCATATCTGGCTGAATCCGGACAACGGAATTGCAATCGCTGGCGCCATGGCCGAAACGCTGGCACGGCTGGACCCGGATCACGCGGATATCTACCGCAAGAATGCAGCTGCATTCGCCGAGCGCATTGAGGCTCTCGAAACAAATATCAAAACCGAACTATCCGGTGTGGCTGATGCAAAGTTCATCGTGTTCCACGACGCTTACCATCACTTCGAACATCACTTTGGAATTGAGGCAAGCGGTGCGATCAGCCTGACACCGGAAGCGCTGACCAGTGCTGGCCGGATGGCTGAAATCCAAGGCCGTATCCGCGATGAAAACATCACCTGCGTTTTCCAGGAACCGCAATTCGATAACAAACTCGTTGATGTGGCCCTGGAAGGCAGTTCGGCAAAAGCCGGCACACTCGATCCGCTGGGTGCAACGCTCGAAAACGGGCCGGACCTATACCCGCAGCTCCTGAGCAATATCGCGACCGCGCTGAAGGAGTGCCTCGCCTCAAGCTAGGCAAATTGCGAGCCTCGGTTTTGGGTAATTTTGGGCGGTCAACCAGATCCGGTTTACCGCCCAATGATCTTATTTCAGGCGCAAAACGCGGCATGTTCGAAAATAAAAAAGCCGCCGGTTGGTTCCAGCGGCTTTTTGTTTGTTCGGACAGCAACTTCAGGAAAATCGCCGCAGGCCTCTTATACCAAAGACAATTGGTTGAACGCGATACGCTTTAGGACGCCCGCGCCTTTTCCCGCGCGGTCTTTGTTTTTTCCAAAGCCGTCAGCAGATAGCGATCTCGGTCATAAATGTCGTTGAAGTAAGCGATTTCGCCATTCTCTTCCGGCCAGGCCGTGAAATAGGAGACATAGACCGGCAGATCACCCGCAACCCGCTCCTGTTCGTTCTGGCCTTGCGCAATCCGCCCGGCGACATAACCCTTGGACTTACCCAGGACGGCGGCTGCCATTGCCTTTGGATCGTGCAAGCGGATGCAGCCATGGCTGAAGGCCCGCATGTCCTTGTTGAACAGGTTTTTCGCCGGTGTGTCGTGCATATAGATATGGTGCCGGTTCGGGAACAGGATCTTTACCTCTCCCAGAGCATTCGAGCGTCCCGGATATTGACGCACATTGATTGACTGCTGCTTGGACGCCACCGCATACCAATCGACCGATGCGGAGGAGACCTGACGTCCACCCGGCGTAGTCACCTCATAGCCCGCCTGATCCAAGTAGCTTGGGTTTTGCGCCAGTTTCGGCAGCATCTCATTGACAATGATCGAGTAAGGTACACCCCAGTATGGGTTGTATTCCACGATCTCGATATTGTCGTAGAAGAAGTTGGTCTGGTTGGATTTCTTGCCGACCACGACCCTCATGGAGAGCGGGGCCTCCCCTTCAGCCGAATAGGTGGCGGTAAAGGCCGGCTGATTGATAAAGACCTTGCGCTGGCCTAGATCCTCGGGCAGCCAGCGGCTGCGTTCCATGGCAAGCTCGACCTTGGCGATCTTGGCCGCATTGGTTTCACCCACCATCGCCCTGATCGTGTTCTTGCCGACAATACCGTCCGGGGTCAGCTTGGCTTCCTTCTGGAACGCCTTCACAAGAGACACGAGCTCCGGCGTGTAAAGCTCGGCCCCGTCATAGGCTTCAAGAACCGCAGCATGATCGGCCTTGAGCGCCTCGGACCCGTTCTTGGCAATCGCGGCAACGATGTTTTTCAGCTCCGGGCTGGATTTTCCAGCTTTCAGGAAAGTCCCCGGCGCGATCACGATCTGATCGGCTTCCTCGTCTTCCGCCTTGAGCCGGGCAAGCTCCGCGGTCAGGGCCTTGAAATGGTCGTTTTGAGGATGGAACCCTGCAAGCTTGGTCTTGATCAGCACAGTGCCCGCAAGGGTTTCCAGAGCGGCAACCAGATCGACATCATGGCGTGGCAGGTCGTGGTACTGGGAGATCCCGTTCGGATCGATCCGGCCGCGCTCTGCGTCAAGAACGTAGGTCAGAGCCGCAGCGCTGAGATCCATTTCAAACCGGATTGCCGCTGCCTGCACCTCTTCAGGGCTCAAACCGTCAAAAACGGGTACGGTTACGGCATAGTCGGCAGGATCCAGGCCATACTTTGACGCGTTGCCGAGCTCAGAGATCAGCGCCTGCGCTCTCGATGTCGGGCGGCTGTCTTCAACCCAGATGAAATCGGGATGTTCGCGATAATACGCAATCAGCGCTTCCCCAATCTCCGGGAGCGCCATCAGTTTCATGTCTTTGAGAGCAGGCCGCGCCTTGTCGAACGCGGTCAGCACGGCGCTCGCTTCGCCAGCCGGAGTGGCGTCACTTGCCGCTGTTGCATCGCCATCTGCGTCCGCTGGCAGGTCGCTAGACAATTCTGCGGTTTTCTTTTCCGACAAAGGCGCGAGCGAAACCGCTTTCCAGGCATCAGCTTTATAGGTCAGATACCGGGGTGCTGAGACCCTGACCGACTTGATCTTTTGCTGGCGGTATTCCTGCCGTTCGCGCTCTTGCTGCCGGCGGTGCGCTTCGGGATTGAAAATACGCTGGAACAGGCCCTGGGCCGAAGCCTCCGGAATGCTCACAGCGGACAGGCCGGTTGCGAGCACCGAAGCCATGAGGCCCGCCTTCAAACTTCCGAAGACGACTTTTTTCGCGCGCCACCTGATACCGGACTTGGTGTTTTGGCCTGCCTCTGACCGTGATTCTTTCTCAATCGCTCGCATTGTTCCAACTCACAATATTAAATCTGGTCAAACCTGATTTGGCGTGCGCCCAAGAACGCCATCTCTTGCCGGTTCTAAGTCTGATGCCCGAGCGGTTTCCAGGTTCTTTAAAAGGCCCGCAAACACGCGCTTGTTCGTGCCAAGCATAACCCGAACTGATATACCACAGGTATGCTCAGCCGGTTAAGGGGCAGACTTTCAACTGCTGACAGCAATCAAATCACTGTGACAGTTATGCCGCTGCCCTGTTTTCCGCCGGCCCGCAAATGTGCGGAACATCAAAACGGGATTTCGTCATCCATGGGGCCGCTGCCCCCGCCCCCGGACGGTCCGCCAAAACCGCCACCGCTGGAGCCGCCGCCATAGCCGCTGCCGCCCCCAAACGAACCGCCGGATCCGCCGAAACTGCCGCCAGATGGCTCATTGCCGTAGTCCGGCAGTGCGCCGCCCTGCCCGCCGCCTTCGCCGCGGCCGTCCAGCATTGTCAGGCTGGAATTAAAGCCCTGAAGCACAACTTCCGTCGAATATCGGTCCTGGCCAGACTGATCCTGCCACTTACGGGTTTGCAACTGGCCTTCGATGTAAACTTTCGACCCTTTGCGCAGATAGTTTTCCGCCACCTTGCAAAGACCTTCATTGAAGATCACCACCCGGTGCCACTCCGTCTTTTCCCGGCGTTCACCGGAATTCCGGTCCCGCCAGGTTTCGGACGTCGCGATCCGCAGATTGGCGATGGGCCGTCCGTCCTGCGTCCGCCGGATTTCCGGATCGGCGCCAAGATTGCCGACAAGAATGACTTTATTGACGCTGCCCGCCATGACTGAACTCCTATTGTGCTGAGCAGAAACAAGGCCGGTCGCCGCACATGACGTGCCGCGCCAAGGCAGCTGCCCTCAAACTCATCGCCGTTAAAACCAGAACCCTAGCGGGCCGCCAACCGCCTTGCCCAATTTTTCAAACGCTGCGTCTCCTTTTCCACAGCCCAAAGCCCTTCCAGGCCTGCCTGCCCCCGCTCGCACCGCCAAAAATACAACCTTCCTACACGCGCACGGTGTATACCCCGGCTCAATTCCCCCGGTTTGTTCTCATTTCCAAAACACTACCTGTCAGCTATAATAACGATATAAAACAGTGACTTATCTTGTTTTTCCACATTTTGCACTGACACACACTGATTTTTTGTACTTGTTATGTTCTAATTTCTTGTCCACTTTGTAAACTCGGAAATCTAGTTCTGCCCGGCCAGTTCTTTGTCCGAGAGCTAGCGGGCTCACTGGAAGCGTCCGCGGAAACTGCTATATCGGATCAAAACACCACCCCATGCCGTGCGGATGACCACCGCAGCCAAATCAGGCAAGGCACGACAAAATCATACTGCACGCACGCGCTGCGCTTTCGCGTGTGAACCGGGATATTGATGATGACGACACCGAAGTTGCCGCATTCGGACGAAAGCTGGAAAAACGACCCGACGAAGGTCATCAGCATACGCGGCGCACGGGAGCATAACCTGAAAGGCGTCGATCTGGACCTGCCCCGGGACAAGTTGATTGTCATGACCGGCCTGTCCGGGTCGGGCAAGTCGTCCCTTGCCTTCGACACAATCTATGCCGAAGGCCAGCGCCGGTATGTGGAAAGCCTGAGCGCCTATGCGCGCCAATTTCTGGAGATGATGCAAAAACCGGATGTCGACCAGATCGACGGTCTGTCACCTGCTATCTCCATCGAGCAGAAGACCACTTCCCGCAATCCGCGCTCGACCGTTGGCACGGTCACCGAAATCTACGACTACATGCGGCTTCTTTTTGCGCGTGTGGGCGTGCCGTACTCGCCCGCCACCGGGCTGCCGATTGAAAGCCAAACGGTCAGCCAGATGGTGGACCGCATCATGGATCTGGAGGAAGGCGCCAGACTGTACTTGTTGGCGCCCATGGTGCGCGGGCGCAAGGGCGAATACCGCAAGGAACTGGCCGAGCTCATGAAAAAGGGCTTTCAGCGGGTAAAGATCGACGGCACGTTCCACGAGATCTCGGAAGCCCCTGTGCTGGACAAGAAGATCAAGCACGACATCGATGTGGTCGTGGACCGGATTGTCGTGCGCGATGATATCGCAGGACGGCTTGCCGATTCCCTGGAGACAGCGCTGAAGCTCGCCGACGGTATTGCCATTGCAGAATTCGCTGACAAGACCGAGGAAAACGGCGATCCGAAACGGATCATCTTTTCGGAAAAATTCGCCTGCCCGGTTTCCGGTTTCACAATTCCGGAAATTGAGCCCCGTCTGTTTTCGTTCAACAATCCGTTTGGCGCTTGTCCGTCCTGCGACGGCCTTGGCACCACACTCGCCTTTGAGGAAGATCTTGTCGTTCCCGACCATTCCTTGTCCTTGCGGGAGGGTGCGGTCCTGCCCTGGGCCAAGACCGGATCAACCTCGCCTTATTATGCGCAGACCTTGGAAGCTCTGTGCCGGCATTACGACGGCTCCATGGCGACTCCTTGGAAAGACTTGTCCAAGGATCTTCAAGAAGCGATTTTGCACGGCACCGGAAAAACGAAGATTGAATTCGTCTATGACGATGGCGTGCGCAGCTATCGCACCGACAAGACCTTTGAAGGGGTGATCGGCAATATCGAGCGCCGCTGGCGCGAAACCGAATCGACCTGGGTCAGGGAAGAACTCGCCCGCTTTCAGTCGGACCATGCCTGTCCGGCTTGCCAGGGGTTCCGGCTGAAACCGGAGGCACTGGCCGTCAAGATTGCCGGCCGACATATCGGGCAGGTCACAGAATGCTCTATCCGGGAGGCCAGTGAGTGGTTCGAGACGCTGCCGGAAAAACTGAATGACAAGCAGTCTGAAATTGCGGGCCGGATTCTGAAAGAGATCCGCGAACGGCTCAAGTTCCTGAATGACGTGGGCCTTGACTATCTAACATTGTCGCGGAACTCAGGCACCCTGTCTGGCGGCGAAAGCCAGCGTATTCGTCTCGCCTCCCAGATCGGATCGGGGCTGACAGGCGTTCTTTATGTACTGGACGAGCCTTCCATAGGGCTTCACCAGCGCGACAATGCCCGCCTGCTTGAAACGCTCAAGCACCTGCGGGACCTCGGCAATACGGTCATTGTCGTTGAACATGACGAGGACGCGGTCCTGACCGCCGATTACGTCATCGACGTGGGTCCGGGAGCCGGTGTTCATGGCGGGCAGGTAATCGCGAAGGGAACACCGGGCGAAGTTATGGCCAACCCGGCGTCTCTCACCGGGCAATACCTGTCGGGTGCCATGATGATCCCGCAGCCTGAGGAACGGCGCAAGATCAACAAGAAGCGCCAGATCTCTGTTAAGGGAGCCAGGGGCAACAATCTCAAGGATGTCGACGTCAACGTACCGCTCAGCACATTCACCTGTGTCACCGGAGTATCCGGCGGGGGCAAATCGACCTTCCTGATCGATACGCTCTACAAGTCGGCGGCACGGCGCTTGAACGGCGCACGGGACAACCCTGCCCCCCATGACCGGATCGAGGGCCTTGAAGTTCTCGACAAGGTCATCGACATCGACCAGTCCCCGATTGGCCGGACCCCGCGCTCCAATCCGGCGACCTACACCGGTGCGTTCACGCCGATCCGCGAATGGTTTGCCGGGATGCCGGAGGCGAAAGCTCGTGGTTATCAACCAGGCCGCTTCTCCTTCAACGTCAAGGGCGGGCGCTGTGAAGCCTGTCAGGGCGACGGCGTTATCAAGATTGAAATGCACTTCCTCCCGGACGTCTATGTCACCTGCGATGTGTGCAAGGGTAAGCGCTACAATCGGGAAACGCTCGAGGTCGAGTTCAAAGGCAAGTCCATTGCGGATGTGCTCGACATGACCGTTGAGGAAGCAGCCAGCTTCTTTTCAGCCGTCCCGGCCGTGCGCGACAAGATGGAGACACTTGCCCGTGTCGGGCTCGGCTACATCAAGGTCGGCCAGCAGGCGACAACGCTGTCGGGCGGTGAAGCACAGCGCGTGAAACTGGCCAAGGAGCTGTCAAAACGGTCAACCGGCCGCACACTTTATATCCTGGACGAACCAACGACCGGCCTGCATTTCCATGATGTTGCAAAGCTTCTTGAGGTCCTTCACGAACTGGTCGATCAAGGGAACACCGTTCTGGTGATCGAACATAATCTTGAGGTCATCAAGACGGCAGACTGGATCATCGATCTCGGACCGGAAGGCGGAGATGGCGGCGGACGGATTGTTGCGACCGGCCGGCCAGAGGATGTCGCCACGGTCGATGAAAGCTACACAGGCCAGTTCCTGAAGGAACTGTTGAGCCGCCGCCCACAGCGCGCGCCCGACGCCGCGGAGTGAGCCCAGTCCGTTTTTTCGAAAACGATGGCGACGCACTTGAAACAAGGTGCGCCGCACATATCTCTAAGCCACTGGCATCGCACGCGATCTGATTCGCGATACGTATAATTTTCTCAGAACATGTTGCGTTGCACAAAATGCATGCCTGACATGCAAAGTTGGGCCTTCATATAATTCGATGGCTGAATTATATACATAATCAACGAAGAGACGCATGAGCGTCCCGGAATTGGAAAGAAAAAGAAGATGTTTGACACTGTGCGCCAAAAGTACAGCAACTGGGTTCAATACCGCCGTACGGTTGATGAGCTCTCCCGCATGTCCAGCCGCGAGCTGCAGGATTTGGGAATTACACGCGGTGACATCAAGTTCGCCGCACGCCGGTCTGCCGGCTGAGAAATTTGAAATCGCGTCCCGAGGCATCCTCCTCCCAGCCAACGGACGTGTGACACGCAGGACACCCTCCTCCCAGTCCTGCCACGTCGAAACGTCGCCCGCCAGTACCTCCTCCCACTGGCGGGCGTTCGTTTGTCTGGGGTTTTTCTCATTCAGATAAACAATCTGATTGCCGTTGTCGGACATGTCCGAAACCGTCCTTTTTTAGACGGAGGGACCAAGTAGTTCGCGCGCATTCATGGATTGCGCAAGTATGCAGAGCGCCTCATAATTTCATCCAACGGTGTCCCAGCAAAACACCCTAGCCGACAAAGCCTTCAGCTTGCGCGCCTGTGCCATGGCGGAGTTGATGTTCATGTTGAAAAACCAATTTCGAGATGGAAAAGCTTGAACCGGAAGGCCCCAACGGGCAAAGCGTGTGTAGGCAGGGTAATGCAACCGCACTCTTTTTTCCTTAGCTTTAGTAGTATATGTTTTATTTGCAATTTTTCATTGAACTTTTACAAGGCCAGTGCATTGGCAGTTTTCTCACGACCTCACCGGCAGTACTAAGCTGCAGAAAATCCAAGAATGCTACATATGCGAGCAGAGATGCATTTTAGGAGCATGGGTTCTACAACCTTGTTCAGGCAAGAATGACCCGGAGATCAGGTATGTTCAAACAAGGTCTTAAATTCGCTCTGTATGGCATAATTGCGATTATGACCGTTTCGGCGACACCGGTTCGTGCAGACGAAGAGCCGTTTTATTTCTGCGCGGGTGCCTTTGTCGAGGAAATGCAGGCCAATGCAGTCATCGTACTGCGTGCGGATATGGCAAAAGTCGATCCGAAAGCAAAAAGATACCTAAATTGTCAATTGCCAGACGTCGATGAGACGACGCTCCTTAGGCTTATTACATCCGGAAAAAATAAGGAGCTGGAATCTTCTGGATTGCAGTATTTCACAGAATTGTCGATCAGCGGCCAGTTGCTTCCGGTCAAAGTAATCAAGATTTCGACGTTCGCTTATGAAAGAGGAAAGATCAGTCAGAATTACCAACGTGCAGAACGTCTGTGCGGTCTTGTTGACTTTCAATCCTCCGGGCTGGTGATCAGAAAAAGCAGCGACAATCCAGGCTGCAATTCAAAAAATCAGAAGATATTTGGGACCAGACAAAACGGTGAATACGTCGAGATTTTTTGTCAACCAGGCCACGATGACTGCCTGTTGATTGTCGAATTCGGTGGATGGGAGTTTTCTCTCAAGGCTGAGAAACAGTCAATACTGGAAAACTGGCGCGCATTTTCCGGTGCCCTCAAAAACGAGATCTCTAACAGAGTTGTTCTGAACTTTACGCCAGATGGCTGCGTTGGAGAGGCGTGTGCTTTGTTAGACCGACTCATTAAGCATAAGTTGAATTACTATAGATATCTGTTTTTTATCAGACTGATGAAAGTAGATTGGGAGAATAGTTTGAATTCAGAGATAACCACAGGAATGAAGATCTAAATAAATCCCAATAAAAATTGAGATTTTCGACCTGATTGTCGCAGCGACAGCGGTTAGCACGACTTTGGCCGATTTATCTGTGCTTTAACTGTTGAGCATTCCCCAAGAGAGTATTCGGTGTTTCACAGCAACCCGGCTTTACAAGGTGTCTGACATGGACGGGCATTGGCCGGGAGCTCTTGAACGTTGGCTAGCGCAGTCATTGGACGGCACAGACCAAGGCAATCTGAAGCAAGATTGGATCGAAGTTACGCAGCGCCAGATCAAACTGAGGTGGCTGAATGGCTCTATCCGAGTAGCCTCCGGAGAACCCGGTCCGGTTCAGCCCGGCCTGAAGCTGCACCACGATTCGCTGCTCGGCCCATGGCGCAAAAGGTCATACCTTCTACGCCCGAAAAGCACTCCCGGCCCGATCAACACCCACGTCGTCGACCCGCCCGTTTCCTCTCAAGCCATGCGTTTTTGGGACACAAGACCAATTTAAACTGATTTAAAACGTGTTAACCAGCCATTTACCTGCATTTTTTGCATAGCTGCCGCGCATTTTGCCCCCTACCTCGCACTGCACAAAAACCCTATCTTCCGGCGTGTAAGAGATGAACGGGCCAGACGCCGATCCGCGGTGCCATGGCCATTAGATAGCGAAAGGCCTCAACCATGATCGACACAGTAGTTCGCAAGTTCAACAACTGGAAACGCTTCCGTCAGACCTATGACGAGCTGTCCAACCTCAGCAACCGTGAACTGAACGACCTGGGCATCGCCCGCGCAGACATTGCACGCTACGCACGCATGTCCGCCAAGTAATAAGTTTCGCGATCGATTGCGTCCTCCTCCCAGCAATCGATGGCGCCTTCCGCAGTTTTTGCGGAAATCCCAAAAAGCACCTGCCGGATCCTCCTCCCTCCGGCAGGTGCTTTTTTTTGGGCTTTCGAAACCTTGGAACTTCTTCACTTCAGGCCGGTAATCAGGCCTGCAAATGCGGTTTGGTTGAAGAGGGTTGTCCCGGTGAAGCCCACCTTTTTATCGTCCTCTATTATTCGCGACTGTTTGAAGAATTCATAGAAACGGGTATTCGCGAACTTCAACAGACCATAATAATCGCGCGCATACTTCACCGGTATCTTCTTGACCGATGTTCCGTCCGGGTTGGCAAACCCGTGGAAAATGAGCCGCCCTTCAGGCGCAATCCACCGCTCATCGGCTGCAAGAAACAGGAATGTGCAGCCGGACATGCATGACGCCTCCGGTCCAACATGGGCGGCGAACCGGGTGCCTTGCGTCTGCGCCCGCTTCATGATGTCGACAATATGAAAACTAACATCGGCGAGCCCCCCATGCGGGAGGTCCAGATGGAGATGCACCGGGCTGTCCCGGTCACCCGTAAACGCCAGATCAAGAAGCGCTTCGACCAGGTTGCGGTTAAATACGCTGGCACTTTCAGGACCAATCTTGCCGGAGATCATCAGATGGTTGGTATCACGCTCAACAGTAAAGGCTGATGTCGGCTGGCTGGTTGTCATGAAACCGCCGAAGACCAACAGGCCACACAAGACCAGGCGAAGCACCCTGGCCGTATCCTTGCCCTGGCTTCGAGCCTTGTTGCCAACGCCTGTCTTGGCGCTGCCGCCTGTTGCCATATCAAACATGAACTATCTCTCCTCGGATCCGGGACGCCTTTCGTCATAAAAGTGTCACGTTGAAACGAGGACCGAGCAAGTCAAAAAAGCGCAATAGTTGCGCCTTTTTTGTATCTCCCTAGAACCATTCGATATTTATTCGGCACAGAACCGATCAGTAAGCCGGATAAATAAATATTTGCCAGCACACACAAGATCAAAACCTGAAAATACCTGAGTCCCCGACGTCAATTGTTGTCTGCCCCCGTCCCTCTTTGACAGCGATGGCGGTTGCGGAAACCATGCTTTTTGGATACTCAGGCTTTCACGATACCTGCCTCGTATCCGGCTTGGACGGACCGGGCGGACGGCACCATTTTCAAGGATACGCAATGCAACCTGTTCATGTGATCGGCGGCGGGCTCGCGGGCTCGGAAGCGGCCTGGCAAATCGCGCAAGCCGGATTTGGCGTGGTCTTGCATGAAATGCGGCCCGTTCGCAAAACCGATGCCCACCAGACCGAAGGGCTGGCAGAACTCGTCTGTTCGAATTCTTTCCGGTCCGATGATTCTGAACAAAACGCTGTTGGACTGATCCACCACGAGCTACGCCAGCTGGGATCCCTGGTCATGGCCTGCGCCGATGTAAACCAGGTTCCAGCCGGAAGCGCGTTGGCCGTTGACCGGGACGGCTTTTCCTACGCCGTCACCGAGGCTTTGGCCGACCATCCACGCATAACCATCGAGCGCGAGGAAATCGCCGGCCTGCCGCCGTCAGACTGGCAGAAGGTCATTATTGCGACCGGGCCACTTACCTCCCCCGCCCTTTCCGAGGCCGTTTTGGCGAAAAGCGGTGAGGATGCGCTCGCCTTCTTTGATGCCATCGCGCCGATTGTACACTTCGACAGTGTCGATCTCGATAAGGCCTGGTTTCAATCCCGGTATGACAAGGTTGGCCCCGGCGGGACAGGCAAGGACTATCTGAATTGCCCTCTCAACAAAGATCAGTACGAGGCCTTTATCGATGCGCTGCTGGCCGGGGACACGGCGGATTTCAAGGAGTGGGAAGCCAATACTCCTTATTTTGACGGCTGTCTGCCGATCGAAGTGATGGCCTCGCGCGGCCGGGAAACACTGCGCCACGGTCCGATGAAACCAATGGGGCTGACCAATGCGCATCAGCCCGATGTAAAAGCTTATGCGGTCGTACAGCTGCGCCAGGACAACGCGCTTGGCACCCTTTACAACATGGTTGGTTTCCAGACGAAGCTGAAATACGGGGCGCAGGCTGACATCTTCCGGATGATCCCGGGCCTTGAAAATGCGCAGTTCGCGCGACTTGGCGGTCTGCACCGGAACACGTTCTTGAATTCGCCTAAACTTCTTGACGGGTCCTTGCGGCTGAAGGCCGATCCACGGCTGCGCTTCGCCGGCCAGATCACCGGCTGTGAGGGATATGTGGAATCGGCCAGTGTCGGCTGTCTGGCCGGTCTCTTCACGGTGATGGAACTTCAGGGCCGCGAAATTGCGCCGCCGCCCGAGACCACTGCGATGGGTGCGCTCCTCGGCCACATAACGGGCGGCCATATCAGCCGTGATGAAGGCGCTGGCAAGCCAGGCTCTTTTCAGCCAATGAATGTGAATTTCGGGCTGTTCCCGCCGGTGGATGCCCCCACAAAGGACGAAACCGGAAAACGGATCAAAGGCAAGGACAAATCGAGAGCCAAGAAACTTGCCATGACAAACCGGGCCAAGGCGGATTTCATCGATTGGCAGTCTAAAATCGGGCAGGTTCCTGCAGCCGCTGAATGATAGTTAGAAGGAGCTGCAATGCATTATTATCACGATAAAGAGAATGCGGCCGCCTATGCGGAAATGTGCGTTGGCTATGACGCCGCCGTCCAACTTGGTGTCCTCTTTAACGTATTGCCTGATGGAGCCGAAGTCCTGGAGCTGGGGTCCGGGCCTGGCAACGATATGCACCTTCTGGCTTCGCACTATCAGGTTACGGGATCGGACTATTCTCCGGCATTTGTTGACATGCTTACAGCCCGCTTTCCTGACCGGACTGTCATGTCTCTCGACGCTGTGACGATAGCAGCCGACGGACCATTTGATGCCATCTATTCAAATAAGGTCCTCCACCACCTCAGTGATGAACAACTGGCAGCCTCCTTTAGCCGTCAGGCCGACTTGCTTCCATCCGGTGGATTGGTGTTTCACCTTGTCTGGTGCCGTTTGGAAGCTCCAGAGGACGATACTGAACTCATTTTTAAGGCACGAGATGAGGCGGCATTGAAACAGGCGATGGGAAGTGCATTCGAAATACTGGAAACCCACTCTTTCGGCGAGTTTGATGAGGGCGATTCCCTAGCTATATTGGCGAAGAAAAACTGAGCACCGCACGGATAAGTGGCTTAAGGCAGTGCGTTTCGCAGTTCGGCTGCAACACTACGGCTGAGACCACAATAGCGGGCCCCAGGCTCACCTACCTGCAACCCAGATCAGGGCCTTTTGTTCGGTTTTCTGCACAAACCGGTCCTTGCCGGCCAGATAACTGTCCCAGTCCCCGCCATCAAGACTGGAAAGCTTGCGCTTAAGCGCGCCATACTCGGCGGCGGCCTCGGGGTGCGCAATCAGGTAATCCCGGAAGGCCAGATGACGGATCACATCCGCACTTCCCTGCCGGAATACATGCAGATGGTGGGTCCGGACGCGCCCGGCATTGAACTTCCGGTAATACCGGCGTCCCGGGATGCCATATTCGCCCATGGGCTCATAGCCAAGGGCACGCATGGCGTCTACCGCATGGTCACAGGCAGACAGAGACTTTACCTCACCCATCAAGTCGATGATCGGTTTGGCAACCAAGCCCGGCACCGCTGTGCTGCCGATATGATGAAGAGCCACGAGTGTTTCTTGAAGCACTTGGTCAATCTTTGAGGCTTCATCCTGAAAGCGAACCGGCCACTCGGCAGAATAGTCCTGAAGTACCACCGTCATGTCTTGAGCCCTCAAAGCCGCTCCAATGGCCGCCTCGATGCCCGCCACAAGATCCATTGTCGCTTCAATTGGGAGATTTCGGCAATGTTTTTAAGCGGATCAAACCCATCCGCCTCAAGCTTGCCCAGGAAAGCCGGGACCAATGCCAGAGGCAGGAATGCAGCCTTGCAGTGGACCGGCACATCACCGGCCGCCGCCTTCACCCTCTTCAGGTGATGGCGCACATGCCCGCGCATTTCTGAAAGCGCGGCCGAAAGCTGCGGGGACGCCTCCCCCCTGAAGACGGTATCGGGTACCACGCCATGCCGGTCGAGCACATCCTTGGGCAAATACATCTGCTGGCGCGCGGCATGCCAGGGAAGTGCCCGCATGAGGCCGGTCATTGCATAAGCCACACCGGCATGTCCGGCGGCCGTGGCTGTGGCCGGATCCTTGCCACCGTTAAGCACATAACAGGACAGCTGGATGAGGCCCGACACGGTTTCGCCGGCATATCCTTCCAGATCGTTCAGGCCTGGCATGGGATCGTTATAAAGATCAAAAGTCCTGGCCTCGGCCATTGCGCTCAGCAATTGGACTGGCAGATCATAGGTCTTGATCGTTTGCAGAAGCGCGCTTGCGACCGGGTTGGCGGCCGCGGTTCCGTGTTCCGTCCCCTCAAGAAGGTCCCGCCACCATTGAAGGCGGACTTCTCCCGGCAGGGGCTCGGAGACCAGATCTCGAATACGGGAGATCTCCGAATTGAAGGCGTAAAGCGCCATCAATCCGGCACGGTGCTGCGGCGGCGCGAGCAAGGCGCTTAAGTAGCGATCCTTGTCGTATTGGCGCACAAGCTCCGCGGCGTGATCAAAATCAGTGCTCATAAGCGCTCATATGGTCCGGCCGGACGATTAGTCGACAGCCAATAGAGCGGCAGCGACCGCCCTGTCTTCCGAAAGCAGAACATTATAGGTCCGCACAGCCGCCCCGGTCGACATGGGGTCCGCCAAAATACCGGCCTCCCGGAACATGTCTTTCAAGTGCGCAGGCAGCGGGCACAAGTCCAGGCCCGTCCCAACCAGCAACACCTCGATATCCGGCTGTTCGGCCAAGACCTGCTCAAACGCCTCTTCGCTGAAAGCCGAAGCATCGGAAACATTCCAGCCGTAAATGCCGCTCGGGACGCACAGGATCGAGCCCTTGTGCGACATCTGCGCGAAACGGAACCCGCCATTGCCATAAGCGTCCAGCGGGGCCCGTCCGGGAAAATGGGCGTTGCGGATTTCCATTGCGATGCGGCCCTAGTGCGGTGGAATTGAAATTCGTCTCATCATTGAGGCAACTCCCGGAACGAATTTCAATTCCGGAAACCACGCGAGATCAGCGGGCGTTAAATCGGATCCGATCTAACACCCAAAGCTGGTCGGTTGTGAAATGGCCGAGCATCTTTGGGCGTTTCTGATAAAACGCCCGATGCCCTAAGCCGTAGCTTCGGCTTTTGCGTCCTTCTCGTCATCATCCTTCGAGGACATGCTGTCGCCCCGCAGGTTGAGAAGGATCAGGAACGGCGCTGCCAGGAAGATCGACGAGTAGGTTCCGATGATGATGCCGAAAATCATCGCCAACGTGAACGACTGGATGACCTCTCCGCCGAATACGTAGAGTGCAATCAACGCAAGCAAGGTTGTCACAGATGTCATCGTGGTCCGGGACAGCGTTTCATTGATCGACTGATCGAGAATGTCGGTCAGGGGCCGCTTCTTGTATTTTCGAAGGTTCTCCCGGATCCGGTCGTAAACAACGACGGTATCGTTGAGCGAATAGCCGATAATCGTCAGAACCGCTGCGATTGACGACAGCGAAAAGTCCAACTGGAGGAGGACGAATAGGCCAACCGTGACGATCACATCATTGGCCGTTGTCAGGATCGCCCCAACCGCAAAGTGCCACTCGAACCGGAACCAGATGTAGAATAGGATCGCCATCAGCGATGCCGCAACCGCTATGGCACCGGCCATTGCCAGCTCACCGGACACGCGTGGTCCAACGACCTCCACACGGCGGAAGTCGACATTGTCATCCTCAAAGACCGTCCGGACCCTGGTGACAACGGATTGTTGTGCCTGTTCGCCGCCCGGCTGTTCTTCAATGCGGATCAGGATGTCGTCCGGCGCACCGAATTCCTGCACCTGAACATCTCCGAAATTGAGCGCGGACAGTTCAGACCGGATGGCCCCGATATCTGCAGGACCATCGGTCTTGATCTCAATGATCGTTCCGCCCTTGAAGTCGATGCCGTAGTTAAGGCCAACGGTGAAAAAGCCCGCAAGCGATGCGATGACAAGGACAACGGACAAGGGAAAGCTGACTTTCCGCAGCCACATGAATTTGTAATGCGTGTTGTCCGGAACAAGTTTAAGCAACATTTTCTTTCTCCCGGATCAGATCGGCAACTCGGTCGGCCGGCGCGTACGCACCCACAAGGCGACCAGAAGGCGGCTGAAGGTGAATGCCGAAAAGACCGTGGTGAAGATCCCGATGGCAAGCGTTACCGCAAAGCCACGCACCGGACCCGATCCCAGCTGGAACAGGATGACGGCAGCGATCAACGTGGTTATGTTGGCGTCAAGGATGGTCCCAAGCGCACGTTTATAGCCGGCATCAATTGCCGTAATGGCGGACCGCCCTGCTCTCGCCTCTTCCCGGATACGTTCGAAAATCAGCACGTTGGCGTCCACCGCCATACCGATTGTCAGCACGATCCCGGCGATACCCGGCAAGGTCAGTGTTGCCTGCAGGGTCGTCAGAGCACCGAATATCAGAAAGATATTGGTCATAAGGGCCATGTCGGCGATGACACCGAACCTGCCATAGGCGAGGATCATGAAGACGATCACCAGCACGCCTGCAATCAGTGACGCTTTTTCACCTGCTTCAATCGAATCGGCACCGAGGCCCGGTCCGATGGAGCGTTCCTCGATCACCGTCAGCTGGGCAGGCAAGGCACCGGCCCGCAGGAGAACGGCCAGATCGTTCGCGCCTTCAACGGTGAAGTTTCCGGAAATCTGGCCAGACCCGCCGGTAATGGGTTCACGGATGACCGGCGCCGAGATGACTTCCTCATCCAGAACAATCGCAAAAGGACGTCCAACGTTTTGCTGTGTAACCGTTGCGAACTTCCGGGCACCGGATGTGTTGAAGCGGAAGTTGACCACCGGCTCATTGTTGCGCTGATCGAAACTTACCTGCGCATCGACAAGATCTTCACCGGATAGAAGCGGTGCCTCCTCAAGAAGATACGGGAATGGCGGATCGTCGACAGACAGCAGCACGACGGTGCCGGGGCTCTGGCGCGCTTCCAAGACTTGCGGGCCCGAATCGTCAACCATATGGAAGGTCAGCTGTGCTGTCTGGCCAACGAGATCCTTGAGCCGCTCCGGATCGCTCTCGCCGGGCGCCTCGACAAGAATTCGGTCAGTTCCCTGGCGCTGAATGTTCGGCTCGGTGGTCCCGATCTCATCGACGCGCCGGCGGATCACTTCGATGGACTGCTGGACGATATTGGCCATCCGGTCTTCAAGACCGCGGTCCGTATAGGTGAAACGGACAAGACCGTCATCTGTGACCGTAATCTCGAATTCGTCGATCGGCTGACCGCCGAACAAATTCGAGGCCAGCGGATTTACCAATGGCTGAAGCCGTTCTTCAGCTTCGGCGAGCCGGGTGAGATCGCGGATCCTCACCTGGGCGGATTGCCCCTGAACGCCGAGCCCTGTGTAGCCGATGCGCGGGTCTTCGCGGAGCGTTGCCCGGATCTCACCCACCAGCGCCTTCATGCGCTTTTCAATGTAATCGGTCTTGTCGACTTCATACAAAAGATAGGCACCGCCCTGCAGATCAAGGCCGAGAACCATCTGGTTTTTCGGGAGAAAATCCGGCCAGCTTTCCAGCGTCTTGGCGGAGAAGAAATTCGGCAGCGTGGTCACAATGCCGGCAGCAACCACAAGCACGATCAGCGCGATTTTCCAGCGAGCGAAGTACAGCATGATCTAGCCTTAAAAAAGCGGCCAGGCCGATTAAGATCGGCCCGGCAATTCAAGCAACACGGCTTGGGTTTTAAGCGTTCTCTTTTGCAGGCTCGGTCTTGGAGCGGACTTCCTGCACCATGGACCGCACGAGGCGTACCTTGACGCCTTCAGACAATTCGACCTGCAGCTCGCTGTCATCAACAACTTTCGAGACTTTACCGATCAGACCGCCTGTGGTGACAACCGTATCCCCGCGGCGCAAATTGGCAACCATGTTCTGATGCTGTTTCATGCGCTGGCGCTGCGGCCGGATGATCAGGAAGTACATGATCGCGAAAATCGCCACAAACGGCAACAGGGACATCAAGAAATCAGGACCGGCAGCACCGGCAGTCTGAGCGTAAGCAGGGGTGACGAACATTCAAGTCTCCTAAGGGGGCGTTGTATTTATGCCGGACAAATCCGATACCCGGCAGAAACGCTCTCATTCTGGTGGCGCGGACTATAACGGCGGCACGCCTCATTTCAAGCTTTGCGAAGACGTTTCCTTCGTACCGCATAGGGAAATCTTGCCGTTTTCCCAAGACGAACGCCGTGATACCTCTCACTCAGCAAAAGTGTGGCCCTCACATGGGCCTTTTTTACAAGGGTTACAAGACAAAATGAGCGCTTCCGGCGACCTTGCCGCACTCAACCAAAAGCTCGATACATTATTGGAACTTATCGCAAGAGCCGTGCCGCCCTCGCCCGCCCCATTCGACTGGCGCGCGGCAGACGCTTTTGTGTGGTCGCCGGAGCCCGGAGAGCTGCTCCCGGTCGCCAAGGTCAACCGGGTCGACATTTCTCTTTTATGCGCCGTCTCAAGAGTCCGTGACCAGCTTCTGGAGAACACACAGCGGTTTGCGGGCGGGCTGCCGGCGAACAACGCCCTTTTGTGGGGGGCACGCGGCATGGGCAAGTCGTCTCTCGTCAAGGCTGTTCATGCATCGGTCAACGCCGGGTCCGGGCACTGCCCCCTGAAACTGATCGAGATACATCGGGAAGACATTGAAACGTTGCCAAAGCTCATGGCGGGCATCCGCACGTCTGGCTTCAGATGCATCGTCTTTTGCGACGATCTGAGTTTCGACAATGACGACACGTCCTACAAATCGCTGAAAGCGGTGCTGGAAGGCGGCATTGAGGGCCGCCCGGACAATGTAATCTTTTACGCCACTTCCAACCGGCGCCATCTTCTGCCACGGGACATGATTGAAAACGAACGCTCCACGGCGATCAATCCTGCTGAAGCCGTTGAAGAAAAGGTCTCCCTGTCGGACCGGTTCGGCCTATGGCTTGGATTTCACAAGTGCAGTCAGGACGACTATCTGGAGATGGTTCTCGGATACGCCGCCCATTACGCGCTCGAGCTGCCGGAAGACGAGATGCGCGCTAAGGCGCTTGAGTGGTCGACAACACGTGGCAGCCGGTCAGGCCGCGTTGCATTCCAGTTCATTCAGGATCTGGCCGGACGGCTCGGCAAGACGCTGCCATGAAAAAAGGCCCGGAACCAGCCGGGCCTTTCAAAAACCAAATCAGCGCTTGGGAAGGTACTTCAGCGGATCAACCGGTTTGTTGCCCTTGCGGATTTCAAAATGCACTTGCGGCTGGTTGACCGAACCTGTCGCCCCTGCCAAGGCCAGCGTATCCCCGCGCCGCACCGTATCGCCGCGTTTCACGTTGAGCTGACTATTGTGGGCATAGGCGGAGACATAGCCTTCATCGTGCCGGACCAGAACCAGGTTGCCGTACCCTTTGAGCTCGTTTCCGGAGTAAATCACAGTCCCGTCATCGGCGGCCTTCACCGGGGTTCCTTCCGGAACGGCCAGATTGACACCTTCATTCTTGCCGCCGCCCGGCTTGGCGCCGAAATCGGAAATAATGCGTCCGCGCACCGGCCACCTGAATTTGGCTGTTGTCACGGGCTCATCAGGCTGCACACTGGCAACCACTTGCGGCACGTCCTGAGGCTTCGTGGCAGCCGGCGCCTGTGGGGCCGGCAGTGCACTGCTTTGGACCGTTCCGGACGGCGCTGCGGCAACCGGTTGCGGGGACGCTGGTGCCGGAGCGGCCGGATTTGATATCGACGCCGTCACAAGTTCGGAACTTCCCGCAGGCTTGCGTTTCGGCAAGGTGCTGACCCGAAGCACTTCAACCGCATTCGCCTCGGCCTGACGCTGACTGATGTCAGCGAAACTTGGCTGGCTGAAAGGTTTGCGCGCAGGGCGCGGTGCACTTCCATTTGCAGCTGGAACAGACGCCGTTGTCACGGGCGCAGCTGATGTCACACGCGGAAGCTTCACACGGCCGGTTTCGCCTTCCGTTGTGCTCGTGTTGCCGTTGGACGCAGCGTAAACATATGTCGGCACAATAATTGTCTGACCAGGTTTGACCTTGTCCGGGTCTTCGATCCCATTGACGGCAACCAAAGCCTGGATCGGCACACCGTAGCGGCGCGCCATTTTGCGCAAGCTATCGCCCTGGCGCATTTGAACCCGTGTTCCACCGGTTGCGGTCCAGCCTCTCCAGTTTGACCCCTGGCGCGGCGCGGCAGATGCGGCCGATGCCACTTCCGGCGCCGGCATTGTCTGAATGGGCGCAGAGCTTGTCACGGCGGGGGCCGCCGGAACTGGTGCCGGCAGCGGCGCGGATTGGACCGGAGGCCGCCTTGAGTTGATGGAGCCCGTCGACACCGGCGCGCCCGCGGACTGCGGAAGCCCTGCCGCCGTTCCACCAGGGCCATTCACAATGTCCTGATAAGACGGTTGCTGCGCGGTACCGCCAAGGATCTGGCGTTGATTATTGGTATTGGCGGTATAGACCTCGGAAGGCCCGAAACGCTCAACTGAACCGGAACACCCGGCCAGGAACGCGGCCACCAAAGAGACAGCTGCTACCTTACTGAAGAGTTCCCCGCGGAGGGTACGCATCCGCTGTGTCATCGCCTTAACTCGAACCGTTTACTATGGCTGTTATGGTTAAGAGTAGACGCCAGTAAGGTTTATAAAGGCTAAAGACGGCCTGCCTATTGCGTAGAAAAGCCAAATCTTCCCGTCATTTCGGGAATAATGCCCAGGGATTTCCGGAAATGACATGGTAAATTCCGGCAGGCTTTCGCCCGTTGTTTGCTGCACGACCAGACGTGAGAAACAGCCGGGCTTTAAAGATTCTTGGCCAGTTCCGGCCGCAGCATTACAGTCCGGACCACCGTCAGGTTTTCAGCAGATCCAACGCCGTCCAGTTTCTGAAAGCGGATCAGGGTTTGCGGCTGGGCCGCTTTTCCGACGGGAGCGACGAGAAAGCCATCGGGCTTGAGTTGTTCGACCCAGGCATCGGGGATCGATTCGACTGAGGCAGTCGCAATGATGCGATCGAATGGCCCCTTCGTCTTCAGACCCTTCAGCCCATCGGCATGATGGGCTTTCACATTGGACAGCTTCAACGCCGCGAATCTGCGTTCCGCAAGATCTACAAGGGTCGCATACCGGTCCAGCGTCTCGACCCGATTCGCGATGTTGGCCAGAATGGCAGCCTGATATCCAGAGCCGCACCCGATTTCCAGAACCGCATGACCGGGCTCCACCTTCAAGGCTTGCACCGCAAAAGCCACCATGGATGGCGACAGCACGGTCTGTCCGCACTCAATTGGAAGGGCGGCATCTTCATAGGCCAACCGATGGTACCTGGCTGCAAGAAACAACCGGCGCGGTACCCGCTCTATCGCAGCCAGAACATCCCGCGCGCCAACACCGCGGCGCCGCAAGGCCAAAACCAGCGATGCGCGCGCTTCAGCTTCATCCTGAAGCGCTGCTTCTTCAACACAAAGCTGAGTGCCGGAAACCAGACCGGCCATGGCCAGAACCCCTCGCGGTTACTCAAGCGCTCCAGCCAAGTCAGAAACAAGGTCGTGAGCCGTCAGATCAATGCGTAACGGTGAAACCGACACATATCCATCCGCGATTGCGTGGAGATCAGAATTATCAAGAACAGATTTGCCGCGATCTTTGAAGCGCAGCCAATAATACGGGACCCCTCGCCCGTCCATGCGTTCTTCAATCGAAAGACCGCTCTGTTCATAGTGCCCTTGAACAGTCACTCTGACGCCCCGCACTTCATCTGCCGGAAGCGCCGGAAAGTTCACATTCAGCAGCGTGTAGGGCGGCAGATCAAAACCAATCAGTTTCCTGAACAGGTCCGGCGCATGCGCCTCGGCGGTCCGGTAATCCGGTTCTGAACCGGCAGCCCAGCTGTAGGACTGCGAGACGGCGATGGATCGTATTCCGAGAATCGCTCCTTCCATAGCACCGGCAACCGTGCCCGAGTAGGTCACGTCTTCGGCAATGTTCTGCCCCCGGTTAATACCGGACAAAACAAGGTCCGGCTTTTCGGGCAAAACCTTGCGCACTCCCATGATCACACAGTCGGTCGGAGTTCCCTTCAGCGCCAAGTGGCGGTCATCGATCTGGCGGAGCCGCAGCGGATCACTCAAGGTCAGGGAGTGCGCAACCCCGCTCTGATCCGTCTCAGGGGCAATCACCCACACATCGTCGGAGAGCGATCTTGCAATCCGTTCCAGCGCGTCAAGGCCGGGTGACTGGATGCCGTCGTCATTTGTGATCAAAATACGCATGGAGACCTTTTGGAACGATGCTGGAAGTAACCGAGGGCAAATTGCCCTCAGCCAATCTTGTCGATCCCACCCATATAGGGCTTCAAAACATCAGGGACCGTAATCGTGCCATCCCCGTTCTGATAATTTTCCAGAACGGCGATCAAGCCGCGGCCGACTGCAATGCCCGACCCGTTCAGAGTATGGACATGCAAGGGATGCTTTGCATCTGCGGGCCGGAACCGGGCATTCATGCGGCGGGCCTGAAAATCGCCACAGACCGAGCAGGACGAGATTTCCCGGTACGTATCCTGTCCCGGCAGCCAGACCTCAATGTCATAGGTCTTGCGGGCACCAAATCCCATGTCACCGGTGCAAAGTGTCATCACCCGGTAATGCAGGCCGAGTTTCTTGAGAATGTTCTCGGCGCAATCCAGCATCCGCTCCAGTTCGGCAAGAGACTCTCCCGGTTTTGTAATGGAGACGAG
This sequence comes from Roseibium denhamense, assembly GCF_009711415.1. GTDB lineage: Bacteria > Pseudomonadota > Alphaproteobacteria > Rhizobiales > Stappiaceae > Roseibium > Roseibium denhamense. The sequence continues at coordinate 40,921 of NZ_SMLZ01000108.1, forward strand.
TTCGCATTTTTCGAACTGATGCTGGCGCAGCATGCCCCGCGTGTCTCGGCCCGCCGAGCCGGCCTCCGACCGGAAACAGTAAGTCAGCGCCGTAACGCGCATCGGCAACGCATCTTCCGGCAAGATCTCGCCTGCTACCAGATTGGTCAGCGGAACTTCCGCAGTCGGCACCAGGTAATGGCTGGTTTCCGTCTTGAAGAGATCCTCTTCGAATTTCGGCAGCTGTCCGGTGCCATACAGCGGATCGCTGTTCACAAGAAGCGGCGGGGACACCTCGGTATAGCCGTGTTCCTGGGTATGAACATCGATCATGAATTGGCCCAGAGCCCGTTCAAGGCGGGCAATCTGCCCTTTCAGGACCACGAAGCGGGAGCCCGACAGCTTGGCCGCGGTGGCAAAATCCATCCCGCCGAGTGCTTCACCCAGTTCAAAATGCTCTTTTGGCGCTTCATTGAAGGTGAAGACCGGCTTGACCCCATGGGTGCGCAGCAAGGCATTATCCGACTCATCTGCCCCCTCCGGCACGTCGTCTTGCGGAAGGTTGGGAATGACAGCCATGGCAGCTTCAAGGTCGGCGTTGAGCTTGCGCTCCTCGTCTTCGCCGGACTGAATGAACGCCTTGATCTGGGCAACTTCGTCAATCAGATCCTGCGCGCGCGCATTGTCGCCGGCACCTTTTGCCTTGCCGATTTCCTTCGAGGCGGAGTTGCGGCGCTCCTGGGCTTCCTGAAGCTTCGTAATGTGGGAGCGGCGGGAATCGTCCAGGGCGATCAGTTTGGCAGCGGACGGCTCATAGCCCCGCTTTGCCAGTGCTGCGTCAAACGCCTCAGCGTTTTCCCGGATCCATTTGATATCGAACATCTTCGCTTCCCGAACGGCGGTCATTGAACAAATCGTCCATCCGCCGGACCGGAAAACAAAGGAAGGCGTATCAGGCGGCTGCGTCTTCCGCTTCGCGCTCAGCCTCCCGTTCAGCGCGTTTGCGCTCTACCAGTCTGACGGACAGAATGGAGACTTCGTAGAGAAGCAGCGTGGGCAGCGCAAGACCGATCTGCGAGATAGGATCGGGTGGTGTCAAAATTGCAGCAGCTGCGAACGCACCAACAATTGCATATTTACGTTTCGACTTCAGACCGTCCGATGTCACCATCCCCGCTCTTCCAAGCAGTGTGAGCACCACCGGCAGCTGGAAGACCAGCCCGAATGCAAAAATCAGGATCATGATCAGGCCGAGATATTCACTCACCTTGGCAAGGTGCTGAATGGCAACTTGCCCGGCAGCGGCGGTCTGCTCCTGCGACAGGAAGAAGCCCATCGCCATTGGCATGATCAGAAAGTAAACCAGGCACGCCCCAATCAGAAAAAGGATCGGCGTGGCTGCCAGAAAAGGGAGAAAAGCACCGCGCTCATGCTTGTAGAGACCTGGCGCGACAAACATGTAGATCTGGCTTGCGACCACCGGAAAGGCCAGAAACAAGGCTCCGAAAAGGGCAAGCTTCAGCTGCGTGAAGAACCACTCCTGCGGCGCCGTGAAGATCATCTGAACGGCGTCAGGGTCTGGCGCGGCGCGAAGGTATGGAACGGTCAGAATGTTGTAAATGTCGGTCGCAAAATAGAAGCAGACCACGAACATCACGAGAATCGCGGCAATCGACCATATCAGCCGTTGGCGCAATTCGATCAAGTGTTCGATCAGGGGCGCTTTTGAAGCGTCGATATCTTCCTGGCTCATGCCTTGGCTTCTTCCGTGGCCGGTTTTTTGTCTGCGTCAGTCACGGTCTGGGCAGCGGCCTTGGGCGCTTGAACCGCTGGCGCTTCGATTTCGTCCGCCGGAGTGTCCGCGTCCTTATCGGCTGCAGTGTTTCCATTGGCCGGAGAAGGCGTTTTCTTTTCGAAATCTTCCTCGATCGATTTCTTCAAATCGCCAAGGGGATTGAAATTCGCAGCCGATTCGACCTGCTTCTTCATGTCCGCAATGTCAGCCTGCTGCTCCGCTTCACGCAGAGCCTCATTGAAGGTCGACTGGAACTCCCGCGACATGCGGCGCAGGTTTCCGAGCGTCTTGCCCAAATTGCGCAGCATCCGGGGCAATTCCTTCGGCCCTACAACGATAATCGCAATACATGCGATCACCAGGATCTCTGTCCAACCGATATCGAACATGAAAACTACCGTCCCTTCAAGGAGACGCGATGCAGATGAGTGCTTGAGCCCTCAGATCAGCTCGCTTTGGACTGATCTTCAGATTTTGCAGTCGATGCCGTGTCAGCAGACTGGTGATCGATTGTCTTTGGCGTTTCGGCCGTATCGTCCTCAGCCATGCCCTTTTTGAAGCTCTTGATGCCCTTGGCAACATCACCCATCAGCTCGGAGATCTTGCCCCGTCCGAATAGAAGGACCACGACCACTGCAATGATCAAGATCTGCCAGATACTAATGCCCATACGCCAAACTCCCGGTAAGCGGCTTTTTTATAGCCTTCTGAGGCCCTTGTACAAAAAGGGCTTGAACCCTGCAACATGAACACCGCATACAATCGGTTTTCTTATACGGATTGATGAATTCGGGTTCTCTCTGCCTAAACTTGGGTGTCCGCGCGCGGAAAGACAAGCACGTCTTTCGGATCAGCACTTACAGACACATCCATTCCGCTTTCCCAGCCGCTGCCTGCCCGCACCCGTGCTTCGATCGGATAATCAAGCCCATCGACAACGATTGTGAGCAGATCCACCTCGCCAACGAATCGTTTTGTCCGCACTCGGCCCGACACGCCGCACAGCCCAGCCTTGTTCAAGATGATGCCCTGGGGACGGATACAGACATCGACCTTGCCCGCAGAGACACAGTTCGACGCCGGCAGAATGCCAAGCGGTGTTTCCACACCCTGAGACGTGGAGAGACCCTCCAGCTGGTTCAATTCGGAGAAGAACCGGGCGGCAAAAACATCAGCCGGATCGTTGTAGAGATCAGCGGCTGTGCCATGCTGCACCAAGCGTCCGGCCCGCATGAGAGCAATCTTGTCGCCCATGCGCATCGCCTCTTCCGGATCATGGGTGACGATGATGCACGTAGCGCGCGTCTCCCGTATGACGCCATGTGTCTGCTCCCGCACATCATCGCGCAGCCGCTTGTCGAGGCCCGAAAACGGCTCATCCATCAGGAGGATACCCGGACGCGGAACCAGGGCCCGGGCCAGTGCCACGCGTTGCTGCTCACCGCCGGACAGCGCATGCGGGAAGTCCCTGGCATAGTCGGCAAGGCCCACACGGCGCAGGGCGGCCAGCGCCGCGTCCTGGGCTTCACGCTTCGCCATATTGTTCAGGCCGAACATGACATTGGACAGGATGCTCATATGCGGGAACAGCGCATAGTCCTGGAACATCAATCCGACACCGCGTTTTTCCGGCGGTACGAAAACATCTGGTCCCGCCACCGCCCGCCCGTTTATCAAAACGCTGCCCCTGGATTGACGCTCCACCCCGGCGGCAATCCGCATCAAGGTTGTCTTGCCGCAGCCGGAGTGGCCAAGAAGGCAGAGGATTTCACCCGGGGCTATCGAAAGACTCAGATCCCGGACAGATTCGACGCCGTCATAGTCATGGGAGACCCGCTCGAACACCAAACCTGCAGCTATCGTTGCACCGGCGGTTCCAGGCGCGCCCCACCGGGCAGGCGTCCCGTGTCCATTTATACTTTTGCCAGGCTTTGACATCAGGCCTTTAAGGTCTTTCCGGTTCTTCGTCGAATAAGGACCCTTCATCCAGCGGGTCTTCATCGTCTGTCAGCGATGCGTCGTCATTCGGCGTTGGAACCATAAACGATGCGGGGACCGCACTATCAAGCAATCCGGCCCCTTTCAACTCCTCAAGTCCCGGAAGGTCCTTCACGTTTTCAAGACCAAAGTGGATCAGAAACTGATCCGTCGTTCCGTAGGTGACGGGACGGCCGGGCGTCCGCCTGCGGCCCCGCATGCGGATCCAGGCCGTTTCAAGCAGGACATCAAGGGTCCCTTTTGATGTCGAGACACCCCGGATTTCTTCAATCTCCGCACGTGTGACCGGCTGGTGATAGGCAATGATCGCCAGGGTTTCCAGCGCGGCCCGGGAGAGCTTTTTTTGCTCCTCCACATTCTTGTGCATCAGGTAGGCCAAGTCTTCGGCGGTCCGGAAGCACCAGCGTCCGGCCACCTTGACCAGATTCACGCCCCGCGAGGCATATTGACGCTGCAGTGTTTCCAAAAGCCCGAGGACGTCACTGCCCCCGGGCAGGCGCAAGGTTAACTCCTCCAGGGACAGCGGCTCACTTGAGGCAAATAGAATCGCCTCGACCTCACGCAGACCCGCCGGATCGCCGATGGGCAGCTGTCCTCCTGGATCGTCCTGCTTTGTTTCGAGTTCAAGCTCACCGCTCATCATCCGTCTCCTGCTTGATCGAGCGGATGTAGACGGGCGAAAACGCCTCGCCCTGGCGGATTTCCACCTGACCTTCGCGAACCATTTCAAGGCTTGCGGAGAAGGTGCTGGCAACGACCGTGGCCCAATCCTTGTTGTCGTAGAGATAGTCACGCAGATAAGTGTTCAAGGGAGCCCATTCACTCACCTGCCCGACCAGCCTTGTCAGCAGCTCCCGTGCCTCCTGCAGCGACCAGACGGTGCGCTTCAAAACGCGGACTGAGGTCACCGAATTCCGCTGGCGCTGTGTGGCATAGGCCGACAAGAGATCATAAATCGACGCTTCCCAGATGCTTTTGTGCTGGACCGACATGGTTTCCGGCGCGCCGCGATGAAACACCTCCCGCCCCTCGCGGCTATAGGCCATCAAGCGGCCCGCCGCCTCACGCATGGCCTCGAGCCGCCGGAGCCGGAACGCAAGCGCTGCCGCCAGTTCTTCACCGGTCGGCTCGTCCTCATCCTTTTGTTCCGGCAACAACAATTTGGATTTCAAGAAGGCCAGCCAGGCCGCCATAACCAGATAATCGGCCGCGAGCTCAAGACGCATGCGGCGCGCCTCGGCAACAAACTCAAGATATTGCTCAACCAGTTCCAGGATCGAGATTTTGGTCAGATCGACTTTCTGGGTTCTGGCGAGGCCAAGAAGAAGATCGAGCGGCCCTTCAAATCCATCCACATCAACGACCAGCTGCGGATCCGACAGAGTGCGCGTGTCCTCAGTCTCCGACTGGACGGATGTTAGGAGGTCGAAAGACCCGTCAGGAGCTGGTGTGGTGCTGTCAGGTGCCGCCATTGATCCCCCGGTTAAGCGACCGCCAAACCGGTCAGGGACGCAAATTCATCCCGTGCTGCGTCCAGATCAAACGCCGGGTCGGATGGTTGAAGTTGCGCCAAAGCGGCCTCGCACCGCCGGGCCGCGTCTCCTTGAAGGTTTGGAACTGCCATAGCGACCTTCTCCATCTCGCCCATGTCTCCATTGCAGTGCAAAATAATATCGCACCCGGCTTCGATTGTCGCGGCTGCCCGCTCTGAAAAGTCGCCCTGAAGGGCATTCATGGACAGATCATCGCTCATAAGGCAGCCGTCAAAGCCGATTTCCTCGCGAATGATGTCTTCAATGACCGCCCGGCTTTGTGTGCAGGGGCGTTCAGAATCAATCGCCTCGTAGACGATATGCGCCGTCATCCCGAGAGTTGCACCGGAAAAGGCCTTGAACGGCAGAAAGTCGGCCATGCGCAGCTCTTCAAGCGTTGCCGTGACACGGGGCAGCTCCAAATGGCTGTCAACGCGCGCGCGCCCATGGCCTGGAATGTGCTTGATGACCGGCAGCACCCCGCCTTCCAACACTCCGGCAATCATTTCCCGCGCCAGCTTAATGATAACTTGCGGATCGCCAGACAATGCGCGGTCGCCGATTGCATCCACCGTATCCGGGAACCGGACATCCAGGCACGGCAGGCAGTCAATGGTAATGCCGACAGCTTCGAGGTCCGAGGCAATCAAGTGTCCACCGAGCCGCGCGGCCCGCAGCGCCCTAGCCTCATTGCGCTCAAAAAGATCCCCGTAAAGCTGGCCTGCCGGATATTTTGGCCAATGCGGCGGCTTCAAGCGCTGAACACGCCCCCCCTCCTGGTCCACCAGCACAGGAGCATTCTCACGCCCGACCGCATTGCGGAAATCCGCCGTAAGCGCCTTGACCTGAGCAGGTGTTTGGATGTTGCGGGCAAACAGGATCAATCCCCAAGGATCCTCACGCTCAAAAAACGAGCGTTCTTCCTGGGACAACGACAGCCCGGCACAGCCGGAAATGAATGCTTTGGTCATGACTTCCGATTACCGGCAGCGCAAACGCCCGTCAAGAAACCGCCCTGCCCGCACTTGCACTGGCGCACGCATCCTGCAATCTAACACCGCTTGTACCTCTTCAGATGGAGCCCGCGATGCGCGCACGCCTTGATATTCCGGTCGGTAATCTGCACCGGATTTCCCATAGATCTGAGATCCTTGGCCGGAACAGGCTCGGCGACACGGCAACGCGGGAGATTATTGTTTACACACCGAACGGCCACGATGGCCACGGCTTGCCGCTTTTGGTGGATATAGTCGGCTTTACCGCCGGGGGCCCGGCCCATGTGAACTGGAAGAACTTCGGCGAGAATGTTCCAGAACGCCTCGACCGCCTGATTCATGATGGGCACATGCCGCCGGTCGCCGTCGCCTTCCCTGATTGTTTCACACGCCTGGGCGGCAATCAGTATATCGATAGCGATGCAATGGGCCCCTGGGCCACATGGCTGACGACCGAGATGCTAGAGGATATCGAAGGGCGCTTTGGTTGCGGCGGCTTTGGAAAACGCGGCCTCTTCGGCAAATCCTCCGGCGGGTACGGCTCGATAATCCACGCCATGCAGCATGCTGACGTTTGGTCCGCGGCCGCGTGCCATTCCGGCGATATGGCTTTTGACCTCTGTTATCTCCCGGAAATGCCTAGCGCATTGCGGGCCATCACGAAAGCGGACTCAATCGAAGCGTTCGTCACCGGATTTGAGAGCGGCCCGAAATATCCGGGCGGGTCATTGCACGACATGATGACCCTTGCCATGGCGGCCACTTACGATCCGGATCCGGATCCGGAGAGCTTTTGCGGTATCCGCCTGCCCGTCGACCCGCACACGTGTGAAATCATCGAAGAGCGGTGGGGCGCCTGGCTGGAATGGGACCCGGTTGAAATTGTCGAACGCCATATCGACGCTCTCAAATCCCTGAAAGGCCTCTGGATCGATTGCGGCGACGTGGACCAGTACAATCTGGTGTATGGCGCCCGCCGCCTGAACGCAAAGCTCTCAGCAGCCGGCGTCGATCATGTTTATGAGGAATACCCGGACAACCATTCCTCGATCGACTACCGGATGGACAAGAGCCTCCCCTTCCTGGCAAACGCACTGAGTTGATCATCTGCATATGGCACTGGAAAAGCGGTAAGAAACCCGCCGCATTCCCCGGTTCATGTGAGCCGGACTGCATCAGGGACGGAGAACCGGAACCGGTTAATCGGGCACTGCTGATCGGTTTCCGGAGAGGATAAACCTGTTCGGGGGTTCGTAACTAAACGCTTGATCTCTTGAAGAAAAAGGCCGGAACTATCCGGCCTTTTACAGTTCAAACAGCGCCGCTACTGCCGGCGGACGAAACAATCACCACCTGCCCCTTGCAGGCTTTCGCAGAGCGAAATCGCTTCCTCTCGGGATCCGGTTGGAATACGGGCCCGGTAGAAAATCCCCCTGTCACCCAGATCAGCAGAAACGATCACCGCATTGCGATTGCCCAGGATCGTCGGGAACCTGCGCTGAAGCCCGGAATAGGCATCACTGGCGGCCGCAGCCGAACGCTGCGAGGTCACCTGAACAATATAGGTTCCAGCTGCGATCGACCCGGATGCCGGTGTGGCCGAAGGTGCGGCCGGAGCCGGCGCAGCAGCTGCTGCAGGTTGTGCCAAGTTCAAGGGCCCGTCATTGCCCGCGGACGGCTGCACGGCAACCGGCGCAGGCGCCTGCGCCACCTGGACCGGCGCATCCGGTTTCTTGCGCGGCGATACCGTGACTAGGTCTGCCGGCGGCGGAGTCGGCGTTTCGTCCGTTGTCGCCGCCTGCGGCTCTTCCACAGACGGGGTTTGGACGGCAGGTTCAGGTGTAGTCGGCTGGGCGACTGCCGGAGTGCCGGGAACCTGTGCCGGTGTGCCCACAACCGGGGAAGTGGTGATCACGCGGGTTCCGTCCGCGGCCGCAGCCGGAGCCGCAGGGGCCGGTACCGTTGGCGTTTGCACGGCTGGCGGCGCAGAAGGTTCAGGCGTGGCCGCGGCGCCGTCAGAAATTATGGTTCCGTCCGGACGCACGACGAGGGTCCTGACCTGACGCGGCGCACCCGGCGCAAGGTCCGCGCCTCCGACGGTGCTGTCAGGAGCCGGCGGCAGTTCTGCAGGCTGGGGTGTGTCCGTTGGAACAAGGCGCTCAGGAGCATTCTCCGTTGTTCCGTCCACCCGGTCATAAATGAGCTTTGCGGACTGGTTGCCACCGGTTTCTTCTGTCTGCTCGGGGAACACCTTCAAAGGTTCCTGCAAACCAAGGATGACCGGAGGCGGTCCGTCCGGAATGGCAACGCCATCATTATCGATCAGAAAGAAGCTGCCAGCTCCGACAAGTGCCACGCCCAGAACACCGGCGGTGACAAATAGCCCCCTGCGGGACTTCTCACGAACATTAGGAACGGCGGTCTGCTCAGCCCTTGAATGCGGCGGCAACACACCCGCACCTGTCAGGCTCGGGTCGCTTTCCTGCATGGCACGCGCCACGGCATCCAGATCATATCCTTCCGGCGGCGGCGGTGTTTCATCTTCATCTGCGATATTCGGCACGCTGCTGGCGGCGGCGGGCCAAGCCATATCGTCAATTGACGCACCCGCTGTCTGGGCGGGCTTGGGCGCGCTGTTTTCCTCCGGCTTGGCCTCGCGGCTGGCGGGGTCAGGGAAATCAAGATCGGCAAACAGGGCGTCAATACCGGCCGCGGACGTATCGGTTTCGGCTTCCGGACCGGTTTTCGAATCGGTTTCAGCAGCCGGATTTAGCGCCGCGAACAAATCATCTTCATTGATCGCCGGGCGCGCAGGCCCGGCCACGCCACTTTCTTGCGCGCCATCATTTACCGGAGGCACGGCTTCAAACGCCGCGCTGCCATATCCATCAGACGTGAACCCGGCAGCCTCCGCCGGCGTGATTGTCTTGTTCAGCGCGCTCGAGCCGTAATCGAAACCGGCTGGTCCGGTCTGATAGCCCTCATAGGAAGCGCGGTTGGCAACCGAACTTTCGGCGCTGGCTTGGATCGCGGTTTCTGCATGATCTTGTGCCGGTTCAAACGCGGCTGAAGGGGTCTGTGCAGGTGCCGCTTCATAGTCATCTGCCGCTGTTGACCGGCCAGGCGTGTCGACCGACTGACGCAAGGCGCCGATCAGCTCATCTTCGAGCCCGGCCGTCAAACTGCTTTCCAGGTCCGGGCCCCTCGGCTCACTGGTTGCCGGTGCAGCCTGTGCCGCCGCTGTTGCAACGTTCTGAAACACCGGATCGACCCGGGGAGCGGCCGGTTGTTCCGGCTCAGCCGGTGTTGTCTGATACGGCCTGTTCATCGCGCTCTGCGCGGTTGTTTCAATCGTGTCCAAATTCGGCACGTCCGGCCAGATTGAGCCCACCTGCCCGCCTGTAGGTGCACTATCCTGACCTTGATGCGCCACAGGCTGATAGTCGTCTTGCGGCTGAAAATCTGAGGGGGTGCTTTGAATAGGCTGGACGTCTGGTTGAACAGGCGCCTGCGGCTCTACAGGTTCTTTGTTTGCCTGATCGTCAAAACGCGGTTCAACAGGCCGCGTGAAAGCGGGTTCAACCCGCCCTCTTTCGGGCTCCGATGACGATCCTGCAAACGCGTCCAATTCTGCAAAGTAGTCGGTACTGCCAACACGGCCGCTGCTCACACCTGCCCCCGGGGTCTTGTTTTTATGAACGATCCGGGCGAGTTCCACGAGGGGATCGTCTGCACCGGGACGTCTGTCACCGTCCCCCGCAGGCGGAGCGTTCTTGTCATTGCGCCGTGTGTCATACTCGTCTGACATGAGCGTTTCGATAACCAGTTCAGTTACGCCACCAACTACCAAGCCTGCGGCTCAAGTGGCAATGACGCGAATTAACGCATTTCCTCAGGAGCTTTTACGCCAAGAATCGAAAGACCTGAACTCAACACCAGAGATACTGCACGAACCAAAGCAAGACGCGCTAGGGTTAATTTCTCGTTACTGGCGTCAATAAAGCGTAATTGCGGCATTTCCTTGCCTCTATTCCAGTGCCCATGAAGTGAACTTGCCAATTCATGGAGGTAGAAAGCGATTCTATGCGGCTCATGTGTGTCAGCAGCTGCTTCAACAACTTTTGGCCATTCCGCCATCTTCGCAATCAGATCAAGTTCGCCAGAATCAGCCAGCAGAGCCAAATCGGCATTCCCAAGGACGGCGTCCTGAAGATCCATGCCGGACAATTCCTCTGACGCCTGGCGCAGCACCGAGCAGCACCGCGCGTGTCCGTACTGAACGTAAAACACGGGATTGTCCTTCGACTGTTCGGTCACCTTCTTGAAGTCGAAATCCAAAGGCGCATCGTTCTTCCGGAACAACATCATGAACCGGACCGGATCCGGCCCCACTTCGTCGACCACTTCGCGGAGCGTGATAAAGTCGCCGGACCGCTTCGACATCTTCACCGGCTCACCGTCCCGCATCAGCTTGACCAGCTGGCAGAAGCGAACGATCACATCCGTCTTGCCGTCCGAAACGGCTTTGCCGACGGCTTGCAAACGTTTCGCATAGCCGCCGTGGTCTGCGCCGAGAACATAAATCGTCTCATCAAAACCACGGTCAAACTTGTCCTGGAAATAGGCGACATCGGCCGCGAAATAGGTATAGGACCCGTCCGACTTCTTCAGTGCCCGGTCGGTGTCGTCGCCAAAATCACTTGCCCGGAACAGGGTCTGTTCACGGTCTTCCCAGTCCTCGGGCACCTGTCCCTTGGGTGGCGGCAGCGTTCCCTCGTAAACAAGCCCTTTTGCCCGAAGGCCATCGAGCATCCTGTCGATCTTGGAAGTGCCGCCGTCGCCGCGCTCATGAAGGGTCTTTTCAGAGAAAAAGACTTCATGGCTCACACCGAGCGCAGCAAGATCAGCGCGGATCAGCTCCAGCATTGCGGACATGGCGCGATCCCGGACGACCGGCAGCCACTTAGCCTCGTCCTTGTCTTTCAACGAACCGCCAAACTCATCTTTCAAAGCAGTTCCCACGGGAACAAGATAATCGCCGGGATAAAGCCCCGAAGGGATTTCCCCAATATCTTCGCCCAAGGCCTCGCGGTATCGCAGGAATGCACTTCTTGCGAGCGTTTCGATCTGCGAACCGGCGTCGTTTATGTAGTATTCCTTGGTGACCGCATTGCCCGCGAAAGCGAGCAAGTTCGCCAGCGCGTCACCAACCACCGCACCGCGAATGTGGCCTACATGCATCGGGCCGGTCGGGTTGGCCGATACGTACTCAACGTTGACCTTCGGCTGCTTGTCGTCCGTCGAGCCGCCAAAGCCGGTGCCCGCCTGCAAAATAGCGCCAAGGATCCGGTGCCAGACCGAAGGGGCGACCCGCAAGTTGATGAAGCCGGGACCGGCGACCGACGTCTCGATCACTTCCGGATCTTTGCCCAATTCCTGAACGAGCTGGTCGGCCAGATCACGCGGCTTCATGCCAAGCGGCTTGGCCAGCACCATGGCAGCGTTGGTCGCCAGATCACCGTGCGCAGTATCACGCGGGGCTTCCACCACGATGCGGGAGACATTAGGCGCATTGCCATCTTTGTCTTTTAAATCAAGCATGTTGATGGCGTTTTTAACGCGCAGAGTGAAGTCTGCGTAAATGTTCATTGCACACACGTCCGGTCGGTTCATCAAAACACAAAGCGCCCGCGCGCAACAACGGATGCTTCCATTGGCGCTACAGGGCGATCAAGTTGGCTCAGCGCCTACCGCAATTCGGGTGTGTCGTCAAACAATCTGCGATGTTCTTCAATTGCATATCGATCGGTCATACCGGCAATATAGTCACAGACGCGCCGCGCAAGTTCGTCGTCTCCCAATTCTTCAAGACCGATGCTCCAGGGTTTTGGCATAAGTCCGGGGTCGGCCAGGAAACCGCGGAAAAGATCCCGGACCACACCGGCAACCAGTTTTCTGACCGCCAACACGTCTTCATGCCGGTAGACGCGGGCAAACAAAAACCGTTTGACCTCTTTTTCGGCAGCTGTCAGCTCCGGTGAGAAGCCGACGATGCAGCGTCCCGCCATACGGATGTCCTGCGCGGATTGCGGGGCCAGTTCAGCCAGGTTCATGAAACCGTGCCGGATTACATCTTCCACCATGCGCGTGATCGAGCGGCGCACGATTTCATGGATCTTGCGGCTTTCTTCAAGGTGGGGATAGGCCCGGTCCACATCCGCCAGAATATCGGCAAGAAAGGGGACTTCGCGCATATCGTCTATGGCAAACAGGCCGGCGCGCAATCCATCATCGAGATCATGGGCGTCATAGGCAATATCATCTGCAATCGCCGCCGCCTGAGCCTCGGCGCCCGGCCATGTCCCTAGCAACAGGTCCTGGCGTTCGGCATAGCTGCGGATCGCGAACGGCAACTGACCGCCGGCAAACTTTCCGAGCGGCGCGCCCGTACCGTCCACCAACGGCCCATTGTGTTTGACGAGACCTTCCAGCGTTTCCCAGGCAAGGTTCAATCCGTCAAACTCGGCATACCGCTGTTCAAGATGCGTTACGACACGCAAGGATTGAGCATTATGGTCAAAGCCCCCGAAAGGTGCCATGCAATCATGCATGACGTCCTCCCCCTCATGACCGAACGGCGTGTGACCGAGGTCGTGAGACAAGGCAAGGCATTCCGCAAGGTCCTCATCGAGTTTGAGCGCGCGGGCCAGTGACCGGGCGATTTGGGAAACTTCAATCGTATGCGTCAAACGGGTGCGGTAGTGATCACCTTCATGATAGACGAACACCTGTGTCTTGTGCTTGAGCCGCCGGAAGGCAGACGAATGGATGATCCGGTCTCTGTCCCGCTGAAACGGCGTCCGCGTCGGGCTCTCGGGTTCCTTGAACAAGCGCCCCCGGCTCCTGAGAGGATTTTCAGCGTAGTTTGCGCGGGATTGAGCGCCAAACCCCAGTTCCGGCTTGATATCGTTCCAAGCGTCAGTCACGAATTGCCCCAATCAGCTTTGTCGCGGCGCAGCCTGGGTCACTCATTGACGCGGGCGTCCGCAAAACTTACTTATCTTGTAATGCCAGTCACAAACCGCCTTTGCATGGCAGAGGCGAAGCGAGTCAGTAAAAAATGACCGAAACACTTGAAAATCAAGTAACAGTCAGTGATCGCGCTGCCAAGCGCATCGCAAAGATATTGTCCAAGGAAGCGGACGGAAGCATGCTGCGCATCAGTGTTGAGGGCGGTGGCTGTTCCGGACTGCAGTACAAGTACGATGTTGTCGATACCCGTGAAAGCGATGATTTCGTCATTGAACGGGCAGGCGCCGTTGTTCTGATCGATTCGGTCTCGCTGCAATACATGAGCGGATCCGAGGTCGATTTCGTTGATGACCTGATCGGCCAGGCCTTTCAGATCAATAACCCGCATGCTGTTGCAGGCTGCGGCTGCGGAACGAGTTTTACAATCTAGTGCATGTGCAGTAGCAAACCGCACTGACGGGGTGGGCCCCGTCCCGCCAGATCAGTGAACCGACGGAACCTCATCCATGAAAATCGCCACCTGGAACATAAACGGCGTGAAAGCGCGCTTGAATACCGTTCTGGAGTGGCTTCAAAAGTCCTCCCCGGACATTGCCTGTTTTCAGGAAATAAAATCTCAGGATGAGGGGTTTCCCCGTCAAGCTTTCGAAGATCTCGGCTACAATGTGGAGACCCACGGCCAGAAGGGCTTTAACGGGGTCGCCCTTCTTTCCAAGAGCCCCCTTGAAGATGTTCAACGCGGGCTCCCAGGTGACGAGACCGACGAACAGGCCCGCTACATTGAGGCAACTGTGTCGACGGAAACCGGTGCAATCCGGTTTGGCTGCCTGTACCTTCCAAACGGCAACCCGCTTGGCACCGAAAAATTTCCCTACAAGCTCGGCTGGATGGACAGGCTCCACATCCATACGCAAAAGCGGCTGGCAGAGGAGACGCCGTTCCTCCTTCTCGGTGACTACAATGTCATCCCAGACCCCGTGGATGCCAAAAACCCGGAGAACTGGACGGACGACGCCTTGTTTCAGCCCGAAAGCCGTCAGCGTTTCCGCAGCTTGACACACCTCGGCTTTACCGAGGCGGTCCGGTCGTGCACAGAAGCGGAACAGACCTACACGTTCTGGGACTACCAAGCGGGCGCTTGGCAAAAAAATAACGGCATCCGGATCGACCACATCCTGATGTCACCGCAAGCCACGGACAGACTAAATGGATGCGGCATCGACAAGCATGTGCGTGGCTGGGAAAAACCCTCTGACCACGTCCCGGTCTGGGTCCAGCTGGCCGCATAAGAGTAGCCAATCCAAGTTAGGAAGGCCCGGACCGCCCGGACGCCACGTTGCGGGCTAGGCTTGTGAAGCATTCGTGCGGCGGCGGCACCCGCCGCGTCTGTCTTGTGCGCAATCCAGTGATCCACAACGCCCGGACGCAGCGTAAATACCCATTGCAGACAGATCCTGCCATGCTAATCTGGTGATCAATGGGATAACGACTTGGCGTTCTTCGTCCGCTCTGCCGTTATGCGGACCTTCTTCTTCTGACAGCCATTGCCTGTCGGGCCGGATTAGTCTGGCCTATGCGGTTGCTCTCGGCCTCCTTACAGCGGTCACGCTCGCACCAACGGCGTCCCTCGCCCAAGCGGCAACAGGACCGAACGTTCCCTGTACCTGCCGTTACCAGGGTGAAGACTACGGGATCGGAGAATCCATCTGCGTCAGCAGGAGCAGCGGGACACAATTGCTGACCTGTTCCATGGTTCTCAACAACACCTCCTGGAAAATGAGCAACACGCCTTGCCCGGTCACCTTCCTGGACACGCCTGATACGCAGTCCGGCAAAGTGGACACGGCGTCCAATATCGAACGGGCGCTCAAGAGCTTGCCACCCGCAGTCCAGGCTTTGTTTTAGGCAGAATGAAAATTGAGACTGGGCAGCCGCCGCCTTGAACCCAAGGCTGTTCCTGCCAGCGGCGTCTATTGCGTTGGCACCTGCTGGGCAGTCTGCAAGTCCGGTCGATGGGTTTTCAACCAGGTGTCAGCCATGATCCGGGCCTGCTGGCGGATCGGCTCGGAAGACACAGCGAAATACTGTTCATGCAAACCATTGATCCAGGCTGCGTCAGTTCCTGCGGCCTGCTCGCGGGCGATGGTCAGCCACATGAGGCCGCTCGCCCGGTTGCTGTCGGATTTGCCCAGCGAAAACAGGGTTTCCCCCAAACGGGCCTGAGCTTCCACATGGCCCTTATCCGCCGCGAGGTTGTACCAACGGACCGCCATTTTGTGGTCATTCGCCTGGCTCAACTGGCCAAGCGTGTACTGCGCTTCAGCGTCACCGAAAACCATGGCCGCAATCCGGAAGCTGTTATGCGCCTTGGCAATGTCACGCTCGACAGCCCCCTCGATCCCGTGAAGATAATAGTTGCCGAGCGCCACAAAGGCACTGCGGACAAATGAGGCTTGCGGCCCTTCAGGCGCTTCGTGGCCGTGCTGACGGATAATCTGGCTGTAGTACTGAAATGCTTTCAGGTCGTCCTCGGCCACACCGTCGCCGTGCGCATACATCTCGCCCAGCTTCCAGGCGGCACCGGGCTGCCCCTGCTCAGCGGCATATTGGAGAGAACTGAGGGCGGCGGATTTATCGCCGGAGTAATAATGGCGCAAACCGGTCTGCAGCGCCTCCCAAGGGCCAATCGGGGCAGGCGAAATCTGTTCAGACGGAGCCGATTGACCATCAAACGCAAGCGCGGGGGCCGCGTTCAAAGACACGGCAAATGCGCCGAGCGCGATTGCAGCGTATCTGAGGTTAGGATGGCTCATTTTTTGTTCTGCTTCCCAGTCATTCTATTATTTGCCGGACAACGCCCAGCCTACCGACGGGCGACATCCCGGTTATTATGGTGCCAGCGCTCAGCGCTTTTGCTTTTCCCAATTTCCCGATCCTGAACCGATCACCGGCTCTGCGGATCTTCCCGAATATGGACACCCATTTCGTCCGAAGTTGGGCCGGAATAAGCTCATTCCGGCACCTTTGGGCGGAACCTTTGCCCCAATTGGCCTGGACGGCAGGCTCCAATTCAGCGGCCTAATGGGTGTATGGCAAACATGGCCGAACATGGGCAGCAATCCCCTTCTGATGCCTCGCCGGTGAGTTTGCCTGCAGGTGTTGCCAATTAGGCACAAATTGCCGCTCACCCATCCATGAGTTCAACACAGTCAGGTTGACGATCGGTTTCCACGGTCCGCGCGGTCTATCTGTTGAAAACCAGTGCAAATTCCCGATTTACGCGGTTGTTCTACATTTGTCCTTCAAACGCATACCCGTTTCGGTGTATTGCTTCGGGCTGAACATAATTCTACCGATCAATGCGTCAGGCGATTTGGAATGAGTGCAAAAAACGATCTCTTTGCTGGCAATGCGGCCGTTTCCGCTTCTATCCCGGAGACAGCCCCTGCTCCGAAGCCGCAGAGGACACCTACTCCAGCGCCTGAGACCAACGAGTACTCCGCAGCCGATATTGAAGTGCTGGAGGGCCTCGAGCCCGTCCGCCGCCGCCCTGGAATGTATATCGGCGGCACCGATGAAAAAGCATTGCATCATCTTTTTGCGGAAGTCATCGACAACTCGATGGACGAGGCGGTCGCGGGCCATGCGACTTGGATTGACGTTACCCTGGGCGCGGATGGCTATTTGACGATTGTCGATAACGGCCGCGGCATACCGGTGGATCCACATCCGAAATTTAAGGACAAGTCCGCACTCGAAGTCATCATGACGACACTCCATGCAGGCGGTAAGTTCGACAGCAAGGTGTATGAAACGTCGGGCGGCCTGCATGGTGTCGGTGTCTCGGTCGTGAATGCCTTGTCGGAAGAACTGGTCGTCGAGGTCGCAAGGGCGCGCAAGCTTTACCGGCAGACTTTCCGGCGCGGTCAGCCTCAGGGCGGCCTTGAAAATGTCGGCGACACACAAAACCGCCGCGGGACATCGGTACGGTTCAAGCCCGATCAGGAGATCTTCGGGAAAGGCGCGAAGTTTCAGCCTGCCCGCCTGCTCAAGATGGCACGCTCAAAAGCGTATCTGTTCGGCGGCGTCGAAATACGCTGGCATTGTGCTCAAGAGCTTTTGAGCGAGAAGGACGAAACACCGGCGGATGCAGTCTTCCACTTCCCCGGCGGTTTGAAGGACTTTCTCGGCGAAAAACTTGCCAAGGAGCGCCGCGTTGTCGAAGACGTGTTCGCAGGCAGGACAGACAAGACCGGCAAGCACGGGTCTGTTGAATGGGCTGTCAGCTGGTTCGCCGGCGATGGCTTCGTCAATTCCTACTGTAATACGGTTCCAACGCCCGAAGGCGGCACGCATGAGGCAGGCTTCCGCTATGCCCTCCTGCGCGGCCTGAAAGCCTATGGCGAACTGACCAGCAACAAAAAGGCCGCCCTCATCACGGGCGATGATGTCATGACATCCGCTGGCGGCATGCTGTCGGTTTTCATCCGCGAACCCGAGTTTGTCGGCCAGACCAAAGACAAACTCGCAACCAACGAAGCCACGCGCATCACTGAAAATGCGGTCCGTGACGCATTCGACCACTGGCTGACGGCCTCTCCGAACCAGGCCAACAAGCTTCTGGAATGGGTCATTGACCGGGCCGAAGAACGTTTGCGCCGGCGGCAAGAGAAAGACGTTGCCCGCAAGACAGCGGTCCGGAAACTGCGTTTGCCCGGCAAACTTGCCGATTGTTCGGCCAATCAGGCGGATAACACCGAGCTGTTCATCGTGGAGGGCGACTCGGCGGGCGGGTCGGCCAAACAGGCGCGGAACCGGTCCAATCAGGCTGTCCTTCCCTTGCGCGGCAAGATTTTGAACGTTGCCAATGCCGGCCGGGACAAGCTGGCATCCAATCAGCAGCTCGCAGATCTTATCCAGGCGCTTGGCTGCGGAACGCGGTCAAGCTACCGGGATGAAGACCTGCGGTATGACCGGGTCATCATCATGACCGACGCGGATGTGGACGGCGCTCACATCGCCTCGCTGCTCATTACGTTCTTCTACCGGGAAATGCCGGAAATGATCCGGCAAGGCCATTTGTATCTGGCCGTTCCGCCGCTCTACCGCCTCAGCCAAGGCGGAAAAACAGTCTATGCACGCGATGATGCCCACAAGGACGAGCTGCTAGGCACCGTGTTCAAGGGCAAGTCGAAAGTGGAGATTGGCCGGTTCAAAGGCCTTGGTGAGATGTTGCCGGCACAGCTGAAAGAAACAACGATGGACCCTGCAAAACGGTCCCTCCTTCAGGTGTCGGTCGAGGAAGACGCGATTGCAGAAACAAATGACTCCGTCGAACAACTCATGGGCAACAAGCCGGAAGCCCGCTTCCGCTTCATCCAGGAAAATGCGGAGTTTGCCGAAGACCTGGATATATGACCTTGGGTAAAAACGTTTGCGTTGCACCTTGAAAAAAGGTTACTGCATAGAACGGTGACCACTACATGCCAATTTGTTGCGTTGTGCCAGGCCCATGCTAACCCGCGTATATAGTCTGATAGACCGCCGCCACCGGCCGCTCCGCAACCACGTTTATCTGGTATTTCCGGACTTCAATATTGCCTATGCCCGCGTTAACGAGACCGCGTTCAAATTGCTTGAACCAGTTTTGCTCAAACTTGCCGGCATTCACGACATCTCTCCGTGTCCCGGACACTTTGACCGGGAAGAACTGGTTTCCGAAACCAAACTTTTTCATGGAAACGTCGAGCTCCTGACCGCTCGCGAACTGAAAAGACGGTATCCGGACATTAAAACCGTTGCCTGGGTGCAAAATCCGCTGCACCGTCTTGCCTATTGCTATGAAAAAATCATCAAAGGCGCCGGTGGACTGCCGTACTACTACGGAGAGCGCCGGTTCTCCCCTGATATGACGCCTGAAGACTTTGTATCCCAGGTTGCCGCAATTTCGGACCTTGAAGCCGACAACCTGTTCCGGAGCCAGTGGACCGCCCTCACCCACAAAGGCCAGTTCATCCCGGATCTGGTGCTTCAAGTCGAACAATATGACTGCGCGCTTTCAGACTTCCTGACCGCGACACAGCTGGACTGCCCGCCGGACATGCCGGAGCGTTTCAGTCCTTCAGATTTCGTTTCTAGCGAAACGCTCAACGCCTTCAGCAGTGATCCCGTCTCTGCCCGGATCGCCAAACGCTACCGGAATGACTACCAGGCGTTTTATGAGGGGCGCTTGGCCGCCCAATAGACGATCCAGCCGGTCAAAAACTGCCGGTTCTGCCGTCCAATTATCCCAGGTGCACGGTATTCAGGTTCCAAACACTTTGAAAACTATTTCGACGGCAAGCAACCGGCAGATCGCATTGCTGGGTTTTTCAAGACGAGAAATTAACTGAGATGGCAAACTTGCCCAAAAATACTCGAATTTCTCCCGATTTAAACTCACTGGATTATTGACACTTGAGCGCTGGACTGTAGGGTGTGCGCAAATCTGCGCGACTGGAATCCGTCCAGGCGCCGAACAATTTAAATTCACAACATCCGGGCAACCCGCTCTATGGCATTTGATACTCTCGGTCTTAGCGAGAAGGTCCTCGCTGCAGTTGAAGCAGCAGGTTATAAAGAACCTACAGCGATCCAATCAGGCGCGATCCCCCAGGTTCTTGAACGGCGCGACATCCTTGGGATTGCGCAAACCGGAACGGGCAAAACGGCAAGCTTCACGCTGCCCATGCTCACCCTTCTGGAAAAAGGCCGTGCCCGCGCCCGGATGCCCCGTACGCTTATTTTGGAGCCGACCCGGGAACTTGCCGCTCAGGTTCAAGAGAACTTTGAGAAATACGGCACCAATCACAAATTGAATGTCGCGCTTTTGATCGGCGGCGTCTCTTTTGCCGAACAAGACAAGAAACTGGACCGCGGAACTGACGTGCTGATCGCGACCCCGGGCCGTTTGCTTGATCATTTCGAACGCGGAAAACTGCTCCTCCAAGGTGTCGAAATTCTCGTCATCGACGAGGCGGACCGGATGCTCGACATGGGCTTCATTCCGGACATTGAGCGCATCTGCAAACTGATCCCGTTCACCCGGCAGACGCTGTTCTTCTCCGCAACCATGCCGCCTGAAATTCAGCGTCTGACAGAGACTTTTCTGCAGAACCCGGCCCGGATCGAAGTGGCCCCGACCTCCTCGACCAATGACAGCGTTACGCAGGTTCTCAAAGCGTCCCAGCCGAAGGACTTTGAGAAGCGCGAGACTTTGCGCGAGTTGCTTCAGGAAGCCGAAGACCTGAAAAACGCAATCGTCTTTTGCAACCGCAAACGGGATGTGTCGACACTGTTCCGCTCTCTCGAACGGCATGATTACAGTGTTGGGGCGCTTCATGGCGACATGGACCAGCGCACCCGGATGATGATGCTTGATAACTTCCGCAAGGGCACTATTAAACTTCTTGTCGCGAGCGACGTTGCTGCCCGCGGCCTGGACATTCCGGAAGTAAGCCACGTCTTTAACTTTGACGTGCCGATCAACGCGGAAGACTACGTGCACAGGATCGGACGTACCGGCCGTGCGGGACGCAAGGGCACTGCCTACACTTTGGTAACCGGTGACGATCAGAAATACCTGTCTGCAATCGAAGCCCTTATCAAGAAATCCATTGATTGGCAGGGAGAGCCGATCGACTTCGAAGAGGCTGCCAAGGAACGCAAGTCGCGCCGGAAATCGGGCAAAAGCCAGAAGGCCAAGACAAACGACAATGAGGCAGCAGAGGCTCCGGCCAAACCGGCCCGCCGCCAGCGCGGTGGCTCCAAGTCCAGAAGTGAAAGCGTGGAGCAACCCGAAGTGCAAACCGAACAGGCAGGACCGTCACCTGTGTCAAACATCAGTCAGCGACAGCCCGTGAAAAAGCAGAAAAACAGCCGTCAGGAACCCGCCTTTGGGGCAGGCGTTCATATCCCGGCTTTCCTTCTGAGAGAGCCCCGGCCCAAAAAAGCGTCGTAACGTCACTTATCCGCTGACTTTACCGTTACGCTTAATCGCTTCTTAATTCTTCCAGCCGACCTTGGAACCTGATCTTGCGACCATGTGGGGTGGATTCGCAGGAGATGGATGAGAGAAGCTATGTCTGACGAAGATGATCATAAACGCACCATCACTTATGGTGAGTCTGCGATCGGCTATATCAAAAAGAATACGCTGCCCGCTTATCCGCGCTCTTACGAGCTCTGGTACACCTATTCTGCTGGATATAATCAGGGACTGAACAGAGCTGTCAACGAAACCATCAAGGAACATGGCCGGATCAGCACAGACCATATGCTGAACCTTTACGGCCGCTTCCTCTCCCCCACACGCCTGGGCGACCGCCTCGATGAGGTCGGGACAAAAGTTTCAAGTGAAGTCGAAGAACTCGTTGAGACGCTCAAGTTGAGCGCTGATGCCACGTCCGACTACGGAACGGCGCTGGAGCAGGCCGGGGAACGGATCAAATCCGTCAAGGATGCCAGCAAGCTGCAAATGTATGTGACGCATTTGGTCAAATCGACACAAAACGCGGTCGTGTCGAACCGGAAGCTGGAAACGCAGCTCTTGGAATCCAAAAAGCATATCGAAAAGCTGCAATCGTCCTTGGAAGCGATTCGGTACGAGTCGCTTACAGACGAGCTGACTACGCTCAACAACCGCAAACACTTTGAAAACTCAATCGAACGTGTGATCGAACACGCAAAGGAGAGCCGCCGTGGCTTTACCTTGCTGATGACGGACATCGATCACTTTAAGAAGTTCAACGACACCTATGGCCACCAGACCGGAGATCAGGTTCTAAGGCTTGTCGCACTTGCCGTGAAACAGAACATCAAGGGCGAAGACGTTGCCTGCCGGTATGGCGGCGAAGAGTTTGCCCTGATCCTGCCGCATACCGGGCTGACCGAAGCTGTGGATATCGGCGAGCGGATCCGGGAAGCCGTGCAGTCCAAGGAACTGGTCAAACGTTCAACAGGTGAAAACCTTGGCCGGGTTACGATTTCGATCGGCGTTGCTCACTTCCGTCCGCATGACACATCACACAGCATTGTTTCGCGCGCGGATGAAGCGCTTTATGCCGCAAAGGCAGACGGCCGCAACAACGTGAAAACCGAAGACGATCTCAGCGAAAACTCTGGCAAGGAACATGTCGCCTGATCTGGGCAGACAAATCCTTCGCGCATTCCCGGCCCTTTCCGAAAACACCTCACAGAGCTTCAAGCGCTGGCGTTTAATCCCATTTGCCAGAAATCCGCTTCCAGACGGCTAGCCTTTTCAAACAGGGACAGCACACGAGGATATCGCGTTTCGGTGAGATAGGCCTCTCCGGTTCTGTCCATCCAGGCACCAAACCCCTTTGCCAGGTCCTGATAGGCATCGCCGCCGTATTCCAGGACCCACCTGTGATAAGGATTTGCCTCGGCTGCCGAACCACCCTTCAAGAGCGCTGCTCCGATTTCCGCATAGCCAATCACACACGGAGCAAGGGCCGCCTGGAGGTCAAGAAGGTCACCGGACATGCCAGCGTCAAGCACAAACCGCGTGTAGGCCATGGTCGGCGTATCTTCGGGCGCCTTTTCAATATCTTCGCGCGACATGCCCCAGGAGCCGCAAAGCTCCAGATGCAGGTCCAGCTCAACATCGAGAATCGCCTTCACGCCTTCCAGGGATTGGCGCATGTCATCGACGCTCGGGCTCTTATAGACAGCAAGCGCATAGGCCCGGGCAAACTGGATCAAAAACAGATAATCCTGCACCAGATAGTGCTTGAAGGCATTTAGGGGAAGCTCACCGCTGCCAAGTTGGCGTACAAATTCATGGTCAACGTAAGCCGACCATTGCGGTGCCGCTTCCGCCTTCAACCGATCAAAAAGTTTCACTGGAAAAGATCCGATATGTACAGGTGTTATTGAGGGCGCGCCATCGCGGGCAGTTCCGCCGCCTGAAGCGACACGGACTCACCGCAGCCACAGGCAGAAACCTCATTCGGATTTTTAAAGATAAATCCCGAACGGAACTTGGTCACTTCAAAATCCATCTCGGTGCCGAGCAAAAAGAGAACTGCTGACGGATCCACAAAGATTTTGGCGCCCTTGTCTTCGATCAGATCGTCGCCTGGTTTCGCTTCTTCGACCAGGTCCATGGCGTATTCCATGCCTGCGCAGCCACCTTTTTTGATCCCGACCCGCAGACCCAGAGCAGGCTTGTCAGCGTTTTCAACGAGTTCGCAGACCCGTTCCGCAGCGGCGTCGGTCAAAGTCAGAACCTGGAATTTAGCGGCAGAAGCCATCATTTCCTCTCAAGCAGACACAGGAGTTTAACCTGATATAGGAACTCAGCTTAAGGATACAAACGGAAGAACTCAATACCAGTTGAGTGCGACCTTGGCTTCATCGGACATACGATCCGGTGTCCAGGGCGGGTCGAACACCATATCAACTGTCACCGGCCCAACACCCGCAACGGAGGCGACGGCATTTTCGACCCATCCGGGCATCTCTCCGGCCACCGGACAGCCTGGCGCTGTCAGGGTCATATCGATGTTGATGGACCGGTCGTCCTCGATATCCACCTTGTAGATCAAACCCAGCTCATAGATGTCACACGGGATTTCCGGATCGTAGACGGTTTTCAACGCGCCGATAATATCCGTCGTGAGCTGCTCAAGCTCGGCTTGAGGTATAGCGCACTTTCCAGACACTTCAGCCTGAGGCGCTTCACCAGCGGTGTTCGTATCGATTGTTGTTGCATCTTCCATCTTGGAACCGTCCTTACCCAAAGAAGCTCTGGGCTTTCAAAAGCGCATCATACAATGCGTCCACTTCGGAGTGCGTGTTGTACATGCCGAAACTTGCCCTGCATGTAGAGGTAACACCATATCTTGCCAAGAGCGGCTGAGCGCAATGGGTCCCGGCCCGGACGGCAACCCCGGCCCGGTCGATGATTGTCGCAACATCGTGCGCGTGGGCACCCTGAATTTCAAAGGACACAATCGCGCCTTTTCCCGGGGCCTCTCCAAAAATACGCAAAGAATTGATTTCCTTGAGCTTCTGATGCGCATAAGACTTCAGTTCAGCTTCATGGCGGGCAATCGCATCGCGGCCAATCGCATCCATGTAGTCAAGCGCTGCGCCCAAACCAATCGCCTGAACGATGGGTGGCGTTCCCGCCTCAAACCGGTGCGGAGGATCATTGTATGTGATGGTGTCTTCCATCACATCGAGGATCATTTCCCCGCCGCCCTGGAAAGGGCGGAGTTTCTTCAGCCATTCCGGCTTGCCCCACAAGACGCCGATCCCGGACGGGCCATAAACCTTGTGTCCGGTGAAGGCATAAAAATCACACTCAAGCTCCTGCACATCAACATGCATATGAACCGCAGCCTGGCTGCCATCGACCAGCACCGGTATCCCGCGGTCATGTGCAATCCGGCAAACTTCCTTGATGGGAACAACAGTTCCCAGGACGTTCGACATATGCGTGATGGCCACCAGCTTTGTGCGGTCGCTCAACGCATCCTTGAAGGCATCGAGATCAAAGGACCCATCCTCGCGGACATAGACCCATTTCAACACCGCGCCATTGCGTTCGCGGTGGAAATGCCAGGGCACAATGTTCGAGTGATGTTCCATGATGGACATAACAATCTCGTCACCAGCGCCAAAGTAATCCGGCCCCAGGCCATAAGACACCAGGTTGATGGCCTCGGTGGTCGACTTGGTAAAGACCACCTCGTCAACGCTGCCAGCGTTCAGGAACCGGCGCACCTTCTCGCGCGCAGCCTCATAGGCATCCGTTGCCGCATTGGACAGAAAATGCAAGCCGCGGTGAACATTGGCATATTCGTTTGAATAGGCTTCGCTCACGGCGTCTATGACCGCCTTCGGCTTTTGTGCAGATGCTCCGTTGTCGAGATAAACCAATGGTTTGCCATAGACTTCGCGCGACAGGATCGGGAAATCCGCCCGGATCGCGTCGACATCATAGCTAGAGGGAACGGTGTTCGTCTCGGCGGTTGCGACTGTCATGCGCCGCGGCTCCTTATTCCAAAATCTCTTTCCACGAACATGAGTCTACTGGCTGTGGAAACCAGGGTCATGCGCGGATTTGACCAACCCGCGCACGCTATTCAGTCTTAGTGATCAGCGAGCCACTCGCGCACGCGCTGTTCAAGGCCTTCGGTCACGTCCTCTTCGCCGTATTCTTCAATCGCTTCCGACAAGAACGCCAGAACGAGAAGCGTCTTCGCCTCGGCTTCCGGAATGCCACGGGCGCGCAGATAGAACAGCAGATCCTCGTCCATCTGGCCACTGGTGGCACCATGGGCGCAAATCACGTCATCGGCGAAGATCTCGAGCTCAGGCTTGTTTGCCATTTCCGCCGTTTCGGACAGAAGCAAGGCCTGGGTCATCATTTCGCCGTCGGTCTTCTGGGCGTGCGGCGCGACATTGATCCGGCCCTGGTAAACCCCGCGCGCTTCACCGTCGAGGACGGTCTTGAAGAATTCACGGCTGTTACAGTGCGGCACCGCGTGGTCGACGATCAAGGTTTGGTCGGCAAGGTCGGATCCACCAGCCATCGACACGCCGTAGATCTTGGCCTCCGAGTGTTCGCCGGTGAAATTGACGAACTGCTGGTTACGCACGAATTTCGGCCCGGCAACAAAGCCGAGAGACTTGAATTCAGCTTCCGCGCCAAGGGTCGCAATCGTCGTGAACAAACGCGCAGCGTCCGCTTTTCCGGTGATCAGGCGGGTCGCCGCGAGATTGGCCTTGTCTTCAACCGTGTAGTCGAAAACAGCATTGATCTCGCCCGTTCCACTCTCCCCGACGAAGGTCTCAAGCAATCGGATATTCGCCCCCTCGCCTACCTTCACGGTGTTGCGGACGACCTGTCCGCCGGCGCTTGTGGCCACATGCACGATTTCAACAGGCTTGGAGACGTCCACACCCGCTTTTACGGAGAGAATAATGCCGCCCTGGACGAACGCCGTGTTCATGGCCACGACCCCATCGTTGGGTCCAGTCTTGGGCGATGCCAGCAGCAGCGTTGCATCTTCCGTGTCCAGCGCAGCAGTGATGCTGGAGACCGTGACGCCTTCGGCTGCCAGCGCCTCAGTATCCGAGAGATCCCCGGCAAACGCGCCATTGGCGATAACGATCCGGAACCGGTCAAGATCTCCAAAGGTGTCGGCTGCCGCGACCGCAGCCTTGGCCGCATCCAGATTTGCCTTTTCCGCCAGCGGAGCCGCCGAATTCATGAAGGCGCGCAGGTCGGAATACTTGTATTCCTCGACACGCCGGTGCGGCAGGCCCTTGTCACGGATCTGGCCGATGGCAGCATCACGCAGAGCCGAGACGGCCACCGACCCTGCAAGACTGCCCTTGGCAGCCTCATAGCGCTCGATCAGCTCGCTTTCGGCTTGTGTGTTCCTGATGGGTGCATTTGCGTTCATGTCGCGGCTCCTATCAAGCGGCTGCGTTGATGATGTCAGCGTAACCGTTTTTCTCCAGTTCAAGCGCAAGGTCCTTGTCACCGGTTTTCACGATCTGGCCTTTGGACAAGACGTGGACAACATCGGGGACAATATGGTCCAGAAGCCGCTGGTAGTGAGTGATCACGACCATTGCCCGGTCAGGACCGCGCAGCTTGTTCACGCCCTCAGAAACGATGCGCAGGGCATCGATGTCGAGGCCCGAATCGGTCTCATCGAGCACGCAGAGCTTCGGCTCCAGGAGAGACATCTGGAGGATTTCCGCGCGTTTCTTTTCCCCGCCGGAGAACCCGACATTCAGCGGACGCTTCAGCATGTCCATGGAGACGTTCAGGTGAGCCGCGGCTTCCTTGACCCGCTTCATGAAGTCAGGGATGGAGAGCGTGTCTTCGCCGCGGGCCTTGCGCTGTGCATTCATCGCCGTCTTCAAGAATTCCATGGTGGCAACACCCGGGATCTCGATCGGATATTGGAACGCCAGGAACATGCCGGCGGCCGCCCGCTCATCCGGCTCCATGTCGAGCATGTTTTCGCCGTTGAACAGGATCTCGCCTTCGGTGACTTCATAGTCGTCCTTGCCGGCCAGGATGTAGGACAGCGTGGACTTGCCGGAGCCATTCGGGCCCATGATCGCATGGACTTCGCCAGCATTGACGGTCAGGTTAATGCCGCGCAGGATTTCGGTTTCGTCTTCCGCAATGCGGGCGTGAAGGTTTTTGATCTCAAGCATTTTTTCATGTCCTCTTTGAGGATGTTCCGTTTTGCGCCAAATCCAGCGCTTGTTCATTCAACGATGTCGAGCCGTTTCTCGATCCTGTCAATTCGGAGCTTCAAGCCAGCGATGTCTGAGTGGTCATGATCCTGAAGTGTGATCACACCGGCCATTTGTTGCCGCATGGCGGTCATCTCAGCTTTCAAGGTTGATAAATCCGCTTTGATACCAACGATATCGCTACGCATCGCCCTCAAGTGTTCCAAGATGAGATTTTCAACCTTCTCATTCATGCCAGGCTCCTAAGCCCTTAGCCCACAGATCCTTCCAGGCTGATCGAAATCAGCTTTTGAGCTTCAACAGCAAATTCCATCGGCAGCTGCTGGATGACGTCCTTGACGAAGCCGTTGACAATCAGCGCCACCGCTTCTTCCTCATTCATCCCGCGCTGCAGGCAATAGAACATCTGGTCGTCCGAAATCTTCGAGGTCGTTGCCTCGTGCTCGAACTGGGCCGTTGCGTTCTTGCTCTCAATGTAAGGCACCGTATGAGCGCCGCATTCCTGGCCGATCAACAGGCTGTCGCACTGGGTGAAGTTCCGGGCGTTGGATGCCTTGCGGTGCGCGGAGATCAGGCCACGGTACGTGTTTTCCGACTTTCCGGCGGAGATACCCTTTGAAATCACCCGGCTCGACGTGTTCTTGCCGAGATGGATCATCTTCGTGCCACTGTCGATCTGCTGGTGGCCGTTGGAGACGGCAATGGAATAGAACTCACCGCGGGAGTTATCGCCGCGCAGAATGCAGGACGGATACTTCCAGGTGATTGCGGAGCCAGTCTCGACCTGGGTCCACGAAATCTTGGAATTCTTGCCCCGGCAATCGCCGCGTTTCGTCACGAAATTATAAATGCCGCCCTTGCCGTCCTTGTCGCCAGGGAACCAGTTCTGGACGGTCGAGTACTTGATCTCCGCATCGTCCAGCGCAATCAGCTCAACAACAGCCGCATGCAGCTGGTTTTCATCACGTTGCGGCGCTGTACATCCCTCGAGATAGGAGACGTAGGAGCCCTTTTCAGCAATGATCAAGGTCCGTTCAAACTGACCGGTGTTCTGCTCGTTGATCCGGAAGTAGGTCGACAATTCCATCGGGCAGCGCACGCCTTCCGGAATGTAAACGAAGGATCCGTCCGAGAAGACCGCGGAGTTCAGCGTTGCATAGTAGTTGTCGGTCACCGGAACAACCGAACCGATATACTTCTTCACGAGGTCCGGATATTCGCGCATCGCCTCGGAAATCGAACAGAAGATGACGCCAGCCTTCTTCAGCTCTTCCTTGAAGGTCGTCACAACGGATACCGAATCGAAGACAGCGTCAACGGCGACCCGGTTTTCCGGGGCAACACCCGCCAGGATCTCCTGCTCGCGGAGCGGAATGCCAAGCTTTTCGTAGGTTGCCAGCAACTCAGGGTCCACTTCGTCCAGGCTCTTCGGCCCTTCAACGGACTTCGGAGCAGCCCAGTAGTAGAGCTCGTCAAAGTCGATCTTCGGATAGGAAACGCGGGCCCAGTCCGGCTCTTCCATCTGTTTAAACCGGCGCAGGGCATCCAGCCGCCATTCGGTCATCCATTCCGGCTCGTTCTTCTTTGCCGACAGGAACCGGATTGTTTCCTCGGACAGACCCTTGGCACCCTTTTCCGACTCGATATCGGTTACAAAGCCGTATTTATACTGGTCGACATCGATGGCTTTCACCTGATCGATGGTTTCCTGTACAGCTGGCATCGCTTGCCTCCATTATGCGGACGGAAGTATCCGCTCATTCCAACCAAGGCCCGGACCTGACAACGATCCGTCCCAATTCTGGGCGGTTTCCCGCCATGTGTTCCTATGCCGCCCTGTGGCGTGCATCCGGATTCAACCTATCGACCACCCTTGGCCACACATCCAGGAACCGGTCTATGTCGGCGTCCTCAGTGTTCCAGCCCATGCTGATGCGAAGGGCACATCTTGCCGTGTCTTCCTCGACCCCCATGGCCGAGAGCACGTGTGACACCGACACCTTTCCGGACGAACATGCAGAGCCCGATGAAAGAGATACGCGCTCAAGGTCCAAAGCGATCAGTGCCGTTTCAGCGGAAATGCCCGGAACCGCAAAGCAGGTCGTATTCACAAGCCGCTCGGCATCCGCGCCAAAAATCGTGAGCGACGGGCATGTGTTGACGAGACCGGTTTCAAGCCGCGCCTTCATCATCTTCATCTGGTCAATCTTGTTGAGGTCTTCAAGCGCGGCGCTTGCCGCAACTCCAAAGCCGGCAATCGCAGACACATTCTCGGTCCCGCCCCGGCGCCAGTTCTCCTGGCCTCCGCCCACCATCAAGGGAGAAGGCACGCGCGCGGTCGAGCGGACAACAACCGCCCCGATCCCCTGGGGACCGCCGAACTTGTGCGCCGACAGCGTGACAGCGTCTGCCTGCCACAGGCCCATATTGATCGGCATCCGGCCCGCGGCTTGAACGGCGTCGACATGGAAGAAGTGGCCATATTTTGCTGCAATCGCGCCAACCCCTTCAAGAGGCTGGATCACGCCGGTTTCGTTGTTTGCCGCCATGACGGAGATTAGGCTGGGATCGGCATCCGAGACCCGGTCTTCCAGCGCCTCCAGATCAATCACACCATTCGAATCGACCGGAATGACAACCTGATCGGCGACCCGGAACCGGCCACCCGTCACAACCGACGGGTGCTCCACCGCACTGCGGAACAGCTTATCCAAGTAGACCGGTTCGCCCTGGTCCTGCCAGGACGGCGACAATGCCGTCATGTTGGCTTCCGTCCCGCCGGAGACAAACGTCACGGCGCGGGTGAAAGCACCGCAGAGTTTGGCAACCTGTTCACGCGCATTTTCAATCCGGCCGCGGGCCTTCCGGCCATGCGCGTGGACCGAAGAAGCGTTGCCCGCGTCCTGCAGAACCTCAATCACGGCATCCCGAACGGCCGGACGCATCGGGGCGCCAGCGTTGTGATCGAGATAGACCGGAGAAGCTTGACCAGGCATATCACCTCGTTTTGGAGCAAACAGCGGGACAGTTAGGATCCGATTTTCGTAATATTGCCAATCACATGTCCGAAAAACTTGAAATTTGCGGCCGTGACGACGATAAAACCACCAACCAGTCGGACGGATCAGTCTCTGCCTTTTGGCGGCGATGCGAAGTTTCGAATAATTCTAAACAAGGTTCTAGAAACTTGGAGGCAAAGAGTCAAGTTTAGACTTAAGGGTTTTCACGTACAGAACCGCTTCTCCCGCGCAATTTCTGCTCGGCATAACAACAAGGATAATGCACTTCATGCCTGAGGTGATCTTCAACGGTCCCGCCGGCCGGCTGGAAGGCCGGTTCCATCCCGCAAAAAAACGGAATGCGCCGATCGCCCTGGTCCTTCATCTCCATCCGCAGTTTGGCGGCACGATGAACAACCAGATCATTTATCAAATGTACTATATGTTCGCCCGGCGCGGCTTTGCCGTTCTGCGATTTAATTTCCGCGGTGTCGGGCGGTCGCAAGGCTCTTTCGATCACGGTCAGGGCGAATTGTCTGATGCAGCCGCAGCCCTCGACTGGGTGCAGACGGTCCACCCGGACGCCCGCGCATGCTGGATCGGCGGCTTCTCATTCGGCGCCTGGATTGGCATGCAGCTCTTGATGCGGCGCCCGGAGGTGGAAGGCTTTATTTCCGTTGCGCCACCGGCCAACCTTCACGATTTCTCGTTCCTGGCTCCCTGCCCGTCCTCCGGCCTGATCATTCACGGCGACAATGACAAGGTCGTTCCGCAAAAAGACGTGCAGACGCTTGTCGACAAGCTGAAGACCCAAAAAGGCATCGTGATCGACCATCAGACGATCCCGGGAGCGAACCATTTCTTCGAAAATGACATGGACACGCTGATCGAAAACTGCGGCGACTATGTCGACGGCCGTCTTGGTTTGACGCCAGCCGATTATGTCGACGTCGACTAAGTAGATCTCTTAAGCCCCCAATCGGCGGGTTTGAGAATCGTCACACCCTCTCAATTCGTCATCCCGGACGCAGCATTGCTGCGATCCGGGATCGGAGAGCCACAAGAAAATACATTAATACATAAATATTTTATCGGCCTAGGACTCACCGATCCCGGTTCGCGCTCCGCTTGACCGGGATGACGAAGCTTCTTTGAGGTATTGTTTGCAGTCTGTGTTTAAAGCTTCTATGAGATTGTTTTGAATGACGAGCCCCGACGCCCCGGTTTCAATCCGTGCAGCCGAATTTGACGACCTGCCGGATGTTCTCAAGTTGCTGCGTTGCCTCAACCCGCAAGACCTGCATGCGCCCGCAGAAAAACACCATGAGACTTTTGAGCGTATGCTCAATCTCCCCGGATTGACTGTTTTTCTAGCCCACCTGGGCTCCAAGGCGGTCGCCACCTGCACTTTGATGGTCATTCCAAATCTGACCAGAGGCAGCAGCCCTTTTGCACTCATAGAGAACGTGGTCACACACCCGGACGTTCGCGGTCAGGGCATCGGTCGTCAGTTGATTACAGCCGTCTGTGACAACGCCTGGAAAGAGGGCTGTTTCAAAATCATGCTTCTTTCCGGTACGCAAAACGAGAAAGCCCATCGCTTTTACGAGCAAATGGGCTTTCAAACGACAAAAAAAGGATTTGAGCTGCGCAGACCGGGTTTTCCGGTGCGACGGCCAACTTAACCCTGGAACGGTTTGGGCCGTGGGACGCCTGGCCCCGTGTCCACGCCATCATCCGGACCGGCGAGCGGATCTTCTCCGTCGGCCACAACGCCCTTGATGGGCGGTCCGTCGTAATCCTCGGGCGGCGGGACATTGGAGGCCAATTTGCAGTTGGTCAGCCAAATATCATAGACCGGGTGCTCAACGGCATGGAGACCCGGGCTTGCGGCATACATCCAGCCGGAGAAAATCCGGCGGACTTCGTTGTTCAGCGTGATTTCGTCCACCTGAACAAAACCGGTGGTCAAGGGCGATTCGGTTTGCGGGCGGGTGTGGCACACACGCGGGGTGACCTGCAGCGCCCCGAACTGGACGGTTTCGCCGATGTAGACGTCGAAATTGATGATCCGCCCGGTGATCTTGTCGAGGCCGGAAAAGACCGCAACGGGATTTTCAATCTTGTCGGTCTCCTGCTGCGCTGCCGCAGGCAATGCCGGGAGAAGCAGGCAAGAGGCGATGCCGAGACCGGCTGCAATAGGTTTTATAGTATCAATCACGTGGGCCATCAGCGGTGTTTTCGAATCCCGTTTGGACAAGATAGCTAAGTTGCAGCGGCGCTACCATCGAAATGCGGCCCGGAGAAGACACACAACAAGGTGCCTCTCCTCCGGCGCACGGTTTTGGTGAAAAGCTTATTCCGCTTCCGCAATCCGGCTTAGCGCAGTCTGGATTTTGTCCAGTTTTTCCTTGGCTTCGGCAACTTTCGTCTTTTCCTCGGAAACCACTTCTTCCGGGGCCTTCTCGACAAACTTCGGATTGCCGAGTTTCTTCTCGATTTTCGAGATATCCGCTTCGAGCTTTCCGGCTGCCTTTTCGAGACGCGCCTTTTCTGCACTGAGATCAATAACACCGGCAAGCGGCAGGCAGATCGTCGCTTCGCCAACGATAATCTGTGCGGCGCCTTTCGGTGCGCTGTCCGCCATTTCGATGGTTTCCCCACGGGCAAGGCGCAGGATCGCCGACTGGTGCGTGGCAAGGCGGGTCTGGGTCGCCTCACCAGCTCCAGCGATGACGATTTCAACCTTGGCACCCGCCGGAATGTTCATCTCGGCACGGACCGAGCGGATTTCGGAAATGAGATCCACCAGCCAGTTGATTTCGCTCGCAGCCGCCTCGTCACTGACAAGCGGCTTCGGCCACGCGCTCAGCATCAACAGTGTGTCCGCTTTCTGCCCCTCGTCGCCAAGGCGCTCCCACAGCTCTTCGGTCAGGAACGGCATGAACGGATGCAGAACCTTGAGGATCTCGTCGATGGCCCAGGCCGCCGTTGCGCGTGTCTCAGCCTTGGCCGCCTCGTCATCGCCGTTGAAGATCGGTTTGGCGAGTTCCAGGTACCAATCGCAGAACGTGTTCCAGGTGAAGCGGTAGATGCCGCCGGAGGCATCGTTGAACCGGTAGTCTTCCAACGCCTTGGTGACCTCGGCAATGCACTTGCCCATCTCCGTTGCGATCCAGCGGTTGAGCGTGTGTTTCGTAGCCGCAGGATCGAATCCGTCCACCCGGCCGCAGCCGTTCATTTCCGCAAAGCGGGCCGCGTTCCAGAGCTTGGTCGCAAAGCGCTGGCCACCTTCCGCTGCCTGATCGGACATGCGCAATGTCCGGCGTCCCTGCACTTCCTGGCTCGCCAGGGCGTAGCGGGTCGCATCCGCGCCATAGGTGCCGATCAGCTCCAGCGGGTCGAGAACGTTGCCCAGGGACTTGGACATCTTCTTCCCGTTTTTGTCGACCACAATCGAGTTGATGTAGACGGTGTGGAACGGCACCTCTTTCATGAAGTGGATGCCCTGCATCATCATCCGGGCGACCCAGAAGAAGATGATGTCGAAGCCGGTGATCAGAACGTCCGTCTTGTAGTAACGCTCCAGTTCCGGCGTCTTATGCGGCCAGCCGAGCGTGGAAAACGGCCACAGCGCAGAAGAGAACCACGTGTCGAGCACGTCTTCATCGCGGGTCAAAGCCTTGCCGCCGGCCATTGCGACGGCTTCTTCCTCGCTCATCGCGCAGTATTCGTTGCCATCGTCGTCGTACCAGACCGGGATCTGGTGGCCCCACCAGAGCTGGCGCGAGATGCACCAGGGCTGAATGTCGTTCAGCCAGTTGTAATAGGTCTTGTCCCAATTGCCCGGAACGAACTTGGTGTCCCCGTTCTGAACCGCCTTGAGCGCAGGTTCTGCTAGCGTTTTGGCATCAACGAACCACTGGTCGGTCAGCATCGGCTCGATCACGACCTTGGAGCGGTCGCCGAACGGTTGCATGATCTTCTTGGATTCGACCAACGGCAGAAGTTGAGATCCCGGGTCTTCGCCCGGGACGGCCTCGTCATTCTCAGCGCCGTCCCGGACCTGATCCGGGACCTTTTTCTTGAGTATCGCCTTGCCGTTGGTGTCCCATTCCGGCGCGTTGCCTTTCATCCAGGCAACCTCCGGATGGTCGCTGGGGACCATAACGGCGAGACCTTCGGCAGTGATCTGATCAATCACACGCTTGCGGGCGGCAAAGCGGTCCAAACCGCGCAGCTCGTCCGGAACGATGTTGATCTCGTCAACCTCGTTCAGCGTCATTTCGGCGCCGTCGATGATCGCCTGGGCCTTTTTCGCTTCCTCGGAATAAGGCGCCCCATCGGCGCGCATAGCCCCTTGCGTGTCCATCAACCGGTACATCGGGATCTTGTTCCGGAGCGCGACCTGATAGTCGTTGAAGTCGTGCGCGCCGGTGATCTTCACCGCACCGGAGCCGAAATCGGGATCCGGATACTCATCGGTGATGATCGGGATCAGACGGCGGTGTTCCTTCGGCCCGACCGGAATTTCGCAGAGCTTGCCAATGATCGGCTTGTAACGCTCGTCCCCCGGGTGAACGGCAACGGCGCCGTCGCCCAGCATGGTTTCCGGGCGGGTTGTTGCAATCGAGATGTAGTCCCGCGTCTCGCGCAGGGTGACGTTTCCGTCCTCATCCTTCTCGACATACTCATAGGTTTCCCCGCCGGCCAGCGGGTACTTGAAGTGCCACATGTGGCCGTCGGTTTCGATGTTCTCGACTTCCAGATCGGAAATCGCCGTCTCGAACTTCGGATCCCAGTTCACCAGCCGCTTGGAGCGGTAGATCAGCCCTTCCTTGTAGAGATCGACAAAGACCTTCAGCACCGCATCCGACAGGTTTGGCGACATGGTGAACTCGGTCCGGCTCCAGTCGCACGACGCGCCGAGACGCTTCAGCTGCCCGAGGATCGTGCCTTCGGACTTTTCCTTCTGCTCCCACACGCGCGCAATAAAAGCCTCCCGGCCCATGTCGCGGCGGCCCGGCTTGTTGTCCGCGGCGAGCTCGCGTTCGACAACCATCTGGGTCGCAATGCCCGCATGGTCGGTGCCCGGCTGCCACAGAACGTCATAGCCCTGCATGCGCTTCCAGCGGACCAGAATGTCCTGCAGTGTGTTGTTGAGCGCGTGGCCCATATGCAGGGAGCCCGTCACGTTCGGCGGCGGAATTACGATGGTAAAGGCATCGGCGCCATCCTTGGCACCGGCTCCGGCCTTGAAGGCCTCCGCCTCTTCCCAGGTTTCGTAAATCCGCGGCTCAACGCTGGCCGCATCGTAGGTTTTATCCAGCATCAGGGTCACTCAGTGGGGAATTGTCCAGAAATCGTGAGTTCCCGTGTAAATCGGAAGCCGCTGCCCAAGTCAACCGTTTTGCCCAGTGGGAAGGCAGGCGGACCATCTGGCCGGAAACCACATGTGACTTTAGCAT
The DNA here is from genome assembly GCF_009711415.1 of Roseibium denhamense. GTDB lineage: Bacteria > Pseudomonadota > Alphaproteobacteria > Rhizobiales > Stappiaceae > Roseibium > Roseibium denhamense. The sequence continues at coordinate 77,008 of NZ_SMLZ01000108.1, forward strand.
TCGCCTTGGGTTTAATGCGCCGTGCTGGCATAAGCGGAATATGACGATCCAGATCCGCCCGCATCATCTCTTGTGTCTCTTGACCTATCTCGGCAAAGGCTATTCAGACCCCTTTGTCCAAAACTATGACCGGTTGGTTGAGAGCATCAACAACGGTGAAGACATGCAGCTGGTTGACGGCCCGGACGATATTTGCCAGCCGATGCTCTCAAGCCCGGAGTGCCATTGCCATAATGAGAGTGTCCGCGAGCGGGATCGCATTGCGGCGCGGGACATTGGGATGCTTTTGATGGGTGAGCCGTTTTCGGCAGGGCCGCTTCGCCTGACTGCTCCGGACATTGCGAGGCTCCGCGCAGCATTTGCGGAAGGAACTGTGCGGGCAGCGTGTCAGGGCTGCGAATGGCAGGATCTTTGTACCAATATTGCCCGAAAGCAATTCAGGGGCTGCCGTCTCCAGCTGCCCCTGCTTTAGTTTGTGGCCATAAGCATAATCCGTCCGTGCTTAATCGCGGCGGCGGATAACCCGCTGAATTTCTTTTTTGACCATCTCTTCGACCATTGGCGGCAGGTTCTTGTCGAGCCAGGCCTTGATCATGGGCCGGAGCATTTCCCGGACCATTTCCTCAATGGTTTGCGCCTTCGTGCTGATCAGCATATCCGAAAAATTGTCGAGCGCGGCATGAACCGCTTGGCCCGTCGCGGCTGACGTTAGGAATTCTTCCGGTGAGACATCGGGTAAGTCGTCTGGTATCGGCTGTGACGCGAAAGTAGACGCTGGTTCGGCCGGGGCCGGTTTCGGCGCAGGCTCCGGCTCGGGTTCGGGTTCCGGCTCCGGTTCGGGAGCAAATCCGAGATCGCCGCCAGGGCTGTCAAATTCCTCTGCGAGCCCCTCAACCATATCCATGGACTCGTCTTCGGTGACAAGCTCTTCCGTCAGCTCCAGAACGTCGTCATCACCAGAATCCTCTTCGGCATCAGCCTCCATGGCTGCAGCCATGTCATCAGCGCCGTCATCGCTTTCTTCCTCGATATCGCCGCCCATGTCGAACAGCTTGTCGAGGTCGTCCTGGGACATTTCTGAGGCATCACCCATATCGTCTGTCGCCTCTTCTACTGCTGGGGGTTCAACGGGTTCGGTTATTTCAGGGGCCTGGTTATCGGAAGCTTGCGCGTCCTCATCAGAGATAATGCGGCGGATCGATGCGAGGATTTCCTCCATCGACGGCTCTTCAGCCTTGTTCGCCTGTGCCATGACGTCCCCCGTACTAATCGCTCACTCGCGGTGCCATCCAGCTTTCCCTGAATGATTCGTTAATCGAAAGTATGCGGCTGTATAGGAAGTGCGCAAACCGAGCGCACTCACTTCAAACGTCTTTTCCCCTTTTAACTCCTTTTTTACCACGTCTCAGCGGTGATTCTAGGCACTGCACTTGCCTTGGATTGCGTGCACGTCCGGCCTGCGACAAAAAATGGCCGGAACGCTACGTTTCCGGCCATGATCGTGAAGAAAAGGAGTTACGGCTTGGTTACCGGCCGTCCGGCGTGCGCAATCCGATCCACTTGTCGCGGACAGCATCATAGTGCTGCTTTGGATTGTAGCGGGCAACATTCAGCCCGAGCGATCCGGCATCCAGCCGCCCGACAGCGGCAACGATCTGATATCCGCCAATGATGCGGTTGCGCTGCGCGGTCACAAGATTGGACTGCTGGGTGACCAGTTCCCGCTGAGCATCAAGAACGTCCAAAGTCGTCCGCTGGCCAACCCGCTGCTCTTCGATAACCCCTTCAAGGGCCAGCTGCGAAGCCTCAACGGCGGCCTGCGCAGCCACAATTGACGCTTCGGCGGCTTGAAAGTTCCCCCAGGCCGAAATCACGTTCGCCCGCACCTGATCGCGGGCAACGTCCAGCTGCAGCCTTGTTTGGCCGAGCGATTCCTTGGCCTGGCGCACGCGGGAGGACACACTGCCGGCCTGATAGATCGGGATGTTCACATTTCCGAAGATCCGTGCGTCGTCGGAAATGTTTGAGGACGAAGACGGGTTCCAGCTCCGGGTTAGGCTTCCGTCCAGCGTGACGGTTGGCATAAGTTCGCCTTCGACCGCCTTGATATTGAACACCGCAGCATCAACCTGATGCTGTGCCTGGCGGATCAGCGGCTGGTTGGTCTCACTGGTGCGCAGCGCGTCATCAAGAGAACTTGGAACGTAACGTGTAATCGTCGTGTCAGCGGACAGGCTCTTGGCTTCAATGCCGACCACCTGCCGGTAAATTGCCCGGCTAGTGTTCAAATTGGCCAGCGCCGTGTTCAGGCTAGCCCGGGCTTCCGCGGCACGCGCTTCGGCTTGGGAGACGTCGGTCCGGGTTCCCTCACCCACATCGAACCGGTCGCGTGCCGCCCGAACCTGCTCCTGGAGGAAGGCAAGGTCGCTGCGCTGCAGGGATACAAGAGCCGTATCGCGAATGACATCCACATAGGCTGTCGCTGCATCCAGTAGCGTATCCTGCTCGGTCGACATCAGGCTTTCGCGCTGAGCCCGGACCAGCGCTTCGGCTTGGCGGGTCGAATTGATTGTCCGGAAGCCTCTGAACAGGGTCTGGCTTATCGACAGCGAAATCGACGCGTTGTTCCGATAGTCACCAACGTCAACACCATTGATGCGGCTCCGGCCCATAACACGGCCCGCAGCAGCTGATGCTGAAACGGTCGGCCGCCAGCCAGCTAGCGCCTGCGGGACATTCTCGTCGACACCGCGCAATTCAGCGCGCGCTGCATTCAGTGTTGGATTGTTGGAATAGGCAAGCGCGAGCGCTTCCTTGATCGTCTCGGCCTGAGCGGATGAAAACGCTCCCCCGGTCAAGGCACCGGATGCGACGCCGCACAAAAGCGCGATCGTAAGCGCCAAAGCTTTTCCAGTTGAACGTGAAGACACCCTACACTCCTTGCAGCCCAACAGTTTCTCAACCGTTGAGTAAACTCATCGGTGTTATTCTTCAACCGTTTGGACAGGCCATTCCTTTAAAAACTCCGACTGCGGCGAATAAGCAACAAGTCTGCAGCCGGAATCGTCCAATCCCGCCAAATGAAAAACCCGCCGGAATGGCGGGTTTTGCGAATGTTCTAAAGGCCTGCCGGCTTAGAACGTAAATTCTTCGGTTTTTTCGAAGCCGGGCAGCAATCCCGCAGAGGCGTTGAACCCGAACCGGCCGCTCACCGCTTCGCCCGATTTTTGGTACAGCCTGGCAATGCCGGCATTGCCCTGCCCTTCGACCACTGACAAACGTCCATCGGATTTCAGCTGCTTGAACAGGTCATCCGGCAGCACCTCAACGGCGCCATCCACTAAAATGACATCGTAAGGCCCCTCGCTGGCGTAGCCCTTCACGAGCGGACCATCAACAACGACGGCGTTTTCAATGCCGAGGTCCACCAGAAGCTCGCCAGCCATCTTGGCAAGATCCGCATCTTCTTCCAACGCTACGACAGAGGCTGCAAGCTCCGAGACAACAGCCGAGCTGTAGCCGCTGCCTGCCCCGATCACCAGGACAACATCTTCGCTTTGAATGGCCGCCAGCTGGACCAGCTTGCCGAATATGTGCGGCTTCATCAGGACGCGCCCGGCACCAGCGATTGGCAGATCCTCATCGATATAGGCAATGTCGCGCTTGGATGCAGGAACGAAGCGCTCACGGGGAACCGCCTCCATCGCATCCAGGATCCGGTGGTCGGTGACATCGTTCGTGCGCAACTGGTTGTCCACCATCTTGCGCCTGGACTGGGTATAGTCCGTCATATCGGCCCTCACTTTGAACTGCCGGGTCCCCGGCGCCTCCAAGACCGTTCATTACCGAGGCGAAGACGGCCTGACAAGCGCGACATACCGCCGGTCCCCCAAATCCATGAATGTTTTGACCCCGATGACGCCGGCTCGCGCACCGGAACTCCGGTTTCCTCAATAGTAATCGTGATCATGTTGCGGCCCCATAGCGTCCATCGATCGCCAAAACCAACGCGTTGTTTCGTGGTCGTGATTTTATGGCGACACCCGTTTCACGTTAGAACCGTGGAAAGTTGGCGCGCCCAAATTTCAGCACTTGACGTTGCCTGCCAAGTGTTTGATAAGGCGCGTCACACCACGCAGGGGCCCTGTGGCGGAGTGGTGACGCAGCGGATTGCAAATCCGTGTACACCGGTTCGATTCCGGTCGGGGCCTCCATTTTCTCGGAAATTGAAAATGTTTGCGGCAAAGCTCTCAACCAATGTGTGAGCTTTTGGCTTGCCTTTGCGCAAGAAAAACGGCGGCAAATGCCGCCGGTTTCTTTTTCGTCTTTGCCACAGCCGGTCAGGCGGACGCGGCTCCATCAGCCCCCGGGGTTTGGGGCGAACCGCCCAGCCAACCCTTGACCTTTTCACGGATCGACTGAAGGCTGGCATAGAGCAGCGGGATCAAAAGGATCCCGATGGATGTCGCAAAGAACATCCCGCCAAAGACCGCAAACCCGATAGCCTTCTGGCTGGCAGCCCCCGCGCTGGAAGCGGTCATGAGTGGAACGACCCCGAGCAAGAACGAGAGCGCCGTCATCATGACGGCCCGGAACCGCAAATGGGCCGCTTCCACGGCCGCGTCCCGAACACTCTTGCCCGAATCTCTTTGCTCCATCGCGAATTCCACAATCAGAATGGCGTTCTTGGCCCCCATCCCGACCAGCATGATCATCCCGATTTGGGTGTAGAGATTGACGTCTCCTCCGGTGACCATGACGGCAAACAGTGCGCCCAGGATCGCAAACGAGACAGACATCAGGATGGCAAGCGGCATGGTCCAGCTTTCATACTGGGCCACCAGGAAGAGATAGGTGAACAGGATCGACAACAGCAGGATGAACATGACGATCTGACCGGATCCCTGCTGCTGGAGCGCTGTTCCCGTCCACTGGATCGAATAGCCCGACGGCAAAGCTTCAGCTGCCGCAGCATTCACATCGTTGATCACCGTGCCCGTGGAGGCCCCCAGCGCCGGATCTGCCATAACGGCAGCGGAGCGGAACATATTGTACCGGGTCAATATCTGGGGCCCGAGGACGTTTTCGGTGGTCAGAAGGCTGGTCATTGGCACCATCGTGCCGTCACCGGAGCGCACATAGAGACGGCCGATATCCTCGACACGGTCCCGGTACTCTCCGTCCGCCTGAATCATAACCTTGTAAACCCGGCCGAAGATGTTGAAGTCATTGACATAGTAAGAGCCGAGATAGGCCTGAAGCGTCACAAAGACATCGGCCACATTGACAGCCAGAGTTTTTGCCTTTTCCCGGTCCAGATCAACGAAAATCTGCGGAACATTTGCCCGGAATGTCGAGTAGGCCCTGGCGATTTCAGCGCTCTGATTGGTGGAATAAACCATGGAGCCGACCGCGGAGGCGAGATCCTGCGGGGTGCCGCCGGCGGTCTGCTGAAGCATCGCCTGCACGCCACCGGTTGTCCCGAGACCCGGGATCGGCGGCGGATTGAAAGCAATGATGTTTGCGCCGGGAATGGTCGAGAACTGCGCCCAAAATTTCCCAAGAATCGCATCGATGCGCAGATCAGGCTGCTGGCGGTCTTCCCAGCCGTACATGGTGGCAATCACCAGGGCCGCGTTAGACGAAGTGGCGCCATTCAGGATTGAGAAGCCGTTGACCACAACAACGTCTCGAACCCCGGCCGTATTGCGGGTAAGTTCCACAACACGCTCGGTGACACTTTCGGTACGTTCAAGCGAGGCACCATCTGGCAGCTGAATATCGACCATCAGATAGCCCTGGTCCTCCGACGGAAGGAACCCTTGAGGCAGGCTGCCGCCCAAGACGACAATGAAGAAAATGGCACCCGCAACGACGGCAAGGGCGAGCGAAGCTACCCGGACCAGCCGCCGGATAATCGCTGTATAGCCATCGCGGACGGAGGTGATGCCCCTGTCAAACAGCCCCATGATCCCGCGCGGCGGTCCCGACCGGGCTTTCAGGATCAGCCCGCACAGCGCCGGAGACAGCGTCAGGGCGTTGATGGAAGAGATGATCACGGACACCGAGATTGTGACCGCGAACTGCGAGTAAAGTTCACCGGTGATGCCCGGCATGAAGATGGTCGGCACGAACACCGCGAGCAGAACCAGCGTTGTGGCAATCACCGGACTTGTGATTTGCTCCATGGCCTTCGCGGTTGCTTCCTTCGGCGGCAAACCCTCCTCGGAAATGATCCGCTCTACGTTCTCAACCACGACAATCGCATCGTCCACCACGATCCCGATCGCAAGCACCAGCGCGAACAAGGAGATCGTGTTGAGCGACATTCCAAGGGCGAGCAGCACCGCAAAGGTGCCGATCAGGGAAACCGGGATCGCAACGGTCGGGATGATCGTGGCGCGCCAATTTCCAAGAAAGACGAAAACCACCGAGACCACGAGAAGGAACGTCAGGAACAGCGTCGCGATCACATCGTCCAGGGATTGCTGCACGAAATCCGTCGTGTTGAACGGTACGCCATATTTCATATCCGGCGGAAAATTCTGTGACAGGCGGTCCATTTCCTTCAGAACCGCATCGGCAACGGCAAGCGCATTGGCCCCTGGCGCCTGATAGATGGCCAGAACCGTCGACGGCTGTCCGTTAAACTCACCGGATGCGTTGTAGAATTGCGCACCAAGTTCGACGCGGGCCACGTCGCCCACGGTCACAACCGCACCGTCATTCCCGGTCCGAAGTACGATTTGCTCGAACTCATCAGCCGATGACAACCGGCCCTTCGCCTTGATCGTGTACTGGAACTGCTGGCCGGACGGGACCGGCGGCGAGCCGATCTGACCCGCAGCAACCTGGATGTTCTGATCCTGGATCGCCGTTATAAAATCGGTCGGGGTCATGCCCAGGCTTGCGAGGCGGTCCGGGTCGAGCCAGATCCGCATGCCATAGGCAAAGTCGGTCATTACGTCGGCGCGGCCAACCCCTTGAACCCGCGCCAGCGCATCTTTCATGTTGATCGACGCATAGTTCGACAGGAACACCGGATCATAGGTGCCCTCCGGCGAGTAAAGTGTAACCACCAGCAGCATGTTCGTGCTGGCTTTCTGGACGGTGACACCGTTCTGCGTCACTTCACTGGGCAGCTGGCTGGTGGCCTGGCTCACGCGGTTCTGCACGTTGACCGTGGCGATATCCGGATCCGTGCCCACGGCAAAGGTCACATTCAACGAATATGACCCGCTGTCATTGCTCGTCGACTGCATGTAAATCATGTCATCGACGCCGTTGACCTGGCCCTCAATGGGCGCGGCGACCGTCTCTTCCAGCACTTCGGCGTTGGCACCGGTGTAACTTGCGGAAACGTTTACGACCGGCGGTGTGATGTTCGGAAATTGTTCAACCGGCAGAGCCACGTAGCCAAGGATACCGGCAATCGTAATCACAATAGAAATAACCAGCGCGAATTTCGGCCGGTAGATAAAAAACTTTGAGAACATTTAGCTTTGCTCCGCCGGTTGAGAGGCAAGAACCGGCGTCACTTCTACCCCGGGCCGAACCTTTTGAAGGCCCTCCACAATCACCTCATCCCCGTCGGCGAGACCTTTCGTGACGACGAAATTGGTCTCGACCTGCTGGCCAAGCTCCACATAGCGCTGCTCGACCTTCTTGTCGGATGTCACGGCCAGAGCGAAAGCGCCCTGCTGGTCGCGCTGAATGGCGGCCTGCGGCACCACGATGGCATTTTCCGCTTTTGGCGCTTCCAGAACCACTGTCACATATGTTCCGGCGAGCAACCGGGTGTCGGCGTTCTCAAACTGTCCGCGGAAGGAGATTGTTCCGGTCGACGTGTCAACCTCGTTGCCGATAAAGACGATCTTGCCCGTCTCTCCGTAGGTTTCGCCGTTTGGAAGGATAAGCTTGATATCCGGCGAGTTGTCGGGGGAGACATCTTCCGCCGAGATCCCGTGGGTTTTGACCGCGTTGAGGTACTGCGATTCGCTGACGGAGAAGTTCACATAAACCGGTGCCAGACGGATGAGCTTTGCCAAGGGCTGGGTCGATGGCCCCACAACCTCACCAACGCTGTAGGTTGTCTTGCCGATTTGCCCCGGAAACGGAGCTGATACATCCGTATAGCTGAGATTGAGCTCAGCCTGTTGAAGAGCTGATTGCGCAGCCTCCACAGACGCGGCGGCCTGTTCCTTTTGAGCCAATGTGGCTTCATAGGCGGCTTCCGACAAATGGCCCTTGTCGCGCAAGTCCCGGTCGCGTTTTTCATCCGCAGCTTTCAAGGCAGCATCAGCCTTGGCACTGGAAACATCGGCCTTGGCCTTTGTCAGTGCGGCCTCATACTGGCCCTTCTCAATTGTGAAAAGCAGGTCCTTTTCCTTGACAAGCGATCCGTCCGGCACGGCCTTCTTCTCCAGAAAGCCGTTGACGCGGGCTACCAGATCAACCTGATCGACAGCCGCAATCTGGCCGACAAAGCGGGCGCTGTCACGCACATCCTCGGACACGACCTTTGCGACCGTCACAGAGGGGGGCGGCGCTGCCGGCGCTTCGGCCTGCTGACTGCTGTCCGAGCATCCGGCAACCGCCAAAGCGGCGACAGCTGTAAGCACGAGGTTTCGGGAAAAGGGATGGCGACGCAAACGGCTCATTCGTGAAACTCCACGCGCGGTTACATATCTACAGGCGATATGCCCAAGTGGGCTTCACTATAAGAGACGAGATTGATTCAACAAGCAAAACTTATTGCGGTAACCGGCGCGCAAGGGACTAAGTTCCCTTACGTTTTCATCACGCTCCGGGCCGGTTAGGTGGCCGACACCTCTGAAAGCAATGTTAAAACTCAATCAGCTGGCGTCATACCGGCGAGAGCATCAGAGTCATCCCAAACAGCTCATGCGCAGGAACGACTTTCCGCTCTGCAAGGCCATGGCACGCAATATCCAGACCTGCAATGTGCGGCATCAGCCCCGCCCCGGTCCGGTCGGCCTCCTCGCCTGTAATGCTTGCAAATGCCGCTGGTGTCAAAACCATGATCGTTCCACGCGGTGTCTTCATCTCAAGACCAAGGCTGGTTGCCCGCATTTCCCGCTGCCCGGTAAAGCCGCCAAGGAATTCATGGTGATCGGACGGGTCCGCCGCAACGAGATAGACCGTCTTGATCTCCTGCGCCCCATTGGCGTGCGTCTGGTAATCGGCTTTCCAGAAATTCTCCGGAAAACGGTTCCGGCAAGTGAAATACCCGATGGAAGGCGCTAGTCGATCCGACACGAATGTCAGGTCAAAGCCCACATTTGCCGTCGTTCCATCCAAATATGTGGCGACCCGCTCGAAAGCAAACGGCTCGTAGCCCGTCAAACCCGCCTTTTGGAAGGCCGCCCGATCCGCATCCGGGTCCTGGCTTTCGAGGACCAGCATGCTCGCCCCTTGCCGTTCCTTCAGGAAGTCGCGGTTGAACGCCCCAAAGGAAAACGCACCCGGGGCAGCCTCCGTGATAAGACCGGGATCCGCAACGCTCAAGATCTCGATGAAGAAGCCGTCAAGCTGGACAATCCTGTTGGCGGTACCCCAAGGATGGCGGTTGACATGTGTCAACGTGAAGCCGAGCGCTTCATAAGCGCGCCCGGCAGTCTCAAGGTCCTGCACAGCCACCACAACGTGATCGAGCCCGCGTACCATTCGCCCCTCCCCGAGACTTGAAATGTTGCCCGTCAGACGAGACGGCTCTGCCGGAGCGCTGCGCCAACAAAGGATGCAAACAGCGGATGCGGTTCAAACGGCCGCGACTTCAGTTCCGGGTGGTACTGCACACCGATGAACCACGGATGGTCCTCAATCTCCACGGTTTCGGGCAGAACGCCATCCGGCGAGGTTCCGGCAAACACGAGGCCAGTCTTTTCGAGCTGCTCACGGTAGCCGATATTCACCTCGTAGCGGTGGCGGTGCCGTTCTGATACCGAAGTGGCACCATAAATCTCGGCAATCTTGGAGCCGGGCTTCAGTGCCGCCGGATAGGCGCCAAGGCGCATTGTGCCGCCAAGATCCCCGTCTTCCGCCCGCTTTTCGGTCTGGTTGCCCTTGGTCCACTCCGTCATCAGACCAACAACCGGTTCGTCAGACGGGCCGAACTCGGTGGAATTGGCTTTCTCGATCCCGGCCAGGTTCCGGGCGGCTTCCAGCACAGCCATTTGCATGCCGAAGCAGATGCCGAAATATGGAATGTCGTGCGTACGGGCGAACTTCGCCGCTGCGATCTTGCCTTCCGCGCCGCGCTCTCCGAAGCCACCGGGAACCAGAATTCCGTGCACACCTTCCAGATAGGGGCTCGGATCTTCCTTCTCGAAAGTCTCAGATTCGATCCACTCGAGATTGACCTTTACCCGGTTCGCGATCCCGCCATGCACCAAGGCTTCGATCAGCGATTTGTAGGCGTCCTTCAGGACGGTGTATTTGCCGACAATCGCAATATTGACCTCGCCTTCCGGATTGGCAACGCGTTCGGAGATACCTTCCCAGCGGTCCAATACGGGCGCGGGAGCCCCCTTGATCCCGAAGGCTTCCAGAACTTCCCGGTCGAGGCCTTCCTTGTGGTAGGCGATCGGCACATCATAAATCGACTTGACGTCATAGGCCGGAATGACCGAAGTCTCCCGCACATTACAGAAGAGGGACAACTTCCGGCGTTCGGTTTCCGGGATGGGCCGGTCACACCGGACCATCAGGATATCCGGCTGGATCCCGATCGACCGCAATTCCTTCACCGAGTGCTGGGTTGGCTTGGTCTTCATCTCACCGGCTGCCGGAATATAGGGCATCAGGGTCAGATGGACATAGACGGCATCGCCGCGCGGAAGATCGTTGCCGAGCTGGCGGATCGCTTCGAAGAACGGAAGACCTTCGATGTCGCCGACCGTTCCCCCGATCTCTACCAGAACGAAATCATATTCTTCATTGCCGGACAGGACGAATGACTTGATGGCATCGGTGACATGCGGGATGACCTGAACGGTCCCGCCGAGATAATCGCCGCGCCGCTCCTTGGCGATAATGTCCTGATAAATCCGGCCGGTCGTGATGTTATCTTGCTGGTTCGCAGGCCGGCCCGTGAACCGCTCATAGTGGCCAAGATCGAGATCGGTCTCCGCCCCGTCGTCTGTCACATAGCATTCGCCATGCTGATAGGGGCTCATCGTGCCCGGATCCACATTCAGATACGGGTCGAGTTTACGAAGACGGACCTTATAGCCGCGCGCCTGAAGCAAAGCTCCAAGAGCTGCGGAAGCAAGACCTTTACCAAGCGAGGAAACCACGCCGCCAGTGATGAAAATGTATCGCGCCATGGAGCAATACCATATCCTTGCCGAGGGCCGGTTGACCACTCGGGAGTTGCGTTCTTAACACATAAAAATGCCCTGCGAGTTTGGCCGCAGGGCATATGTTAGGCGAAGGTGCCGGATAATCGGCTGCCGGTCATTACTGAGCGGCTGGAACTTGAGGTCCGGACGGCTGGCTCTGTTGTTGCAGCGCATCGAGAATGCCGTTACCGCCTCCGGTCCCTGTGTCGGCTGGAGCCGGAGCACCATCTGTCGCGACCGGCGCAGCATCAAGAATGGACGCTGGGCTGTCAGTGTTCTTCGCGATCAGGCTGAGCGTCAGCGACGTCGCAAAAAAAGCAACGGCCAGCACGCCTGTCACGCGGGTTAGAACATTCGCGGTTCCACGGCTGGACATCAGTCCGCCACCGCCGCCGCCTCCGCCGCCAATGCCAAGCGCACCGCCTTCAGAGCGCTGCAGAAGCACAACAAGCACGAGGGCCAGCACGACCATCAGGTGGATCACGATGACTACAGTTTCCATCGACTGCCATTCTTTTTTGAATTCAAGATTTGCGGCCTTCTACACCAGTCGGTGTCCGCTTTCTACCCTTCAAATGAGACTTGTCCGCGAACACGTCAAGCAAGGCTCGTTATTTATAGGCCGCAAGAATACCCAGGAAATCGTCAGCTTTGAGGCTGGCCCCTCCGACAAGAGCTCCATTCACATCGGCAACTGCCATCAGTTCGGCCGCATTGCCCGGCTTCACCGACCCGCCATAAAGAAGACGCATCGCTTCCCCCTCACCGCCGAATCGCGCAGCGAGATTTGACCGCATGGCCGCGTGCATTTCGGCGACATCATCCGCTGTCGGCGTCAGCCCTGTCCCGATTGCCCACACCGGTTCATACGCGATCACGGTGTTTTGTGCCGTCGCACCGTCGGGTACGGACCCCGCCAACTGTTGCTCAACAACAGCTATTGCCTGGCCCGCCTTGCGCTCCGCCTCGGTTTCGCCGACGCAGATGATCGCACCAAGGCCCGCCTGCCAGGCAGCAGCGGCCTTGGCAGCGACATCGGCATCGCTTTCCCCGTGATCTGCCCGACGCTCGGAATGACCAACAATAACAGCAGACGCTCCGGCATCCGCCAGCATCCCGGCGGAAATGTCGCCCGTATGCGCGCCCGATGCAGCCGCATGACAGTCCTGCGCACCTACTTTCAGCGCGCTTGCGGCCGAAGCACTGGCCAAAACCGAGATCAGGGTTGCCGGCGGGCATATCATCGCGTCCACTTTTGCCGTGAGATCTGCATCAAGCCCGGCTGCAATCTTTTCGAACTCGGCCTGGTTCGCCTTGAGGCCGTTCATTTTCCAGTTACCGGCAACCATTGGCTTGATCGCAGCATTCATGGATTTTCTCCCGCATGATGAAACAATTGCGGCTTATAGAGCAGAAGCCTTTGCCGGTTGCAATCCACCATGGCAATTCGGCCAATGCCAATTCCCCAACCTGTTTGTTCAACGCGCCTTGCAGCAGGGCTCGCGCCTCATTATGATCCGCCCGCTTCGGCCCTGGCGTACCGACCGGGCCGGTCAGATATTCGCGCCGTCTGAAACGAACGGCAGATGCATAATCTATGGGAGACGTCATGCTCGACGCGCTGCGCAAAGGCGCTGGCACTTGGATTGCCAAACTGTTTATCGCCTTGCTCATTTTCAGCTTCGCCATTTGGGGTGTAACGGACTTCCTGCAGGGCTTTGGCCAGAACACGGCCGCCAAGGTTGGTGAAGCCGAAGTCTCCATGCTCGCCTTTGAGCGCACGTACCGCCAGGACATGAACCGGATCGGGCAACAACTGGGCCGTCCGCTGACCCCTGATGAAGGCACCCAGCTCGGCATTCCCCAGCAGGCCCTCGGCAGGCTGGTCGCGGAAGCCGCAATGGATAATGCCGCTCTGGGCCTGCAGCTTGCCATTTCAGACGAACGCCTTGCCGGGATCATCCAATCCGACCCCGCATTCCGCGGGCTGAACGGCCGTTACGACCGGAACCGGCTGCAACAGGTTCTGCAAGCCAACATGTACCGGGAAGACGAGTATGTGCTGGAACGGCGCCGCGTGGCCGAACGCAGTCAGCTTGCCGAAGCTCTGTCCGGCGGCATTACCGCACCTCAGGCCTATGTGGAGCTTGTGGACACATTCCAGTCAGAGGCCAGGGACATCGACTACCTTGAGCTCACCCGGACCGATATCGGCGAGATTGAAGATCCGTCCGAAAGCGTGCTTGCTACTTATTTCGAAGATAACAATGCGCAATTCCGCGCCCCGGAATATCGCGAGATCGCGTTTATCTCGATGACGCCGACCAGTCTTGCGCGGCCGGGCGATATTCATGAAGACGATGCGCGTGCAGAATATGAGAGCCGGGCCGAAGAATTCGCAGAGCCGGAGCGTCGCGAAATCCGCCAGATGACGTTTCAGTCTGAGGAAGAGGCAGCCAAGGTTGCGGATGAGCTTTCCGGCGGCAAGTCCTTCGATGACGTTATGACGGAGCGCAACCTGACCGCCAACGACGTGTCGCTGGGCACCATGGCCCGGGCTGACTTCTTGGACGAGGCGCTTGGCGATGCCGCATTTGCGCTTGAGGAAGGCGAAAGCAGCGGTGCCATTGACGGCCGTTTTTCAACGGCCATTGTCAATGTCAAGGAGATCCTCCTGGCCCGCACCACGCCTTTTGAAGAGGTCAAAGACCAGATCGTTCGAGACCTTGCCAGAGAACAGGCGGAGCGTGAGATCCTGGACATCTATGATGAGGTGGAAGATGCGCGCGCAGGCGGCGCCCTCCTTGCAGAGGTGAGCGAGCGGTTTTCCCTTCCGCTTGAAACCACCGAGCCGTTCGACGCGGCAGGGTCATCCATGACGGAAACGACTGTAACGCTTCCGGATGCCGATGGTCTTCTGGCAGGTGTCTTCGACAGTGATATCGGCATCGAGAACGATGTTCTGGAACTGAATGAAGAAGGGTTCCTTTGGTACGAAGTCACCAAGGTGACGCCGGCCCGTGACCGCGAGCTGGACGAGGTCCGGGCATCCGTGATCGAAGCCTGGAAGGAAGAAGAACTTGCAAGCCGCCTGTCGAGCAAGGCGGCAGACCTTCTGGCAACAGCCGAAGGCGGAACGCCGCTTGAAGACATCGCAAGCCAGGAAGGGCTCGAGGTTCAAACCGCAAGCGGCCTGACGCGCAACGGAAACCCGTCTGAAATCGGCCGGGAGGCCCTGCAGTCCGCCTTTGGCGGCCCAATCGGCACCACAGCCGTGTCGGACAATGCCGACGGGACCGGGCGTATTGTTTTGAAGGTCACCGGTGTGACTGTGCCGCAGTTTGATCCGGCAACGCAGCAGGCAACGGCAGCCTCCGATCAACTGTCCCAGCAGATCCGGGACTCATTGGTTGGCCTTTACATAACCGAACAGGAAAAACTGGCCGGGGTAGAGATCAATCAGGTGGGCGTTGCCCAGGTGATGGGTTTGTCCCAGCAGAACTAGTACCAACAGGCTTTCCGGCAGACATGTTTCATTTGCCGGAAAGCCGTCGCTTTGATCCGTTTTGGGCAGGTGAGCCGATCCCGGTTGATTTGCCTTAAGCTTCCGGAAGTCGGTTAAGAGGCCACCATGACAGCTTTTAAGGACATAATCGCCAAGGTGGCTGATGGCGGTTCCCTGTCTCTGGATGAGGCCAAAACCGCATTCGATGTCATCCTGTCAGGCTCGGCAACGCCGTCACAGCTTGGCGGGTTCCTGATGGCTCTGCGTGTGCGCGGTGAGACCGTAAACGAGGTCACGGGCGCGGTCGCGACCATGCGCGCAAAGATGCTGCCTGTGGACGCGCCAGACAATGCCATTGATATTGTCGGGACCGGCGGAGACAGCTCCGGCAGCTACAATATCTCCACCTGCACGGCGCTCGTAGTTGCAGGTTGCGACGTGCCGGTCGCAAAGCACGGAAACCGGTCGCTCTCGTCCAAGTCCGGCTCGGCTGAAGCCTTGGCCGAACTTGGCATCAACATCGATATAGGCCCGGAAAAAATTTCTGAGTGCATCCGCTCAGCAAATATCGGCTTCATGTTTGCGCCGCTTCACCATGCCGCTATGAAACATGTCGGGCCGACCCGCGTGGAACTCGGTACCCGCACCATTTTCAACCTGCTCGGTCCCCTTTCCAGTCCGGCTGGCGTCAAACGCCAAATGACCGGCGTCTTTGCCGACAAATGGGTTGAACCTGTTGCAGAGGCTTTGAAAGAACTCGGGACTGAAAAAGCCTGGATTGTGCATGGCTCCGACGGTATGGACGAGATCACGACAACCGGCCCAACGCGGGTGTGCGAGCTGGCCGGCGGCGAATTACGGTCATTTGAAATCACACCGGAAGATGCCGGCCTGCCCTACGCTGAGATGAAGGATCTCAAGGGCGGAACACCGGCCGAAAATGCAAAGGCCCTGCGCGAAGTTCTGGCAGGTGCCAAGACGGCTTACCGCGATATAGTCCTTTTTAACGCGGCTGCCTCCCTTATCGTGGCAGACAAGGCCACTACCTTGAAAGACGGGGTAGAGATGGCGGCAGACTCGATCGATAGCGGTTCGGCGGCTGACGCCCTGGACAAGCTGGTAGCAGCCTCGAACGGATAATATCTGATGGCGGACATCTTACAGAAAATCGAAGCATACAAGCGCGACGAGATAGCAGCAGCAAAATCCGCAGTCTCGCTAAGTGAACTCAAAGCCCGCATTCAGGACGCGGGTGCGCCGCGCGGGTTCTTGAAATCGATAGAGGCCAAACATGCGGCCGGCGAATACGCACTCATCGCGGAAATCAAAAAGGCAAGCCCCTCCAAAGGCTTGATCCGCGAAGACTTTGATCCTCCGCTTCTTGCGAAAGCTTATGAGGACGGCGGCGCTGCCTGTCTATCGGTGCTCACCGATACGCCCTCCTTCCAGGGAAGGCCGGAGTTCCTCACCACATCCCGCGACGCGGTTGCGCTTCCCGCGCTGCGCAAGGATTTCCTGTATGACACATACCAGGTTTATGAGGCGAGGGCCTGGGGCGGTGACTGCATCTTGATCATCATGGCGGCTGTTGACGATGCCACGGCAACAGCGCTTGAAGATGCCGCGTTTGAACTTGGCATGGATGTCCTCATCGAAGTTCACAATGCAGAGGAACTGGACCGGGCCTTGAAACTGACGTCCCGGCTGGTCGGCATTAACAACCGCAATCTGAAGACATTCGAAACCACGCTGGAAACAAGCGAAGAACTGGCCCCCAAAATCCCGTCAGACCGGATTGTTGTCGGGGAATCCGGCCTTTTCACACCGGATGATCTTTCGCGCATGAACAAGTCAGGCATTTCAACATTCCTGATTGGCGAAAGCCTGATGCGCCAGGAAGACGTTTCCGCCGCCACACGGTCGCTCCTTGCGCGGCCGGCAATCGCCAAGACAGCCTGAGCTGCCGCTGTGAGTGACACGGACCCGAGACTGACACATCTGGATGCCGGCGGCGCCGCGAATATGGTGGATGTGTCCGATAAGGACCACACGCACCGGATCGCGGTTGCGCGCGGGACGATCACCATGCGTTCAGAAACGCTTGACCTGATCCGGTCCGGCAATGCCAAGAAAGGCGACGTTATCGGCACGGCACGGCTCGCCGGGATCATGGCTGCCAAGAAAACCCATGAGCTTATTCCGTTGTGCCACCCGCTGATGCTGTCCAAGGTGTCCGTGGACATCGACATTGACGATACGCTGCCCGGCCTTGTGGTGACTGCAACAACGAAAGTCAGTGGTCAGACCGGCGTAGAAATGGAAGCGCTCACCGCGTGTTCCCTCACCTGCCTGACCATCTACGACATGGCAAAGGCTGTTGATCGGGGCATGGTGATCGGAAACATCCAGCTGGTTGAAAAAGCCGGCGGGAAATCAGGGCACTGGACCTTGGAGCGGGACGGCAGCGAGGGCGGCACCTGATGAGCCTGATGCCCGTCGAAGACGCCTTGGCGCGCCTCATAGACGGCGTCCAGCCACTGGAAACCGAGCTCGTTGCCCTGGAAGCTGCGAATGGCCGCTGGCTGTCTGCGCCGCTTGCCTCGACCCGGACACAGCCGCCATTTGCAGCCTCTGCCATGGATGGTTATGCCGTAAGGGCCGGGGATATTGCCTCAGGTATCGCCGTACTCACCGTCATTGGTGAGGCTCCGGCCGGACACGGATTTTCCGGACATGTCGGCCCAGGCCAGAGCGTGCGTATCTTTACCGGCGCTCCGGTTCCGGACGGTGCCGATACAATCCTCATCCAGGAAAACGCCGAGCGCAGCGGTGATCAGATCACCATTCTTGAAGCGCCTAAGGCAGGCGCCTTCGTCCGTCCTGCCGGACTGGATTTTTCTGACGGCGAGGTCTTGCTGGAACCGCCGCTCCGGCTTGGGTACCGCGAATTGGCTCTTGCAGCGGCGATGAACCATGCTGTGGTACCCGTTTACCGGAAGCCCAAAGTCGCCATTCTCGCGACCGGAGACGAACTTGTCCGTCCGGGAGCAAACCCGGGGCCGGATCAGATCATTGCATCAAACCATGCCGGGATTGCCGCCCTGGTCGAAGACTGCGGCGGCCTGCCCCTGGATCTGGGGATCTCCAAGGACGATCCGGAAACCCTTGCAGCGCACGTCCGGCGTGGCCTTGCCGCGGACGCGGACATCCTCGTTACACTCGGCGGGGCTTCCGTCGGGGACCATGACCTTGTGCAGGATGTTCTTGGCAATGAGGGAATGGACCTTGCGTTTTGGCGGATCGCCATGCGGCCCGGAAAACCTCTAATGGCCGGTCACCTCGGCAAGACCAAGGTTTTGGGGCTTCCGGGAAATCCGGTCTCTAGCCTCGTCTGCGGCCTGTTGTTTCTAAAACCCTTGATCGCCGCCCTGCTTGGACAGGGAAAAGCGGCGGGTGGAACGAAACAAGCCACTTTGGGCGCTGATCTGAAGGAAAACGACCGGCGCCAGGACTATATTCGCGCTTCTCTTGAAGAAGATGACAAGGGCCAGCTGGTAGCGACACCCTTCGCCAAACAGGACAGCTCTATGCTGGCGCTCCTGTCCAAATCAGGTGCCCTGATCGTGCGTCCGCCACATGCTCAGGCCGAAAAGGCGGGGAGCACCGTGCCGGTCCTTCCGTTGTAACGCCCGCTCACTGGCCCGGCCCGGCGTCTTACCGCTCGCGCATGGCGTGGGCGATCTGGTCCGTGATCGGCTTCACCAGATAGCTGAGGACCGTCCGGTCCCCGGTCTGCAGGAAGGTTTCAACCGGCATGCCGGGAACCAGCGCCTGCTGACCGAGCTTTCCAAGTTCGGCGTCGTCGATCACCAGCCGCGCCGTATAAAAGCTCATCCCGGTTCGTTCATCCTCGGTCAGATCAGCGGACACGGTCAGAAGCGTTGCATTCAGCTCCGGTGTTGTGCGCTGGTCAAAGCTCGGAAAACGCACCCGGGCCGCCTGCCCAGGCGCCATCTGGTCAATATCGACCGGACGCACTTGTGCTTCGACGATGAGTTGGTCTTCACGCGGCACGATGCTCATGACGGTTTCACCAGGTGCAATCACACCGCCAATCGTATGCACCGACAGCTGGTGCACATAGCCGTCGCGCGGTGCGACGATTTCCACACGGGTCAGTTCATCCTCTGCCGCAATCTTCTGTTCTTCCAGCTGAGCAATCCGGGAACGGACTTCCTGCAACTGTTCCAGAACCTCGGCACGGTAGGATTCTTCGATCTGCAGGATCTGGATCCGGCGCTCGCTGATCGCTTCCTTGGTGCGCGCGATTTGCGCAATCAGATCGCCATATTCCCCTCTGAGTCGCGCGGTTTCCCGGCGAAGAGCCGTTACCCGGCTTTTGGGAACCAGCTGCTTGCTGAGGAGGTTATCAAGATCTGCAAGCTCCTCGGCGATCAGCTCGATTTCACTGTCCTTGGCCGTCACCTGTGCCTCAAGGCCTTCGGTCTGCTTGTTGAACTGGCGTATTTGTTCTTCCAGCTGATTCTTGCGGCCGTCTGTGGAGTTCCGCCGCGCTTCCAGCAGCAATTGCTGGCCCAGCTCTATGTCGCCGACGGTCCGCCCGTCCGGCCAGATGATTTCGCTAAGATTGTCGCGCTCGGCTTCCAGCCGGAGTTCCTGGGCGGTTAATTCGGTCAGCTGCTTTGTGATCACCGCAAGGTTCGCGCGGGTCACGGTATCGTCAAGCGCAATCAGCAGATCGCCCGCCGCGACGGTATCACCGTTCTTGACCTGGATATTCTTGACGATGCCGCCTTCACGATGCTGTACCTGCTTGACGTTGCTCTCCACGACAACTGTACCGGACGAGACCACAGCGCCGGCTATCTCAGTGACCGTTGCCCAAAGCCCGATGCCCCCAACAATGAACACAACAACAAACAGGGCAAACAGGAGATGGTTGCGCACGGTCTTGCGCAGCATCTGATCCGCAGAATTGCTGGTTTGCTCACTCATGTCAGTACCCTCCGGAAACACCGGGGCCAAAGGTCCCGGTTATATTGGCAGGGCGTGCACGCTGGACGGGCTGTACCACCTGTTTCAGAACGTCATCCTTTGGACCGAAGCCAGCCATCTTGCCTTCCTTGAGACAAAGGATCTTATCGACCGTGGCAATGGCACTCGGCCGGTGCGCGATCACAACCACGATGGATCCCCGCTCCCGCATTTGCTTGATGGCTCCGGTCAGCGCTGCCTCGCCTTCCGCGTCGAGATTGGAGTTCGGTTCATCCAGAACGATGAGAAACGGATTGCCGTAAAGGGCCCGGGCAAGCGCAACCCGCTGGCGCTGACCGGCAGAAAGCGCCCGTCCGCTGCGGCCGATGACCGTGTTGTACCCGTCCGGCAAGGCCACGATGAGATCATGCACATTCGCCAGTTTTGCCGCTTCAATGATCTTTTCAGATGATGCATCCGCTCTGAAGCGCGCAATGTTTTCGGCAATGGTCCCGTCAAACAGCTGCAGGTCCTGCGGAAGGTAGCCGATGAACTCGCCTCGTTTTTCCGCAGGCCATTGGCCAAGTTCCGCCCCATCATAGCGAATGACGCCTTTCAGCGCGGGAACAGCGCCGACAAGGGCGCGGGCAAAGGTGGACTTGCCGGACCCGGATGGCCCGATGATACCCACCCCATCGCCTGCAAAGACTTCCATGGTCACATTCTGCACATAGGGCATGGATTCGCCGAACGGTCCGCAAAACACCTGTTCAACAGTGATGGTATTTGCCGGCAGTGGCAGATCCATCTTGTCGGTTTCCGTATCCGCAACCTGCAGGACATCCCGCAACCGGCGGAGCGACTGGCGGCTGGCCACGAAACCGCGCCATTGGGCAACAGCCTGCTCGATCGGTGCAAGCGCGCGCGAGGTCATGATTGATGCGGCAATCATGACGCCCGGCGTGATTTCCTGCTGGATGGCGAGCCATGCACCAACGCCGAGAATGGCCGATTGAAGCACGAACCGGATGGTCTTGATGATGGTTCCGAACAGACCTGTCAGATCCGACGCCCGGCGCTGAGTGGCCAGATAGTCGCCATTCTGTGCGTCCCACTTGGCAACGAGCGCGCTTTGCATGCCCATGGCAGTGACGGCTTCGGAATTGCGCTGTCCGTTCTCAACTTCCGCAGCGCGCCGGCCTGCATATCCAGCTGCATCTTCCGCCGGGCTCCGCGAAAGCCATTCATTCAGTCCGATCAAAGCGCAGATAATAAGGGCTCCGCCAGCGCCAACCAGGCCGAGAAGCGGATGGAACAAAAACACAATGCCGAGATACAGCGGTAGCCAGGGAACATCGAAAATCGCAGCCGGCCCCGGTCCTGACAGAAATTGCCGGACCGTATCGAGATCCTGAACCGGTCTCAGCCGCGCTGCCTGTTTTCCCAGCTTTGTTGGAAGGCTGTTCGACACACTGTAGACAAGACCGGACAGGCGCGCGTCAACCCGTTGGCCGAGCCGGGAAAGGATCCGGGACCTGACCCCTTCCAGGACACCATAAAAGAGGTAGAGAACAGCAGCCAGAATGCCGATGACGACAAGGGTTGGGACAGACCCGCTTGCCAGAACGCGGTCATAGACCTGAAGCATAAAGACCGGCCCTGTCAGCATCAGGATGTTGATCACGAAACTGACCACCGCAACGCCCCAAAACGCGGTCCTCACGGGGCTAAAGGCCCGCGTGACCGGATTCTGTTGACCATCTTTGCCTGGCATCCGGCGCTGTGTTGCTCCAGCCATATTTTTCCTCAACCAAATCGCTCCTGGGAGCTGAACATACCGTTTGTAGCTTGCCCCGAACCAACACTTTATGAAGGCATGCCTTTTCAGGCACGGTTTCATCACACAGCAACAGCAAGTCCGGGGCCAGTTTCATCGGCCGCAATTCAGGCCGATATCTTTTAAAAACGGGCAAATCAAGGCCGCTTACATTAACAATGATTCAATTGCCCTTTGTGGGAGAACCAATAAACAGCTCAAAAATCAAATGACCCACCCGGTGGAATACCGGATGGGCCAATCCCAAAAACCTTCGAAATATCAGGCCGCTGCGACAGCGCGTTTGGCCATGACCGTGACCAGGTTCGCCCTGTAAGCAGCTGAACCATGGATGTCGGAAAGCAATCCGTCGGCATCCGGGGCAATTCCGGCAACAGCATCCGGCGCAAAGTTGGAGGCAAGGGCCGCTTCCATTTCCGGCATCCGGAAGACCCCATCCTGACCGGCCCCGGTGACCGCGACCTTCACAGATCCATCGCCAGCCTTTGCGACAAAGACACCGGCCATTGCATAACGCGAAGCAGGATTCGGATATTTGGAATAGGCGCTTGCCGACGCTCCCGGAAAGCGGACGGACATGACGATTTCGTCTTCGTCCAGAGCCGTCTCGAACATGCCGGAGAAGAACTCTTCCGCCGCAAGGTCGCGCTTGTTGGTTTTCACGATTGCACCAAGCGCCACCAATGCCGCCGGATAATCGGCAGCCGGATCATTGTTGGCAATAGAACCCCCAAGGGTTCCCATATGCCGGACGGCAGGATCTCCGATACCACCGGCAAGGGACGCCAACCCCGGGATCTTCTGCTTCACCAAATCGGAAGCAGCGACTTCCGCATGGGTCGTGGCGGCTCCGATCGCGACACCATCGCCATCCTCGCAGATGCCATTCATCTCGCCGATTTTCGTTACATCGACAAGATCGCTCGGCGCTGCGAGGCGCTGTTTCATGGTCGGCAGCAGCGTTTGGCCGCCCCCGAGAAGTTTTCCGTCTTCCGCTTTGGCCATCAACTCTGCGGCTTCGGCAATCGATCCGGCCCTGTGATAATTCGTTTCATACATATTGGGTCTCCCCGAATTTCAAAAATCGTTCCAACGGGCGGGAGGCACCCCGCCCGCACCTGACTTATTCGGCAGCCTGCTTCATGCCCGATTGAGCCAGCGCCCAGACTTTTTCCGGGCTGGCCGGCATGGTCAGGTCATTTGACCCGAGCGCATCCGTAATCGCGTTGATGACGGCAGGTGGTGACCCGATCGCCCCAGCTTCCCCGCAACCTTTCATGCCCAGAGGGTTGCCAGGACACAGGGTCTCGTGCGTAGACAGGCTGAACGAGGGAACGTCATCGGCACGCGGCATGGTGTAGTCCATGTAGGACGCTGTCAGCAGCTGACCGGTTTCGTCATAGGCGGCATTTTCAAGAAGTGCCTGACCGATCCCTTGCACCAGTCCGCCATGGACCTGTCCTTCCACGATCATCGGATTGATCACCTTGCCGAAATCGTCTGCGGCCACGAAGTTGATGATCTCGGTCTTGCCGGTTTCCGGGTCGATTTCCACTTCGCAGACATACGTTCCGGCCGGGAATGTGAAATTGGTCGGATCGTAGAAGGCACCCTCTTTGAGACCGGGTTCCATGCCTTCCGGCAAGTTGTGAGCCGTATAGGCGGCAAGTGCGACCTCCGTGAAGGTCAGCTTCTTGTCGGTCCCGGCGACCTTGAGTTCACCGCCCTCAATCTGGATATCGCCTTCTGCGGCCTCCATCAGATGCGCAGCGATCTTCTTCGCCTTGGATTCCACCTTGTCGAGCGCCTTGACGATTGCCGACATTCCAACAGCGCCCGAACGGGAGCCGTAGGTCCCCATTCCGAACTGCACCTTGTCGGTATCGCCGTGGACGATGGAAACAGCGTCCGTATCAAGCCCAAACCGCTCGCTGATAAGCTGAGCGAATGTGGTCTCGTGCCCCTGCCCGTGGCTGTGCGAGCCAGTCAAAACTTCGACTGTCCCAACCGGGTTGACCCGCACTTCCGCGGATTCCCAAAGCCCCACGCCGGCGCCAAGAGATCCAACGGCTGCTGAAGGTGCAATTCCGCAGGCTTCGATGTAACAGGACAATCCGATCCCGCGCAGTTTCCCCCGCGACGCCGCCTCGGCCTTGCGGGCCGGGAAGCCGTCATAATCGGCAGTTTTCATGGCCGCATCGAGCGTGACGTCGTAATCCCCCGCGTCATAACACATGATGACGGGTGTTTGATGCGGGAAGGACCGGACGAAGTTCTTGCGGCGGAATTCGGCCGGAGACAGCCCCACTTCGCGTGCAGCGGTTTCCATCATGCGTTCAACAAGATAGGTGGCCTCTGGCCGCCCTGCCCCGCGATAAGCATCCACCGGGGTCGTGTTCGTGTAGACAGTCTTCACGTTGGCGTGGATGGCCGGAATGTTGTACTGGCCGGATAAGAGCGTTGCGTAAAGATAGGTTGGCACCGACGATGAAAACAGCGACATGTAGGCGCCGAGATTGGCAACGGTTTTGACGCGGAACCCAAGGATCTTGTTGTCGGCATCAAGCGCCAATTCCGCCTCTGACCGGTGATCCCGCCCATGCGCATCCGTCAGGAAAGCTTCGGTGCGGTCCGAAACCCATTTGACCGGCCGTCCGACCCGCTTTGACGCCCAAAGACAGACCATCTCTTCCGGATAGATGTAAATCTTGGAGCCAAAGCCACCGCCCACATCAGGCGCGATCACCCGCAGCTTGTGCTCGGGCGCAATATTGTAGAAGGCCGACAGTACGAGGCGCGCGACATGCGGGTTCTGTGACGTGGTGTAGAGGGTGTGATGCTCTTCTGCATCGTTGTAATCGGCAAGCGCAGCCCGGGGCTCCATCGGGTTGGGAACTAGCCGGTTGTTCGAGATTTCCATGCGCGTTACATGGCTCGCATTGTCGAATGCGGCATTCGTGGCGGCTTCGTCTCCAATTTCCCAATCGAAGATCAAATTGCCTTCCGCTTCCGGATGAAGCTGGGGTGCGCCGGGCTCCAAGGCGGACAGCGGATCCACCACTGCCGGAAGCTCCTCATAATCGACCTCAACCGCATCGGCAGCATCGCGGGCCTGCGCCTGTGTGTCGGCAACCACGACGGCAACCGCCTGGCCGACGAACCGGACTGTTTCCGGCTCAAGGGCGCGCCACGCCCCCATTTTCATGGGCGATCCGTCCTTTGAGTGGATCATCCATCCGCAAATGATGTTGCCAATGCCGTCGCCCACCAGTTGATCGCCGGTGAGTACGGCATCAACGCCGGGCATTGCTAGCGCAGCGCTTGCATCAATTCCCTTGACCCTTGCATGTGCATGCGGCGAGCGCACAAAAGCTGCAAAGCCCATTCCCGGAAGCACCATATCGTCGGTGTATTTGCCTTTGCCGGTAATGAAACGCTTGTCTTCCTTGCGCAAGGCACGGGCACCAATCCCCTCAACTGCCATTGTCTCTCTCCCTAGATCAATGCGTCCGGAGCCGCCCCTCCGAAGGTCCACCGCCTAAGCGGCTGAAAAAGACCGCTGCAACGGGCATGTCTGCTGCAAGAACCCCGGCGGCCAGACCTTCGTGCCGTTCTCCTCCCGGCAGGTCGGTCTGGTTGGTTCCTAACGTTTCGCTGTGCGGCGATCCGCACCGCTCAAGTCTAAGGCGCTGTTCCTATTCAGCAGCCTGCGCCATTCCGGCCATTTGGTCGGATGCGGCTTTGATCGCCTTCACGATGTTGTGGTAGCCGGTGCACCGGCAGATGTTACCTTCCAGCTCGTGGCGGATGGTTTTTTCATCAAGATTGCCCGGGCCATGGCGATTGATCATGTCGACCGCGCTCATGATCATGCCCGGCGTGCAAAATCCGCACTGAAGCCCGTGATGTTCGCGGAAAGCTGCCTGAACGGGATGCAAGGCAGTTCCGTCCGCAAGGCCTTCAATCGTCACGACATCGGCACCATCGGCCTGCGCGGCCAGCATCGTGCAGGCCTTTACCGCTTTTCCGTCGACATGAACGACGCATGCGCCGCACTGAGACGTATCGCAGCCCACATGGGTCCCGGTCAGGCCCCGAACCTCACGTATGAACGATACGAGCAGCGTCCGGTCTTCGGCATCTGCCGATACCGATTTGCCGTTCAATACCATCGACACTTTCGACATGAATTTCTCTCCCTCAAAAAAATTCCCCGGACCTCCAATCCGGAGCAGAGCCGGCTTTGCGCCGTGTTCTTATTGGGGTGACATCGCGCGATCACCCGCTCTTTGGCTCTCCATTTTCAAACATGGAGCGGCCTGGTCAACTCGCAAGAGCCAACACAACAATCAACGCCCCCAGCGCAACCAGCCCCCAAACCATGGGTCCGCCATAGGCATTGCGGCCCGCTGCTGTCTCCAAATTCTCTTCTGCCTTATGGATTGTTGCTTCGACCGCTTGTTCTGCATCTTCAACAACATGGGCAACACTACCGGGCGTATCTTCAATGGCGATCCGCTTGGCTTCTTCTGCAATTCCGGGATCAAGATCCGTGTCGCTGTCGTCGGCAACGGCAGGCCCTGCAACCCTTTCGGAAAACTTTGAGAAAAACTCCTCGGCCATTTTCTTTGCGGTGGAGTCAATCAAACGGCTCCCGAGCTGCGCCAGTTTACCCCCGACCTGCGCTTTTGCTTCATAGGTCAGGACCGTATCGGTGCCGTCTTCTTCCAGCTTCACATCCGCAGATCCTTTCGCAAAGCCTGCCACACCGCCCTTGCCCTCACCGGCGATCGTATAACTGACCGGGGCATTGATGTTCTCGAGCGTGACGGCACCTTTGAACTTTGCTTTCACGGGTCCGATTTTCGACGTCACGGCCGCCGTCATCTCGGTATCAGATGTCTTTTCGAGGCTCTCGCATCCTGGAATGCACTCTTTCAAAATCTCTGGATCATTAAGCGCCGCCCACACGGTCTCCCGAGAAGCCGGTATCCGGTGAGATCCGTTCATTTCCATAATTGCTCTCCCGCAGTGCAATCAATTTCTGTAGCCGCTTCGGTGGCACGTCCGTGCTGCCGAAAGAGGCCCGAATGATTTCACCCATCAGAGCGCGCTTTGGTCAGATTTTCAATTGCTTATATGGAAATAAAGACACTGCGTGTTTTCCAGAGGCCGGAATCGCAGATGGACCGCCGGTCATGCTTGACCGGCACAGCAAGTGGTGAACAACCCGGATCGTGATCCGTTAGCCAAAGGCAACACCCGGTTCGACCGCTCTTTGGATGAAGCCCTGAAGATCACCGTAGCTCAACGGCTTCGCATACAGGTAGCCCTGGAGATAATCACAGCGCAGGTCCTGCATGATTTTCCGCTGCGCAACCGTCTCGACCCCTTCTGCGGTAATCCGGAGATCCAGTGCTTGCGCGACCGCGATAATCGACTTCACAACTGCAAGTGCATCAGGATCCTGGTCCATGTTCATGATGAAGCCCCGGTCGATCTTGATCCCGTCGACCGGCAATTTGCGGAGATAGCTGAAGGATGAGTATCCAGTCCCGAAATCGTCAATGACGATCTTGGCCCCCTCACTGCGCAGCCAGGTCAAAAGAGACAAGGTCACCTGGTCGTTGCTCAGGAAAAGACCCTCGGTCACCTCAAACACAAGACGGCTGAGCGGCAGGTTCGCCTCCGTCGCAGCCTGTTCAATATCATTGTAGATCCGGTGTGCCTGAACCTGGCGCGGAGACAGATTGACGTTCAAACGAACGTCATTGGAAAGCCCATCCATGCGCATGAATTCGGCGAAGGACGTCTTGAACATCCAGGCACCGATTTCCGTGATAAGGCCACTGGCCTCGGCCGCTTCGATCATGCTGGCTGTGTTGAGAAACTGGCCGGACGGCGTCTTGAACCGCATCAACGCCTCGAAGGAGGCAATGCTCTGATCGCTCGCATTCATAATGGGCTGGTAATGCGCCGAAAATTCGGTCTTGTCGGCGCCTTCCGACAAGAGTGACGCAAGCCGCAACCGTTCAAAGGCCGCTTCCTGCATATGCGGTGAAAAGACCGCATAATTGATGGAGCCGCTCTGGCGCACATCGTTCAGCGCGATAGACGCAAAACGCACCAGTTTTTCAGCACTCTTCTCACCTGTTTCGGTGGAGGAGAACCCGAGCCGTGTGCGCAGGGTCAGCAAATTGTCATCCAGCGCAATCGGTTCCTGAAACGCCCGTTCGACGCGCTCAACAATATCAGACACCTGGTTGTCGCCGCCCCCTTTTAGAAGGATCAGGAACTCGTCGCGTTCCTTGCGGGCGATTGTCAGGGCGTCCGGGAACGTCTGCGACAGGCGGTGCCCGGTCTTTTTAAGGACCGCAGAAGCTTGCTCATCCCCAATCCCATCAACAATCACGCGGAACCGTTGAATATCGGCATGAACGACGATTAACGGCATATTCTGCGAGATATGGCGCTCGAACGTTTCGATGAAGCCGGAGAAAGTCGACAACCCGGTGACCCGGTCGACATACGCAAGGTTGCGGATATGCTCGAGCAGGCCGGTTTTTTCGTAGCCAAGCGCAATGTTCGACACGAAGAGCTGAATGACCTCGGTGCCAACAAGATCTTCGAGAACAGATTGCGGAATACCAACGTAAAGCGCGCCAGAGATGCTGTTGCGGGTGTTCAGTGGCAACACGACCCCATCGTCGATCTTGATGGTGTCGCGGCTCGCGACACAGGTCCCGACAGCCCGCCGGATCGCATCATCACCCAGCAGATCGACCGGCAGATCAACCTTGTCCTCAAAACTGCCGTTTGCAGCCAGAACACGTGCCGACTTGGGGTCGGCCGCGTGGTTCTCGGGCGAAGAATCCAGCCCGATCAAAAGACCGTCGACCGGCCGCCCAATGAGGTTGGTCAGATGCTCTAAAACACTGGAGGAAAATTCACTCAGCGCGTTCTTCTGAACGATTGCGGTGAAGTGGGTGTTGAGTTCCTTAAGCTTGCGGCGGTTTGTTTCAAGCGACATGACCAGCTTGAAACCGCGCAAAGCGGCAACGATGGCCGTAATCAGCTTCGTACGCGACAGTTCAGCCTTTTCGGCGTAACCATCAATGTCGTAATGCATGATCACATCGGTTTGCGGGGCGTATCCCGGCTGACCGGTCCGCAAGATGATCCGCGTAAACCGGTTGTCGAGTTCGGAACGGATCCAGCTCACCAGATTGAGGCCGGCCGTATCGCTTTCCATCACAACATCAACGAGCGCGACCGCGATGTCGTTGTTCGACAGGAGGATTGCTTTTGCTTCCTCGGCGGACAAGGCATGAAGCAGCTCGAAACCGCGATCCTCGAAGGAGCAACCGGCAACAGCAATTTTCGTGACCTCATGCACATCCGGATCATCATCAACGATCAGGATCTTCCAAGGGTTTTGGAGCGCAGTCAGTTTCTTTGGTTCGGAAGGTGCAAGAAAGTCCATCACCATATTAGTGCACCATCCTCTTTTTCTCTGCTTTTGTTTCTTCGACAACAAGCGCCGGGAATTCTATGGTGAACTCAGTACCGGATCCGATTTTGGATGAGACGGAAATTGTGCCGTTCAATGCTTCAGTCACAAGCTGATAGCAAATTGCCATTCCCAATCCGGATCCTCCTTTGCCAAACTTAGTCGTGAAGAACGGCTCAAAGACTTTCTTCAGGTTTTTCTCGGGAATTCCAACACCAAAATCCTGACACTTCATTACGATGCTGGTTTTTCCCCGCCCCTCACCCTCCGTTGTTGTCACAACGCGGGACGTGAGTTTGATTGAGCCTTCCGTGCGTCCTTCGTAACCGTGCTTCAAAGCGTTCTCGACAAGGTTGGAAACGAGCTGGCTGACTGCGCCCGGATAGCTGTCCACAACGAGGTCCGCCTCCAGGTCGAGATCAACAGTGAACGGCGTCTTCTTAAGGGTTGGTTGCAGCGTCGCCAGTGTTTCCCGGATGATATGATCAAAGTTAAAGCTTCTCTTCTTCTCACTTTGACGGTCAACCGCCACCTGACGGAAGTTTCCAACAAGATCGCGCGCGCGCCCCAGGGTTTTTTCAATAATGGTCGCGGTCTCGCTGATCCGCTCGACCTCATACTCCAGCAACTCCTTGCTGAGACTCTTGTTGTCGAGTTCCGTCTTCAGGTGCGTTGAACAATCCTTAATGGTCGTCGCCGCCATCAGCGCATTGCCAAGCGGTGTGTTCAGTTCATGCGAAACACCGGCGACCAGCGCGCCAAGGGCGGCCAGGTTGTCCGCCTGGATCAGTTCTTCCTGAACCAGCTTCAGTTGCTCGGTACGATGGGCAACGAGGTCTTCCAGGTTCGTCTGGTATTCCTGAATTTTCTGCAAGTCCGCATGGCGGCGCTGGACAAGCGACTGCAGGCTTGCGGCCAGAATGCCGATTTCATCCAGCCGCCCCTTCATAAGTTCTTCCTTGGGCGGATCTTCAATCAAGCGCGGGGTCGAGAGATAGCCGACAATCTGCGTCAAGGGCTCACCGATCAGGCGTTTGAAAATGGTCCTGATCACGATAGCGAGCAATATCAAATAGACGATAATGGCCGTCACGATGAAGCCGACTGTCGACACGATCTCGTAGGAAATCGCATTCCGATCAATCAGAATGAACACTTCACCAATGGCTTCCTTGTGAAGGATTGTACTGGGTGAATTCAAGGTGTAGCGAAGCGCTGTATCCGCCCGAACGCCCGTTGCCGGGTCTCCGAAATTGCCGGTATCGGGGGTTTCGACCCACACTTTCTCGACAACCTCGAGGGTTTCAAGTCCCCTGATCAGCTGCAGCGTGGCATCCGCATTCACCGTCCAGATGGCGCGCTCGAAAGGCCGTTTTGTTGCCTGAAAGAACGCTTCCGTCACCCGGATCGCACGTTCATAGGACGCATCCCAAGTGATCTTGGTGAGAATGCCAATAAAAATGACCCCCAGCACCGCGAACAACCCGAGCGTATACAGGATAAAGGTGCGAGATAGGCTGGTCTTTCCCGCCTCAAGCGAGGCGTACGGCAACGATGCATTGCCACTTACACTCAAAACGCCCCCCTAAGCCCGTGTCCATCGACACCCATACTGCCTGAACGCTCCAGCAAAACCCGTGCACGCCCCGAAGCCAAACGGCTTCATTCGACCGTAACGCCAGCTGACCATTTTCCAGGCTCACCGGCTCAGCTTTTGCCAAGCTGGTCTCCCGCGAATTACGCAATAACATCGCAACTCAAGGAAACACTCAAGGACAGACTGCACAGGCTTTATAAATTTTCCCTAAAACCTTTGGGAAATATAACTTAGTACAGTCAGACACAGTTGGGGAAGATCGTAGTTTTTACCGTATCGCGGATGGGTTCCGCGACGAAATCAGAACGGCCTTGCTTCATGCAAGTTTGGTCAGCTCATATCATGCCGAACCGTCCGATTTGAAAGTGCAATGGTCTTTGCTCCAAAGTTCTGGGTCAAATGGCAAGCGGATTACGCACCAACGACAGACAAGACCGGTGCTTTAACCTGTTTCGAATCTCCGGCGCTTTCCAGAGCGTGGGAAACTGTCTGGCTAGCCTGCACCGGGCGGCGGGTGTCTCCGACCTTCTGCTTGGAAGAGGCGTTGTCTTTGAGCATGTACCCAATGTACCGGGTGGATTCGATTGCATCAAAACCGAGCTTTTTCTTGAGCTTCTTGCGAAGCTTTGAGATGTGGCTTTCAACGACACACTCATCGACGCCATCATTCATGACGCCATAAACCGCATTGAAGATCTGCGTCTTGGTGACCCGGCGGCCCTTGTTTTTCACCAGGTATTCAAGGATCCGGCGCTCTCTGCGCGGCAGCTCCATGACATCCCCGCCGACAACAGGGTCCCGGCCGTCGAAAAACACCTCAATGGCGCCCGTACCGACCGAATTGTTGCGCGCTGCGATCCGGCGGCGGAACACACCGACACGGGCGATGATTTCCCGGACATGGACCGGTTTCTTCAGAACATCATCAAGACCGGCCGAAAACAGGCTCAACGTTGTTTCAAGATTAGCCGTGTCTTCCAAGGCGACAATTTGCGCCTCCGGGCACCGGCTCCGGATCGAGCTGACGAATCCAGCCTTGTCCTGCGTGTCCCCCAGAAGAATGGCGTCAACGGAAGCCAGGTCGCTTGAGCAGGTGATCTCAAGCCAGTCCGTCAGCTCTGATGGTTGAAGTTCCAGTGACGCGTAGCCTTCGCGTTCGAAAGCCGAGGCATAGCCCGCAGTCACGATCTCCCTTGAATCAACGATAATAAACATGTCAGCCCCTTCGCTTTACCGATGACTAATCCGTAAAATTCCGAAGTCATCAGGTCAACGTTTCTTCCATTGCAGGGGAGTTAAATTCAAATATACGGTAGACGTAATTCTTATATCCACAAGACAAACTAAATAAAAAAACATCGTGATTGCGAATAAATATGCCTAGAAATTACCTAAAATGTCTTTTATCCAGCATATCCGCCAAAAATGCAGCGTAAGACAAGATATATATACAAAAAACACCGCTAAAAAAAGCGATGTTTTTATAGTATTGAAGGTTTTCCTTAACAGGATCTACCTGTCAGCCGCCAAAGCCTGGGCCAACTCGCCAAAAGGATCTGCTGGCAGGACCTGATCCGGGTTTTGCCGCAGCGCCTCATATATTTTCGGAACAAGGCGGCAAGCCTTCTCCAACATATCATCGCCCGCGGTTTGAAAACCGCCCATCATCCGAAGATCCTTGGTGTCCTCATACTGGGCGATAAGACCCTTAATTCTATGGATCAGTTCTTGCTGCTCTTTCGTCCAGGCGCGCCCGGCAAGACGTGAGGTGGATTTAAGCACGTTAACAGGTGGATACCGGCCGGCATCCGCAATCTGGCGGTCGAGCACGATATGCCCATCGAGCAGCCCGCGGATCGTATCGGACACCGGATCGTTGTGGTCATCGCCATCAACCAGAACAGAAAAGATGCCTGTGATCGACCCTTCGTCGCTATGTCCGGGCCCCGCCCTTTCAATCAGCCGGGCAAGATCGGCGAACACACTTGGCGGATAGCCGCGCGCTACCGGCGGCTCACCGGCCGCAAGGGCAACATCCCGGGCGGCGTGCGCAAACCGTGTCGCCGAATCCAGTATGAGCAGGACTTTGTGTCCTTGCGCCCGGAAGTATTCCGCAACGCTCATCGCCGTTTTCGGCGCAAGCCGTCTCTGCATGGCGCTCTCGTCACCGGTTGAGGCAATGACGACAGAGCTTGCCAGCGTTTCGCCGAGGATATCATCGATGAATTCGCGGACTTCACGGCCACGCTCACCGACCAGTCCGACAACAACCGTATCAAAGTCTCCGAAGCCAGCCAGCATGCCAAGCAGCGTCGATTTTCCGACGCCGGATCCTGCAAAGATCCCGACACGCTGCCCCACGCACAAGGGCGTGAAGAGATCAATTGCCCGGACCCCTGTCTTGACACCGTCCGTGATCTTGGAGCGGTTCATGGCAGGCGGCGGCGCTCTGTCCAGCAAAAACGCCTCGACACCGTGGACCAACTGTCCCGCACCGTCGATGGGCTGGCCCAGCGCATTGATGATCCTGCCGCGCCAGCTCATGTCGGGGTGAATTGCCAGACCACCCATGACCGACGCCGTATTTCCGATACCGATATCGGTAACCCGCTCAAGCGGCTTGATGACGACGTCTTTTTCGTCGAGCCGGATAATTTCCCCCTGGCGTATGCCGGTACGGCCTTCGAATTCCACCAGATCGCCAAGGCAAACGAGTTTCGACAGACCGGAAACCTTGATGGCTTCGGCGGACACTTGCGTCACTTTACCGCTGAGCTTGACCGGACCAATCTCGGTATCGAGCGCGGCCAGCGATGCTGAAATCTGATCAAGTGCGTTCAGGTGCTGCGCGTGCGGCATGGCGTTCCTGCAAAGCTTTCAAAACATCAAGCGGAAGATGGTTGGATTGGTGGGTCGCCAGTCGGTCAAGTCCGTCTTGTGAGGGGATCACGGACCCCGCTGACGGATTTGCATCACTGCCTGTTTCCACCTTGTCGAGATAAGAGACCGACGAGGCCGCTGCCGTATCCGGCGTTGCGCTTGTCTCACGCTTGTCAGGCCCCGGAGCGGACAAACCGCCCAAGAGAGTGACCAAATCCAACGGTGGTCCGGATGACTTGTCAGAGACCGCACCGACGTGTTCCCCAAGGAGGGCCGCCGCGCTTTGATCGCTGCCAGACGGCCGCTCCGTTTTCTCAGGCTTGGCTTCTGGAACGGGCACTTCAGACGAGCCGGAGGCCAAAGCACTTGCCGGCGCGCTGAAATCGGCAGTCAAGGCCGGTCCATCGCTGCCAGCGCCCGATGACTGCCCGCCGTTTGACAGCGAGTTATAAGCCAGCATAGCGCCTACGCCGATCGGACCGCCCAGTGCAAAGCCGTATAACATGTTGCCGGTTTTCCGGGCGCTGTCCGATATCTGGTCATTCGTGACAGCCCTATAGACTTCGGCAATCCCCGGAATGTGCTGCAATGGATTGATCACATCAATGAAGTCGCCGAAACTGAACCGGCCGCCATCGGCGCGATGGGCCTCAGCCACGATCTCAGAGCTGCGGGGTATTCCCTGATGCGGACCGGACATCCGCGGCTCCATCCCGACAGCGCTTGTCGCATCCACCGTCATGAGCTTGCTCCAAGCTCACGGATCGCCTTCTGCTGGCTCTCGTCACCCTTTTCAATCATCTTCGTCGCGCTTTCGAAGGCGCGCGAAATCATGATCATCTTCGTCATTTCACGAATTGGGTTGATGTTCGCCCCTTCAACATAGCCCTGTTTGACGGCGTTCTCGTCAAAGACCTGGACCGGAATGGCTGCTTGATCCGGAATGACGGCCGAGTTTTCCTGGCGGGTCAGTTTCGCGTCTTCCGGTATCAGGAAGAGACCAATCTGGCCGACGATCCCGTCTTCTCCCTGAACAACCTCACCGTTCTCTGTAATCAAGGGTGTTCCAGCTTCCGGGTTAAGCACAATGCCCTGCCCACCCGCGCCAAGGATCTGCTGCCCGGTCACCGTCTCAAGAGCGCCGTCTTCGGTCATGTGCAAGCGTCCGTCCCGGGTGTAGGAGATCACGCCATTTGCATCCCGGATGGCGAACCACGCCTCTCCATCTATGGCGAGATCAAGCGGGTTGTCCGTCTTGTTGATGCTTCCGCCCTGCCGCGAGATGTAGATTTCGCCGGCCGTTGCAAAGCTCACCTGATCCTGAGCCGCATTGGACACATATTCGGAGAACTTCACTTCATCTGCGCGATATCCCGCCGTGTTCATGTTGGCGACATTCCGCGACACGGTTTCCAGACGATTGGAAAGCGCCACCTGGGCGGACAAGGCGACATAAAGAGCGGATTGCATGGGTTAAAACCCTCCAAGGCGGAAACTTTGAATACTGGTGAGAAGGCCATCGCTCATGGGAACGACCCCGCTTCCGCTGCCGCTGAAAACGGCAAGTGTGGGAGACGCGGCTGCCTGAGGACCATTTTTCAGGTCATAGAGCGCTGAAAACCGGTCCAGGAACTTGGACAGGTACTCAGGCTCACTCAACTTTTCGAAATCGATATTCTCTTCAAGGTAGGTGGCCTGCTTATCAATGTCCGACATGGCAAACGATTGTGATAGGCCCAGGGAGGTATAAACCGTCTCGGCCAAGGCGCGGTCGGCCAGAACCTCATACGCATTGGTGATGCCGGGTGCTTTGCGCTCGAAGTACAAAGCAAGGCGCACACCCTGGTTTTGTTCGCCCTCGCGCACTTCCAGCGTTTGACGGTGGAACTTATCGACAATTCCTTCCTGGGCGCGGTCAAATGATGTCGTGGCTTTCCCGAATTGCTCGAAGTTGAAGACCTCGCCGAATTCCTTGTAACGGCCATCGGCCAGCTGGTTTGCAAAAGACGATTGGTCCGAAACGCCTTCCTCAAGAACCTTTCTCATAAAGGCCTTGGCATAGATCATGTCTTCAAGACCCATGGCAGTCATTGCATAGTTGAAGATCCGGTCATCGGCCATGAACTCATCAATCGACGTGATGTTCAGAATATTGGCACGGTAGTACTCGGTCTGGCGTTCGATCATCGGATCGGATTCAACCACCTTAAGCGACCGCTCTATATTGGACCTGACGATCTGGACCTGGGTCAAAGTGTTGATCATGGGCTTTTCCCTCGTGACGGGCGTAATCAAGTAGGCAGACCATCAGTGACCGAGCTTACGCCAAGCTGACGCCTGCTCTGCCAACGGTCCGTCTTCCGCGTCAGCTTCAGACAAGTCTCGCCTTCTAGCGTTCCCTCAATCGCAGTCGACAACCTCGCCAGTGGGAGCTGTTAGGTGACTATTATTATCGGCCTGTTTATCGCAGGCGCTTCTCTTCTCGGTGGATTTGCCGCGCTTGGCGGCAAGGTTTCCGTCCTATGGCAACCCTGGGAGTTCGTGATCATCCTCGGTGTCGCGTTCGGCGCGTTCGTGGTGGCCAACCCCTTGAAAACTATCAAAGGAACGGTGGTCGCGATCTCCGATGCGCTTCGCAACGCCGTTCCGAACAAGCGGGAATATCTCGATGTCCTCGCCCTCTTGTACGGGCTCATGCGCGAACTGAGAGCAAAAGGCCGGAACCAGGTGGAACCGCATATTGAAGACCCGAACACATCTTCGATCTTCCAGAAGTATCCGGCTGTTTTGCGCAACGCCAGCCTGACCACCTTCATATGCGACTACTTCCGGCTGATCATTGTCGGGAACGCGCGGGCACATGAAATTGAGGCGCTCGTTGATGAAGAGCTGCAGACCATTCACCGAGATCAGCTGAAGCCTTATCACGCAGTCGCCAGCGTTGCGGACGCCCTCCCGGCCATCGGGATCATCGCGGCGGTCCTTGGCGTGATCAAGGCCATGGGCGCAATCGATCAGTCCCCCCAGCTGCTTGGCAGCCTGATCGGCGCGGCTCTGGTTGGAACATTCATCGGGATTTTCTTCTCCTATTCGATGTTCGGCCCCTTGGCCGCCAAGATCAAATCCGTGCGCGAAGGACGCCTGCGGACCTACATCGTCGTCAAGCAGACCCTTCTTGCCTTCATGAATGGCGCCGATCCCCAGATCGCATTGGAACACGGGCGGAAGACCATCTCCGACACCGACCGCCCGACCATCGATGAAGTTGAAAACGAAACAATGAGCGCAGGCCCGAGTGGCGGTGCTGACAATGTCCAAGACCTCCAGGGAGCGGCCTAAACCATGATCGAAGCAGCAACTGCAAGCTCAAATGCCTCGAGCTCAGAACGGGCGATGATCGCCGACCGTCTGCTGGATGCCGCTGGGATCTCCGTCGACCGCCTGCCCATGCTTCCGGTGGTGTTCGACAGGATGGCCCGACTGATGGCCGACGCCATGCGTCAGAAGTCGCCGTCACCGTCTTACATCTCCGTCAGCTACGTTGAAAACAACCGCATCGGAGACGTCCTCGACGAATTCGAATCCAATGCCCTCGTGGCCGTCCTCTACTCCCCGGAATGGGATGCACGCGTGCTGGTCGGCTTTGACCGGGATTTCATCTTCACGCTTGTCGATGTTCTGTTTGGTGCGGATGGCACCGAACCGCCGATTGACGAGGAGCGCCCGTTTTCAAACATCGAGACGCGCATTGCGCGGACCATGTTCGAAGTGGCTGCCAAGTGCCTTGCGGAGTCGTTTTCGCCAATTGCCGAGACAACGATGAAGATCGAACGCATTGAGAGCCGCATGGACTTTGCGGTTATCGGGCGGCGGAACAACCCGGCTGTTGTCGCCCGTCTTCTGCAACAGGCAATCGGACGCGGCGGCGAAGTCTTCGTCGTCATGCCGCACTCCACCTTGAACCCGCTCCGCCAGCGTCTCAGCCAGGTCTTGTCCGGAGAGATGTCGAGCCGCGACAAGCAATGGACGCAGCACTTCCACAACGAGATCCAAAGGACCGAGGTCAAACTCAAAGCTGTCCTGGAAGAGCGTGAACTGACACTTGGCGAACTGACGAACTTGAAGGTCGGCCAAGTCATCGAACTTCAGGCAACCGCCAGAACACCGGTCACCCTGTCGTGCAATGAACAGCCGATCTTCACCTGTCAGCTCGGCCAGCTCGACGGCTCCTACACCTTGCAGGTGGACGAACTCATTCACGAAGAAGAGAAGGATCTTTTCGATGATCTCCGCAATCGTTGACGGCGTTTTGCTGGTCGCGCTGATCGCGACCACCTTGCGCATGGTGCAGATGCACCGCGAACTCCGGCGTCTTGGATCCTACCATGATGACTACCAGCGCATCTTCGATCAGACGGCCCTTGCGCTCGATGGCATCGAAGTCTCGATCCAGGAGATCAACGTCAAGGGCGCACAGATCCTCAACGCCTTGGGCAGCCGCATGGATGATGCGCGCGAACTCATTGCCGAAATCGACGGCCTGACCCGCGAAGCCAAACGCCAGCAATCGGTCCTCAAGGCCGAGCTGAAGGAATTGTCCAAGGCAACGGCCATGATGGGAAATGCCGGCCGGTTCACACCGAAGCGCGAAGATCTCGACATTTTCGATGACGCAGATGCGACCGTGAAAACCCTCAAGACCGCCGGGGTTCTGTCTGCTGCAGGCAAACCCACGACAACCATTCACCACGGGGAGCCTGCGCAGCAGACCCCGACCCGTGTCCACCGCATAGACAACACACTCGGAAGCCCATTCCGCTCTGTCTCCATGAACCAGAAGGATAACATCTGATGTCCGACACCATTATCGATCACGTTTCCACTGACGCCGCTGAAAAGACAAAAACGGCCAGCTCCGCCGATTTTGCAAAGGTTGAGATGCCGGAGCCGGAAAACATCGGAGCCACCATGGGCGACGACAAGAACCTCGATACGATCCTGGGCATTCCGGTCAACATCCAGGTGGTTCTGGGTTCCGCGACAATGCTCGTCTCCAATCTGTTGAAGCTTGGGCGCGGTGCCGTCATTCCGCTCAATCACCGGGTTGGCGAGCCGATTGATATCGTCGTCAATGGCCGTGTCATTGCTCGGGGTGAAGTGGTGGTGGTGGAAGACGACAATTCCCGCTTTGGCGTGTCTCTCACCGAAATCATCAACTCGCAGTCCGGAGCGCTGGAGGTCTAATTCAGGCCTCCATCCCTCCCCCAAACGGCCTTCTTAGGAACGCGTGACCATGACGAGCCCTTCCGCAGCCAATGCATCTGCCGCTGCCACCACTCCGCTGCAACATCCAAAACCGCCGGCAAGGCGCCTAAACGGTGTCCAGCGTGTTGCTGCCCTCTTGCTGTCGCTGGGCAAAACCAGCTCGCAAAAGCTCTTGCAGCATTTTGATCAGGAAGAGATCCGGATGATCACGGTCTCGGCGGCGCAGCTGGGCACCGTGGCCTCCGAAGAGCTCGACCGGCTGGCGGAAGAATTCATTGCCCAGTTCTCACACGGCACCACCCTTTACGGGTCGGCGAACGAAGTGGAGAAGATGCTGGAAGGTGTTCTTCCAGAAGATCAGCTGGCCGACATCATGTCCGATGTTCTGGGCAACTCCAACCGGTCCATCTGGGACAGGCTGGCAACCGTTTCCGAAACGGTCTTTGCCAATTACCTCTTGAAGGAACACCCGCAGACGGCGGCTTTGATCCTTACAAAGATTAAACCCGCTGCCGCTGCCAAGGTGCTGAGCCATATCAAGACCGATATGCGCAACCAGCTGGTCCGGCGGATGCTCTCCATCAAGGCGGTCGTGCCGGAGATCATGCGCGATGTCGAAAAAACTATGCATGAAGATTTCATGCTGAACCTTTCCGGGACCCTTGAGGCGGACTCCCATGCGCGCATGGCGGACATCTTGAACAAGATGGACCGCGATACCATGGAAGACGCCCTCGACAACCTGAACGAAGTCAAACCGAAAACAGCGGAAATCCTGAAAGGCCTTCTGTTCACCTTCGACGACATCATCAATCTCAACGCGCGGACCCGCATGGCGATCTTCGACCAGATCCCGACCGACCGGATCGTGCTTGCGCTCAAGGGAACGAACGCCCAGTTCCGCGAAGTCATCCTGTCATCCTTGACCTCAAGGGCCCGGCGGATTGCAGAACACGAACTGGCCGCCGGCGAACCGGCCGCACAGCGCGATGTTTTGGACGCCCGCAGCGCAATCACGAACCTTGCGCTCGAGATGGCCGGCCGGGGCGAGATCGAACTCAATCCGAAGCAGGACGATGGCGCCTACTTCGCCTAAGGCCGGTCCGCCTGGCGGCCGCACATTGGTGAAGCATTAGGGAACCGGGGCCGCAATGTCAGAAGAAGACAAGGATTCAAAAACAGAAGAACCTACCGAGAAGAAGATCCAGGACGCGATCGAGAAAGGCAATACGCCAGTCTCCAAGGAGGCGCCTGTCCTGGCCATGTTCGTTGGATCGCTTCTCATCGGCAGTTTCGTAATTTCGGAGGGGACGCGCCGGCTGGTTTCGAACATGGCGCATCTGCTTGATGTTTCGGGAGGAGTGAATCTTGGAAACAGTGCTGACGCGCTCTTGCTGTCTCACGCCGTCTCGGTTCAAGTCGGGGTGTTTCTGGCCCCCATCGTTGCCATCCTGTCCGTGTGCGGGCTCGCCTCTGCGTTCTTGCAGAACCAGCCGCGCATTGTACCGAACAGGATCAAACCCGAACTTTCGAAGCTCTCGCTCATCAAAGGCTGGAACCGTGTTTTCGGATCCCAGGGCTGGGTCGAGTTTCTTAAGGCCGTCTTCAAGTTTTCCGCGGTCAGCGCCATTGCGTTCGGCCAATTCCGGGCCCACGAACCGGACCTGATCAACGCAATGTTCACCGACCCAAGCGCCCTTCCCGAAATCATCCTTCAGATCTCCATGCGCCTTATCGCCGGCGTGTGCATTGTGACCATTTTGCTCGTGACCGTCGACGTTCTTTGGTCCCGTGCCTACTGGCGCAAGAACCTGCGCATGAGCAAGCAGGAAATCAAGGACGAGCACAAGCAGATGGAGGGCGACCCCATCGTCAAGGCACGCCAGCGTTCGCTTGCCCGCGACCGTGCCAGGAACCGGATGATGGCAGCGGTTCCAAAGGCAACGCTGGTCGTTGCCAACCCGACCCACTATGCGGTGGCCTTGCGCTATGACAGCGACCAGAGCCCCGCCCCGATTGTGGTGGCCAAGGGTCAGGACCTGATTGCCCTCAAAATCCGGGAGATCGCCGAGACCAACGACATTCCCGTGATTGAGGACCGCCAGCTCGCCCGCTCGCTTTATGCGGCAACTGAACTGGAGCGCATGATTCCGCCCGAATTTTACCGCGCTGTTGCTGAAATCATCTGTTACGTGTACTCACGGCAAAATAAGAGCGCTGTATAATTTAATGTATTTTGGAGCCGGTAGATGCACGATTTGCCTGAAAA
This sequence comes from Roseibium denhamense, assembly GCF_009711415.1. Lineage (GTDB taxonomy): Bacteria > Pseudomonadota > Alphaproteobacteria > Rhizobiales > Stappiaceae > Roseibium > Roseibium denhamense. Next base: position 118,229 of record NZ_SMLZ01000108.1, read on the forward strand.
GGACGAGGACATGGGGCCGTCTTTGACGTGCGACCGGCAGCGCCAGGAAGCCATTGCAGGCGCGCTGCTGGAGTTCATCGAAGACCTCAAACTTATCGATGTCGTAGACCTTATTGCCTATATCCGGACCGACCAGCACGGCAATATCGAAGAACTGATCAAGACGTCGGCCGAGCTCTACTTCAAGGAAGGTAGCCTGCGTTACTCCATGGCCGCAAAGGCCGAAGTGGAGTGGGAAGAGACCCCGAAAATCTCGCTGGACCTCGAATTCTTACACAAGGGCGTTTGGATTTACTTCACCGTCGTCCTCGCCTGGCCGGACAATGCGGTCAACGTTTCCTACGTGGAAGTGACCGAGGCCGGCGGCGACAAGGCCAAGGAAACCGAACTCCTGCTCGAGGCCATCAAAGACGCACGGCTCCGGTAGATTCGAAGACAGCGTCAACTGCCGATACATTCCGAATTCCGGCTGGGGTGAGACGGTTTAAGCCGCTTTTCGGGTCATATCCGTCCTTCAGTATCGGTCAAGACATGCAACGCAGCCGAAAGCCCTCCAAACCCGGCCTTAGGTAGCGTTTTCTCGCTCCCCGGACATCGTTTCATCGCTTGTCCGGTCAACCAGACCGCACGGCGCGATGCGCCTCGCCGGAAAACGAGAAGAGATCATCAGATGGGTTATAATCAATTGGCTTTGGTATTAAGGCTTCCAAAAAACTCTATCCGCAAATTTCTGCCTTGACGCCGGGTGACAAAAATCCTGATGCTAACGGGATGAAGGAACCCAGTTTCAGCATTGGGGTTGAAGAAGAATATCTTCTTATCGACACCGCCAGCCGGATGGTTGCCAGTTCACCGCCTGAAGAACTCTTCCGTGCTTGCGAACAAGTGCTCGAAGACCAGGTCAGCCCCGAGTTTCTGCGTTGCCAGATCGAAGTTGGCACCCCGGTTTGCAATAGCCTCGCCGGGGTGCGTGCGGAACTGGCCCATCTCCGCAAGACAATCATAACAGAGGCGGCCCCCTTCGGCCTCGCCCCGATTGCCGCATCCACCCATCCCTTCGCGGAATGGACCGACCAGCCGCATACGGACAAGGCCCGCTACAACGAAATTGCGCGCAGCATGCAGGTGGTTGCCAAACGCATGCTGATTTGCGGCATGCATGTTCATATCGGGATCGAGGATGAGGAGCTGCGTATCGAGCTGCACAACCAGCTCGCTTATTTCCTTCCGCATCTGCTTGCGCTCAGCACCTCCTCTCCCTTTTGGCGGGGGCGGTTCACAGGCCTCAAATCCTACCGGCTGGCCGTCTTCAATGAACTGCCGCGAACCGGACTTCCGCCGGCCTTCGGCAGCTATACGGAGTACCGCAATACGCTCGACGTGCTTGTGAAGGCCGGGGTGATCGAGGACGCGACCAAAATCTGGTGGGACCTGCGCCCGTCCGACAAGTTTCCCACCCTGGAAATGCGCATTACCGATGTCTGTCCGCGGCTCGATGATGCTGTTGCGATCGCCGCCCTGTTCCGTTGCTTGTGCCGGACACTCTACCGGTTGCGCCGGTCCAATCAGAGCTGGCGGCAGTACAAAAGGTTTCTGCTTGCGGAAAACAGATGGCAGGCACAGCGGCATGGCAGTGCGGCCCATCTGATCGATTTTGGCCGGAGTGAAACCGCACCGTTCACCGATCTTATCGAAGAACTCATCGAATTGGTGGAACCGGACGCGCAACACTTTGGCTGCACGCTGGAAATCAAACACTTGCGGAACATCGCGCGCGGCGGAACGTCGGCGGACCGGCAGTTGGAAATCGCTGGAGACGTGCCGGAGGATGGACACGTCCCGGAAGACAAACTGGCAAGCATTGTGGACAACTTGGTTACAGAGACCCAGGCCGGGCTTTGAGAGCGCATTAAACCGCTCGCGTATGCAGTCAAAAAAAGCGCCTGCGATCAGATCGCAAGCGCTAGAATTTGCCTGGGAGGCGGCAAAAGGTCTTGGAAGCCTAGGCTTCGCAACTAGTTTGAAATGACATCTTCCTTGTCGAAGTAGTTGAATTCCTCAACCAGAACATCTTCGACGACCTGGCGTCCCAGCCGCTTGTTTGCCGCCGTTTTCAGATGCTCTGTCAAACCATCCAGGTCGTAGCGTTCAAGGTTCCGGAAATCGAGTGTCTCATCCGAGTAAAGAAGCCGGAACGCCTCATCGACCAGGAACGGATGCGGTGGCACAGGCAAACGGCGCAGGGTGTCGCTGTCCGCGGTGAAAACCATCTTCACGACAACATAGCCTTGAAGGTTGCCTTCCGAGAGAATCGGTACATTGACCGGGTTGACCGTCTCATACTCAAGGCCAACGAAATTCGGCTCATCACTGTCGCCGCCCCTTTTGTCAGCGGCGATCAACTGCACCGTTCCGTAGGCTGATGCCGCCATCGCCAGAGACATCCACAGGCCGGCGATCAGGACCTTCATCATCGGGCTGGCTCCGGAAACGGGGCTTTGTAGGTGCCGTCCGATTCCTGATCGATCATCGTGCGCGACATCATCGCAACAACTTCCGACACCGCGTTCATGTGCAGTTTCAAAAGCGCCACATTGTCCTCAAGAACATCCTTGAAATCCTTGAGCGTCAGTTTGAGTTCTTCGGAATAGGCGGAAGGCGGGACGGAGGCACGCGCCCGTGTCAGATCAAGCAAGGCCTGACTCTTGCGGTACTCATAGGTCTTCAGATCAGTGGTCGGATTGGCCCGAAGCGCATCGGTTTCAGCCTGAATGCTGGTGATTGCCCGCTCAACGGCCACAAGCAGCGGCGCGCATACCGCAGGATTTCCCAATGGCATCTGAGGCGCAAGTTCCTGGGATGCGAGTTCCTGTCCGGCGTCCATTATGCTTTGGCTCCTTTGTTGAGAGTATCAGATATCAAGTCCGCAACTCCGACACCGCCGCTCGCTGCCAGCTGATTGGCAACCTGTTCGGCCAGCATGGATTTCCAGATCTCACCGGCTGTGCCCTTGCCGAAAACCGCTTCGGCATTTTGCGGCAGCATGGTCTCGACGAATTGCGTGAGGATCATCGCCTCGAACTTCTCGCCCGGAGACTTGTCAGCCTCGGAGCGGACGGAAGCAGCATCCCGGAAGCCGTTGATATTCGCGTCCGCCCGGTTCGACGCTCCCGCATAGGCGAGCTCAAAACCGGCGCCGGAGCCACCTGCCGCAATTGACCGCAAGCGGTTGGCGGCCTCTTTGATTTCCATCGGATCCGCCGCCTTTGCGACGTCCAGGATAAGGTCTGAAGGAGGCGTGATCGCCATGTCTTCGGCTCCGGTTAGAAATTGAGTGCAAACAAGACCCGATGTGTGACAGGGCAAGGCAAGCAGGGAAGCTTCACCAGGCCTTGTTTGCGTGAATAACACTAGATCCCTCAGCTTGCGGGAGGCTTGCGTCCGTCGAACGTCCTGCTTGATGCTACCCGTAGCGGCGCTCCAGCAGCTCCATCAGATCCCGCTCTTCTTCCGCGCGCTGCTCCTCGCCGCGCATTTGGGCAAGGCGCTCTGCCATGAGTTTGAGCATCATGCGCTGACGGTCATACTCGGAGTTGACCTTGTCTCTGGCAGCGCTCAGCCGCGCCATTTCCTCGATAATCCGGCGCAGGCGTTCGGCGGCGTTTGCAATAAAGCGGTCATGCTGTGCCAGGTCCCCGCTGGAAAGGGCCATCAGGATCCGGCGCTCCTTCTCATTGAGCTGATAGACTTGTGCGTCGAGCTTTTGCAAAAGCCAGGACGAGAACATGAAGATCTGCTTTTGCATCTTGAACAAACGTTCGATTTCCTGACTGTTTCTTGCCATCGAACTACCCTAGTTGAAGCCATGTGAAGTACCCGTCGAGGAAGATCATCATGGCTTCCGCGATCACCAGGTACAGGAAGTAGAGGCCGCCTGCGATTACAAACGGCAACGAGATGAAATAGACGGGAATTTGCGGGGTTAGCTTGTTCACCAGGCCAACCGCGAGATTGACCACGATCGTGTAGACAATGAATGGACTGCAAACGCGCAGCGCCAATACGAAGGTCTTGGCCATCTGATCGGTGAACTGTTCCAGGCTTGCCATGGCGGCGAGCGGCTGGCCGGCCGGGATGGCCTCATAAGAGGCAACAAGACCCCGGATCACCTCCCAATGCTGATTGGAGATGAAAACCATCGCAGTTGCGGTCAAGGTGAACAAGCTGGCCACCGGCGGTAGCGCATCCACGCCCTCCACCGGCATGCCCGGCATGTTTGACAAGCCGATTGCCATGGAAACCAGAGTGGTCAAGGTTTCAAGCGCGGCGATGAAAATCCGGCCGAGAAAACCGATGAAGACCCCGGTCAACAGCTCCGCGCCGATAAACCAGGACACGCTGGACAGTGTCTCATCGGGCAAGGCCGCCTGGATTGTTGGTGCCAGCAGCGGCGCCAGAGCGAGCGTGACCGCAAGTGAAATCAGCAATCGCACCTGGGCGGGGATCCTGGTACTGCCGAAACCTGGGATGATCATCAGACATCCGCCGATCCGGCAGAACAGGAGAAACACCGCCAGCAGGACCTCGGTCCCGATCACGCTGAGCAATGACGCCGGCAGCATCAGGAGACGCTTCCCATCGCCGACACATCAACACCGCGTGCAATCTCCAGATGGCTGAGCACCGGAAGGGTCGGGAACATGCGTTCCACGATCATGCGGACATAAGGACGCGCATCAGGCGCGGCGACAATCGCAAAGCGACTGCCGGACTTCATATGTTTCTTCACCGCTTCGGACATCTGCGTGCCGAAGTCTTCCACCAGCTGGGGCTCGATATCGAATTCGATCACCTCCCCCTTGGCGTCGCGCTTCAAGGCATTGTGGAAGGCCAGATCCCACCGGTTGCCAAGACGCAGGACATTCAAGGGCCCGCCCTCTGACAGGTCGCCGCAAATCTGTTGCGCAATGCGCATGCGCACATGCTCAACCACCTGCTCGGACCGGCGGACATGCGGCACGATTTCCGCAACGGCCTCGAGGATCAGGTTCAGGTTCCGGATCGAGACCCGTTCGGCGAGAAGCAGCTTCAGAACCGCCTGCAGACCGGAGAATGAGGTATGTGCCGGGCAGATATCATCCAGCAGCTTCTGGTATTCCGGATCCAGCCGCTGGAACAGGGCCCGCATGTCCTTGTAGGAAAGAAGCTGGGGCAAGTTGTTCCGGATCACCTCACTCAAGTGGGTCAGGATGACAGTGTTGTTGTCCGCCGGCTCAACCCCGCGGCGGCGCAATTCGTCCTTATAGGCCTGCGGGACCCAGAATGCGGTCATGCCGAATGCGGGTTCGCGGGTCTCGTCCGCCGGGACTGGCAATGGACTGTCGCTGGTCGGAATGACAAGCAGCTCGCCAACCTTCATTTTATGGGAGGCGACAATCGTTCCGTGGATCTTGATCTGGTAAGATTTTGGGTCGACAGTCAAACTGTCGGTCACCCGGATATCGGGAACCACGAACCCGTATTGCTCCGCGAATTTGCGGCGCATTTTCGCGACCCGGCGCCCAAGTTCACCCTGGCGCGTCAAGAGTTCAGCCGAAAGCTGCTTGCCGAGGACGAGTTCCACTTCCGCGGTTTTCAGCGATTCCTTGACGGAGTCCTTCTCTTCGCGTTTCGCCTCTTCCTGTGCGGCACGCACCTTGTCCTGCTCCACTTTTTTCAGCGCCGCCTGACGTTTTGGAATTGTGTATCCAATGAACCCGAAAATAGCGGCCAGTGTCATGAACGGCAGGATCGGAAGACCCGGCATGAGGGCAAACACACCCATGAGCACCGCGGCAACAAACAGCGCGCGCGGGTAGCCGCCGAGCTGACCGAGAACCGCCTTTTCGGCCGACCCCCGCGTACCACCTTTTGAGACGAGAAGACCCGCAGCAAGCGAAACGATCAGAGCCGGGATTTGCGAAACCAGGCCGTCACCGACAGAGAGCTTGGTGAAAACGTCTGCAGCATTCGCAACCGTCATGTCATAACGGGTCACCCCGATCACGATACCGCCGAGGATGTTCACGGCTGTAATGATAAGGCCGGCGATGGCATCGCCGCGCACGAACTTCGATGCACCGTCCATGGCACCGAAGAAGGAACTTTCCTCTTCCAGTTCCTTGCGGCGGTGCTGAGCTTCCTTGTCATCGATGAGGCCCGCTGAAAGGTCGGCATCGATCGCCATCTGCTTGCCCGGGATGGCATCAAGCGTAAATCGTGCCCCAACTTCCGCAATACGGGTTGCGCCCTTTGTGATCACCATGAAGTTCACGGTGATCAAAATGACGAAGACGATCAGACCGATCACAAAGTCTCCGCTCATGACAAATTGGGAAAATCCGTTGATCACATAGCCGGCCGCATGCGTGCCCTCATATCCATTGGCAAGGATGACCCGGGTTGTCGCAATGTTCAGCGACAGCCGCAGCATGGTGGCAATCAGCAGGACGGTCGGGAAGGACGAAAAGTCGAGCGGTTTTTGGATCCACAAAGCCACCATCAAGATCAGGACAGACAGCGCAATCGACGTGGCGAGGCCGATATCGATCAAAAATGTGGGAATGGGCAGGAACAGAACGGCCAGGATCACGACAATGCCAAAGGCAAAGCCGATGTCCCGGCGGTTTTCCGGTGTGCCATCTGCTATGGGTGAAAGGGAGGTGTCTGTCATGCCGTCTCTCTGCTGCATCTGAGATGACGTCAAAGTCGCTCCGCAAGCTTGCGCGGAGCTTTACCGGGCGCGTTCCCGCCTTCCCAAATACGCAACCGGCCTCCGGTGCGGGGGAACGCCGGAAGCCGGGAGGATGGCCGATGCCATCATGGGACCTGATTGGAAGCTGCCGCTAAAACCCGTTTTCAATCCGGCTGTAAATGATCGTTGTCAGGGAGAAAATCTGGCCGCCAATGAACGGCCCGCCGACAACGATCATGACAAGGATCGCAACGATCTTTGGAATGAATGTCAACGTGATTTCCTGGACCTGGGTCAGTGCCTGCATCAGGGCAATACCGATGCCGACGACCATGGCCGGCACAATCGCCGGGGCAGACCCGATCAGGATTGTCCAGATCGACGTGCGAACCAGATCCAGTGCATCAACTTCATTCATTCGCGCATTACCCGTTTAAGAGATGGTCACACCCGGTCCGAGCAAGATGCCTTTGCCATTGTCCAGGCCAAGCACTGTACCATCAGAATAGACTTCCACCTTCTCGACAACGCCGGTTGTCCCGCTCGGATCGGTCACGGTGCGGCCGATCAGGTCATCGACCTGTCCGAAGGACATGTTGGTCAATAAGGTTTCAAGCTTCGCGTTTGTCTTGATAGCCTGTTCAACTTGGCTGAAGCTTGCGAGCTGCGCCATTTGTTCGTTGGCATCCATCGGGCTTGTCGGATCCTGGTTCTGCATCTGGGTCATCATCAGCTGCAAAAAGGCATCATAGTCCAGCGTAAGCTGGTCCTGCGCGGCAGCGGCGCTTGTGCCCGCCTGGGTGCCTTGAGCCGCGCCAACGGCTGTCACATTGGTCATGTCAAATCTCCTTAGACGGCATTTGCTGCAGCATGGAACTCGTAGCTGGAGTTGGCTGGAAACCGGTCGGCCTGGGCACGAGCCCGGTTGACCTCCTGGCGTTCGCGGATATCTGCAGCCATCAAGCGGGCTTCGATCGGATAGAGCGCGCGCACGATTTTCATCGCCTCGAACAAGCGCTCGTTTTTAACCAGGTCACTGACATCATCGAGACGATCCAGGATTTCCTGGTTCGAAAAGGCGCTCTTCACACTATCCAGGACGACGCAGAACATGTCCCGGGCAGCATTCGTGGCAGCTGGATCAATGATCATGGTCTGCAGGATGAAGTACAGCTGCTTCAGCGGTGTCGTCGCATCCTCGGGCTGGAGCACGTGAGCCTCCAGAAGGAAAACCGCATCGTTCAGCAACTCGATGCTGGTCTTGCGCTCGGCGCGGATAACGGCACCGTTGATGAACAAGCGTTCCCCTGCTTTCAAACCGATTTTCATATGATTAACCGCCTAGACTGTCACGAATGATGGAGTTGATTTGGATGATGTCGGAGAAGTCTTCCTGCTCCCATTGGCGCAGGGCCTCCGCTTCCTTCAAGACCCAGATCCCGACCGAGATCAGATTGGCCCGCGTTTCGATGGGAAGCTGGTTCTCGTCATCCGCAAGATGCTCCAGGAAGTAACTCCAGAGCCGGCGGGTGTAGAAGATCGCATCAACAGCTTCTGCGGAACGGATCCCCTTTTCTTGAGCAACTTCGAGCTTGCCGATAACGATCGACATGGCTTCGTGTTCATTCATGCGCTCATCAGTGCAAAGATCGTCCATGATCTCGGCGTAAGACAGATTGTACATGGTCCCTCCATAGACCTTTAGGAAGCAGGAGACCGGGCGTCATGCCGGGTCAGATGTAGTTGAGCAGGCTCAAACCCTGCATCCGTGCAGTCACCGCATAAGTTGTCTCCAGCTGGGTCAATGCAGTATTCAGGCGCACCGACGTCTCCTCGAGATTGACGTTCTCAAGGTTGTTGATCCGCTCATTCAAAATGTCGGTCTGGACCGTCAGGCGTGAGCTCGCGAGCTTGACCTGCTCCTGGACGTTGCCCATCTTGCCCATCGCGCTCGTGAGGCCATTAATCGCCGCCCCGACCGTCTCGATCGCCTTGTTCACGACGACCTCGTAGGTTTCCTTTGACAGGCTATCGACCCCCAGGTCCCCCATCATGGTGTAGACCTTGGCAAGGTCGCGGAACGCCTGTTCATTTGCGCCAACTGACGAGGTAACCGTTTCGCTGGCTGAAATCCGGCTTGTGACCTGTGTATCGGAGGCGGTTGACCAGGTTGCCCCCCAGGCCGGATCGGCAAACATCGCATCGAAGTCGCCCGTCAGATAAGCATCCATGGCCGCAGGCGTGATCGTCGACACGTTCGGGTCGTTCTGCGTGAAACCAAACTCAGCCAGAAAAGCCGCGTCTGCTGCGACTTTGTTCGGCGATGCAGGGTCCCTGTAATCAGCGAACGGTTCCTGATCGGAGTTAATCCCGGCAAACAGAAAACTGCCGTTCAACTGGGTGTTCATCCGGGACGTCAGCATTTCCATCTTGCCGGATGCTTCAGACATGACAATGTCGGCACCAAAGTTGTTCTCTTTGAGCCCCACCAGAGTGGCGAGGAAGCCTTGGGCATCATCAAGAACGTCCTGCATGGCAGCCTGCGACACATCCATGCGCGCCGCTGTCAAAGCGTTTGTGTCGGTAATGCCGGACAGGAAATGAAATTCAGCGCGAAGGGTTACCGCCTCGCCTGTTCGCGTGCCCAGATCAAGGCCCACATCGTATTTCCGGCCGGACGACAACTCGACGCCGAGCTTCTTGACCATGAAAGACTGGTCCTGGATGTGGCGCCGCGATGAATCCGACAAGGACAAGGTTGAGATAAAGGACGTTTTCATGGGAGTTACCTCGCTGCGGCCAAGAGATCGTCGAGCATGGAGTCGACAGCTGTGATCAGCCGGGACGCGGCCGCGTAAGCACGTTCAATTTCTAGAAGCAGCGTCATTTCCTCATCGATATTGACGCCGGTTTCGTTGCTGAGATTTTCGGCCGTCCGGCCAATGATGACCGTCTGGACCTCGACACTGCTGGTCATGGTCTTGCGGTTGCTCTCGAGCCAGCTGACCGAAGAGGCTGCAAATCCGCTCAGGCTATCGGCCGGGTCAAGCTCCACACCCGCATCAAAGACACGGTCTGTATCAAATGCACTGACGAGTTCCTGAAGCCGGCCGGAAAAGCCCGCCGCGTTGGTAGGGTTGTAGTCATAGTCAGGGTCAAGCGGGTCCGAGATGCCGCCGTCCCGGATCAGATCGATATTGCCGCCCTGGTCCGGGTCAGCATTGGCGTTGACCTCGATTTCCCAGGCAAGACCAACCGACAGCGTACTGGTTGCCGGGACGTTCGGAGCGCCAGACCAGGTGAACAGACCTGCCTGGAACGTGCCCGGCGTTGTCTGGTTTTCCTCCGCAAAAGCCTCGATCAAACCGCGCGCGACCTCATCCAGCTGGTTTTGATAGGTCACCGCCGTTTCGTCGCGCAACTCCGCCAGCCCGTGAAGGCGCCCGGAGTTTAGTTCCATGACGGCACCAGGGCCGGCCACCGGAACACCATCAACAAAGACGGCATTGCCAGTGGTTGTCGGATCAAAAATAACGGTCGGCGCGAATGAAACGTCACGGGCTGTCGTCTCGAAAAGCGTTACGCCACTATCGGTGTAGACCACGATATCGCCGTCCGCGCGGTTGAGGGTCGTGATCCCGATTTCTTCAGACAAAGAGAGCAAAACCTGATCGCGGCTGTCGAGTGCATCGGTGACATCGGCGCCCGATTGATTGCCCTTGACGATGATGCTGTTGAGGTCTTCCAGCTGGCCAAGCAGCTGGTTGATGCTCTTGACGGATGTCGCCATGTCGCTGTCGGCCGACGCCCTGACGTCCTGAACAATTTCAGAGCTTGCCCGGAGCGTTTGCGCCATCTCTTTCGAGGTGGTCAAAACGTCCTGTGCCATAACCGAGTTATTGGGATCTGACGCGAAGCTTTGGAGCGACAGCTTTAACTCACCGAGTTTGGCGGCCGGAGACATCTCCAGCTGGGTATCATTGATGGTCTCCGACATCCGTGTCAGCCCGGCAAGAAGCGCTTCCTGGGACGTTCCGACCGAGGTTGATGTCAGCAGCGACGCATAAAGCGAGCTGTCCGTCACCCGGGCAATTCCGTCAATCCGCAGGCCGCCGGATTGACCGGAGGACGTATAGGTCTGGCTGAGCAGGACAGATTTTCGGGAATAGCCGGGATCCTGCGCACCAGAAATATTCCTGGCGATCACAGACGATTCCGTCTGGCGGGCAGACAGGGCGGACTGGGCCACCTGCAGGGCGACGGACAGGCTCATGACACTAGTTTCCAGTTCTCATGCTTGTTTGTTATCGGACCAGGTTCACGAGTTCCTGCAGCAGGTCGGACCCCGCCTTGAAGACCTGTGAGTTGGCTGTGTAAGTCCGCTGAGATTCGATCATGGAGGTCAGTTCACTGGCGAGGTCCACGTTGGACCCTTCAAGAGCGCCGACCTGCAGATCGCCCAAACCAGCCTCACCGGGAAAACCCACCCGGACGTCGCCTGAGTCAATCGACGGACGGTAGAGGTTGCCGGACATGGGATCGAGCTTGTCCGGGCTCGGCACATCAGCCAGCGGGATCTTGTAAATGCTGCGGCGATCACCGTTCTCGTAGATCGCATAAAGTGTTCCGTCATCGCCAAACTCAACGCTCTCAACCGAGCTGGGTGAGTTGCCGTCTGCTTCAACGCTCGTGATAGTGAAGTCCGCATCCAAATGCGTCGATTGACTCAGATCGAACGGAACAGTGTTACCGTTGGTGATCGGAACGTTGACCGGCGCAGCGCCGATCATTTGGCCTGTCGCGGTATCGAATTGGAGCGTGATCGGACCAACCGGGGCTGTAACATCGCCCGTCACCGTCAGTTCCCATTCGGCGGTTGCCGGGATCGGAACCACACTTGTATCTGTAATCTTCTCATACTCGAAGCGGATCTGCTTCTCATTACCAAGGTTGTCATAGACGACAACTGACGTCGAAACGACATCACCAACCGCAGCGCTATCCGGCAAATTGGCATGGAGCGTTCCGGTGCTGGTTGGAGTTGCCTCCAGCTGGTTCTGGGTAATGTTGACCGGCTGGAGACCACCAAGCCCGTTTGCAACGACAGACGGAGCCGCACCACCGGTGATCGGGTACCCCTGGAGATAGTAACCAGCTGTATTCACCAGAAATCCATCACCATCCGGCACGAACGATCCTGCGCGTGTCAGCGCCTGCTGAGAACCGGCGCCCGTGCCATCGGAGACGATGAAGAAGCCGTTTCCGTCGACCGCAAGATCCAGTTTGGAGGTTGTAAAGCTCATCGAGCCCTGGTCGGTGATTGCGTATTTGGTATGCGCCTGAACACCACCGGAGTTGTACGTACCCGACCCTTGAGACAGGACCATCGACGAAAATTCGGTCTCGGCCCGCTTGTAGCCGGTCGTCCCGGAATTGGCGATGTTGTCAGCTACTGTGCCGAGCTTGCTCGACTGCGCGTTCATGCCGGACACACCGGTGCGCATAACTCCATAAAGACCCATGGAACGTCTCCCGTTTCCAAATCAACTGGAGACAGTCAAACCCACTTAACTTGCGCGAAGCTGTCGCTTGAAGATATTTCTTCTTTCATTTCAATTACTTATTTTACTAAATATTTATCGAAAAAAGAAAATTTTACTGCTGGCGAAAAACTTCGCCAGCAGTCTTCGATTAGGCGCTACAGAAATTCTTGGCGTTTGAGGTCCAGTTCCCAAAACCTGAAGCAACCATGTTCCGTATCACAGTACAAACATATCGTTTTTGTGCCGGATCATTGTTCGGGCCTGCGTGATATCTGGCGACCGCCATGGTCCACGACCCTTGACGGGCCTTCAGTTCCCGCAGGAACCGCGCCGCGTATTGGACATTTGCCCGTGGCTCGAGCATGTGGTCCACAGACCGGAACTGATCCCCATGATAGTAATGATTGATCTGCATGCAGCCGATGTCGATCAGCTTCTTCCCGCTCCGCCGGGCGTCTTCAAAGTCGTTCTTTGCAGCCTGCCGGCTCGGCGCAAACACCGATTTTCCCTCGATGTTCAACGCATAGGGGTAGAGCGAATTACGGCGGCCCGTCTCGGTCAATCCAACGGCGTAAAGCACACCGAGCGGTACCCGGTACTTATGAGCTGCCGCAACCATCTCCCGTTCACACACATTCTGGGTTTCCGCATGCGCGGACGGGGAAGAAATCAACGGCAAACTAAAGATAGATGCCATCAGACAGGCGGATGCCAGGAGCTTCCTCATTTCCTTGTCCTTTCGTCATGTCGCTGGATTGGAACGACTGATCGGGCGCTCCATCGCCCTGATTGCCTTCACCGCGGCCGGATCCGCTCCCATTCGAGTTCTGCTGCTGCGCATCCAACTGGCCGTTGGAGTTCGAGCTGGTCTGGTTTTGAGCCGAACTGTTGCCGGGCTGTGTGCTGGCTTGAACAATCGTGCTTCGGTCATCCCCGGCCTGGATCGTGATCGTGTCCGCCTTCATGCCAGTTGAGCGCAGCATCTGATCGAGCAATTGCCGGTCCTGTTTCAGGAGCTCGGCAGTTTGCGCCTTGCTCGCAACAAGGGACACCTGGACATCGTCGCCAACCATGCGCAGCGACACTTTCACGGTGCCAAGTTCATGCGGTGTAAGTTGTATGTCGAGCGTCTTCAGCACAGGTCCCTCAGCCTTTGTGGCTAGGACAGTGTCAAACCGGGACGCTGACCCTTGAATCTCTTTCAAGGCCGCGGTGATCTGCTCTCCAACCTGCTGCACCGGTGACAGGCGCATGTTGGGCGCAAAATGGGTTTCCTGCCGCAAGACTTTCACCGTGCCCTGTGCATCTTCAGGCAGCATGGTTCTGGGCGAATGCCCTGTGCCGGATCCCTGAACGGTCTCTGGCTCAACTCCGAACTGGGCAAAAAGGGACGACGTCCCCACCTTCCCGGCCCCCTCGTTTCCAGCCTGACCGGGCATCTCAAGACTGGATGACTGTGCAGCTTGCTGCGCTTGCGCAAGGGTCCAGGCCTGCGGCTGTCCCTGTGCAGAAGCGCCGCGATGTGTGGGCGTGCCACCCGGGATCGCGGCCATTGCCGTTTGCAGTGTCAAATTGATCGCGCCTGGAACTGCGCCGCTGCGCACCGGGTCGGACGGCGTCTGACCATCTTGCGCCTCAGGGATAGACTGCCCGCCGGTATCCGACGGTTTTGCGAGCGCGTTCTGAGACGCCTTTTTCAAGGCGTCGGCAAGATTGGCCGTCGCATAGCGTGCCGGATCGCCGTCGCTGCCGCGCGCTGCTCCAGCCTGGCCGTTGCCTGTGCCCTTGCCGTCTTTCGCCGTCTCGTCCGCCTCATCACCGGCTGCATTTTCGGAACCGGCCTGCTTTTGAGAGGCTTGCGGACCTGACGTCTCGCCGCCCCGTATTCCCTGGAGCATTGACTGAAATTTTGCAGCAACATCCTGCGTGCTGTCCGGGGTCTTTCCGCCGCCGGTCCCTTCAACCATCTTGCCGCTGGCAGCGGTGCTGCGCACCATGGTTTGTGAGGGCATGGTCATTCTTCTTCTCCCAGCAGCGACAATGATTTTTCTGTGCGGCGCAAGAGGCGCTCCGCCAATTCCATGTCATCAGTCAGCCAGTCACGCTCCGGCGGATCCGCCATGTTGATTGCAGTATTGAACTCTCCGATCACACCTGGCGGGGGCCCGGGAAAATGACGGACAGAATTGAAAACCGTATAAACCCCGTCCAGGAAGTCACGGTCCTCCGGCGACAACGACGCCGGGTCGATGGACCACAAAAGATCGCGGTTCGCCTGCATCGCCTCCGGATCCAGCCGGGTGGCAACCCGGTAGATCTTCAGGAGATCGTGCTCTTTCGTGCCCTCAACGGACAGCGCCTTGGCTTCCTCGGTTGCCTTGCGGGCAACAACCAGGTTGCCGCCAAGAAGCGCTGAGCGCGCGAGCCGCAAGTATAGTCCCCGTCGTGAATCGGCATCGAATTCGTGCAGCACACCATTCAACAGAGCAAACTTGTCTTCGCTTTGAACAAAACCGAGCGTATCGAGGGCAATGGCAAAACGTCTGCGGAAATCCCCGGAATAGCTTGAAGATCTGAAACGGCGCAGATAGCGGATGCTCAAGACCCGGAACCGTTCGACATCGCCCATCATGCCAGCGACAAACACTTCCCGCCTTAAGGCTGCCTCCTCAACGAGCGTACCCGGCATCAACAGGCTGGCCACTTGCAGCAGTCTCATGGCTTTGGCTGGATCCGTCCGCACATAGGGAACGGCTTTCACAAGCGCCACATGCCCACCAAGGCTCGCCGGCAGGTCGAGCGGGTCAATATCCTCCAGGAGGATACGCATATCCTCCTCCCGCCCCTCGACATAGGCAACGGCCGCTTCCATCAGCGCGCGGTCGATTGCGGGAGCCGGGTCAATGGTCAAGAGCTGCCGGACGACTTTCGGATGACCGCCGCTGAGCAGATGGATGACCGCTGCACGCGCATTCCGCGGGTCCTGCCAGACGTCTGCGGAAAGCGCGGCGAAGTTTTCATCCATTTCACCCAGCAGCTGCCGCTGGGCTTTCATGGCATGCGTGTTTCCCTGCGCGACCTGCTCCTGAAGCGTCTGCAGGGCGCGGACCTGCGCATAAGGAAGCTGGCTTGACGGAACCCCGGCGCTGGACTGAGCAAAGGCGCCGGTGCTGATTACCGTCAATGCGGCAAGGGCCACAAACGCTGACCGGACAAACGAGCCGCTAAGGATCCGGATCATTCGCCTTCTCCTTCCAACAGGTAGATCTCGACCCGTCTGTTCGGAGCTGCATATGGATCAGCCGGGATCTTGAGATCGCGGTCGGCATAGCCCTCGACCCGGTCAAACCGTTCTTTCGGCACACCGCCCCGGTTCAGCATGTAAAGTGCCATATGTGCGCGCGCCGTCGACAGCCGCCAATTGTCATAGGTCGTGCTCTTGAACGGGCGCGCATCCGTGTGGCCCTTGATCACAATCCGGCCAGGCGCATCCGCAACGATCGCAGCAATGTTCTCCAGAAGTTTGACGAGTTCCGGCCGCGGTTCTGCGGACCCGATTGCGAACATTCCAAAGCTTTGATCATCAGTGAGGCTAATGAGAGCGCCTTCACCTTCGCGGGTGATCGTTATCTGGCTTGCAGTCTGCTCTAGCGCTGTACCGTCGGCGGCCTCAAGAACCTCTTGGAGCCGGGCAACAAGCATTTCTGCCTGGCTCGGAGCTGCCGCGCCGTCCTCACCGGTTGCCTCAGCGCCCGCTGCCAGAGAGCCGGACACATGAGCGATAATGGCTTCGTCGGCCTCCAGTTCCTCCTCGGTGGAGCCTGAGTCCATATAGGCATAGTCCGTTGGCCCGGCCCCGCTGTTTGTCCGGTCGCCGGTGCCATTGGCGGCACTCAGGCTGGAGCCATCGTCCTGGGACGCCGGGGTGTCAAACGGAGCTCCCCAGGCGTTTTCCCCGGCAAGATCAACGTCGCTCGGTCCACGGCCAGACTCATCGACCGGGTCAGCACCGGCATCCGGCAATCCGGCCGAAACCGTTTCCGAACCGTCCACGCCGCGCCCAGGACGGAACTGCCAGTAGAGCGGATCAAACGGATCCCGGTAAGCCTGCCCGCCTTGCGATCCCTCATGCTTTTGCAGGCCCGTGCCGATACCGGTTGGATTGTCCTGTGTCGAGGCCACCACGCGGATTTTCTCAGAAAGCGTGTCAAGAACCGCATAGGGGTCTGAGAACAGGATAGATTCTGAATGGATCTGCGTGAACTGGCCGGCATCATTGACGCCGCCTGTTTGCGGCGTTTCCTGAACTTCCTGTGCTCTGTGACCGCTTTCGTGCCCATCGCCAAAGTTCGCATCCTGATCGACCGGCTCTTCGGAGCCACCTAGCTTGCCAGTGAAGAGTTTGGTGCCGTTTTCGTTGGTATCGCCGTTGATCTGGGGGTCGTTCAACCCCTTCCGGTTCGGTGCCGTCGAGGCCAGCTTGACCGGATTGAAGTACTGCGCAACCCCGCGCCGGACGCTGTCATCGGTCACGTTGATCAGCCACATGACCAGAAAAAACGCCATTAGCGCGGTCATAAAATCCGCATAAGCGATTTTCCAGACACCATGTGTCTGATCCGTGTCTTCCCAGCTGTTCTTGCGGCGGACAATTACGATTTCATTTGGAACGCCATCCAGCATCATTCAGTGTCCTTCTGAAGGGTTTCCAATTGGCCAAGCCATTGCTGCAGCCGGGTTTCAATGGTGGTTTCGTCCAGCAATGCCTTCAGCTCAACCTGGTCGGCGATCTGCGTTTCAATCCGGTCCCTCATGGTCGGAAGGAGCTCCAGCACCTGGTTCACCAGGCTTTCCGGCCCGCGCAAACGGATGAGTTTACCGTCCGCATCTTCAGCAAGCTGACGAAGATTGTCGGCAAAGGCCGCGACAAGCTGCTGGGTGATCCGGTCTTCCAAAAACGGGGTCAGGATCTTGGCCAGCGAGTAGGACACCCGGTGTTCGATAACGTTCAAACACCCTTCGATCGCAGCGCTCACATTGGCCGATTCCCGCATGTCAAAGCGAAGACGTTCGTCCTCCAGCAGCTTTTCATTCGTTTCCCGTTCCTGCTGCAACAAGGCTTCGTAATGGGCTTTGGTGTTTGCAATACCCTCCGCCAGACCGCGGTCATACTCGGCCTGCCTCAGCTCTTCCTCGCTCGGCTCATGATGAGGTTCTTCGATAGGCTCAATCACATCCACAAGAGCCGCGTCATAGGCTCCCATCGACTTGAACTTTGGAACGGACAGGACCGGGATATGGTTCGCAGCTGACATCGCCATTACACGCGCTCCGATTCATACAGCCACTGGCGCAGGATTGCGGCAGATTGCGCTTCGTTGAATTCCAGCAGGGATTCCAGCTTCCGCAGCGCAGACTGATTGCGCTTGCTGTTGAGGTCCTGGAGCATGTCGGAGTGGTCCGGCGGGATCAGGAATGCCTGTTCCCCCTCGGCCGGCTCCACAGGCACATCGGCGCCCTCCGGCAGCATGCCGAGTTCAGCCATCTCTGCCTGCTGATTGGTCACTTGCGGCACCAGTGCGGCAACCGCGGGACGCAGACCGAACCAGATCACCAGCATGGACACGATCAGGATAGCCAGGGCATTGATGATATTGCCGGATTGACGCAACAAGTATTCGGTGACGCTGATCGGCGGGATCGGGGAAAGGTCGCGGCCACCATCGACAAAGTCGACAACTGAGACCTTTACGTTGTCACCGCGGCCCTCTTCCACACCCGCCGACGATGCGACAAGAGCCTGGATTTCTTCCAGCTGTTCATCGATCTGTGCCTGTGTGGGTTCACCGCCCAAGGAGGCTGCCAGGCGGCTCTTGTCGACGAGAACGGCAATGGACAATCGCTCGACACGGTAG
Organism: Roseibium denhamense; assembly: GCF_009711415.1. Taxonomy (GTDB): domain Bacteria; phylum Pseudomonadota; class Alphaproteobacteria; order Rhizobiales; family Stappiaceae; genus Roseibium; species Roseibium denhamense. The sequence continues at coordinate 136,420 of NZ_SMLZ01000108.1, forward strand.
CCGTCTTGCGATGTTTCGATCCGCGTGGATGAAATCTCGTAGTTTACGGTTTCCTCACGGCGTTCATTTTCTTCAGATGACCGCTCGCCCTCACCCGCCTGAACGTCTTCTTCGGGCAGGTTCTGCTCCACGGTCGTCGGCGCCGCGTTGCTGGAGTTCTGGGCATTTTCGTTTTCACGAATGGTGCGGACCGACCGTTCGATCCGTGAATCCGGATCGAAGATCGTCTCGGCAATCATCTTCCGGTCAGTGTTCAGATCGGCAGCGACGCTTACCTGGAAGTTCTCGAGACCGAGATATGGGGTCAGGGTCTTACGGATGTTTTCTTGGATCCGGTTACTGACAGCCGTTTCGAGCGACGCCATTTGGCCGGCCGCGGCTTTTGTCGGATCTTCCCCGGCCGCAAGAATGCCGCCGGACGTATCCAGAACCGTAACCTTGCTCGCGTCCATGCCCGGCACGCCGGCTGCAACGAGATGGCGGATGGCATCAGCCGTCCGGATATCATCTGGAACATCCGACCGGATCACAACCGACGCAGACGGCGGCTGTTGATCCCGTCTGAAGGAACCCTTCTCAGGCAACACGATATGAACACGCGCGGCCCGGATCCCCTTCATCAGTTGGATGGTGCGCGCAAGCTCACCCTCCAGAGCCCTTACACGGGTGACTTCCTGCATGAAGGACGTGAGACCCAGCGACCCCAAGTCATCGAACAATTCGTAACCGGAGTTTGCACCGCGCGGCAGGCCTTTTTCGGCAAGCAGCATACGCGCCCGCGCGGTTTGGGCATGGTTGACCATGACCGCCGTGCCGTCCGCATTGATGTCGAACTGAATTCCGGCATCGCGGAGCGCGGACCCGATACGGGTGACGTCTTCTCCGGTCAGTCCGGTGTAGAGCGCGGTCTGCTCAGGACGGCTGAGATAAAAGGCCCCCGCGCCAACGGTTGCAATTGTGGCGAGTCCGATCAAGGCGAGCGCGACCAAACGTCGGACGCCCAATTCCATCAGATTTGCCCAGAGTTTTTCGGCGTGTTCACGGCCCGGCATGCATAACCCCTTCATGCACGTAACGATTTCTTCGGGCCACTATCGGATTTGGAGCTTGCGCGAGCCTGTTATTGGAGCGCCTTCGCGGGGCAAAAAAGAAAAAGACCGCGCCCCGGAGGGCGCGGTCCTCTCATCCAGTAATCCGGTTGGATTAACGGAACAGGGACAGAATGTTCTGAGAACCCTGGTTCGCGATGGACAGAGCCTGAATGCCGAGCTGCTGCTGTGTCTGCAGAGCCTGAAGGCGGGTGGACTCTTTGTTCATGTCAGCGTCAACCAACTGACCGATACCGCGGTCGATGGCATCCCGCAGGCCAGACACAAAGTCAGACTGCGTATCAACACGCTTCTTGACCGAACCCAGAACAGTCGCGGAGTCTGTGATTTCCACAAGAGCCTCGTCAACGTCAGCAATCATACCTTCCAGCGTGGTGATGTCCGCAGCAGAGTCGGTCAACGCGCTGATGTCGAGTGCGAAGACAGTGTTACCGTTGGTCTGGGCGTTACCCAGGATACCGCCGGTACCAGTGCCAGTCGCGTCGAACAGCTGAGTGGTGTTGATGTTGATGTCAGTGGTCTGGATGGAGATCGCACCCGCAGTGTCACGGATGAACGAGCTTACGACAGACTTGTTGGTGACGGAACCGTCATGAGCAAGCCAGTTTTCACCGTTGAAGTTAGCAGATTCAGCGATGGAAAGCAGGTTTTCCTGAAGACGCGCGATTTCAGTCTGGATCTGACCTTTGTCAACGCCGGGCTGGCGAGCAGCGGTCAGTTTCGCTTTGATCTGGTTGACCGTGTCTACAGTGGACTCCATCGAGGTGTACATGACGTCGATGGTTGCCGCACCAAGGCCAAGAGCGTCTTCAACAGCGCCCAGAGCCATGTTGTCAGAACGCATGGTTGTTGCGATTGACCAGTATGCAGCGTTGTCCTCTGCACCACCAACGCGGTAGCCAGTGGAAATACGGTCCTGCGTTTCAGCAAGAGCGTTGTTGGTGCTCCGCAGGGTCTGCAAGGCAGTCATTGCGGCGGCGTTAGTCATCAAGCTAGACATAGTATGTCCCTTTCAAATCTTTAGTGATGTGATGATGGGACATTCCGGATTTTCACCGGGACGGCGGGGCAGCGTCATGCCTTTGAACCATTTGTGGTTGGGCTCAACCCGTCGTGTGATTTGAAAGGTAGATCACAAACCTTGCGCGAAGCTTACGGGAATTCATTAAAATTGAATCTCAAACCCATTTACCTTTAGTGCATTGATATTATTCGATCTTTTCCGAAAAAGAACCGCGAGAAACTGAAGTTTCCGCGGTCTTCCAAGATCCACCCGCAGCCGGTTTTTTCCGCCTGGATAACAAAAAAGCGGCGCCTGTGGCGCCGCTCCTCCAAACTATTCGACCGGTTACCGCACGTCGTCAGAAAAACGAACGCACCAGGCTCCCGACAAGAAGGTTCCAGCCATCTATCAAGACAAAGAACAGTGCCTTGAAGGGAAGTGAGATCACCGTTGGCGGCAGCATCATCATGCCCATGGACATTGTGATGGTGGCCACGATCATATCGATCACGAGAAATGGCAGCGCGATCAAAAAACCGATCTCAAACCCACGCCTGAGTTCAGAGATCATGAAAGCGGGGATCAGCACCCTGAGCTCCACTTCTTCAGGAGCCTCCGCTTCGGCCGTCGTCACACGCCCAGCCGCCAGATCATCGAACAGCACGAGATCCTTTTCACGAACCTGGCTCAGCATGAACTCGCGGAATGGTTCCGTAATCCGCTCATAGGCCTGCTCTTCCGTGATCTCGTTATTCATCAGAGGCTGGATACCATCCTGCCATGCTTTGTCGAATGTCGGTGCCATGACGTAGAAGGTCATGAACAGCGCCAGTGAGATCAGGATCAGGTTGCCCGGCGTTGTTTGCAAACCGATACCGGACCGCAAGAACGAAAACGCAATCACGAACCGGATGAAACTGGTTGTCATGATCAAGATGCCAGGTGCCAGTGACAGCACCGTCAGCAGCATGATCATCTGGATAATCCGGCCGCTGGCACTGCCCTCGCCTGCTGGCAAAAGCTCGGTCAGATCCGGAACCTGGGCTGCAGCCGTACCGGTCAGCAGCACCAGTGCTAAGAAAGTAAGAAGCGCACGGATCATTGGATAACGACCGACTCCAGAATTACCTCATGGACCTTTCCGTTGGTGCGGGTCTTGGCCCGTTCCGTCAGATCCTCGCGAAGGTGCTGCAAGCCGATGCCGCCCTCCAGATGGGCAAGGGTCAATGTCCGCATGTAGCTCATGAAGTCGTCTTCGATCTTCTTCTTCAAGACCGCCGTTCCCTCATCCACTTCCGTGTCAAACAGGATGGATGCCTGAACCCGTATCCAGGTTTCCTTGGGCGATGACAGGTTCGTCACGATTGGCTCCAGGCTCTGCAACCGTGTGGACGGTGCAAAGGGAAGCGTGTTCGTGAATTCCTGCTGCTGGCGTAAGCGGCCATGCATCTCGGCTTCGGTGAAATCCATGATGTACTTTGCAAGGCCCGCGCCGGTGCCTGCACCGATCAAGCCAATCAGCAGCAAGGCCCCGAAGAACCCGTTGTTCCGGGTTGGCGGAGCACTCTCGCGGGTATGCACTTCAACGATATTGGACATAGCTTGCCTTCTTTGTCCCTGCCGCCGTCAGTAGGGTGTCACGATGTCGAAGATCTGCTGGCCCCAGCCAGGCTGCTGAACTTCGGAGATACGGCCGCGGCCCCCATAGGAAATTCTGGCTTCCGCGATCTTGTCGTATGGGATCGTGTTGTTCGCCTGAATGTCGCGTGGCCGTACGATGCCGGCGATCTGGAGGATCCGCATTTCGTAATTGACGCGCACTTCCTGCGAACCGGAAACAACGAGATTTCCGTTTGGAAGACGATCGGTGACGACAGCTGCAATCGAGAGCCGGATCTCTTCCGACCGGTCGATGGATCCCGAGCCCGCAGATGCTGAGCCAGAATCCAGGCCGAGATCTGCGTCGCCGGAGGTTGTGTCCCCGTCGATGCCGCCGCTGAAGGATCCGCCGATACCGATATCGGATGTCCGCCGCCGATCTGAAGAATTATCCAGCGTCGCTTCATCATCGATCTGGATGGTGACGGTCAGCACATCACCGATCTTTCTGGCGCGCGGGTCGGAGAAGAAATTCTCGCGGCCGGACATCCAGAGCGAGTTGTAATCCTTCACGCCGCCAGGAGCGAACGTGCTGAGCGGATAAACAGCGGTCTGATTGGACGCAAGTCCGTACCCGACCGGAGACATCTCAGGCGCTTTACCAAGATCTTCGAACTGGTTGGCGCAGCCGGCCAGGACGAGCGCGCCCAGGGAAACGACAAAAGCACGCATTAAAAACTCCGCTGTTCGACCGGCCCGGTCAGGCCCATCATGGATTGTGTCAATTGGGCGGCGCGCGCCGGTTCCATTTCATCGAGAATGGCACTGGCAATCCGCGCTTTCAGTTTGAGCAGAACACCAACCGCCGCTTCCTCATCGGTGGTCGACAGCTGCGCTGCGGCGGCTTCAGGCCGCATGCGTCCGATGATCGTGACCACTTGATCTTCCACTTCGTTGAGAAGTTTCTCGCGGCGCTCTACCCACTTTTCGAATTCTTTTTCCTTGCGCTGCAATTCTGAAATCCGCGACCGCAAACGTGCTTCAAGGCTGATCAGCTTCCACGTCTGCCACTCGATCCGGGCCTCGGACGCCGCTTCCGCGATGTTCTTGCAATAGAGTTCGCTGTCACGGGGAGGCAGCTCCGCATCCGGAGTAATCGCGGTCGTCATGACCGGCTTCGGGCGAACCGGCGGTGTTTGGGCCGACGCCTCAAAAGCGAAAAATGCAGAAACTGCCATCGCAAAAATGCCTGCGGCGCAGCTCTGCTGCAAAGACATGGGCATTGCGTGCCATCCCTTTCGTTGACCTGTTTGAAAGGACAATCGCTGATCGAGCTTGCGTGAGGCTGTTGGAGACGGCACGAACGGAAAAAGCGCCGCAGATCCTGCGGCGCTTTCAATTGGAATGGACCGAATTTGCCTTACTGAACCACGAGCTCTGCCTGCAAGGCACCGGCTGTCTTGATGGCTTGGAGGATCGCAATGATCCCGGTGGGGCGGAGACCGATCCTGTTAAGGCCCCTCACGAGCGTCGGCAGATCCGTACCGCCGACCACCGCGAGCTGACCACCAGTCTCCTGGGCATCGACATAGGTGCGCGGAACAACGACGGTTTCACCGTTTTGAGAGAACGGAGACGGCTGAGACACTTCAGGTGCCTCGGTGATCCGCACCGTCAGATTGCCATGCGTGATCGCAACCGTTGAGATTTGGACATCCTTGCCGATGACGACTGTACCCGTACGTTCGTCAATGACTACCCGCGCGGTCTGATCCGGCCGGACCCTTATGGATTCGATCTCCGCGATAAAACGGGTGATGCTTAGGTCTTTCGGCGGCGTCAAATCAACCGTCCGGTAGTCACGCTCCTGCGCAACCTTCACGCCGTAGCGCTCGCGTGTGTAGATGTTGATGGCATCTGTAATGCGGATGGCCGTCTTGAAGTCCGGGTTGGACAGTTCAAGAACAAGATCCGGTATCTGCGAGAACCGCGCCGGCAGGTCGCGCTCAATCAAGCCGCCATTTGCGATCCGGCCAACCGTTGGAATGCCCTGCGTGAGGCTTTCTGCCTGGCCGAGTTCAGCGAAACCAGAGACGGCAACCGGCCCCTGAGCCACAGCGTATATCTGCCCGTCGGCCCCCAAGAGCGGGGTTGCAACCAGCGTTCCCCCCGCAAGGGATGTGGCATCTCCAAGAGACGATACGCTCACGTCAATCGTTGACCCCTTGCCGATAAAGGACGGCATCTCGGCGGTCACGACAACGGCTGCAACGTTCCGGGTTCGCAGGCGCGTATCGCGCACATTCACCCCGAGGCTGTCCAGCATGGATGTCAGGGATTGCTCGGTGAACGGCGAGTTCCGCATCGTGTCACCGGAGCCTTTCAAGCCGATCACCAGACCGTACCCGACCAGCTGATTGTCGCGCACGCCCTGCAAGCTTGCAATATCCTTGATCCGGACCATTGCCGAGGTGGGCGTTGCCATCAGCAACACAAGAAAACAGACAAGTAACCGGGTCATAAAATCAATTCTCCACACGGATCGAACCGTCATTTTGAACCCGGCCTGAAACAACCAAACCGCTGTCTATGTTGCGCACACGGACGAAACTGCCGGCGCCGCCATTCTGCAGAGCCTCGACCTGCATGATGATGATCAGACCCTGCTCTTGGAAGACGAGGCGCGCAGGCTCTCCCCTCTTCACGAGCATCGGTTTGTCGACCGCATTCAGGGGCACCGGTTGCCCCGGCAGCAAAGTGCGCTTGGCCACCATTCCCGTGATTTGGCCGCGATCTGTCACGACGGCGAATTGGGTCGCGGTGCGGCTTGGAAACCGGCGGTCCACAAGGTCCCGATGATCGATTTCATCACCGGGATGGATCGTCTGCTTGGGGACGGGAAGATTGATGCTTGCCGCTTTGACAGGCTGCGCCCCAAGCAGAAGGGCTGTCGCAACGAATAATGCTTTTGGCAACCAGGCCATCATCTCACGCCCCCAACTGTTACCGGATACCGTTCGTGACCGTACCGGCCATTTCATCGGCGGCTTTCATCACCTTGGAGTTCATCTCATAGCCGCGCTGGGCAGAGATCAGGGCGGTGATTTCCTTCACCGGATCAACGTTGGATGTCTCCAGATATCCCTGGCGGACTATGCCGAAACCGGGGTCGCCCGGCACACCCGCGACCGGAACACCAGAAGCCGGTGTTTCGCGGAACAAATTGCCGCCAACGGCCTCAAGACCCACGTCATTTGCGAAATTCGCGAGCGTCAGCTGGCCAAGATCACGGGGTTCCAACTCGCCATCAACCTTGGCATAGACTTCGCCGGATTCGTTGATGACGATTTCAATCGTCTCGTCCGGAACGATAATGGCCGGTTCAACCGCATATCCGTCGATGGTCACCAGGCGTCCGTCCGCGTTCTTGTTGAAGGAGCCCGCCCGTGTGTAAAGCGTATCCCCGTCCGGTCCGGTGATTTCAAACCAGCCGCGTCCATCAAGTGCCACGTCAAACTGGTTGCCGGTGTTGTTCAGCGGGCCCTGGACATGAAGCTTGCGAATGCCGGCGGTGCGGACACCGAGACCGAGTTGGGCGCCTTCCGGAACCGGGTCTTCGCCGCCCCGGTTCGGGACACCCTGCAGCCTTTCGGCCTGATAAAGAAGGTCCGAGAATTCGGCCTGCGCCCGCTTAAAGGACGTGGTGTTCATGTTTGCGATGTTGTTAGCAACGACTTCAACATTCAGCTGCTGGGCGCTCATGCCGGTCGCGGCGATAGCTAGGGCTTTCATCTCGGTCTCCTGATTGGTCCGGGCGTGAAATCAGATCGGGCAAGGGGCCTAGATCGTCATCCGGCTGATTTCCTGATAAGCGGTCACCACCTTGTCGCGGATGGCAATCGCGGTCTGAAGCGTCTGTTCCGCAGACATCACCGCCTCAACCACCTGCTGGACGGATGCTTGTCCATCGACACCAGCGATTGATGTTGCTTCACCCTGCTTGATCCGGTCGATCGCACTTTGTGATACTTCCGCCATCGCATCGGAAAAGCTGACTTGCGCCGCCGCCTCTGTCCCGTTCAGGTCCGGGGTTCCGGCCGAGTAACGGGTGGTGGAAGTGGATTTCAAAATCCCATCGGTCGAAGACGCAGACAGCGCCGAAATCTCGTTGATCATGATTACTGCCTCAGAAGATCGATGTTGCGCATGACCATCTCGCGGGCCTGCGTCATGACTTTTAGGTTGGCTTCGTAGGAACGATTGGTCTCGCGCATATCCGCCAGTTCGATGAGCGTGTTGACGTTCGGCATCTTCACATAGCCATCAACATCGGCGGCCGGATGCCCTGGATCGTATTCGACTGTGAACGCCGCCTTGTCCTCGCCGATCCCCTTTACGGACACTAGGTTGGCCTGATGGGCCCGGCTGAACTCGCTTTCAAAGGTGATGGTCTTGCGCTTGTAGGGGTCATCTCCGGCGGCTTCACCGGTGGACCGCGCGTTGGCGAGGTTTTCCGACACGACGCGCAGCCGTTCGGACTGGGCCTGAAGGCCTGAGGCCGAAATCTTGAGGGTTGCTGCTAACGGATCCATGGGACGGTTTCCCTTATTGTCACGGTTTGACGGAGGCCAAGTACATCTTGTGGAACGACTTGATGATGCTCGCGTTCAGAGCATGATCGCGGGCGACCTCGCCGGATTTCACAAGTTCCTGCTCAAGGCTGACGGAGTTGCCGGAATGGGTCACGGTCCAGCTGTCGGACTTTTCGACCTCGGATTGCCTGGCAACTTCAGTCTGCTGGCCAAGGTGAGAGCCATGGGTAGCGGTCATGGCCAAATTGGTCTTGCTGATGACCGAAACAAACGGCTCGACATCTTTTGCGCGGAAAGCAGGCGTGTTGGAGTTCGCGATGTTTTCAGCGATTGCCGCCTGGCGCACAGAGAGCCATTCGTTGTTACTCGATACAAGTTTGTTCAGGAACACAGGTTCCATCGAAAACCTCCTGTCAGCTAGGGTCGCCCAACTTTCTAGTGGTCCAAGCTTGTCCGAGGCTGTTCAGGATCGAGGCCGGACGTTGGGAGCATTGGGCGCTTTATAAAAGGCGCCCTAGCATGCGCGATCACTGCACAATCGATCCGCTTTCGGCGGCAAACCCGGTCCGATTCCCCCCCCCTGATCTGGACGACGCAAGGTCCACACAACCTTCACAGTGCATTCATTAATCGACGTGCCGCCGGCCTGGTTCCGGCTGCTCCCGCGTCTTTGATCAAGACGAGCCTCACCGGAGACCGGAATGAAACAGCCGCTGCGTACGAGTTCTCTATCAAACCGCACGCACGCGGAAACAGATCCTGGCCTGGCCTCATCAATACGGTGGTCCCGCGCTATGGCATTTTGCTTGATTTCGGGCGCCGCGCTTTTTCATGCAAGCAGCGCGTCCGCTCAGCCCATCGATTGCGCAGCCTATGCAACAGCTTATGCGAACCAGCACATAGATCCGGATCCAACGGATCTGCCCATGGTCGACAATGCCATGCGCGGTGCCGTTGCCGGGGGCGCATGGGCCGGGGAAAGCGGCGCCCGGCGTGGCGCAATCGCAGGCGGTGCCCTATCTGTTTTAGATGATCTCGGCAGTTATCCCGCAGGCTGGCGCGGCTTGTACGACATGGCTTACCGGCTCTGCCGACAGGAGCAGTCACCGGTCACCCACCGCCCGTCAACGCTGGGAGATCCGAGCCATATGCCGGGCCGGGCATTTGACCGCCATACGGCACCGGCAATGCCGCCGCTGCAACTTGCGCCGCCAAGGCCAAACCAATGAGGACATGATGTTTTCATTTATCAAATCAAAGCAAACCGAGTTCACCCAGGCCGTTCAAAGGCGCATCCATCCCCGCCAGCGCACACGCTTGCGTCCGGCGAAACTTGCCAACCTTAACAACGAGTTCATCTGCGACTGCTCCATCCGGGACATTTCTGATGGCGGGCTTCGAATCCTGTTAAACCAAGATACCGACCTGCCGAACGAGTTCTACGTATTCGATGTAGTTCATCGCAACGTTTCGGAAGTCGAACTGTGCTGGCGCAAGGAGCTGGATGCCGGCGTTCAATTCGTGGTCCCGCCCGCGAACATCCGCCACTTCAGCAATACGGGCCTTCAGCGTCTTGCCCAGCGCCTTTATGCAATGGACGATTAAAGCGCCGGTCTGAAGGCGCTCTCATTGGACATGTTTAGTCGCCGATCAGCGCGGCCATAAGCTCGCTGCTGGGGTCCTTGAGCCCATCAATGACGTTGAAATGATGCTTTCCGGCCTCTTTGTGAAACGCAACCGTGGGCCAAGCCTTCGCAAGCACTTGCGATTGGCGCAGGAATTCCGGCCGCTCATCGCTGCCCACCCAGGCAACAACCCGGCAGTCATGGGAAGGTCTTAAAAGCGCCGGGCTCTCTGCAATCGCATCCGATTCGCTCATTGCGAACGCGTCATTCATCTTCGTGTTCAAAAGCGGCCGCAGATCGTGCAGTCCGCTGATGGAAACAACCGCTTCAATCCGGCTCCGGATCTCGTCTGAAAGCGGTGACCCCTCGCAAATCATCCGTGTCACCAGATGGCCGCCCGCTGAATGGCCAGCAAGGTGAATGGGCCCCTCCACCCTTTCCGCAGCCTTTTGAATGGCCGCGCCGATCTGACAGGTGATATCGGAAATCCTGACTTGGGGCGCCAGATCATATCCTGGAAGACAGACCGACCAGCCTTTGCCCAGCGCTCCAGTAGCAAAGTGCGACCAATCGGATTTGCCAAACCGCAGCCAATAGCCGCCATGCACAAACACGACCAAACCCTTCGGGCGCTGCTCAGGATGGAACATGTCAAGACGCTGGCGGTCACTCGGCCCATAGTGGATGTCGAGGTCTTTCTTGATCCAGCTGGTACGGAACGCCTCTGCTTCTTTCGGCCATGTTGCGACAAAGGCATCCGCGCCTTCTATGTGGTCCGCGTTGGCATAGGCATCATCCCAGTCTGTGATCGCAGGCGCGTTCATTTTCCATCCCTTTTGTTGTTTGACATGGCGCGGACATTGGCATGATTTGCAGGCGATTGGGAGATCCCCGTTGCCGCGTAATTGCCTTGTCAAATCAGAGCCTGCCGTCCTACCTTTTGGCAAAACAAGTCACGGGTAAGGAAACCGCATCACCATGCAGCGCCGATCAAACCGCGTCGCCAATCTGGCGCATTTTCTGACGAAGAATGCGGCCCGCTGGCCACAAAGGCCGGCCATCCATTGGGGCGATGCGACATGGTCCTGGAAAGACCTGGATGAACGCGTATCGGCATTTGCCAACGCGCTGGCAGCTGATTTTGGCATCGGCAAGGGAGACCGGGTGCTTGTTCAGGCGCAAAATTCCAACCAGATGATCGAAGTCATGCTGGCTGCGTTCCGTTTGGGGGCAGTCTGGGTGCCCTGCAATTTCCGCCAAGCCCCCGGCGAAACAGCATATGCGTCGGAAAAGGCCAACGCGGAGATCCTTGTCTGCGACAGCGCCTTTGCCGATCAGGCAGCGGCGGTCAGAGCGGCCCGCCCGGACATGTCCGGGATCGTCACGATTGGCGAAAGTGCTTTCGGCACATCCTACGAAGACCTGATCCGCAGGCATATGGGGCGCAGTGTTGCCAATGCTCCGGTCGATCATACCGATCCTTGCTGGCTGTTTTTCACCTCCGGGTCGACCGGCCGGCCGAAAGCTGTGGTGCTCACCCACGGCCAGATCGGGTTTGTCGCCGTCAACTACATGAACGACCTGCTGCCTGGAACCAGTGAGCAAGATGCGTCGCTGGTGATTGCGCCTTTGTCGCATGGCGCCGGACTGCAGCTGATCGCCCAGCTGTCCTGCGGGGCCGCCCACGTCCTGATGCCGGACGGCGGATTTTCACCGGCAGAAGCCTTCCGTCTGTTCGAGAAATACAAGGTGAGCAACCTCTTCACAGTGCCAACGATCGTAAAAAGGCTTGTCGAAGACCCTTCGGCCGACAGGTTCGATCATTCCAGCCTGCGTCATGTGATCTACGCCGGCGCACCGATGTACCGGGAAGATCAGAAGCTGGCGCTCCAAAAACTGGGACCGGTGCTGGTCCAGTATTACGGGCTTGGCGAAGTCACCGGGAACATAACGGTTCACAGGGCCTGTGATCACTCGGTTGAAGATGGACCGGCCGCCAAAGTGGGCACTTGCGGCACGGAGCGGACCGGGATCGAGGTGTCCATTCAGGACGATGATGGAACGATCTTGCCCCCGCATGAAACCGGCGAGGTCTGCGTGATCGGGTCGGCGGTGTGTTCCGGTTATCTGGACGATGAAGACGCCAATGCCAAATCCTTCCGCAACGGCTGGTTCCGGACCGGCGATATCGGCCACATGGATGAAGAGCGGTTTCTCTATCTCACAGGGCGTGCCTCGGACATGTATATCTCCGGCGGATCAAATGTGTATCCGAAGGAAGTGGAAGAGGTTCTTTTGACCCATCCGGCCGTCTCAGAAGTCGCCATTATCGGCATTCCGGACCCGCAATGGGGCGAAGTTGGATTGGCCGTCTGTGTCCCGGCCACTGGCGAAACTGCGGATGCGGCCGAGTTGTCGGACTTTCTGTCCGGCAAGGTGTCCCGCTACAAGATGCCCGCGCGGTATCTCTTTATCGACGAAATGCCGACCAGTGCCTATGGCAAGATCACCAAGAAGCTGGTTCGCGAAACGCTAGAGGCCAAAGGGCTTCTATGAGACGTCCAGCGCCGCAAAACCTGGAGCAGATCCGCCATCCCGGACCAAGGGCTGACAACCGGACACCTTTCGCACTCTGTCATGCAACATCCTGCAAGATCGCTCTTCCGGGCAAGCAACCGCTACTACAAGAAATTGGAACATGGGCGGAAACCCATGAATACACATCTGCAGTGCTGGACCTCTCCGAGACGGTCCTCGGCGCCTTTTCCTATGTCATGCCGGATTGCCCGGTAGATGACCGCCATGCTGCCTGGTACAGCGACATCCACCAATGTGACGGCGCACGTCTAAAAGAAGCCGTGGCCATTATCGGGTGGAAGGATGGCAGTTGGTTTGCCCATCTTCACGCCTATTGGACAAATGCCACTTCACAGTGCTTCGGGCATTTGCTGCCCGAGACTCTAATGCTGGATGCACCGTTTGAAGGCAGCGGATACGGTCTCAAAGGGGCGCGCTTCGAGGTTGCTCCCGATCCGGAAACGGAGTTCTCTCTGTTCCGGGTCAAAGAAGACAGCACCTATCCATTGCCGGCCAGCCCGAATGCGCTGATCACGACGCTGGCGCCGTTTGAAGACATCACGGAAGGTGTCCGGCATCTCTGCTCCGCGTTCGTGGTACCCTCCGCCCATGTCGCCGGGCTCGGCAGCCTCGCAGGCGCCCGGTTTCTGGATGGTCCACCGATGACGGGGCTTATTTCGGAAATCCTGCTGAGGCCCGGCCAGTGCAGGGTCACTGATGACACTGACCGTCTGGTCGTCCGCGGCATCGATCTGACCGGGACACATGTTCAAGGAACACTTGCCGCCGGTGACGCACCGACTTTGATCACGAATGAGCTGCTGTTGGTGTCAGATACAAAGATACCTTGATCACCGCACGCCCCAGGTATCGCCAAGCTTGTAGCCTTCCGGCCAGGGGTCGTCCGGATCCAGCATGTGCTGATGCGTACCGGTTACCCAGCCCCGCCCGCCAATCTCCGGAACAATCGCCGGCTGATCGCCAACAGTTTCCGTCCTAACGATCCTGCCGGTGAAGCGGGATCCAATGATGGATTCGGCCTCAAAGGTTTCGCCAACCTGCATCTGCCCTTTTGCCGCCATCAGCGCCATGCGCGCGGACACAGCTGTGCCCGTCGGAGACCGGTCAATTTTCCCTGGTTGGATGGCGACCGCCGACCGACCGGCCCATCCTTGCTCCGTTCGTGTCATCGGACCGCAAAACGCACAAAAGGAAATGTGTGTCCAATCCGTATTGACCGGGTGCCGGAACCCGATCTGCTCATTCGCCGCATCCGTTATGCGCACGCCAAGGCGCGCAAGATCAGCTGCCTCTTTGGTCTCAATCGCAAATCCCAGGGCCGCAGCATCCACCACCACAAAACTGTCACCGCCATAGGCCGTATCGACACGGATGGTCCCGATGCCCTCGACTTCCAGAGGAACATCGAGCCGGTCGGCAAAGCTGGGCAGGTTCTGAACGAACACGCGCTCCGCTTTTCCATTGCGGCAGTTCACCCGCACCCGCACCAGACCACCCGGCGCTTCCAAGACCAGGTTCGTGACCGGTTCGTGCATGGGAAGAATGCCGCTGTCCAGCAACACGGTCGCCACACAAATCGAGTTCGAGCCGGACATGGGCGGTGTGTCTTCCGGTTCCATGATGATGAATGCGGCATCAGCGTCCGGGTGCTTGGGCGGAACCAAGAGGTTCACATGCCGGAAAACGCCGCCACGCGGCTCGTTCAGGACAAAATTGCGCACGCTTTTATCGCGCGCGATGTGAGTGCGTTGTTCCCACAGCGTTGCGCCGGGCGGCGGCGCAACGCCGCCGACGATAACATCACCGACCTCGCCTTCGGCATGACAGGAGACAACATGAATGACCTTGGTACTGCGCATTTGCTCCTCACACGCTTGGCGCCACTTTAGAACCGCGTTCCCGACAATGGCTTGAGGTCGATTGAAGGCGCTCTGTCCTGCGCAAGCTCGGCAACAAGCCGGCCCGTCCCTGCCGATTGGGTGAGCCCAAGATGGCCGTGTCCAAAGGCGTAGATGACCCTGGGATCTGCGCTGGCCCGGCTGATGACCGGAAGACTGTCCGGAAGGGACGGCCGGTAGCCCATCCATTCCGTCCCGCCCTCAGCTTCCAGCCCGGGCAAAAAGCTCTTCGCCTTCTCCAAGAGCGCTTTTGACCGTTTGTAATTGGGGGGCAGCTTGAGCCCGCCGAGTTCAACCGCTCCGCCGATGCGCACGCCACCCTTGTTGCGGCTTGCGACAAAACCGTGATCGGAAAAGGTCAAATGGGTGCGGATATCAAAAGCCCCTTGCGGAAGCGTGGTGTTGTAGCCCCGCTCCGTTTCCAGCGGGATCGTGTCACCGATGGTTTTCGCAAGCTGATGTGACCAGGCGCCTGCGCACACAACCACCTGGCGCGCCAGCACCCTCTTACCCTTGCATTGCAGGGCAATCCCGTCTTCCCCGGGAGCCAGTTTTTGAACCTCTTCCTCGATAAATCCGCCACCCCGGCTCAGGAAAATGCCAGTCAGATGGCGGAGCCAAGCCGCGGGGTCAATTGTGTTCATCCAGTCAGGAGTGAATACCGCATGGGTAAATTGGTCCGACAATCCGGGCTGAATGTCCGCTATGGCACCATGGCTCTCCAGGACCTCAAAGCGGATCCCATGTTCGGTTTTCGCCTTGCGTGCAGGCAAATCCGCCTCAAAGCTGCGGCGGCCTTCAAAAAGCTGCAACTGCCCTTCCCGGCACATCAACTCTTCGCCGCCCACCGTTTTGATCAGGTCCTCCAGAGCCGTCTGCGTGAGGCGCATCAACTCGGCCTGGTGTTGAATGGACGCCCTGTACCGGTCCGGCCAGCTGGCCCGCCAAAACCGCAACATCCATGGCGCAATCTTCAGGGCATAACTTGGCGGAACCGCTAAAGGTCCGAGCGGATCGAGAAGCCATTTCGGCGCTTTCAACATGATACCGGGGGCCGCAAGCGGCATAACTTCGGTAAAGGCAAACGCACCGGCGTTGCCCTCGGAGGTTTTCAAACCGTCCTCGGCGCGGTCGATGATCACAACTTTTCGGCCAGCCTCCTGAAGGGCAAGCGCGGAACAAATCCCGAGGACGCCCCCACCGACAATGGCAACATCTTCTTTGTGCGGTCCTTCTTGAGACTGCGTCATGCGGTAAACCCGGACCGGTAAGGATCTGCGGGGGCAAAAATCAGATTGGCCTCTGACGTGACAAACGCCTGCCCAGTGATCGTCGGGATAACGCCGCCTTGCTCGCCCTTTTGGTAGCTCAGGCGGTAGGTGCTCCCGATAATGCTCTCCTGCACATAGTCTGTTTCCGGCGCCAAAAGCCCGTCGCCTGCAAGGCAGGCAAGCTTTGCAGATGAACCGGTGCCACAGGGAGACCGGTCAAAGGCTCCGCCCGGACACAGGACAAAGTTTCGGCTGTCGGCACTTGGGTTCTTCGCTGGACCGGAAAGCTCGATATGGTCGATCCAGGCCCCTACCTCTCCGGTAACACCCGCTTCTTCCAGCGCTTTCCGCAAGGTCAGAGTAAAATCGGTCAGAGCGCGGACATTTTCCAGTTCCAGGGGAACCGGGCTGTCTTTCATCAGGAAGAACCAGTTGCCGCCCCAGGCGACATCACCGGCCACCGGACCGAAACCCGGCACATCAACCGCGATATCCTTGTGCAGCCGGTAGCTTTCGACATTCACAATGGACGCGGTATTGGCATCCGCCAGATGAACTTCGACAATCCCGACGGGTGTTTCAATCCGGTGGCGGCCAAGCTCAATCCGGCCGAGATGGTGAAGCGTTGCAGCCAGCCCGATCGTTGCGTGCCCGCACATTCCAAGACATTGCAATGTGTTGAAGTAAATCACGGCGGCAGCGCAGTCCGGGCGCGACGGCGGCAGCAAGAGCGCCCCAACCATTGCCTCATGGCCGCGCGGTTCATTGACCACAGCTCCAAAAAAATCAATGTGGTCTTGCTCGAGCCGGCGCACCTTGTCTGCAAGGCTGCCCTCGCCAAGGTCCGGGCCGCCCTCGATCACGACACGTGTCGGCTCGCCCGCCGTATGACTGTCAATCACCCGCATTCGGCAACAACACCCCCTTGCATTGACCAATCCGCATACCAGGACCGGAACAGCTGATACTGATCTTCAACATACCGTTGCTGGGCCGGACTAAGGGAATCGGTCTCGTTGAAATGATGACGGTAGGCGTCTTCGCCATTCAACACCATGAGATGTTTGTAATAGAGAACGAGATCGGGGCCCTCATCAAAACTGGACAATACGGCCAGGGCCTCTTCCAGTTCACGTGCCTTGGCACGGGCTCCGACATGTCCTTCTGCTGCCTTTTGGCAAAGCTTGACCAGATGCAGCACCTCTTTCGGCAAGGCATTACCTATCCCGGTGATTGCACCGGTTGCCCCGCAATTGACAAAGCCATGAAAGACGGCTGTATCGACGCCGACCATCAAGGTTACATCATCCTCCTGGGAGGTGATGTTTTCAGCGGCATAGCGCAGGTCGTCCGGCCCGCCGAACTCCTTGAAGCCGACCAGATTTTTGAACCTGGACCGCAACTCGAAAAAAAGATCCGCACGGGTCGCAAAGCCATAATACGGGCTGTTGTAAATTACTGCGGGCAGATCCGGTGCGGCCGATAAAACCGCGCTGAAGTGATCACGCTGCGCGGCAAGCGAACTCCCTCGGGATAATACCCGGGGGATCACCATAAGCCCGCGCGCTCCAACTTTTTGCGCATGCGCCGCGTGCGCCGCTGCGGACTTGGTGTTTATCGCACCGGTGCCAACCACAACCGGAACACCGGCGACAACAAGCCGCTCGACCCCCTCCATCCGCTCTTCATCGCTCAGGAGCGGCCAATCGCCCATGGATCCACAATAGATAACAGCGGACATTCCCTGCGCGATCAGCTCTTCGCCTTTTTGAACAAGCGCGCCAAAATCCGGCCGACGGTCTGAATCGCACGGGGTCATCAAAGCCGGCATACATCCGGAAAACACGCTTGTCGTCATTGCCTTATCCTCTTCAAAACCGGCCCTTGGCCGCAAATGCTCTTTTTGCGTGATCACGCCCACGCTTGCCGGAAAACGCCGAGCGTGCGGGCCCTTTGCGGGCCGGCACGCCTGTCCGCTCCGGGACGGACAGGACCCCATCGGAAAACCACTGCAGGTCCGGCACCGGGAGGCCAACACCACTATTGCAACGCCAAGCGACCACCTGCCACGCACCGGAATTCCTTCCCTCACAAATCGCTATCTCATTTTGGATCCAATATCCAATATTAAATTATCAATGCCGGAAACTCCTTTCGCAGGAAGCTGCTTTCGCCTAAAACAACAGCAACAAGGGCATGGCATGATGAAGTTGAAATCTATGGACATTTCGGCGACTGCGTCAGCGTCGTCGATCATATTCGACGCCCTTCGCAAGGCGATAATCGAAGGACAGTTCCAGGAAGGCGAACCTTTGCGTCAGGACGAAATCGCAAAGCTGTTCAACACAAGCCGCATTCCCGTCCGCGAAGCCATCTCCCGGCTGGAGGAGCACGGGCTGGTCACCACCCAGCGCTACAAGGGAGCGGTTGTCGCCACCCTCTCACCGGCGGAAACCGCTGAGATATTCGACCTGAGAGCCTTGCTCGAACCGGACATTATCCGAAATGCCGTGCCCAATATGACCACAGACCTCCTGGCCGATGCCCGCCAAAAATGTGCCGCCTTTTCCATCTCTGACGATCCAATGACCTGGGGCGATCTGAACCGGGATTTTCACGAGACACTTTATGCGGCGAGCACCCTCTCCTACTTCAAGGACGTTGCCGCAAATGCGCTGGACCGTGTCGAGCGCCAAATCCGGGCACAGCTCCTGCTGACTGATGGCATGGCGCGCGCAGAGGCGGAGCATGTTGCAATCCTCGATGCCTGCGCGGCGGCGGATGCAGACCGCGCCGCGGACCTAACCCGCGCGCATATCCTGGGCGCAAAAACATCCCTTCTGCGAAAGCTGGCGGAAGGCCGGGACGGAGCTTGATCAAGCCCTTCCACCTCAACTGACCTGCGAATGCATTGATATTGCGGAATCAGACACGGATGAAGACTTCGGCAGCTTCTAAATTGGTCTGAACGGAACGCACGGTTTTAAACGGCCTGTCTACGTGCGGACAAATCCAGAAACGAGAACAGTAAGAGAACGTTTACCCTTGCAGAACACAATAAGAACAGGTAGTGTGTTCTTGATTTGTTTCACAAGCGCCGCGAGCGCGAGAGGATCTGCAGCAATGTTGACGCGCAAGCAGTACGAACTGCTCATGTTCATCCATGAAAGACTCAAGGAAACAGGCGTTCCGCCGTCCTTCGATGAGATGAAGGAAGCGCTGGATCTCAGATCCAAGTCCGGAATTCACCGGCTGATAACGGCGCTGGAGGAGCGCGGCTTCATCCGCCGTCTTCCGAACCGGGCTAGGGCGATGGAAGTTGTCCGCCTCCCCGATTCGATTGCGCCGGGTCTTGGCGCGCCGCGCCCGCGTGGCAGCTTTTCCCCTGAGGTCATCGAGGGCTCGCTCGGAAAACCGGAGCCCGCTAAACCGGCCCCTGAGCCGGAGACCAGCGGCATTGAAATTCCGGTCATGGGACGCATTGCTGCGGGCGTGCCGATCGAGGCCATTCAGACCCACAGCCACTCGATCACGGTTCCGCCGGAGCTGCTTGGCAAAGGCGAACATTACGCTCTTGAAGTGCGCGGCGACTCCATGATCGAGGCAGGTATTCTGGATGGCGACACGGTGCTCATCCGGCGCACAAGCACCGCGGACAGCGGCGACATTGTTGTCGCACTCGTGGATGACGAGGAAGCCACATTGAAGCGGCTGCGCAAAAAAGGTGCTTCAATCGCGCTGGAAGCGGCAAATCCGGCTTATGAGACCCGCATTTTTGGGCCGGGCCGGGTGCGCGTCCAGGGGCGCCTTGTGGCGCTGTTCCGGCAATATTGACGTGACTGGGTCCGGCGCGGGCAGCAGCTGGATCAAATGATGCGGTAGATGGAGCGGCGGACCCGGCCTGTGTCCCGAAAGACCGGGGAGGCGCTAACCCCAAGCGCTGAAGTCGGCAGGGGACCGAATACGGACTGATCGCCTCGACCAAAAGACGCGTTAATGCAGGGCCGGTGCCCCCGGGTCAGAAACGCCGTATGCCAGAAGAGTTATGGGTCTTTGGGTGCTCAAGCGAATTACCGCTGCTCTGTCACGCGGCGATGCTTGATTTCAATAGGCGGTAGACGGGCTGGCATCTTTACCGCGTTCACGCAAAAAAGCGGCGATTTGTTCACGCAAGCTCCTGTTGGTGACAGTGCCGTCCTTGTGCCAGGGCCGCTTTGGCGCTGACAAGGCAAAGCGCATCTTTGAGATATTTGACCGACCCCTGTTTGCGTCAGACACGCGTTCCTTCACCGGTTCGGTTTTGGCAGCAGACCGCGCTTGCATTTGTTCGGACGGACCGTATTGACCGCGGTCCGGCCGCGCCAGCCAGATCGAAATTGCTCCTTTTTCCCGCCGGAAAGGCCCATCAAAAACAAGCGCAGGGCAATTTTGCGGAGCGATCAGATCGGTCACGATCAAATCGGCACGATGACAATCCTCCCGAAGGGCTTCCGCAGTCTTTGGCTGAGAAATCAGGAGGTGGCTGCCGCCCCCGCCCACCGGAATGCTCTGGTGCGCAGAGTAAGCTGCCGTAATGCAGCCGCTTGCATCACATTTCCGCTGAGGCGATTTCATCTTGCGCGATTTGATCGTTTGCACACGTGATCCATCAGCCTGCAGCCAGACATCAGAAACAAAGGAAGAGCGGCTGTCCGACAATTTCAGAACCCCTTCTGAATCCCGTGCGGCAAGGCGCATACCGGTATCACTGATTTGAACGTCCGGAGGCCGGTGATCCCACAAGACCGCAGCTGCTGCGACAAACGGCCCGACGGCCAGCACGCGCCAGCGCCCTTGCGCCAGCAGCCCCAGAAACAAGCCGGTCATGAGCCAGAGCGTGGCGAACGCCGGCAGGTTTCCGATGGCACCGCTTCCCGCACTCAACGCGGCGGTGAACGCTGCGATCTCCATAAGGACCTCAAGAGCAAACGCCATGACAGCTAACGGCAGGCTGGCGAGCCCGAATGGCATCAAAACAAGGGCAAGCACTCCCATCGGCATGACAATGAGCGAGAATACGGGCATCCCGAGCAGGTTGCCGATCAATCCGTAAGGTGCTATCCGCCCAAAATGATAGGCCCCAATGATCCCGGTGGCCAGGCCAGCAACGGCGGCTGTCACGATAAGCCCTGCGGCCCATTTGCCGCAAAAGCGGATCACTTGTACGGGCAGCCCATGGGGCCGCCGGTTCCGCAGACGCTCGGAGGAGCGGTCGCGCCAGCCATCATAAACAGCAACAAGGCACACCACGGCGGCAAAAGACATTTGAAAGCCTGGGTGAAACAAGCGCTCGGGCGCAAGGAGCAGCAAAAACAGCGCCGCCAAGGCCACGCTGCGAAGCGTGAGGCCACGCCGGCCGGCCACCACGCCCAGAAAGACCAGTGCGATCATGAGAAACGACCGCTGGGTCGCCACCGACGCCCCAGAAATGACAAGATAAAAGACCGCAGCTGCCAATGCGGCTATGGCCGCCAGTTTGTGGATCGGCCATCGCACCGCAACCGGACCGATTGCGGCAAACACAAACAGGAGCACGCTGTAAGCGCCCCCTGCGAACAGCGCCATATGAAGACCCGATATGGCCAGGATATGGGCAAGTCCGGCAGCCCTGAGATCTTCTTCTTCCTGATCGCTAATGCCGTTCCGGTCTCCCACCAGAAGGGCGACAGCAAGTGCGGAGGATGGCCCTTCCTTGAGGCTCTCCCGGATTTGGCCGCTCAAGTACTGGCGAAACCGGTCAACCTTTCCGGCCAGATATATGCCCGTCGTTACGTCTTCGGCGGGAACCTTTCTGGGCGGACCATAGCTGTATCCGGTTGCCCCAAGCGTCTGGAAAAAAGCACGGAAGGAAAAGTCATATCCGCCCGGCATGACCGGTCCGGATGGCGGAAAAAGCCGGGCGCGGAGTGAGATCGTCTCGCCAACGGAATGAGTGCTTGCAGGCGGGACCCGGATACGGACTTTTTCGGGAAACCTGAGCGCTGCCGCCGGCACTTTGTTAATGGCCTCGACTTTAAGAACAAGGCGCGGGCCAGACACCCCGGCCTGACTACTGAGGACGGTTCCAACAAGCGCCGCGGTGACCGGCTCTGCAAGTTTTGGCCCGGCAACGAGATCCGACCGCAAAGCCCCCGCGCACACGCCTCCGAGTAAGGTCAACACCAGAAGAAGAGCCAGTGACCGCCCGTATCCGCAGAAATAGGCGGTTCCAGCGATTGCCGCCATCAAGGCTGCCACCGCCAGCCAGAGCGGTTCCTGCGGCAGAACCGCATAAAGGCCTATGCCGCCGCAGTAAGAAAAGGCGAGGCACAGCAAGCCTTTTTGATCCCAGAAGGCCTCCCGATCCCGCCCGGTCTGCACACTTTCCGCGCCCGTGCGCCCCGGCAGGAACCGGTCGATTGGTGAACGGGCTCGGGACCGGCCCTCAAAGGCGCCCGCAGGACCGGATATTTCAGTTGATTCAGAAAGGGGCTGGCCGTTGCGCGCACGGTTTATACGATCCACAGGCTGGGTGTTTGTCCCTCCCATCCCCTAGCCTTTCTGCCCGCGCCTTGACGAAAGGCGGAGCCCCCTATTTTGCCGCGTCAAAGCCTGTGCTAAGACCGCGCCACATCCCGAAGCGGCGCGTTAACAGCCCCGCTATTCTGACAGAGACAATCAAAAAGAACCATGGCTAAAGACATCGTTACGCGCTTCGCGCCCTCTCCGACCGGCTTCCTTCACATTGGCGGCGCCCGCACAGCCTTGTTCAACTGGCTGTTCGCCAAACATGCCGGCGGCAAGATGTTGCTCCGGATCGAGGATACCGACCGCGCTCGGTCCACACAGGAAGCCGTTGACGCCATCATGGACGGTTTGTCCTGGTTGGGGCTGGATTGGGATGGCGAGCCGATCTCCCAGTTTTCGAGACTTGACCGCCACAAAGAGGCCGTGGAAGCGATGCTCGCAAACGGGTCGGCCTACCGGTGCTATTCCACACCGGAAGAAGTCGATGCCATGCGTGAAAAGGCGCGCGCGGAGGGGCGCCCGCCCCGGTATGACGGAACGTGGCGCAACAAGGATGCTTCGGAAGCACCGGACGGGGTCGACCCGGTTATCCGCTTGAAAGCACCGGAAGACGGGGAAACCGTCGTTGATGACATGGTGCAGGGCCGTGTGGTCATTCCGAACAAGGATCTTGACGACTTCGTACTGATGCGCTCCGACGGGACACCCACCTACATGCTGGCGGTCGTTGTCGATGATCACGATATGGCCGTGACTCATATTATCAGAGGCGTCGATCACCTGACCAACGCGGCGCGGCAGACCCTGATTTTCAAGGCCCTCGGCTGGGACGTGCCGGCCATGGCGCATATTCCCCTGATCCATGGACCGGATGGTGCAAAACTGTCCAAACGCCATGGTGCGACCGGCGCCGAGGCCTACCGGGCCATGGGGTATCTGCCCCAGGCCATGCGCAACTACCTTGCACGCCTAGGCTGGAGCCATGGCGACGAGGAGATCATGGCGCTCAGTGACATGATCAAGTGGTTCGGGATGGATGCGGTTGGCCAGTCGGCTGCAAGGTTCGACTTCAAGAAACTGGAAAACCTGAACGGCCACTACATGCGGGCGACGGAAGATGCCGAGCTTCTGGACCACTGGAAGGTTTACTTGGCCCATGCCGACGGCGGCAAGGATGTGCTTGCATGGATGGCGGACGCCAAAAATGCTGCAACTGCGCTCACCGCCCTGCCCGGCCTCAAGGAACGCGCCAAGACGCTGGTCGAACTGACCGAAAGCGCTTCCTATCTGTGGCGGCCGCGCCCGCTCGACACAGACGAGAAGGCCGACAAAATCCTGAACGATGACGCCAAGGCCATTCTGGGTGACCTTCATGCAGTTCTGGAAGGTGTTTCCGGTTGGGCTGCGGAGCCTCTTGAAACGGCAGTCAAAGCCTATGCGGAGCAAAAAGAGCTGAAGCTGGGAAAAGTCGCCCAGCCGCTGCGCGCCGCCCTCACCGGCCGCGGTACGTCTCCGGGTATTTATGACGTTCTGATTGCACTGGGGCGTGATGAATCTCTTGCCCGCATCCACGATCAGGCCGCCAAATCCTGAAGTTATCCAGACGGTGAAGACGGCAAAAAACGAGGCCTGGTATGACGTTTACGTCAAACCCGGCCTCTTTGACCAAAGCGGTATGCCCGCCTGCTTGCGGCAGTGCGGCAAATGGGATAGGCAAGACGCGACCATTCCTCCAGCGCCGACCGGCTTTGTGGATCGGGTCTTCTTCTAAGGCCTGCCGTCCGGCGGTGCGATTGGATAACAAACAGGGGGTTTTCTGAATGGCCGACAACAACGCCAAGCTCCACGTTGGAAGCGGTGATCACGCTTTTAACGTCCTTGACGGATCCATCGGACCGTCGGTTGTGAACATCTCATCCCTTTACAAGGATACCGGGATGTTCACCTACGACCCGGGCTTCACCTCAACCGCGTCCTGCGAATCCAAAATCACTTACATCGACGGCGACGAAGGCACGCTCCTCTACCGGGGCTACCCGATCGAACAACTCGCCGACCATGGTGATTTCCTCGAAACTTGTTATCTGCTGCTTTATGGCGAGCTGCCGACGAAAGCTCAAAAAGACGACTTCGTAAATCGTGTGACCTATCACACGATGATCCATGAGCAGATGAACCGCTTCTTCGCCGGCTTCCGCCGCGACGCCCACCCGATGGCCATCATGTGCGGCACCGTTGGCGCCCTGTCTGCGTTCTATCACGACAGCACGGACATCACCGACCCGCATCAGCGCATGGTCGCCTCCCTGCGGATGATTGCGAAGATGCCGACGATCGCTGCCATGGCCTATAAATACCACGTTGGCCAGCCTTTCGTTTACCCGCGCAACAACCTCGACTACTCATCGAACTTCCTGCATATGTGCTTTGCGGTTCCTTGCGAGGAATACAAGGTAAACCCGGTCCTCGCGCGCGCCATGGACCGCATCTTTATTCTTCATGCAGATCATGAGCAGAACGCATCCACATCAACCGTCCGCCTGGCCGGTTCGTCGGGGGCGAACCCGTTTGCCTGCATTGCAGCAGGCATTGCCTGCCTTTGGGGCCCTGCACATGGCGGCGCCAACGAAGCGGCCCTAAGCATGCTTGCCGAGATTGGCTCCGTTGACCAGATCCCGGAATATGTGGCCCGTGCGAAAGACAAGAACGACCCGTTCCGCCTGATGGGCTTCGGCCACCGCGTGTACAAGAACTACGATCCGCGTGCCAAGATCATGCAGAAGACCTGTCACGAGGTTCTGGGCGAGCTCGGCATCAAGGATGATCCGCTGCTCGACATCGCGATGGAACTTGAGAAGATCGCTTTGAACGACGAGTACTTCATCGAGAAGAAGCTCTATCCGAATATCGATTTCTACTCGGGCATCACCCTGCGTGCGCTCGGTTTCCCGACCAACATGTTTACCGTGCTGTTCGCACTTGCACGGACTGTTGGCTGGATCGCACAGTGGAAGGAAATGGTGGAAGATCCGTCCCAGCGTATCGGCCGCCCGCGTCAGCTGTATACCGGAGCAACCCGCCGCGACTATACGCCGATCGATCAGCGGCGCTAAGCGCCGCAAATCTTCTGATTTTGCCAAACCCCGGATCATTGATCCGGGGTTTTTCGTTTCTCGATCAGAGCGGACCAACTCGCATTTGCTTTACCGCGCCCGCGACCAGCACATGAACCCCAGCGCTGCCGGACCGGATTGAAGGCCTTTGTGTTTCCAGCATATTGTGGCTAGCTGACGATTTAAGATCGCATGGGAGGGCAAATGGAGCCGCTTTGGTCACGTACGGCCGTTGAGCTTGCGGAGCAGATCCGGACCGGACAGACGACCGCTGTGGCCGTTGTGGAAGCATGTCTGGAACGCATTCGGTCCCTCGAACCCGTCATCAACGCCTGGGAGTATCTCGATCCTGAAGCGGCTCTGGCGCAGGCCCGCCAATGTGACCAATCCGCTCCTGCGGGTCCGCTTCATGGGGTACCGGTGGCGGTGAAGGACATCTTCGATACCTTTGACATGCCGACGGCTTACGGATCCTCGATTTACGCCGGGCATCGCCCGCAGACAGACGCCGAGAGCGTTGCGCGTCTGCGCGCTGCTGGGGCTGTCATTCTGGGAAAAACGGTAACGACCGAATTCGCAACGTTCTGTCCGGGAAAAACGTCGAACCCGCACAATCCGGCGCACACACCGGGTGGATCTTCCAGCGGATCCGCGGCCGCCGTCGCGGCCAGGATGGTGCCTCTGGCCTATGGTAGCCAGACCGTGGGGTCCGTTGTCCGGCCGGCGTCGTTCAACGGTGTTACCGGATTAAAAGCCGATTATGGACGGTTTAGCCTGAACGGGGTGAAGCCTCTGGCTCCGGCCCTGGACACGCTGGGCTTCTTTGCCCGGCGCGTTGACGATATTGCGCTGATCCTGAATGCGCTGGAGGGAAAAACGGCTGCGAGCCCGGAGCCAAAAGGGCTCCCGAACCCGAAAGTGGCGGTCATTCGAACGGCACATTGGGAAACAGCCGATCTAGCCAGCAAGCGGGCGCTGGAGGCCACGATGGACCGGCTGTCCAACGCAGGCGCAGTTGTGAGCGAACCGGACCTCCCACCGGACTTTGCAGATCTTGCCGACGTGCAAAACACGTTCTTCACTGCCGGCGCTGCACATAGCCTGAAAACAGAGTGGCAGGATCATCGGGACGAACTCAGTCCGCAGCTCCAAACGGTCATTTTGGAGGGGTTGCAGCAAAACAAGGCTGA
The DNA here is from genome assembly GCF_009711415.1 of Roseibium denhamense. GTDB lineage: Bacteria > Pseudomonadota > Alphaproteobacteria > Rhizobiales > Stappiaceae > Roseibium > Roseibium denhamense. Next base: position 162,964 of record NZ_SMLZ01000108.1, read on the forward strand.
CCTTGCCGCTGCCGAAGAGGTTGCAGCGCGCTGCCGCCGCCACATGGACACACTGTTTGGCGGCACCGATTTCATCATCGCGCCAGCCGCTGTTGGCGAAGCTCCTGAAGGCCTTGAGAAAACCGGCGATCCGCTTTTCAGCCGGATGTGGACGGTGCTGCACGGCCCCTGCATCTCCCTACCCGGTTTTAAGGGCGACACAGGCTTGCCTGTCGGTGTTCAATTGATCGGCAAACGGGGCGGCGATGAAACCCTGCTTCGCTGGGCACGTTGGGTTGAGAATCTCCTGCCCGAACCGGACTGGCCGGATTGAAGCAGGCGGATGTCTCTAACTGAGTCACTTCGTTGCGAAAGCACGCTTATTGACCCGCCATCGTCACCTCAAACGAATTGGTTTGGCGAGGTGTTGAGGAGTTCCCAGGTCATTTTGCATTGTTCAGGCTGACGCTGCGCAACCCCGGCTGCCGATTCCCTGTTGAAATTGTGACAGTGTCGATTACAAGCATAAACACCCCGTAGCTATCCAGGGATAGGGACAAAGACACGCGCGGGGGGACGCGCAATAAACAAGAAGTGACACATGACCAAATCGAGAATTGTCCTGATTGACCGCCACCCGGGCCGGTCCGCACAAACGATTGGAGTCGCGCGGGAGCTGGGAACCGATCCTGCGCTGATCCACGAACCTTCGGTTGGCGTTGTCGGGACCAAAGGCGACAGTCAGTGCTATCTCGGCGTTGCCCGGAAAGTGGACGCCATTCACGAACATCTGAAATCGCGGATTGGGAGCGGGGACGGCCAGCTGAAGTACAGGCTCGTCCAGCCGGAGTACACAATCGCGACCTCCGACGGAATCCGCAATGGCACTCGCGAAATGCGCTATTCGCTCATCGGCCGTGAAGTGACCAATGATGGCCTGTGTGAGCACCTCGAGGCCTCCGGTCTTGCCGGAACCATCGCGGTTGTTGCGTGCGACAAGCCACCGGTCGGGACCATGGCGGCCGTATTGGAGCACAACGAACCGGCCATCATCATGTCGGACGGCACGATCCGCCCCGGCAAGGACCCGGAAACGGGCGAGATGCTGGACATCGTCAGCGCCTACCAGGTTGCAGCCCACCCGGACGAAGCGGTCCGGAACCGCATTGCCTGCAACGCCTGCCCTGGCATTGGCAGCTGCGGCGGCATGTTCACCTACAACACCATGCAGACCTTCATCGGTGTGGTCGGCCTGCAACCGCTCCACATGGTTGCCCCGCCCTCCGATGATCCGCGCCGCCTCGAAGAATTCCCGCAGCAGCTGGTCTCCTACCTTGCGGCGATGATGGAAAAGGGCCTTAAGCCGCGCGATATCGTGAAGCGCGATTCCCTGCGGAATGCGATCATTGTCGCCATGGCAATTGGCGGATCCACAAACGTTGTTCTGCACGTTCCGGAAATCGCCCGGGCTGCCGGTTATGAGCATTTCTGGCGCGATGTGATGACCCCGGAAGAGTTCAATCACCTGTCACAGCATGTGGTGCCGGTTCTGACCAATGCGCGACCCTATGGCAAATACTCGATGCTCGACATCGACCGGGTCGGCGGCGTTCAGGTCATCGTCAAGGAACTTCTGGATGCAGGCCTGTTGAATGGCGACATGATGACCTGCACCGGGCGCACACTGGCCGAACAAGTGTCGGATCTGAATGCCGCTGCGCCTGATGGCGACGTCATCCATACGGTTGCCGATCCCTTCAAGCCGACCGGCGGGCTCCGCATGCTCGGCGGGAACCTGTCTCCGGACTTCTCGGCAATCCTGAAGCTTGCCGGCGTTGAGGGCGGATTGGAAGACAATCTGTTCAAAGGCCGGGCGCGCGTGTTCGAACGCGAAGCCGGTCTGATCCAGGCGCTCGACGAAGCACCGGACAGCTTCCAGGACCATGACATGGTCATCGTGCGCTACGATGGGCCAAGCGGCGGTCCAGGCATGCCGGAAATGCTCGATCCGACCTCGCGCATCACGACCTTGTGCCGTGAGCGCGGCATCGTGATTGCTCTCATGACGGATGCACGCTTCTCGGGCGGCTCAGTCGGTCTGGTGATTGGTCACGTGGGTCCGGAAGCCGCCCTTGGCGGGCCGATAGCCTTTGTTGAAGATGGCGACGAGATCATCGTTGATCTCAACACAAACACCGTGAACTGCCCGGCGCTTGACGACGCAGCAACTCTGTCCGCGCGCAAGGCGGTCTGGGAAAAGGCTGTTGCCGACAATGGCGGCATTCATCCGAATTGCGGCACGGCGGACACCCGGTTGCTTCATCGCGCAAGGCATACCGCTGTTCCGGCAGTGCGCGGCGGCGGCCTGCATCCGAACCGCGAAGTCTGGGTGCGCGATCTGCGTCCGGCCGAGAAGTCGGGTTTTGAACCGCGCAACCGTCACCGGCAGGGATAGAACCAACCGACCGGGATGCCGATGAAAAGGCGGACCTTCGGATTACCAAAAAAGGCGGCGCCAACGCGCCGCCTTTTTTCCGTCTCCGGCAGTGCCTTTAGCCCAGTGCCTTCAGCATGTCGTGGGCAACAGCTTCGGAGCTTGCCGGGTTCTGGCCGGTGAAGAGGTTTCCGTCCTGGACGGAAAAGGATGCCCAGCTGTCTGCGCGCTCATAATGCCCGCCCTTACCTTTCAGCTCGTCCTCAAGCAAGAACGGAACGATGTTTGTCAGGCCAACCGCATCTTCCTCATCATTGCTGAACCCTGCAACTTTCCGGCCCTGAACCAAAGGCGCACCGTCTGATGTCTTGGCGTTCAGGAGAACGGCTGGTGCATGGCAGACCGCGCCAACAGGGCGTCCGGCATTGAACAAAGCCTCAATCAGGCCAATGGATGTCTTATCGCCTGTCAGATCCCACAAGGGACCGTGGCCGCCCGGATAAAACACGGCATCGAACTCGTCCGGATTGACATCCGATAGGACCACGGTCGAAGCGAGCTGATCTTGGGCGTCCTTGTCCGCATCGAAACGGCGGGTGGCGTCGGTTGCGGCCGATGGGTCGGAGCTCTTCGGATCAATTGGCGGCTGGCCGCCTTTCAGCGATGCAAGCGTGATGGCCGCCCCTGCGTCCTTGAACACATAGTAGGGCGCGGCAAACTCCTCGACCCAGAACCCGGTTTTCTCGCCTGTAGTTCCCAAATCTTCGTGACTGGTCAGAACCATCAGGATCTTCGGACCGGTTGTGTTCGGCATATCTGTCTCCTTGGGTTTTAAATACCGGCAAAACGCCGGGAGCCCTGGAGGTAGTTTGCTTGATCCAACTTTCCAACGGGGAGATATTGGATCATACTGTTATAATTTTTAGAACAATAGGGTCTTTCATGGATGTGTCCATCGAACAACTGAAAAGCCTTATGGTGTTCGCACAGGTGGTCAATCGCGGTACCTTCAGTGCCGCAGGCAAACACCTTGGCCTGTCCAGAGCCGTCGTCAGCTATCACATCAAGAAGCTGGAGACCCTCTATGGTCTGAAACTCCTGAACCGTTCGACGCGCAGGTTAAGCGTGACGGAGGCCGGACAGCAGCTTTACACGCATTGCGAAACCATCCTGCGGGAAGCACAAGCCGCGCAACATGTGGTGGAGAGGTTCAAGCATGAGCCGGAGGGGTCCTTACGCATTTCCTGTCCGGTCAGCATGGGGTTGGGACGCATGGTGCCTATCTTCAGCGCGTTCCGGAAAGCCTATCCAAAGATCAAGCTGAGTATCGATTTCACCGATGAGGTGGTCGATATCCTGAAGGGCGGCTATGACATTGCGTTCCGGGGCGGACGGCTCGAAAACTCAGATCTTCAAGCAACCAAACTCGCCACCCTGCACACCTGTCTTTGCGGGTCGCCCGGCTATCTGAACACATCATCCAGGCCAAAGACAATCGACGATCTGCAGCAGCATGAGTGGGTTGTCTATGAGCGGGCCCGGGAGATCGAGTTCACCCTTGAAAACGGACAATCGGTGCATTTCGAACCGTCCGGATCAATCGCAACCAACAATGCGGCAGCACGCACCGCATTTGTAGAGGCCGGTCTCGGTCTTGGGCGTATTCCCGCTTACGACGCCCTGCCCCGGATCGAGGATGGCAGGCTTGAAGCGGTTCTTCCAGATATCAAACTGCTGCCAATCGCGTTTTATGGCGTATTTCCGCCCGGCGCTTCGATGTCCAAAAACCTACGGCTTTTGCTGGACTTCTCAAAGCAGTCCCTTGCACAGAACTGAATCGCCCCCTCTGGCCTGCGCTCGCCCACGGGTAAATTTGCATAACTGCAAAGGGCTCGAAAAAATTGACAAGGCTGATTACGAGCTGTCTTTGGATGAATTGCACGCATCGATTGACGCAGCGGAACAGAAAGAGGTGCAAGTCATCTTTTTTCCCGATCTGCGTCATATCGGAAATTTTCCCCACCAAGCAGCTTAACCAAAATATATTGTGACTATTTCTCGCGCTAAGTTCGCCTCTTGATTCTAATGTCAAAACGAATCTAAAAAAACACCCTATTTTTAACGATGCATGTTAGAGTATAAATTCATATTTATTACATATCTACTATAAATATTGAAAATTAATAAAATTGAATTGATCATTTACAAATAATAAGGATACCTATTCTATATATTTACCTCAGAAACAACAGATGCTGTACCTACTCTGCTTCCTGAGGGTTTGAAATGAAATTTCCGAACGTTGCTTCCGACCTGAAACTTGGCAAAAAAATCGGCGGCAGTTTCGCAACTGTTGTGGCCTTGACCACCCTAGCAGGTGGTGTTGGCGCCTATAGCGTCCTGACCCTGGCCGAGCGGATGGACGTCGCGCGCCAATCAACATCGGCAATCGCTCAACTGCAAAACCTTGCCGGAAAACGCGAAGAATTCCTTTCGAGCGGCGACCTTTCGAGCGCGCAGACGGCAATCTCGGAGATTGATACCCTATCTGCCGAGTTAAATTCGTTGAATGCCCAACTGAACGGCGACCCGGTTGCGCAGACCCGGGTGACCGACGCCATGGCAGCCGTGAACGAGTTCAGAACAATATTTGAAAGCACCGTTACGCTGTCCGGCGCCCAGGATGACAAGCAACAGAGGCTCGAGGCGGCGCTTATGCGCCTTCGGCAACTTTCAGCAGAGATCCTGGACGAGGCAGAAAAGGCGCGCGCTGAATTTCAGCAGCAAGATACATTGGCCCGTGAAACCATTTATCTCGCCAATAAGCTCGGCCAATCGGCAGGCGGTATTCAGGAAGAGGCCCTGACACTTCAAAATCTGTTCAATGAATCGACGAACAGCACCCCCAAGCTCGAAGAAGTGAAGACCCGGATGGCAGCGCTTGTGCCTCAAGCCAAGCAGATGACCTCAAACAGTTTTCAAGGCATCGACAAGAACGTTGTCGAGTTGATTGCCAGCAAGACCGAGGAGATCGCGGTCCAGATCGACAAACTGTCGACCACCAAGGACTACATTGAGATCTTTGATTTGCGCGATGCGGCAAAAGCCGGCTTTGAAGAACTGGTGACTGCAACGAAGAACATCCGCACACAGGCCAACAAGGCGACCGATCAAGCCTATGGCGATGCGGCGGCCATCAACGAGAACTTCGCAACTGCAAACCTGATCGCCAGCAAGGCGCTGAAGCTTGAGGGGAACGCATCAGCGGTCAGCGCTGCCACGCTTCAGTTTTCGATAAAACCTGATGCGGCGGCGCAGGATGCGGTCAAGGCCGGATTGGCTGGCCTTCAGTCCATTGACTCCGATCTCATGATGGAAACCTTTGCCTTTCCAGTTATCGCAGAAAAGCTTGGCGGGGTCTCGGATGCGATTTCGGAGTTCGACAGCATCTTTTCGGAATATGCCGAGGGGCGTTACGCACTTGATCAGGAGATCGCCAGTCTGAAGGCCCTGTCTGGCGCCGTTCAGGCAGACATTACAGCGATTTCAGATGATCAAAGTGCCACAGCACAGCAATCAAGCAAAAATGCCTTGAGCACCATCACGATTGCCGTTCTCACAGCCTTGGGCGCCGGTATCGGATTGGCGCTTGCGCTCAACTTTGCGGTCACCCGTCCGTTGCGCAGAACCACGGAAACCATGTCACGGCTTGCGGAGGGCGACACCGATGTTGACATCGACGGCACACACCGCGGCGATGAAATCGGAGACATGAGCCGCACCCTTCAGGTGTTCCGCGATAATGCCGTGGAGCGCGTGCGCCTCCAATCGGAAACAGAGCGGGGCCAGGAGCGCCGGGCAGAACGCCAGGCTCAAATCGAGGCACTCATTTCGGACTTCCGGGAAAAGGCGACAGGTGTCTTGAGCTCGGTTGATGAAACCGCGCATACACTGGATGGCACTGCGCAGAGCCTCAGCGCGATTGCAAGCCAGAACTCCAGCCTTGCCGAAAGCACATACGGCGTCACGGACGAAGCAACGCAGAATGTGGAAACGGTTGCAAGCGCGGCGGAAGAACTGGCGGCTTCAATCCAGGAAATTTCCCGCCAGGTGAGCCAGACAACACAAGTCGTCAGCCGTGCGACCGAAGGCACACAGGTCACCAATGAGAAGGTTCAAAGCCTGTCGTCCGCAGCCACCAAAATCGGTGAAGTGGTGACCTTGATCCAGGCAATTGCCGAACAGACCAACCTACTTGCGCTGAATGCAACGATCGAGGCAGCCCGTGCGGGAGAAGCCGGGAAAGGCTTTGCGGTGGTCGCAGCCGAGGTAAAGGAACTGGCCACCCAGACATCCAAAGCCACGGAAGAAATCTCGTCTCAGATTTCCGCTATCCAGGGATCGACGCAAGAGGCCGTCGATGCAATCGAAAACATCACCCGGACCATGGAAGAGGTCAACGAATACACCTCAACAATTGCCGCAGCCGTCGAACAGCAAGGGGCGGCGACCAATGAGATCTCGGTGAATGTTCAAAAAGCAGCGGAGGGAACCGGTGCGGTCAAGACCAATATGTCGGAACTGTCGCAGGCCGTCGGACAAACCAGCGATTCTGCCACTCTCGTGCTGAGCGCTTCCGGCGAGTTGTCGCAAAAAACCGATCACCTGAAGCAGGAAGTCGCCCATTTTCTGGATAATGTTGCGAACGCCTAGCGCTGAACCAAGGTGAGATAAAGCACGATAAAGGGGCCGCACGGCCCCTTTATTTTGAGCTTCAGCGCCCTTTTGTCATGCCTTCTTCCGGGTTTCCAGCACACCAAGCACAACATCCGCTGCCGCAGCGCTCTGACTGTATCCCTCCGGCAAGCGCATCACTTCTTCAAGGCGTGACAGCTCCTTGAGTTGCGCCGTTCTTTCAGCACTGTCTGTGAGAAGTGATGTCAAATGGGCTGCAAGCACCGGGGGCTGAACGTCATCGTCCAGGAACTCCGGGATCGCCTTTGCCTCGAGTATGATGTTTGGAAGAACAAAAGACTCAACGCTTGCAAACTTGAAGAGCCGGTTGAGCTCCTTGAGCCGCCGGAAGAACCAGTCCACCTTGTAGGCAACCACCATGGGAACGCCCGCAAGTGCCAGCTCCAGCGTCACTGTGCCGGATGCTGCTAGCGCCGCATGCGCCTTGTGAAAGGCGTGCCGCTTGGCCTCCAAACCGGCCACGACGTCCGGCTTGACCCGCCATGTCTCAGCTGCCGATCGAATACGGTCTTCAAGATGCGGAACGGCGGGCAGCACAACCTTGAGGTCAGGATTGCCTTCTGCGGCCAGCGCTACGGTTTCCCCGAATACATCCATTAACCGGTCGATCTCGCTGCCGCGGCTGCCGGGAAGCACCAGCAAGGTTTTTTGATCCGCCGAAACCGGAAGCCTTTCCCCCGGTGCGGGCCGGAGATCGTCCACCATCTCACTCAAAGGATGGCCGACGTAATGGGTTCGCGGGCCCGATAGTCTTTCATGCACACCGGGCTCAAACGGGAGCAAGGCAAGCAGTTCGTCTACATAGACGCTCATTTTTCGTGCCCGGCCCGGCCGCCAGGCCCAGACGGATGGCGATACGTATCCGACAACCGGAATATGCGGTGCGCGTTTGCGCACGCGTTTGGCAACATTGTGGGTGAAATCCGGGCTATCGATGATGATGAGCACGTCAGGATCGGCCGCAATCACAGCATCAACTGTCTGATAGACCCGCCGGATGATCAGCGGCAACCGGGCCAAGACCGCGCTTAAGCCCATCACCGACACATCGGACATGTCGAAGAAGCTGGTCAACCCAAGTGCCGTCATGCGCTCTGCGCCGACGCCGCAATATCTGACACCCTCGCCAAGGCGGACATTCAGAGCCTTGATCAGCTCCGCGCCCAACTGATCACCGGACTCTTCGCCAGCGACAATACAGACCACCGGAGCTGGAGCGTTCATCTGTCACCGGGCTCCGCAGGGGGCGACCGGTCGATCCCGACAATGAAGAGGCCCGCCTTGTCGGCCTTGGCAAGGGTCTCCTCCTTATCCGCGATCAATCCCCCGCCAGCCTCAATAGCGATGCCGGACAAGCCAGCTGCAAGAGCAAGTTCGACGGTCCTCGGACCAACAGTCGGCAAATCCACCCGAAGATCCTGCGACGGCTTTGCCGCTTTGACCAGAACCCCTGCACGGCCCTTGGAGCGAACTCTTCCTGTTTGGCGCAAATCGGCGCATCTTTGAAGCATCGCATCCGTCCCTTCGGCGCCCTCCAGCGCGATGACCCGGTTGCCGACGGCAACCGCCGCCTGTCCGATATCGAGTTCGCCGAGACGGTCTGTTGCTCTCAGCGCAAGCTCCAGATCGCTCCAATCCGTATCCGCCGGCTGGACATTGCCCAAAACACCGCTGCTGGCCAGAAGCCCAGGTGCAACATCCTTTATCCCAACCACCTGATATCCTTCATCTTCAAACAGGCGAATAACCTTCGTCAGCAAGCTGTCATCGCCGCCGGCAAGCGCGCGAATGATCGTTGGGAGCCGTTTCAAGGTTCCAAGGTCGCCAAGGACAGCGCTGAAGTCTGGCCGTTTAGCAACGCCGCCGATCAGAAGGATCTCCCGGCAGCCGTTTTTCTTCAAGAATGCATATAGGCGCCCAATTTCGCCCCAGCCGAGTTCCGCAGACGCCCGTTTCCGGGTCCGCTCATCGGCTTCGCCTTTAATCGCAATCACCAGGGCCGCGCGGCCCGCCCGCTCAAGCTCGGCAAGCGCCTGCAACGGCAGCTGGCCGTTCCCCGCGATCAGAGCAACGGGCGTGCTGTCACCGGAAGAGGCCATAGCGTTGGCCACCGCCCTACTCGCTTCGCGGCGTGCAGTAACGGCCGTCTGCCTTTTCAAGGATGAAATCCGTTACCAGTTTGACGAGAGGCTGATCATCCGTCGCAGCCGCGATGGCCTCGGCACGGGTTCTGAGCGTTCCTTCACCGCTTTCAAACAGCTCCCGGTATGCCGCCCTCAAGGCATGGATCTGCTCGCGCGGAAAGTTTGCCCGCTTCAGGCCAACAAGATTTAGACCTTCCAGGCTTGCCCGGTTGCCGGTAACCATTCCAAACGGAATCAAATCGTTCTCCAGGCCCGCCATGCCGCCAACGAACGCGTTTCGCCCGATCCGGGTAAACTGAATAACGGCGGAGCCGCCGCCGAAGATCACATGATCTCCCACTGTCACGTGCCCGGCGATCATGACATTGTTCGACAGGATAACACCATCCCCAAGGTGGCTATCATGTCCGACATGGGAGTTGGCAAGAAACGCACAGCGGTTGCCGACCGTCGTTGACGATCCGCCGCCCTCTGTCCCGGCATTCATTGTGACACCCTCACGGATCATGCAGTCTTCGCCGATCCGCAATGTCGCGTGCTCGCCGCGGTACTTCAGGTCCTGAGCCTGGTGGCCGATTGAGGCGAACGGAAAAATCTGCGTGCGGTCCCCGATATGGGTATCCCCAGCCACCACCGCATGTGATTTGAGAACAACACCGTTCCCAAGAACAACATCACTGCCGACATGGCAAAACGGCCCGATTTGGGCGCCTTCACCGATACGCGCACCGTCTTCAATGATCGCTGTTGGATGTATCTCGGTCATCTCGCCTCACGCATCTATCAACATGGCGCTGACTTCAGCTTCCGCGACCTTGGCACCATCCACCAGAGCCACGGCATCGAACTTCCAGATATTCGACCGCTGTTTGATTTTCTTCACGTGAAAATGCACTTGATCGCCAGGCTCTACCGGTTTCCGGAATTTCGCCTTGTCGATTGTCATAAAATAGACGAGCTGGGGAGGCGCATCATCGCCGCGCGCGTGCACACACAAAGCTCCCGCTGTCTGCGCCATTGCCTCAATCAGCAAAACACCTGGAAAAATTGGCCGCTCGGGAAAGTGTCCGGTGAATTGCGGCTCGTTGATCGTGACATTCTTGATGCCGACACAGCTGTTGTCGCCATCCATGTCTACAATCTTGTCGATCAGCAAAAAAGGATAACGATGCGGCAGCAGTTTCATGATCCGCATGATGTCGGCGCTGCCGAGTGTTGTCTTTTCTGTTTCTTCCATGAACCGCCCCTTGGCCGTCAAAGCCCAAAAGTACTTTCTCGTTTAGCTCTTAAGACCCGCTACCGCGTTCTGCCAGTTTTCTCAAGGTCGCAACCTCGCGGAACCACTGTTTTACGGGTTTTGCGGGCGCACCGCCGTAACGGCCACCAGGGGCAAGGTCTTCACTCACCACACTCACAGCTGCCACTTGCGCGCCCATACCGATACGCACATGTCCGCGGACACCGGTCTGCCCGCCAATTGCGACAAAATCTTCGAGGGTACAACTGCCCGACAATCCGACCTGCGACACCAGCACGCAATGACGGCCAATGACGACATTATGTCCAATCTGCACCTGATTATCGATCTTCGTGCCTTCGCCAATGATGGTATCGCGATTTGCGCCCCGGTCGATGGTCGTATTCGCCCCGATTTCCACATCATCCTGGATGATGACACGGCCGATCTGCGGCACCTTCAGATGCCCTTGCGGCCCCATCGCGTAACCGAACCCATCCTGGCCGCAACACACACCCGGATGGAGATAGACCCGATTTCCTAGCACGGAATGCTGAACGGTCGCATTCGGTCCGATCACGCAATCCCGGCCAATGCGGACACCATTCGCGATCACTGCGTTGGCCCGGATAACAGTTCCCGCCCCGACCTCGGCTTTCGCACCGATCACCGCGCCCGGCTCAACTGTTACGCCATCTTCCAGAACAGCTGTAGGATCAACGAATGCCGATGCCGCAATACCTTTCGGCCCTTCTTGAACCGGCACCATTGCGCCTGGGTAGAGTTTTGCCAGGACCTTGCCCCAGGACCGGTACGCATCCGCACACACCAGAACGGCTACCCCGTCCGGCACCTTGTCCTTGTGGCGTTTACCTACCAAACAGGCGGCCGCTCGGGTCTTCGATAGCTGGTCGAGATAAGCTGTATTGTCAAAGAACACCAGACTTCCCGGAGTTGCGTCCTCCAGGGGCGCAACTGCAGTCAGTTCCAAAGCTTCGTCGCCGCGAACCAGCTCCGCTTCTGCCCAAGCCACCACATCCGTCAAACGTACATGCGCTGGAAACTCAAAAAATCCCGGATCTGACATAAGTTTGGAGCCCTTTTCATGGAGCCGGTCTGCGCCCAACAAAAACGGCCGCCGTTGGACCGGCGGCCGTTCTTTTAACTCAAGACGCCCTGATTTAGAAGCGCGTCCCGCCACTCAGCCGGAAGACCTGTGTCTTGTCGGCATCTTCCTTGGCAAGCGGGTAAGCAAAGTCTGCCCGGAGCGGCCCGAATGGCGATTGCCAGCGGATCCCGGCACCAACCGAAGCCCGGATCGCAAGATCGTTGGACTCTACCGTGCTGGTGCCACCTTCAACAAGGTTCACTAGATCGCTGTCTGCGTCCCACAGTGAGCCAGCGTCAGCAAAAACCGCTCCACTCAAGCCGAACTCCTTGGGAAGGACTGGGAACGGAAACTGTGTCTCAGCAGATGCAGCAAAGTAGAAGCGGCCACCCAGCGCATCATCGGTAGCAGAGTCCCGAGGTCCGATACCCTGGTTCTCAAAACCCCGAACAAGATTACCACCAAGCATGAACTGCTCGGACACCCGAAGACGTTCATCACCAAGAGCCATGATGTTGCCGCCACGAACCGACAAGCTTCCTACAACACCGTAGTCTGCAAGGATTTCCTTGTAAGCACGCGCTTGAGCTTCGGTTTTGACGTAGTAGCTGTCACCACCAACGCCGGCAAACTGCTGTTCGAATGAGAGGTAGTAACCATCCGTCGGGTTAATGAAGCGGTCTAGCGTGTTGTACTTGAGCTCATAACCGACCAGAGACGTCAGATAGGTTCCGAGCGAGTCACAAACAGCAAGCGAAAGTTCACTGGTGTCACAGTTGTTGATGCCCGTGGAGTTCCCGTCCGGATCTTCATTGTCTTCCTGGAAGATGTTGTAGAACAGACGCAGTGTCAGCTCGTCTTCCCGCAACGGCAAGGTGAATCCGAAGCCGCCGCCAGTGACTTTCTGATCGAACGAGCGATAGTCGTTTGCGTCATTCACCCTGCGATAAAGATCCAGGTCCAAGGCGATCCGGCGCCCCATGAAGAACGGCTCGATGAACCGGAACTCGTACTTCTGCGAGTCAGCACCTCCGCCTGCGCCAAGTTTGACGAATTGACCGCGGCCGAGGAAGTTCTTCTCTGTGATGGATACATCACCGACAATACCATCCACGGTCGAGTAACCGACACCAAAGGAGAGCTCGCCTGTCGGCTTTTCTTCTACCCGGACGTTGACAATCACGCGGTCCGGCGCACTGCCCTGCTGGGTCGTCACGTCAACCCGCTCGAAGTACCCAAGGTTCCGCAGGCGGCGGGTCGCCTTATCTACGAGCGCCCGGTTAAACGCATCACCTTCGGCGATATCGAACTCGCGCCGGATGACATATTCCCTCGTCCGGTCGTTACCGATCACGTTCATTCGCTCAATGTAGGTACGCGCGCCCTCTTCGACGTAGTAGATCAAAGAGATTGTGTTGTCGTCGTAGTTCCGGGCTCCACGCGGACGAACGCGGGCGAATGCATACCCCTCTTCGGACACACGGAGGGTGATATCCTCTACGGTCTGCTCAACCCGCAGAGAGTTGAATGTCTGACCTGGGCGGGTCCGCAAAAGTTTGCGAAGCTCCTCAGGGTCGACGTCCGAAATCGTGGACACGACTTCAACATCGCCAATTTCGTACTTCTCGCCCTCATCTACAGTGAAGGTGACGTAAAAGATGTTTTGTTCACGATCGAGGTCTGCACTGACAGACACGATCCGGAAATCAGCGTAACCCTTGCGGTTGTAGTACTGACGCAGGAGCTCTTCGTCTGCCGCAAGACGATCAGGATCGTAGGTGTCTGTGCTGCGCAGCCAGCTCAACAAGCCGCTTTCGCGCGTCCGGATCACATCCCGCAACCGGCCGTCACTGAAAGCGCTGTTTCCGATGAAGCTGATACGCTCAACGCCGGTTTTCTGGCCTTCATTGATTTCGAAAACCAGATCGACGCGCCCTTGGCCGCGATCAATGATTTTCGGCTCGACGGAGGCACCAAAACGGCCGCTGCGGCGATACGATTCCAGAATGTTCTGGACGTCCGTCTGGACACGGGCGCGGGACAGGCTTGTACGCGGCTGCGAACGGACAGCCGTTCCAAGCGCATCATCCTTGATCCGGCGGTTACCTTCAAAAGAGACACGATTGATGATCGGGCTTTCAGACACCGTGACGATAACCGTGCTACCGCGCGGGGTAATTTCGACGGTTTCGAACAGCCCGGTCGCATAAAGCGCCTTCAGCGACTCATCGACATCAAAAGCGCTGTAGGAACGCCCAGGCACGATGGTCATGTAGCCAATCACTGTATCGGCATCAATTCGGCTGGTTCCGCGCACCTCAATATTGCGTGCGACCGCGGCCTCAGCTTGTGTGGCACCGCCCACAGGACCGAAGCTGGCCGGCAGCAGGGAACCGGTGGAAAAAACGGCAGCCGCCAACAGTACGGCCTTAGTAAGTCTCTGCAATCGCTGCATTAGTGCGCTATGCCTTTTTTATAAACACCCCTTCCGGACCCCTGCATACCCCCTGCAGAATCCCAGAAACCGATCAACGTTTTATAGGTTTTTACCGATAACGCAACCGCCCCAATCGACTGAAAGCGATTTATTCTGAAGACGTTGCGTCAATGTCACGTCCCTTGTTTTCTAGAGGCTCACAAGCCGCCAGATGTCGTTCCAAGTAGCAAAAACCATCATTGCCAGAACAAGACAGATTCCAATCTGGAATCCAATCTCCTGAACACGCTCGCTCAGCGGTTTTCCACGTACTGCTTCGGCCGCATAGAAAACGAGATGGCCGCCATCCAATACCGGAATCGGCAAAAGATTTATGAACCCGATCGAAACAGACAAAAACCCCGCGAGGTGAATCAGCTCAATCAGGCCGAATTGTGCCACCGTGCCGGACACCTGTGCGATCTGGACAGGGCCGCCAAGCTGTGTCGGCGACTGAATGCCGGAGAACATCTCCCCGATAAACGCAATCGTGTCGTAGATGATCTTGTAGGTCCGCTCCACGCCTGCTCCGACAGCCTCGACCGGCCCCAGACGGCGGACCACCTGATTGCTTTCAGAGCGTGATATCTCCACGCCGATACGCGGCTCTTTGAATTCGATGCCAAGCGTATTTTGGTCCGTGACATAAACAGGTGTCACAGTTGTTTCGACACGCTGTCCATCGCGGTCAAGGCCGAGGATAAGAGGTTCGTGCGGGTTGCGCCGGACTGTCCATTTCAGATCATCAAAATAGGAGATCGGTTTGCTGTTGATCGATAGGATCAGGTCGCCTTCCTTGATGTCAGCGCTTGCGGCCGCAGAATCTTCAACGATGCCAGAAACATATGGAAGCAGCTCAGGTTTGCCGTGAGCCATGTAGATGGACGCGAAAATGGCAATCGCGAGGATAAAGTTCGCGATCGGGCCCGCAGCAACAATCGCAGCGCGCTGCCAAACCGGCTTGGCGACAAAAGCGGTTTTTCGTTCCTCCGCGCTCATCTGAGCAATGCGTTCCCGGTCCGGAACGCTGGCGGCGTTCTCGTCACCCGCAAATTTTACATATCCACCAAGCGGGATAAGCGAAATTTTCCAACGCGTCCCTTTGCTGTCGTTCCAGCCGATAAGTTCCTTGCCGAAGCCGATTGAAAACGCATCCACCTTTACGTTGCACCACCTGGCAACCGCAAAGTGGCCGAGCTCGTGGAAGAAAACCACGATGGTCAGCACGAACAGGAAGGGGATGAGATATTCGCTGAACAGGGCGTAGGGAGAAAGAAGGAATTCCATTAGAAGCGATATTCCTTAAGCGCGTGGTGAACCTGCACCTTACAAACAAGACAATTACGGCGCGTTAATGGTGGACAGCCAGTTCCGCGCCAACGGAAACCTAGAGACTACCGGGACGATATCCAGTCAGAGGCAAATTTGCGGGCATCGGCGTCCAATGCAAGCACGCCATCAATGTCCATGCTGCCCTTGAGCCGACCGTCGCGATCAAATCGCTCCAGCACGGCGCCTATCACATCCGGAATGCCCGGATACCCGATCCGTCCTTCCAAAAACGCCGCAACGGCCACCTCATCGGCCGCATTCAGAACCGCTGGTGCACCGCCGCCAGTTTCCAGCGCCTGCATGGCAAGTTTGAACGCCGGAAACCGCTGTGTATCAGGGGTCGCAAAAGTCAGAGTTCCAAGAGCTGCCAGATCGAGCCTTTCGACCGGCACCGGCATGCGCTTTGGATAGGACAGGCAATGCGCAATCGGCGTACGCATGTCCGGGTGGCCCAGCTGCGCCAGAAGCGAGCCGTCTTTGTATTGAACAAGTCCATGAACGGCAGATTGAGGGTGGACGAGGACATCAAGCTGATCCCTCCGGACCGGGAAAAGATGAAAGGCCTCGATGACTTCAAAACCCTTGTTCATCAGGGTCGCACTGTCGATCGAGATCCTGGCCCCCATGTCCCAATTCGGATGCTTGAGCGCCTGTGCCGGTGTGACAGTTGCCATTTGCTCAAGCGGCAACTCACGAAACGGACCGCCGGAAGCTGTCAGAATGACTTTCTCAACCTGATCTGCCTGGTTTGTTTCGAAAACCTGAAAAATCGCATTGTGTTCGCTATCGACAGGGAGCAGTTCCGCGCCCTGATCACGGATAGCGGCCATGAACAGGTCACCCGCACAAACAAGGCACTCCTTGTTCGCCAGCGCGATTCTGCGGCCCGGTTTCACGGCCGCCAATGTCGGCACAAGCCCGGCCGCACCGACAATCGCGCCCACGACAATATCCGTATCGCGGTCAACAGCTTCAAGGACCGCAGAAGACCCGGCTGCAACGTCGACCGGCTGCCCCGACAACCGTGCCTTCAAGTCCGGTAAATTGCCATCGTCGGCAAGAACGGCGCAGTCCGCGCGAAGGCGGACTGCAAGATCCGCCAAGACGTCTGCATTCTGGTTCGCAACAAGGGCGACCACATCAAACTGGTCAGGGTTCCGTTCGATAATATCGGCAACGCTGAGGCCTATGGACCCCGTCGCTCCCAAAACTGTGATACGCGTCTTTTGGCCGGTCTCCCGGCTCTGTCCGTCCGGCATGTGCATCTGCTGGTCCATGTTACATCAATCCCAGCCCGGCAATCGGATCGGATAGACTTCCTCCAAGGATGAGACCGAGGATCACCGCGAAGATGGCTGCGGCCACAAGCCCGTCTATGCGGTCCATGATACCGCCATGCCCTGGTATAAGCCGACTGGAATCTTTGACTGAAAAGCGGCGCTTGATCGCAGACTCAAGCAAGTCCCCGCCCTGGGACACAACGGAAAGCACGGCTGACAGAAGCGCCCAGCTCGCCAGATTGACGGCACCGAACGCTGATGCGATTGCGGTGCCCAGAACGACGGAAAACACCAGGCCGCCCATGGCACCCGACCAGGTCTTTTTCGGAGAAACCCGCACCCAGAGCTTTGGGCCACCAACGAAACGGCCAACGAAATAGGCAAAGATGTCCGTTGCCCAAACCACGATCAGCAGGAAGAAGGCAAATAGGAGCCCGTTTGACCCCGTTCTTATTGTCAGGAGAGCAATCAGCGCCAATCCGGAGAACAAGATTCCCTCACCGGCCCATCGGCCGCTGCGGGATAATCCCGTTCCCAGGGCAGCAAATGCCGCGGCAACTGCTACGGCGGCCAATCCATATTCAACCGCCCCCAGAACATGAGCAACCAACACAGCGACGAGCGCGCCGTATCCGGCAATAGCAACCGTTGATGTCTTTCCCGTACCTGTGATGGTAAGCCACTCCCAAAGGAACAGCGCCACCGCAACCAGGATCAAAAGGGAATAAGGCAAGCCGCCCCAGTAGGTGACGAACAGGACTGTTGGCCCAAGCACAACAGCGGAAAGCAACCGCAAGCGCAGATCTGACATTTTTTTCTGGCTGGAAGCGCTTTCGGCCATCACATCATCAACGTTCACAGCGAGCCGGAATCAAGACCGCCAAACCGGCGCTCCCGATCACTGTAGGACGCGATTGCCTCGTCAAAAGCGGTCTCGTCGAAATCCGGCCAATAGCGGTCGGAGAAGAAGAACTCAGAATAAGCTGCCTGCCACAGAAGGAAATTCGACAGGCGCATTTCGCCGCTCGTGCGGATGATCAGATCAGGATCCGGAAGCCCGCCCGTATCCAGAGCCTCGGAGACCGAGTCTTCCGAAATCTGGTCGATCCTCAGTTCTCCGGACTGCACCTTTGCGCTGATCCGCTGGATCGAGCGCACAAGCTCGGAACGGGCGCCGTAGTTGAAGGCAATCACAAGCTCCAGGCCGGTGTTTGACACCGTCAGCTCTTCAGCTTCTTCAAGAAGTTTGAGAATTCCCGGTTCAAGGTTGGACCGTTCGCCAATCACCCGGATACGGACATTGGCTTCGTGCAGTTCACTCAGATCACGCTGTACAAAGCGGCGCAACAGCCCCATCAGGAAGGTGACTTCCGTTTCCGGGCGCCGCCAGTTCTCAGACGAGAAGCTGAAGACAGTGACCACTTCAATACCGATTTTGCCGGCATAGCGAATGGTCCGGCGGAGCGCTTCCAGCCCCTGCCGGTGACCTTCCGTGCGGGGCAGACCGCGCGCTGTGGCCCAGCGGCCATTGCCGTCCATGATAAGAGCAACGTGACGCGGAAACCGCGCCACAGCCCCCTCTGCAACTGGCAAATGCGTCTTTCGGTCTGGTCTGACGTTCATCAGTCTCCCCAAAGCTCCAAAAAATCGCCGGTCTTAGACCTGAGAGATTTCCTGCTCTTTCTTTTCAAGCATCGCGTCGACTTCCGAAATCATCTGGTCGGTCAGCTTCTGCACTTCGTCAGACGCAACGCGGCTGTCATCTTGGGAGATGTCACCGTCTTTTTCCGCCTTTTTCGCGGCGTCCATACCATCGCGGCGCACGTGGCGGATCGCCACCTTGGCCTGCTCGGCGTATTTATGAGCAACCTTGATCAATTCCTGGCGGCGTTCCTGGTTCAGTTCCGGGATCGGAAGACGCAGCAACTGGCCGTCAACGACCGGGTTGAGGCCAAGGTTTGATTCGCGGATGGCTTTTTCCACCGCCGACACCATGCCCTTGTCCCAGACTTGAACAGCCACCATGCGCGGCTCGGGCACAGATACCGTACCAACCTGGTTGAGCGGCATTTGCTGTCCATAAGCATCGACGGTGATCGGGTCCATCATGCTGGCGGACGCGCGGCCAGTGCGCAGGCCGGCAAAGTCAGTCTTCAATACAGACAGAGCCCCTTGCATGCGGCGCTTCAAGTCATCCAGGTCGACACCTTCAACCGACATAATTTCCTCACTGTTCTTATGTGCGTGGCTTAAAAGAAATTCGGCGCGCGCCAACATGGCACAAACGCACCGAAAAACAAGAGCTTCAACCGCGAACCGGTGCGATTACGTCAGTCACTCACAACCGTGTAGGTGCCGGTTTCCTGCAGGACGCTGACCAGTGCGCCCGGAGTGTGAATGGAGAACACGATGACCGGTATGGAGTTGTCGCGCGCCAGTGCGATAGCTGTTGTATCCATCACCTTCAAATTGCGGGTAATGACTTCCTCGTAGTTGAGGGTCTCATAGCGTTCCGCATCCGGGTTCGACTTCGGATCGTCGGAGTAGACACCATCCACCTGGGTGCCCTTCAAGAAGGCGTCACACTTCATTTCAGCAGCCCGGAGAGCCGCACCGCTATCTGTGGTGAAGAACGGGTTCCCGGTGCCGCCCGCAAAGATGATCACATCACCATCTTCCATGTACCGGTCGGCGACACGCTGGGAAAATGTTTCGCAAATGGAGGGAACCGAAACCGCCGATAAAACGCGGGCATTCACTTTCAGGCGCCGCAGGGAATCAGCCAGTGTCAGGCTGTTCATGATGGTGGCGAGCATGCCCATATGGTCGCCCGTGACCCGGTTCCCGCCCTTGGCGGCAACCGCAACGCCGCGGAAGATGTTGCCGCCGCCAACGACAACACCGACCTGCGCGCCAAGCGCGACTGCGTCGGCGATTTCCTTGGCAATCCGTTGCACGATCGCAGGATCAATTCCAAATGCCTGCGAGCCCATTAAAGCCTCACCTGACAGTTTCAAAAGAATCCGCTTCCAGCGCAATGGATTGGTCATGGGCTCACCTTATCAAAAAATGTCTCTCTATAAAAAAAGCGCCGGACTGGCCGGCGCTTTTTCGAAGAGGCTTACTGCCCGGTGGCTGCTGCCACCTCCGCGGCGAAGTCCTGTTCTTCCTTTTCGATCCCCTCGCCGAGAGCGAAGCGAACAAAGCCGGTCAGCTTCACATCGGTTCCAAGCTCTTTACCAAGAGCTTCGACCGCTTGTTCGACCGTTTGATCCGGATTGATCACGAAAGCCTGTTTGACCAGCGTGACTTCCTCGTAGAACTTGCGCAGACGGCCTTCGACCATCTTCTCAATGATGTTCTCCGGCTTGCCGGACTCACGCGCCTGTTCAACAAAGACCTGCTTTTCACGCTCGACAACAGCTGCGTCCAGCTCTTCGGTGTTCAGAGCCAGCGGGCTGGTTGCTGCAACGTGCATGGCAATCTGGCGGCCAAGGCCGTTCAGCTTGTCTTTGTCGCCGGAAGATTCCAGGGCAACAAGCACACCGATCTTGCCCAGACCGTCTTTAACAGCACCGTGAACATAGGATGCAACAACACCCTCATTGACACCAAGAACCGCAGTGCGGCGCAGGGTCATGTTCTCACCGATGGTCGCAATCGCATCTGTGATTGCGTCGGATACCGGCTTGCCGCCAAGAGTGGCCGCAGAAACGGCTTCAACGGAACCGTCGGTGCCCACGGCAACCTCGGCAACGCTGGAAACCAGCTCCTGGAAGCCTTCGTTGCGCGCAACGAAGTCGGTTTCGGAGTTCAGCTCGATAACAGCCGCTTTCGCGCCGTCCGACGCTACACCGACAAGGCCTTCAGCCGCAACGCGGCCTGCCTTTTTCGCAGCCTTGGCAAGGCCTTTGGTGCGCAGCCAGTCAACAGCCGCTTCCATATCACCGCCAGATTCGTTCAAAGCGGTTTTGCAGTCCATCATGCCAGCGCCGGATTTCTCACGGAGCTCTTTTACCATCGCAGCGGTAATGCTCATCGATTGCCTCGTGGATGGGGGTTTCAGATAAGGCACGGTTTAGCCGATGGCTATCCGCGCCTTTATGACGGGAACGCAACAAAATGCGGCCCATCTGGCGAAAGTCACATAAAACTGCCGCCCTTGCAGGCGGCAGCTTCAAAGATCTTAGGCTTCAGCGGCGACCGGAGCGGCTTCTGCTGGAGCTTCAGCGGCTGCCTCACCCGCATCAGCAAGTGCTTCTTCAACCGGAGCCTCTTCCGATGCGCCGACATCCATGCCAGCAGCGCCCTGTGCACGGGAGATCCCGTCAATTGCAGCGCGGGCAATCAGGTCGCAGTAGAGCGAAATCGCACGGCCGGCATCGTCGTTGCCCGGAACCGGGTACGTAATGCCATCCGGGTTGGAGTTGCTGTCCAGGATCGCTGCGACCGGGATACCCAGACGGCGCGCTTCCTGAATGGCAATTGCTTCACGGTTTGTGTCGATGACAAAGATAAGGTCCGGAATACCGCCCATATCCTTGATACCGCCCAGGTTCCGCTCAAGCTTCTCTCGCTCGCGGTCCATGAACAAACGCTCTTTTTTGGTCAGAGCGTTTGCAGCGTCAGAGCCGAGCGTTTCTTCGAGCTTGCGCAGGCGCTGAATGGACTGCGAAATGGTTTTCCAGTTGGTCAGCATGCCGCCGAGCCAGCGTGCGTTCACGAAGTACTGCGCGGAGTTGCGTGCAGAAGACGCAACAGCTTCCTGTGCCTGGCGCTTCGTGCCAACGATCAGAACACGGCCGCCGCCGGCGACTGTGTCGGACACGGCTTTCAACGCCTGGTGCAGAAGCGGAACGGTCTGGGACAGGTCCATGATGTGAACATCGTTGCGTACACCAAAGATGTACTGACCCATGCGCGGGTTCCAACGGTGTTTCTGGTGACCGAAGTGAACGCCAGCTTCCAAGAGCTGACGCATTGTGAAATCGGGCAATGCCATACCCTTAAACTCCTGATTTTTCCGGTTTAACCTCCGCAAGAGGGTTTGGGCCGGAGGATCATCTCCCGTCGGCCACCGGATGGATCCCGATAAGCTCGGTTTCCGCCCCTTGCGTGTGGAATGGGCGCCTTATAGTTGGGAAGAAATTTTATTTCAAGAGCCGGGCGCCGGTTTTCTGCGCAGAAAATGCCAATGTTTGCCCGACCCTACAGCGGCAGGAGCCTGACTGCCGGGCAACTATGTCTCTGTCATGTTGCCCCGAACAGACTGCTACCGGCCTTCAAGTATTGATTCTGCCTCTGCATAGCACGGTTTGCTGATGCTATTTGACCGCGCATAAAGGCAAGCCAGAACCCGCTCCGTTCCGGACCCAGCGCTTTGGCATTGCGCCTTGATATCCGTCCCGCAAACTTGCTGGAGTTTGGCGGCGCGGTCGCTCCCCTGGAGGGAGTTCAGGCTGGCGGGAAGCATCTTTTTGAACGTGGCGCTGCTGGTGACCTTCGCAAGTTCCGGCTTGCAAGTGCCGGATACCTTTGTGTCATGGGCAAACAGGCAGGCGGACAGCCGGCCCCTGCCCTCCTTTACACCGCTGCACAGGGTTTCCAGATCGGTCTTGCAGGCCGCCATAAAGGCATTGGAATGTGCCGGACCAACCGAACCGGCCGATGTCAACAAACCGGCCGCTATAATAACGGCGGCAAACCTTAAAAAACGGACCATGTCATTTCACCTTGAAGGAGGCCGCCCGACCCACTTGCAAGAATAGATTACATGCTTCCGTTTCGGAAGGAAAAATCGCGACGGCTTGTTGTAAGGCCCCCGGGCCGCGGATCACGCCATCTGGACATCCGTGACACCAGGCACGGCTTTAAGCGCTCCGGCAATTTCGGGCGACAGGCGGAAGCGGCCCGGCAGCTTGACCTCAACTTCCCGTGCACCGCTCTCCAGAAGCACAATGACCGTGACCTCGCCTTCCCCGCGCATTTGAAGATGTTTGGCAAGGCTGGCAATCGGACGTTCATCCCGGACGAAAACACGCATGCTCTTCTGCAAACGCGCCGCCACCTTGTCGATCGGGTCAACCTGTTCGATCCGCAAGGACGGCTCGTCATCGCGCATGTCCGCGCCCACAAGCACGACCACAGACCTGCCGGTCTGCAAAACATCCCGGAACTGCTCCAGCTTCTCCCGGAAGAGCAAGGCTTCGTATTGCCCGGTCGCATCGGACAAACGCGCGATCCCCATCCGCGTTCCGGACTTGGTCTTGCGCTCCTGCATGGAGACAACCGTTCCGGCAAGACGGCCGTGCGAGGCGCCTTTCTTGACCGCCTCGGCAAACTGGGTCCAGGGCTGCGCACGCATCTTCTTCAAGACACTGGCATATTCATCGATCGGGTGCGCAGACAGATAAAAGCCGATGGCCGAATGCTCACGCTGGAGCTTTTCCTCCGACGTCCAGCCATGGACCTCGTCCAGCTGAAGCGGTTCTTCGCTGTCGCTGCCACCAAAAAGTTCGTCCTGTCCGACACTGCGGTTTTCCTCGGTGCGTTGGGCAAGACCCATGATCCGGTCCAGCCCCTCGAAAACCCTGGCCCGGTTGGGTTCCAATTCATCGAAAGCACCGGCGGCCACCAGGTTTTCAAGCGTCCGCTTGTTCAGCGCCCGTGGAGAGATCCGCCGGGCGAAATCGCCAAGGCTCTTGAAGGGGCGGTCCCCGCGCACCTCCACAATGTGTTCCACCGCCTGTTCGCCAACCCCCTTGATCGCGCCCATGGCGTAGAGGATTTTGCCGTCAGCCACATCGAAATAGACCTGCCCCCGGTTGATGGACGGCGGCACAATCTCAATACCCATGCGGCGGGCTTCCTGGCGGAAGTCACCCAGCTTGTCCGTGTTGCCCAAATCAAGCGTCATGGACGCTGCCATGAATTCGACAGGGTGGTTCGCCTTCAGCCAGGCCGTGTGATAGGACACGAGTGCATAGGCGGCCGCGTGGGATTTGTTGAAGCCGTAATTGGCGAATTTCGCCACAAGGTCGAAAATCGTTCCGGCTTGATCCTTCTTAATGCCCCGCTCAACCGCACCGTCCACGAAGCGGGCGCGCTGCACCTCCATCTCGGCTGCAATCTTCTTACCCATCGCCCGGCGCAAGAGATCCGCTTCGCCGAGTGAATAGCCGGACAAAACCTGTGCGATCTGCATCACCTGTTCCTGGTAGACGATAATGCCGTTCGTCTCCATCAGGATCGGCTCCAGCAGCGGATGAAGGCAATCCGCTTCCTGTTCACCGTGCTTGACCGCGTTGTAGATCGGGATGTTTTCCATCGGACCCGGACGGTACAGCGCCACCAGGGCAATGATGTCTTCGAACCGGTCCGGCTTCATGCCGGCAACCGCCCGGCGCATGCCCTGGCTTTCCAGCTGGAACACGCCGAAGGTCTCGGCCTTGGCAAGAAGCTCGTAGGTCTTCACGTCATCAATCGGCAGCCCGGCAACATCGATCTTTTCGCCGCGCCGTTCGATCAGCTTCACCGCCGTATCGATCACGGTCAGGGTCTTGAGGCCCAGAAAGTCGAATTTCACCAGCCCGGCATCTTCAACCATCTTCATGTTGAACTGGGCAACGGGCATGTCCGAGCGCGGATCGCGGTAGAGCGGCACAAGTTGTTCAAGCGGCCGGTCCCCGATGACGACACCGGCCGCGTGGGTCGACGCATGCCGGTAAAGCCCCTCCAGCTTCTGCGCCATGGTCAGCAGCCTGTCGACAATCTCTTCTTCCTTTGCCGCCTCGCGAAGGCGCGGCTCATCATCCAGCGCCTGGCCCAGGGTGACCGGATTGGCCGGATTGGCCGGGACGAGCTTGCAGAGCCGGTCCACCTGGCCGTAGGGCATTTGAAGCACACGGCCCACATCCCGGAGCACAGCCCGCGCCTGCAGGGATCCAAAGGTGATGATCTGGGCGACCTGCTGGCGGCCGTATTTTTCCTGAACGTAGCGGATCACTTCTTCGCGCCGGCTCTGGCAGAAGTCGATGTCGAAATCCGGCATGGACACACGTTCCGGATTCAAAAACCGCTCAAACAGAAGCGAAAACCGCATCGGATCAAGATCGGTGATCGTCAGCGCCCAGGCAACGAGCGAGCCCGCCCCCGAACCGCGGCCCGGACCGACGGGAATATCGTGATCCTTCGCCCATTTGATGAAGTCGGCAACGATAAGGAAGTAACCGGGAAACTTCATCCGCTCGATAATACCGGTCTCATAGTCGAGCCGATCCCAGTAATCTTTCTCCTCCAGACCTGGCGCAAGACCGTGCTTGTCCAGCCGGTCCTGGAGCCCTTCCCTTGCCTGGCGCAACAGCTCTGCGGCCTCGGCCTTTTCCGCTTCTTCCGGGTCGGCGTCCGCCCCGGCAAAGCGCGGGAGGATCGGCGCCCGGCGCAGCGGCCGGAACGAGCAGCGACGTGCGATCTCAACGGTTGAGGCAAGTGCTTCGGGAAGATCAGCAAAAAGCGCGCACATTTCCGCGCGAGACTTGAAGTAATGCTCCGGCGTCAAACGGCGCCGGTCGTCCTCGATCAGGACCCTGCCTTCGGAAATGCAAATGAGCGCATCGTGCGCTTCGTAATCCTCCCGTTTTGGAAAGAACGCCTCATTGGTCGCAACAAGTGGCAGCCCCGCGCCATAGGCAAGCTCCAAAAAGGCGGCTTCGGTCTTTTTCTCCGCCTCCATTCCGTGCCGTTGAATCTCGACATAACACCGGCCCGGGAAAGCTCCGGCCAAACGCTGCAGGCGTTGAGCTGCAAGATCCTTGCGCCCGGCAAGCAGAGCCGCCACCAAAGGGCCGCCGACACCGCCGGTCAACAGGATGACGTCTTCTGCCTTGGACAGGAGATACGCTGCACCCACATGAGGGCGTAAACCAGTGTCCGTATCAAGAAAGGCCCGGGAACTGAGTTCCATGAGATTGCCGTAGCCAATTTCGGACATGGCAATGAGGACAACATCCGCCAGCGCAGGCTCGCCCCTGCGGCCGGTGTCCAGCCCATCATCAAACGCAACGGAAAGCTGGCAGGCGGTTATCGGCTGAATTCCGGCGCCCCAGGCTTTCGAGGAAAACTCCTGGGCGCCGAAGAGATTGTTCGTATCCGCGACCGCCAATGCCGGCTGTTCATCCGCCTTCGCCAGATCAAGAAGCTTCTTGATCGGCAAAGCCCCCTCGAGCAGCGAGAGCGCCGAGTGCACTCGCAGATGAACAAAGCCCGGCCCGTTGTTTACGGCCCTGCCCTGCATCTGATCGGTCAAACTGGCGTCGGTCATGGCAGCCCCCGGAGCGGTCTTGGAATCAGAGCGCAGTGAACCGCGAACCGCATTATGTGTCGAGAGACCGCGCGTTGCCGGGCCGAGTTGTCACCGGTCTTCTTGTCACAGCACCCGCTCCCCCGGACAAAAGGGCGGAACGCCAAAACTGCATGACAGCCCCTGGCGCCGCCGCTTAGGACAATGGTCAGCCAACGGCCAGAAGCACATCACCCCAAACGGCAAGCGTCGTGCAAAAGCAAACGATGGATCCCAGAGCGGCAAAATCACGAGCGATATGAAACATGACAGTCTCCAGCCAATTTCCTTACGTCAGGCGATTTTGTTCCATATACGTTCTCATTGCAAGCACTTTTTGTTCCTCTTGCCTTTGATAATTGACACCCCGCGGAATTCTGGCTGTTTTTGGTTTGTTCCGGTTCCACTGCGGCCGTTGCGATAGGCTGCAGCCGGGATCTCAAAGATCTTTGACAAGGCCGTCCTGCAGCGTGATCGCCCGGTCCATGCGTCCGGCAAGATCAAGATTGTGCGTCGCGAACAAGGTTGCCACACCGGAGGCCCGCACAAGCGCCGACAATGCATCGAACACGTAGGTCGCCGTGACCGGATCAAGGTTTCCGGTCGGCTCGTCCAGAAGCAGGATCCGGGGCGCATTTGCCACGGCCCGCGCGACGGCAACCCGCTGCTGTTCGCCGCCCGACAGCTCTGACGGACGGTGCTTGCCGCGTTCGCCAAGGCGCATGTAGGCCAGCAACTCATCGGCCCGGTCCGCGGCGACCTTTTTTGAAAGTCCCCGGATCATCTGCGGCATCATGATGTTTTCCTGTGCCGTGAACTCCGGCAGCAGATGATGGAACTGATAGACAAATCCGATGTCGTTGCGCCGGATGGCCGTCCTGTCATCATCGCTAAGGTCCGAGCAATTCACCGGACCGAGAAAGACATCCCCCTCATCCGGGCGCTCCAGCAACCCGGCGATGTGAAGCAAGGTGGACTTGCCGGTTCCGGACGGGGCAACCAAGGCGACCATCTCGCCGGCCTGAATTCGCAAGTTGGCGCCCTTCAGGATATCCAGCTGACGGTCGCCCTCATCGAAACTGCGGACAATGCCAGACAGTTCAAGCGCGGCAGGTTGGAGCCCGGATGCGCGGCGTGGATCAACAGCCATATTCATCTCCAGCCCCTTTACTCATACCGAAGAGCTTCAACCGGATCGAGCCGGGCGGCGCGCCAAGCGGGATAAAGCGTTGCCAGCAGCGACAGGACCAATGCCATGACCAGAACGGTGATGGTTTCACCGCTGTCAATCTCCGCAGGCAGGCGCGACAGAAAGTACAGCTCGGGCGAGAACAGCTCGGTCCTGGTGAGCCAGGACACGAATTGGCGGATGCTCTCAATGTTAAGGCAAACGATCAGCCCGAGAATGAAACCGGCCAGGGTTCCAACGCAGCCGATGCTGGCCCCGGTGATCAGAAAGATCCGCATGACCGCCCCTCTTGTGGCGCCCATGGTGCGCAGGATCGCAATGTCGCGGCCCTTGTCTTTCACCAGCATGATAAGGCCGGAAATGATATTGAGGGCGGCTACGAGAACAATCAGGAACAAGATGATGAACATCACATTGCGCTCAACCTCAAGGGCCGAGAAGAAGGTCACGTTGCGTTGCCGCCAATCGGTGACAAAGGCCGGACGGTCGGCGGCATCTTCGATCGCCTGTGTCATGACACCGACACGGTCAGGATCCGTCACGTAGACTTCGATCCCCGTGGCCCGGTTGTCCATGTTGAAATAGGCCTGGGCTTCCGGCAGCGGCAAAAACAGGAAGGTGGCATCATATTCACTCATGCCGATTTCGAATATCGCCGTGACCGGGTAAGCCTTGCGCCGGGGCGTAATCCCCATTGGGGTAACACTGCCGCGCGGAGACAGGACAGTTATGCTGTCACCAAGGGTGATGCCGAGCTGCTCGGCCATGCGGCTGCCAATGGCAATGCCCTGCCCTGAATCAAAATCGTCCAGCGTTCCTGCCCGGATATTGTTCGCAACCAGCGGCATGCGCCTCAGATCGCTTTCATAGACACCGCGCACGAGACCGCCAAACCCGCCGGCCGGACCGGAAACAAAAGCCTGGCCTTCGATGAACGGGATCGCGGCGACCACTTCCGGTACGCCTTCAATGCGTTTTGACACAGGGTCATAGTCGGTGAGCGGCATATCAATCGGCTGCACCAGCATATGGCCATTGATACCGAGGATCTTGCCGAGCAGTTCTGTCCGGAAGCCGTTCATAACGGACATGACGATGATCAGCGTCGCCACGCCCAGCATGATCCCGACAAAGGAGAAGCCTGCGATCACCGAAATGAACGCTTCGCGCCGGCGCGAGCGCAAATACCGCCCGGCAATCATCCACTCAAAGGCAGAAAAGGGGCGCGTGGGGGCAGCTCCAGTCTGCTCTGCTTCGCCTTCTGCGCGATCTGCTGCAGTCATTGTCCATCCATTTCACCATGCCCCGGACGGCCGCATGACCTGCGGCCGAATCCCCGCCCCGAGGATCACCGGACTGGTTTAGTCCGTCAATGCCGCCACCAGCTTGTTCAACGTGGCTTCCGGCGTCAGCATCTCTTTTTCCCCAGTTGCCCGGTTCTTTACCTCAAGCTGGCCCTCTTTCAATCCGCGCGGACCGGCCACGACCTGATACGGCAGGCCAATCAGGTCCATCGTGGCGAATTTCGCTCCGGCCCGGTTGTCTGTATCGTCGTAAAGAACCTCGATACCGGCAGCTTCCAACTTGGCGTAAAGGTCTTCGCATGCCGGGTCTGTCAGATCATCGCCCGGGCGCATGTTGATCAGACCGACATGGAAAGGTGCGACCGATTTCGGCCAGATGATTCCGTCATCATCATGATTGGCCTCAATCAAGGCACCGAGAAGGCGGGACACACCCACGCCGTAAGAGCCCATGTGGACCGGCACTTCCGTACCTTCCGACGTGGCGACCTTGGCCCCGAGGGGCTCTGAATATTTCGTGCCGAAGTAAAACGTCTGCCCGACTTCGATTCCGCGGGCAACAATCCGCTTTTCCTCAGGCACTTCTGCCTCAAAGGCCGCCTTGTCGACAACATCTTCAGTTGCCGCATAATGAGACGTCCAGTCCTTCACGATCCCGCTCAGGTCACTGTCGAAGTCAACATCAGCGCCAGGGACCGGTTTCGTCAGATAATCAGCGTGGCAATAAACCTCGCTCTCGCCCGTATCGGCAAGAACGATGAATTCATGGCTCAGATCCCCGCCGATCGGCCCTGTCTCGGCGCGCATGGGGATCGCGGTCAGCCCCATCCGCTTGTAGGTCCGCAGATAGGCCACAAACATCTTGTTGTAGGATTCGACGGCCTTGTCCTGATCCAGATCGAAGGAATAGGCATCCTTCATCAGGAACTCACGCCCCCGCATGACGCCAAAGCGCGGACGGACCTCGTCACGGAACTTCCACTGGATATGATAGAGATTGAGCGGCAGATCCTTGTAGGACCGCACATAGCTGCGGAAGATCTCGGTGATCATTTCCTCGTTGGTCGGACCGTAGAGCATGTCCCGCTCATGCCTGTCTGTGATCCGGAGCATTTCCTTGCCATACGCATCATAGCGCCCGCTTTCGCGCCAAAGATCCGCTGACTGGATTGTCGGCATCAGCATCTGGATCGCGCCGGCACGCGCCTGCTCTTCTTCAACAATGCGCTCAATCTTGCGCAGCACCTTGTGCCCAAGCGGCAGCCACGAATAAATGCCAGCAGATTGCTGACGGACCATGCCCGCCCGCAGCATCAAGCGGTGGGAGACGATCTCCGCTTCCTTCGGTGTTTCTTTCAGGATCGGAAGAAAATATCGGGACAGGCGCATAAAGGATCTCTCAGATTTCGGCTATGCCAGTACGGAGCGCAGTCAAAGCGCATGCAGCGGGCAAACACAAGTCTTTTGCTCGGGGCAGAGCGGTTTTGGCAGCTTATCTCCACAGTGTTGATATCAGGTCATGCAACAGTCTGCACATCTACTTACTATTTATTTAGTAGAATAAGCAGAACACCTCAAAAATCACGCTCGGGATTTAGGCAGGCAAAAAAAGTAGGCTAATTGCGACAAACAGGTGACAAGCAGAAAATGATCGGATAGTTTCCAAAATCATAAAAAAGACGCCTTGGCATTTGTGCCAACAAGCTGAATATAAAGCGCGGTCTGAGTCTTGGGAGGAAGGACCCTTTTGGCGCACCGTTTGGTTCGCAGCCGCCCGATCAGATCACAAAAAAGTCGATTGGGAACAAGGGTTGGTTTAGGCGCGTAACTTTTCGAAAAGCGGAGCTTCGGCTCTGCTTTTTTTTTGCCTTGCGCCCATCAAACGCGACCAGGTGCACCGGAGGTGTAATCAGCGCCTTAGGGTCTGCAGTCATGTTCCGGAAAACCGTGCACCCGTTTCCAATCAACTTTGCCCGCTGGATGACCAGTCTCTTTAGCTGGCAAAAATCGGCGGTTTCCAGCCGCGCCATACATTTAGATACAATTTTGCTTAGCTGGCTATCTTGAAATCCCTGTCATTTCCCACAATGTCTAACTTTAGATTAGGAAAGAAAGGTCAACTTAGATCGACGGTTTATTCCCTTTTGTTAACCGCGCATACAAAATCGGAGTATCGAGGATTACAGTTTTGTGACATAAGGCGCGACCTTAGGTCACCTCAGCGGATGAAGGGCCCGAAAAGGCCTTCAGCTGAATAGTGCCCCGGCAGAGCCGGAATCAACGAAGAAGAAGAAACTGGAGACGAAACATGGCTCTGCAAGATTGGCACCCACCGCACCATATAGACCGACACGGCCAGCCAGAAGGCAGACGCTCCTCACCTGGGCGCCCGAAACCGCCGGCGCATACGAACCGGAACATCATGTATCTGGTCCCGTCGGCGAGCACCGATGAAGCAACGGACAATATCGGCGCGTTCTTCCGCCTTGGGGAGTATTCCCAGACCGAACGGAACGCTGTCGAGAACGACCACGAAAGTGAACTGTTTCCCGCGCAGCATATTGAAGACGAAGACGACCAGACCGGCATATACACCAACGCTGCCGGCGGATCACAAGGCATCATGCTCGCCTGTGACGGCCGCATTCTCGTGAAAGCTGCCGAGCGCATGTATCTTGAGACCGGCGACTACCACCAGAAGGTCAATGGTGATTACACCCAGGACGTAGAAGGTGCCTACACGAGTGTTGTGAAGGACAATATCGACATTTCGTCCGAGGACGGGCAGATCAAGATCCAGAGCGCCAACAACAAGCCTCTCAAGCTGAAAGCAGGAGACGGCTCCGGGAAGCTCGAAATAAAAGCCAAGGATGAAGAAAAGAACATCAAGGGCGAGTCCGAACACACGTACCACAAGTGGCACACGATCAAGTACAAGGACTCCTATGAGAGCCACAAATTCGGCTGGGATTTCAATTCCATCTACGGCTTCGCTATGACAACCTATTACGGAAGCAAGATGGAGTCGCTCTACGGTCTTCGGATGCAGTTCGACAAATTCAACTTCTTGTCCGATTGGGTCTCCTTCAACTGGAAGGGCACACAAATCGACCTTAAGGGCATCGTCATGAAGAAGATCACCGCCAAGTTCGGCAAGTCCGATTGCTCGGCTGAGTGGGATGAGATCATGGTTGGTTTGCAGGGTTTGAAGGCAGAGGCCACCCGCCTCGAGGCCAAGCGCAAGGAACTGGCCGTTCAAAGCGGCAACGTTGATCTGAAGAATCACAGCACCGGTGCGCGGCTGGTCGGTATCGAGTGCGTCCTTTAACAGCGATCACGCAGCTAGATGACAAAAGGGGAATGGCTCAGCCATTCCCCTTTTTTATTTGCCGGGTTCGCACAAGATCCCTGGCCAGCCTTGCAGACTTTGACGTCCGGCAGACCTCACGTCATTACAATTGGCTCGGCGGCACAAAAAACGGAATGTCATCCAGGCCGAACCCGGATGCGCGAACCCACATATAGAAACTGAACAACACACTGGTCACAATAGTTGTCAGCAAGATGACCCGCAGCAGCTGCGGCTTTTCCGGTGCGCTGGCTTCCGAGCCCGGGATGACGTCCCCTGCCTCTTCCTGGGTCCGGCGCAGTCCAAAGGGCAGCATCGCAAAGAGTACGATCCACCACATCATGAAAAACAGGGCCAGGCTGAAAGCGATCGACATGTTAGGCCTCTTCTAATTCCGTTAGTGTCCCGAGGAAGTCCTTCGTGTGCAGAAACAAGACCGGCTTGCCATGGGCACCGATCTTGGGCTCGCCATCGCCAAGCACCCGGGCCCCATCGGCGACAAGCTTGTCACGGGCCGCTTTGATATCATCGACCTCGTAGCAAACGTGATGAATTCCACCCGACGGATTCTTTTCCAGGAACTTGGCAATCGGGGAATTCTCTCCCAGCGGCTCCAGCAGCTCGATCTTTGTGTTCGGCAAGTTAATGAACACCGTGCTGACACCATGATCGGGCTGGGCTTCCTTCGCTGAAACCTCAGCTCCAAGCGTATCGCGGTAAACAGCTGTGGCAGCTTCAATATCCGACACGGCAATGGCAACGTGATTAAGACGACCAATCATACCTTACATCCTCCATTGAAACCGCCCCGGACCATGGGCACGGCCTCCTTATAGCCGGGTCACCGTCACCTTGCAGAGCGTCTTTTTGCCCCAGACATCCAGGATCTCAGCGCGGGCAGCCTTTCGTGCGGCCTCCCCGATCAGATCCTTGTCTTTCCGGCGTGCCTTCGGGACGCTTTTGACCGCACCGGCAACCGCCTTCATCACAATGTCTTCCATCGGCTCGCCGTCATCATCGGTATCTGGAAGCCCAAGCAGGGTGACCGAAGGATCATCCAGCAAATCTCCCGCGCGGTTCACGACCAGTCCGATGACCGCCGCCCCAGCATAGGAAAGCTTCCGGCGTTCCTTGACCCCCGTCACCTCCGGATCGTCGAGAATGTCGCCATCCTTGACCATGATGCCGAACGGAGCCTGGTCAATGACCCCGGCTTTACCGCTTACAAGACGAACGATGTCCCCGTTCTTGCCGCGCACCACCTCCGGAACACCGAGCTCCTTCGCAAACGCAGCATGAGCGCCAAGATGCAACGGTTCTCCATGAACCGGAAGTACGACTTTCGGCTGCACAAGCTTATAAAGCTGTTCCAGCTCGCCCCGCCGCGGATGGCCGGAGACATGCACAAGGGCATCCTTGTCGGTGATGATGTCTACATCGCCGTCTGCCAGATTGTTGAGGACTTCGCCAACCGCCTTTTCATTTCCGGGGATCGTCCGCGACGAAAAGATCACCATATCGCCTTTTGAAAGGGCGATGTTGCGGTGATCACCCGCTGCAATACGGGCAAGCGCCGCCCGGTTTTCCCCTTGGGACCCGGTGCACAGCAGCACCACTTTGTCGCGCGGCAGATACCCGAAGGCTTCTTCATCATGGAAAGCCGGAAGACCTTCCAGATACCCCAGCTCTCCGGCAACCTCAATCACCCGGTGCATCGAGCGCCCGACGACAACTACGTTCCGGTCATTCGCGGCAGCAGCCTCGGCGATGGCCCGGATCCGGGCGACGTTGGAGGCGAAGGTCGTAACGGCAATACGGTGCTTTGCCTTGGCCATTACGGATTTCAATTCCTCCGCAACATCGGCTTCGCTGGGGCTTACGCCGTCCCGCACGGCGTTGGTGCTGTCACACACCAGCGCCATCACGCCCTCACGGCCGAGGGCGGCAAGCCGGTCCATATCAATCGGCAGGCCGACACCCGGCGTCGGATCGATTTTCCAGTCCCCGGTGTGCAACACCAGTCCGGCCGGCGTTCTAATCGCCAGAGCACAGGGCTCGGGGATGGAATGCGCCATCGCCACGAATTCAACATCGAACGGTCCGATCTGATGCCGTTCGCCCTGTTTTACAATCGTAACCGGAATGTCTTCTGAACCGGGCTCGCTCTCGGCCTTTGCAGCTAAAAGACCTGCTGTGAAATCAGTGGCATAAACCGGTACCTTCAAGTAAGGCCACAAGTGAAGGATCGCCCCGTAGTGATCTTCATGGGCATGTGTGATCACCATGCCGACCACATTGTCGATCTCATCTTCCAGGAACTTGATATCCGGGACGACCACATCAATGCCCGGAAGGTCCGGTCCTGCAAAACTCACTCCGCAATCAACAATCAGCCAGGAGCGGTTCGCTTCGGGGCCAAACCCGTAAAGACCCAGGTTCATTCCGATTTCGCCAACCCCGCCAAGGGGTAAAAACACGATGTCATGCTCATTCGTTTTGGCCGAAGCCATGGATTGCTCCTCTCAAACCCTGTCTGCAGGAGCCATGTGCCGCCTAGTTTCCGGCCAAAAACACATCGCCCGCATAAATTGTCTGCACCCGGCCATCGTCCAGTTTCAAAACGAGGTGCCCGCGGGTGTCCAAATCCGTAAAGATACCGGTCACCTCTTCGTGCCCGGTACGCACTGTAATTTCCTTGCCTATATGGGCAGCGCGTTTCAGCCACGCGCGCCGGACAGGCTCGAAGCCGCCGGGCCCCTGCCAGGCTGCCAAGTGTCTCGCCACGCTTTCCGTGAGGCATTCAAACAATCGGTCGGCCGCAACTGGAAACCCGAGGCTTCTCAAATCCGTTGCCTGGTACATCGAAAGCGGCGGATGAGACATGCAGTTGACCCCTATACCAAGGACCACCGCGAGCCTGCCGTCACCCAGCGTTTCGGCCTCCAGGAGGATTCCAGATAGCTTAGCGCCTTCGACAAGAAGGTCGTTCGGCCATTTCAAGCCTACCAGTTGGAGTGTTCCGGCTGCTTTGTCAACTGCTTCCGCCAGGGCCACTGCTGCAAGGAGGGGCAATTCGCCAATGCGATCGCGAGGTTCTGGATTGATCAGCAAGAGGCTGGCAAACAGATTTCCATTGGGCGAGTCCCAATCACGGCCCCGCCGGCCGCGTCCCGCCGTTTGGATATCCGCCCGGATCCAAAGCCGGCCGGCATCCCCTGCCCGGGCCCTGTCGAACGCCAGAGTGTTGGAGGAGCCGACTTCAGCGTGGTGTTCAAGCCTGAAGCCCGGCGCACCTGGCGCCGGGCATTCGTTTTTTGGAATGTCCATGCGTCCCAATTAAAACAGCGAACCGGCTGCTGCGGACGCGGCCGACACAACGGGTCCCGGCATCGCCCAGAAGAAGATCACAAAGATACCGGAGAGGGCCAGCACCACTTTCAGTTCGGCCGGCATGGGTTCGAAGCCCTCCACCGGCTCGTCAAAGAACATCACTTTGACAATCCGGAGGTAATAGTAACATCCGACAACCGATGCCAGGACACCAATGATCGCCAGCGGATAAAGGCCTGCTTCAACGGCTGCAGAAAAGACGAACCATTTCCCGAAGAAGCCAACCAATGGCGGTATCCCGGCAAGAGAGAACATCAGCAGGGCCAAAACGATTGCCATGGGCAGATTGGTGGTTGCAAGCCCAGACAAGTCCGAAATTTCTTCGACCATGCCGTCCTTGCGGCGCATGGAGAGAATGCAGGCAAAGACACCGAGCGTCATGGCCAGATACGTGATCATGTAGAAGATCACGCCTTCGACGCCGGTCTGAGTACCAGCGGCCAGACCCACCAGGGCATATCCCATATGACCAATGGAGGAATACGCCATAAGTCTCTTCAGGTTACGCTGGCCAATTGCCGCAAAAGCCCCAAGCACCATGGATGCAATGGCGACAAATACGACAATCTGCTGCCAATCCGAGGTAACCGGCTGAAAGGCGTCAATCACGATCCGCACCAGCATGCCCATGGCAGCCACTTTTGGCGCGGCGGCCAAAAACGCGGTGACCGGGGTTGGCGCCCCCTCATAAACGTCGGGCGTCCACATGTGGAACGGCACTGCGGAAATCTTGAACGCAAGACCGGCAAGGATAAAGGTCAGGCCGATGATAAAGCCGATGGAGGCCCCTTCCTCGTTCAGCGCATGCGCAATGCCTTCGAAGGAAATCTGACCCGTGAAACCGTAAACCAGCGACATACCATAGAGCAGCATGCCGGAGGACAATGCGCCCAGCACGAAGTACTTGAGGCCTGCTTCCGTTGAGCGGACGCTGTCACGATTGATGGCTGCGACCACGTAAAGCGCAAGGCTCTGCAATTCGAGCCCGAGATACAAGGCGATCATGTCGTTTGCAGACAGCATGAGCATCATGCCCAGCGTCGCAAGCAGGATCAGGATCGGATACTCGAACTGGTCGAAGGCCTGGTTTTTCGCGTAGGCCCAGGACATCGCTATGGCAAAGAAGGACCCGATCAGGACCAACAGCTTCAGAAGATAAGCAAACTCATCAAGAATGAACGACCCGCCGAAGGTCACACCGAAATTGGGCGCCAGCAGCAAGATTAGGAACGTGCCGCCAAGCAATCCCATGGCAACGCCGAAAACGGCATAGGTCACGCGCTTGCCGCCGAAGGCACCGACCATGAGCAGGGCCATGGCTCCGAGGGCCAGGATGATCTCCGGCAGAACCGGCATAAGGTCTGGCAATTGGGTATCTGACATAGCTCTGTCTTATCCTCGAAACCTTAGTTGCCGACGGCAGCTGACGCCGCCGCATGTTGTGCGGCACCGGCAGCCTCAAGAGCCGCCGTATACTGATTGATGAGATTGTCGACCGCCCCTTGTGTGACGTCGAGAATGGCCATCGGATAGAAGCCGAAGAAAATCGTCAGCACGATCATCGGGATCAGGATCACCTTCTCGCGCAAATCAAGGTCCAGGATCGACTTCAGGCTTTCTTTCTCAAGCGCGCCGAACACCACGCGCCGGTAAAGATAAAGCGCATAAGCGGCCGACAGGATGACGCCGGTGGTCGCGAAGACCGCGAGCCATGTGTTCACCTGGAAGGCGCCCATGAGTGTCAGGATTTCACCGACGAACCCGGAGGTTCCCGGCAGACCGACATTGGCCATCGTGAAAATCAGGAACGCAACCGCGTATTTCGGCATCCGGTTGACCAGTCCGCCATAAGCGGTGATCTCGCGGGTATGCATCCGGTCGTAAACCACGCCGACACAAAGGAACAGCGCGCCCGAGACGATACCGTGCGAGAGCATCTGGAAGATGCCGCCCTGAACACCCTGCTCCGTCATCGTGAAGATACCCATCGTCACATAGCCCATGTGGGCGACGGACGAATAGGCAATCAGCTTTTTGATGTCTTCCTGAACCAGCGCGACAAGAGAGGTGTAGATGATCGCGACAACCGACAGCGTGAACACCAAAGGCGCGAACATGTCGGATGCGAGCGGGAACATGGGCAGCGAGAACCTCAAGAACCCGTAGCCGCCAAGTTTCAGGAGAATACCCGCCAGAATAACCGATCCTGCCGTGGGGGCCTCCACGTGGGCATCGGGCAACCACGTGTGAACCGGCCACATCGGCATCTTAACGGCAAAGCTGGCAAAGAAGGCGAGCCAGAGCCAGGTCTGCATCTCGGCCGGGAACGGATGATCAAGCAGCGCTTGAATATCGGTCGTGCCCGCTTCCCAGTACATTGCCATGATGGCAATCAGCATCAGCACAGAGCCGAGCAGCGTGTAGAGAAAGAACTTGTAGGACGCATAAACCCGGCGCTTGCCGCCCCAAACGCCGATGATCAGGAACATCGGAATGAGGCCGGCTTCGAAGAAGATGTAGAACACCACGATATCCAGCGCACAGAACACGCCGATCATCAGGGTTTCCAGCACCAGGAACGCGATCATGTATTCGCGGACGCGTTTCTGGACACTCTCCCAAGAGGCAAGGATACAGAAGGGCATCAGGAACGTCGTCAAGATGACGAAGAGGACCGAGATGCCATCAACACCCATCTTGTAGGTGATGTTACCGGCCAGCCATTGGCGTTCTTCAACAAACTGGAAGCCCGGGTTCGAGTAGTCAAAATAGAGCCAGATCACAAGCGACAGAATGAACGTGATGGACGTTGTGACAAGCGCCACCATGCGCATAGCCCGCTTGCCATCCTCATCCTCGCCCCGAACGAGCAGAATGAACAGCACACCTAGCAAAGGCAGGAATGTGGTGAGTGACAGAATTGGCCAATCAATCATTAGTGTACACCCCCGCCGGTGCCGGCTCCGGTGAACATTGACCAGGTGATCAGCGCGGCCACCCCGATCAACATGGCAAATGCATAGTGGTAAAGATATCCGGTTTGCAGTTTGACAACCCAGGCTGTCAGGCCCTGGACCCGGCCGGCAACGCCGTTCGGTCCAAACCCGTCAATCACTGTACCGTCGCCCTTCTTCCAGAGAACACGGCCAAGCCACATGGACGGCCGGACGAAGATGAAATCGTACAGCTCATCGAAGTACCACTTGTTCAAGAGGAACTGGTAGAGGCCAGAATGGCGCTCCGCGAGCCGTTTCGGCAGATCCGGCGAGCGGATATAGAAAATATAGGCAACCACAAGACCGCCAACCATCATGACAAACGGCGACAAGCGGACCCATGCCGGGACATAGTGCATGTCATGCAGCACATGATTGGCACCAAATGCGGGAAGGGTTCCGGCCCAGAAGGCCTCGTAGGCCTCTTCGGAGTAGAAGAACGAGCTGTAGAACACCACACCCGCCAGGACAGCACCGACCGACAGAATGAACAGCGGCACCGTCATGACCAGCGGCGATTCATGAATATGTTTCATCACGTCCACAGGTGCCCGCGGCTTTCCGTGGAAAGTCATGAAGGTCAAACGCCAGGAATAAAAGGACGTCAGAGCTGCTGCCGCAACGGTCATCCAGAACCCGTAAAGGGCAATCGAGTTAGCGTGATCACCCGAACCGGCAGCATATGCGGCCTCGATAATCGCGTCCTTGGAGACGAAGCCCGCAAACCCGAAATGGGTGAACGGAATACCCACACCTGTAAGCGCCAGCGTGCCGATCATCATCGTCCAATAGGTGATCGGTATATGCTTGCGCAGGCCGCCCATCTTGCGCATGTCCTGCTCGTCCGACACGGCGTGGATGACCGAGCCAGCGCACAGGAACAACAGCGCCTTGAAAAAGGCGTGCGTGAACAGATGGAAGATCGCGATTGAATAGGCGCCAATCCCCAGTGCCACGAACATGTAGCCGAGCTGGGAACAGGTTGAATAGGCGATCACCCGCTTAATGTCGTTTTGAACGAGGCCGACCGTGGCTGCAAAGAAGGCCGTCGTTGCCCCGAAGAAGATGACGACGGTGAGTGCAACATCTGAGGTTTCAAACAGCGGCGACAGCCGCGCAACCATGAACACACCAGCGGTCACCATGGTCGCCGCGTGAATGAGTGCCGAGACGGGTGTCGGGCCTTCCATCGCATCCGGCAACCAAGTGTGCAGCAGGAATTGTGCTGACTTGCCCATGGCCCCCATGAAGAGCAGCAGGCACACAATGGTCATCGCGGTTTCAATGCTGACATTGTAACCGAGGAAGTTCATCGCTGTGTGGGCTGCTATGGCCCCGGCGTCGCCGGCAGCCGCCGCACCGGCTGTTGCCAGCATGGCATGCTCTTCTGCGCCGATCCCGGCAGCCGATGCGAAGATCTGTTCGAACTCGACGCTTCCAAACAGGAAGAATACGCCGAAAATGCCGAGCGCGAAGCCGAAATCACCGACGCGGTTGACGACGAAAGCCTTCATCGCGGCCGCATTCGCCGATGGCTTTTTGTACCAGAACCCAATCAGAAGATAGGAGGCAAGGCCTACGCCCTCCCAGCCGAAGAACATCTGCAGCAGGTTGTCGGCGGTCACCAGCGTCAGCATGGCGAACGTGAACAGGGACAGATAGGCAAAGAAGCGCGGCCGGTGCGGATCGTGGTGCATATAGCCGATCGAATAAACGTGCACGAGTGCCGAGACGGAGTTGA
This sequence comes from Roseibium denhamense, assembly GCF_009711415.1. Classification (GTDB taxonomy): domain Bacteria; phylum Pseudomonadota; class Alphaproteobacteria; order Rhizobiales; family Stappiaceae; genus Roseibium; species Roseibium denhamense. Next base: position 203,015 of record NZ_SMLZ01000108.1, read on the forward strand.
CCACAATCAGCATGACCGCGGTTAGGGTATCCACCCGGATCGACCAGGAGACCTGCAGGTCCCCGGCGTTCATCCAGCGGAATAGCTCAACAACCTGCGCTTCCGAGCCGCCCAGCCAGAAGCCGAAGAACGCAACCCAGGACAGAAGAGCAGCCAGGATCACAAGACCGCTGGTGACATATTCCGAAGCTTTGGCGCCTATCGATTTGCCGAACAGTCCGGCAATCAGGAAGCCGATCAACGGCAGGAACAGAATTGCGGAATACATCAGCCCCTAGCCTTTCATCACGTTGACGTCTTCCACGGCGATGGAGCCGCGGTTTCGGTGGAATACGACCAGGATGGCAAGGCCGATGGCCGCTTCAGCAGCCGCGACTGTCAGAACCAGCATGGTGAAGATCTGGCCCATCATGTCCCCGAGAAAATGAGAAAAGGCGACGAAGTTGATGTTCACCGAAAGCAGAAGCAGCTCGACCGACATCAAGATGACAATCACGTTCTTCCGGTTCAAAAAGATACCGAAGATCCCGATCGTGAACAAAATCGCCGCGACCGAAAGGTAGTGCGACAGACCGATTTCCATGGGCGCCTCGCCGTGCTCCCCTCGTATTACCCCAACCCGGGGCCGCACGGAGGAGCGTGCAGGCACCAGGACAACTCTCAAAGACCGCAGAACGTATCTGCGTCAGATCCCTTTTCCAGTCTCGACCTTCCGCACTTCCACGGCGTCCTCGCGGGTGCGGCCGACCTGTGTCGGAATATCCTGGCGCTTGACGTTCGACTTGTGGCGGAGAGTCAGCACGATCGCACCGATCATTGCCACCAGAAGCACAAGTCCTGCGACCTGGAAGAAGTAGATGTATTTCGTGTAAAGCACCGATCCGATGGCCTGGATGTTCGGCGTCTCGTTCAACGACGGCATGGGCTCAGCGCCCTGCCCCAAAATTTCAGGTGCGATCACCCACGCGCCCAAGCCCATGAGCAATTCAACCAGCAGGATCAAACCGATCAGGCTGCCGATGGGCAGGTACTGCAGGAAGCCCTGACGCAGCTCCACGAAGTCCACATCGAGCATCATCACCACGAACAGGAACAGCACCGCGACCGCGCCGACATAAACAACCACGAGCAGCAGTGCGAGATATTCGGCACCGAGCAGAATGAAGAGCCCGGCGGAATTAACGAAAGCCAGAATCAGAAAGAGCACCGACGTCACCGGATTGCGCGCGGCGATGACCATAAAGCCGGACGCCACCGTTACTCCGGCAAACAGGTAAAAGAAGAGGGCTTTCAGGATCATTTCAAAGACCTGCTTGTCGAGTGGCCGTGTGGCCTTTAAGTGCGGGTCCCGGCCGAATTGCCGGGATGTTTAAGAGGATACGGTTGCGTTCCTAGCGGTAAGGCGCGTCCATTTCAATGTTTCGCGCGATTTCCCGCTCCCAGCGATCACCATTGGCAAGCAGTTTCTGCTTGTCGTAGTACAGCTCCTCACGGGTTTCCGTCGCAAATTCGAAGTTCGGGCCTTCGACAATCGCATCGACAGGACAGGCCTCCTGGCAGAAGCCGCAGTAGATGCACTTGACCATGTCAATGTCATAACGGGTGGTCCGCCGGGTGCCGTCATTGCGGCGTGGACCGGCTTCGATTGTGATCGCCTGGGCCGGGCAGATTGCCTCGCACAGCTTGCAGGCGATGCAACGTTCTTCCCCGTTCGGATACCGGCGCAAGGCATGCTCGCCTCTGAAACGCGGGCTTACCGGGCCTTTTTCGAACGGATAATTCACCGTTGGCTTCGGTTTGAAGAAGTAACGCATCGCAAGGAAAAATGCGGATACGAACTCCTGCAGAAACAGCGATTTGACGGTCTGACTGGGTCCCATCGCGGTTAGCCTCTCTTTCATAAACCGGCCAGCTGGCTAGCAGCCCAATACCCAATAACCGGAAAGCCGATCACCGGAACTCCAAAGATCACAGCTCCAATCGGCGCTCTGTATTTCGCAGCAGTGCCGCCATCGCCGCCCTGCTGCCTGTTCTTCATTTCATACGCCTGAAGCATACCCTTCAGGATCTTCCAGTCGAGCCAACCGATGTAGAGCCCGACAGCTGCTCCAATGACGCCGGCTATCGAGACCTCCACAACGGCCTCTTATGCCGAGGTGGGCGCCCAGCCCATTGCCATGAGAACCGCAGCGACAACAACGACCATTGCCAAAGACAGCGGCAGGAACACTTTCCAGCCAAGGCGCATCAGCTGATCGTAGCGGTAGCGCGGCACCATTGCCTTGACCATCGCGAACATAAAGAAGCAAAGCAGACACTTCAAAATGAACCAGACAACGCCCGGCACCCAGGTGAACGGCGCGAAATCGAATGGGGGCAGCCATCCCCCCATGAAGAAGATCGTCATGAGTGCGCACATCAAGCAGATGGCAACATATTCACCGAGCATGAACATCATGTACGGGGTGGAGCCGTACTCGACCATGAAGCCCGCAACCAGTTCCGATTCCGCCTCGGCCAAATCGAATGGCGGGCGGTTTGTCTCGGCCAGTGCTGACACAAAGAACACGACAAACATCGGCAAAAGCGGCAGCCAGTACCAGTTCAGGATGTTGAGCCACGGAACACCGAGCATGTCCGCAAGCCCGGTTTCCTGCGCGTAGACGATACCCGACAGGTTCAATGTTCCCGCGCAAAGAAGCACGGTCACGATTACAAACCCGATGGACACTTCATAAGAGACCATTTGGGCTGCCGACCGGAGCGCCGACAGGAAAGGATATTTCGAGTTGGACGCCCAGCCGCCAATGATCACGCCGTAGACTTCAAGCGAGGACACCGCAAAGACAAACAAGACGCCGACATTAATGTTGGAGATCACCCAGCCATCGGCGACCGGGATCACGGCCCATGCGGACAAGGCCAGAAGTACTGAAATCAGCGGCGCCAGCAAAAACAGGATCTTGTTCGAGCCCGATGGAATGATCGGCTCTTTCAGAACGAACTTCAAAAGATCGGCAAAACTCTGCAGTAGCCCCCAGGGTCCGACCACATTCGGGCCACGGCGGATCTGAACTGCAGCCCAGATCTTCCGGTCGGCGTAAAGCACGTAGGCGACGATTACCAGGAGTACAACCAGCAGCAGCACGCTCTGGAACACCATCCAGAGGAACGGCCAGCCGTAGGTCGTCATGAACTCAGCCATATCGGTCCCCTGCCCCTTATTCAGCTGCTTCTGCCGCGCGCGTCTGCGCGAGCGCCGAACACTCGGCCATCACCTTGGAGGCGCGCGCGATCGGGTTGGTCAGATAAAAATCACGAACTGTATTGGCAAAGGCGGCCCCATCCGCTTTTGCCGAGCCGCTAGCCATTTTTTCAAGATCGGCGGTATCTCCGGCCTCGATCTCGTCAACCGCTGCCAGATGAGGCACGGCCTCAAACAGCTTCGAGCGCAGCTCGGGAAGGGAGTCGAAGGGCAGCGTTTGTCCTACCTGAGCAGACAGGGCCCGCAAAATTGCCCAATCCTCACGGGCATCCCCTGGCGGGAATCCTGCCCGGTCGGCCATTTGCACACGGCCTTCGGTATTTACATAAAGCGCGGACTTTTCGGTGTAGGCCGCACCCGGCAGGATGACGTCGGCGCGATGCGCACCGCGATCACCGTGAGTTCCCTGATAAATTACAAAGGCGCCTTCCGGAACTTCAACCTCGTCGACACCCAGTAGATAAAGCACGTCCATCGAGCCCGGTTCCAGCATAGCGCCGGTATCTTTGCCGCCCTCACCCGGCACGAAACCGATGTCGAGCGCGCCGACCTGCGCCGCTTCCGTGTGAAGAATGTTGAACCCGTTCCAATCGTCGCGGATCGCGCCGCGCATGCGGGCGAAGTCCGCAGCCAATGCCAGAACTTCGGCCCCGTCAGCCCTGTTCAGCGCCCCCTGACCGACGATCACCATCGGTTTTTCAGAATGCCCGTCATAGGATTTGTCGTTGATGAGTGCTTTTAGCGTATCGGGACCAGCGCCCACATAAGTGACCGGATAGGTCAGTTCGGCATTTTCGCCAATCAGACCGACCTCCATGCCGCCCTCGACCCAACGCTTGCGGATGCGGGCATTGAGAACCGGAGCCTCCAGGCGCGGATTGGTGCCGATCAGCATAATCGCGTCGGCCTCTTCGATCCCCTGGATCGTCGTATTGAAGAGGTAGCTGGCGCGGCCGTGTTTCGGGTGAAGCGGAGATCCCGGGAAACGGCTGTCGATATTGGCAACGCCGAGTTTTTCCATGAGGCTCTTCAGCGCGAAAATATCCTCGACACCGGCAAGCTGCCCTGCGAGCGCACCGATTTTCTCGGCCGGTGCCGCTTTCATCTTTTCAGCAATAATCCGGAAGGCCTCAGCCCAGGAAACCGGCTGCAACTTGCCTTCTTTTTTCGCATAAGGCCGGTCAAGCCGCTGTGTCTTCAAGCCGTCCCAGATGTAGCGGGCCTTGTCGGAGATCCACTCTTCGTTGATCTCCTCATTTAGCCGCGGCATGACCCGCATGACTTCCTTGCCGCGGGTGTCAACGCGGATCGCCGAGCCGACAGCATCCATCACGTCGATGCTCTCGGTTTTCGTCAGCTCCCACGGACGGGCATGGAACTCATATGGCTTGTGGGTCAATGCGCCCACCGGGCAAAGATCGGCAACATTTCCCTGCATCTCGGAAGACAGGGCTGCTTCCAGATAAGTGGTGATCTCGGCATCTTCGCCGCGCCCGATCAGGCCCATGTCGGTCACACCGCAGACTTCCGTCGTGTAACGGACGCAGCGCGTGCAATGGATGCACCGGGTCATGATCGTCTTGATCAACGGCCCAATTTCCTTGTTCTCGACCGCGCGCTTGTTCTCATGGAAGCGCGAGCCGTCTACACCATAGGCCATCGCCTGATCCTGCAGATCGCACTCGCCGCCCTGGTCGCAGATCGGGCAATCCAGGGGGTGGTTGATGAGCAGAAACTCCATCACCCCTTCACGCGCCTGTTTCACCATGGGAGACTTGGTCTCGACCACCGGCGGCTCGCCGTTCGGCCCCGGGCGCAGATCCTTCACACCCATGGCGCAAGATGCGGTCGGCTTGGGAGGTCCGCCCTTCACTTCCACCAGACACATGCGGCAGTTGCCCGCGATGGACAGACGGTCATGGTAGCAAAACCGCGGAACTTCGGCGCCTGCCTCTTCACAAGCCTGAAGAAGGGTGTAGTCCGAAGGGACCTCCACTTCCTTGCCGTCGATGATGAGCTTCGTCATCCGGTGCTCTCCAAATTCCGTTCCGCTTACTCGGCCGCAACCATGGCCGAAGATGATTTCGACTTGGCGACATAATCATCGATGCGTTGCTCGATGACCGGCCGGAAGTTCTTTATCAAGCCTTGGATCGGCCAAGCGGCCGCATCTCCAAGAGCACAAATGGTGTGGCCTTCGACCTGTTTGGTGACCTTGAAGAGCATGTCGATCTCTTCATAGGAGCTTTCGCCCTTCACCATGCGTTCCATCACACGCCACATCCATCCGGTGCCTTCCCGGCACGGTGTACACTGTCCGCAGCTCTCGTGCTTGTAGAAGTAGCTCAGACGGGCAATCGCCTTGATAATGTCTGTGGACTTGTCCATCACGATCACGGCGGCTGTACCAAGGCCAGATCCCATGCCGCGCAATGTGTCGAAGTCCATCGGCGCATCCTTGATGTCCTCAGCCGTGCAGCAAGGAACCGAAGATCCGCCCGGAATAACCGCGAGAAGATTGTCCCAGCCGCCGCGGATGCCGCCGCAATGCTTGTCGATCATCTCGGAGAACGGAACACCAAGCTCTTCCTCGAAGGTCGAGGGCTTGTTCACGTGCCCGGAGACACAGAACAGCTTGGTGCCCGTGTTGTTCGGCCGGCCAAGCGCGGAGAACCAGCTGGCACCACGGCGGAGGATCGTCGGAGCAACCGCAATGGATTCAACATTGTTCACCGTTGTCGGGCAGCCATAAAGGCCGACATTTGCCGGGAACGGTGGCTTCAGGCGCGGCTGGCCCTTTTTGCCTTCCAGGCTTTCCAGAAGCGCAGTTTCCTCGCCGCAGATATACGCGCCCGCGCCATGGTGGACGTAAATGTCGAAATCGTAGCCGTTCTTGTTGTTCTTCCCGATCAGGCCAGCGTCATAGGCCTGGTCGATAGCCGCCTGCAGGCGCTCGCGCTCGCGGATGAACTCGCCCCGGACATAGATGTATGCTGCGATCGCGCCCATGGCGTAACCGGCCACAAGGCACCCTTCAACCAGGGTATGCGGGTCATGGCGCAGAATTTCGCGGTCCTTACAGGTGCCGGGCTCGGACTCATCGGCATTGACCACGAGATAGGCCGGACGCCCATCGGATTCCTTGGGCATGAAAGACCATTTCAGACCGGTCGGAAAGCCGGCGCCGCCACGGCCGCGCAGGCCGCTGTCCTTCATCTCCTGAATGATCCAGTCGCGCCCCTTATCGAGCAGCGCCTTGGTGTTGTCCCACTGGCCGCGTTTTTGAGCGCCCTTAAGGCCCCAATCGTGCAGACCATAGATATTGGTGAAGATCCGATCCTTATCTTGAAGCATCCCTTCCCCCTAGTCTTCGCTCTTGGAAGAAGCAACATCGCCAGCTTCCACACGCTTGGAAAATTCGGTGTCCTGGCCGGATGCCAGAAGTTTCGCCTGTTTGATCCAGCCATCGCGTTCGATGCGGCCCTTGAACTTCAGGCGGCTATCGACCCAGGCAATTTCCTGCGGGCCCCAGCTGGCAATCTGATCGAAGTGGAAGAAGCCAAGCTCATGCAGCGTCGCCTCAAGCTTCGGCCCGACGCCTTTTAGCTTTTTCAGATCATCCGGTTTGCCATCGCGGGCAGATTTCAGGGTCTCAGGAGCCCTTTCCCCGGCAGGTGCCGCACTCTTCGGCTTGGCTTTGGAGACGGGCTTCGGCTCATCTGATTTTGCGGCCGCTTTTTGCACCTTTTCATTGGTGTTGGCCGGGGCTGCCGCCGGCTTGGCGGGCGCGGCCTCAGGCTTTCCGGTCTTTGCAGCATGTGCGGCAACCACACGGGCAACCGCATCTTCGGCAGGTGTCGGAACACCATCATAGTCCTTGCCGCCGGTATTGATCGAGGCGCCTGCAAAGTGATGGGATGCCTTTTCCGACCCATCAACAACATGGGGAACCGGCAAATCGCCCGTAGTATCATCGTCAAGTTCGGTCAGGCTGGTTTGACCGCCCTCGCCCATTGAGAACCGCCGACCGTTTTGCGGACCCGGTGTCACTTCCTTGCCTTCAGAAATGTCATCCAGCAGCTGATTGAAACTGTCCGGTGTCAAATCCTCATACGTATCCTTGAAGATCTGCACCATCGGCGCATTCACGCATGCGCCAAGGCACTCAACCTCTTCCCAGGAAAATGCGCCGTCCTCGGAGATTTCGTACATATGCTTGGCAATGCGCGACTTGCAGATCTTGATCAGATCCTCTGACCCGCGCAACTGGCAAGGCGTTGTCCCGCAAACTTGTATATGCGCCTTCTTGCCGACCGGCTGGAGCTGGAACATCGTGTAAAATGTCGCGACTTCCAGAACGCGGATTTTCGGCATGTCGAGAAGCTCGGCAATGTAGCGGATGGCAGGTTCACTCACCCAGCCATCATTTTGCTCCTGCGCGCGCCATAGCAACGGAATGACCGCGGAGGCCTGGCGGCCTTCCGGATACCTATCGATCAGCTTATGCGCCCACGCGAGATTTTCCTCGGTGAACGTGAAGCTCTCTGGTTGTTCCGCGGCCAGTCGGCGAACTGCCATGGTTATTTCCCCGTTCTACATGCGGACCGATGCCGGCATCCGGCCATCGGCGTCGATTTAAGATGGCGGTTAGACCGGATCAGCGGTCAACCTCGCCAAAAACGATATCCATGGATCCAAGCACCGCCGAGACATCGGCGAGCTGGTGCCCCCGGCACAAAAAGTCCATGGCTTGAAGATGTGCGTATCCCGGTGCCTTGATCTTGCAGCGGTACGGCTTGTTCGTTCCGTCGGCGACCAGATAGACACCGAACTCACCCTTGGGCGCTTCCACGGCCGCGTATACCTCGCCGGCCGGAACATGGTAGCCCTCGGTATAGAGTTTGAAGTGGTGGATCAGCGCTTCCATTGAGCGCTTCATCTCACCGCGTTTCGGCGGAACGATCTTGCCATCGGTGGAGGACACCGGCCCGGTCTCAATGGTGAGCTTTTCAAGGCACTGCTTCATGATACGGACGGACTGGCGCATTTCTTCCATGCGGATCAGGTACCGGTCGTAGCAATCCCCGTTCTTTCCGATTGGGATATCGAAATCGAGGTCGGCATAGCACTCGTAAGGCTGGGACTTGCGCAAATCCCACGGTGCACCAGACCCACGGACCATCACACCGGAAAAGCCCCAGGCCCAGGCATCGTCCAAATCGACAACACCGATATCGACATTGCGTTGCTTGAAGATGCGGTTGTCGGTCAGAAGGCCTTCGATATCATCGAGCGTCTGAAGGAACGGATCACAAAAATCCCAAATGTCGTCGAGAAGATCGCGCGGCAGGTCCTGGTGGACACCGCCCGGGCGCACATAGGCTGCGTGCATGCGCGCACCGCAAGCCCGCTCGTAAAACACCATCAGCTCTTCGCGCGGCTCAAAGCCCCAAAGCGGCGGCGTCAGAGCGCCAACGTCCATCGCCTGCGTGGTCACGTTGAGGAGATGCGAGAGGATCCGGCCGATTTCGGAATAGAGAACACGCACCAGCTGGCCGCGTTTGGGCACCTCGATATCCAAAAGACGCTCAACAGCCAGGGCAAAGGCATGCTCCTGGTTCATCGGCGCCACATAGTCGAGGCGGTCAAAGTACGGAACAGCCTGAAGGTAGGTCTTCTGCTCGATCAGCTTTTCGGTGCCGCGATGCAGAAGGCCGATATGCGGATCGACGCGGGTCACAACCTCACCGTCAAGCTCAAGAACAAGACGCAAAACGCCGTGTGCCGCCGGATGCTGCGGACCAAAGTTGATGTTGAAGTTACGAACCTGAGCTTCAGCCATGGGGACCCGCCTTAATTCGTCGTTGCTTTTTCATCGCCAGGAAGCACGTAGTCCGTGCCCTCCCAGGGCGAGAGAAAATCGAATGTGCGCATTTCCTGATTCAAACGCACCGGCTCATAAACGACCCGCTTCTTTTCATCGTCGTACCGCACTTCCACAAAGCCGGTAACGGGGAAGTCCTTGCGCAGCGGATGGCCATCAAAACCATAGTCGGTCAATATGCGGCGCAGATCCGGGTGACCGGAGAACAGAATGCCGTACATGTCGTAGGCTTCCCGTTCGAACCATTCGGCGCCGGGGAACAGAGACGTCAGTGAGGCCACCGGTGTGGTGTCATCGGTCATCACCTTCACGCGGATGCGCTGGTTCTGAACCGGTGACAGGAAGTGGTAGACAACGTCAAACCGTTTTTCGCGCTCCGGATAGTCCACACCGCAAATATCGGTCAGATTGACAAACTTGCAGGCGCTGTTGTCGCGCAGGAAGCGGACAACGTCGAGGACATCAGTCGCGTTCACGGACAGCGTCAACTCGCCGTAAGCCACATTACAGGAAACAAGGGACTCGCCCAAGCTCAACTGAATATGCTCTGCAAGTTCTTTTAGCGTGTCGTCCATATTCGGCTTTCACTCCCCCGAAGCATTTCACTGGACCGCAGGCGGCCCGCTTCCTCTTGCACTGCCAGCGGCTGCCGGCAGATAAAATCTAGCGTTCGATTGTGCCCGTCCGGCGGATCTTCTTTTGAAGCATCAGCACACCGTAGAGCAGCGCTTCCGCGGTTGGCGGGCACCCGGGCACATAAATGTCGACCGGAACCACACGGTCACATCCGCGGACCACCGAATAAGAATAGTGGTAGTAACCGCCGCCATTGGCGCAGGAGCCCATTGAAATCACGTAGCGCGGTTCAGGCATCTGGTCATAGACCTTGCGCAGGGCCGGCGCCATCTTGTTGGTCAGCGTTCCCGCAACAATCATGACGTCGGACTGGCGCGGGGACGCACGTGGGGCAAAGCCAAAGCGTTCTGCGTCGTACCGCGGCATGGACATCTGCATCATTTCGACTGCGCAACAGGCCAAGCCGAAGGTCATCCACATGAGCGAGCCTGTCCGGGCCCACTGGATCAGATTGTCCGTCGACGTTACCAGGAAGCCCTTGTCGGCGAGCTCTGAGTTCACGTCCATAAAGAACGGATCATCAGCCCCGACCGGGCGGCCGGTGTTGGGATCAATGATCCCTTTCGGCTGCTGTGCCACGAGCGGCTGGTTGGAGGTCAATCCCATTCGAGAGCTCCCTTCTTCCATTCATAGATGAAGCCGACCGTCAAAACGCCCAGAAACACCATCATGGACCAAAACCCGTACCACCCAAGATCCCCAAAGACCGTTGCCCAGGGAAACAGGAAGGCGACTTCGAGATCGAAGATGATGAACAGGATTGCGACAAGGTAGAAGCGCACGTCGAATTTCATGCGCGCATCATCGAATGCGTTGAAACCGCACTCGTAGGCGGACAGTTTTTCCGGATCGGGATTCTTGTAGGCGATGATGAAAGGCGAGATCAGCAGAGCAAGGCCAATCACCAGCGATATGCCAATGAACACAACGATCGGGATATATTCCCGCAAAAGGTCTTCCATAATTTCCGCGTCCTTGCATATGGAGCATACCTGGGATGGACCCAGCGCCGAAGCTTCAAAACATGCCGCCCAGTTATACTCGCCGGTCATGCAAAGCCCGTCGGCTACTTGAAACCAACATGCACGGGCACGCTTATCTCACCCCCAGATGCAACGCAAGACCTCTGCCTAGTCAAAGTCTTGCCGCACTTGCAACATTTTTCGGACCGCCTATTCGAAAGCCCGTGTTCCCGCCGGTTTACACGCGCAAAGAACACTGTGAAGACGGTCGGGTAATTATGCCGCACCCGCACATACAAGCTCTGCACGGCAGAAGAATC
>NZ_SMLZ01000008.1 GCF_009711415.1 Roseibium denhamense
GGAATTGCGGCCCATCGGCGGCGTTGCGCCGCTTGCACGATACACCGCATCGTGCGGCACGACGCGTCTAGCCGAGTGAGCCGGAATTCCTCATCAAATGATCCAATATTATCGAGAACCGCTCTAGCTGTATTAGTCCCTCATCCCGGCATCACCAAAGGAAAAGCCGCCCCCTCGGGAGCGGCTTCGTTTCTACTGATCTAGCGCGTGTCGCATTAATTCGAATTCATCATGTGTCGTCTTTTGCGTTGAAAT
>NZ_SMLZ01000023.1 GCF_009711415.1 Roseibium denhamense
GTGCGGGATGACAGCGGAGGATGTGGTGGGGACGATGCCTCTCCCGGCCGCTCTGGGAACGAGAGGACAACCGACCATATCTGGCGCGAGGAATGTTGATTGGGGAAAGGCTGAAGCTTCCCTCCAGCCGTCATCCCCGCCTTGTGCGGGGATCCATTCCGTTTCCTCACCCCACGCACGGCTGTTCGAATGGACCGTGCACGGTATGGATCCCGCATCACGTGCGGGATGACAGCGGAGGGTTTGGCGGGCAGTCGAAGGGTTGTTTGCGCCTTCTTTTTTGATCGCGTGGCGGAAGGCAAACTCGGCGCAACGCCGTTTCGTTTCAGATCGACCTGTGCGGCGGAAGGTCCGTGAGGGGAACTGCAGGTTTCGGCCCTAAGCGGACATTCGATCACGCAGCGGCGAA
>NZ_SMLZ01000044.1 GCF_009711415.1 Roseibium denhamense
ATGAAACAATCCGAATCTGGGCCGAGCGATGTATTCAGAAACCCTGATCCAAAGCCTGCGACGGCAATTCAACATCGTATTTGCGCTCGTGGTGCGGGAAATGACGACGCGCTACGGGAATAAATTCGGCGGATATATGTGGGCGGTCCTTGACCCGGTCCTCACAATTGCCATTCTCACAACGGTTTTTTCGGCTATTGCAAGAGTTCCTCCGCTCGGTCGAAGCTTTACACTGTTTTTCGCAACTGGTTACGTCGCGTTTTACATGTACCGATCGACATCAGACCAAGTCAGCGCCGCGATACAATCCAATCGCGCCCTGTTGAATTATCCGGTAGTCCGACCGTATGATGCCATTATAGCTCGAATTTTGCTTCAGATTGCCACACTTTACATTGTAAACGTTTTGTTGTTCGGTGGATTAGCTTTAATGGTATCATTTCCACGCTTAGATTTAGAATCGGTCTTTTTAGCAAGCCTAATCGCTATTACATTGGGTGCAGGCGTGGGAATATCAAATATCGTATGGTTCCACTTGAGCAGCACCTACCAACAGGTATGGGGTATTATCAATCGACCAGCGTTCATTGTTTCAGGCGTATTTTTCCTGCCCGAAGATATTCCTGAACCATTTCAAACTTATCTCTTGTGGAACCCACTTGTTCATATAATTGGATTGTTTCGGCAAGGCTTCTATCCAACATACCGTGCCTCTTACCTCGATATGACCTATATCGTCGGACTTGCCGTATTCTCGCTTGTTTTTGGGCTATTTATGGTGTGGCTTTTCGATGCGAAACTGCGAGAAGAACAGCAATGATCCGTCTCGAACATCTAACGAAGTGCTTCAGGTTAAAAGGCGATCTCCGCTACATTGCGAAGGATGTTTCGCTTACAATCCCGCGCGGTGAAA
>NZ_SMLZ01000042.1 GCF_009711415.1 Roseibium denhamense
CTCGTAGATCGCGTGGCCTTCCTGCCCGGCCGCGAGGGCCTGGATGGCGGGATGCGAGTTATCGACCTCGTAACCCCAGTTGCCACTCCGATCGATGTGCAGACTGCCACCGAAGGGGTCCGAGACCGCATGTTCGCCGAAGCGGTTGTACTGGAAATGATCCCAAGCTGTGCCGTCCGGATCATGCACGGACAAGCTCCCGCTGACCGCAAGCGGATGCGCCGATGATGGCCAGACATTCCGGTCCTCGGTGACATCCCCAGTGTCGGTGCCGGTGATGACGGCGGCATCCGGTGTTGCACCGAGGGTCAGGGAGGCGCTCTGGGCCACGCTGCCGCCATGACCGTCGGTGACCTGATAGCTCAGTGTGACCGGGCCGTTGTAGTCCGGGTCCGGCGTGAAGGTGAAGCCCTGGGCCGCATCGCCGGTGATCGTGCCATGGCTCGCGGATAGGCCTGTGACAGACAGCGTGTCGCCCGTATCGATGTCCGAAGCATGTGCCAGAAGCTGTGCGGCGGTGATTGCCACCGCCTTGTCTTCGGTGCCGCTACCAAGATCGACCGGTCCGGTGACCGCAGGCCCGTCATTGGTGCCTGTGACCGTGATGACCAGGTTTTCGGTATCGGTCGCCCCTGTGCTGTCTGTGACGATCACCGGGATCGTGAGCTGCTCGGGCTGACCGGCTGCTAGATGCTGGTAAGCTGCATGGCTCGGATCAAAGCTCCAC
>NZ_SMLZ01000072.1 GCF_009711415.1 Roseibium denhamense
AGACGTGATTGCACTCTATCTGGTTTCCAGGAACGTAAGATCAAGAGTCTCTCGGATCAGGATATCGAAGAACTACGGCGTGGCGGCGGGTGGGGCCTTGCCCTTCCGGCAGAATTGAATGGTCGTCCCGGCCCTGCGCATCTTCTGGAACACAAGGACGAGTTGGAGCTGACAGCCGAGCAAGTCGATGCAATTGCCTTGATGTACGAAAACATGCGCACGGCCGCCATCGCTGCCGGTGAGCGTTTCATCTCGGCCGAAGCGGCATTGAGCAATGCCTTCGCAGGTGTGGAACTGGAGGAAGAGGCGCTCCGCGAGCTTCTGGCAGAGGCAGCACAGGCGAGAGCCGAACTGCGGTTCATTCATTTGTCACGTCACCTGTCCACACCCGAGATACTTAGCCAGGTCCAAATCGAACGATACAAAATTTTGCGTGGCTACGCGGACGATCCGTGCGCGCGGGTGCCGGAAGGTCACGATCCGGACATGTGGCGCCGCCACAACGGGTGTCAGTAGGCTGTGGGACCGGGACGACAGGCTAGCGCTTTGGTTTGAATTCGTTCTTGGTGGACCCGGTAACTAACGGGCAGGGAAGCCGGCCTTCGCGGCAAGGGGCATGAACGGCAACAATGCGGACAAACTGTGATTTCGCCCCAGCTGCGCCAATGTCTGGTTTTCGGTGGCATGTTTTTGCGAGGCAGCTGCCGTGACAAGGCCCATTGCTGCAGCCGCTTACAAGTTTAATGATAGGGCCAAGTTCTATACCTGACCGCCCCGAAAGCGAGGCGGCCAGCTTGTTTCTCGTAAAAATGCGTCAGTTAATCTCCTGAACTTTCATGACCAGTTCGTTCCAGTTGCGCTGGTTTTCGATGTTATGTTCAAGCGCCTGGTCGTCCGCGATGGTGAACCGCTTGATCGCGGGGGTCTTGCTGGTCGCCTGATAAAGCCAATAGGCTTCGGCCTTCAGCGCATCATCGATGGGCTTGTCGATGGATTCATAGACCATTTGTTTGCAGACATTGATAGATTCGGCCGGGAACTGCGCGATACGGCGTGCCAACGCGTCGACATAGGGCCCGATCTCATCCGGGTCCAATGCCTTGTTGATCGTGCCCATGCGCTCGGCATCATCGGCATCGTAATCCTGAGCGCTCAATATGATTTCGAGCGCGCGGCCAAGGCCGGTTTGACGCGCCATGCGTGATGCACCCCCGCCACATGGCAGGATGCCCATGCCCACTTCCATCTGCATGAACTTGAACTTTCCGCGCGCAGCAAAGCGCATGTCGAGTGCGAGCGCCAGTTCGTGCCCGCCGCCGCGCGCAAATCCTTCAAGCTTGGCAATCGTGGCTTGCGGTACCTTGCTGATACGCTCACACACCGCCTGCAGATCCAAAAGTCGGGCATCCTCTCGTGATACGGCCTCGGTCGACATGTCCTTCAGTAGCTCGGTGTCGTAATGACAAACCCAAATTTCGGGGTTTGCGGATTGAAAAACAACGACCTTGGTGTCGCGGTCTCGCTCCAGCCGCATCGCCAGGCTGTTGAGATCAGCCAGCATTTCCTGGCCTTGCACGTTCACTGACCCGAAGTCGAACGTCACCGTAGCGATAGCGTTTTCGACTTTCACGTCGAAGGTTTGATAGTTTTCATATTTCATTGGGCAATCCTTTCTTGGCCTCGTCGTCGGTGACGCGAGGGGGTGGGGTAAAACTGGTTGGGGTTTCGGGCGGCGCGAGCGCCGCTGATCTTAGCTTTGCTGGTCGATTATGGTCTTGATCGTTGCCATCACATCCGCAGAACGCGCATCATCAAGCGCTGCGGGATTCGGGTTTGCGAAGGTACCGCTGTCATTGTCGAAGTATTTGCCGGACGCATCGGCGAAGCGGGGGCCAAGCGCGGCCTCGATCAGGATATCAGCACCGATATTCATGTCCTTGCCCGCGACACCAAAGCCTTCTTTCACCATTTTCGACGCCAGAAGCGACCCGGGATTTACCGCGATCATCGCAGGTCCCTGTGGCAGGGCCTTGGCCCATTCACGGGTCCAGATGGTGATCGCCAGTTTGCTTTGTGCATAGGCGCCCATTTCATCCAGCCGACGCTGACCCAGCATGGCATCCTTATCAACGGGGGCCTGCGCCGCTGACGACAGGTTCACCACCCGGCCATCCTGCGGGATGATCGGCAGTAAAAGCTCGGTCAGCAGATACGGCGCGTAGGTGTTGACCATAAAACGGATATCAAACCCGCTCTCCAATGCGGGGTTTGAGGCTCTTAAAACTCCTGCATTATTGATCAGCACGTCGAGGGTTTCGTGTTTGTTAAGGATATCAGAGGCCAGCGACTTGACCGCGGATAAGTCCGACAGATCCTCGGCATAGCTTTCCACCGTGCCGTTGATGCTTTCTGTCGCCGCCTCAAGCTTAGCGGGGCTGCGCCCATGCAGCAAAACGTGATGCCCGTCGGCGGCCAGTTTCCGGGCGGTCAGCAGCCCAATGCCATCAGTTGAGCCTGTGATGAGAATGGTCTTGGTCATATGTCGAATCCTTCAGTGAAAGTCGGGCAGCAGATCGTCTGACAGCTGCTTTAGAGTGGCGTCAATTGGGGCTTGGTTGAACCGAAGGTTAAGAGCGACATGGTTGACGCCCAAATCCTTGATGTCACGCAGATAGTTGCGCAGGAATGACGTATCGGACTGGAAACCCAGGTGAATAGGGCGGGGTTGCGCATCGGCTTTTTTCAGCAGATCGACATAAAGCGATTGCATCACCGGTTTATTTTGTTGCCCCAACTTGACCAGTCGTTGCCGGTAATCGGCGATCACACGCCCTTGCGAGGCCGCATCGCGCGGGTAGGTCATCCATCCGTCACCATTCTGTGCCGCCCAGTCCGGTGATTGCTGACTGCCCCCTGTTATGAGAAGTGGCAGGCGGCCACCGACCGGTTTGGGTAGCAGGTCAATGTCCCCCGACAAACGTCCCTGGTCACTTTGATGGCGCGGATAGGGATCAGCCATCGCGCGGATGTACTCAAAGCTGTCCCGAAACTGGGCCCCGCGATCCGGGTAACTGCAGTTCAGTGCCGGATATTCCTCGGGCCTGTCGCCGGATGCGACCCCGAGCAGCACCCGACCGCCTGACAGTACATCCGCTGTTGCTGCGGCTTTGGCCACATGGGCCGGATGGCGCAGGGGGAAAATGATGCTTGCAGTGCCAAGTGCTATGCGGTCCGTTGCCGTGGCCAGCGCACCCAGATAGACAAACGGGTCAAAAATCTGCCCGGCATCCCCAAAGCTGGGCACATTGAAAGGCACATCCCGCAACCATAACGCGGAAAACCCTAGAGCTTCGGCCAGTTGCGCCGCCTCAATATGCCCATGCATCGTCGGCTCTCGGCCAACCGCATAGGATTCCAGCGGCAGGACCAGCCCGATGCTCAGGCGGCCAGGCCGAAAGACAGTGTTATAGCCCGTGTTGATGTGCGGAAAGGTCGTGTTTTCTTGATCATCGAACATGGTGGCTGCTTTCTCAGTAGCGCACCAAGGTGCGGCTTTCGATGCTTTTGCGGATGCTGGTTAGGTTTGAGTCCTCGACCATGTCCAGCGCACTGTGCGCGACAGATGGCAGGCCGCGATTGTCATAAATGTTGAAAAACGCAACCTCATCCGGTGTCATAACCGATTGATAAATCCATTCATGGTCTGGGTTGCCCACAAGCCCCATGATTTGGCCCATGCGGTCCGGATAAATCAGGTCCAGTAAAATCCAGTCTTTTGGGTCAACGCTTGATGGGCGTACAAAACCAAGCGGCGCACTGTTGATCGGCTGCTCCACGGGCCGCCAGACATTGATGAAGGCATAGTGTTCACCTTCCCAAACCTTTGCCGTCTCAGGCCCCAACAAGTCTATCAGACGTTTCTTGGCGCCATCTTCACTGTAGTCGCTATGCACGTTACGCGCCGGTTTACGCACCGCATCCGGATCATCCACACGCACGGTGCGATCAAAGATCACAACCTCTGTCGCGCCCAGCTTTTCCGTCAGCAGTTGGGTCAGTTCGCGGTCATAAATCTCCTGCCAGCCGTCGCCGGTAAAATCCCGCACCGCACTGGGATAGGTGGCAAATTCCACGGCGTCGGTCACAAAGCCAACAGGTTTTGAAGCAACTCGAACATCAGATAGGTTCACGCGTGTCGTTGCCAGCTCAGGCGAAATCAAGTTGCCGATAATGCCACTTGCGTCCAGTTCGAACGCTTGCCGTTCATCCTTGTGGACGTGGTAATTGACCGTTGCCGTGCGTACCATCTCAGTCGCCTCCTCGGGGTTTCAACCTTGCGATGAAGGTAAATATGATTTCTGGCATTAGATAAATAAACGGCATATATCTGTATTCATAATTCGGGATTTGAATATAATGAGCCTTGATACAGATGGTTTGCGGTTGTTCGTATTAGCAGCCGACATGCTGAACATTAGCGCTGCCGGTCGCCGACTCGGCATGGCCCCAGCGGTTTCCAGCGCGAAACTTGCCAAGCTGGAACACACTCTCGGGGCCGAACTGCTGCATCGCACGACGCGTAAGGTATCCCTATCCATCGAGGGGGCGGACTTCCTGCCCTTCGCGCGTGAGATGATCGCCCAGGAAGAGGCCGCGTTGGCCGCTCTTGGCAAAGGCACCGCAAATGTCAGCGGTACCTTGCGCTTTGCGGCCCCCAGCACGTTTGCACAGCTATACATAGCGCCCATCCTGCCAAGGTTCCTGGACAAACATCCTGACCTGACACTGGATCTGCACTTGTCCGACGTGCAGCTCGACCTGATCGAAGGCAGCTATGACCTGGCCCTGCGCAACGCGCCTCTGCTCGATACCAGCCTGAAAGGCCGCAAACTGGCTGACGACAGGCGCATTCTCTGTGCAGCGCCGTCCTACATCGCTGCGCACGGAACGCCACAATCCCCCGATGAACTGGCCGATCACAAGCTCATCGCCTTTCGGCATCAGCGTCCTCGCTCTCTAAGGGCCGGAGATAGCCAGACAGGCCAGTTCAACCCGGGCGCTGCAAAAAGTCAGTTGATCATCGATGACGGGCTCAGCCAGAAACAGGCAACCATGGCTGGTGCAGGCATTTCCCTCAATGCGCTCTGGAGCGTGCATAAAGAGATTGCCTCTGGGCAGCTTATGCACATCTTGCCAGACTACGAAGGGGACGAGGGCAATGTTCTCTGGCTGATCTACCCCAAGACCAATGTTCTCTCCCCAAAAACTCGGGTGTTTATGGATTTCCTGATCGAACAGATCGGTAAAAACCCGCCATGGGAAGACTAAGCTAGGGTTAACCTTGCTGTTAAAGCAGTCGTTGGATCGCTCCGCAGCATCGGAGGAAAAGGGCTCCTTCTGGACTTTCGCTGCGGGTTATATCAATGGCTGAAACGTTCCGTAAGTGAATGGCGAGTTTTGGCTGTAGGACTAGCATAGCTGCTGTTAGGTCTTAGAACCTTTGCCGAAAATGGCGACATTCAACGGGCATCCAACGTTAGATTGTTGAATGCCCGCGCTTAGCCATTTGGATTTTATGCCAGCCATGTCTGCGGATGTCGCTTGATTACAGAGCCCGCTTGGAGAAGTACCAGTCGACGTAGTCGTAGCCTTCCCCGGCCCGTGTCTTTGCGAGATCGGCGGTTGCCGGTGGCGGAACTATGACGTCTTGGCCCGGTTGCCAGTTTTCCGGTGTTGCGACCTTGTTGGCGTCGGAGATTTGCAAGGCCTCCACCAGGCGGACGAATTCGGCAACCGAGCGGCCGTTGGTCATTGGATAGTAGGCCATAGCTCTCAAGATGCCGTCCGGGTCGATAATGAAGGTGGCACGAACAGCCGATGTGTCGGATGCGCCAACCTGGATCATGCCGTAAGCATTGGCGACTTGCATTGACAAATCCGCGATGATCGGGAAAGGAATCTCAACATTGAATTTTTCTTCGATGTTCCGCATCCAGGCTATGTGTGCGTAGTGGCTGTCGATGGACAAGCCGAGCAGTGCACAGTTCAACCGGTCGAACTCTGACTTAGCCTGCGCAAAACCGATAAATTCGGTAGTGCATACGGGCGTGAAGTCGGCCGGATGGGAGAAAAGCACCAGCCATTTTCCACGATAGTCAGACAGGCTGATTTGCCCATGTGTTGTTGGGGCAGTGAACGCTGGAGCTGCCTTGTTCAACTCCGGGAAAGCGGGACGGATTTCAGGGTGGTTCGTCATGGGTTACTCCATCACTTGAGATTGGTGGCTTGAACTTGCAGGATTTTGAAAATAAAAAGAAACGAATATAAGGAACTACTGTGATCGATTATCTCGATTAAACTTCTCATGTATCGACCAAACATCCGGCATTTGGAGTTTCTCGCAGCTCTTGACGAAGAGGTGCATTTCGGTCGGGCGGCTGAGCGATGCCGCGTGACCCAGTCCACTTTGAGTGTGGGGATAAAGGAGTTGGAGGCAGGGCTTGGTATTCGTGTTGCGGAACGGACCAAGCGCAGTGTGCAACTCACCCCGGTCGGCCGGGAGCTGGCCCGACGGGCACGATCGATCCTGTCCGACGCCCGCGCTTTTGTTGACTATGCGCACAGCCAGAAAGGGCTTTTGTCCGGCGATTTCCGGGTCGGGGCCATTCCGACCCTGGCGCCGTACCTCCTGCCAAAGGTTCTACCGGATATTCGGATCCGGTATCCAGACCTGCGCCTGTACCTCCGCGAGGGGGTGACAGATGACCTAATTCCAGCACTTCAAGTTGGGCAGCTCGACGCCATTTTGATCGCCTTGCCGTATGATTTGGGTGATTTGGCTGTTTTTCCGATGTTTGAAGATGGCTATCAACTCGCAGTGCCGGCATCACACGAGCTGGCTGCTTGCGCGTGCCTTTCCAAGAGCGACCTTTCTCAGCTTGAGATGATGCTTCTGGAAAAGGGGCATTGCTTACAAAGGCATGCGTTGTCTGCGTTTGGCAACGACGGACCGGCACAGGACCACAGTTTCGAGGCAACGAGCCTGCCCACCCTTGTTGCGATGGTGGCAGAAGGGCTTGGGACGACGTTGCTCCCGGATCTGGCGATCCGCGCAGGTGTCACGCACGGATATGATGTCAGGCTTGTGCCGTTAGAAGGCGCCTTGCCCCGGACGGTCGCGCTGGCGTGCCGAAGGCAGTCTTCCCGGAAACAGGATATCGCGAGCTTGGCAGAGGTGATGAGGGAAGCCTTTGGCCCGTAAAGGTCTCAAAGAAGCTGTGAAAACGCCTCGCACGCGTGAAGCATTCAGGCCACGGCTCCTGCTGGTGGCTCAAGGACCAGCAGATCGGCAAGCGCGGAGTTCCCGCCCACAAGGTCTTCCAGTGTGAGCCCGTCGAGCGCGCCATAAAAAGCTCCGAGGGCAACGGACAAGGCCGATTTAAGACGGCAGGCCGGTGTCAATGGGCAAGTGTTTTGCGCGCCTTGAAAACACTCGGCGAAGGCTGTGGTATCCTCGAAAGCCCGGATCACCTCACCGACATTGATTTCCGAAGCGGTCCGCGCCAGCAAGATCCCCCCACCGCGGCCGCGTGTTGTTTTCAGATATCCCTTTTGTGACAAGAGGTTCACCACCTGGGCGATATGGGTTTCCTTGGCATGACAGGCTCTGGAGATCTCACCCTTTGTGACGACCTTTTGCGGATGAACCCCGCAGAACATAAGGGTCCGCATGGCCAGATTTGTTCTTGTCGTCAAGCGCATGGTTTCCCTCTCTCCTAAATGCATAAACTGGATACATCTTTTCTGGATTTTGAGCAAATTTCAGACAATCCTGAGCCTTTGACATATTTGAAGGGCACCACGCCGACATATACCTCCTTCCAGAGTGTGGCGCTAGTCTTAAGATTTAACAATAAAAACAAACGGAAAGCCATAGTGCGTCAATTTGGCTTTATATTTTCGTATATATGAATGTTTTTACGTATAGCTTAATTTTTGGGTGAGTGCTAGCAAGGTTCTTAAATATGTATTTGAGATACATATTCAAACGGAGCCTTTCTATGGAACTCGATGTTGTCGAGCTGTCGCGCCTGCAATTTGCGATGACAGCCATGTATCACTTCCTTTTCGTGCCCTTGACTCTTGGTCTTTCGATCCTCGTCGCCATCATGGAGACGGTCTATGTCATGACCAACCGTCCTATCTGGCGGCAGATGACCAAGTTCTGGGGCACCTTGTTCGGGATCAACTTCGTTCTGGGCGTTGCGACCGGGATCACGATGGAATTCCAGTTCGGCATGAACTGGAGCTATTACAGCCACTATGTCGGGGACGTATTCGGAGCGCCGCTAGCCGTTGAGGGGCTGATGGCCTTCTTCTTGGAAGCGACCTTTGTCGGCCTGTTCTTTTTTGGATGGGACAAGCTGTCCAAGGTCGGTCATCTGACGGTCACCTGGCTGGTCGCGATCGGGTCCAATTTTTCAGCCCTGTGGATCCTGATCGCCAACGGCTGGATGCAAAACCCGGTCGGCGCCCAGTTCAATCCGCTGTCCATGCGGATGGAGATGACGAGTTTTTACGATGTTGTCTTCAACGAAGTGGCACAGGCGAAATTCGTGCACACCGTGTCGGCCGGTTATGTGACGGCCGCCGTGTTCGTGCTGGGTGTCTCTGCCTGGTATTTGCTGAAAGACCGTCATACGGAGTTGGCTCGCCGGTCAATCGCCGTGGCCGCGAGTTTCGGTCTGGCCTCGGCACTGTCGGTGGTCGTGCTGGGTGATGAAAGCGGCTATTCGGTAACCCATTCCCAGAAAATGAAGCTCGCCGCCATTGAGGCCATGTGGGAGACCGAGCCAGCGCCCGCGTCGTTCACGGCCTTCGGTTTTCCAGACCAAGAGGCGCGCGAAACGCATTATGCGCTGCACATCCCTTATGCGATGGGATTGATCGGCACGCGCTCGCTGACCGATGAAATCCCGGGCATTGCCGAGCTGGTCGAGGATGCGGAGACACGCATCCGCTCCGGGATCATTGCCTATGATGCGCTGAAGGAGATCCGCAAGGACCCGAACCATGCGCCGGCAGACGCGACTGCCCTGTTCGAGCAGCACGGCAAAGATCTCGGTTTCGCCTATCTCCTGAAACGCTATGTGGATGATCCGCGGGAGGCCACCGCAGCCGATATTGCCAAGGCGGCTGAAGATACGGTGCCGACCGTCTGGCCGCTGTTCTGGGCCTTCCGCATCATGGTCGGTCTCGGTTTCGCCTTCATCGGTGTCATGGCCTATTTCTTCTATGTTGCAAGCTTTAAGAAGATGACCTTTCCGCGCCCTGCGCTTTATCTGGCCGTCATCATGATCCCGGCGCCCTGGATTGCGGCGGAACTTGGCTGGTTCGTTGCCGAATATGGCCGTCAGCCCTGGACTGTGGACGGTGTTCTGCCGACGGCGCTCTCCGTCTCGCACCTGAGCATCACACAGGTCGCCATGACGCTTGCCGGCTTCATTGCCCTCTACAGCGTTCTCTTCCTGATCGAGATGGGCCTGATGATCAAATACATCCGCAAGGGACCTTATCTCGACGTGCCGGAAATGCCAGCGGTCGCTGGTTCCGCCCCTTCAGCTTCACGGTCTGCTCCGGCAGCCGGTCTCCAGCCTGCGGAGTAAGTTCCATGATCTTGCACGAACTCATCGATTTCGAAGTCCTGCGTGTCATCTGGTGGCTGTTGCTGGGAGTGCTGTTGATCGGCTTTGCCCTGACTGATGGCTTTGACATGGGGGTGGGCGCCCTGCTTCCTTTTGTTGGGAAGACCGACCTCGAGCGCCGGGTCGCCATCAACACGGTCGGCCCGGTCTGGGAAGGCAATCAGGTCTGGTTCATCCTCGGGGGCGGCGCGATTTTCGCCGCCTGGCCATCGCTCTATGCCGTGAGCTTTTCCGGATTTTACATGGCGATGTTCCTTGTGCTCGCCGCCCTTATCCTGCGGCCGGTCGCCTTCAAGTACCGGTCAAAACGGGATGACGCGCGGTGGCGGCAGACGTGGGACTGGGCCCTGTTCATCGGCGGTGCGGTACCGGCGCTTGTTTTTGGCGTGGCCGTCGGCAATGTCCTGCAAGGGGTGCCCTTCCGGTTCACCGAAGATCTGATGCCACTTTATGAGGGCTCTTTCTTTCGACTTCTCAATCCTTTTGCGCTTATGACCGGGTTCACATCCTTGACCATGCTGATCATGCATGGCGGGGCCTGGCTGTCGCTCAAGGCCGACGGTGTCGTCGCCGGGCGGGCGCGGGTTTTAGGCAGCTACGCGGCAGCCGGGTCTTTGCTCGGCTTTCTCCTCGCCGGTCTGTGGCTGGCCATCGGGTTGGACGGCTATGCGTTTACAAGCCCCAGTGTGACGGATGGCCCGTCCAACCCGCTCTTTTCAGAGGTCGCAAAGGGCGGCAGCTGGCTGACCGCCTACGCTATCCGGCCTTGGATCTTGATCGCCCCGGTTCTGGGAATTGTCGGCGCGGCCCTGACCTTTCTGGGGCTGCGGGCCGGGCGCGAAGTCTCGACCTTGCTCACATCCAAGATCGCAATCCTGGGCATGATCTCAACTGTTGGGCTGACCATGTTCCCGTTCATCCTGCCCTCGTCGATCGACCCGAACTCCTCGCTCACGGTGTGGGACAGCTCGTCATCGCACCTGACCTTGTTTGTCATGCTGGTGGCGACGGTGATCTTCATGCCGCTGATCCTGGCCTACACCGCGTGGGTCTACAAGGTGCTGTGGGGCAAGGTCACGGAAGAGGATGTGCGGTCCAACACGGACACAGTTTACTAAAAAAGGAGGAGGAAACGATGTGGTATTTCGCTTGGATATTGGGGTTGTTCGCTGCCGCCATGTTCGCCGTCGTGAATGCGATGTGGCTTGAACTGCAACAAGACAATGCCGTCTTTGCTGAAGCACAGTCAAAGGGTGAAGCCTCCGCTACAGGGAGGGTGCACCATGCATAACACGCATGTTAATCGGCGCAATTTTCTAAGGCTCACCGCGCTCGGCGCCGGTGCTGCGGGCATCGGGACCGGTTCGACGGCCAAACCCGCGTCTGCCGCTCCAGTCGAGACCAAGGCCAAGTTTCTCATTCTCGGGGCCGGTGCCGCCGGGACAGCGCTGGCCAACCGCTTGTCGGACCGGCTCAATGGGGCTGAGATCACGTTGCTCGACCCGCGTCAGGATCACTACTATCAGCCTGGCTATACGTTGATTGCCGCCGGTCTCAAGCCATCCGGCTACTCTGTGACCAAGACGTCGGATTGGCTGCCGCAGTCGGTGAACTGGATTGCAGAAAGCGCGGCAGAGATCGACCCGGACGCCAAAACGGTTACGACGACCGGCGGAACCACACTCGACTATGACTATCTGGTTGTCGCGACCGGGCTCAAGCTTGATTACGAGGCCATCGACGGCATGTCACTGGATCTGATCGGCACCAACGGCATCGGCTCCGTTTATGCCGGGCCGGAATTCGCCGCTAAAACCTGGGCAGCCATGGACCGCTTTACCGATGAAGGAGGCGTCGGCCTGTTCACACGTCCGGCAACAGAAATGAAATGCGCCGGTGCGCCCCTCAAATACACCTTCCTGACCGACGATTACGCGCGGCGCAAAGGCAATCGTGGCAAGGTCGAAATGCTCTATGCTGCCGATAGCGGAAGCTTTTTCTCAGTTCCCATCGTGAACGAGAAGGTGCGGATGCTGTATGACGAGCGCGGGGTCAAGAGTGTCTACGACCATGTCATGACGGCCATAGATCCGGGCCGAAAGGTTGCGACCTTCCAGACCCCGGACGGCCCACGAGAAATCGGCTTCGATTTCACCAACGTGATCCCGCCTATGCGCGCCCATGATGTGGTGAAAAACAGCCCGCTCTCCTGGAAGACGGGCAAGTGGGTCGGAGAAGGCTGGGTCGAGGTCGACAAGACCACTTTGCGCCATTCCCGCTATTCGGACGTCTTTGCCGTCGGCGATGTGGCGGGTGTGCCCAAGGGGAAAACCGCGGCCAGCGTTAAATGGCAGGTTCCTGTTGTCGAGGATCACCTGGTTGCGCAGATCCAGGGCAAGGAGGGCACGCAAACCTATAACGGTTACACCTCCTGTCCTCTCATCACCAAGATCGGCCGGGCCATGCTGGTGGAGTTCGACTACCAGAACAATCTCACACCATCCTTTCCAGGCCTCATCGCGCCGCTGGAAGAGCTGTGGGTTTCCTGGCTGATGAAGGAGGTCGCGCTCAAGGCAACCTATAACGCCATGCTGCGCGGCCGCGCCTAATCCCAGCCGACTGATTAGAGGAGGAACGATCTCATGCAAGAACTGACACCCGGCATGATGATTGCCGTTTTCGAGGAGATATTCGGACCGATTGTGTTCTGGGCCATGGTGGCTGCCGCGATCGCGATCACCATCGCCTATTTCTATGTCCTGATCCGCGACCGGTCGATGTCCATGCGCAAGTTTCTACTTGCACAACTGTCGATGCCGGTCGGGGCCGTGGCCGCGATCTGGTTTGTGCAGGTGATGACCCATTCGGGCATAAGCGATCTGGGCGGCCCGATCGACGTGATTGTCTATCTCGCCGTTGGGGCGGTTGGCGCTATCGGAATGGCAATTCTGGTCTACACGCTTCAGTCTCTGATCCGTGGCAAGCCGCTGCAGTGCTGGTGAGGCGAACCATGACAGCCGCCACCCCGGACACCCAGCTTCCGGACGGGGCCCTGACCCGTCTGGAGCATTATCCCGTCACCTTCTTTGCCATCGGAATGGGCCTGCTGGGACTAACGCTGGCTTTGCGCGGCGCTGAACGGGCGTGGGGCGTTACTGCGCCCTTGTCCGAAATCGCGCTGGCCGTTTCCTGTCTGCTGCTGGCCGCCATTGCGGCAGGCTATCTGGCCAAAGCGATCCGCATTCCGTCTGCGGTGGTTGGCGAGTGGAACCATCCGGTCAGGGTTGCCTTCTTCCCGGCCATCTCCATCTCGACGATCCTGCTGGCAACGGCGCTCCTGCCGCTTTTTCCGGTCGCAGCCGAGGCGATTTGGCTGATTGGTGTGAGCGTACAAGGGGGGCTGTCGCTGGCCGTGATCGGAAGCTGGATCAGCCATCGCCCCTTCCAGACACCGCATTTGTCGCCGGCCTGGTTCATTCCCGCGGTTGGCAATGTGCTGGTGCCGGTGGCCGGGGCCGAGCTGGGCTATGCCGACCTGTCGTGGCTGTTCTTCTCCGCAGGCCTTCTGTTCTGGCTAGTGCTTTTGACCCTGGTCATGAACCGCCTGGTTTTTCATGATCCCTTGCCGGGACGGCTTGTGCCGACGCTGACCATCCTGATTGCCCCGCCGGCTGTTGCCTATGTGGCCTGGAGCCATCTGGTGCCGGATCCAGGACCGTTCGGGCAAATCCTCCTTAGCCTCGGTTATGTTTTTTTCCTGATCGTCGTGACGCAGGTGCAGCGGTTCCACAGAATCCCGTTCGCCTTGTCCTGGTGGGCGTTGTCCTTTCCGGTCGCAGCACTGTCGATCGCGAGCTTTGTCCATGCCGAGCATACCGGATCCGGCGCTTACCGCGTGCTCGGCACCGGCGTGCTGGCTCTACTGATGGCGATCATCATCCTTCTTTTGGTGCGCACAGCACAAGCGATCGCCCGCAAGGAAATCTGCCGTCCAGAATAATCAGACTTTGAAAAGGAGAAACCGATGAAACTGAAAATTCTTGTAGCCGCTCTTACAGGAAGCTTCCTGCTTGCCCTCGCACCGGTTAAGGCCGAGGGGCCAGACAAATTGATCACGATCCTGACCGCGCCCGAGCCGCAAACCCAACTGATGGCTATGGTGCTGACCATGCAGTCAATCCAGCAAGAAAAATCTGCCCAGATCCTGTTGTGTGGCCCGGCTGGCGATTTGGCCCTCAAAGACGCCCCCGCCAGCGCGACAACCGGTCAGGCACCGAAAGACATGAGCCCGCAGGGTCTGATGCAGAAAATCATGCAAGCTGGTGGCAAAGTTGAAGTCTGCGCGATCTACCTTCCCAACAAGGGGGCTGGGCCGGACGCGCTTCTGGATGGGATCACCGTCGCCAAGCCGCCCGCAATGGCCGCTGCCATCATGGCAGACAACACGCGCGTCATGTCGTTTTAGACTTGGCTTGAGGGCCTGTTCAACGAAAAGCGGTATGTGCTGAGCCCTTACTAAAAAGCGGACAATTCTTTGGCTGCAAAAGACTGTCCGCTTAACTCACTTCCTGCCAATTTGGCGTTCCTTAGACTGGTGTCTGCAGTTGGGCTCATGGTTCAATGCAGCAAACGACCAGAATGCGGGCGCGAAGCCGCCATTGAATGAGTCCACGAGCAATATCCGCAGTGGCCAGAAAGTCCTCTCCCGGAATGAGCGGATTGCGGACTTTCGCTGCAATCGAAAAGAATGACCGGAAGCAAAACAAACAGGGGAGCAGGTTAGGGTCCATTGGATCAAATGCCGACATTTAAAAAGAACCTGACGAGCCATTTCCGGCCCAACACTTACGGTCTAGGCCCGCCAAGTGACTTCCCGTCTTGGGTGGGACCTGGTGGTGGTGCTGGCAGAGGAGCTTGTGAGAGGCTAAAAGTCGATTAGGACTTATTGCGCAGATCGCGTTCCATTTCCAAGAGCATTGAGCGGAATTGATGTTACGCGCGGTGCGTTTTCGAGCAAATGGTCAGTGATGACCGCAGACAACCAGATGCCGATCAGGGTCAGCCAAGCCGTCATGGCAAAGAGAGAAGCGCCGGTGATCCCTGCACCAACGGCGCAGCCGCCCGCCAGCATGCCGCCAAATCCCATCAGCGCCGCGCCACTGAGATACCGTGCCATGGACGAACCGCTTTCAAAGCCCTGAAGCAGCAATTGCCGAGTGATCAAGGCAGCCAGGAAAGACCCCAGGAACACGCCCGGCACCAGTCCAGTGTTGAAGTCGATTGTCTCAAACGGCGCAGACAGGAATAGCATCAGCATGTCAGCTGATGGTCCGGTAAAGGTCACTCCGTCAATCGAAACCGGATCGAAGGCCTGCCGCGACATGGACGTCGTGAACCACAGTGCTAGCGGGATGGTCAGTCCGACGCCGACGGCTGTGACCATGTGCCAGAACGAACTTCTGTTTCGAACGGCAAACACCACTCCGGCAATAAACCATAGCCCGCCGAACAGAAAGACGGTTGCTTCGGTCATTCCGAGAAAGGAAGTCAGGTCATTGCCACCAATGTCGTTTGTCGTCCACAGACCAGACAGCCAGTCCCGAATGGGTTTAAAAATGCCATGCAAGCTGGCCTGGGCGACCACGGCGAACACCAAGCCTGACAACAAGGCCCTGAGGTTTCCAGTTGCGGAGAGAACCAGAAGGCGGCTCGCACATCCCCGTGCCAAAACCATCCCGGTTCCGAACATTGATCCGCCGATCAATGCGCCGGAAAGGCTTTGCGGCGATGCCAGTTGGCGGGTTTCCTGCACATCAATTTGCCCGAATTGCGTTATCAGTTGCGTTGCCAGAACAGCGCTTGAAAAGGCGAGCAACCAGATTGGTAGGCGATCGGACGGTCTCCGGCGGGAAAACTCCAGCGCCGCTGCCCGCAGGCAAAAGCGGCTCTGCTGTGCCAAGGCGCCGAACAGGCCACCAACAGTCAAACCGCCCAAAACAAGTAGTGTGGGCTCAGAGAGCCGGTCAAGAAGCGCGGTCAAGTCCATTTTCAATCCGATGCGGCAGGGGCTATACGGGCAGCAATCCCAGATCGCAAGACTGTGCCGGAAGGCAGAAGGCAACTGCATTGACCGATCTCAAGAATAGATCAAAAAATGCGAAAATACGAATGTACGTTGTTAGGCAACCCACAGGCCTTGGTGCGGATGATAGCACGCGAGATGGATCACTCGGCTGGAACGAAACCGGTAATAAGTTGTTTTAGCCCGATCGCAGCCCCGGCAAAAATGGCCATAAAGGTGATCGGAGCGCTGTAGGCAAGCACCGAGAATGCCGAAATGCCCTGACCAACGCTGCAGCCGATGGCCAGTATCGCGCCGGGCCCCATGATGGCTGCGCCTGTGATCTGGCGTCGTAACTCGCGCGGATCCTCGCAGGCTTCCCACCGAAAATGGCCTTTCGAGAACGAGCCGAGGAACGCCCCGATCACAACCCCAACAACGGACCCTACGCTGAAGGACAGCGTGTTTCCCGAGGCGGACATACTATAGTAAATTGTGTCGCCGATCGGGGCGGCAAAGGTATGGGTTTTGATTGGTTCTG
>NZ_SMLZ01000024.1 GCF_009711415.1 Roseibium denhamense
TGCAAGACCGTCTTCAAGGAGGCAGTCTCGGCACGTGGCGATTTGACGGACGCAGAATGGGAATCGATTGAAGCATTGCTTCCTTCGGAGCGAGGCCGAAAGTCCCGTCCGGCCCAGGATTAAGCGTCGTTATCTGAACGGCATGTTGCATGTCCTGCGTGTTGGCTGCCCCTGGCGGGACATGCATAAGCGCTATGGGAAATGGAACTCGGTCTATGTCCGGTTTCGCAGGTGGGCGGAGCAAGGGGTTTGGGACGGTCTGTTGGAAACACTTGTAGACCTCGGGCTTACCGATGACTGGCAACACATGATCGACAGCACCACAGTCCGCGGCCATAGTCAGGCGGCAGGCGCTAAAGGGGGACTCATAAGGAGGCTTTTGGTCGATCACGCGGCGGCTTTACGACGAAA
>NZ_SMLZ01000051.1 GCF_009711415.1 Roseibium denhamense
GGGTCTTGAGAGCCATGCAGCGGCGGTAGAATTGCCACGCATGGCACACTGGGGATCGCCATAAGATCACGCCGGAAACCGGCACCAGGACAACCGAAGGGGAATTGAACATGACGAAGACTTTTTTGAAGCTGACCGCAGCAAGTGTGGCGCTTTGCGCCGGCTTGAGCGCGGTAAATGCCGAAACTCTGCGATGGGCGCGTGCCGGCGACTCCCTGACGCTGGATCCGCATGCACAAAATGAGGGCCCGACCCACGCTCTGGCCCACCAGATGTACGAGCCGCTCCTGCAGCGTGACATGGCAGCGCAAATCATTCCGGCGCTCGCCACCAGCTGGGAGCCGACCGAAAACCCGAATGTTTGGGAATTCAAGCTCCGCGAAGGTGTGAAGTTCCATGGCGGCGAAGACTTTACCGCCGATGACGTGGTCTTCTCCTTCAAGCGCGCCATGATGCCGACATCGGCCATGAAAGAGCTTTTGAACTCCATTACGGATGTGCGCAAGGTCGACGATTACACGGTTCATTTCGAAACCGACGGACCGAACCCGCTGCTGCCGAACAACATGACGAACCTGTTCATCATGGATTCTGGCTGGGCCACTGACAATGGCTGTGAAGCACCGCAGGACATCGCAAATGGCGGCGACAACCCGTGTGTACGGGCCGTCAACGGCACCGGCGCCTTTACCCTTGAAAGCCGCAAGCAGGATTCCGAAACCATCCTGAAGCAGAACCCGAACTACTGGGGCAAGGGCGAGTTCCCGCTGGAAGTCACGGAAATCATCTACACCCCGATCCAGGAAAGCGCGACCCGCGTGTCCGCGCTTCTGTCCGGTGAAGTTGATCTCATTCAGGACGTTCCGGTCCAGGATCTCGTGCGCGTTGCCGAGA
Organism: Roseibium denhamense; assembly: GCF_009711415.1. GTDB lineage: Bacteria > Pseudomonadota > Alphaproteobacteria > Rhizobiales > Stappiaceae > Roseibium > Roseibium denhamense. Next base: position 895 of record NZ_SMLZ01000051.1, read on the forward strand.
CAGACGGCCTGCGGCTGAACACAGCGGCCCAGAACCGCACGATCTTCTTCGGCATGAACCAGGGCGCTGACGATCTGACGAGCGACAATGTCGACGGCAAGAACCCGCTCGCTGACAACCGCGTCCGCGAAGCAATGAACATCGCCATCAACCGCGATGCCATCAAGAAAGTCGTGATGCGCGAACAGTCCGCACCGACCGGTGTGATCATGCCTCCGTTCGTCAACGGCTGGACGGAAGAGCTGGATGCCGCCCCGGCCTATGATGTGGCTGCAGCCAAGGCCCTGATGGAAGAAGCCGGTTACGGCGACGGGTTCAGCCTCACGCTGAACTGCCCGAACGACCGCTACATCAACGATGAAGGCATCTGTCAGGCCGCTGTCGGCATGCTGGGCCAGATCGGGATCACCGTTAATCTGGACGCCAAGCCTAAGGCACAGCACTTCCCGCTGATCCAGAACAAGGAAACAGACTTCTATATGCTCGGCTGGGGCGTTCCGACGTTCGACTCCGAGTATATCTTCAACTTCCTGACCCACACCACGACCGACAAGCTCGGCTCCTGGAATGCAACCGGCTACTCCAACCCGGAACTGGATGCGAAGATCGCCAGCCTTGCGTCCGAAACGGACCAGGAAGTCCGCAACGCGACGATTGCGGAGATCTGGGACACAGTTAAGTCTGAAAACCTGTACCTGCCGATCCACAACCAGGTCTTGAACTGGGGCATGACAGACAAGATTGATTTCCCGGTGCAGCCGGAAGATCAACCGCACTTCAAGTTCATGAGCTTTAGCAAATAAGGCTTGAACGGAGCAATGTTCGCGCCGGCGGTAAGT
>NZ_SMLZ01000049.1 GCF_009711415.1 Roseibium denhamense
CCACTATCTCCGCGCAAGATGTCATTTCCAGCACCGCCACGTAATTGATCATTCCCGTGATATCCTCGTAAATAATTCGGCTCAATATTTCCTGTTATAACATCATTATAAAAACTACCCAATATTCTCTCAACACTAATAATGTGGTCATTAAAAGCGTCACCACCACGTTCGCGTTTGTCATCACCTAGATTTATTGATATCGCAGACTTTGATGTATTATAAAAAGCCCAATCCTGTCCATTGCCGCCACTGATGTAATCAGCACCATCCCCACCACGGATAATGTCATTCCCCTCATGGCCAATGAGGCTATCATTTCCTGCTTTACCAACCAGAAAATTTCTAGCCCCATTTCCAATCAGAATATCATCACCACTGCCGCCAATCGCGTTCTCGATCACGGTGCCGCGGGCGATTTGGAGGTTTCCGGTATAGCCACGGACGCTGGAAATGGCTTCTTCACGCAGATCAATCATCTGGTTCGCCGAGCTGCCGCCGAAGTCGAATGTATCGGTGCCGCCATCGTCAATGATGGTGTAGCTGATAAACGAATCCATCCCGCTGATCGCTTGCATCAGATCGCCAGAGTTCGCATTGTCTCCATACGTCGTGTTTCCGGTGCGGGTTGAACGATCGGTTCCATAAAGATTTTGAATGGCAATTACATCGGCAGTTTGAGGCGTGACCGCGTACACATGGCTGGCGTTGATCGACGTATTGTCAGCCTGACTGAAGTAGGACATGACCGATGCTTGCCAGCTGTCATTGGCATAGTGGTTGTCAACACCATAGGTTGCCGAGCCATTGTAGTTACCGGCGTGCCCCAGGCCCAAAGCGTGCCCAATCTCATGGACATAGGTTTGAAATGCATAGGAATTGAGTGAGGCGCCATAATAACTCACCCAGCTCGTTCCAACATTTATGTAGCTGGATGAGATGTTACTGCCGCTAGTCCAGGATTGGTTATACGCACTCCAAGCCTCGGTATCATCGAAGATGATCTGTGCACTGCCGAATGTATAGCTGAAGGTCAGGCCGGTTGCGTCCGACCACAATTCAAGGGCATTTCGGGCCAGATACTGCCCGTCCGCATTCAGTGCATTGATATTGACGGATATTGTTCCACCAACAGCGACATTAAAGGAACGATCGCTGCGCCCATTCGCGGTCCAATATCCGTCTGTCAGTTGATCCGCAATCTGATCGTTTGTGAAGACCGGACCGGCAGCAGCACTTGTGCTGTCGGCATCCGTGTTCGCGAACGAGCCACTTACGCCGGAGCAAGAAAAGCCCGCCACGATTGGAAGGTCCCGGGTCCGGCCTGTGGCCATACACAATTCACACATATTCGGTCCGTTGTACTTTGGCTCGACGATGACTTGAATGGTCATGAGCCAAGCCGCGTTCCCACGGCTGCATGACCCTCCCGCAAACATAACGCAATTGAAGCGGTCAGACTGTTACTCTGGTCACATAATTGCGGCAAAGGGTCGATGAGTTCTTAATCGTCGAGTAGCGTTTTTAGTGTTTTGTTCAATGTAGCTGTCGATTTCGGTCCC
>NZ_SMLZ01000031.1 GCF_009711415.1 Roseibium denhamense
TCGAGCCCGGTGTGCATCAGTTTATTCCGATCAAGCTGCGGAACAAGGCCGGAGAGCCTTATGAAGGGAACTACTATGTCTTTAACTGCATGGTGGCATTTGATGCCTTGCTGGTGAACGAGATGGACCGGGATTGGGAGTATCACAATGCCACAGATGGTCCCAACTTGGCATTGTTTAGAACGAGTATACGAGACCGAATAGTGGTGAGCAGTCCCCGGATTGCAGGGAAACACCTTTGGACCCCCTTGTATCTCGGTCCAGAATACAAGGGGGTTTTTTGCTCGGACGCGTTTCACAAAGAGCTTGTTGCCCGCAAGATCCGCTATCTCGACGCCAAGCACTGCGAGGAACTGGATATTCCGTGGTTGCCGGAAGAGAACATCCAGCCCGCCCTTGATTGGGAGGCCAAACACGGCATTCCCTGCGGTTACCGGGCTAAGCTACGTGCAGAAGTTTTGAAGAAACGCGGCAAACTTGAGCTGTGAGGGCGGGTTGAAGTTATCGGTTTACACAAAACGAGGGCGTCAATAGTGGCTTATTATCTTGAGC
>NZ_SMLZ01000039.1 GCF_009711415.1 Roseibium denhamense
CATTTGCTCACCCAAAGGCTGGTTAAGGGGCCGTTTACCCTATTTTTCAAAGCGGTTTACCATTGATTAAGGTTAACAGACCATTCTTGGCGTCAACCCGTTCAGGAAGAGCGGATGCATTTGTGACCCAGGAAAGGGATATACTATGTCTGACATCAACCTGTCAGCTGCCGTTAGGCAGAACCTTCTCACACTTCAATCCACCGCCCGCCTCACATCCGATGTCCAGAACAAACTGGCCACCGGACTGAAGGTCAATTCCGCGCTGGATGATCCGAACAGCTTCTTTACAGCATCCGGCCTGAACTCACGTGCCAATGATCTTAGCACGCTTCTGGACGACATGGGCCAATCGCTGCAGACGATTAAAGCTGCTGACCAAGGTATCACGACGATTACGGATCTTGTGGAATCGGCAAAGGCAAAGGCCAATCAGTCACTGCAAACGCAAAGCCAATATGAGCGGAAGACGTTTGCGGAACAGTATAACGCCCTGCTTGAGCAGATCGAAGACGTTGCAAAGGATAGCTCCTACAAAGGCAAGAATCTTCTTGCTGGCGATGGAAACGACCTGACTACAATCTTCAACGAAGATTCTACGTCCAAACTGACAATCGATGCAGTTGATTACACTGATGCTTCACTGTCGACTGGCTTGAACCTGTCTGACTTGGCAGAAGGCCAGGGC
>NZ_SMLZ01000021.1 GCF_009711415.1 Roseibium denhamense
CCGAACTTATGCCTGTGACAAATAAGTTCTTAGAGGCGACATTTTCATGCTGATTTACCCCCCTTTCTCGAAGTGATCGACCGCTATGTTTAAAAAAACGGGTAAATATAGCTCTTCAACTCGATCAGCGCGGCGCCAATGTCGTGATCTCTCAGCATTCCCGCAGAGGCCTGCCACGAAAGATCGATGCAGAGATTTACAAATGGCGACACCTTATCGAGGACTTCTTCTGCAAACTCAAAGAGTTCAAACGAATCACTATGCGTGCTTGCAAAGCCAACCGCAGCTTCGAGGCATTTATTTGCCTCGCTGCTGCCGATATAAATTCGAGATGAATCCCCACAAACCTTAGTAGATAGCCCGACGCTA
>NZ_SMLZ01000114.1:0-61530 GCF_009711415.1 Roseibium denhamense
TGGGCGGGACCCGAGGGTAGGCCGCATGATCCGCGTGGGCACTTCGGAAGCGGACGGGCGTTCGGCGGTGGCTGGTAACAGCCTGATACGCGTCTGTTCGATGGCCGGGGATGAAGCCCATGAGAAAAAGCCCGGGCGGGGCGTGACAGCTTTTGCCGAAGAAACAATTTAAACAAGTGGCGCAAGGCAAAGCCTGCTGCGCTCCGCCGCTCCTGTGCCAAACGGGAGCCTTTTTGAACCAAACGCCGGAGGGAAACCTCGCGGCGCTTTAGGTGCTGGTAAGTGTCCAGCTGGTGTTGTCTGGTGCTTGTTCCGGTCTGATCAGAAGATCAATCGGCGAAAGAGCGGCCCGGACGGCCGCTCTTCAAGCACCAAAAATCGGGCAACACGATCAGGCAACGAGCCTGTCGACAAAGGTTTCAAGGTCAATCGAACCTTTGCGGGCGTTTTGATCGGTGAAAACAATACGGCCGTTGTTGATGTTTTCATGCATCTCGGCGATTGCGTCAGCCGATTGCGGGGACAGACCGTTCTGTGTCAGCGTACCGATCCAGGCTTCCTGCGGGACAGGCACCGCCGTGATGGTCCGGTTCAGGGACTTGGAGAGTGCGGCCGCAACATCTTCGGCAGAATATTGAGCCGCGCCTTTCAGCTCGATCACACGGTGCGCGACGGAAGGCGGGGTCATCAAGGCCTCAGCGATGGTCAGGCCGATATCCCGGGTCGCCACCATGTCGATCTTGAAATCAAGGGGCAGGATCATGCTCGGGAAGACATTTTCATGCTGAACCGCCGGCATCACATCCTGGATGTTTTCCAGAAAATATCCAGGCCGCACCGCGCTAAGCGGGATCGAGGATGCGATGAACAGCTTTTCCAGGTGAGCAACCGTGGAAATCGGGCCAACGCGATCCGCATGCTGCGCGCCGACGGAAGACAGGATAACCGCATGGGGCAGACGGGCCGCTTTTGCAGCTGCGACGATCGATTCGGCGCGCTTGCGGCTATCGCCGAGAAAATCCGCACTGGCCAAGTCCGGCGGCAGCAGGAAATAGGCGCCGCTCGCCCCTTCGAGAGCCTGGGTCAGAGCGGCAGTGTCAAGAAGATCGGCAACGGCGACCTCCGCGCCCTTGGCCGTCCACGCGGCTCCTTTTTCGGCTGACCGGACGATCACGCGAACCGGCTGGCCCTGATCGAGCAACGTTTGAGCAACGACGGAACCTGTGTTTCCGGTAACACCTGAAATGACAAACATGATGCAATCTCCTTGGCTTGGGTCACTTCGATACCGCAAACCTAAGGACTGGCTTTGCATACTTCTAATGCATGATTTATATCTTATTCATGCGCCAGACAAATATTCAAAACATCGACCTCAATCTCCTGAAGGCGTTCAACGCCCTGCTGGAAACCGGGAGCGTCAGCAAGGCCGCCGATCAGGTGAACCTGTCGCAACCGGCCATGAGCCGCGCCCTCAACCGGCTTCAGCATGTCATCAAGGATCCGCTCCTGGTCCGGTCCGGGCGCGGCATGGTGCTCACGCCCCGCGCCGAAGCCCTCCAGGCACCCGTTCGGGACGCCTTGGCGCAGGTCTCCGCAGTGTTCGCGCCGCAGGTCTTCGATCCGTCCAAGGCGGAGGATCATTTCCGGATCATGGCTCCGGATTATCTGGCGCAAAGCCTGCTGCCGCCGGTGCTGGGACAGGTGATCAACCTGGCCCCAGGTGTTGAGATCGACATTGAAAACCTGTCGGCAGCCGGGGTTGCCCAGATGTGTGAAGGGAAAGTCTCGCTTGGCTTCGGCGTTGTGGAAGACGGCCCGGTGCTTGAAAATGTCGCCAGCCAGGCGCTTTTCCAGGACCGCCAGGTCTGCCTGATGCGAAAGGGTCATCCCCTCTTGAAAAGGGAGTTGACGCTGGAAGCTTACGCCGGCGCTTCCCACGCCTTGCTCAGCATCACGGGCAAAGGCGGGGGCCGGGTGGACACCGTTTTGGGCGAACATGGGCTAAAGAGACGGATTGCCCTCAGGGTTGCGCATTTCATGACAATCGGCGCCGTGATGGCACCGACGGACCTGATCATGACCGTCCCGGAAATGCTTGCCAGACAGGTGATGAGTGACGCGCTTGAAATCGCGCCTTTACCAATGGAGCTGGGGCCCTCGCTTTTCAACGTCTCGCAGATTTGGCATGAGCGCTTCACCAAGGACCCGGCCCACCAATGGCTCCGGCGGATGATCAAGTCGGCCTGTCAAAATCAGGCTGCGTTCGCGGCACCCTAAGGCCGGTGGAAACATGATCGACCAATCCCGGCCGCATAGCCTCACCGTTGAACCGGATGGGACGGGCGCTACCTTCCTGGTCAACCCGATTTTGATGATGACCGCGCGGGAAAGCCGCTCTGACCAAGAGGCAGCACATTATGAGACCCCATCTGGCAATTGCCGGCAGTCTGTTGCTGGCCGTTCTTTTCGCAGCAGCCCCCGCCGATGCGAACACACTGACAGCGCGGGAAATCCAGGCAGAGATGCTGAACAAGACCATCGTGACCCGCAAATTCGGCATGCGCATCACCATGCGCTACATGCCGGGCGGAGTCGTCTCCGCAAGGGCCCTTCTTGGATCGGTTGACGGCACCTGGCGGGCACGCGGCAACCAGATTTGTTCGACATTTCCGAGCGGCCCGGCAAAAGGCACCAGCTGTGTCAGCTTCAAACGGCTTGGCGATGGGCGCTATGAAAGTTCCGAAGGCGTCCGCTTCCGGGTCGTCGATTAACGGTGTAATGGGGCTGCAAGTATACGGCCTGTCTCTTGTCCGTTTCCACCGGAAACCTGCTGGGACAAGGGTAGTCCGGTTCCCCGATCGTCTTGCCGAGACTTGCAGATAACGGGCGCCCCGTCCTGCGGGCTGACCGGCTTGGCACGGAAAATCCGGCCTTCCCTAAAGGATCGGCAAAACGTCTCACTTGCTTGTGTGCGCTGCACGCGGCTAAATCTGCGTCATACAATTGAAAGGCGGGAGGCAGCGGTGAGCAAAACCAGTTCGGGTAATTTTTTCGAGGACTTCCAGGTTGGGCAGGTCATCCGCCACGCCACGCCGCGCACGGTTACAAGCGGCGACCAAGCGCTCTATACGGCCCTCTATGGCCCCCGCTTTGCGGTCCAATCCTCCGACGCCTTTGCAAAGGCCCTTGGATATGCCCATGCCCCGGTCGATGATCTTCTGATCTTCCATATCGTTTTCGGCAAGACCGTCCCCGACATCTCCCTCAATGCGGTTGCAAATCTGGGCTATGCGGGCGGCCGTTTCCTGGCTCCGGTCTATCCCGGTGACACGCTCTCAACCGTTTCCGAGGTGATCGGAAAGAAGGAAAACTCCAACGGGCGCACCGGTGTCGTCTATGTCAGGTCCACGGGCTACAAGTCCGACGGCACCGAAGTCCTCGACTATGTCCGCTGGGTGATGGTGAACAAGCGCGATGCCACAAGCCCAGCGCCCGATCCAGTTGTTCCTGAATTGCCCGCAGCCCTCGATCCCCAGGCGCTTGGCAGTGCGGTACCACTGCTCGATACAGCCAAATGGGACAACGACCTGTCCGGCGCGGACTACCGGTTTGCCGATTACGAGATCGGCGAGAAAATCAACCATGTCGACGGCATGACCGTGGAGGAAGCCGAGCATCAGCTTGCCACTCGGCTTTATCAGAACACGGCGAAGGTGCATTTCAATCAGCACACGGAAGCCCATAGCCGGTTCGGTCACCGGCTGGTCTATGGCGGCCATGTGATTTCAATTGCAAGAGCCCTATCGTTCAATGGCCTTGCCAATGCGTTCCATGTGGCCGCCGTCAACGGTGGCCGCCATGTTGGGCCGCTTTTCGCCGGGGATACGGTTTATGCCTGGTCCGAGGTGCTGGACCGGTCCGAGATTGAAGGACGCACGGATGTCGGCGCCCTGCGCCTGCGCCTCGTTGCGACGAAGAACAGGCCATGCGACGATTTCCCGGCACAGGATCACGAAGGCGCCTATCTGGAGAACGTCATCCTCGATTTCGACTATTGGGCCTTGATCCCGATGTGATGTGTTTTCGAGACCGGCAGAGCTGAGGGAGAGGGTGATGAAAACCGTATCATTCACACAAATGAAGGACGGAACCAAAGAGGACTACGACCTCCTGGCCAACGCGGAACAGCCCTATCACGCCTTGACCGCAGACCGGATTCTCGCCGAATTGCAGCGGCAGGGCGAGGACACCATGACCGGTTACAAGATCACCCGCATGGAACACGGCCTTCAATCCGCGACACGGGCGCTGAAAGACGGGGCGGATATCGACTGGATCGTTGGCGCGCTTCTGCATGATATCGGAGACGGGCTGGCGCCTCAAAACCATGACCGGTTTTCAGCGGAAGTCATCCGTCCATTCGTGCGTGAGGAAGTCGCCTGGGTGGTCGAGCATCATGGTATTTTCCAGATGATCTATTATGCCCACCACTACAACTGGGATGCGGACGCCCGCGACCGGTTCAAGGATCATCCGCACTTCAAAGCGTGTTCGGATTTTTGCGAACGCTGGGACCAGTCCTCATTCGATCCGGACTATCCAACTGAGCCCTTGGAGACATTCACACCGATGGTCCGGCAGGTGTTTGCGCGCAAGGCCTATGACCCCGCTGTGGTCAGGGAAGGTTACGCCGGAGGCTTGCCTCCAGCGCCTGTGCAGTAAATCCGAAAATAGACTTAAGGCTTGGCCGCCGGAACAGCCTCCGTTTCGATCGGGCCTATATTGGCTGAAGGCTTGTCCTTGCCACCAAAAGGCACAAGCCGGGAAAAGAAGCTTCCAGCAGCACCAATTGCGGATTGGTCTTTGGGGGCAAAAGCGGTTTCAACAGCTGCCCCCGGGCGGCTTGGCGCAGCTTCCGGTGTTGCGGCCGTTTCCACCGGTGTGCTCTGCGGAGCTGCCTGATCTACGGGTGCGGAGGTTACGGTTTCTTCGTCGGCCCCGCCGCCGCCGAGGACATTGGCAAACCGGTTGGAACGCTCTTCCCACCGTTGCTGACGCTCTTCGCGGGCATCAAAGCGCGCAGCCAGCATCTGGAATTTCTCGTCGTCCTTGCGCTGCTTGGCTGCGACTGCCGACGCAATCCGCGGATTCACTTCATATTGCGGACACTTGCCACTGGCCCGGAACGGCACGCCCTCTACCAGGGTAGTGGCATCGAACACATATTTTTTCTCGCAATGCGAGACCACCGGCGGGGTCTTCGTCACTTCGAAGTGGTCGTACCCGGTCTTGAGCATCTTCCAGAAATCGAGATGCTCGCTCTCACGGTGCTTGGCCATGTTTTCCGGCGTCATCCGGAACGGAAAGGCCTGAACCTGGAACGAACGCTGGCCACCCTTGAAGCTGTCGCGGGCCAGACCGTAGATATCCTGAACCTGTTCGTCGGTCATGGCATAGCATCCGCGGGACGAGCAGGCGCCATGGACCATCAAATGCGAACCGGTACGGCCATGCGCCCGGTCATAAGGGTTCGGGTATCCAAGATTAAAGGCCAGATGATAACTTGAGTTGGGGTTCATAAGGGCGGGCGTGATTTCGTAAAAACCTTCCGGCGCCTGGCGGTCCCCTTCCTTGAATTTCGGACCGAGTTTGCCGGACCATTTGCAGATTTCGAACTCTTCCAACAGTTCAAACTTGCCGGTCCGCGCCTGTTTCCAGACTTCGAGCTCGGATTCTTCCTTGAAGATCCGGATCATAATCGGAGAGGTCTTGCTCATGTTGAGATCGGACATCTTGCGCTTGATATCTGCGCTTACCGGCCGCAGGTGCTTTGGCCCAACACCATATTCGTCCGCCTGACAGGCAGCCAGAAAGCCTGCCAACAGAACAGCAGCGCCGATCTTTACCGCCCGCCGCTGCGAGCCGCGCGGTATGTCGTTATGCTTCATAGCTGCCGATTTCACGAAGCGCCAAATGGCCATGTGTCTATCCCAAACTCAATAGCGCATGCCGGATCCTGCAGATCTCCTGCAGAAGAATTACATCCGGCCCTAACGCTTCGCCCCGTTATTCAGGCTAAGGCAATGATGGTTGACGACAAGTTACTGCGCAAAGCGCATGGCTGCGATCAACAATTGAGTGATAGCAACAAGTATATCTACCGCTCAGAACGCATTACGAGCGCTTTGCGGCTTCAATGACGCCCAATTCTGGCCACACAATGGCAAAGGGCCAAGGAAAAACACGCAGAACGCCGGACGGTTTCGTCCGGCGGCAAATCAAAGGCCCAATCTAATGATCACAAGAAGATCTAGGAAAGTGTCCGGCCAATCGCGATGAACTTCTCGCGGCGCTGCTTCCGCAACTCATCCGAGGACAGCCCATCGAGTTCTTTCAGGGCTGATTCCACCGCGGATCCGGCTGCATCAATGACGATTTCACGTGCACGGTGCGCACCGCCAACAGGCTCGTCGATAATGCCGTCGATCACCCCTAGCTCTTTCAAGTCCTGTGCCGTGATTTTCAATGCAGTTGCCGCTTCCTGGGCCTTGGCACTGTCCCGCCACAAGATTGAGGCGGCCCCTTCCGGCGAAATGACAGAGTAAACGGCGTGCTCAAGCATCAGGACCTTGTTGGCTGTCGCAATCGCGATCGCCCCGCCCGATCCGCCTTCGCCAATCACAACGGAAACTGAAGGCGTGGCAAGGCCAAGGCCGACATCGGTGGATCGTGCAATGGCTTCAGATTGCCCGCGCTCTTCTGCCCCGCGGCCCGGGTAGGCACCCGATGTATCCACGAGGCTGATCAGCGGCAGACCGAACCGCTCGGCCATTTCCATCACACGGACCGCTTTCCGGTAGCCTTCCGGGCGGACCATACCAAAATTGTGTTTCAGGCGGGTTTCGGTGTCATGCCCCTTTTCCTGGGCCAGCACAGCAACGGACTGCCCCCGGAACCGGCCGATCCCAGCGATCATGGCATGATCTTCGGCAAACTTGCGGTCGCCGGCAAGCGGGGTAAAGTCCTCAATGAGGCCTGCGATGTAGTCAAGCGCGTGCGGACGGTCCGGATGCCGGGCAACCTGTGTCTTCTGCCAAGGGCTCAGTTTTCCATAAAGGTCTTTCAGTGTTTGCGAGGATTTGGTTTTAAGCCGGTCGATTTCACCCTCGACATTGACGGCTTCACCATCTTCTGCGGCGATAGCCCGCAATTCCTGGATCTTGCCTTCGATTTCCGCAACGGGTTTTTCGAAATCCAAATAGCTGTGCATTTACTCGCTTACCTGAAAGCGCCGGTGTCCAGGGAGGCACACCAGCGGGAATTTGGGTTCGGAATGCTCCTAAGCGCTCCGACAACACTTTGAGACCGGCTGTACCAAGAGACGCAAGGGCGCGCAAGCCTCAGCCCATCCTGCGCCGATGATGTAAGACGGTCCCGGCCCTATTGCAAAGGCAACCCGTCAATGTCCGGCAGGCGCTAGCGGGACGCCTGGTCGCTTCCCGTTCCGTCAATGTTGAGTTTTTTCGCTTCCACGACAAGACGGCCGTTTTTCGTTTGCATGGAGATTTTATAGGGCAAAAGAACGGTTTCCCGGCCCATGGGGGCAAGCCAGACCTCCATGTCTGCTTTGGCCATGTATTTCACCGACGCTTTTGAAGGGCGGTGGCCGGCGACAGGCACCCATTTGGCTTTGCAGACAACGACCGGGCCATCATAACCACGGCCCGAGACATCTTGGGTTCCCGCATAGCTCAGCTTGATGTCGAACCGGGTCCAGCCATCAAATATCGGGAGTTTCCGGGCACAGGCTTTCGGTCCAAGCGAATCCTTGGAGGTACGCACCGGCATCAGTGCCGCACTCAAGGGATCCATGGCATTGCGTTTGTGCCGGTTCGTCACCTTGATGCGTTCTGCATTTGGCTTGAATTTGGGCGCAGCTTCCGATGAGCGGATATGCCCTGAGCCTTGCGCGAGATTGACATAGAAATCGAGATTGGCGGCGTGAGAGGCCATCCGGTACTTGGATGGAACGACTTTGGAGCCAACCAGCCAGCCCGCGGATTCAGCCCCGCCCTTGCCGGTTGAGAACAAGGTCCCGATGCCGGCCGGTTCGAGGCCGACCTTTGCGGAATACGCATTGCCTTGCATGACCAGCGACAGGGTTCCGCGGCCAACCTTGAACCCGGCTATCGAGATCGAATAGAGGCCGCCGACACTGCTCTTTTTCGCCTCAACCGGCGTCACCAACAAAGCGCCTGCAATCACAGGCAAGGCGGCGAAGCGCCCGAGAGACAATAAACCAAACACTTTCAAAACCTCCGGACCGCCTTCTAAAGCAGCGAAATCGCGCCCCCGCGCCAAAGTGTTCCGTGGGAATCGACTGTAACACGATTTCCTCCGGCGAAACGCTGTCAATTTTTCTAAATTATGGTAACTCTCTGGTTAACGTTTTGCGGGTCTTTGGATTTGAGCACAGATTCTCGCCAAACCGGCGGAGATGTCTTGACGTTGCCGCCAGCACCCATTATAGCGGGGCAACTTTTTTCCGAGAATTGCCGGAGACGCCGTCGCCGGGCCCTCAGGTCCGCGCCGCCTTCGGTTGGTCTTGCTGGGTTCCATGTAACGGCCCAGCCACGAAAACAAAAGGTGATATCATGGCACGCCGTTGCGAACTCTCCGGCAAAGATGTGATGACGGGTAACAACGTCTCTCACGCAAACAACAAGTCCCGCCGCCGGTTCCTGCCGAACCTGTGCAACGTGTCCCTCATCAGCGACACTCTGGGCGAAGCTTTCAAGCTGAAAGTCAGCGCACATGCACTGCGCTCCGTCGAACACCGCGGTGGTCTCGATGCGTATCTGCTGAAAGCATCTGATGCGCAGCTGTCCGATGCGGCCCGCAAAATCAAGGTCAGCATCAAGCGCAAGCAGGCAGAAGCTGCTGCTGCTTAATCCGTAAAGGATTAGACATGACGGATACCCGGAGTTTCTCCGTGGCTCACTACGCCATCGCGGTCCTCGCGATGGCGCTTGTCGTTGTAGCCTCCAATTTCCTGGTTCAGTTTCCGGTCGAGCATGTCGTCGGCGGCATCAATCTGGCCGATACACTGACGTGGGGAGCGTTCACGTATCCGGTTGCCTTCCTCGTCACCGATCTGACCAACCGGCGTTTCGGCGCCAGTGCCGCCCGCCGGGTGGTGATCACGGGCTTCGGCCTGGCAATTGTCGTGCCCATGCTGTTCTGGACAGCCGATGAGGCCTTTACGACACCGCGCATCCTGATTGCGTCGGGAACGGCCTTCCTGGTTGCTCAGCTTCTCGATGTCACCATTTTCGATCGGCTGCGCAAACTCGCCTGGTGGAAAGCGCCGATGACATCGTCGCTCATCGGATCGGTTATCGACACGGTCCTGTTCTTTGGCATCGCCTTTGCCGCAAGCTTCGCCTTCATCGACGGCATCTTCGGCATGGAAGACGGCTCGCTGGCTTTTCCGGTTCCGTTCCTCGGCATCAGCGACGGCACGCAGTCCCTGTTATGGGTCTCGCTTGCCGCGGGCGACTTCCTTGTGAAGATGCTGGTCGCCGTGGCCCTGCTGGCGCCCTACCGGATTGTCCTAGGATATTTTCAGCCCACGCCAAAGGAAACTGCGTAGTCTTTTCCAGGCTTATCCATCCAAGCGGAACCGCAAAAAAACCGTTCGCTGAAGAAGCGAGCGGTTGTTGTCAGAGACCAACGTCAAGATGGTCTCGCCCGCCGCAGTCTGATGGACGGACATGGCTTCCATATTGTCAATTTGCGTGTTGAAATCGGCTTCGAGGATCAGCTGACCATCCAGCACCGCACCGGGCGTGAGCGCTTCTCCGTCAAACCGGCGCAGGCGCATGCCGATCAGATTGCGCAAATTGAACCGCCGCTCCATGAGCAGAAAATCGCCGTCCGGCAAAAACACGGCGTCCGTTGCGTCAAAACCGTCGCGGCGCTTGATGGAAAAGCGTTTCGTGCCGGTTGGGTCAAAGATGAACCCTTGCAAGTCATGGGCATCACTGGGCGAGGATTCTGCGACCGCGACCAGAGCTCCTTGAAGAGGGCCATCGGCCGGGGCCGCCGCCAAGGCCTCCAGGCCGGAGTTGCGCGGCAGGGAGCGGACGTCCTCCGGCAGCGCCAATTGCCCGACCATACGCTCTGAACCGAGCTGAAGCGGCCAAGGATAATGGTAGACCGCATTGCGGGTTTCGGCCGTTACATAAAGCTCCGGCTCGCTGAGCGCCAAAGCTTCCGTGTCATGTCCCCATCTGGCCCTGAGCGTCTTTCCGTCCGAACCGAGCAAGGGCGCAAAACGGACGTTTGATATGTCATCCGGACGTCCGTCTGGCCCTTGAGTGACGTCACCAGTGACCCAATGGCCATTGTCGGTCACGGCCAGAAACCGTTGCCCTTCATCCAGACTGACCAAGCCCGACAGGCCGCCAATTTTCCGGTCAGATCCGAGGATTTCCAATCCACCAAGAAAGGTGAGCGGACCAAAACGCGTCTCGGCGCTGCCAATATGGAAGGTCGGGATGGGCTTTGCCCGCACTTTGACGGGTTCGGCTTGGGTCAAAAGGTCTTGCGCGGCAGATGCCCCTGGAAGGCACGTCCAAACGAGCGCGAGGATGACCGCCGCAAGGACGTTATGAGTTAGGGGGTTGATGCTTGAGATCACCGGCACCCACCGCTCCATCACCTTGCCGCAGCCTCAGCGCCGGCCAGCGCGCCGGCGGCCACGGCCACCGCCACGTCCGTTGAAATCCTGAGGCACCTCGTCGTCAAACAGATCGGCCAGCTGGTCCGTCATGGCACCCGCCAGTTCTTCGGCATCAACGATCGTCACGGCCCGACGGTAGTAGCGGGTCACATCGTGGCCGATCCCAATGGCGATCAGCTCCACTGGAGACCGGGTCTCGATGTCCTCAATCACATAGCGGAGATGCCGCTCCAGATAATTGCCGGGATTGACGGACAAGGTCGTGTCATCGACAGGTGCCCCATCGGAAATCATCATCAAAATGCGGCGCTGCTCCGGACGGGCCATGAGCCGGTCATGCGCCCAAATCAGCGCTTCCCCGTCAATATTCTCTTTCAAAAGCCCTTCCCGCATCATCAGACCGAGATTGCGGCGGGCCCGGCGCCAGGGCGCGTCCGCGGACTTGTAAATGATGTGGCGGAGGTCATTGAGCCGTCCAGGGGACGGCGGTTTGCCCGCGCCAATCCAGGACTCGCGGCTCTGACCGCCTTTCCAGGCCTTGGTGGTAAAGCCGAGGATCTCGACCTTGACACCACACCGCTCAAGCGTCCGGGCCAGAATATCCGCACATGTCGCAGCCACAGTAATTGGCCGGCCGCGCATCGAACCGGAATTGTCCAGAAGCAATGTCACGACCGTATCGCGGAAATTGGTGTCACGCTCCTGTTTGAAAGCAAGCGGCGACATCGGGTCCGTGACGGCCCGGGTCAAACGCGCCGTGTCCAGAAGGCCTTCTTCCAGATCAAAGTCCCAGGCCCGGTTCTGCTGCGCCATCAACTTGCGCTGCAAGCGGTTGGCGAGGCGGGCCACGGCGCCTTGAAGATGGGTCAGCTGCTTGTCCAGGAACCCGCGCAAGCGGTCCAGTTCCGCCGCATCACACAGGTCTTCGGCAGTTGTGGTTTCGTCAAACTGGTGCGTGTATACCCGGTAATCCGTTTCAGGACGGTTGGACAACGACGTGTCCTTGCGGTCGCTTTCGCCTGGCTCATCGGAATCATCGGCCATGTCCTGATCGGCCATGTCCTCCATGTCCATTTCGGACGCTTCCGTCTCGCCTGCGTCCTGCTCTTCGCCGGACATGTCCATTTCCTGAGGAGGCGCTTCCTCCTGGCCGCTGTCTTCCTCGTTTTCGTCGCCGGTCTCAGCCTCGTCGTTGTTGCCCTGATCCTCGTTTTGATCAGGATCCATGTCCTCGTCCTGATCACCGATTTCATCAGCCATATCGAGGGATTTCAGGACATCGCGCAGCCTGGTTGCAAAAGATCCTTGGTCTTCGACTTCGGCTTCCAGCAGATCCAGCTCGGAGGACGCTTTCCCCTCAATCCAGTCGCGCCACATGTCGACGAGTTTTTCCGCACTTTGCGGCGGTTTTGCCCCTGTCAGTCTCTCGCGCACGATCAAAGAGAGCGCGTCCTGCAGGGGCGCTTCTTCGCGGCTGTTGATGTCAGGGGCGCCATTCTTGCGGAAACGGTCTTCGAGCATGGTTGCCAGATTGTCGGCAACACCCTGCATCCGCCGGGCGCCCACCGCTTCGCAGCGTGCCTGTTCCACAGCCTCGAAGATGGCGCGCGCGTCTGTTCCCTGAGGCATGTTCTTGGCATGCAGCGCCTTGTCATGACAGGCGATGCGCAAAGCCATGGAGTCGGACATTCCGCGGGTTACCGCAACTTCGCGCGCACTGACTTTGCGCGAAGGCTCCGGAAGCCGCGCCGACATGCCGCTCAGGCCAGGCCGGTCACCAGAGAAGATGACCTCAAGCTCGGCCTCTCCGGAAATGGCACGCATGGTGCCTGCAACCGACTGCTTGAGCGGCTCGGTGGACGGCGCGGGCTTGTTGCCCGGGACGGAATTACTGCCTGGCCTCGGCGCCATGGTACCCTCAGCTCATGACAACGTTGACGGCGGATTCCGGCAGCTCGTCGCCAAAGCAACGCTGGTAGAATTCAGCCACGAGCGATTGCTCCATGTCATCGCATTTGTTGAGGAAAGTCAGCCGGAATGCAAAACCGACATCCCCGAAGATTTCCGCATTTTCGGCCCAGGTAATGACCGTTCTCGGGCTCATGACGGTGGACAGGTCGCCATTTATGAAGGCGTTCCGCGTCATGTCGGCCAAACGCACCATTTTGGACACGGTGTTCCGGCCCTCGTCATTCTGGAAATGCTTCGCCTTGGACAGAACAATGTCCACTTCATTGTCATGCGGCAGATAGTTCAAAGTTGTCACGATGGACCAGCGGTCCATCTGGGCCTGGTTGATCTGCTGGGTCCCGTGATAAAGCCCGGACGTATCTCCAAGACCGACGGTGTTTGCCGTTGCAAACAAGCGGAAAGCCGCATGCGGGCGGATTACCCGGCTTTGATCGAGAAGGGTCAGGCGGCCGGATGATTCCAGGATCCGCTGAATAACGAACATGACGTCCGGACGGCCTGCGTCGTACTCGTCAAAGACAAGCGCGACGTTATGCTGATAGGCCCAAGGCAAAATGCCGTCCTTGAACTCGGTGACCTGCTGGCCTTCCTTGATGACGATGGCGTCCTTGCCAACAAGGTCAATCCTGGAGATATGACTGTCGAGGTTCACACGGATACAGGGCCAGTTAAGGCGCGAGGCAACCTGCTCGATATGGGTGGACTTGCCGGTTCCGTGGTACCCGGTCACCATCACACGGCGGTTATGCGCAAACCCTGCAAGGATCGCCAATGTGGTTGCCCGGTCAAACAGATAATCGGGATCGGGCTCCGGCACATGCTCTGACGGCGAGGAGAAGGCAGGAACCTTGAGATCCGACTTGAAGCCAAAAACCTCTTCAACAGAAATCTCGGTATCCGGCATGGCCATCGCCGCAGTCGTCGTTTCAGTCATCAGTCCTCCACAGTCCCGTAAACCGGGATGGGTGTTTTGGGATAAAGCTTGCAGGACCCTGCAGGCTTAGAGGAAACCGGCTTTTTTCAGAACGTTATAGGCCTGAATAATTTCCCGCAGGCGGTCTTCGGAAGACCTGTCACCGCCATTGGCGTCCGGATGGTTCAATTTTACAAGCTCTTTATAGCGCGCCTTAATTTCTTCGCCACGGGCTGTGTACGGCAGATTGAGCACATCAAGCGACCGTTTTTCAAGCGTTAGCAATTTTCTTTGCCGCGGCCTGCGGACGCGCTCGGCCTTGGCTTGAGCATTTTCCCGCATGTTAGCCCTTGGATCATATCCATCCGGGCCGTCGGCAGCCTGCCGGTTGACACCCATTTTCCAGGTTGGGCGGTGCCCGGTCAGGCTGTCCTTTTGGTAGGTGCGGACATCATCGTCGCCCATGCCATTAAAATAGTTATAGGACTTGTTGTACTCGCGGACATGATCGACACAGAAACGGAAATACTGGCCTTCGCGGTCACGGCCCTTGGGCGCCTTATGCAGACCTGGCCGGTTGCACCCCGGATGCTCGCAGACCGGGTGGCGGTCTTCTTCCATCCGCTCCTTGTCCGGTTTGACGCGGATGCTATCAAAGAGTTTCGAATCCAGTTTCATGCGGCCAGATATTCGGAGTTGACGGGACTGCGGACCGGGAAACTCCCGCGGCCACAGAAGATTGCATGTATCCGGCGAAGGCGGCTAATGTCGAACCGCCTCCTGCCGAACGGCGAACAGCCCGAGACATTATCAGTCAGGCTGCGAGCGTTAAAGACTTGACCTTTGGAATCATTTGACCAGCGGACCAATTATGAGCGTAAAAGAGACCATGACCGGCAAGCTGACCAGTGCGTTTGCCCCCAGCTTCCTGAATGTAATTGACGAATCGCACCAGCATCATGGGCATGGCGGCTGGCGCGAAGGCGGGGAAACCCATTTCCGGGTACAAATTGCCGCATCCGCTCTCGACGGCATGACACGGGTGAATCAGCACCGGGCCATCAACGACGTTCTGGCGGACGAGTTGGCCGACCGGGTCCACGCGCTTGCTATTGAAGTCAGACGAAGCGATGCCGGCTGATTTTCGGGACAGTCCCGGACAGATAACAGATGTCCGGGTTTTCAACCGGCTGCCTGCGCCGGAACGGCCGGTGTTGCAGATGGGGCTACCCGCCCGGTTCCAAGAGGCATAATCCTCAACCGTGTGATCCGGTTCTTCTCCCGGCGCAACACGGTGAAGCGGAAGCCGTGGAAAGTGAAGATCTGGCGCTCTTCAGGAATCATGCGCGCTTCGTGGATCACGAGACCCGCGATTGTGGTTGCCTCGTCATCCGGCAGGCTCCAGTCCGCGGCACGGTTGAGATCGCGGATTGGAACGGAACCATCAACAATGACGGAACCATCCGTCTGCGGGCGCAAGCCTTCCAGCTCCACATCATGCTCATCCGCGATTTCGCCGACGATTTCCTCCAGAATATCTTCCAGCGTGACCAGCCCCATCACTTCACCGTATTCGTCCACAACCAGGGCAAAATGGGCCTTGTGACGCAGGAATGCGTTCAACTGGTCCTGCAAGGTGGTGGTGTCGGGCACAAACCGCGCTGGAGCCGCAATCTCCAGAATGTCGATCTTGGTCGCATCCCCGCCCGCAGCGTGCATGGCCCTGAGAAGATCCTTGGCATGCAGGACACCAATAAAGTTATCCGTTTCCCCGCGCCAAAGCGGCAAGCGGGTATAGGGGGCGGCCAGCGCAGCCTCCACGATATAGGCGGGATTCTCGTCGGCATTGAGCGCCAGCATATTGGTCCGGTGCACCATGACATCGGAGACTTCAAGCTCGGCAAGGTCCAGAAGGCCGCCGAACCGGTCCCGGTCATGCTTTTCAAGGCCACCTTCCATATGCTGCAGGTCGACGGCACCGCGCAGTTCGTCATGCGCGGAGAGCAGCCCAGCCTCATCGCCGATCTTCACCCCGAGCATTTTCAAAAGCAGGCGGACAATGACTTCGACGCCGGCGACAATCGGCCCGAAAACCGCAACAACAAAGCGCACGATCGGGGACACGGTCAAAGCGAAGCGTTCCGGGTTGGAAATCGCCCAGGTTTTCGGAAGCACTTCAGCAAAAACAAGAACAAGCGCGGTCATCACCAGGGTCGCAATCGCAACACCGGCTTCCCCGAACAGGTTCAGGAAAACGGTTGTCGCCAGGGCAGACGCCAGGATGTTGACGAGGTTGTTGCCAAGCAAAAGGGCTCCGATCAACCGCTCCCTAGAGGCGATTAGCCGCGCGGCAATTTTCGCTTTCCAGTCCCCGGTTTTCTCCAGCTGGTGAACACGGGCCCGCGACGCAGCCGTCAAAGCGGTTTCAGACCCGGAAAAGAAACCGGACAAAAACAGCAGCAGGAAAACCGCAGCAATCGATAACCAAAGGGCCGTATCGGTCATGGGACCAGTTTCTCCTTCAGGAAGTCCGTAACGAGCGCGGGCTCGACACCCTTTTCGACGAATGCTTCCCCAATGCCACGCGTTAGGATGAAAGTCAGCGCGCCACGGGTCACCTTCTTATCCTGGGCAATGATGTCGAGGAACGTTTCCGCAGGCGGCAGTTGCCCGGGAATATCCTGTATCTTGACCGGAAGGCCGGCGTCACTCAGATGCTTGTGAACCCGCTCAACCGTCTCCGGGCCAATCAGCCCAAGCCGCTCGGAAAATTCATGGGCCAGCATCATGCCGATGGAAACGCCCTCACCATGGACAAGCCGGGATGTTTCGTAGCTGACAGCTGCTTCCAGCGCATGACCGAAAGTATGCCCAAGGTTGAGGAGAGCCCGGCGCCCCGATTCCAGTTCGTCGGCGGCAACCACATCCGCCTTTGCCTGGCAGGATCTTGCCACGGCCTCTTCCCGCTCCGGCCCGCCAGAGAAGATCGCTTGCCAGTTGTCCTCAAGCCACGCAAAAAACGCGGCATCGCCCAAAAGGCCATATTTGACCACTTCCGCATACCCGGCCCGGAAATCGCGCATCGGCAACGTGTCGAGGATGCCTGTATCGGCAAGCACCAGTGCGGGCTGATGGAAGGCGCCGATCAGGTTCTTGCCATGGCGTGAGTTGATCCCGGTTTTCCCGCCGACCGAGCTGTCCACCTGAGCCAGCAGTGTTGTCGGCAGCTGAACAAATACCATTCCGCGCCGTACGGACGCGGCCACATAACCCGTCAAGTCGCCGACAACGCCGCCGCCAAGGGCAACCACGGCATCGCCGCGCTCCAAGCGGGCTGCCAGGACCTCATCACATACCCGTTCGAATTCGGCATAACACTTTGTGCTCTCGCCGGGCGGCACCGTGATCACGGTATGATCAAGGCTTGCCGCATCCAGGCTCGTTCGCAGGGCATCCAGATGAAACCGCGCAACGGTTTCGTCCGTGACAACCGCAAGACGCGCTCCGGGGAGAACATTGGCGATTTCGGCACCAGCCTCGGCGAGCAGAGATCTGCCGATTTTTATCGGATAGCTGCGGCTGCCGAGATCCACCTGGACCGTTGTTCGGTTTGCAGCCTGCTCTGCAACCAGTGTGTCTGCCATGGTCGTCACTTCAATGTCATCTGGGGAGTGTTGGTGTCGGCGGGCGAGAGCAAATGATCAGTCAACGCCATGAGGATCTGGTCAACCACCTTTTCGTGCGGCACATCTTTCGACATGACCGTCAGCGCAGCCTGTGCATAAACCGGCTCACGCTCTGCCATCAGTTTGCGCATTGTGCCCTCTGGATCAGGGTTTTGCAGAAGTGGGCGGGTCGACCGGCGCCTCACCCGTGCCATCACCGTGTCGAAATCCACTTTCAGCCAGATGGACAGGCCATGGGCATTGATTTCATTGCGCGTTGCCGGACTTATGAAAGCTCCCCCCCCTGTTGCCAAAACCTGCGGTCCTTCACCCAGTAACCGGGCAATGACACGTTCTTCTCCGCTTCTGAAATAGGGTTCGCCATGCGTGGCAAAGATTTCGGAAACAGACATGTTTGCCGCGCGCTCGATTTCGGTATCGGCATCCACAAATTCAAGGCCCAACCGGTGGGCAAGACGTTTGCCGACCGTTGACTTGCCGCAGCCCATAATCCCGACAAGCACGATGGACCGGCCGCCCAAAACCTCCAGAAGGTGAGGAATATCGAACGGGGGCAGGTGATGACCCTCAAGGTCTTGCGCCGCACTTTGCGTTTTGTCGTTCTCTGTCATGGCCGCGTTTTAACATATTCGTCAAAAAAGACACGGGGCCAACTGCTGTTGTCATTCGCTTCTATCAACTTGCGCACCGGCCCCGATATTTGAAAAGATTGACCATCCGATTCGCCGCTGGAGACTTTCCGTGCCCACCCTCACCCGCCTCCTTCTCGTACTCATGCTACTGGGCGGTCTCGGCTATGGCGCAATCTACGCCCTTGCGACATTCGTCGAGCCGGGCGAGCGGGAAATCACGGTGCGGGTGAAAAAGGATGGGTTTGGACGGTAATGGCGTCTGGCTTTGATCTGGAAAACTTCCTGGAGATGTGCGCGGCCGAACGCGGGGCGGCTGAAAACACACTCGCCGGGTACCGGCGCGATCTTGAAGACTTTTCCGCGTTTCTTGGAAAAACACCCTTGGTGCAGGCAGGTTCCGCGGATGTGTCCCGGTATTTGAGCGATCTGAACCGCCGTGGATTTGCAGAAACATCCCAGGCCCGCCGCCTCTCGGCGCTGAAGCAATTCTACAAGTTCCTCTACGCCGAAGGCACTCGCGAAGATGATCCGACGCGGACCTTTTCGGCTCCCAAGAAGGCGGCGCCATTGCCGAAGATCCTGTCGATAGAAGAAGTCGACCGGCTTATCGAACAGGCACGGCTTGAAACCTTGAAGCCGCAACCGAGCAGGGCAAAGCGGCTCCGCGCCCAGCGCATCTACACCCTGATCGAAGTTCTTTATGCGACCGGGCTCAGGGTGTCCGAATTGGTGGCGCTCCCGGTCACGGCTGCAATGCGGGATGCCCGGCTCATCGAGATCAAAGGCAAGGGCGGGAAAGAACGTCTGGTCCCCCTGTCCCATGCTGCCCAAGGTGCAATGAAGGAATATGTCGGGCTGCGTTCAGCAGAAGACGCTTATGAAAACAGTCCCTGGCTGTTTCCCTCCCATGGAGACAGCGGTCATTTGACCCGGCAGCATTTTGCCCGAGAACTCAAGGAGCTTGCCGCAAGTGCGGGGCTGGACTCGTCCAAAGTCTCCCCGCACGTTCTCCGGCATGCCTTTGCATCACACCTGCTGCAGAACGGAGCGGACCTGAGGGTTGTTCAGCAGCTGCTGGGCCATGCGGATATTTCAACGACACAGATCTACACCCATGTTCTGGATGAGCGCCTCCGGGAGCTTGTGGAAAGCGCCCATCCGCTTGCCATGAAGTAGGCCGGCATTAGGCCTATTGCGCTGCAGCATCGCCAGACATACACTCCGCTGCCCAAATTTTCAGCACCGGACACCCAAAAAATGCTGCAGATTGTCAGCGATTTCGACATGTTGACGGCCCGTTTCAAATGGCCGCAACCGCAAAGGTACAACATCGCAGAAGCCGTGAGCGATGTCTGGGCTCTACGGGATCCAAACCGGCTGGCGATCCGGCATGTGCAAGACGATGGATCACGGCAGGACTGGAGCTATCTCGATATCAACCGGGCGGCCAACCGCCTGGCCAACGTCTTAGAAGCCAAGGGGCTGAAGCGTGGCGACAGGGTTGCTTTGCTCTTGCCGCAAATTCCGCAAACTGCGATCGCCCATCTGGCTGCCTACAAGATGGGGGCGATTGCTGTTCCGCTTGCAGCGCTGTTCGGCCTTGAAGCTCTGCGCTACCGGCTTGCGGATTCGGGCGCCCGCTGCCTGGTAACAGACACGGCGGGCCTTGAGAAACTCGCCGCTATCAAAGACGACTTGCCCGGTCTTGAGCTGGTTCTGTCCGTCGATGGCCCGGAAACCGGGGTGGAGAGCCTTGACGCCCTGAGCCGCCAGGCCTCCGATCACTTTGCGACCCTGGCAACATCCCCGGATGATCCGGCCTTGATGATCTACACGTCCGGAACGACAGGCCAGCCCAAAGGGGTTTTGCATGGGCACCGGGTTCTCCTTGGCCACATGCCGGGCATTGAACTGTCGCAGAATTTTCTTGGACAAGAAGGCGATATGTTCTGGACACCGGCCGACTGGGCCTGGGCTGGCGGCCTGCTGAACGCCCTCTTTCCAGCACTCAGCCTTGGCGTAGCCATGGTTTGTCATGCGGGGCGGAAGTTTGATCCCGAATTCGCCTTTGCGCTTCTGGAAAACGAGGGAATCCGCAACGCCTTTATCCCGCCGACAGCTTTGAAAATGCTCCGCTCCGTCGACCGGCCGGGCGCCCGGTTCAACCTCAATTGGCGCAGCGTCGGCTCGGCAGGTGAATCGCTTGGGCGGGAAACCTTTGACTGGTTTGCAGAAGAATTCGGATTTCAAGTCAATGAGTTCTATGGCCAGACCGAATGCAATGCCGTTCTCGGATCGTCAGCCGCGCTCGGCGTCGGCCGGTCTGGCGCCATCGGCAGGGTGCTCCCGGGCCATGACGTGGCGATCATCGATGAGAACGGCAACGAATTGCCGCGTGAAACGCTTGGCCAGATTGCTGTCCGCCGCCCCGACCCGGTGATGTTCCTGGAATACTGGAACAAGCCGGAGGCCACAGCGGCGAAATTCACCGGCGACTGGATGACCACCGGTGACCAGGGCGTGATGGACGAAGATGGCTATGTTCATTTCACCGGCCGCGACGACGACATCATCACATCGGCAAGTTACCGGATCGGCCCCGGCGAAATTGAGGATTGCCTGTTGCAGCATCCAGCCGTCTCGCTTGCGGCTGCGGTCGGCAAGCCGGATCCTTTGAGAACCGAAATCGTGAAGGCATTCATCGTCTTGAAGCCCGGCGCCGAAGCAAACGAAACACTGACCGAAGACATCAAGACATTCGTGCGCCAGAAGTTATCCGCCCATGAATATCCGCGCGAGATCGAGTTTGTTGAAGCCCTTCCGATGACAACAACGGGCAAGATCATCCGGCGCAAGCTGCGCGAACAGGCGCGTGAAACCAGCTGAACGGACTGGTTCGAGGTTCTTAAGGTTGCAGCTTCTTGCGAAGGGAGCGGCCGATTTTGCGGAGTTTGTGATTGACCGCCAAGTCCGCGCCAAGCGCAGTCTGCCGCAGGCGTGTGAGCGGCCCGGAGCCGATAAGCAGTGTTCCGGTTTCAACGCGTCCGCGCCATAGGGGTTCGATCATTTGGTGCCCGGAAACAGCCAGCGAATCCGCCCCTTGAAAGCCTTCAAGGCCAAGGTTCTGGCGGGCGGCATAAACAGCGATCTGCGCCCCTGGCGAATATTTGGCAAACCGCTCGTCAAAGGCGATCTTCCAAGAGTAGACCTGCCCTTGCTCGACAAACAGCACCAGAGCCGCCACCAGGGTATCGCCTGCCCATAACTGATCGATGCGGACACCGCCGTTCTCTGCCTTCGCGCGGATGGCGGACCGGGCGAAGGCTGCGGTTTGCGGCCGGCTGTTGAGCGCTGTTCCAATCCTGCCTTTCCAGCCGGCCTCTTCCAGCGTCAAAAAAGCCTCAAATCCAGCAATGGCTTGGCCGGCAACAAGGCTGTCAAACGTGACCCTGCCGTGATCCTCCAACCGCCGGAGCAAACGGCGCATTTCCTTCCGCCTTTTTGCGCTGAGACCGGCGGTCGGACTAACGGCCTCATCGGCGCCGCCAATTTGGCCCGCGCGCTCGCTCGCACAGACCAGCAAGCCCCGTTCTGAAAGGCGTCTTTGAAGCGTGTTGCCGTCTTGGATGTCACCGGAAGATAGGGGATAGCCAGGGTCCCTGACTGCCCCGTGGCAGCTTCCAGAAAAAGACGAAGGACCGCTTCGTTTGCCTGATCATGCAGAAGCGGTGTTCCAAGAGGGGCGTATTCGGTTGCCCATGTGCCGGTCATTGGCAGAACAAGACCGTTGCGGCGGCGGCCCACCGGCGCGGCGGCCAGCCAGCGCGAAGAGACCTTGTCCCGTACGCCCACCAGCCGGACAGGAGAAACGGACATGTCTCGCAAGTATGCCTGAAGAAATCCGGGCGTAAAAAACGGATTCGGGTCGATCGACGTGTCCGCCAGCTCCTGCCAAAGCGTCTCGTGCGGCCCCGCCTTAAGGGGATTTAAGGAAAACACTTCCAGTGAGGAGGACATTTTGGGGTCAGCGGTCAACCGGCAGGTCCTTGGGTCGGATCAGCAGGGGCAGGACAAAGGTTGTGACATTGAGCTTGCGTTTGGCCACAAGTGCAAGTGTGGCTGCCTCAAAAACAATCGCAAGACTTGTACCTATGGCCGCACCGGGCAGGCCAAGAAACGGGATCAGCGTCAAGTTGAGCACCACATTGAGCCCGAATGTGAGCCCGTAAATGGCGGCACAGGTTTTCTGGTGCCCGGTCATGGTCAGCAAGGCATCCGCAGGCCCGACCGATGCTCTTGCCAGAACGCCCGCCAGCAAGAGCGCAATCAGAACATAGCCGCTTTCAAACCCCTCACCGAACAGGGAAAGAAGCAGCGGCGCAATGACCAGGAGGCCAGCGCCTGCAGCAACAGAGGGCCAGAATGTCCAGATGGTCGCCTGGCGCATATAGGCCGCCAGCCCGGCCGAATCGCCGGCGTGGGTAAATGCGGAAATGCGATGGGCGGACGCTGCCCGGACGGCGAAATAGACGAAGTGGACGAGAGCCAGCGTTTTGGATGCTGCGAAATAGACGGCAACGGCATCCGGATCCTCGAAAAAGCTGACCATGATGACATCGGCACTGGTGATCAGCTGGAAGAACCCGTCAACCATCAGCATGGGCAGGGAAATCAGGAGCCAGGTCTTCAGCTCGACCCGGCGCGGCCCCTTCGGCACGCTTGGCGCCAGTTTTTGGCGCACATGCAGATACTGATAGGCGGCAATCAGCAGTGTTGCTGCCATTGCCGCAAGGACTGCGGTAATGGCGGTTGCGGTCATTCCGGCCGCGATCAGAACAATCAGGAAGACAAGGATGGCAAGCGGCCGCCAGATGTAGATCGGCAACATGGCAAGAAAGGCCCAGTCATAGCTGCGGGCGATTCCCTCCTGCACCAGCGAGTAGGCCGCCAGCGGCAAGATCGAAAAGACCATGATCAGCGGCATTACATAGGACGGGTCAATCACAGGCCGCAAAAGCAGGATCAACCCGATGCCGAGAACGGCAATCCCGAGGCCCATGGCAAAAGCGGCCTGGCCGCTTGTGCGCAAGAAACCGCGCAGCCCGTCAAAATCCGCCTTTTCCCGGTATTGCGGAATGAACCGGTTGGCGGAACTGGAAAATCCCCCGCAGGCCATGGCCCCGAGAACGATCACAAAGGTCCAAGCCACCGAGTAAATGCCATAGTCATGCGCCCCAAGAAGACGGGCCAGAACAATCTGTGACACATAGGCAAGAGCAGCCCCGCAAATCCGGATGGCAAGCGTTGACACGGCCATGCGCCCGGCGGCGGGCCGGGCAACCGCTTGCAGGCGCTTGATCCAGGAATTTGCCAATGACTGCACGGGCTGGCCTTCGATGGGTTTATGTCGGCCGCCTTCCGGGAAAGATGGCCCTTCGTAGTTATGACATGAGGGGTTTACGGGTTCACACCCTAATATTCCGTCACGTTTGTTGCCCGATAAACCTTCCGTGAAGACCGGCCGGTAAGCGCGCGAGGTGCAACAGCTTCAAATTCCAGAAGAAAACAGGCACACCGCCCCAAGGCCTGAAGCCGGAGAGAGGCGGCGAAAGGCCTGCCGGAAAATTCGGAAAACAAGGCGCTTGACTCCAGCCCCGTTCTCCGGAATCAATAAGAACATAAAGAGAACAAATAAGAACGTGATTGGAACATCCGTGCATGATGCTGCCCAGAAGAGGATCAAGCATAGCACATCTGTTGCCGAACTGCGTCGCCGCATTGCGGATCTTGAGGGCCGCCTCCCCTCAGAGACGCAGTTTGCTCCGGCCCCTGCACCCGCCGCCAATCCGCAGGGGCCGGACATTTTTCAAAGCCCCCGGCCAGGGGACGCGAACCAAACGGCGCAGATGGACAACACAGCCCGCAGTCCCCTTGGGCTGGCGGAACTGGATGACCTGTTTGCCTCCGGCCAGGGGCTGAAACATGGCGCCTTGCACGAAGTGGTCAGCGCTGAGAGCCGGCAGGCCGGTGCTTTGAGCGGCTTTGCCTTTGCGCTTCTGGCAAGGCTTTTGAAGGACAGGACCGGACCTGTTGTGATTGTGCAGGACCCGCGGGCCCTGCGTGAAGCCGGCCAGCTCCACGGCCCCGGTCTGCTTGCCTACGGCATCGACCCGGCCCGGCTGGTCATCGTTCGGCCCAGACGGATGGAAGACCTTTTGTGGAGCCTGGAAGAAGCGGCAGGCTGTCCCGCCTTGGCAGCGGCCCTTGGCGAGGTGCAGGGCCCGCACCGGCTTTTGGATCTGACGGCGACCCGGCGCCTTGCCCTGCGCGCTGAACGCAGTCAAGCCCCAGTCTTTTTGCTGCGGCACGGCGCCGAGCGGGAACCGACCGCGGCCCTGACCCGCTGGCAGGTGAGCCCAAATGTCTCCGCCCCGCCGGACCTGATCAAGTATGGGCCCCATCAAGGGCTCGGGGTGTCCGCCTGGCGGATCGAACTGACAAGAAACCGAGATGGCCGGTCCGGCCATGAAACCGTGGAGTGGCGTCATGCCGAGAGAAAACTTGCCGCACCAGCGCATTCTCTCGATCTGGTTCGGGGATCTGCCCGCCGACCGGATTCTGCGCCCGTTGAGGACCGCCTCATCCCCTTCCGCGCGCGGAGCTGAGCCGCCGCTTGCCGTTCTGGACAGGGTCCAAAATGCCCGCCGGATCACTTCCCTGAATGCGGCTGCGCGCGCTTTTGGCTTGAAAAC
Source organism: Roseibium denhamense (assembly GCF_009711415.1). Classification (GTDB taxonomy): domain Bacteria; phylum Pseudomonadota; class Alphaproteobacteria; order Rhizobiales; family Stappiaceae; genus Roseibium; species Roseibium denhamense. The sequence continues at coordinate 24,702 of NZ_SMLZ01000114.1, forward strand.
AGGAGACACAGAGGCCGATGCCAAAGCACGTGTTCCGCACCTCCTGTGCGAGGATGCAGCGCCCGGCAAGGACCGCTTGCTTCTAGAAGCCGTGGCGGACTGGTGTGACCGTTACACCCCCCTGGTGGCCTTGGACGGTGCTGATGGCCTGTTCCTCGACATCACCGGTTGCGCCCATCTTTTCGGGGGCGAAGACCAATTGCTTCAAGACATTGCCGGGCGTCTGCAGCGCCAGGGCTTTCAACTCAAGGCCGCCATTGCCGGAACGCCGGGGGCAGCCTGGGCCGCGGCCCGTTACGGTGACGGCGGCACCAGTCCTTCCGGCAACGAAGCCGGTTTGCTCAGCGCCTTACCCGTTGCTGCCCTGCGCATTGATGCCGGAACGGCCGCCGGTCTCAACCGCGTTGGGTTAACCCGGATCGGTCAGGTGCTGGACCGTCCCCGTGCCCCACTTGCCAGGCGGTTCGGGCCGGATCTGATGCGCCGGCTTGATCAGGCACTCGGGCGGGAGGGAGAGCCAATCTCACCCCGGTTCGAGGCGCCGCTCGTCTCCGCCGAACGCCGGTTTTTCGAACCCATTGGACAGCTTGACGATATCAAGGCGGTTGCCCTGTCTCTTGCCGGGCAGGTTTGCGCAGCCCTGGAGCGCCGGCTGGAAGGCGGCCGCGCCTTTGAACTGCTCCTGTTCCGGGCCGATGGCGCGGTTCAAAAACTCATGGTCGGCACCAGCGCTGCCTTGCGTGATCCCAAAAGAATCCTGCGGCTTTTCGATGAAAAACTGAAGGCCGATGAAAGTGTCCTGGATGCCGGCTATGGGTATGACCTGATCCGGCTGGGGGTCATTGCCGCCGACAGCGCACCGTCCGCCCAGGCCAGTCTTGACGGCCGGGGCGTTCAGGAAACACAGGCGGCCCTGGAAACCCTGGTGGACCGGCTGGGGGCACGGCTCGGAATTGAACGGATCACACGGCTTCTCCCTGTTGGGCAGCACCTTCCGGAATGGCAGACGGAGCAGGTCCCGGCCGCCCTTGCCCGGGAAGAGGCATTGTCCTGGATCGGCTTTGGCGGGGAAGACCTTGGACTTGGTCCGCCCGCAGGCAATCCGCACAACAGTTTGAGCGGATTTTCCGGAACCGGCACGTCAGAGACGGTCAGCAGCCACTCCGGCTTTCTGGCGCGCCCCTTGCGCCTGATCGATCCGGCAGAACTGGTCGAAGCCCTTGCCATGGTACCGGAGGGCCCGCCCTTGCGTTTCCGCTGGCGGCGCAGCCTTTATCAGGTCGCCCGTTCCGAAGGCCCTGAAAGGATTGCCCCACCCTGGTGGATCGGCGCGGTTGGGCAGCCTTTGGAAACCAAGGAAGTTGTGACCCGGGATTATTTCCGCATCGAGGACACGGAGGGCCGCCGTTTCTGGCTTTACCGCGAAGGTCTTTATGGCCGGGAAACCGCGCAGCCCCGCTGGTACGTGCAGGGACTGTTCGCATGACCTCGGGCGGAGAGGCGCCCGGCTTTGCCGAATTGTGTGCGGCAACGAATTTTTCGTTTCTGCAAGGTGCCTCACATCCCGAAGAACTCGCCCTTGCCGCCGTTGCCCTTGATTTGAAGGCAATTGCAGTCTGCGACCGGAACTCCATGGCCGGGGTTGTCCGCGCCCATATGGCTGCCAAGGAAACCGGTCTTGCCTTTGTGCCCGGCTGCCGTCTGGCCTTTCTGGATGGCACGCCCGATCTTCTTGCCTGGCCACGGAACCGTGCCGCCTATGGCAAGCTCACCCGCATGCTGACCATCGGCAACCGCCGGGCAAACAAGGGCGAATGCCATCTGACTTTCGATGATCTTTCCATGCTGGACACCCAATCGCCGATGGCACTTGTCCTGCCCGCCGGGCTGCCGGACCCCGCGTCCTTGATACCTGTCCTGACCAACTTGAAAGACCGGTTCGGCCAAAGGCTGAGGCTTGCGGTCTCCTTGCACCGTCTCAGCCACGACCGCCGCCGTCTGCAATTGGCACAAGACCTGGCGGACGCAACCGGCCTGCGCCTTCTTGCCACCAACGATGCTCTCTATCATGCGCCCGAAAGGCGCCCCTTGCAGGATGTCCTGACCTGCATCCGGCTTCACGAAAAACTTCAGACGGCGGGTCATCGGCTTCAGCAAAATGCCGAGCGTCATCTGAAGCCGGCCGCTGACATGCTGCACCTGTTTTCAGATGATCCGGCCCCTTTGCGCGAAAGCCTGGCCATTTTGGAGGAAGTCGAGTTTTCACTCGATGACTTGCGTTACGAGTACCCGGAAGAACCGGCCGGCACCAGCGCAACGCCCCAAGCCGAGCTGGAGCGGCTGGCGCATGAAGGCGCCCGCAAACGTTACCCGCAAGGGATCCCGGACAAGGTTCACAAGACCATGGCGCATGAATTAAAGCTGGTCGCCGACCTTGATTACGCCCCGTATTTCCTGACCGTTTATGACATTGTCCGGTTTGCCCGTGAACGCGGCATCCTGTGCCAGGGGCGCGGCTCGGCAGCCAATTCCACCGTGTGCTTTTGCCTTGGCATCACGGAAGTCGATCCGGTGCGCGCAGATCTGCTGTTTGAACGCTTCATCTCACCCGAGCGCCGCGAACCGCCTGACATTGACGTTGATTTCGAACACGAACGCCGCGAAGAGGTTATTCAGTATATTTACGCCAAATACGGCCGCGAACGCGCTGGCCTGGCTGCCACCGTGATTACATACCGCTCCCGCTCCGCCCTTAGGGAGGTCGGCAAGGTGTTCGGCCTGTCCGAAGACGCCATCTCATCGCTTGCCGGAACAGTTTGGGGCCGGGCGTCCGCAGGCACGGAGGAGGCGCAGGTCCGGGAGGCGGGTCTCGATCCCACCGATCCGCTCTTGGCCCAGATGCTGGAGCTTGCCCGCATCTTGATCGGCTTTCCCCGCCATCTTTCCCAGCATGTTGGCGGGTTCGTGATCACACGCGGGCGCCTGGACGAAGTCATCCCGATCCAGAACGCGGCGATGGAAGAGCGTACCGTGGTGGAATGGGACAAGGATGACCTCGACGCGCTTGGCATCTTGAAAATCGACATTCTCGCGCTCGGCATGCTGTCCGCCATTCGCAAGGCACTCACCATGCTGTCGGACAGCTATGGCGAGGACCTCACGATCTCGACCATCCCGGCCGAGGAAAAACCCGTCTATGACATGCTCTGCCGGGCCGATTCCGTTGGTGTTTTTCAGGTCGAAAGCCGGGCTCAGATGACCATGCTGCCGCGCTTGCGCCCGCAAGCTTTTTACGATCTCGTGATTGAGGTGGCGATTGTGCGGCCCGGCCCGATCCAGGGGGACATGGTGCATCCCTACCTGCGCCGCCGCCAGGGCAAGGAACAGGTCTCCTACCCGAGCCGCGAGCTTGAAGACGTGCTCGGCAAGACACTCGGCGTGCCGCTGTTCCAGGAACAAGCCATGAAAATCGCCATCGTGGCGGCCAACTTCACGCCGGGCGAAGCGGACCGGCTGCGCCGGGCGATGGCAACCTTCCGCCGGGTGGGCACGATCGGAACGTTTCAAACCAAAATGATCGAGGGCATGGCCAAGAACGGCTATGACCGCGGCTTTGCCGAACGCTGTTTCAGTCAGATTGAAGGCTTTGGCGAATATGGCTTCCCCGAAAGCCATGCGGCCAGCTTCGCCCTGCTTGTTTATGCCTCGTCCTGGATTAAGGCTTACTATCCGGATGTCTTTTGCGCCGCGCTTCTTAATGCCCAGCCCATGGGGTTTTATGCGCCTGCCCAGCTGGTCCGCGATGCGCGCGAGCATGGCGTGGATATCCGGGAGGCCGACGTCAATCTGTCCAGTTGGGATTCGACACTTGAGCCGGGCTGGCGGGCCGCCAACCATCTTCATCCCCGTCACAGGGACATGAAGCCCATCATCAGAACCACTCATGCCGTCCGGCTTGGTTTCCGTCTCATCAAGGGCCTGCGCGAAGATGATATGGAACGCCTGATTGCCGTGCGCGGCGATGGCTATGACAGTGTCCGCGATCTTTGGCTGCGAACCGGTCTGGGGCGTGGGGTCATCTTGAAACTTGCCGAGGCGGATGCCTTCCGGTCTCTTGGCCTCGACCGGCGCGCGGCTGTTTGGGCGGCACAAGCACTGGATGACGGCAGCGCGCGGGACCGGCTTCCGCTTTTTGATAAAACGTTCCTGGAAGATTTACGCCCGGAACCGGACGCAGACCTGCCCCCCATGCTGCCTGGCGCCCATGTCATGGCCGACTATCAGGCCTTGAGCCTGTCGTTGAAGGCCCATCCGGTTGCCTTTGCCCGGCCCGCCCTTCACCGGCAAGGGATCCTCCCGTGCCAGCATCTGGACCAGGTCCGGTCCGGGCGCCGCGTGTCCGTTGCGGGTCTAGTATTGGTGCGCCAGCGCCCGGGGTCAGCCAAGGGGGTTATTTTCCTCACCCTCGAAGATGAAGGCGGCATCGCCAATATTATTGTCTGGCCAACGGCGTTTGAAAAATACCGCCCGCTCATTCTGGGCAGCCGCTTTTTGAAAGTGACCGGACGGCTTCAAAGTGAAGACCACGTCATTCACGTGGTGGCCGAGCATGTCGAGGACGTCACAGGGCTCTTGAGCAGTATCTCGGACAAGTCCTTGAATGATGCCGGTCTGGCACGGGCCGATGAGGTCAGGCGCCCGGTCATTGAATTGACGGAAAAAATCAAACCGGCAAGCCGTCTTGTCCAGCTCATTCAAGACGTTCCGGAGTTACATGAGGACCTTGCCAGGCATAAGCCGCACAAGGCAGCGGCACTTGAGAAGCAATCTTTGAGAGCGCTGCCGGGAGGCCGGAACTTCCACTAAATAGCGATCATCGATCAGCTTTGGACGGTAAATCGGGTCAGATTTACCGCCTTGCAGATCTTAACTGATGAGCTGCAGTTTCATCTGCTTCAAAAGTGCGGGTTTCTGGTAAACACGCGCCATCAAAAGCCCTCCCTCGAGCTGGGACATGGCCGCAAGAGCCTGGGCGTTGAGCTCACGTTCTGACTTAACCGCCCCCCAGATGGTTCCGCGCAAGGCATCCACGAGCCAACACAGGGTCCGATCAAAAAAGACCCGCGCCTCGGCAGCAACACGTTCTGGCAGCCCGGCTGATTCTGCGGCCAGAACACCGCACAGACACATGCGGCCATCCTCCCCCATCGCCTCGACAAAAAGCCGATGCACCAGCTTCAAAACATCGTCCGCTTTGTCCGGGGCGTCTGAAGGATCGCCGAGCTTTTCCAAAAACCTGTCCGCATACCGGCGGGCGACCTTCACACCGAGATCTTTCTTCGCCGGAAAATAGTAGTGAACGCTTGAGCTCTTCACCCCGACCCCGGATGCAATCTCGCGAAAGCTGACGCCGTTATATCCGTTCTTACGGATCAGGCTTTCCGCTAGGTCCAGGATTTTATCTTCGGTTACCGCTGCATTCCGCATGCCGCCTCCCTTCTACCGATTGATAGATAGGCCCACGCATTCGGATATACAATCCCGGTCTTGCGCCAGTTTTCTGGGCGGAACACCCCAAAACGGAGCGGCAGGGTTGTCAATGCTGGCGGCCCCTAAACAGCCTCGACATAATACCAACGGCCTGATTTTTTGCGGAAGCGGCTTCTTTCATGATGAACACAAAGCTTGCCTGCCGACAGATACTTTGCCTCGAACTCGACAACCCCGTCGCGGTCCTCCGGCTCTCCTTGTTCAGTGGAGAGAACGGATAGCGATGTCCAATGGTTGTCTGCAGCCCACTTGGCTGTTCCTGCGAAATCAAACCCTGGCTGGAACTTGGGCCAAAGCGTCTGCTTCAAATATGCGATGTTTTCGCGTGTGTAGGCGGTGTAACGCGAGCGCATGAGCGCCTCCGCCGTTTGCGGAAGCTGCGCATCGTTTAAAAACGGGCCGCAACACTCCCTAAACTCTAGACTTGAGCCGCAAGGGCAAAGCGCGTTCATTTTGAAGCTTTCATTCAAGTGGGCAGAAGCCGGGTTGATTTCTCTATCACTGGACAGTCCGCGAAGCTATTGTCAGCCGACGATCCTCCTTGGTGCCCGGCATAGATGAGACTGGCAACATTCAACATTGAATCCTTTGGTGACGACCGGCTCGACCCAGATGGTCTAGCGCCTCGAATTTCAGCCCTGAGACCACAGCTCCTGGAATTAGACGCGGACATTCTTTGCCTCCAGGAGGTGAATGCGCAAAAGCCGAAAGGCGTAAAGATCCGGTCGTTCAACGCCCTCAGGCATCTGTTGGAAGACACGCCTTACGCCACTTACCATTTTGCCTCATCGCTCCGGCCGTCCGGCAAGGGGCCAGGGGACCGGCATAATCTCGTCGTCTTGTCGAAATACCCGATCCTGTCCGCCGAAAGCCACTATCAAACCCACGCACACCCGGCGCTATGGCAACCAACAACAGCGATCCCAATGGCTAAAGCAGCAGCACCGGTTACATTCGAACGGCCGGTTTTGAAAACGGTCATTGATCTCGGTTTGCCGAAGCCGCTGCACGTCTTTGCCGTTCATCTGCGCGCCCCCATCGCAGCCATGATACCGGGCGGTAAAAACGCAGATAGAACCTGGAGATCTATCTCCGCCTGGGCGGAAGGGTATCAGCTCTCCGTATTTCAAAGGACAACGCAGGCGCTGGAGCTTCGGCTTGCGGTGGAAAGGCTGTTTGATGAGGACAGCGACGCCCAAATCGTGCTTGCCGGAGACTTCAATGCAACTGGGGACACCAGCACTTTAAGATTGCTGCGTGCGGACCCAGATGACACGGGCTCGCCTGCGCTCGCGCACAGGCGGCTTTACCAGCTGGACGCCGCTCTTGCTCCAGAACAGCGCCAGACGGTTCTGCACCGGGGAAAAGGTCAGGCGCTTGATCACATCCTGACAAGCCCTTCCCTGACGGACAAGGTCCAGGGCGTGCGTGTGTTCAACGCCAATCTGGCGGATGAAGTTCTGCATGATGGCGGCCCGGATTTCGCCGGGTCCTTTCATGCGGCGATGTGCGCGGACTTTGATCTCACATAATCAATTGTCTTTGGTATTAGCGGGCCAGCGACTTGATGTAACTGGCGAGGTTCGTTGTCTCAATGGTCGTCAACGACATATCCGGCATCTTGGGGTGCGGATCGGCCAGGAAGGTCGCGATGCTCTCTACGGTCCAATCAGGATCTGAGCCGATATCATAAAAACTGGGTGTTGACGCGCTGGCGGCTGTGGGCTGATCGTCCGATACGAGGTGACAAGATGAGCACCACTGAACGGCCAATGCCTTCCCGGCATCCGGATCCGCAGCCTGAGCAGGGCTTAGAGCGACCATTCCGGCGGCAATCGCCGCAACCGAGAATGTCATGAGTTTAAGCGGGCAAACCGTTTTGGTTCCACCACGTGAACAGCGCTGCATCATCTAGATCTCCTCAATCCTCTGGCGGATCTTTGACCGGGTCTTTCAAACCCAGCATTGCGTGCTCCGGCGCCCTGTGCCTTGTCATGTATCAAAGCCCGCAAAACCCGAATACTACCTATGAGTGTCAGCCTTGTCGCGCAGCTACTAATCATGCAGACTTTGCAAACACACGTCACCGCCGCTTGGAGAGCAACGCCAATGAAACCCTACAACAAAATAATGATTGCAGCTTGCAGTGGGCTTGCCTTGGCCGCGGTGGCCGTCGTGAGCCCGATGGCGCAACAGGCGCCAATTTACTCCAGTCTGGACCGCTTCCATCCGGTGCAAGCCGAAAACGGTATGGTGGCAAGCCAAGAGGCCATTGCAACGAAGATCGGCGTCGCCACCCTTCAAGCCGGCGGGAACGCCGTCGATGCAGCCATTGCGACCGGCTTTGCTCTTGCCGTGACATTGCCAAGAGCCGGAAATCTGGGCGGCGGCGGCTTTATGGTCATCCACATGGCGGAGGAGGGAGCTACCGAAGCTTTGGACTACCGGGAAAAAGCCCCAGCCGCGGCGTTTAAGGATATGTTTCTCGGCGAGGATGGTGAGCCCGATAACACCAAGTCCCGATTTTCAGGCTTGGCAATCGGTGTCCCCGGAACAGTTGCAGGCTTTGCCGCAGCCTATGAAAAGCACGGCAGTGGCGTGCTGACTTGGGCGGAGCTGGTCGCACCGGCCATTGCGCTTGCTGAGAACGGGATTGAAGTGACACCGGATCTTTCGGCATCGCTGGCCTCCAGAATAACGCGTCTCGGCAATGACCCCGCCACTGCGAGCATCTTTTACAAGCCGGGGCTGATACCCTATTCCCCCGGTGATCTCCTGGTACAGGAAGACCTCGCCCAAACACTCAGAAAAATTGCCGAAGATGGACCAGCTGGATTCTACACTGGCGATGTTGCCGAAAAAATTGCTTCGAAGGTGCAAGCAGCCGGGGGCGGGATGACCGTTGAGGACCTGAACACCTACAAGCCGGTCTGGCGCGACCCTGTTACGGGCACCTATCGCGGTTACGAGATCGCTTCCATGCCGCCGCCCTCATCCGGGGGTGTCCATATTGTTCAGATCCTGAACATGCTGGAAAAATACCCGCTTGCTGAGTTCGGGCTGAACTCCGCTGACACGATCCACATCATGTCGGAAGCGCAACGCCGGGCTTACGCCGACCGGTCGAAACACCTCGGCGACCCCGACTTTGCACCAATACCGGTCACAGGGCTGACCCATCCGGACTATGCAGCATCGCTTGTTGAAACAATCGCCCTGGACACAGCAACGCCTTCCTCGCAAATCGGCCCCGAGAATCCGTTGCCTTTCGAAAGCAATGAAACCACGCACTTTTCTGTTGTCGATAAGGACGGGAATGCCGTCTCCAACACCTACACGCTGAATTTCTCCTACGGCGTGGGACTGACGGCGGACGGCACGGGCGTCCTGCTCAACAATGAGCTGGATGATTTTTCGGCAAAGCCGGGCGCTCCGAATGCTTATGGCCTGATCGGAGGGGAAGCCAATGCCGTTGAGCCGGGCAAACGCCCGCTCTCTTCCATGAGTCCGACATTGGTCTTCAAGGATGGTGACCTTTATCTGGTGACGGGTTCGCCCGGCGGCAGCCGGATCATCACAACCACGCTGCAAATCATTTTGAATGTCATTGACCATCAAATGAACATCGCCGAGGCAACGGCCGCCCCCCGCACGCATCATCAATGGTACCCGGATGAAATCCGCATCGAAGAGGGCATTTCGCCGGATACAATCAAGCTTCTGGAGGCGCGCGGTCACAAGGTCGAAACGAAAAAAGCCATGGGCTCCCCCAATCCATTATGAAAATCGACGGAAAACTGGCGGGATCTTCTGACCCCAGACGCGACGGCGCGCTGACAGCTGGTTACTGACCCGCCGTGATCGGTAGATTGACACCCTGAAAACCCGGTGATACCGCTTTTCAAAGCGCTTTGAATAAAAGCTGAACCGGCACCGGTTCAGCGCCTGCCAGAGGAGCCAGCATGACGCTCAGGGCCTTAGTCTGGGGTGAAAACGTTCACGAACAAAACAACAGGATCGTTGCAGAGCTGTATCCCAAAGGCATGCATCAGTGCATTGCGGATGCCTTGAACACCGACCCGGACATCTCGGCGTCAACCGCCACTTTGCAACAACCGGAGCACGGCCTTTCGGAGGACCGCCTTGCAGAGACGGATGTTCTGCTTTGGTGGGGGCACGCTGCCCACGGCGACGTGAGCGATGAAGTTGTCGAGCGCGTGTGTGATGCTGTCTGGTCCGGGATGGGCATGGTGTTCTTGCATTCGGCACATTTTGCCAAACCGTTTAAACGCCTTATGGGCGCGCCGTGCAATTTGAGCTGGCGTGAGGCAGGCGAACGCGAGCGCCTGTGGGTAACCAGCCGCAATCATCCGATTACCAAAGGGCTCGGCGACAGTTTTGAACTTGAGATGGAAGAAATGTACGGCGAGCCGTTCGGCGTTCCCGAACCCCTCGAAACGGTCTTCATCAGCTGGTTTCAGGGCGGCGAGGTCTTCAGGTCCGGCCTGACCTACAAGCGCGGTGCAGGCAACATATTCTACTTCCGGCCCGGCCATGAAACCTATCCGACCTACTACAATCCCAATGTCCAGACTGTCCTGAAAAACGGTGTCAAATGGGCCTTCAATCCGCTCGCCCGCATAGCTGACCCGAATGCGGCCCCGAACGTTCCTGTGGAGCAAGCACCTGAAAAAATCGAGGAGCGTGGACCGAAACTCCATGCAGAAGGCGAAGACGGCTTCCGGTAATCCCAACGCGCAAAAACCACTAAATCATGGGTTTTGGCGCATTGCCCCCGTGGCTCCCCCTGTCATAGGCAGACCCTTATGAGCGCAGACAAAAAGCCGGTCCGGCTTCTCATCCTTGGCACCGGAAATATGGCCCGCAGCCATGCGGATGCCTTCCGCAGGATTGAGGACGTCGATCTGGTTGCCGCCGTTGACCAACGTGCCGACGTTTTGAGCGCATTTGCACGCGAGTTTTCCATACCCCAGACTTTTGAAACGCTGGATGCGGCACTGGATTGGAACGCTTTTGACGCGGCCACAAACGTCACACCGGATGCTGCCCACCACCCGACAACCATGAAGCTGCTGGAAGCGGGAAAACATGTCCTGTGCGAAAAACCGCTTGCAACCAACGCGTCACATGCATGGGACATGGCAAATACTGCAAGGGCCCGGAACCTGATCGGAATGGTCAACTTGAGCTACAGGGACGTGCCCGCCTTGCAAAAGGCTGCGGAGCTAGTCCGTGGCGGTGCGATAGGTGCTTTGCGGCATTTTGAGGCCTCTTATTTGCAAAGCTGGCTGACGCAGCCGGCCTGGGGCGATTGGCGGACTGAAAGTCAATGGCTATGGCGCTTGTCGACAGCGCATGGTTCCAACGGCGTTCTTGGCGACGTGGGCATCCACATTCTGGACTTTACGGTCTTTGCTGCCGGTAGCGGCGTGAAGGACCTGTCCTGCCGGCTGAAGACATTCGACAAGTCGGACGGCGGACGCATTGGCGACTATAAGCTTGATGCGAATGACAGTTTTACGCTGCAAGCCGAACTTGAAAATAGCGCGATCGGGACAATTTCAGCAACCCGCTTTGCCTCTGGCCACTTGAATGACCTTCGATTGCGCCTTTATGGCGACGAGGGAGGCCTTGAGGTGCTCTTTGAAAATCGCACCAGCGGCCTGAGAATTTGCCGTGGGCCAAACCTGACAAGCGCCCATTGGGAAGACGTGGAAACGCCTGAGGTCCCGACAGTTTACCAGCGGTTTGCAGCAGCCATCCGCGGAGAAGGCCCAGAAGCGCCGGGCTTTGAAGACGGCGCAAGTCTTCAAGCCGCTCTCGATTTGGCAGAGCGTTCGCACGAACAAAACGGCGCTTTTTTGAGGCTCGCATCGCCAACAAGTGGCTGAGAGGTCTCTAAAAAACTGCAGCGGGACACCGTCCCGCTGCAGTCAAGTTTGGTACTTGAGGCATTTGCGATGCCGTTTAAGCCGCCCACTCGGCGCCCCTCCTGACATTGCAGCTTCGAAGATACAAACAAGGTCCTGCAACTTTCTTCAGGTTGCTGATCGGCTTTTTTTCAATTTTTAGACTAAGTTACCTCGACAATTCCGCGTATGAGAATTGTAACAGGTGACCATCCTCCGCAGCCTTGATCTACCGCTGCAAAAGAGTGCCGGATTTGGCGCCTTTTCCCCAAAACCAAAAAACCAGTGATCTTTTCAGATCACTGGTTTTGGAGCCATTCGGCCGAATTGGAGCGGGCGATGGGATTCGAACCCACGACCCCAACCTTGGCAAGGTTGTGCTCTACCCCTGAGCTACACCCGCATAGTGCCCGGCGTTTCGGCGATGTGCCTCGTCGTCGGTGGCGCAGTATATGGACTAAGCCAGAGCGGATTGCAACAAGGAATTTTCAGAATTTTTTTTAGCTGTCTTTGCAGTGGATTCCACCACCACATTGGACCTTAGAACGGCAGTTTAAAAAGGTTTTTGGAACAGGTTTCAGCTTGAGCGCACGCCTGAAACCGGGCTAGACATCAATCAAGATAAACAAACTTTTTGGAAAAATGCATGCCAGCAACCCGTGACGACCTCATGCGCTATTTGAGCGAACTCGGTATCGTAGTGACCACTGTTGATCATGACCCGGTTTTCACCGTCGCAGAATCGGGTGATCTGCACGACCGCATACCGGGCGGCCATACAAAGAACCTGTTTGTAAAAGACAAGAAAGGGCGGCTTTTTCTGATTGTGGCGCTGCATGATGCCGAAATTGATCTGAAAAAAGTGCATCAGATTATCGGCGCACAGGGCCGCGTGTCGTTCGGAAATGCTGAGCTTCTCATGGAGGTTCTCGGCGTAGAACCTGGATCGGTTACACCGTTCTCGCTCATTAATGACCGGGATACCCATCGTGTAACACCGGTCTTCGATGCCGCCATGATGGAACATGCCACTTTGAACTATCATCCGTTGAAGAACGATGCCACGACGGCAATATCGTCAGAGGACCTCTTGGCCTTTGCCAAGGCTTGCGGACACGAACCGCAGGTGCTCGCTGTCAGCGGACAGGCGATCGCAGCCGCCCCATAAGTCGTGGGGTTGTATTTGTAATGCATGACGGCTGGCGCCATGTTATGGGCGGCATAGATTGGATTTAGATGGTTCCGAGAATGATCGATGCGATCGCGGGAGCCCTTTCAAACATCACGGGACAGTCAAAATGAGCAACGGCAACTATACCATGGGCGGTCAGATTGGTGGCGGTTTCGGCGCAGACATGGGCGGTGGTTATGGTGGCCAGGGCGGCGGCTTTGGTGGCGGCGACGACGGATCTGGCGGGCCAGATGCAGGCCTCATATTCGATGTCACCACGCAATCCTTCATGGCGGACGTCCTGGAAGCCTCGCGGCACCAGACCGTTCTCGTTGATTTCTGGGCCCCATGGTGTGGCCCTTGCAAACAACTCACGCCGATCCTAGAAGCGGCGGTGAAGGCAGCTGGCGGCACCGTGAAGCTTGCTAAGATGAACATCGATGACAACCCGGAAATTCCGGGGCAGATGGGCATACAATCGATCCCGGCAGTTATCGCCTTCAAAGACGGTCAACCGGTCGACGGTTTCATGGGCGCGCAACCGGAAAGCCAGATCAAGGCATTCATCGAGAAGGTCGGCGGCCCGGCCCCGGTCAACCAGACAGACACTTTCCTTGAACAGGCCGAAGAACTGCTTGTTGCCAAGGAATACGGACAGGCAGCGCAGCTATTCGGCGCCGTTATGCAGATGGAGCCGGACAACCCGAAGGCCCTGTCGGGTCTTGCCCAATGCTATATCGGCGCCGACGATCTGGAACGGGCGGCTCAGGCCCTGGATATGGTGCCGGAGGACAAGCGGTCCGATGAGGCCTATCTGGCGGCAAAGGCTGCACTGGAACTTGCCGAGCAGGCCGCATCCCTCGGCGATCTTGCAGAATTTCAGGACCGCATCGCCAAGGACCCGATGGACCTCCAGGCACGGTTCGATCTCGCCCTTGGCTTGAACGGCAAAGGCGACAAGAACGGTGCTGTCGACCAGCTGATTGAAATAGTCCGTCGGGACCGCGACTGGAACGAGGACGGCGCCCGCAAGCAACTGCTGCAGTTTTTCGAGGCTTGGGGCTTCAAGGATCCGGCCAGCGCTTACGGCCGGCGCAAACTTTCCGCTGTCTTGTTTTCTTGACGCTGGCGAGATTTGCCACACATACGGGTAAAGCACAGTGCTGGCAGATCATAGCGTAGTGAAAACAAGAAGAAGGCGGAGTTATGCAGGCGGGAAATGCTATTTATGAAACCATTGCAGACCTGCCACCGGTGGTGCCCGTGTTTCCGCTTCCCGGCGCTCTTTTGCTGCCCCGGACACAGCTGCCGTTAAATATTTTCGAGCCGCGTTACATCGCCATGATTGACGCGGCCCTTTCCGGCAACCGGTTGATCGGAATGGTTCAGCCGAAGGACGATCACGCTAGTGGCGGCACATCACCTGCGCCTTTATCTGAGGTCGGCTGTGTCGGCCGGTTGACAAGCTTTCAGGAAACCGGAGATGGCCGCTATCTCATCACTCTGCAGGGCGTATCCCGGTTCACGATTTCAAGGGAACTGGAGGCCATCACCGCCTTCCGGCAGATTGAGTGCGACTTTGCCCCCTTCGCAGCCGATCTCAAATGCGGCATGGGCGAAGAGGACGTCGATCGAAGTGGTCTTTTAAAGACCCTTCGGAGTTATCTGGACGCAAACAATCTTGAAGCGGACTGGAAAAGCGTATCGGAGGCCGATACCGAAGTGCTCGTAAATGCCCTTTGCATGATGTGCCCCTACGGACCGCAGGAAAAACAGGCCCTCCTGGAAGCACGGGACTTGAAAACCCGCGCAGAAACCCTGATAGCAATTACAGAAATGGATATTGCCAAATCACAGAGTGATGGTGGTACCACCCTTCAGTGATGACGACATGAACCGGATTATGTGAATGAGCGACCAGACCGAACGACAGGTGGACCGCAAACTTCTCGAATTGCTTGTTTGCCCGTTGACCAAGACAACGCTCGAATATGATGCCGGGGCTCAGGAACTTATCTCCAGGACCGCCAAGCTGGCCTATCCGATCCGAAACGGGATCCCGATCATGTTGCCGGACGAAGCGCGCAAGCTGGAAGATTGATGCTTCCGCACACGCTCAAGCGGCATACAGATCACAAAAAACCCGGACGATAGCCCGGGTTTTTTGTATATGAGGTCAAAACCCACGGAAGAGCGGCATCAGGTTGTTCAAAATAATAAGCCGCAGGAAAATGATCCCGAGCAGAAGGATCACCGGCGAAATATCAACACCGCCGAGGTCTGGCATGAAGCGCCGTATGGGCCGTAACGCTGGTTCGGTCAAGTTGTACAAGACCTGGCCAATTGTCGATATGATTTGATTGCTCGGGTTGACGATGTTGAAAGCATAGAGCCAAGAGAAGATCGCGCTGGCAATAATCACATACATATATAGCTGAAGCGCGATAAGTATCACTGTGAGAAGGGCTGTCATTTCCGGGTCCGTTGCCGTTCAAGAGATATGAGTGATGTAGCTCCCTAAGAGGCCCGCTGCAACCCGTCCAAGGGCTGCGATCACTTTCGGGTTATGAAGGCCGCCCGCTGCCGTTGCGGCGGTGCCCAAATGCAACACTCCAGCAAAACTGCGTTTTCTTTGCCTTTGCGTTACCTGCCTTCGTGCTATGTTCGCTTCCGAAAATCAGAGTCTTTGGTGAGACCTTCATGTACAAGTTTATTTCGCGCCTCGCATTGGCACTCGCCGCCGGATTGAGCAGCGGCTCGGCAATGGCGCAATCCGGCGAATTGTCGGCTCAGGACGCACAGAAACAATTCGTCATCGACTTGGGCGTCGGCGCGATCGCCAAGCCGCGTTACGAGGCGTCGGACTCTTATCTGGTCTATCCTTTTCCGATCATCTCGGTCGGCCGGTTCTACCTCCCGGGGCTGGGCCAAGTGGTAGACGGCCGCCGGCGCAGTGGAATCTTTTTCTACCCGGCTTTCAATTTCATCGGGGAACGCAAGGCGAGCGACAGCACGGATTTGACGGGCACACGCACGGTAGACTGGGCGCTGGAGCTTGGTCTTGGCGGCGGCTTCCGGACCGACCACTTCCGTGCCTTTGCCGAGTTGCGGCAGGGCATCAATGGCCACACCGGTCAGGTGGGCCAGCTTGGGCTCGATGGGATTATCTATCCGGCTGAAAAATGGGAAGTCAGCTTCGGTCCGCGCGCGGACTTTGCCTCGGGCGAATACATGGACACCTATTTTGGTGTAACGGCATCAGAGGCGGCCAATAGCGGTGGACGGTTGAGCCGTTTCGATCCAAGCGCTGGTTTCAAAAGCGTCGGCTTGTCCGCACGCGCAAGCTATGACTGGAACGATGATGTCCGCCTTCACATTCAGGGCGGCTATGACCGGCTGATCGGAGATGCTGCGGACAGCCCGATTGCGAAGGTCGGCAGTGAGGACCAGTTCAGCATTGGCGTTGGACTGAGCTATCGGTTTGCTTTCGACGTTTTCTAAGACGTGTCGCAGCTAAACGGGGTCAAGACATTCTGGCCCGTGCGTTGAAAGCGCGGATTTCAGGCAGCCAAGTTCGCCCGGTTAAATGCTGGTCCAATGGCATAACACTTAGAGAAAGCGGGGCAGATCAGGGCCGTCTGGCCCCGTTTTTTTTGCCTTGAAACCTATTCCGAACAGGTCATAAGCGTGATGCCCCGCGGAAGCTTCGTCGTGTCGTCACCGCAGGCGTTCAGAATACGATCCTGGTCCAGATTGGCCGCGCCGGTCAGATCAGCGCCTACCAGCCGGGTGTTTCTCAACAGGGCCCCTTCAAAATCGGTATTTGTCAGGTTGGCGCCGCTGAGATCGGCACTCACGAAGCGCACCCCGGACAAATCGGCACCTGAGAAATCCGCGTTCACCGCACGGGCCCGGTCAAGCTTTGCATCCCGCAAACGGGCATTCTTGAAAGATGCGTTTTGAAGGTCGATGCGCTCAAGATTAGCGCCGTCCAGCTTGGCACCGGCGAAGCTAGATCCTGGCCCGACGGCCCGCACCAGCATCGCATGCCGCAGGTCGGCGCCGTCGAAAACCGCACCCGCGATAATGCTTGCGTTAAGATCCGCATCCCGCAGATCCGCTCCCGCAAGTGTGGCGTCGCGCAAACTGGCTTTTTCAAGATCGACCGACCGCATGGATGCATCGGAAAAGTCGCTGCCACGAAAGTCTGCGCGTTCGGCTTCCGTCCGGCGAAAATCTGCACGCATGAAGTTGGTTTGAGGCAAAACCGCCTCCTTCATGTCGGCTTCGCGCAGGTTTGCCCTTGAAAAATCGCCGCCTTCGAAATTCATGAAGCGCAGCTCGGCGAGGCGGAGATCACATCGCGGACATCCACCCGTCTTCTGCATTTCGGCGATGCGTTCGGCATCACTTCCGGCCCAGACTGGCATTTGTGTCAGGAACAGAGCCGCCAATCCTGAGGCACCGGCCAATATGCCTTTGCAAACCATGTTCATGTTGCTTCCTTTGCCGTCCTTTACCTGAAGAGGTAGGCACTGACTGCGCCAGTTTAAGGGCGCACCTCGCAACAGACATCAAAATGTTTGAGAAATACTGATCAGCGCACCATTCAGACCGCACACCCGGTCGACGTGAATACTCATTGGCGCAGGGGACGGAGGAAAGAAACGGGCGGGGTCGCAATTGCCCGCTTCTTCCATCCACTCAAGAGCTGACGACGCACTACCAGACAATCAGCTTGCCCACACAACAGCAAAACCCTTGCCAATTGGTTTTCATCGCCGTTCATGGCAGATGTCCGCCATTGATCACAACCGCACACAACATCTTGTTTTTATGAAAGGTTTACACATCCGATGTGCGTTGCATTCTGCAAGGCCGGCTGCAAACAGGGTTAGCGATTGGTAAACAAAACTGACGCTGGTTTTCAGCTGAACTCGGACCGCAAGTCGACCGAGGACCGCGTCCCGATGTCATCGAAATGAATGTCCAGCCAGTCGCGTGCCGTTTGGCGGCCCAAGTCTCTCAGTTCTGTCAAAAAAGCCCACTCGGCGTTCATCTTTGACGATGCCTGCAGGGGTTTCAGTTCATCGGCAGAAATCCGGTGCATGAAAACTCGAGTGTATTCTTCACGCGACAACTTCCCCTCCTCAATCAGACGGGTCACAAAATCAATCGCCCTGAGCTCCCGTAGCAAGGTTGAATTGAAGGTGATCTCATTTTGGCGATTGACGATTTCACGTGCGGTCTTCGGAACTTCCCGCCGCTCCAAGGGGTTAATCTGGATGAGCACGACGTCCGGTGTTTCGGTTTCATAGAACAATGGATAAAGCGGCGGATTTCCCATGAAGCCGCCATCCCAATAAGGCTCTCCATCAATCTCAACAGCGTGAAAGAGTTGCGGCAGGCAGGCGGAGGCCATCACAGCGTCGAGTGTGACTTCCTTTTCGCTGAAAACCCGGATCTTGCCGGAAAAAACATTTGTGGCGGCAATGAAGAGCCGAAGCCCGGAACAACAATGAACCTTCTCAAAGTCAACGATGCGCTCCACCACGTCGCGCAGCGGATTGATGTTGACCGGATTGAATTCGTAAGGCGATGCAAACCGGGACAAAACGTCAAAGAACAAATAGCTGGGCGAATGATCCAAGCTCCATTCGCCCAGCAGAACGTCAAAGGGGGACCGTTTGATCGGGCTGAGCATTGCCTGCTCGCTGACTTCCCGCCAGAAGGCCTCCAAGCTCGCGCGCGCACCGTCCTCACCACCTGCTTCCATGCCGCTGGCCAGAACCACCGCATTCATCGCCCCTGCGGACGTGCCTGTGATTCCGTCGATCTGGAAACGGCTATCCTCCAAGAACCAGTCCAATACACCCCAGGTGAAGGCGCCATGTGCGCCGCCGCCCTGAAGGGCAAGATTGATCTTTTTCGGTTGCACCATGGGAAATCACCTGATCCTGAAGTGAGGGCTACGGATAGGGGAAGATCGAAATTGCCACTCCGGAAACGAACGATCCGGCGGCAAATGCGATGCTTCCCGCGACCGGTAAAGCGTGCTGCTCTTTAGTGAGCGGTCCAGCCCCCATCAATCGGCAGAATGCTGCCGGTGATCGAGGCTGCCGTGTCAGAGCACAGGAAGGCTGCATAACCTGCGACTTGTTCAATGGTGACAAACTGCTTGGTTGGCTGCGCCTTCAAGAGAACGTCTTTCTTGACCTCTTCCTCGGTCATGTTCCGGGCTTTCATGGTATCGGGGATCTGCGCTTCAACCAGAGGCGTCCACACATAGCCCGGACAAATCGCGTTGACCGTGATGCCCTGTTCGGCAACCTCAAGGGCGACGGTTTTTGTCAGGCCGGCAATTCCGTGTTTCGCTGCCACGTATGCAGACTTATAGGGCGAGGCAACCAGGGCATGGGCGGATGCCGTATTGATGATGCGGCCCCAGCCACGCTGTTTCATTCCAGGAAGTGCAGCGCGGATGGAATGAAAGGCAGAGGACAGGTTGATCGCAATAATCGCGTCCCACTTTTCGATGGGGAATTCATCAACCGGCGAAACGTGTTGAATGCCGGCATTATTGATCAGAACATCGACCGAGCCGAACTCTTTTTCCGCCGAGGAAATCATGTTCGCGATTTCATCGCCCTTGAGCATGTTGGCCGGTGAATAGACGCAGCGTACCTTGAAGTCCGCTTCGATTGCCGCCCGCTCTTTCTCAATCGCGTCGGTATCGCCAAGGCCGTTTATGACAATGTTGGCCCCATGTTCGGCAAGCGCGCGGGCGCATCCAAGCCCGATCCCTGACGTTGATCCGGTGACGACGGCGGTTTTATTGGCAAGCATGAAGACCTCCTCAAAACGGGAAAAATATCCGGACGGACTTTTCACCAGTTCTCTTTGCACTGCAACATGACACTGATGATAAATTTGGAAAGCAGATCAAACCGGGGTTACCGCCGATTGAGATTGCGCACCCCCGACAGCGCCTTGCGGGCTTTGTCCCTCACAGCCTGGCGGCTTTCCTCGACCTGGGCGAGGTCTTGTTCGCGCAAGCCGATCCGCGCTGCAAATCGTTCTCGGATCAAGCCGTAGAACGTTGCATGCAGGCTCGCAAACACCCAAACCGACAGCAGCATCGTCCCCATCGGGAAAACCGCGGACCGGATTTGCTGCCACATCAGGTTTCCGGGCAGAAGACCATCGCTGATATAGAGCAAGAGCGCCCATAAGCCGATGAGAACAGCGGCCAGCAGGCTCATCACCAGAGCAGAAAAGGACATGGCCCAGCCTAGCCCGCGGGTCGCCCGCCAGCTGTCGCGGAAGGTCAGCGGATCATCAACGGCAGCGGCCGGCAGCACAACCGAGAACTTCTGCACCACCATCAAGGCAACAAAGGGGGCAGCGAACAGCAGCACCAGTCCCAGACCGCCGGTAACGGCCGCCAGAAGCAATGCGACAATCAGAAGTGGAATGAGAGACAGAATGCCGATAAGCGCCAGAACGATCTGATTGATCAGGACTTTCAGCGTGCGGCTTCCGAACACAACCGGAAAATCATTCGCGTCAATCAAGATACGCCGCACATAAGCAATCGCGATTGAAAACCCGATAACCAGGTTCAAAAGACTGGACAGTGCCCTGAGCGCGCCCTGATCAACGGTCTGGACGGGCTCAGTCAGATAGGAGACCGTGCGAAAACCCGTTTCCGGCATCAAACTGGCGCCAATGGCGAAGTTGATCGCAACAAGGATTAGAATAAAAGCCCAGCCGGTCTTGAAAAGCGTCCCGATATTGTGTTGCGCCAGAGACAGCGACCGTTCCAGAACCGTGAAAAACATACTCTGCCCCAGATCATCTCCCGATCCGGGGCAGAATACTGATTTTAGGCTGCAGCGCCAGCGTTGCCTGCCATCGCGGCTGTTTCCGCTGCGCCCGATTTGGCCATGCGGTAGGCGTTTGTGACCACCGATAGGGCGAGGACCGTGACGACCATCTGGACCACAACATTCACGGCACCGCCCAGCACCAGACCAACAAATGACGGGAGAATTGCTGTCACTGCACCGATGCCGAACTGGAGAATGGCCCCGGCTATCGCAAATGGAATTGCAATGGCAACAGACGCCAGGATGATCCACCAGCCCAATCCCTTGCCCAGATCATATGCCGCCTTGAAGCTCAAGGGCTCGCCGGCCGCAACGGCTGGGAGCACCAGTCCGGTCCGAGCAAGGATAGGCGACGCCAGAAGAATTGCTGCCAGCGTGAGGGCCGCCATAATAATCTGAGAGCCAAGCACTGTACCGATGATGCCCGGCACCGCGACCACAAGGCCGAAGCCCAGCCCAAGAACAAGCGCCCGCCAGAGATATTGCAGCTCCAAGCCGCCGAATTTCAGGTTTACACCGTTCACGCCCTCTCCAAGCAAGCCGAACCGGTGCCATGTGACGGCAATCGAGGACATGGCTATCAATCCGATGACGGCCGAAAGAAGCGGCAGCACCGTGATCAGGAGCGGTCCGCCAGCACCGGATGTCGCGAAGAAGGCAATGCCAAAGATGAGTGCAACCGCCACCACAAGCTGAATGAGCAGCCAGGCCAATGTGGTCTGGATCACGGTGCTGAAGTTTTCAAAAACAAGCGATAGGGATGATTTGATAAGGGTCATAAACATGATGTCAAAATCTCTTCAAGGATCAGGATAAGGTCTCCGCTGCCCAGACAGGCTGCAACTATTCCTGGATCTGACGAGGCAATTCAATCGCTTATGCGCCTTGTGCGGCTCTCTCCTGAAAGCTGCTGAAGACAGGCTGTCAGCAAGTCGCCGCGTGTATCGGGACGGCAGCAAGACTTGGCCGTCATATAAAAACGCTACCCGCCCGGACGCCCTCAGGGGCGCGCAGCGCGCTCCAGCGCCATCCGGTAGGCCGAGGTGATCACCGAAATTCCAAGAACCGTGAGAATGATCTGCAACAAGACATTCAACACCATGAGTTTCAGTTGAATAAGCAGAGCGGGCAGACCAAACGAGAACTGAGACAAAACATATTGAAGGCCGAGCGCGACAAAAATCAAAGGCAAAGACAGGGCGATAATGGCCAGCAGCATGCGCCACCCGAGCCCCTTGCCCATCTGAAAGGCTTCCATGAACCCAAGAGGCTGTTCAACTGCGGTGGCGGGCAGCACCAGGTTGAACCGCATGACCAGGGAAAACAAAAGGAAGAAACCTGCAAGGATCGCAACCAGCAGCACACCACTCATCAGCGTGTCACTGGGAATGAAGGCAACGAAGATCATTGGGATGAGCAAAACAGAACTGACAATTCCAATGACAGCCATTTTCAGCAGGAACAGCAATTCAACGAGGCCAAAACGCAAGTGGATCGGCCCGACATCATCACCCCGAAGACCGAACCTGTGCCAGGCGACCGCGATTGAAGCTGCCGAGACAAAGGCAAGAATTGTGTTCACCATCAGCAGAACCCCGGTGGCCGGTGAAATCACATCGTTTTCGCCGTCAAACGCCTGACCACCGGTCGATAGGAGCAGCAGAATTGAAAGGACGAACTGCAGCCCGAACCAGGCACCGCAGACCTTGAAGACGGTCTCCAGATGGCCGAACACGAGTGAAAGGGAATCTGTCAGCAATCGTGTCAGCATGGGTTGCCTTTGAAGTTTATGGAGTTGCGCTCTGAAGCGCCATCAGATCAGTTCTTTTTTACTGAAGTTGGTATTAATCTGCGGCGGCATGCTTGGCAATGCGAGCTGGACCCCATTGCCCTTTTGACTGCAAAATCCTATTCACATGCTGGAAAGACGACAGAATATCCCTCATATGAGGACGCAGACAGTCCTCCTAACGGTTGGTTCGCCATGATCGATGATTTTGCCAAGCCCTTGCCCCGCAGAAATTCCGTCGGCGTGATGGTTGGCAATGTGCAAGTGGGCGGAGGCGCCCCCATTGTCGTTCAGTCCATGACAAATACGGACACGGCGGATGCCGATGCCACCGTTGCCCAGGTATCCGCACTTGCCCGTGCGGGCTCCGAGGTGGTGCGCATCACTGTGGACCGGGCAGAAGCGGCAGAGCAGGTTCCACATATCAAGGAACGGCTGGACCGGATCGGCATCGACGTGCCGTTGGTGGGCGACTTTCACTATATTGGCCACAAGCTTCTGGCCGATTATCCGGACTGCGCGGCAGCTCTCGACAAATACCGCATCAACCCCGGCAATGTCGGCTTTAAGGCAAAGCGGGACACGCAGTTCTCCCAGATCATCGACATTGCGCAAAAACACGACAAGCCCGTTCGGATCGGTGTGAATTGGGGATCGCTTGACCAGGAACTGCTGACAAAACTGATGGACGAGAACGCGGAAAGCGACGTGCCGGTCTCGGCAAACGCGGTCATGCGGGAGGCCATCATTCAATCGGCTCTGTTATCCGCAGAACGTGCGGAAGATCTGGGCATGGCCCGGAACAAGATCCTCTTGTCAGCAAAAGTGAGCCAGGTTCAGGACCTGATCGCCGTCTATGCCGACCTTGCGCGCCGCTGCGACTATGCCCTTCATCTGGGCCTGACCGAGGCTGGTATGGGCACAAAAGGAATTGTATCGTCGGCCGCGTCCATGGGCATTTTGCTGCAGCAGGGTATTGGCGACACGATCCGCGTGTCCCTGACGCCAGAGCCGGGCGGAGACCGGACCCGTGAAGTGCAAGTCGCCCAGGAGCTGCTTCAGGTCATGGGATTCCGCGCCTTTGTCCCGGTCGTGGCGGCCTGCCCAGGCTGCGGCCGGACCACCTCAACGACATTTCAGGAATTGGCACAGGACATCCAGGACCATATCAAGGTCTCCATGCCGAAATGGCGGGAGCAGTATCCAGGTGTTGAAAGTCTGAATGTGGCCGTGATGGGCTGCATTGTGAATGGCCCAGGGGAATCCAAACACGCGGACATTGGCATTTCGCTTCCCGGAACCGGCGAAACGCCGTCGGCACCTGTCTTTATCGACGGCGAAAAGGCGACAACGCTACGCGGTGAGGGCATCGCGGATGAATTCATGAAAATGGTTCTTGACTATATTGAAAAACGTTACGGCACCGGCGCAAAATCACCGTCGTCCTCTGATGCCGCCTGATCCGGATTTTCCCCATGACGCAGCCGCAGGGCGCACCTGAACACGCAAAAAAGTCAATCCTCGTGATCACCTCTCAGGTCGTGCGCGGCGGTATCAGTGGCCGCGGCCTGACTTTCACGTTGCAACGGCTCGGTCATGATGTCTGGTTCTTGCCGACCATCCTTCTGCCTTGGCACCCGGGACACGGCAAAGGCACACGCATCGTTTCATCGTCTTCGGATTTCGCGGCAATTGCCGGCGACCTGGCACAATCCGCCAAACTGGATGGGATTGGCGGCATCGTTTCCGGATATCTGGGTGATGCGGACCAGGCTGCGGCCATCTCACAACTCGTCAAGGCGATCAAGGCAGTAAACCCGGAGGTTCCATATCTTTGCGACCCTGTTATGGGGGATCACTTTTCAGCTTCAGGCGGCGGTCTTTATATTCCGGAGATCAATGCCAAAGCCATTCGCGACGAACTGGTGCCGCTGGCCGATATCGTGACGCCAAACGCCTTCGAACTTGGCTGGATCACCGATATGGAGATCTCCAGCGAACCCGACGCCTTGGCTGCAGCGCGGGCACTGGGCAATGACCGGGTTCTGGTCACCTCTTCCCCTGCCCTGCGGCGCAATGCCATTGCCAATCTTCTGGTAACACCAAATGGTGCCGTTGCCGCGGAGCATGCGGCAATTGAAAGCCCACCGCATGGAACCGGCGACTTGATGGCCGGCCTTTACCTGGCAAACAGCCTGGCAGGCCTCACCGATGAGGAAGCCTTGAAGCGGGCGTCTGCGTCGGTGTTCGAGCTGGTTGCCAGAAGCGTCAAGAAAGGCGCGGACGAACTGCTGTTTTCAGAAGAACAGCAGTCCGTTGTTCGTGCCATGGCGCTTGTCACATCCCGCCGGGTGATGGAAGCAAGGGCTCGTGCCTGAGAGCGCAGGAACCTGGGTGGCCGGTGTTGACGGTTGCAAGGCGGGTTGGATTGCTGTCTTACGGAACCTCAACGATCCGGCCGGTATCACGCTGAAGCTGTTCCCCAGGTTTTCGGATCTGCTGTCCCATATTCCGATCCTGAAGATCATAGCAGTCGACATGCCGATTGGCCTCCCGGATCTCCTTGGACCAGACGGGCGCGGCGCAGAAAAAGCCGCGCGCAAGCATCTCGGCATGCGCCAGTCTTCGGTGTTTTCCGTCCCTTCCCGGGCGTCCGTTTATGAAGTCGATTATTGGGCCGCCTGCGAGACCTCGCTCAAATCGTCAGAACCTCCCCGCAAAGTCTCAAAGCAGTGCTTTTACCTGTTTCCAAAGATCCGCGAGATTGATGGCCTGATGTCCCCGTCTTTGGAGGACCGGATCTACGAGGTGCATCCTGAACTCGCCTTCTGGCGGCTCAACGGTGAACGGGAAATAGACCTTCCCAAAAAAGTAAAAGGCCGCGCCAACCCGGACGGCCTGGATCAACGCCGTGATCTACTTTTGACCAAGGGATTACCGCGGGAACTTCTCGATCAAAAACCGCCAAAGGGCTGTGGCCGCGACGACCTGCTGGACGCGGCTGCCAACAGCCTGATTGCCGAACGCATTCACTTCGGCAACGCGACGCCCTTCCCACAGGACTATCAACGGGACGGCAAAGGCTTGCGCATGGCAATCTGGGCCTAGGCAGTCAATGGCTTATCGCCCGATACTTCACCCGACTGTACCGCTGCAGCCTCCATATCATGGACCTTAACTTCTTGCAGCAGAGGCAAGATTGCTTCCTCGCAGCGGAAGTAATCCATATGCAGCTTCTGCTGGCGCATAAACCCACCTTCGGGCATTTGCGGATAGATAGTTGGAGCAAAGATTGGGTCTCGCCCGGCAGGAACCGGAATGCGGCTAGCCATAAAGTCTCCACGAAACACAATATCCGTCCAGCTCTTCAACCGGGTCTTGTTGTCATAGACCTTTAGAACCTCTGCTTCGACCAACGGCTCTTGGCTGGCCAAGGCCCCCATTGCCGACCCCCAAGTATGGAAACTGATTTTCTCCAAACGGGAACCATATTCGGCCAGCGCATCCAAAGCGATAATCCCGCCGATGGAATGCGCAACCACAAACACTTCGTCATAGGGTTCATCAACGCTGTGCACATGATCAAGAAGGTCCAAGACCCGCTTGCGGAGTTTTGCTCGTAAGCCAACACCACTTGCCGCACCCGGTTCATCCCTGAGGTAGTTCTTCACGAAATCGGAAATGTCGGCGATGGCTTGCAAACGCCCAACACCAAACAGGCCGATCAAAAACACTACAAAGGCAGAATTTAAGATGACGTCCAATTGGGAGGCCCAGTTATCTGGAATGCCAACCCATTTGGCGAGCTGTGTAAACCAGTCTGCGACCACTGTGTCTCCAGACGCGATCGCAGCAGCCAACATTGCGGCGACCGACAAATACCAAAGAACCAGCATAATCCCGATGCAGATCATGGCGATGGACGTCTGGTAGGGGAACCGTGGTGGCCAGCGAAACACATTGCGGGCAAGCCCGCCTGTAAACCAATAAAAAAGCAACTTGGTCGCCCGCCAGAATTTGGTCAGTGGCGTTTCCTGAACCCGATCCGGGATCAAGTCCGACCAATAGGCTTCAAAAATAGTGAGCGTTCGCTTCGTGCCGGTTTCCCGGCTCTCGGTGTCGATATCAACGGAATTGTAGCCGTCACTGTCGATCTTGCTTGATTTTGCATTGGTTATGAAGCCGTCGCTGTAGTGACAAACCGAATCCACCAAAAGATCTCTGCCTTCCAGCTGCTCCACGCGCTGAAAGCCGGGCACAAAGATAATCGCTCGCCTTGTTGCAGCGCCCTTTGGCTGGCTTCGCTCCGGATTGCTCCCAATCACATAGACTCCACAAGTGCATGAAAGCTGTCAACAACCCCAAGTAAAGCAGCCTCGACCAATTTGGGCAATAGTGGGAATTCAGTACAGGGAGACAATGAGCACCACTTCCCTTTTCGCTAAAGCCTGTTATAAGGCGCGCCGCTTGCCGTGAAGGTAAGCCACCGGTCGCAGCCTACCCGGTGACGGGCGTTTCAACGAACGTCCACAGCGAAAACAAGGGACCAATACGTTGAAAACACTTGTTATCTGTTCCGGCGGAATGGATTCCGTCACCCTTGCGCATAAAATCGCGCAGGAAAACGAACTGATCGGCCTCATCTCCTTCGACTATGGCCAGCGCCACAATAAGGAGCTGGACTATGCGAAAGCCTGTGCCGAGACGCTCAAAACCGAGCACATCCTGATCGACATCACGAATATCGGCCGCCAGCTGACCGGCTCGGCGCTGACCGACAGCATCGATGTGCCCGACGGCCACTATGCCGAAGACACCATGAAGATCACCGTGGTTCCGAACCGGAATGCGATCATGCTGACCATCGCCTACGGCATTGCGTCTGCGCGCGGTGCAGAGGCGGTCGCAACCGCTGTTCATGGCGGCGATCACTTTATATACCCGGACTGCCGACCGGCCTTTACGGAAAGCTTTGAAGAAATGCAGCGCCACGCCCTGGAAGGCATGGGCGAGATCAAGCTCTACACACCGTATGTACATGTCAGCAAAGCCGATATTGCAGCCGAGGGGGCACGGCTGGGCGTAGACCACACCAAATCCTGGTCCTGCTATAAAGGCGGCGACATTCATTGCGGACGCTGTGGCACCTGTGTGGAACGGCGGGAAGCCTTCCACCTGGCTGGCGTGGACGATCCGACGACTTACGCAGACCCTGATTTCTGGAAAGAGGCCTGCAATGTTTAGGATCACCAAGGAGTTCCACTTTTCCGCCTCACATCAGCTGATCGGCCTTCCGGACGACCATCCTTGCGCACGATTCCACGGCCACAACTACGTTGTGGAAGTCGAACTCGCCTCATCAGAACTGAATTCGGTCGGCTTTGTCCGGGACTACAATGAGCTCAAAGCCCTGAAGACTTACATCGATGACACGCTCGATCATCGCCATCTCAACGATGTTTTGGGCGACGACTGCGTGACTGCGGAGCGGCTCGCCAAGCACCTGTTTGACTGGTGCATCGAAAAGTGGGCGGAGACCACGGCAGTGCGGGTCAAGGAAACTCCGAAGACTTGCGCGGAATACCGCCCACTGACCTATATCCCGGTGGAGGCGCGCCAATGACACTGGAAACCATCCGCGTCAATGAAATCTTCGGGCCGACCATTCAGGGCGAAGGAGCCCTGATTGGGCAACCCACAATCTTCGTCCGTACAGGCGGCTGCGACTACCGATGCTCCTGGTGTGACACACTCCACGCCGTGGACAGCGCGTATCGCGACGAGTGGCTGCCAATGACGCCGCAGGCCATCTTGATGCAGATCGAGGTTCTGTCCGGCGGCGTCCCGCTGATGATCTCCCTATCCGGCGGGAACCCTGCCATACAGCCTCTGGGTCATCTTATCGATCTGGGCGCGCAAGAAGGCTACCGGTTTGCCCTCGAAACACAGGGTTCAATTGCGAAAGACTGGTTTGCCCGGCTTGACGTTCTGACCCTCAGCCCGAAACCCCCCTCCTCCGGCATGGACACCAATTGGCAGAGGCTGGCCGAATGTGTCGAAGCGGCCGGCCCTGAGACAAGAACGGTGCTGAAAACGGTCATCTTCGACGAAGACGACTATGCTTATGCCCGCGATCTTTCGGGCCGCTATCCGGATCTGCCGCTCTATCTACAACCGGGTAACCACACTCCCCCGTCGCCTGAGGCCGCTGATGCGCCTATTGATATGGCCGGAATCCTGGAGCGCATGCGCTGGCTAACCGACAAAGTGTCGGGCGACCGCTGGTACTCCGCCACTGTCCTGCCGCAGCTGCACACCCTCTTGTGGGGCAATCTGCGCGGCGTTTGAGGTTATGAAAAACATGTCCGACAAGAGTATCTATGAAAATCTAACCCAACTTGGCTCTGCAACGGATCTACCGCAAAGCCCTGAAGAAGCGGTCCTGGAAAAAGTCCCGAACCCGCAAGCCGGTACCAAATACATGGTCCGGTTCGTGGCACCTGAATTCACCTCGCTATGCCCGCTGACCAGCGCGCCGGATTTTGCGCACCTGGTGATCGACTATGTGCCGAAGGACTATCTAGTGGAATCCAAGTCCTTGAAACTATTTCTCGGATCGTTCCGAAACCACGGCGCCTTCCACGAAGACTGCACGGTTTCCATCGGCAAGCGTCTTGTGGACCTGCTTGACCCGGAATGGCTCCGGATCGGCGGCTACTGGTATCCGCGCGGCGGCATTCCGATTGATGTGTTTTATCAGACAGGCCCGGCGCCGGACGGTGTCTGGATTCCGGATCAGGGCGTTCAGCCCTATCGTGGACGCGGATAGGCCTGCCGAACTGCAAATCTGTGAAGAAATGCTCCCGGAAAAGTGCCCAAGCGCGATATACGCTCAGCCTTTGCGCAGAGGGATGATCGCGATACGGTAAAAGCGCATCATCTTCGTGGCGCCAACTACAGGATAGGCCAATCGAAACGGTTCAAGCACAGAGGACGTCATGCCAGCTCTTGATACACCGATCTGCGATTTCGGCTGGAAAGCACCAGACTTCACACTGAAGGACCCGCAAGGCCGGGCTGTGACCTTGTCAGAAACGGCAAGTGGAAAGAAGGCGGTTCTCATTGCCTTCATCTGCAATCATTGCCCCTATGTCAAAGCAATTGCGGATCGGTTGGCAGACGATGCAAGAGTACTTCAGGAGGCTGGGATCGCCGTCATCGCGGTCATGTCGAACGACTACCGGGCCTACCCGGCCGATAGCCCCGACAACATGACGGCCTTTGCGAAAGCGCACAAATTCCCGTTTCCTTATCTGATCGACGAGGATCAAAGCGTCGCAAAGGCATATGATGCGGTCTGCACGCCCGACTTCTTCGGCCTCAACAAGGACTTGGAACTCCAGTATCGCGGCCGCCTCGATGACGCGCGCATGGGCGATGCCTCCAATCGGACGGCCGAACTGGTCAACGCCATGCGGCAAATTGCGGAAACCGGCCAAGGCCCCACGCATCAGGTCCCGTCCATGGGCTGCTCTATCAAATGGGCTTCGGCCTAGATCAGCGGGCGCCAAATCGGACTCGATTTACCGCCCAAAGCTGATCGAGTATGAATTGATCGAGCATCTTTGGGCGTTTCTGACAAGACGCCCGATGCTCTAGGCTCAGGACCTATTAATTTGACAGTAATGGTAGGGATGGGTTTGTTCGGATACAAGGCGCAAAACTGCAGCAAACCGTCCGGTTTGCAAAGGTTTGCAACAACGTTGCCGGGCAAACACGCCCTATCCCAAAGGGACGCAAAAACGGCGTCGATCTGCTGCGTCAAACCGCTCAACCGGGCAGGAAGCCCGCTTGTCACGCTTTTCCTTGCAGCTCATTGCCGTTTGCTGCGCCATTTCGATCAAATTAATAGGTCCTGAGCCTAGCTCTTGCGCTCAACCGTCAAACGCACGCTGCCCCGGTTGTTGAAGTACATCTGCCAGGCGTCATTGGCATAACAATAGAGATAGCCGTCGCTCTTCACGTCGATCTCGACGCCGTCGCCGATCAGGAAAGCGGTATGCTCGATCGTACGGCCATCCTTTCCGACACCAAAACCGTCTGATATCACGCCGATCAATGCAAACCACGGCCAGTCCTCGTGACGGCGGGTCATCACGAAATCGGCGTGCTCATTGCCGGTCAGGCGCTTGTAGAAATTCTCGACCGATCCCCAGGCAGATGCCGCCATTTGAAAGAGTTCGGCAGGATTGAATTTTCCATCATCCGTTCCGCCCGGACCGCATTTGATAGAGGCATCCTTCCATTGACCCGAGGCCGCAAGCCTGTAGGTCTCGCCCTTTTTCAGAAACAACCCCGTCGGGTTCCATTTTTCCTGGGCAAACACATCGGTTTCATACCGCTTAGACACATCAAGATGACGGGAAGGCCAGAAATGAGGTTGCGCCAAAGGCGGATTTTTGGCCCGCTCGATTGAAGACGCGTGGAATGTCTTGGTTGCCTGTTCATCGAAGGAAAGAAACGGCACCGGGCGTGGGCGGGTTTTAAGGCTCGCATAAATGCCGGATACCGAGTTGTGCAAGACACCCCGTGGATCCGGTTTCACCTGTTCCGCGGCACCGGACCGGAAAGCGAGGCCGCAGGCTGCGGCTTCGGCCATCATCCAGCCCAGCGCCCCGTCGGAAAGGCCGGTCTGTAGATGTCCGCCACCGACGTCGGAGTGGTTGCCCGGAAACCAGATCTGTTTTTCATCGGTAGTATTCGACGTCTTTGTCCAAAGCGTCGGCGCAAACGTTTGACGGGTTTCGTCCATCGCCACGGCATGGCGTGCGTACCGGATAATCGGCCCGAGTTCTGTATCATGGAAGCTGTGCTTCGACGGGTCATCGAAGAGATTGAGCAGCTCCGCTTCATCCGGAATTCCAAGGGCTCCGACGGTGTCCCAAACGCCCAGGAAGTGGACTTGGGTCTTGCCTGCGCCTGACTTTCCGCTGTCCGTGTTGTGATACCTGAGAGATTTCAGCCTTTTCCGCTCTTCAGGTTTCTTGCGGTAGTTCTCAAAGACCTTTTCCACCCGTTCCCACAAGGTATCGTCGGACAGGTTGGCAGCCGTTAGGTCCAAAAGACCGCATGCCGAAATCATGCCAGCGAGGCTCCGCACGGTGTAGGCGCCGCGGCTGAAGCCGAAAAGAAAGATCTGGTCACCGTCACGGTACCGGCTCCCGAGCCAGCGATAGGCGCTTTTGATGTTGTCATCGAGGCCCGCGCCCATGCCGCCGCCGACAATCTTGTTCCACCAGCCGCCATCCGTACCGACACCGGGGTGATAATAAGCCTGCTGTTCGATGCCGTTGCCGTCGGCATCCGCCACCGCTCCATGGATCTTGGCGACATTGGTTGGTGTTGGAATGCCACCTTCAGTCTTGTCATAAGTTGCCCAAGTGCCGTCACAGCACACAATCAGATTTGCCATGAGACGTCCTCCCCACCTCAAAACTCAATCAAATGTAACAAAAATATTTTTCGCAACCTAAATGATTAGGCCCTATTTCCCCGTAAGGCGCAAGCGCCGTGGCGGCCTCGGCCGACTTTCCGGGCCCAACAAATTGCAAATGAAGCAGTCATGGCATTGGGACAAACAGCCAGACACCTGGCCATGCGCTCAGAGCGACAAGATGAGATCGCGCAGTGCCGGTTCTTTCATCCGCTCCGCCGCGAGCAGAGGAGAAAGCCACGTGCGGCCCCGGTGGCGCTCTTCCCAGGCTGTCCCCGTCAACACCGTCGTCACGTCCATGGAGAACACGGTGACCTCGCAGGCCGCACCCCACTTCGCATACCGGTAATGCCCAAGGGGGGTGGAGCTAATGGAACCTGCAACGCCGGCCTCCTCGCGGGCCTCCACCGCCGCCGATGCCGAAGGCGATAAGCCGGGCTCCACAATCCCTTTCGGAATTGTCCAATAACGCCCGCTGGAAGACCGGACGATCAGCACCTCGGTCCCAATGCCAGTGCGGCGGACAGGGATCACAGCCGATTGGTGGTAGTAATAGGCGGGCCGCTCCCGCCGGTCCGGCCCATCTGGCGCCGGATAAGGAAAATGGTCGGGAAGGTCCTTCGGATTGACTTGGCCAAGCACGCGAACCGCTTCTGGTGCACTCTTCAGGCACAACAGCACACCCGCTCCAATCTGCATGTCCAGCTCCGGAAGCAGGCCAAACGACCGGACAAGCGTGCGAATGGATGATGCCGGCGCGACGACGAGGTTTGGTCCTTTTTGACGGATGAAAGTATGCGCGGCGGAGCCAATATCCGATGCAGCGCCAATATCCCGCGCCGTCCACCCAGCTGCCTTGAGTGATTTTTCAGCGCTCACGCGGGAGCGCAAATGATTTGACGAGACTACCTGTTCAGGACGGAGCCCTTCACGGCCGAGATAGGCGCCGATCTTTTGGGCTTGCCGTTTTCCCTTGGTGCGAAGCGGCCGGTCGACAGGGTCTCCTGAGAAGTCTTTTTTTCCCGCGCCCGCACATAGTAACAACAGATCCATCACGCCCCCGGGAAAAGCGCACATCTGGAGAGCGCTTTTCAGGCAAGTATATGCGGAAGATCCGCAAAGGCGCAAACAGTGCGTCAAGTTGGGAGCATTCGGCCGCAACTGATTTTCCGCCAATCGCTGATTGATCTCATCGTGCCAACGCGGCTTCTCAGCGTTTACTTGAACGCAGGATCCGCTAATAGGCTGAAGAACCGGGCTGTCTCAATGCCATCAGCAGTGCCCGTTCCGGCCAGCTGTCACGCCCGCCGCGTGCCCGGATTTCGCGCAACTGGGCAAGCGCTGCGTCCCGCTGGCCACGTTCGGCATATCCCATTCCAAGATATGACCGGGCCGGCCGGTTGTTGGGATCGATTTGCAACGCTGCCTGATAATAATGAATCGCCAGAGGCCAGTTTCCCGACCGGCGGGCTATGAAACCGCGATAAGTCAAAACCCTTGGGTCGGCCTGATCGGAAACAGAGTCCAAAGCGAGAGTGGCGCTTTCCAGCCGACCCGCATAAGCAAGTTCGCGGGCAGCCCGGAACATCTCCTGATCATCAAAAAAACCGGCCTTCACTTCAAAACACCGCTCGCTCTCAGGGTCCCACGCGGTCCCATCCGGGCATTCGGTAGATGTCGGGGTGGGTTTGGGAGGTGTCTCTTCCTCATCCAGAAGCACTGCGTTGGCACACTGAAACGGATAGAAAGCGAGAAATGCAGCAACTGGAAGCCATTTCATGAACGTTCGCTCCAACAAGACAATTGGTATTCCGGATGCCATCAACGGCTCGCACCACCTGGTCCAGCGCTATCCCCGGCGATTGAAGGGCACCAATACATCACACCTAATCCGGCTGCCTAGCGGATAGATACGACCGGAACATCTCGGGCGACAAACCGTTCTTTTGAAAAACTCCTAGTTTTCACCGCGATAGGAATATTCCGGAAACACCTCCCAGATACTTGGGACTGGCATGCCAGATGCGTCATCATCGATTTGGCCGGAGTTAAGAAGGGTGGCATAACCGTGAACCAGGGACCACAGCATGATCTCTGTGCGCCATTGTGCATCAGGTGTGTCAGCCTTGTCCCAATCCAGGCCCTTAGAAATATCCACCAGAACGCTGTAACTGTCCTGCGCGGCACTCTGCACGTCTTCGCTTTTAAAGTCGCAATACTCCGGCGAAAACATGATCCGGAAGAGTTCCGGATGCGCCTGCGCAAACCGGACATACCCTTCCGCTGCTGCCCGTAGTTTGTCCATCCGGCTTGACGCTGTCGAAAGTCCCGCTCGCATTTCCGCCGCAAACCGGCGGAACCCCTCCGCACCGATTGCGGTCATAAGACCTTTCATCGATCCAAAATGGTTTTTGGGTGCCGTATGGCTGACACCAACCTTGGCCGCCAAGGCTCTCAGAGACAGCCCGGACACTCCATCGGTTTCGATTATGCCCAGCCCAGCCTCCAAAAGGGCATTTCGAAGATCACCGTGATGATATTTTTTTCTATTATTTACAGTCATTTACCAGACAAATCTTTCCAATGGAAATATTTTAGTGGTCTACGAGACGATTTCATGCTTATAACACGATATCAAATATTTACAGTGGATATATTAGATGCCGCTCGACCAGATTTTTTCTCTTTCCGGCAGCCTGGCCATGCTTGGGTGGATCATACTGGTATTGGCGCCACGGCGATGGGCCTGGTTGAACGCCGTCCCACGTTTGGTGATTCCATTCGCGCTGTCCCTTGTCTATGCCGGGTTCATTCTGGCCTATTTTGCCGAGTCCGGCGGAGGGTATGGATCGCTTGAAGAGGTGAGACAGCTGTTTTCCCTGGAAGAGCTTATGCTGGCCGGATGGGTCCACTATCTCGCGTTTGACTTAATGATTGGGGCCGTTCTCGCGGACCGGATGGACACCGTCGGGATGCAAAGAACTGTCCAGGCTCCGATCCTTTTCATGACCTTCATGTTCGGCCCGGTCGGAGTTCTCCTGGCCTTCGTGACGGAAGGCACCTTGAGACTTCTGCCGCGACACCTTGCAAAGGCCTGATCCGATGACCTTTTCAAATCCATTAATAGAAACACGGGCACATGTCCGCCTCAGCGCGGCGTTGACCGGATTTTCAATCGCGTTGGCCGTTCTCGCATCGGCCGCCCACATCGCCGACCCGAGGCTTCTGGACGGCGTTCCGGTTTGGGCCAAGCCGTTCAAGTTCTCCGTTTCGTTTGCGGCTTTATTCGCAACATTTTTATGGCTGGAAAACCGCCTCTCTCAGTCTTGGCGCAATGGCTGGGTCGTCACGATAACCATTTCCGTCATGGCAATCTGCTTCGCAGCAGAGATGTCCTACATATTCTACCAGGCAGGCTTAGCTGAAGCGTCCCACTTCAATACCTCGACCCCATTCCACACGTTCATGTATCAGGTGGTCATGTTTTTGGGCGCCTTGACCCTGATTGTGGGTATTGCCGTTTACGGCGCGGCTGCCGCTCTCGACAAAAACGCTGACTTGCCACCAGGGATCCGCCAAGGGGTCATTTGGGGGTTTGGCCTGTCCTTCCTTCTGACCCTGATCGTTGCCGGTTACATGGGCGCAAACGAAAGCAACCATGTTGGAATTCCGGGACCGGGCACCGGAAAGATCCCGGTTGCCGGATGGTCCTTGAGTGGCGGAGATTTGCGCCCGGCCCATTTCCTCGCCCTCCATGCCATGCAGGTACTGCCTGTCATTGGCTGGCTGGCGGACCGGTACAAACCGAGGCGGGCGCAGCGTTTCGTGATCCTTGCAGCGCTCGGGTACAGTCTTCTCACGATGGGCGTATTCGCTGCAGCGCTGTCCGCTAGTTAAGACTTGGCCAATTCTGGTTGGCCTTTGCGATATGGCCAGGAATATCCCGGTTCCAGGTGCGCTGAACCGATCTTGAATAGTTGAGATAAAGCTTACCTTTCACGACCTTATAGGCGAGCGGATCAACACCGACCTTGTAGCCACGGGAAACGCCAAAAGCGCAAAAGCCGTCATATTGCGGCGCATAGCGGGCCGGATTTGCCTTGAACGCATCCCTGTTTTGCGCATTGGCAAACCGGTAGGTCAGCCCCCGGTGGGACGCAGTAAGATCGCCTGTTCCTTTTTGAGGCGCGCGTCCGGAAAAATAGGACACCGGATCATAACCGGTTAGAGCCAGCGGATCCTTAGCCTTTGCAGATGGTACATAAGCGCCAGCAAGCGCCATTCCCGCCCCGGCAAAGCAGACTTTTAGAAACGAACGGCGCGCGATCATGCTTCTCTCCTCCGATCAGTTGGCTGTCGTTCTTGAAATGATCACCGGGCGGCTAACGATCAATCCACAATCACGTGACCGTACCCGTGACCGGGGAAAGCTGCTTTCACGGACCATCTTGAAGAGCAAGCACCTGCGGGGCAGTGATCTCGCTGATCCGTTTTCCCAAGTTGATAGAACTGTAAAGCGGTCTTGGAGGCCGCGTCGACGGCAGGACCTGACGAAAGACCCATTGGCGCTCTTCCATCGACTGCAACGACTTCGACAGGGCTCTGTCGGTAATCTGCGGAAGGGTCCGTCTCAAGTCATTAAAAAATCGCGGCTGATGAAGGGATGTGAGCACGGGTAGGGTCCAGGCACGGCGCAGCAGATCCCTGTCTTCGTCTTGAGCAAGCCCCTGTATCTCATGCGCCAGGCTGGCCGCTTCTTGACCAATCGGCGTCAACCGGCACTCAGGACGAAGCGGATGGCCGTGACCAGGATTTCGCTCAAGCAAACGCAAGGCCATGAGATGGTTCAAACTTTGCGAAAACGCAGTGCGTGTGGCCCCTGTCGCCGTGAGCAGCGCAGCTTGGCGTCCAGGCACTCCTTCATGGAGGCTTGCCAGGATCGGCAAAGCCCAGGCTTTGGCAGTGATGTTGACAAACAGATTTATGTCCATAAAGTATAGTTAGTAT
>NZ_SMLZ01000114.1:61701-249522 GCF_009711415.1 Roseibium denhamense
CATAAGGACAGATCATGGCACTGATTTCATTGGAAAACACAATCACTCTCGCGCTGTCTGTCAAGGATCGGCACGCAAGTGCGGCGTGGTATGGCGAGAAACTCGGATTTGAGGCGCTCTATCATGCCGACGAGGCCGGCTGGTCAGAGCTGGCAACGAAAACGGCGGGCGTAACCCTTGGACTTGGTGAACAAGCGGAAGCTGCACCGGGCAACTGCGTTCCCGTGTTTGGAATTGCAGATATCGACGCGGCCCGGAAGAGGCTGGAGACTGCTGACGTCAAATTCGACGGCGAGACAATTGTGGTTGAGGGGATGGTGAAAACAGCGACATTTTTCGATCCCGACGGCAATGCGCTTATGCTGGCTCAGGATCTGACCGGCCAAGGCTAGCGTCCGCGCCTCAATCGAACTGTTACAAACACCGGTCAGGGCCAGGTCTTTGAAAGATCCGGCCCGCCGGTGCGTCTCGTGGCAGTCGATCATTCTCCAGGATCAGCCGGCGGCTCCGACCGGGCCGGCCGCCTGGAACACCCGCCTCCCGGCAAACACTGGGTCCCTGGCGGACAGACCGTGTCACCGCAATCAACCGCGCCGACTTCTGAACACCGGCCACCAGTCAGGCAGAAACTTCCTTTTGGACAGATTTGCCCACCGTTGCACTGGATTGCTCCCGGTTTCGAGCAGCCCCCGTCCGGCAAGCATAATGTCTCGGGTGGGCAGACTTTGTCGCCACAATCAACTGCTCCGACCTCGGAACACTTTCCACCAGCCAGACAGAAAGTATCCTTCGGACAAATGTGTCCGCTCGGGCATTGTTGCGCATCCCTTGCCGAACACCCGCCATCTGGCAAACAGATCCTGTCCGGACCACAAATCGTCCCGTTTCCGCAGTCTTTTGCGCCAGGCTCCGAACACTTACCCCCTTTAAGACAGTAGGTGTCTTTCGGGCAGATATGACCGCTCGGACATTGTTGAGCACCTCGTTCCGAACATCCTCCATCAGGCAGGCAAATACGGTCCGGACCACAGATCGTTCCGTTGCCGCAATCCTTCGCACCCGGCTCGGAACACTTACCCCCTTTGAGGCAGTACGTGTTCTTGGGGCAAATGTGGCCGCTCTTGCACTGTTTCGCACCCTTTGCCGAACACCCTCCATCGGGCAGACAAATCCGGTCCAGGCCACAGATCGTCCCGTTGCCGCAATCTTTTGCGCCAGGTTCCGAACATTTTCCGCCCTTAAGACAATAAGTGTCCTTCGGGCAGATGTGGCCGCTTTTGCAGCGTTTGGCGCCCGGTGCGGAGCACTTTCCGCCGTCGAGGCAGAGGCGGCCCTCACCGCAATGCAGACCGTTCCCACAATCAACACGTTCGTCGCCGATGCATCCACCCCCGCTGAAGCACTTTTTGCCAGGATTACAGATTGAATTGTCTTTGCATTTCACGGCTCCAACATCAGAGCACTTACCGCCTTTAAGACAGTAACGGCCCGGTCCGCAGATATATCCACCTTTGCATTTGGTAGAGCCGGGTGCCGAACATGTATTGTTGGAAAGGCAGTAAGTTCCGGTCTTGCAGTGTGTGCCGTTGCCGCAATCATCGTATGACGCTTCTATGCAGCCGCCACCGCTCGCGCATTTCTGACCCGGAAAGCATACATTGCCACTCCGGCATTTGAAGGACCCCTTCGGTGAACAACGCTTACCGGACAGGCAATAGGTGCCAGGATTACAATGCGTTCCGTTGCCGCAATCGACATTGGCTTTCGGGATACAGCCCCCGCCACTGAAACACTTGTCATTGGGCCCACAGATGGTGCCGTTACGGCACTTGGTTGATCCTCTTGCCGAGCACCGATTGCCGCTCAAGCAAAACGTACCGGATTGGGCAATGGCGTCCACGCCCGCAGTAAACACGGCCGTACGGCGCGCAATAACCGTCATTGGCACAGCCCGTCCCTGGCGGACAACAAGCGCCGCTGAAACAGGACGTATAGCCGCGCGGGCAGACATTATAGAATCCGCCATCCGATACCGGCAGCTCCCCTCCGACATCCGCCTGATCGGTTTGGCCTTGGCCTTCTGGTGGGCTCATCGCTTTCAGGTCTGCAAGGATTCCGGCTTGTTGGCCGCGAGTCTCAGATGAGGCTCCGATTTCAGGCTCTATTGGCACGAAGGGACCATCATACCCAACCAGCTTGCCTGCTGTCACAGCTTGCGCATCGTGCTCCAAGGGCAGCGGATTTCCATCAGCGATCAACCCGCCATCGTCAAGGTCGCCTTCACTAGCCACCCCCGGCCTGGCAAGTTCAAGGCGATCAAAACCGAGCCTTTTCAATCGCTCCTGGATGGAAATCAAAGGGGCTTCGGCTGAGACCCCGCCCTCTGCACGAACCGAGGTTCCCTGAAAAGTCAGCAATAAAACAACGGCAACACAGGCATATGCAGCGGTTCGCAAAAACCACTCAGAAATTAGCGACACGGAAGATCCCCCCAGATCAGCAAATCCGTGGAACGAGCTTATCTGATCCTGCTGGCAACGCTATCCGCAAATAAGACTAGGTGGTTTTGGGCAAAATGCGCAGAGCCGGATCACACACATCGGCAACAATCGCAATATCAGAAGCAACTGACGCAATTGGAGAGAGCACTCCTAGCCTGGTATAGCGAACCGCCCCAGAAAAAACCTAGAACCAAGCCCCTCTCGCCTAGGTTGTTTTATCAATTGTAAAATATATTGGTGCTCATATTTTGGGCGAAACATGTGAGACGCCCTAGTGATACCCGCAGAAATACTTGATCAGATCACCGACAAATGCAGTGAAGGACTGGCCCTCGCACTGGCCTCAGACCAGGACGGTGCGGTCATGCACATGCGGTGGTGCAACAGGGCATTCTCAAAAATCACCGGATATGCGTCCTCGGAGATCATCGGGAAACGCGGAACGGTCCTGATTGGCCCGAGTGTGGACCAAGGCAACCACCTGATCATCATTGAAAAGCTGATGAACTGGCAGCATTTCAGCGTAAAGACGATCAACAACCGGAAAAACGGTCAGCAGTACTGGCAAAAGATGAGCTGGACCCCCTTGTCAGATCCGGCAAGCGGCGACCGTTGGTGGCTTTGTTCTCTCATTGAACTCGAGGCGCCGCCCGCCCAGCCGCGGGAGACAGGAACATTCGCGTCGATTTACTCCGGACACGAGG
The DNA here is from genome assembly GCF_009711415.1 of Roseibium denhamense. Taxonomy (GTDB): domain Bacteria; phylum Pseudomonadota; class Alphaproteobacteria; order Rhizobiales; family Stappiaceae; genus Roseibium; species Roseibium denhamense. Next base: position 64,907 of record NZ_SMLZ01000114.1, read on the forward strand.
CAGCCGCTGAATACCTGGAGAAAATTCAAGGGCTCGAGAAAGAAAACAAAAGGCTGCACGAACTCGCAAAAGTGGTTGCAAAGGAATCCAAAGAAGATCCTTTGACCGGCCTGTCGAACCGCAGGCATTTTGAGTTAGAGTTGAAAACCTGGATCGAAAATCTCAAGCACGACGGTCCGGCGTTCGCTGTCTTTTACGTTGACCTGGACCGGTTCAAGTCCGTCAACGACACGCTCGGTCATGAGGCCGGAGACCGGCTTTTGATTGCCGTTGCCGGAATGTTGCGCCGGTTGACGCAGGAGACAGACCTCATTGCGCGCATCGGCGGGGATGAATTTGTGATCCTGCGGCCTCTCGGCGACAGCGCTCTCGACATCAGCAATCTGGCAGATGCCATCGTTCAGGAAATGCACGCCCCGTTCACATTTGAAGGCAAGTCCACCTTTTGCAGCGCAAGTGTTGGCGTTGCGATCGCCAACGCAACGATGACCGCGCCAGAGCAAGTGGTCGTGGACGCGGACACGGCGCTGTACCATGCCAAAACCAATGGCAAGAGCCGCTGGTCGTTCTTTTCCGAAGAAATGCACGCCGAGGCAACGGCAACCAAACGCATGGTATCCGATCTCCTGCTTGCCTGCGAAAAACGGGAGTTTGTCCCGCATTTTCAGCCAATTGTGGATGCTGTATCAGGCCGGATGGCGGGAGCTGAGGTTCTTGTCAGATGGGCGCATCCGAAAATGGGACTTTTGCCTCCGGAGGCCTTTCTCGACACTGCAGCGACGATGGGAATTCTAAAGCGGGTCGATGCAGTCACCTTTGAAGCGCTGCCGGAAATTCTCGGCCGCCTTGAAGCTGCAGGCATAGAGTTGCCCCGCATCTCAATCAATGTTTCCGCCGGACGCCTGGCCGATCCGACCCTCATCCATGACATCAAGAAATCGGGCATCAGTCCAAAACGTCTGGCGATTGAAATTCTCGAATCCGTCTACCTGGATCGCATTGGCGACCTTGTTGACTGGACGCTCGGAGAGTTGAAAGAACTGGGCGCAACAATTGCTCTTGATGACTTCGGCACAGGGCATGCGTCGGTTCAGAGCCTTCTAAAGATCAAGCCCGCGGTCTTGAAAATCGACCGCCAGTTCATCCAGCCGATCGTCGAGGATGAGACGTCGCGCGCCCTTGTCGCGTCCATGATCGGTATCGGCAAAAGCCTGGGCATGAGCATCATCGCGGAAGGTGTGGAAACGGAAGCACACGCCCGGCATGCCGCCCAGATGGGCTGCGACTATTTGCAAGGGTATCACTTTGGGCGGCCAATGCCCGCCGCAGAGCTTCAAGACATGCTCGCCAAGACCAATGGCGTCTTCTGGTTGCCGGACGCTGCCAACACCGCCTGACAGTCAAACGCCGGCAAATCCTCACGAGCCAAATGGCATCAGGGGAAATACGGTGTTGATAAATCCACTGTGAAAAAATAGCTTGGCATTGATGGTTCCTGCAGAATGAAAACAGCTGCGGGATGAAAAGGGAACACGGTGAGGAAGAGCCAATAGGGCGCCTAATCCGTGACTGCCCCCGCAACTGTGAGCGGAGAGCGACCCCGAACGGTGCCACTGGACCATGAACAAAGGTCCGGGAAGGTCCGGGAGAGCTTAGACCCGCGAGTCAGGAGACCTGCCATCGCAACCACAACAACCCGGGCGGGGTGTCCCGGTGGGAGAAGCCTATGTATCCAACGGCATTTGCCGTCCGGCAATATGGCCCCGCTTTGCCCCGTTTAGTCGGAGGTAGCGATGCGCCCAATTGCAACATTCACCAGCCTGCCCGCAGGCGGCCCTAACGCCCTGCACCCGCTTGGCGCAACCGCCTTGCTGAAATCCGGCACTGGGTCAAGCCAATGAGCCGCCGCTCGCCTTTGGGCCGGTTGCCGGAGCACCATTATCCCTGCCTGACTGAAATGAGCCTTCCGGCCCTCATGGGCGGCGCGCTTGTCCTGTCCGGCCTGTTATGGCTGGCCATTTTGGCGGTCTGGTAATGACCAATGTTCTTGAAATACGGAACTTGGCTCTGGGGTACCCCGGCCTGACGCTGTTCAAGCATCTGTCTGTAGACATTCATGCAGGCACAACCCTGGCTGTTATCGGCGCAAACGGCTCGGGCAAGAGCACGTTTGTCAAAATGCTCCTTGGACTCATGGACCCGCTTGCCGGACGGCTGACCTGGCCTTCGGGCCGCCCCGATGAGATCGGCTATCTCGCTCAATTGACCGAGTTCGACCGGCGGTTTCCGATCCGGGTCCGGGATCTGGCAGCAATGGGCGCCTGGCGCGGCTTCGGCCTGTGGTCCGGATTGGGCCGCGCGGGCCGGGATCGGGTTGCGGCCGCACTGGATGAAGCCGGGATATTGGATCTTGCGGACCGGTCCCTCCACACGCTGTCAGGCGGGCAGCTTCAGCGCACCCTGTTTGCCCGGGTCATCCTTCAAGATGCTCCCCTTATCCTGCTTGATGAGCCTTTTGCGGCAGTCGACCAAAGCACCGAGGCGCACCTCTTGTCGATCATCAAGCGATGGCGCGAGGAGGGCCGCGCCGTCGTTCTCGTGGTGCATGACCTGTCTTCCGTACTCGACCATTGCAGCCATGCATTGCTGCTCGGCGGTGGAACCGCGACCCATGGACCGGTGGACGAGGTTTTGACACCGGACCGGCTCGTTTCCCAAGGCTACCTTTCAGAAAGCCAGGCTGCCTGGATGTTCCGCGGCCAGGCAAATGCGCAGGAGAACCGCGCTCATGTTTGACCTCTTTGCCGAAATGTGGAGCTTTGTCTTCATGCGGCGGGCTTTCGTCGCAACCACTGTGCTATCGGCCTCTGTCGCTCCAATCGGCGCGTTCCTCGTTCTGCGCCGGCTTTCCCTTGCGGGCGAAGCGATGGCCCACGCCATCACGCCCGGCATTGTGATCGGCTTCGTGACCGCCGGCCTGTCGGTCATCTCACTCCTGGTCGGCGGGCTCGTCGCTGGTGTGGGGGTCGCCATTCTCACCGCGTTGCTGGCGCGCAAAACGATCCTGCGCAGCGACGCAAGCCTTGCATCTCTCTATCTGATTGCCCTGGCAGCCGGTATCTTCATCCTGTCGGCCGCCGGATCGGCCGTTCCCCTGAAGAGCTTTCTGTTCGGCTCTATTCTCGGGATCAATGATGCCTCCATGATGCTTGTCGGCGGAGTTGCGAGCGTAACATTGGTGGCTTTCGCAGCGCTCCTCCGTCCCTTGATCGTCAGCACATGCGATCCGATTTTCTTCGAAGCCCAGACCAAGCGGCCCTGGCTCGTCGACCAAGGGTTCATGCTTCTCCTGGTCCTGAACTTGCTGGCCGCCTTCAAGACGCTCGGCACGTTGATGGCGGTCGGACTGATGATCCTTCCGGCAACGGCGGCACGCTACTGGGCCAGCACCATCACTGGTCAGCTAATCCTCGGCTTTGCGTTTGCTTTGGCCAGCTGCTGGATCGGCCTGACACTGTCTTACCTGTTTCCGGAAACACCGTCCGGCCCGGCGATCGTGCTGGTGGCAGGCAGTTTCTTCTTGATCTCGGCCCTGTTCGGGCCGCTCGGCTTCGGTGGCCGGTTCCGCAAATCAGCCGCATCAAAAAACCTGTCTACCGATCAAACTTACACACAAGAGAGGACCCAATGACTTTTTTAAAGACCCTCGCCGCGGGCTTTGCAGCTTCTTCGCTTATGCTCGCTGCCCTGCCAGCCTCCGCCCATGATGACATCAAGGTCGTCGCCAGCTTCTCCATCCTCGGAGACATGGTAGAGCAGGTGGTCGGCGGCCACGCAAGCGTGACGACAATCGTTGGTCCGGACGCCGATGCCCATGTCTATCAACCGTCCGTCGCCGATGCCAAAGCCGTGGCGGAATCCGACGTGATCTTCGTCAACGGTCTCGGCTTCGAAACTTGGTCCGACACCTTGATTTCAGAATCGGGTACCGAAGCCACCGTTCACGTGGCAACCGAAGGCGTTACCCCGGTCAGGGTCGATGGCGAGATCGATCCGCATGCGTGGAATTCCTTGTCAAACGGCGTCATTTACGTCCGCAACATCGCCGATGCCATGAGCGCGGTCCTTCCGGACCATGCCGATGATTTCAAGGCAAATGCAGACGCCTATATCGCGCAGCTGGAAGCGCTCGACGCAGAGACCCGTCAGCGGCTGGCAGCCTTGCCGGAAGACCGGCGCACCGTTGTCACCGCCCATGACGCCTTCGGTTACCTGGCTGATGCTTATGGCATGACATTCCTGGCCCCCGTCGGCATCGACACGGAAGCGGAGCCATCCGCCCGCGATCTTGCGGTTTTGATTGCGCAATTGAAGGATCAGGGCGCTGCTGCTCTCTTTGTCGAAAACATTACCAGCCCGGCTCTTGTTCAGCAGATTTCAGACGAGACCGGCATTGAAATCGGCGGCCGTCTCTTTTCCGACGCCCTGTCTGAGCGCGGCGGTCCGGCCACAAGCTATCTCGCCATGTTCCAGCACAATCTCGGTACTCTGCTGGACGCCCTTGGCAAGAAGGTCGACGGCTAACCCGAACGGTGTTTGTCACCGATTTGGCCGGACAACCCTGCCAGACACACAGTTGAGCTGTTTTGGCTCAGCTTGGAAGAGTGAATCCCCGGGTCATGTGCCCGGGGAGGATATCGAAACCAAGCGAAGCCGTTCGCTCAACGTCTTGCTGGGATCGAAAAATCAAGCCTGAGGACAATCAACGGTTTGGGGAACGGGTATCCGGCAGCCGTCTCAGCATTAATCATTCACACCGGATGCCTCCATCCAGTCGGCGCATACAGCTGCGATCTCCTCCCACCCCGGCTCCATAAACAGAAAATGGGCGTGGTCCGGAGCCAAATGAAACGTGCCTTTGTCGCCATATTGCGCGGCAATCCATTCGCCAACCTGATGACGGACCGCCCGGTCCTCTTCGCCGGACACGACCAAAACCGGACAGGTGACCTTGTCAAAGGCAACTTTCGTGGCCTGATTGTCATCAAACATCCAGAAAAACAGCTCGAACATCACCCGGCCGGATTCCGGTCCTAGCTGATCAAAAACAGCATGCTGCTCGGCTTCGCTGAGCTTGTTGAGCGCAAACGGCGCCATTAGATCGAAGTCGACCCGTAGCGGTTTTTCCCAGAATGGGCCCATTTGCATAAACGCCTTGGCAACAGCGCGCTCATCGTCTGTTTCCGGCAAAAGGCCCCAGGGGGCGTTGGGATTGATCAGGACAAGCCCCGAGGCAAGTCCACGGGCGGCAACCTGTTGCGCGATGGTTGCGGCGATGGCGTGCCCCAGCAAGATGGGCGGTTCATCAAGAGATGCGGCAAGCTTCGCAATGTCATCGGTATAGTCGGCAACGCTTGTTTGGGCAAAATCCGGATTGGTTTCCGCAGCCGGGTCGCCGTCATGGAAGCGAAGGGTGGGGGTGTGGCAAATCCAGCCACGGTCCGTGAAAAATGTATGGTAACGTTCAAAGCTCCACGGACCGGCAAAGGCTCCGTGGATCAAGATGACATGCTTTGCCATTTATTTCCGTCCTCCCTCATTTGGTGAACGCTGCAATTCAGGGTCCACACTGTTGGCCCTGAGGGTCGCGTGCATATGGCCAAGATGCAAGGTTCCGCCGAATGCGGACCGCTCATCCCGTCACCGCGATCAGCGCCACTTGGGGTACGGTCAGGGAGTGGATCCCATGGTCAAGCCATGGGATGACTGAGTGCACGGTCACCATCGATCCAGCTGATGTCCCCAAAGCGGCCCTAAGGCCGCTTTGGGGACGTCATGAACAGGGTTAGTTCGTCACCAGGTTCCGCAGCACGTAGTGCAGGATGCCGCCGGCCTTGATGTATTCCAGCTCGTCCAGCGTATCGACGCGGCACAGGCATTCGATGGTCTTGGTGGTGCCATCCTCATAGGTGACCTCCACATCCATCATCTGACGCGGCTGGATGCCGGCAATGCCCTTGATCGTCACACTCTCCTTGCCGGTGATATTGTGCGACTGCCAGCTTTCACCGTCCTTGAAGGTCAGCGGGACGACGCCCATCCCGACAAGGTTGGAACGGTGGATGCGCTCAAAAGACTCGGCGATGACGGCGCGCACGCCCAAAAGCTTGGTGCCTTTCGCGGCCCAGTCGCGGGACGAGCCCGTGCCGTACTCCTTACCTGCGAAGACGACCAGCGGGCGGCCCGCTTCCTGGTATTCCATGCAGGCGTCATAGATCCACTTCTTCTCCCCGTCCGTCATGGTGACGCCGCCTTCAACGCCCGGCACCATCTGGTTCTTGATGCGGATGTTGGCGAAGGTGCCGCGCATCATGACCTTGTGGTTGCCCCGGCGCGAGCCGTAGGAGTTGAAGTCCTTGCGCGCAACCTGATGCTCGGCCAGATATTGACCGGCGGGGCTGTTTTCCTTGATCGCACCGGCCGGTGAGATGTGGTCGGTGGTGATCGAATCCAGGAACAGACCCATGACCGCCGCGTTTTCGATGTCTTCGAGCGGCTTCGGCTCCATGGTCATATCTTCGAAATAGGGCGGGTTCTGCACATAGGTGGACCCGGCCGGCCAGCCATAGGTCATGCCGCCCTCGACCTTGATCGCCTGCCAGTGCTCGTCGCCCTTGAAGACGTCGGAATAGCGCTCGCGGAACATGTCCTCGGTGATGGACGACCGGATCAGCGCGGTGATCTCTTCCGTCGCCGGCCACAGGTCCTTCAGGTAGACCGGATTGCCGTCGCGGTCTTCGCCGAGCGGATCTTCGGCCACATTGATATGCATGGACCCGGCAAGCGCATAGGCGACCACCAGCGGCGGCGAGGCCAGATAGTTGGCGCGCACATCCGGGTTCACCCGGCCCTCGAAGTTGCGGTTGCCGGACAGGACCGAACAGGCCACCAGGTCATTGTCGTTGATGGTCTTGGAAATCGCTGGATCGAGCGGACCGGAATTGCCAATACAGGTGGTGCAGCCATAGCCGGTCAGGTTGAAGCCGAGCGCATCCAGGTCCTTCTGCACATCGGCCTTTTCCAGATAGTCGGTGACCACTTGCGAGCCCGGGGCCAACGAGGTTTTTACCCACGGCTTCACCTTGAGACCTTTTTCCAGCGCCTTTCTGGCAACCAGCCCAGCGCCAATCAGAACAGACGGGTTGGAGGTGTTGGTACAAGACGTGATCGCGGCAATCACCACATCGCCCTCGCCGAGATCGAAATCCTTACCGTCAATGGCATAGCGCTGACCGGGCTTGTCCATAACGGCCACATCACCGGCAGCGGCCGTTGCGCCCTTGATCTCTTTCAACGCCTTGGCAAATTCCGGCGCGGCGTCGGACAGGGTCACCCGGTCCTGAGGGCGTTTCGGTCCAGCCAGCGAGGGCACGACGGTTGAGATGTCGAGTTCCAGAGTGTCCGTGAAGGCCGGTTCTTCCGAGCCTTCGCGGAACATGCCCTGCGCCTTGGCATATGCTTCCACCAGCGCGACTCGGTCCTTGTCGCGGCCGGTCGCTTCCAGATATTTCAGCGTGTCTGCATCCACGGGGAAGAAGCCGCAGGTCGCGCCGTATTCCGGGGCCATGTTCGCAATCGTGGCCGCATCTTCGAGCGACAGGTTGTCGAGGCCCGGGCCGTAAAATTCAACGAACTTTCCGACCACGCCCTTCTGGCGCAGCATCTGAACCACGGTCAGGACCAGGTCGGTTGCGGTGATGCCCTCATTCAGCTTGCCGGTCAGCTTGAAGCCGATGACTTCCGGGATCAGCATCGAGATCGGCTGACCGAGCATGGCCGCTTCCGCCTCGATGCCGCCAACGCCCCAGCCGAGCACGGCAAGGCCGTTGACCATGGTGGTGTGGCTGTCCGTGCCGACCAGCGTGTCCGGATAGGCGATTTCCTCGCCGTTTTCCTGTTTGGTCCAGACGGTCTGGGCGAGATACTCCAGGTTCACCTGGTGGCAGATGCCGGTACCGGGCGGCACGGCGCGGAAGTTGTCAAAGGCGGACTGGCCCCAGCGCAGGAACTCATAGCGTTCGCCGTTGCGCTCATACTCCAGTTCCACGTTTTTCTTGAACGCATCGCCGGTGCCAAAATAGTCGACCATCACGGAGTGGTCGATCACCAGATCCACCGGCACCTGCGGGTTCACCTTTTTGGGATCGCCCCCAAGCTTGACTGCCGCATCGCGCATGGCGGCCAGGTCAACAACAGCCGGGACGCCGGTAAAATCCTGCATCAGAACCCGGGCAGGCCGGTAGGAAATCTCGTGGGTGGATTTGCGCGTCTTCAGCCATTCGGCACAGGCGACGATATCCTCTTTGGTCACCGTCCGCCCGTCTTCAAAGCGCAACAGGTTTTCAAGCACCACTTTCAGCGAGAACGGCAGTTTGGAGACTCCGTCGAGGCCGTTCTTCTCCGCTTCGGGTATGGAAAAATAGGTGTAGGTCTTGCCACCAGCATTGAGCGTTGTCTTGCACTTGAAACTGTCGAGGGACTGGGTCACGACGGGTGCTCTCCTTCACATCCGTGGCAGCCTCGGCGCGTCCTGCCGGGTGCCGGTCTACACAATTTTTGCAGGCGCTTTTGGAAAGAAAAGCCATCTCATCCCAAAAGGTTCCGCCATGGACATGAACAGAGCCTCTCGCCCGTTCCCGTCCTCACATTTCTTTGGCAGCGGTTTTACAAAATTCTGGCTATAATCGCCAGAGATCACACCAAGATGTAGGAAGGCGCGTCCCAATTTTCACCCGCGTCGCGCATAATCAGCTTTGCTGTAGGCTGGGCAAAAACCGAAAGAAACCGGGCGAAACAAATCCACTTCCAAGGGAACCGAAAAAGATTGCATACCGTTGTATACTGAACTATGTAGTGCCCAGCGAGCTTCCCCGGCGAGCCATTGAATGCGCGCCCGGCATTGGAGCTCTTCCCATCACGACATGACGCCGGGGGTCCCATGAGCCTTTACACCGACTACCTTTCCGAGATCGAAACCCGCAACAGCCAGGGCCTGCACCCCAAGCCGATCGAAGACGGCGCCCTTGTTGCCGAGCTGATCGCGCAGATCAAGGACACCGGCAGCGAACATCGCGCCGACTCCCTGAAGTTTTTCATCTACAACACCCTGCCCGGCACGACGAGCGCGGCGGGTGAAAAGGCACAATTCCTGAAAGAGATCATCCTCGGCCAGTCCGTGGTTGAGGAAATCACTCCGGCCTTTGCCTTCGAACTGCTGTCGCACATGAAGGGTGGACCGTCCGTCGAGGTCCTTTTGGATCTGACCCTTGGCGAGGACAAGGCGATTGCCAAGGATGCGGCGGAAGTCCTGAAAACCCAGGTCTTTCTCTATGAAGTCGACACCGACCGCCTGAAGGCCGCCTATGAGGCCGGCAACGAAATCGCCAAGGACGTTCTGGAAAGCTACGCCAAGGCCGAGTTCTTCACCAAGCTTCCTGACATCGAAGAAGAGATCAAGGTCGTCAGCTACGTCGCTGCCGAAGGCGATATCTCGACTGACCTTCTGTCGCCGGGCAATCAGGCGCACTCGCGCTCGGACCGCGAGCTGCACGGCAAGTGCATGATTTCCGAAGCCGCGCAGAAGGAAATCGAGGCGCTGAAGCTGCAGCACCCGGACAAGCGCGTCATGCTGGTCGCCGAAAAAGGCACCATGGGTGTCGGCTCGTCCCGCATGTCCGGCGTCAACAACGTCGCGCTGTGGACAGGCAAGCCGGCCAGCCCCTATGTTCCGTTCGTCAACTACGCGCCGGTCGTTGCCGGCACCAACGGCATTTCGCCGATCTTCCTGACCACCGTCGGCGTGACCGGTGGCATCGGCATCGATCTGAAGAACTGGGTGAAGAAACTGGGGGCCGACGGCAAGCCGATCCTCAACAATGACGACAGCCCGGTTCTGGAGCAAAAATACTCCGTCGAGACAGGCACGGTCTTCAAGATCAACACCAAGACGAAGAAGCTTTTAAGCGAAGACGGCAGCGAAGAGTACGCCGACGTCTCGTCCGCCTTCACGCCGCAAAAGGTCGAGTTCATGAAGGCGGGCAGCTCTTATGCCATCGTCTTCGGCAAGAAGCTGCAGACATTTGCAGCCGAAACCCTTGGCGTGGAAGCCCCACAGGTGTTTGCCCCGTCCAAGGAAGTGTCCCACGATGGCCAGGGCCTGACCGCCGTTGAAAAGATCTTCAACCGCAATGCCGTCGGCTCGACCCCGGGCAAGACGCTCCATGCCGGATCAGATGTGCGCGTGAAGGTCAACATCGTCGGGTCGCAAGACACGACCGGCTTGATGACCTCGCAGGAATTGGAAGCGATGGCGGCAACTGTCATCTCGCCAACTGTAGACGGCGCCTACCAGTCCGGCTGCCACACGGCATCTGTCTGGGATCTGAAGGCCCAGGCCAACATTCCGAAACTCATGAAATTCATGAACAATTTCGGCCTGATCACCGCGCGTGATCCGAAGGGCGAATACCACGCCATGACGGACGTGATCCACAAGGTGCTGAACGACATCACCGTGGATGACTGGGACATCATCATCGGCGGCGACAGCCACACCCGCATGTCCAAGGGCGTTGCTTTTGGCGCAGATTCGGGCACCGTGGCACTGGCCCTTGCGACCGGAGAAGCCACAATGCCGGTGCCGGAAAGCGTCAAGGTCACCTTCAAGGGCACCATGGCCGATCACATGGACTTCCGCGATGTGGTGCACGCAACTCAGGCACAGATGCTGAAGCAGCATGGTGACAACGTGTTCCAGGGCCGCATCATCGAGGTGCATATCGGCACATTGCTTGCCGACCAGGCCTTCACGTTCACCGACTGGACAGCGGAAATGAAGGCGAAAGCCTCCATCTGCATCTCCAATGACGAGACGCTGATCGGCTCGCTGGAATTGGCCAAGGGCCGCATCCAGACCATGATCGACAAGGGCATGGACAACGAGAAACAGGTTCTACAGGGCCTGATCGACAAGGCCGACAAGCGCATCGCCGAAATCAAGTCCGGCGAAAAACCGGCCCTGACGCCGGATGCGGATGCAAAGTACTTTGCGGAAGTTGTCGTCGATCTGGACGAAATCAACGAGCCGATGATCGCGGACCCGGACGTCAACAACGAAGACGTCTCCCGCCGCTACACCCACGACACGATCCGCCCGGTCTCCTACTATGGCGGTGAGAAAAAGGTCGATCTGGGCTTCGTGGGCTCCTGCATGGTGCACAAGGGCGACATGAAGATTGTGGCCGGCATGCTCAAGAACCTTGAAAAGGCGCAGGGCAAGGTCGAGTTCAAGGCCCCGCTTGTGGTCGCTGCGCCGACCTACAACATCATCGACGAGTTGAAGGAAGAGGGCGACTGGGACGTTCTGCAGAAATACTCCGGCTTCGAGTTCGATGATGCGGCACCGAAGGCGACCGCCCGGACCGAATACGAGAACATCCTTTATCTGGAGCGCCCGGGCTGTAACCTGTGCATGGGCAACCAGGAAAAGGCTGCCAAGGGTGACACGGTTCTGGCGACCTCCACACGCCTCTTCAAGGGCCGCGTCGTGGAAGATGCCGAAGACAAGAAGGGCGAGAGCCTGCTGGCTTCCACGCCGGTCGTGGTCCTGTCCGCCATCCTCGGCCGCACGCCGAGCATTGACGAGTACAAGGAAGCGGTCGAAGGCATTGACCTCACCAAGTTCGCTCCGCCGCGCCAGAAGCCACTGGATCCGAAGTCGGTTCATTTTTAAGCGCCCTGAAAACTAGGCGAATAAGGCTGCGGCAATGCCGCTCGCTCTCACCTCAAGGGTTGGGAGCGGGTAGCTTTCGCAACCTTCATTCTTTTAGGACCTTTTTACTGGCTAACCTGTCGTTTTTATTAATCTTTTCCGCCTTAAAGAATTTGGCAACAGGGCAAAATAAACCCTTTTGCAAGACTGCTGCTGTATCGACTTCACACATGTTGAGCGGGTGTTTCCCGTTTTCTGCTGCTGATCTGGCTGCATGAGGAGTTGGCTGCTGTGTTGAAGAACATTTCCATCGTCAAAAAGATGCTTGGCGTCATTACCTTGCTGAGCATTGCAGCAGCCGGGACCGCCTGGTTTGCCCACAGCCAGCTCAACACGGTCGCAAATACATTCACCAGCGTCGGCGTGTCTGAGGAGGCAGCCCGCGAGGCCATGGATCTCAGGATCGATATCGTGGCCATTAGCCGGATGACCTACCAGCTTGCACTTGATGCTGAAAACGCCAACGAATATCACGCGCAAAACAAACGCCGCAGTGATGAAATGCTTGGCCGCCTGCCGATCCTCGAAGCTGCTGCCGACGCCGAACAGAAGAAGCAGCTCAATGACATCCGCGCTGCAATGATGTCCTACTTCGCAGATATCGATGCGATGATTAAGGTTGCCGAAAGCGACCCAGCCAATCCGGACGCCATTGCACAGGCTCTGGAAGTTGCACTTTCAGGGCAAAAGAACGTCACGGATACCGTGAAAGTCTACAGCACCTATTCAGCGGAAATGATGGCAAATGAGCGATCATCGGCCAGCACCTCTGCTCAGGCCGCCGCTTTCAACCTCATCCTCATTTCCGCTTTGGCGATCGCTGTTTGTATCGGGCTCGGTGTCTGGATCTCCCGCTTCGGGATTGCAAGACCGATCAGCCGCATCGTCCACACTTTCAAGGAGCTCGCCAAAGGCAACCTAGAGGTGGAAATCGGCGAAACCGAACGGGCCGACGAAATCGGCGACTTGGCGCGCACGGCCAGCTACTTCAGGGAACAATCGGTGAAAAGCGCCGAGCTGACGGAACAGGCCGAAATACGCAAGGCGGAGGCGGAAGCCGAACGCAGAGAAGGTCTGGACAAGATGGCAGCGCAGTTCGAAGACGCTGTCGGCAACATCGTCCAATCCGTTTCTGCCGCTGCGACCCAGCTGGAAACCTTTGCCCGCGAAATGTACGACACCGCGACGGTCACGTCCGAACGGTCGTCAACGGTTGCAACCACATCCGAGGAAGCCTCACACAATGTGGAAACGGTCGCCTCCGCGACGGAGGAACTAACAGCCTCCGTCCAGGAAATTTCCGGCCAGGTTGAACGTTCCAACCAGATCTCCGAGGAAGCTGCCCGCGATGCAGATTCAGCGGCCGGAAAGGTTCAGGGCCTCTCCAGTGCGGCCCAAAAAATCGGCGACATCGTCGAGCTGATTTCAGGCATTGCCGAACAGACCAACCTGCTTGCCTTGAATGCCACGATTGAAGCAGCCCGGGCCGGCGAAGCAGGCAAGGGCTTCGCGGTTGTTGCCGCGGAAGTGAAAGAGCTTGCAACGCAAACCGCCAAGGCGACTGAAGAAATTTCCGCCCAGATTACCGGCATCCAGTCTTCAACGAGCGAGTCCGCGACCGCAATCAACGGCGTTGCGGAAACCATCGGCCGCGTGAAGGAAATCAGCACCGCCGTTGCCGCCTCTGTGGAACAACAAGCCGCTGCAACTCAGGAAATCGCCTCCAACATTCAGCAGGCGGCCGCCGGAACAACGGAAGTGTCCCGGTCGATTGCCACGGTCACGGAAGCAGCCACAAAATCGAGCAGCACAGCAAGCCAGGTTCTCCAGGCTTCAGGGGACCTGGCGAAACAATCAGAGTTTCTTGAGAGCGAACTCCGCAAGTTCCTCTCTACGATTCGCGCTGCTTAACCGGACACAAGGCTATAAAGATCTGAACACCCCGGCTAAACCCGGGGTGTTTTTGTGTCTGGGCGAATTGGGCTTGCATTTGACCGTCCTTGCCCCCTAACAACACACCAGCATGCCACCAACCTTGGAGCGCTCCCCTGAACCTCATCGCCGACAAGTTAACGATCGATCGCGGCGGACGCCGGGTGTTTCAGGATTTGACGTTTTCGGTGGAGAGCGGGACGGCGCTGGTCGTAACCGGCGCAAATGGCATCGGCAAATCGTCTCTCTTGCGCACTCTTGCGGGCCTTGTGGCTCTAACGTCCGGAACAATCCGGCTTGACGGCGCAGACGAAGACAAGCCCCCCCATGAGTTCGCGCACTATTTCGGCCATCAGGATGCGGTCAAGCCCGCACTCAGCGTTCTTGAAAACCTCGGTTTCTGGCAGAGTTTTGCAGCTCCGGCGGAAGCCGAAAGCTACCTGGCGCAAACCATGACGCCGATTGGCGCGCTGGATCTGCTCGGCATCGGCCACACCGCTCACTTGCCAACGGCCTATTTGTCAGCCGGACAAAAGCGGCGCCTGTCACTGGCCCGGCTTCTGGTTACAGCCCGCCCCATTTGGCTGATGGATGAGCCTACATCGGCACTCGACAAGGCATCGGAGCAACAGCTGCTGGATCTTATGGACCGCCATCTGGCCGGCGGCGGTTTGATTGTCACCGCGACCCACACAAAGCTGGCATTGGCGCGGACCCAAGCCCTCCATCTCGAAGCCCAACCTGTGGCCGCCAGTATTGCGGAGGATGACTGATGCGGAATTGGGCATTGGTTCTGTTTCAGCGGGACCTGCAGTTGTCGGTCAGGATCGGCGGCAGCGCGCTGGTCGGCGTTCTGTTTTTTCTTGCAGTTGTAACCGTCATCCCTTTCGGTATTGGCCCGGACCTCAATCTTCTGTCCCGCATTGGACCGGGTCTTTTGTGGATCGGAGCACTTCTTGCGACGCTTTTGGGCCTCGACAGATTGTTCCAGGCCGACCGGGATGATGGAACCCTCGATCTTATTTTGATGGCCGGCCGGCCGCTGGAAGTGGTGGTTCTGATCAAATGCCTTGCACACTGGGTTGGCACCGGATTGCCGCTGGTGGTTGCCGCCCCCTTTCTGGGGATCTTGCTCAATCTCGATCCGGTCGCGACTGCCGCTGTAACAGCTACCTTGTTCGCCGGCACCCCTGCCCTCACGTTGATCGGCGCGATCGGCGCGTCCCTGACGGTGACCTTGCGCAGGGGCGGGCTGCTGCTCGCCATCCTCGTCATTCCGCTCGCGGTTCCAACGCTGATTTTCGGCGTGAGTGCCACTGATGCGGCGGTGCGGGACCCAGTTCCGTTCATGACACCGTTTCTGATCCTGTGCGCTCTATCCCTGATTGCAGCAGTGGTCGGCCCGATTGCTTCGGCTGCGGCTCTCCGGTTTGCATCGGACTAAATCAGCAGACGATAAATCGAAAACGGTTTACCGCCTCGAGCTGATCGATTACTGCGCGTTCGGGCAGGATCGTGCGTTTCCCGGAAAACGGGAAGAGGCCATCAGCGGGTTATCATCAGTTGTCTTTGGTATTGGATCTTTGATCCCGGCATTTGATACGCCGCAATGCATCCTGCGACGCAGAGATCCATTGAAGCCCCAGCTACAGTGATTTAGAAGGGTTCCATGGCATTTTGGGATTATGCAAATCCGACGCGGTTCTTGAGGCTGGTGCAGGTTGTTCTGCCCTGGCTCGCTGGACTGTGCGTCGGTCTGTTTGCTGTCGGACTTTACATGAGCTTTTTCGTGGCGCCGGAGGACTATCAGCAGGGCGACACGGTTCGGATCATGTACATTCACGTACCTGCGGCCTGGCTTTGCATGATGTGTTATTCGGTCATGACGATTTCGTCCCTCGGCACCCTTGTGTGGAAACACCCGCTTGCGGATGTTTCAGCTAAGGCCGCGGCCCCAATCGGTGCTGCTTTTACATTTATGGCGCTTGTCACAGGCTCGCTCTGGGGCAAACCGATGTGGGGCACTTATTGGGAATGGGATGCGCGCCTGACATCCGTCCTGGTGCTGTTCATTATGTATCTCGGACTGATGACCCTGTGGCGAACCATGGACGACCCGATCAAAGCTGGGAAAGCAGCGGCCGTTCTGACGCTGGTCGGCGCCCTCAATCTGCCAATCATCAAGTTTTCGGTAGACTGGTGGAACACTTTGCACCAGCCGGCAAGCGTGTTCCGGTTTGATGGACCTACCATTCACCCGGATATTTTGTGGCCGCTTTTGGTGATGGCGTTTGCTTTCACAACGCTCTTCTTCGTCTTGCACCTGATGGCCATGCGCAATGAAGTTTTGCGCCGCCGTGTCCGGTCATTGCGTTTGCGCGCTGCCAGTGCCGCGCAGCCAGGCCCGGCCGCGGCCGCCCAGCCAGCGGAATAGTCTCATGGATCTTGGACCTCACGCTTCATTTATCCTTGCTTCTTATGGCTTATGTGTACTCACGGTTCTTGTGCTGTTCGCCTGGGTTTTCCTTGACAAGGCCGCCCAAGACAAAGCTCTGAGCGAGCTTGCTGCGCAGGGCGTCAAACGGGCACAGCCTAAAAAAGAGCGGAGCTAGGCAATGAGTTCTGCAGATGAAGCCCGGGAGCCAGCCGGACGGAAACGGCAGTTTCCCCTGCTGGTATTGTTGCCGTTGATCGTCTTCGCAGCTTTGGCCGGGCTGTTTTTGTTTCAGCTAACGCTCGGCAATGATCCGAGCAAAATTCCTTCCGCGCTCATAGACAAGCCTGCGCCTGATCTTTCACTCCCGCCCGTTGACGGTATTGTCCGCAACGGCCAGCCCGTAGCCGGTTTCGGAAAGGCGGACCTTCTCGGCAATATAAGCGTGGTCAATGTCTTTGCTTCGTGGTGCGTACCCTGCCGGCAGGAACATCCGCTTCTGGAGGATCTGGTTGAACGTGTCGATGGCATTCAACTTATCGGTATCAACTACAAGGACAAGCCGGAGAATGCGCGCCGCTTTCTGGGCAGTCTTGGTAACCCCTACCGTTTGATCGGCGCGGATGACGCAGGACGCGCTGCCATAGACTGGGGCGTATATGGCGTGCCTGAGACCTTCATCGTCGATCGTGAGGGCGTCATACGCTACAAGTTCATCGGTCCGCTGGACCCGGAGAGCTACCGGTCAGTTTTCTTGCCCGAACTCGAAAAGATACGCTCCGGCGGATAGGAACCCGGACTTCATTCTGGATCCTAAGACAACCTCACACTGTTGTAAAATACACGCGAGACAGCTGATGTCACCGGCTCGTGACTCGCATGTTGATAGTCCCGGTCCTATCTTAAGCTCCAACAAGAACAGGAAGCGAGCCAAATGGTGGGACCGTCTGTCCGGGGCATAAATACAGCACTCCGGGCCATAATCTTTGTATTCTCCGGTTTTATTGCATCAGGTGCAATCGTCACTGGCGCGGCAGCTCAGCCGGCAAAGGTCATTGAGCTTTTCACGAGCCAAGGTTGCTCTTCATGCCCCCCGGCTGATGCCCTTGCCGAGCGGCTGGTTGCCGAAGACAAGGACGTTCTTACCTTGCTGATGCCTGTTGATTATTGGGACTACCTTGGCTGGAAGGACACACTGGCAAACCCGGTCTATTCGCAACGCCAGCGCGCGTATGCAGTGCGCCGCGGGGACCGGTCCGTCTATACGCCTCAGATGGTTATCAATGGCGGTGAGCACGTCATCGGGAGCCGCGAGAAGGATGTGCGGGCCGCATTGAAACGCGCCGATCCGTTTACATCTTCTGTCAGCTTGAAAATCTCTGACATGACTGTGGAAGCGACCGTTGAAGGCGCCTTGCCCGACGGCGCGAAAATGGCGACGGTTTATTTTCTAAGGATCGAAGAAGAGGTTTCGGTTGAGATCGGGCGCGGTGAAAACGCTGGCCGGCAAATCCGCTACGTCAACGTTGTCCGGGATCTCCAGCCTATGGGCATGTGGTCCGGCGGCACGGAAACATTCCGTATGCCGAAGTCGAAACTGATGAATGCAGGCAATGCCAGATGCGCAATTCTCGTCCAGATTGAAGACACTGACGGACCCGGGCGGGTTGTCGGCGCTGCAGTCATGGATTGGCGCAAGGGGTTCTAAGGCTACCCGACAGGTCATAGAAAACCGGAACGCTTCTCCAGAAAGGGTTGTTTTAGATCCAGAAACTGATACCCCTTGCCCCGGCCCGCTTTGGCGGGCCTCGGTGTTGTCAAGGGAACGACCGCATGAGTCTCCGGCTTCGGATTGCCGCTGCCAGCATAGCGGTTGGCGTATTGGTTTTTGGTCTGAAACTGGGCGCCTACTGGTTTACCGGGTCGGCTGCACTTTTCTCAGATGCTCTGGAAACCCTGGTCAATATCGTTTCCTCAATCGCCACCCTTGCGGCAGTCTGGTTCGCGGCCAAACCTGCCGACAGCAATCACCCCTACGGACATGATAAGGCGGAGTATTTCGCAGCTGTTCTGGTTGGCGTGATGGTCGTCCTTGCGGCACTTGCGATCTTCCGGGCGGCATGGGAGGGCTTCACCAACCCGAATGGGCCTGACTATGCGCTCGAAGGCATCGCCATGAACGCAGCTGCCGGGCTCATCAATGGCTTTTGGGCAGCTTACCTGATCCGGTTTGGCCGAACGGCCCGCTCACCGGCCCTGATCGCGGATGGCAAGCATCTCTTCACGGATGTCATCACGTCCGCAGGTGTGCTGCTTGGTGTTGTTCTTGTTCTCCTGACCGGCTGGACGCTCCTTGATCCGCTGCTTGCCGCTCTGGTCGGTGTTGCGGTGCTCTGGTCCGGTTGGGGCCTAATGAAAGAATCCATCGGCGGCTTGATGGATGAAGCAGCCTCAGCGGAAGTTCTTGAAAAGATACGTGTTTTGATTTCCGAACATGGTGAAGGCGCATTGGAAGCCCATGACCTGCGCACACGGATCGCCGGTAAAGTCACGTTCATCGACTTTCATCTCGTCGTACCGGGAAGCATGCCGGTTGAGGATGCTCACGACATCTGCGACCGGATCGAAGAAGCGATCCGGGACGATGTTGATGGGGCGAAAATCACCATTCACGTAGAGCCGGAACACAAGGCCAAGCATTCAGGCATCGTTGTTATCTAAGATCTTTGTCCTTAAAGGGTCCGTTATGTTTCCGGCACGCCGTGTCTCTCATCGGATTTTTGATCATTTCATCTTGATCGGAGGCGCTGTTTTCATGGGCCTGCCGGTCTACGCGCTGTTTGCAGCTGCCACACACGCCCCCGGCACACCAATCATGCCGCGGCTCGACATTGGACCAAACGGCCTTGAAAACTTCGCGGGATTCCTGACATCGCGGTTCGGTTTTTCCGGCGACGTGACCGTTGTTGCAATGATTTGGAATTCCTTCGCGCTTGGCGCAGCGTTTGCCGCGCTCAAGACGGGCATATCTCTTTTGGCGTCCTACGCCCTGATTTATTTCCGGGTACCGTTTTCTACAGCCATATTCTGGGTCTTGCTGGTCACTTTAATGCTGCCACTGGAATCCCGGTTTTTGGCAACGTACGGAATTGTTGCGGATCTTGGGCTCGTCAACACCCGGGCAGGCTTGATCCTACCTTTGGCCGCGTCTGGACTTGGGACCCTTTTCTTTCGTCAATTCCTCCTGACCGTGCCGGACACGCTTTTGGAATCCGCGCGGCTCGATGGCGCGGGCCCGGTAAGGTTTTTCACGGATATCTTGCTGCCCTTGTCCCTTCCAACTGCAGCAGCCCTGTTTCTTGTTCTGTTCGTAACCGGATGGAACCAGTACCTGTGGCCCGTCATGGTCACATCGCATGAGAGCACCTATACCCTGGTGCGCGGCATGCAGTTTTTCGGCAGCAGCAGCCTCAACGGGGTCATGCTGGCGGTCTTGGCAATCCTTCCACCAGCCTTACTTGTCATCTTGTTTCAAAGACAGGTGGTTAAAGGTCTCTTCGATGGCTCACATTAAAAGGCAACTCCGATGAAGTTTGAGGCAATCCTGTTTGATTGCGACGGCGTTCTGGTCGATTCGGAAAGACTATATGTTGAGGTGGAACGGGAGCACCTTGCCCGCATTGGCCTGGCTTATGAGTTGCGCGAATACATGGAACGGTTTCAGGGCCTGGGGAGCACAGACTTCTGGGCAGCGCTTGACGCCGATTATCAGGCACTCGGCAAAGGGCCGCTGCCGGAAACCTTCGGACCGGATCTAGACGCGGCAACACTTGCCCGCATTGAACAGGACCTTGAGGAGATAAGAGGTATCAAACAGCTGCTTGAGGCGCATCATGGTCCGAGAGCGGTGGCCTCTTCCTCCCGCTTGCACCGGCTGATCCACAAGCTTCAGCATACTGGGCTTTATCCCTATTTCGAACCACACATCTATTCAGGGCAGCAAGTCGAAAACGGCAAACCCGCACCAGACCTTTTCCTGTTTGTGGCCGGACAACTCGGAGCAGCCCCCGAACGCTGTCTTGTAATCGAAGACAGTGCCAATGGTGTGAAGGCAGGACGCGCAGCCGGCATGACAGTTTGGGGTTTTGTCGGCGGCGGCCATAGCCACAACGGTCATGCGGAGCAGTTAACGGCGGCGGGTGCACATAAAGTTGTCGGCAGTCACGACGATCTGGCAGGCCTTCTGATTGTGTAGGAGCGTTTCCAGAGAACCGGCAGGCCGCCTGGTTTCCAATCAACAAGAAAAAAACCCCGGGACGAGCCCGGGGTTCAAGTTTGCGGTCTGAGCCAATAGACCGCCTGGGAGATAGTGTGTCCAGCCGGACCGGCTGTGAGCCTGCCCGGCCAGGAATTACATGCGCTGGGAACCTGTTCCGAATTCCGGATAGGCTTCGACACCAACCTCGACCTTGTCGAGACCAAGTGCTTCTTCCTCGTCGGAAACCCGGATGCCCATGGCGGCTTTCAGGATGAACCAGACGATTGCGGATGCCAACACAGTGAAGACACCATAGGCAACGATACCCGTGATCTGGATTCCCCAGGATGCACCGTCGTTGGACAGCGGCACGATGAGCGTGCCCCAGATACCGGCAATCAGGTGAACCGGGATAGCGCCGACAACATCGTCGATTTTCAGCTTGTCCAGAAGCGGCACGGTGAAGACAACGATTGCACCACCAACTGCACCAATAAACACGGTCTGCCAAACGCTTGGAGCCAGCGGCTCAGCGGTGATGGACACGAGACCGGCCAAGGCACCGTTCAAAGCCATGGTGACATCGACTTTCTTGTACATGACCTGAGTCAGGACAATCGCTGCAACAACGCCGGCAGCAGCAGCAAGGTTGGTGTTGGCGAAGATGCGGGAGATGTCGGAGACATCGCCGATTGAGCCCATTGCCAGCTGGGAAGCACCGTTAAAGCCGAACCAGCCGAGCCACAGAATAAACGTGCCAAGGGTTGCAAGCGGCATGGAAGAACCCGGCATCGGATGCACAGCACCATCGGCGCCGTATTTGCCTTTACGCGCACCAAGAATGATCGCACCTGTGAGCGCGGCCCAGCCACCGACAGAGTGAACGAGGGTAGAACCGGCGAAGTCGGAGAAGCCCATTTCGGACAACCAGCCGGCGCCCCACTGCCATGAGCCTGCAATCGGATAGATGAAACCGGTCAGAACTACGACAAAGATCAGGAACGGCCACAATTTGATACGCTCGGCAACAGTGCCGGACACGATCGATGCAGCTGTTGCAACGAACACCATCTGGAAGAACCAATCGGAAGCGGTCGAATAACCGGTATCGAGAGCATCACCCCCAACCGCGTCAAACGAATACGGGCCGAAGGACCCCATGAAGCCGCCGTCGACGCCGGTATACATAAGATTGTAGCCGGTGATCCAGAACATCAGGCCTGCAATTGAGTACAGCGAGATATTTTTCAGGCACTGCATGGAGACGTTTTTGGAGCGGACAAGCCCGGCTTCCAGCATGGCAAAACCGGCGGCCATCCACATGACCAGGAAACCACCGATCAGGAACAGCAGCGTGTTGAAGATATAGGCGACTTCCGGAGACACGGCCGGAGCAGCTTCGGCATCTTGTGCGAGCACCGGCAAAGCCGAGAGGCTCAGCAAGGCCAGCGACGTCGCGCCCTTAGCGACAAGTTTTTTCATGAGTTCCGTTTCCTTACCTAAAATCACAGAGCTTCGGCGTCGGTTTCGCCGGTACGAATGCGCACGACCTGATCGATCGAGTACACGAAGATTTTCCCGTCACCGATCTGGCCGGTTTTGGCGGCGCCGGAGATCACTTCGACAACCTTGTCGACAGACGCGCCGTCCACAGCGACCTCGATCTTCAGTTTCGGCAGGAAACTGACGGCATACTCGGTGCCGCGGTAGATCTCGGTGTGCCCCTTCTGGCGGCCATAGCCTTTAACTTCAGTGACCGTGAGCCCCTGGATGCCGATGCTGGTCAATGCATCACGCACCTCGTCGAGCTTGAACGGCTTGATGATGGCCATCACTATTTTCATTGCTCGTTCCATTCCCCTTGTTCGCGCCTCTTCCCGGCGAAGAAGCTCGGCCAACCGGATCGTTGAGCGCCTGGTTGCGTCCCCTCTGGAAGGATCTTCTCAGGTCTGATGCGCCCGCAATGCAGCGGATGCCGATCCGACGTCCGGCATTGCTAATCAAGGACCGTGCCAACTTGCGATCTGCTGCCGTTTTCCGGCCATATTCTGCGGATCTCAAGCGTGGCGACTTTGAATCACGCGTGGGAATAGCCAGCTGGATGATGGATTTTCAGGCAGAAGAACTGCTTAAATAATAAGCAATCGATCAGTATATGATGGATTTTCAGTCAAAATCAGACATCCCCTCACAGCCGCACAAAAATACGGCAGAGGCTGTCGCCTGCACTGGTGACAGTCCTAATCCAGGGGCTGAGCACGTCACACAACTGGACCGCAGCGGCCCGCTAAGGCACTAGGTCTTTGGCAGAAATGCTAAAATATGCCCGGCTACTCCACACTTGATCGGCCTTGGGCGGCAACTCGTTGCCGGTTTATCGCCCGCTGGACCTATGCGGAAAAGCCGCCGCTTGCCAGATAGGATTCTTCCGCCGGCGTCGAGCTGCGGCCCAGGACAGCATTACGGTGCGGGAACCGTCCGAACCGGCGGATAACATCAAGATGAAGAAGGGCGTAAAAATAGAAGTCCTGATTGCCGAGAGTGCGGTTGAGATCAACAGAGCGCTCCTGAAGCGCCATGTCTTCTGCATGTTCGAACGGCAGGTAGAAAAACACCCGTACTTCCTTCGGATAGGCCCGGTCAAAACCCTTTTCCACGGCATGCTCGGCAATCGCCACAGCTTTCTCATCCGACTCGAACGCCTTAGCTGAGCCACGGAAAACATTTCGGGGCATTTGATCCAGGAAAAGCAGCAACGCAAGCGCACCATCGGCCGTAGCCTGCCAATGATCCAGCTCTCCTGACTTCGCAGCCTCGATCACTTTCAGGAATTTTGTCCGGCAGGACTGGTCAAACTTGTCATTCTTCGCAAACCATTTTCCAGCGCCTGCCTCCCACCAGAAATCGAGAATGTCGACGGGCGTTACATTGAAGTCAGTCATCGCAGGTTCCGGCATAAACTTGTGATAAGGCAGAACTTTATTGCACTATCAAACAAGCAGCTTTGCCTTTAGCCGTACCGGGGCGCAGCAGCTTTGTCTAGATCAACGCTCCGCGGATTTAACCAATAACCCTGGCTCGGCGCAGGCATTTTGTTGCCATGCCTCGACATGATACCGGAAGCGCCGATCTGTAAAACCTTCCTCGGCCAACGCTGCCAATTCCGTTTTAAAGGCATCAACCAAGGCATCATCGGTCCCCTTCGAGAAGACAGCCCAAAGCGGACTTGCCAGAGCATCAATGTAGACCACCGGCTCAATGTCATCACCGTTGTGGCCCTGACCGCAAACCGCCCCCTTCGCCAGAAAACGCGTTAACGGCAAAAGATCGATCCGCTCCAGAAAAAGCATGTCGATCCCCTGGCGAAAATCGGTGATTAGAACAAGCTTTTCATCGACGGATGGGTCTAGCTTCCGCAGATACGAGATATGGCTACCACCATCCTGAATACCGATCCGCACATCCTGTTTCAGAAGATCCGCAACGGACTCTGCTTCGATCTTTGGACGCCCTTTCAACTGATAGAAGTTTTGGCCATATGGCGAAACCTCACCAAGCCAGTGAAACCGCTCTTCGCGCGCAGGTGTCCGCGAAAGTGAGAAAAACAGCACATTCGGTTCGCTTTCAGCGATCAACATAGCTCGCTTCCAAGGGAGAAAGTCATAGCTTTCAATTTCCAGCGGGTAGGTTTCATTGACCCGCTTGATGACCTCAAGCAACGTATCCGTGACATAGCCGGCCGACTCGCCATCCTGCTCAAACTGAAGCGGAGCAAAGTTCTGGGTGACGAGCTTGATTCCGGTAGGCGGATTCGCCATCGCCGCACCAGCGGGGGCTGCTACCGTAATCATGATGACCATCAGAAGATTATAAAAAGCACCCACGGGCAACCTCGAGAAACCTTGCCCTACATTCAACTGTTCGCAGCTTAAGGAATACTTAAGCACCAAACCGGGCAGCCAAAATTAATGGTTCGCTACGACTAACGTCCCCAAAGGCGCTGGCAGCCGCGACCAAACTGCAAGTGAAATCTGACCGACCACACTTTAACGGTCGCTTCGAACTTGCTACAGACATTTTGCAACAATCTGCCGGCAGATGGATAAGACCGTGACAGCAACCACACTCGATCTGAAGGGGTTGAAATGCCCGCTCCCGGTCCTGAAGACCCGCAAGGCATTGACTGCGCTGAAGGCAGGTGACGAACTGGTCGTACTCACCACGGACCCAATGGCAGAAATCGACATTCCGCATTTTTGTAATGAGAACGGTCATGCCCTTGAAGCGGCGGAAAGAACGGAAGCCGGACACGCCTTCCGGATCCGCAAGGGAAGTACCGCCAGCTAAAGAGAAAGCCTTGGCTAAAAGGGTTAACGGTGCTGCGCAATCCGGTCAATCTCAGCAGCCAGCTTGAGATCCAAGACACTAATACCGCCGACATCATGGGTCGCAAGCGTGATGTCCACCGTTCGGTAGACATTGGACCATTCGGGATGGTGATCCATTTTTTCAGCGATGAGGGCCACCCGCGTCATGAAGGCGAAGGCCTCCGTGAAATCCTGAAACTTGAACGACTTCTGAATGGCTTCCCGCCCGGAGCAAAGATGCCATTCCGTCAGCTGGGAAAGTCCAGCAGCCCGGTCTTCCGGCTTTAATCGTTCTACCATATCCAGCTCCCCGTAGGTTTTCCGGTGATCATCTGATACTCCGGTTGAATGACACTCTAACGGCAGGAAGAGGTCGTCGCAGAAGAACCTTGCATTTGAACCACTCCCAGCCCCCGGATCGTGCTTAATGACGACATCTATTCTTTTTGTATGCCTTGGCAATATCTGCCGCTCACCGCTCGCTGAGGGAATTTTCGGTTCGGTTTCAAACCAGATAGCGCCCAACCAACGCTTTGAGATCGATTCCGCGGGGACAGGTGCCTGGCATCAAGGCAATCCACCAGACCGGCGCTCAATAGCTGTCGCAGCACGCTATGGCATCGACATCAGCCAGCAGCGTGCAAGACAGATTAAGCCCGCAGACTTTTCACGTTTTGATCTGATCGTGGCGATGGACCGGGACAATCTCGCAACACTTCACGCGCGCAACCCGTCTGAAGGCCCGCGGATCCGGCTGTTGCTCACGGAACCGGATCAAGACGTGCCGGACCCCTATTATGGTGGCGGTGATGGCTTCGAAACAGTCTACCGGATGATTGAGAACGGCTGCCACAAGCTTGTGCGCGCCATCGAAAGTGGCCGTCTCTGAAAGAAATAAGTGCCAAGCCATGTCCGGCGTTCATAAATCCGTATCCTGGCATGCGGTATTGGTTCGGACGAAACAATCTATCATATGGCGCTCACATGAAAGTCCTATGGTGGTCGGTTGCAGCCCTGATGATTTTGCTCGGCCTTCTGACCGTTTGGCTGCCCATTCCGACCGGTGTGCCACTGATGGCTCTTGGGCTGGTGGTGGTCATAGCAACAAGCCGCAAGGCTGCACGGTTGCTGCGTAACAGGCGCCGGTCCACGCCTTATCTAAATGGCGCGTTCACATGGGTTGAAGATCGATCGCCCTTGCGGTTCGCCCGCATCTTGAAACGCACGCGCCCACGCCGAAAAAATCCGGATGCAACTCCAAACGAATAAGATGGGTCCCACGGGGTTCAACGCTCGCTGTGTGAGAATAGGGACTTCAGAGCTATGGCTGACGAACCCAATTGAATTTGGGTGCGCAGAGGCTGCCAGAGTACGCGCACTTTAAAGAACCCGATCTGTTAGGGAGCAGATCAGTGCGCTGAAAAAACCTGAACAATCCGGCGATGCCCGCGTTTCATGCCGGCTCCAATTGCCTGGACAAGTGCGTACAGGCGGCGTCCGTTCACCGTAAACCACTGGTCCAGCCGTTGATCCGTCACGAGAGGCGGCACCCGTTTGAACAAGAGATGGTAAACAGCCAGGATCACAAGCAATGTCACACCCCAGGAAATCAGGGTATCGGACAGGAAGTGCCCGCCAAATGCGACCCGGTTTACCGAAAGGATAAGACACAAGGGCAGGACAAACGCCAAGACAGCCTTGCGCCAGGTTTGCGGCACAAGAAATACAACTGCAATCAGCCACATCCCGGCTGATGCTTCGCCTGAGACAAATGAGCAGTTCCTGTCGCAATGATCTGTAATTTTCCAGACCGGCTGAAACGGCAGATCACCGCCAAACTCTTCGACCGATCGCGGCCGGGGCCGCCCCCAGTTGTCTTTCAGGATCGCATTCACCACGATACCAGGGCCTAAGATCAGTGTGCTGAGCAAAAACAAGGGTTGCCTTAAGGGTAAAATCGGAGGCAGTCCAGGAAGGAGGAGTTTCAAGAGCAGAATGGCAACGCATGCAAGTGCGATTGATTTGACCAGGAAGGGACCGAGATGCCTCACTTTTTGGAGGAATGGCATATTTTGTGCCGCAAAGCCCGACCCATCAAAATAGAAAAAACTGCTCGCCCAGAGGTCAACAGCTGGAAAAATCAGAAAAAAGCCCGAGACCACAGTGATATAGAGGACGACAGCAACCATCGGATGCGCCGTGCACCACGTCACGGTCTTGCGCAGGAATGGCTTCTGGCTAGGTTGATGTTGAGCAGTGTTTTTCATGGCTGCTCTTTAGCGTATCCGGTGAACCGTTCCAATCATTTCCGGTCATGCAGAGGTTGAGAAATGAACGTTTCCGGTGACGATTCCGACAAGATGGTTTTTCCATGAATGGCTCGACCGAAATACTACAAGGTGAAATTGAGCAGCAATCCCAGAGACAAAGTGGGCCTGTCCTGGAATTCTGGTTCGAATTTGCCTCGACCTATAGTTATCTTTCGGCAATGCGGATTGAGACGCTTGCCCAAGACGCCGGGCTAACGGTCGCATGGCGGCCGTTCCTGCTCGGCCCGATCTTTAAAAAGCACGGCTGGTCTACGTCCCCCTTTAATCTTTATCCCGCAAAGGGCCTTTACATGTGGCGGGACATGGAACGGGAATGCGAAAAATACGGGCTTCCGTTGAGAATGCCCGTCCCCTTTCCCCAAAACAGTCTTTTGGCCGCCCGCCTCGCCTTTGCCGGACAGGCTTCTCCCTGGATCGGACAGTTTGTGCGGAGTGTTTTCATGGCCGAGTTTGGCCAGGGGGAAGACATCAGCGATCCCGCTCTCTTGTCCGCACTTCTCATGGAAGCGGGAGCCCCTGCGAAGGACATGATGGCAAGAGCCGAAGCACCGGAAACGAAGGCAGGGCTCAGGACATGTGTCACTGAGGCCGAGAAACGCGGAATTTTCGGCGCGCCGAGCTTTGTTGCTTCTGACGGCGATCTGTTTTGGGGCAACGACCGCCTAGAAGATTCAATCGCCGCAGCCGCAAAGCTTGCCGGTCCGGGCAAAAAATGATCAGGACCGTCCCCGGCGAAAGCCTGAGAGCGTGTCATATAACAGACTTGGCGAAAGAGGTTTCGCCAGAACGTCCTGAAACCCGACTTTCTTGAGACGCTGGTCGCCAACGGTTTCAAGAGCAGCCGTGACAGCAACAAGCGGCAGATCATCAGCTGACTTGAACGTACGCAGCTCCTCGGCGGTTTCCAGTCCGCTCATACCTGGCATATGAAGGTCGAGGAAAACCGCGTCGTAGTCTCCCGCCCGCACCAGTCCAATGGCTTGTTCCCCAGAGCGGGCAGTGTCCGCGGTGGCGCCGAAAGATTCCAGCAACGCGGATAAAAGCCTGCAATTGGTCTCATTGTCGTCAACGATCAGAACATGACACGGCAATTGTTCCGGGGGCTCCCGACCAGCTTCTCCATTCCGCTCAGGCACGTCTGCCGCATCATCCGATAGCAGACCGACTGGAATATGGATCTCAAATCGGCTGCCACCATCATCCGGCTGCCGTAATTCCAGCTGGCCACCCATCTCGTGGGTCAACTCCGCAGCCCCCCACAAACCCAGCCCAGACCCCGGCGCCGTTGCAAGACCGTGCTCTCCCCTGGCAAAGGGCTGGAAGAGCTGCCCCTGTTCATCGCTGGTAATGCCAGGCCCTTTGTCGGTAACGCTGACGCAAATCCACTGCTGATCTAGCTGCGGCTCGGAGCCATTTGCTACCCCGCCTCCCGTCCGCAGGTCGGCGGAAACAATGACCGTTCCGCTTCCGGTGTACTTGATGGCATTGTCCAGCAGGGTCATCACGACGCGGCGCAGATTCGCTTCAAAGGTCGTCGTTGCTCTTTTGGCCCCCTCAGCCAGGTCGAGGATGAGGCGCAAGCCCTTGGCCTTCGCCGAAACGGCGAAAAGATCGGTACATTCCCCCAAAATCGCCGCAACTCTGCACTCTGCCGGCTGCGGGTCAGCGGCCGGACTGGCGGTCTGAATGAGCTCCCCGGTCATATGGGTGAGCGCATCGATGGATTTGATGAGAATGGAGATCTGGTCTTTTTGAGTGTCGGTGAGCGGACTGCGTTCAATCAATTCTGCAGTGAGCCGCATGGCCGCCAGAGGGGTTCGCAGATCGTGAGCTAGTAGCGCCAACTTGACGCTGTCCTCGTTCTGATCCGCCATACGGCAAAGCCCTTCCCACCTGTTTTACGGTCAACAGCACTTGCAAGCTCAAAACAGACAAGCCACTGTAACCTTAGCCGTGCTTACCTCGAAGGGCGGGCGCTGTCTATCTTTGCGCCTTTTCGTTGCATCCGCACGCGGCTCCCTCCAGAGCTTTCTTTCCCGCCGTCAGAACCTGACCGGACCCGGACATGTTTGCGAACACTCTTACGATCGTTGCCCCTGTCTTCCTGCTCATTGGTATTGGGTATAGTCTGGCGCGCATAGGGGTTCTCGACCAGTCTATTGCCTCGGCACTTGGCGATTTTGTTTACATCATCGCCATTCCGGTTCTCATTTTCCGGACCCTGATCAATGCTGATCTTACAGGAGGCCTTCCCTGGGCTCTGTGGGCAACCTACTTCCTTGGCATCTTTGCGACGTGGTTTATCGGCAATGTAATTATCCGCAAAGGCTTTGGGCGCGATGCGCGAGCCGGTGCCATCGGCGGGATCTCGGCCTCCTTTGCCAATACGATCATGGTCGGCCTCCCCTTGATCGGAGCCGTCTACGGCGATGAAGGGCTGGTTCCCCTCCTTCTAATTATCTCTGTTCACCTCGCCTTGATGACGGTTTTGATGGCAATTGTCATGGAGCGGGCAGCTGCGGTGGACCGGAATGATCAGAGCCCACCGGTATTGAAAATGGTCGCGGGCGCGGCGCAAAGCCTCGTCAAGAACCCCTTGGTGCTCACGATCGTTGCCGCATTCATCTGGCGTATGACCGGCTGGAGCATCCCCACGATTGGACAGGACGTGCTGAACCGGATCGGCGCGACGGCCCTGCCGCTCGCCCTTCTGTCGCTGGGGATGAGCCTGGTACAGTATGGGGTGCGCGGCAACGTTCTTCCAGGTTTAATACTGAGCGGTTTGAAAATCTTCTTTATGCCGGCCGTCGTCTTTTCCGCTGGATACTTCCTGTTTCAGCTGCCGCCGCTCTGGATCGCGGTCGCCACGCTCACCGCTGCTTGTCCCACCGGGATCAATGCATACATCTTCGCCAACAGATACGGCACTGGCCACGCCATGTCTGCTAACGCGATCACCGCAACAACGTTGTGTGCGATCTTAACGACGAGCTTATGGGTCTGGCTGCTGGATTTGTGGCTCGGGGTCTGACACTTGACATAACCCCGAACGAGTTAAAGACCCAACAGGCGGCGCAAACCGCTATGGCCGAGACCGGCGCTGCGAAGAGCCCGCAAACTCGTATCCTGATTGCATTTTGAAAGCTTCCGACCGTCTTCCGCCAGTATGAGCCGATGGTGACGATAGCGGGGCTGCGGTAGCCCGAGCAGCTGTTGCAGAACACGGTGAACGCTGGTCGCCTCAAAAAGATCCTTGCCTCTGAGCACGTCCGTTACGCCTTGACGTGCGTCGTCCACGACAACGGCCAGGTGATAACTGGCCGGAGTGTCCTTGCGTGCGAGGATGACGTCTCCCCATGCGTCGGCGTTGGCTGTTTGGGCATAAGGGGCGGCGAACAAATCTGGCCCTTCGGACCCGTATTCATTCCAGGTGAGGTCGCTTCCGACAAGAGCAAGCGCCCTTGTCATATCCAGCCGCAAGGCAAAGGCAGCATCGCTGCTGGACCGCTCTTTGAGGTCGTCAGGTGACAGGACAGCTGCATCGCCGGGATATCGGGGCGCCCCATCCGGATCACGGGGCCAGATCTGGCCGCCGGCTTCATAGTCGCTCACGAAGCGTTTGATTTCAGCGCGGGTCAGGTAGGCCGGATAGACGAGGCCAAGATCCTGCAGCCGTTCCAAAGCCGCCCGGTAATGCGGAAAACACTCCGATTGCCGGATAACCGGGCCATCAATCGGAACCCCGAGCCAGTCCAGGTCCTCGATCATGTCCGCTTCCAAAACGGGAGTGCACCGAGTCTGGTCGATATCTTCGATGCGAAGCAGGAACTGACCGCTCAAGGCAACGGACGCGCGGACGTTCAAGAGCGCCGACAGCGCGTGCCCGAGATGGAGATGCCCATTTGGCGATGGCGCAAAACGGAAAACGGGCGCTGTCATTGCAAAGACCGGCATCCTTGGTTGACGGACAGTGTTTTAAGGTACAGGACCGAATCATCAGACCCAATCCAAACGCCGATCTTGGTATCATTCCGCAAGTCGAGCACAAGGCTCAACGGCACGATGGACGCCATATGACCCCGATTACCACAGAAGACGACGTAAAAACGGGCCTTACCAGCCTCTTGAAGCTAGACCCGCGTCTGTCGGACATTGCCCGTGCCGCCGGCCCCCTTCCGCTCCGGCGGCGCGCTGCCGACTTCGAGGGTCTCACCCACATCATCACCGGGCAACAGGTATCCGTTGCGAGCGCATCTGCAATCTTTTCGCGCCTAAAGGAGCGTGTTCAGCCCATGACGCCTCAGACTTTGGCTGCCCACTCCGATGAAAGTCTGGCCCAAGCAGGCCTGTCACGCCCGAAAATCCGCACACTCCGGGCCGTTGCAGAGGCTTGCGCAAACGGTCTGGATCTGACTGCGCTGGCAACAGCGCCCGCTGATACCGCCCATGCGGAGCTGTGCAAAATCAAAGGTATCGGACGATGGACTGCCGACATCTTTCTTCTGTTTTGCGCCGGTCATCCGGATGTTTTCCCGAGCGGCGACCTCGCCCTGCAGACTGCGGTCAAGGACGCCTTGAAGCTCCCGGAACGGGCGGACCCGAAAACACTTGATGGCATTGCCGCTGACTGGTCCCCTTACCGGGGCATTGCTGCAAGGCTTTTTTGGGCCTGGTACCGGGTGCAGAAGCAAGGAAAAGCGACACTGCCGGTCTAATACCAACCTCAACAAACAAGACACGATCTGACCGTGTTTCTTGCGATTGGTATAACGATCCCGGCAATCATGTCCCGTAAAGACTTTTGGGCTTACCTTTCTTGCAAACAGTCCCGGTTAGGAGAAGTGACGGTGATATCAACAATTCGGGTTTTGGTGGTCCTGATCCTGTTTCCATTCGGACCGGCATTTGCAAACGAACCACTTTCAGCCTCTGACAATAGATGGGCCCGGATGAGCGACCTGTGTCAGCGACAACTTGAACTAACCGCAGACCAGTGCAGTTGTATTTTCAGCAAGTCCTTCGAAACCAGGCTCTCCAATGTGGATCTGTCTTTTTATTATGGCGGGCAAAACGAAAAGCTCTCCGCAGAAGCGCTCTCAACACTTGACAACTTACGCCGAACCTGTACCCAGCCGGACACCGTCGGCACCACCTCCTCCGGACCATCGCAGCACACGGCACTTTGCGAGAGCAAAAGCAACATGGACCCTCCCCGCTGCAGCTGTTTTCTCCGAAAGGCTGAAGCTTCAAACTATGCGGCCAATGACATTGAGATGTTTCTGCGCGGACGGGCTTCGAAAGTGAGCGAATTTAGCCTTTATACAGAGATGACGATCCATCTTCTGGATTGCGAAAAAGAAGTCATTCGCGGCCAATAAGTTCGTCCGGTCAAGTATCCTTCGCGCTCGCGTCCGCAGACTTTAAATATCGACAGCAGAGATCATTGACGCGAGCGAACGCGTCAGCAGATCAATATCCTCGGGGCGGGACAACCGGTGGTCACCGTCCGGAACAAGAGACAAGGTGACATCGTCTAGGGGCAGATGCTGCACAAGGCGCTGCGCATGCTCGACCGGCACATCCGGGTCGAGAGCGCCTTGGAGAATAGCGACGGGAATTCCCAGATGCAGCGGTTTCTGAAACAGCAAATGCTGACGGCCATCCTCGATGAGCCTGCGTGTGATGACATACGGATCATCGCTGTATTCCGAGGGCTGAGCCCAGCGGCCATCCCTTAGAATCGTCTCACGGATCTCGTCCGTAAAGCGTTGTTTCCACATAAGCTCTTCTGTGAAGTCAACAGCCGGAGCGATCAGCACAAGGCCTTTGACCCGGTTGCTTGCCTTGCGGCTGAGAGCAAGCAGCAGTGCGATCCACCCGCCCATGGAGGACCCGACCAGCACGGCTCCTTGCGGGCAGAAGCGATCGAAGACAGCTTCCGCTTCTTCCAGCCAATCGGAGACACAAGCGTCTTCGAAAGCTCCTCCAGACTGCCCATGCCCCGAATAGTCGAACCTTATGACAGCGCGCACTTCCTTTTTGCCAAACGCCGCCAGCGCCTGCGCTTTGGACCCGGTCATGACGGATTTGAAACCGGACAGCCACAAGAAGGCCGGACCACGCCCCGCCTCTTCCAAAACCGCGATATCGCGCTCACAACCGGATTTTCCGGCCCGGATGAATTGCGGTTCCTGCCCACCCATATTATGGCTTCCGTGTTGTTATCCCGTGTCCGGCGCCCGTTTGACACACCACTCCGATTTTGAAAACCCCGCTTGGAGGTCCGCCTTGGCCGCTTTGCCACCCGCCACCACCATTTTGCAGGTGATCCCGGATCTCAACTCGGGCGGCGCCGAACGGACCACTGTCGATGTAGCCAGGGCAATCACGGACGCTGGTGGCGTCGCGGTTGTGGCAAGTCAGGGTGGGCAAATGGTCGCCGAGCTTGAAGCCGTCGGCGCCGAACACATCACGTTACCGCTGAAATCCAAAAACCCCGTGACACTTTGGAAAAACCGGGGAAGTCTGATTGAGCTGATCGCGCGCCGGAAAGTGACCCTGGTTCATGCCCGGAGCCGCGCTCCAGCCTGGTCGGCCCTCATGGCGGCACGGCACGCGAAAGTGCCCTTCGTTACCACCTATCACGGTACCTATAACCAGAAGAACGCGCTCAAAGGCCTGTATAACTCGGTCATGGCGCGCGGGGATCAGGTGATCGCCAACTCTCATTTCATCGCCAGGCTGATCCGCGAGCGGCATCCCTTCGCGGCACAGCGGATCACCGTGATTCAGCGCGGGTCTGATCTGAAAGCACTTGACCCGGACAATGTCAGCCGTCTGCGCCAGCAGGCCCTTAAGGACAGCTGGGGTATCCCGAACGGGCATCCGATCATCCTCAACATGGCCCGTCTCACGGCCTGGAAGGGCCAGAAGGTCCTCATCGAGGCCATGGCACTGCTCAAGGATACCTGCACCAGCTCACCTATCGCGATCCTCGCAGGTGATGCCCAGGGACGGGAGGGATACCTTGCGGATCTCAAGGCATTGATCGCAGATCATGGCTTGCAACATGCTGTTCGCCTTGTCGGGCATTGCTCCGATGTGCCCGCCGCCCTAGCGCTCTCCGACATCTCGGTTGTCGCTTCCGTCGAACCGGAAGCCTTTGGCAGGGCCGCTGTAGAAGCACAGGCAGCACGTGTTCCTGTCATTGTATCTGATCTCGGCGCTGTTCCTGAAACGGTTCTTGCTCCGCCGGATACCGACGAACAGGAACGGACCGGCTGGCGGGTACCGCCGGGCGAACCGGAAGCCTTGGCCGATGCCATCCGGCGGGTGCTTGCCCTTGATCTTGACGCTCAAAAAAAACTGAAGGACCGGGCGCTTGCTCATGTCCGCCAGAACTTTTCCGTCAATGTCATGTGCGCGCGAACGCTGGACGTCTACGCCCGTTTGCTCCAGCCAGCCTAGGTCACTTATGAGTTGGTGATCTGGTGCATCAGACGTTTAGCTGGATATCCCAGCGATGTTCTGACACTTTCAAATCGAGGCCAATTTTTCCCTAGCCGACAGGAGCCACGTTTTTGTCCGGGAGGGAATTACTCTAGGCCGCCCGGATTTGATCCAGGAACCGCGCCACTTCCTCACGCAGCAGTTCAGACTGCTGCGACAAGTCATTAATGCTCCCCTGGACTTCACGGGTCGCGCCGCTGGACTCAACCGAACCGTCCTTCACAATCTGGATCGTATCGGACACATCGCGCGTACCGCTTGCCGCCTGGGCCACGTTTTCGGCAACACTTTGCGTTGTTGCGCCTTGCTCTTCCATTGCGGCAGCAATAGCCGAGGATGACTGTTCGAGATCGCGGATCACTTCTCCGATCTTGCCAATCGAGCCTACCGCGGTTTTTGTCTCGGATTGAATTTCCGTCACAAGCTGGGAGATGCTCTCGGTGGCTTTCGCCGTCTCGTTTGCCAGCGCCTTCACTTCACTTGCAACAACCGCAAATCCCTTCCCGGCTTCACCGGCTCGCGCGGATTCGATGGTCGCATTAAGCGCCAGAAGATTGGTTTGCTCGGCAATGTCGGAAATCATCGAGATAACTTCACCGATCCGGTCTGCCATGGACGCAAGGCTGTCCATCTGGTCGGCCGTCTGGGCAACGTCCTTGGCCGCATTTTTCGAAGATTCCGAGGCCCGTATGACCTGTTGATTGATCTCACTGATCGAAGCTGTCATTTCCTCGGTCGCGGCCGCGACTACCTCGACGTTGTGCGTCGTCTGGGAAGAGGCCGAGGCAGCGTTTTCGGCACGCTCACTGGTGCTCTGAGACACTCTGGAGAGTGTCATGGCGTTCTGGTCAAGGCTCGCCGCTGCGGCGGAAACGCGCTGAACAATGGCACCGACCGTCGAATCGAATTGATTGGCCAGATTATCCATCATCGCACGCTTTTCCGCCTCGGACCGCGCAGCCAAGTCCTTTTGCTCAGCTTCAAGCTCTGCCGTTCTGAGCAGATTGGAGCGGAACACTTCCACAGCACGGGCAATCGAACCGATTTCATTTTTCCGGTCTGTGTAATGAACATCCACATCAGTGTTACCGCCCGACAAGTCCCGCATGGTTGCGGTGAGATCATTGATCGGCCGAGTGATAGACCGGCCAATCAGCCAGCCGATCCCTATCGCGAGGACAAGGGAGATCCCGGACACGGTGAGGCTCATACGTTGGGACGACTTTTCAGCGGTCGCAAGCGCAGCACTCGCAGCCTGCTTGCCGAGATAGGCAGCTTCGGACAGGGCCGACCATGCCGGCGCAATCTGGGTATATGTCTCGTTGATCGCGTCCCGGGTCGCGACGATTTCCTTTGATTTTTGCGCGAACTCGCCAAAGGAAGACTGATAAGTATC
This sequence comes from Roseibium denhamense, assembly GCF_009711415.1. Classification (GTDB taxonomy): domain Bacteria; phylum Pseudomonadota; class Alphaproteobacteria; order Rhizobiales; family Stappiaceae; genus Roseibium; species Roseibium denhamense. The sequence goes on from NZ_SMLZ01000114.1 coordinate 100,963, forward strand.
CAGAAGCGCAGAGATTTCCATCTTGTCCGCCTCCGGCATGTCCGTTGTTGCCAGCAAGTCTGCAAATTCAGCGCGGCGGTCATCGATCCGCCCGATGTACTTGTCGTCGCCGCGCAACATGAAGTCTTTCTCATGGCGGCGCATCATCAACATCTTCACTGTAAGAGCATCAAGATTGGCGGCCTTGAGCTTCTCCTCAACCTCATGGACTGCTGACCTCAGCTGGCCTTTCAGTCCGCTGTTTTCATCGACACCCATCGCGACCTGGTGGCTGGTAAGAACGTCGAACTGGGCTTTATGCGATCCAAGAATGCCCCGCAGCGCTTCAATCTCTGCAGAAACCGGCGCGGATTGCGGCTTTGCAGCGACGTCCTCGAGATTTGAAAGCGCCTCGTTATATTCCGTGTTGTACGTCTCGATCGTGCCCGCATCCGATGTCAGCAGAAACTCTTTTTGAGCCGTTTGCATGTTTTGCGCATGGGCTTGAACCTGCGACACCTTGAAGTCCATCTGCGAGTATTCGGCGAGATTTTCGATTTCGGAGGAAACGATCCGCTGCGTGTAATACGACGTGCCAAGAAGGACTGTAATTGCGATAACTGCGATTGCGGACAAACCGCCAACACGCGCCGAGATCCTTAGATCGGAGATGAATTTCATAGCTTTCTCATACCACCCATGTAGTCGCCCACGCCCGGGCGAAGGCATGTCACAGATATGAGGCAAGGCCCTTAAGAAAAATTTACGCTAAGGAAGTAAATGCAGGAAATACATTGTTTCCACACGTGAATAATCAACAAAATAGTGCAATTATTTACTGCACAATTTTCGGTATATATTTGTTAGCCGGATAAGCTACTTGGCAACCGAAATCCGATCCAACAGACCGGATCGCCAAACGGCGCACCAAGGTTGCTAGGCGGCAAGGGGGTAGGCCTCTTCCACGAGATAGGGTCCGCCACCGATACTCGAGCGCGACGAAAACAGCACAAACCGGCCCGCGATAAATGGCGGTGCCTGAAAGTTGCCGCGCTCGCTCAACCACTTGGCGACATCCTCATTGCTTGAGGTCTTGCAGCGGGCCAAGGTCACATGAGGCACATATTTCCGGCGTTCCGGCGCAAGTTTCAAACGTTGTATGATGCGCTCTTGCTCAGCCTGCAGTTCTGCCAGTTGCGCCGTCGGGTCAACACGGGCCCAAACCGCATGGGGCTTGCCGTTGCCGAAAGACCCGAGCCCGTTCAACCGTATTTCCACCGGCTCCCGGCGGATCCGGTCAAGCCCGGCAGCAACTTCATATGCTGTCCGGTCATCGATATCGCCAATAAAACGTAAGGTGATGTGGTAGTTTTCCGTATCAATCCAGCGGGCGCCCCGAAGGCCTCCCCGAAGCATCGAAAGCATGAGCGCCGTCTGTGACGGGATCTCAAGGCCTGTAAAAAGGCGCGGCATGGAGTAACCCTCCGCTTGTCGCTGACATTTCCATCAGGAATCAACTGTGTGAAAATCGCAAGACAATTCTCTAAGCCATTAAGTTCACTGTAGATTTTCAATTTCAAACAAGAACGGCCGGCCACAGGAAAACCCGCAGCCAGCCCATATCACGTTAGTGATTCTCAAAAAGGCAAAAATATTCAGAAACTTAGTGGAGAAACTCTAAGGCGCCGGGTTGCCGAACTCCTGGTGCAGGGCATCGATCTTGTCCAAAAGATCCGGGCTCAAGGTAATATCCGCTGCACCGATATCGGTTTCCAACTGCTCCATGCGTGTTGCACCGAGAATGACCGACGTCATGAAACTGCGTGACATGGCATGCGCGATGGCCATTTGCGATGGATCGAGCCCCGCCTCTTTGGCAAGATCAACATAAGCATTGACCGCCTGAAGCGTTCTTGGGTGTTCGTATCTCTGAAGCCGGTCAAACAAGGTCTTCCGGGACCCGGCTGGCAATGCGCCGTCTCTGTATTTGCCGGTCAGATAGCCTTGAGCAAGAACCGAATACGCAAGCAAGCCGACATCTTCGCGCCGGGCCACTTCGGCAAGGCCCGTTTCAAAGGTCCTGTTTACAAGCGAATAGGCATTCTGGATCGAAACAATACGCGGTAAATTCAAACGCTCTGACGCAGCCACGAACCGCATCGTCCCCCAAGCACTCTCGTTTGAGATACCGATGTGTCGAATCTTCCCAGCCTTGACCAGGTCTGCAAGTATCTCGAGCGTTGATTCAATGCTGTTTTCACCGGCAACCGGATCAACATCAGACCACCGGGTCGGATTTGATCCAAACCCGGAGACGGCTCTGTCCGGCCAGTGAATCTGATAAAGGTCGATGTAATCGGTCTCCAGATTCTTAAGGCTCCGGTCAACCGCGAACTCGATCTGGTCCCGGGACAATTCACCGGTCTTGCCGTTTTCACGGAACCAATCCATCACGGTCCGGCCAACCACCTTGGTTGCCATGACCACTTTGTCCCGGTTCCCGGTTTTTTTGAACCACGCCCCGATAATCCTCTCTGTCCGGCCTTGCGTCTCTTTTTTCGGAGGGATCGGATAAAGTTCGGCGGCATCGAAAAAATTGATGCCTTTGTCCAGGGCATAGTCCATTTGCGCATGACCTTCCGCCTCGGAGTTCTGTTCTCCAAAGGTCATGGTACCAAGGCAGAGGGCGCTCACATGCACGTCTGTGCGGCCAAGACGGCGCTGTTCCATCAGGCATTCCTTATTTTTATCGGTAGCTAAAGCAGGTTGCCGGAGCGACCCGTCAGGATGATTTGGCTTTGTCCAGCAGGGCTTCCACGGTCGGCAATATCCTATCAACGATGACCGCCACACCGTCTGCGTTCGGGTGAATACCGTCCGCAAGGTTCAAATCCGGGTCAAGGGCAACACCGTCCAGAAAGAACGGATAGTAAAGTGCACCGAACTCGCCTGCCACATCGCCGTAAATAGGATCAAAGGCTTCAGCGTAATCGGCGCCAAGATTGCGTGGCGCCAGCATACCGGCAATCAAGACTTCGACCCCGCGTTCGTTCAGCCGTTTGGTGATTTCCGTGAGATTGCTCCGGGTGGTTTCCGGCGGCAACCCGCGCAGCGCATCATTTGCGCCAAGCTCGACGATCACCGCATCCGCATCCGGACCGACCGACCAGTCCAGCCTCGATAAACCGCCGGATGTTGTATCCCCGGAGACGCCTGCATTCACGACCTCGACCGAATGCCCCCGCTCATCGAGCGCACGCTGCAGCTGCTCGGGAAACCCCTCACCGGCGGCAAGCTGATATCCGGCGGATAGACTGTCCCCCAGAACCACGAGCTTCAAATCGGCCGCAATGGCCGCTGCCGGGGCATATAACAGGCCAATCAGGCCGAACACGGCTAAATATCTCTTCACGCTTACACTCTTTCAATCAGGACCGGGACTGGAAGAGACCGGCCGATAGGCCCATATGGTCACCCAGTGTTTGATTGTCGAGGGTGTAAAACCGCCCTGCCGACCGGCGCAAGTTATGACAAAGGCCGCAGAATGACAAAACAACCCGCGATCGCTCTGAAGAATGTGCATCTGACATTGGGCGACGGTGCCGGCAGGGTGCATATCCTTAAAGGGATCGATCTCAACATCAACAAGGGGACATCCGTCGGGCTCGTCGGCCCATCCGGATCCGGCAAGTCGACACTGCTGATGGTGATGGCCGGATTGGAGCGCGCGGACGACGGCAGTGTTAGTGTCGCCGGTTCCGAACTGGGTCCGTTGAGCGAAGACCAGCTGGCCCAATTCCGGGGGCGCAACGTTGGAATCATTTTCCAGTCATTCCACCTTGTTCCGAACATGACCGCTCTGGAAAACGTAGCCGTTCCGCTGGAACTGGCCGGTGATGCGGCTGCATTCGACAAAGCAGCCGCCGAACTTGAAGCTGTCGGTCTCGGCCACAGGCTGCATCACTACCCGGCACAGATGTCGGGCGGAGAACAACAGCGCGTGGCCGTTGCCCGGGCGCTTGTGGTGGAGCCGGAAATCTTGATTGCGGATGAACCAACAGGAAACCTCGACGACACAACCGGGACCCAAATCGTTGAGCTGATGTTCGGAGCCCAGCGGGAGCGTGGCACCACGCTCGTTCTTGTCACCCATGACCCGGCGCTTGCAGCAAAATGCGACCGGATGATTCGGGTGCGTTCGGGCACAATTGAGGAAGATCAGCTGGCTGAACCAGCCCAGCGTGAGGCCACCGCATGAGCGGGTTTGTTGCCGGGCCACCAAACGCGGGTAATCAGACATTCAGACTTGCTATTAGGTTCGCCCTGCGCGAATTGCGCGGCGGCCTGAAGGGCTTTTACATTTTCATTGCCTGTATTGCCCTTGGCGTCGCCGCGATTGCCGGTGTCACATCGGTTTCCCGGGCGCTGACAGACGGCATTTCGCAAGAGGGCCAAGCGATCCTGGGCGGCGACCTCTCCTTTTCCCGGATCCACCGCCAGGCGGAACCGGACGAACGCGCCTACATAGCCGCGCTCGGAGACACCTCTGAAATTGCCACTCTGCGCGCAATGGCAAGACGGATCGATACCGGAGACCAGGCCCTTGTCGAACTGAAAGCAGTAGACAGTATTTACCCGCTGTATGGGTCCGTGCAGCTGCAATCCGGCCAACCGCTCGAACAGGCACTCGCGCGGCAACAGGACGGAACTTGGGGCGCAGTCGCAGAACTCGCCCTGCTCGCACGGCTCGACGCAAAAGTCGGTGATCAGATCAATCTCGGACGCTCGGCCGTCACGATTACCGATGTATTGGACGTCGAACCTGACAAGCTTTCTAGCGGCATGGAGTTCGGCCCGCGGTTGATGATTTCCAACGATGCGGTCGGTGCAACGGATCTTGTTCAACCGGGAAGTCTTGTGCGCTGGCATTACCGGGTCCGCATGGATCCTGCACCCGGCATGGAAGCGGTCGACGCATTGGAAGATGACATCGAGGCGACGGACATTGGCGCTGAATGGCGTGTCCGCTCAAAGGCCAATGCATCGCCGGGCCTTCAGCGCAGCATTGGCCAGTTCGCGCAGTTCCTGACCCTCGTCGGCCTGACGGCTCTTGTCGTTGGCGGTGTTGGCGTCGCCAATGCGATCCGGGCATTTTTGGAAACGAAACGGGAGGTCATCGCCAGCTTCAAGTGTTTGGGCGCGACCGGCGGGTTTGTTTTTCAGATTTACCTTGTACAGATGCTGGCCCTGGCGCTTATCGGGATCGCTATTGGCCTGGTCATCGGCGCCGTTATCCCATTTGTCGCCGGGATTGCCTTGTCCGGTGTTCTGCCGATCAAACTTGCGGCGAGCATTTATCCTGCCGAACTTGGCCTTGGGCTTCTTTATGGTCTGTTGACCGCACTTGCTTTTGCCCTTTGGCCACTTGGACGGGCCCACGATGTGCCACCAACAGCGCTTTTCCGAGATATCGTCAGCCAGGGCCCGAAATGGCCCCGAAAGCGCTATCTGGCTGCCACCGGACTGACTGTCACCGGTCTGGCCGCCATCGCGATTTTTCTGTCCCATGACAAGTTCATGGCAACGGTCTACATCGCTGCATCCGCGGGTGCATATGTGTTGCTGGTTGCGGTTGCCCGATTGATCATGGCAGCGGCAAAACGCATGCCCCCGGTCAGGTCGACCGAATTGCGGCTGGCCATCGCGAATATTCATAGGCCCGGTTCACTGACGCCTTCGGTCGTCCTGTCTCTCGGCCTCGGCCTGTCGCTGCTCGTCGCGCTTGCCCTGATTGATGGCAACTTGCGCCGCGAATTGACGACAAGCATTGCCGGGGAAGCACCGAGCTTTTTCTTCGTCGACATTCAAAGCCATGAAAGAGATGCTTTCGAGGCGCTGCTGCGCACTGAAGCGCCAGAAAGCGAACTTCAAAGCGTGCCCATGCTGCGCGGGCGGATTGTCAGCCTGAACGGTATCCTTTCATCAGAATACGTTCCGGCAAAGGAAGGCTCCGGCTGGATCCTGCGCGGCGACCGGGGCATCACATATGATGCAAATCTGCCGGAAAACTCAGACCTTGCCGTCGGCGACTGGTGGCCGGAAGACTATTCCGGCAAGCCTCTGGTGTCATTTGATGCAGAAGCGGCAGAGGAACTCGGGCTCGAGATCGGTGACGAGCTCACAGTGAACGTGCTCGGACGTGAAATCACCGCTGAAATCGCCAACCTGCGCAACATCGAGTGGCAATCGCTTGCGATCAATTTCGTCATGGTGTTTTCGCCCAACACTTTCGCCGGAGCCCCGCATGCAAATCTCATGACCCTCGGCTGGGACCAGGATGTATCGCCGGAGAAAGAGCTCTCGCTCTTGAAAATCGTGTCGAACGAATTCCCCACTGTTACGGCAGTGCGGGTGAAAGACGCCATTTCCCAGGTCAATGACCTGGTCGCACAGCTGGCATGGGCGATCCGCGGTGCCTCCTCGATCACGCTGATCGCCAGTGTCCTTGTTCTTGCAGGCGCACTGGCCGCAGGGCACCGGAGCCGGATCTATGATGCGGTCATTCTCAAGACCCTCGGTGCGACACGGACACGGCTCATTCTCGCCTACGGTCTCGAATATGCGATCCTCGGGCTGAGCACAGCCTTGTTCGCTCTGGTCGCGGGCGGGGTCTCCGCCTGGTATGTCATCAGCCAGATAATGGGTGGAACATTTGTCCTGATGCCGGTGACAGCTGCGGGCGCCGCACTGGCCGCCCTGGTTTTGACTGTCGGGTTCGGTCTGATTGGCACGTGGCGGATTCTGGGCGAAAAACCCGCCCCCGTCCTCAGAAATCTATGAGTAAACCAATGAATACGATAAATGCCGGAAAAACTCTGACTTGATGAAACACTTTTTCTGACGGTCTTCAGCCCCACACAACTTGCATGACGTTTTGTTCTTGGCTATCCGGAAAGATAGTCTGGGTGAGTATGCAAAGGGGTCGAACTCATGAAATCAGTTAATATCAAATCATTCTTCAAAAAAATTGCGACCGCCGCGGCATTGACCGCTGCAACTACCCTTTCTTTGACTTCGGTCGCGCAAGCCGAAAGTCCCTTCCACACGGGTGTTTGGCAGCTCAACACCGCAGACGGTCCCCGGGGCTTGGTGGTCAGCGACTGGCTGGTCTTTGAAGACGGGCTTCCGAAACGCTGGCTCTATCGCCGCGCAGGTACCAATGATGCCAACCAGTTCGACTTTTTCACCCGCACGCTTGGCGACAGCGGCTACACGCCGGTAGGCATTCGCGTTTACCGGACCGGCGAACACTCCATGAAGTACACGGTGGCACCAAAGGGTGAAGAAGCGTTTGAAGTGACGGCGGAGCGCCTGTCTATTCCGAATTATAAAAATTCCTGCCTTTCGGTGGAAGGCAAGGGCAAACGCTTCTTCGGAAACTGGGTCGGGACCGCAAGCTCCGATCTAGACCGCTTGAACCTGTCCCGCAGCAAACTGACAATCGATGGCGAAAGCCGTGATGTAACGGTGGAGCAGGTCCGCGTCGGACGCATGGGCATAACGGAAAACGGAAAACCAATCGGTTTCTTTACGGACGCAGGTGGTGACTATGCCGTTCTCCAGCTGTTCAAACCGGGTGTGACTGACGCGCAAATGCGCGACCAAGAGCGTGAAATTCTGGATTTCGCTTCCGAACAGGTTGTCCGTAATCCAGGCGGCGACTGCGACCGTCAGATTGCGTCCCGGCTGAAGGCGATGAAGTAACAACCTTCTTAATCATACGGGCGAAAACAGCGGGCCCGGCCAAAAACATTACGATTTTTTCAGAAAAACCATCTTGTGCTTGGGTCCGTACTTTCCCATATGTTGTGGGAGTTGTGTTGCATGTAATGTCACATGCAATGTCTTACTAGAAGGGGATTAACACGACCATGTCGACCTTTGACCGTCAATCTCAAGGCACCTACACGGTCGCCGGCACACGCGCCGAGGCCGGCATCGATGAGGGCCTGCGCGCCTACATGCTAGGCGTTTACAACTACATGACGCTGGGCCTCGCGCTGACCGGCTTCCTGGCTATCGGTACCTACATGATGGCCGTCGTCACGAATGACGCCGGACAGGTGGTCGGCCTGACAGCCCTTGGCAACGCCCTTTATGGAAGCCCGCTGAAGTGGGTGGTCATGCTGGCGCCGCTCGGTCTGGTGATGTGGCTTTCCTTCCGCATCCAGTCCATGAGCGCCTCCTCTGCACGTGCTATGTTCCTGGTTTACGCGGCCATCATGGGGATCTCACTGTCGTCTATTTTCCTGGTCTTCACAGGCGGGTCGATTGCGCGCGTGTTCTTTATCACGGCAGCATCGTTTGGCGCCTTGAGCATCTTCGGTTACACAACCAAAAAAGACCTGTCCGGATGGGGCAACTTCCTGTTCATGGGTCTGATCGGTATCGTCATCGCATCGCTGGTCAACATCTTCCTGGGATCCAGCGCGCTTCAGTTCGCAATTTCCGTGATCGGTGTTCTGGTCTTCGCCGGCCTGACGGCTTACGACACACAGCAGATCAAGGAAATGTACTACGAAGGCGATGGTCACGAAGTGGCGACCAAAAAGTCTGTTATGGGTGCGCTGCGCCTGTACCTCGACTTCATCAACCTGTTCCTGATGCTGCTGCAGCTGTTCGGCAACCGCGAATAAGCGCCAGATAAAGGCCAAAGACAAAAGCCCGGCCATCGTGCCGGGCTTTTTTGTGAGTCTCATCGGGACAGGTTTTGCAGCCGCACAAGCAGCGGATTACGCGCCGACGACCCGAAGATGCTTCTTCTTTTCCAAAACACGCAAGACCTGAGACAAATCGTGCCCTCGTTTGAGGACCATCCCGCCGGTTGCCACGACCGAGTAGGCGCCTTGCCGACGGGCAAGCTTGGGATCCTTCTCGATCCGGTAAAGCGGCATTTCGGATGAACGCCGGAAAACCGAAAATACGGCCTTTTCCTTGAGAAGGTCGATGGCATAGTCACGCCACTCACCGTCAGCGACCATCCGCCCATAGAGGCGCAAAATTGTGTCAAGTTCTCTGCGATTGAAAGAAACGACAGAATTCGGAGGGGAAGCTGGCGGGGCGCTTGCCTGAGAAACAAGGCTCGTGCTCAGACCTGCCGCCTGCTGCGACGCGTTCTCATCGGCTTCGCTCATTCCGCCTCCATAATGCCTGCGCCGGTGCCCGGAAGTGGCTTTCATACAGCGCCCCGACCGTCACCTGTTTGTCATGATGCGTCGCCTTTGTCCCTTTTGGCAAGTAAGGCTGTTCATAACGGGTCCTGCCGGCCCAAGATGCGCGCAGATAGACCGGCTGCAGATGAACCGGCTCAAATTTACCGTTGCGGAACTTTGCCCGCAAACAATGACTAAAATTCCATGATTTCGCCGCATTCCAGCCCTTGGCCAGCCATTTTGAATATCCATATTATCCTCATACCCTGATGGGAAAGATTGGCGTTCACTTCGGAATGCATTAGCCCCCCAGCCCCCCGGAGGCGGCCGTCAGTCTTCCAGATTTAATGAGTCAAACGTCAGGGCAACTGAAGGGCCGGCTTTAAGCCGGCCCTTTTCACGTTCAGACCTTCCCAAGCATTGGCAACGCATTGTCATAAAAGCCAAGGTCCCGGCAGCCTTCTTCAAATTCTGAGACAAGCACCGCATTTCGGCTTCCCTGTTGCACCGCCTGATGTATCCTCATGGGGCTATGATGACCGACATGCTCAATCTACGCGCGGCACAGACCACGGATTGCGAGGCGCTCGCCGGGATCCATAACGAAGCTTGGCTTGGCGCCTACCGCGGTGTCCTGAACGGTCTGGATCTTCAGAAACTGATCTCCCGCCGGAGCGAGCCCTGGTGGCAAGGCGCGCTGGCACGGGGCGTGAATATTCAGATCCTGGCCGTCAGCGAAACTCCCGCGGGCTACGCGACCTTCGGGCCATGCCGCCTGAAGGCAACCGGCATGGAAGGCGAAATTTACGAGCTTTATTTGAAGCCCGAGTATCAGGGCCTTGGATTTGGCCGAGCACTTTTCGAACATGTGCGTACGACCCTGGCCAATCGCTCCCTGTCCGGTCTTGCAATTCAAGTCCTGTCCGAAAACGAACCCGCAAGAGCGTTTTACAGGGCAATGGGAGGCAGCAGGAGCGGGACATCCTGGTATAAGATCGGCAGCCGACGTCTAGAGATATCGATCTACACCTGGCCTGACCGGTCACATCAGACTCGTGCGGACTGATTGCTACTGATCAGCCAGCACGCCGGGATCGCCCAAAACGAGCGGCGGTCCGGAGCACATCAACTTGCCTCCCATCTGGTCCGCCGCCTCTCTGGCGATGCCGTTGGCATGCGGATTCAGGCGGGCATCAATCATGGCAATTTGGCATGTGAACCCACCCGGACGGTATTGTGTCACGATCAGGACACTCCCCGTCGATCCATCCTCAAGACTGGGAAACCAGCGCAGGATCGTGGCAAACGGAATTCCATCCTTTAAGCGCCATTCCAGCACGTCATTGACTGTATTGAAGCTGGGAAGGGTCTGCGCGGCGGCAGGTTCATTTTGCGCCTCCGGCCCGAAAGACACAAACATCCGCAGATCCCCTTCGGCAACATACACCGGGATCCCGTTGTACCCTTCGCAAATCCAGGAGCCGCCAAACGTTCCCGGCTCATCTTCCGGCGGGACTTCCAAAACCGTACATTGATCAAGGTTGATCTTGGTGTATGTGCTCGAAATTTCTGCACTCGCCGCCGGTGGCACTGCAATCGCCATTGCGGCTGCAAACAAGCCGGCGCTCCAAAAACCTTTCTGGCAAGCAGCAAGCATTTGCGTTTCTCCTGGCCGCACCTCTTCATAGACGCACGTTCACCATTTGGGTGCAACGCAAAATTAAGGGCTTGAACTTCGTCGGCGGGATTGTCATAGACGCTGCAAGATCAACAGGAGCTCTCAAGATGCGTATTGACGCCGTGCCGATTGGCAAGAACCCGCCGGAAGACATCAACGTCATTATCGAAGTCTCTGTCGGCGGTGAACCGATCAAGTACGAGATGGATAAAGAAGCCGGTGCGATGTATGTCGACCGCTTCCTGTACACACCGATGCGCTATCCGGGCAATTACGGCTTTGTTCCGCACACATTGTGCGGCGACGGCGATCCGATTGATGTGGTTGTTGTCAATCAGCGGCCGATCGTACCCGGCGCCATCATGAATTGCCGCCCGATTGGCGTTCTTCTGATGGAAGACGAGTCCGGCCAGGATGAAAAAATCATTGCTGTCCCGACCCACAAACTGACCAAGCGCTACGACAATATCAACGACATCAGTGACCTGCCGGAAATCACGATTGCGCAAGTGAAGCACTTCTTCGAGCACTATAAGGATCTTGAGCCCGGTAAATGGGTCAAGGTGACCGGTGTCGAAGGAGCGGAAGCGGCAAAACGCATGATCGCTGAATCAATTGAGCGCGCCCAGAAGGCAGCGGCTGAGTAACTCCAGCGAGCGATGACAAACAACAGGAGGCCGCCGCAGTTTCACCGATCAGCGGCGGCCTCTATACGTTCCATGTCTTGATCGGACAGGCCGAAGTGGTGTCCGATCTCGTGAATCAGAACATGGGCCACAACTTCGCCAAGGGTTTCATCCATGGCAGCCCAGTAATCGAGGATTGGGCGCCGGAACAGCCAGATCCGGTTGGGCATCTGCCCGGTTTGCAAGGTCGCGCCCGCGTAAGTCAGTCCTTCGCCTTCAAAAAGGCCCAGAAGGTCGTGCGGGTCCTCAATCGAGAGCGCGTCCAGCACCTCATCGGGTGCATATTCTGCCAAAGTCACTTGGATGTGGCCGCAGCGGAGCAACAGATCGTCCGGCAAGGTAGCGAGCGTCTCGCTGGCCATTGCTTCGAATTCTTCCAGATCCGGAGCTTTCAGCTCCGACCATTTGCTGCGGCTTATGGGATGAATGGAAGCCATTCTATTCCTATCTAGCGTCTTTTTCGTGCCAAGGCATGCCGGTCACAGGACGTAAGTCACGACGAGATAAATCACCAGCCCGATTGCGAACACCAAACCGGCGCTTCGGCCGATCCGTGTTCCCCAGACCTCGATCTGATCTTCTTCCGGCTTGTCCGCCGCACTCATGTGATTTTTTGCACGATCAGCCATCCGCACGAAAGTCGACCCGGCCACGGTTTCGCTTTCGGCCTGCACGCGGTCAATCGCCTTCAGTGCCTCTTTACGCTTTTCCTCATGAGGATCTTTGGAACCCGTCATGCGCCCTCACTGCCGTTGCGTTTCCCTTGTTTCAACAGCACTGCGGCCAAAAGCGCAAGCCCGGCGAGACCTGCGGAGGCGACAGCATTCCACCCGGCGAATGACAACCCGAACATCCGCCAGCTTGCCTCCGTGCAGCTGACGATCCGCGTGGACTGAAGCGCCTGAAGCATGTTGGCGGCAGAGGCGGGAGCAGCACTGCCACCGCCGCAATCATTCGGGCCGTCCCAGAATTGCCATTCCGCCCCGGCCTGGTAGATGCCAAGGCCTGCTCCATACGCAAAAATGGCGGCGACAGCGAGAAGGACACTCAGTGCCAGCCCGTCCCGCCCGCGCAGCAGCAGCAAAAGGCCAGCAGCAGCCAAAGGGAGGCCGGCATAATAAGGCAGACGTTGTTCCAGGCATAGCTTGCAGGGAACGTAGCCGCCAATGATCTGAAAGCCCCAGGCCGTTCCGATGACGGCCAATCCGCCCAGGATCAAGACGATCACGGAATTTCGCGCAAGACTGTCGACTGTCATGACATCCTCTCCGGCGGTTAGATCAGTTTGACCGCTGCGAAACCGCCAATCAGCAATACCATGCCCAGGGTAAACATGAGGCCAAGGCGCTTCTCGATGAAGTCCTTGATTGGCGGTCCAAAGAAATAGAGAAGCCCGGCAACGATAAAGAAGCGCAGACCGCGCGACACCAAGCTCGCAAGGATGAACACCGGCAAGCTGAGCGCCGCCGCACCGGAAGCAACCGTTATGACCTTGTAGGGAAACGGAGTGACGCCGGCGATGAACACAAACCACCAGCCCCACTCCTGGAAGATGTGCTTGAAATCGTCAACATAGTGCATCTTGCCGTAAAATTGCAGGACGGGTTGTGCGACCTGCTCGAACAAGAACATGCCGATCAGATATCCCGCAACGCCGCCGGCAACAGAGGCCAACGTACACAGCAGTGCATACCACCAGGCTTTTTCCCGCCGCGCGATGACCATCGGGATCAGGAGAATGTCTGGCGGGATCGGGAAAACCGAACTTTCGACAAAAGAAACGGAGCCGAGCGCGGCAGGTGCACGCGGTCCGGCGGCCAGAGACAGTGTCCAATCATAAAGGCGTCTAATCATGGCTGTTCCCTTAGCCGCTGCAGCGCAAAAAGTCACCTTCGGAAATGCGGAAAACCAGCGCATTCCGGCCAGCGTGTTCGTGCTGCATCAAGGCGCGCATCAAAACCACTCGGACCGACAATCTATCGTGCACTTCCAAGCCTGCACACAAAGCAGCATCCGCACAGCCCTGTGCGGCGGCAACTCGGTCACGGCCTAAAATGAAAGAAGTGGTGCCCCCCGCCGGAATCGAACCGGCACTCCCGAAGGAACGGGATTTTGAATCCCGCGCGTCTACCAGTTCCGCCAGAGGGGCAACTGACACCGGAGAGCGTGATTATCACCGCCCCTTGGCCGATGCAAGCCGTTAAGACGGCTGGCAACGCAGAATTTTACCGGAACCGGTCCTGGCGGGTCGGAACCCTGGCATGACCAGCGATGCCCAAGGAGGCGGCCATCGCAGTTTTCCGGCTTCCAAACCGGCCCGAATGCCAAATGATTGCTGCTATTTGCGCGAAAACCCCATGCTCCAAAAAACCTTTGCCGGCCAACTAAGGTGCAAATTGTGCGCTTTTTCTAGACAACGGAAATTGCCTTCGTTAGAGATACTTTCATGAGCAAATCAGGACGAGAAATCGAGTTAAAACTCGAACTGGACCCGGCCGCGCAAGACGCCATGAAACGCGCGGGCGCTATCGATGGCTTCAGCGCGAGCCGTGCTGTTACCAAGACACTGCAATCGATCTACTTCGATACGCCTGGACAAGATCTGAGACAGTCGAAGATTTCCTTGCGCGTTCGAAAATCCGGGCGCAGTTGGGTGCAGACCGCCAAAATCGGGACAGGCGTTCTAGGCGGTCTTTCCTCCCCGATCGAGGCGGAACATCCGGTCAAAGGCCGAGCGCTGGATTTTGGGGTGATTGAAGATCAATCTGTCACCGAAATCTTGAGCGAAACCATTGGCAGCGCGCCCCTCTCGGAGTGCTTCGAGACGGTGATGAAACGGACCACGCGGATCCTGACGCGGGAAAGCGACGGCGCGGAGATTGAACTGGCGTTTGATACCGGCAACATCCTCGCGGGCGATGCCACCCATCCCCTGGTGGAACTGGAAATGGAGCTGAAGTCAGGCCCCAGCCAGGCGCTGTTCGATGCCGCGAAGGGCTTGCTCAACGACGTTCCTTTCCGGTTTTCGCCTTTCAGCAAGGCCGAACGCGGCTACCGCGCTTCAGAAGGCCGGAGCGAGGCAGCCCACAAGCCGTTATTCGCAGAGCCCGTTGTTTTCAGCCAAGGCACATCGGTCGAGCATGCTCTTCGGGACGTGCTCCGCTCCTGCCTGACGCAAATCAGCGAAAACAGGCTCGCGGTTCTAGCCTCAGACGATCCAGAGGGGCCCCATCAGCTGCGGGTCGGACTACGCCGGTTGCGCAGTGCCTTCCGCATATTCAAGCCGGTCCTTAATCCCGCGACCATGGCGCCCCTGGACGCGATTGCACGGCAAATTGCAGCGGAAGCCGGTGCGCTTCGCGATCTGGATGTTCTGGTTGACGAAATTGTCGTCCCAGTCATCGGCAAGGCGCCGGACAGCATCACATTTGACGCGCTGCTTGACGACCTGAACACCCGCCGCGACCAAGACACACGGTCCACCTTGGTGGCCCATCTTCAGTCAGCCGAAGTCAATGCGTTCTTGCTTGATCTGGCCGCTTATACGGAAGGCCGGGGATGGCTCGATCCGGAAGACTTCGACCAAAGCACGCATCTTGCCCAGCCGATTGAAGCCTTTGCGAGCCTTGCCCTTGCAAAACATTGGAAAAAGGTCCTGAAGTTCGGCAAGCGGCTGGATGAGCTAACTGTCCCGGAACGGCACGACATGCGCAAGGCCATGAAAAAGCTGCGCTACGGGATCGAGTTCTTCGCCTGCCTCTACCCGAAAGACACCGTGAAACCCCTGCTCAAGCGGATGAAGAAACTGCAGGACATCTTCGGCTATCTGAATGACGTGGCGATGGCTGAAACCCTGCCTGAAAAGTGCAAGGTCACCGGCAAGAACGCACTCCCTGCCTCTCAGGCCATCGGTTTTGTGATCGGATGGCATGAAGCCCAATGCCAAGCGATGTGGCAACATGCCAAAGGCTATTGGGACTCGACGAGAGAAACACCCAAATTCTGGGTTTAGGGGGACCAATGCCCCCCGGAAGGCCGGGGCAGTTGTGAGACTGTTCCGGCGCCAAAGGTGCCTTTCCCGGGCACTGCCGGAAGCTGATCTAGTCTCCTCCGACGACGAGCTGAAGCCGGTCGGCTGGGGCGCGGGCGCGCGTATATTGAAGCGGCCGGCCGTCCATATCCAGATTAACGCTCTCGATGACCAGGACAGGTTGCCCAAGGGCGAGGCCCAGCTGCTGCGCGTCCTTAGCCTCTACCAATTCCGCCGTGATCCGGCTTTCCTTTCGCACATAGTCTGTTATGCCCGCCCGGACCAACGCATCGGTGACCGAACCACTGTCGGCATAGTCCGTCACCAGGTTGGGCACGCGGGCATGTTCAAACCAGCTGCTGCCCACCATGATCGGCAAACTATCAGCAACCCGCAATGTTTCGATCCGTACCAGGACAGTTCCGATTGGGACTTCCAGGTGATGAGATAACATCGCGTCGGCTTCTTCCAGACTGGAACCGATGAGTCGCCCGCTTGGAGCGCGGTTCTGGCCGGATACAATTTCGGAGAACCGGGTGCGCGGCCCGATCGGATAGGTGAGCGGCGCTGCTGCGACGAATGTTCCCCGCCCCTGATCCGCCCGCAAAATCCCTTCTGAGGTCAAGGCCGCAATTGCCCTGCGCACCGTATGCCGGTTCACGCCAAACCGGGTGGCAAGGTCTGACTCCGGCGGCAGGCGGCTGCCTTTTTCAAGCGCCCCGCTAATAATTTCGGCCTTCAGTGTTTCCAGGATCTGCCGCCAAACCGCGATCCCCGCGCTGCGGTCAAGAGAAGAAGATTTCGTCATGCGACCGTCATCAAATTTCGGTACGACAGAGTCAATCAGTTTATTTGTATAGACAAATATACAAATATTCACTAGACAATCGATCCAGACGCTTTCCCGGCCTCCGCCCAACGCAAAAGGCGCGCTATGATTCAAAGCAAACACCCGTCCGACCAAACACCAGACGATATAACGGCTTCACGGCAGGCGTTGATGGCAACTTTGGCTGCCGCCTCCCCCGAAGCAGTTGCAGAAAAGTTTGAAACCCTGTCACCGCCTGAATTTGACATGGTGCGCCAACCGGAAACCGGCCTTGTGATGGTCAGGGGCCGCATGGGCGGTACCGGCAGTCCCTTCAATCTCGGCGAAGTCACCGTGACGCGCTGTGTCGTCCGGCTGGAAACAGGTGAAACCGGCAGTGCCTACAGTCTCGGGCGCAACAAGAAGAAAGCGGTTCAATCCGCTGTGATCGATGCGCTTTGGCAACGTCCCGCAGACCGCGAGCGGATTGAAACCGAGATCATCTCCA
This sequence comes from Roseibium denhamense, assembly GCF_009711415.1. Taxonomy (GTDB): domain Bacteria; phylum Pseudomonadota; class Alphaproteobacteria; order Rhizobiales; family Stappiaceae; genus Roseibium; species Roseibium denhamense. Next base: position 117,864 of record NZ_SMLZ01000114.1, read on the forward strand.
CGCTGGCTGCCAGCAAGGCATCGGATACGGAAACGGTGCGGCAGGAAACCGAGGCCACCAAGGTCAATTTCTTCACAATGGTGCGGGGTGACGATTGATGGCGCTTCAAACGAAACCAGCCACCGCGCTCGCCGCGGGTTTCCAAGACCCGGTGCACGATGCGCAAGCAAACTTCCGGAGCATTATGGACGCGATGGCACGTCCAGGCACCACCCGGAAACTGACATGTGCCGATCTTAGTCCCCCGGAACCCCTGACAGCCTCGGGCGCAGCCATTGCCTTGACCTTGTTTGACTATGACACCCCCATTTGGCTGGACCGTCCGTTGATGAGCAATGAAGCCGTGAAAAGCTTCCTGCGGTTCCACACCGGTGCCCCAATCGTAACGGAACCAGTCGATGCCGCCTTTGCACTTGTGGCCGAACCGGAAAAAATGCCGTCTCTGGCGGCCTTCAATCAGGGCTCGGCTGAATATCCCGACCGCTCAACGACGATTATTCTAATGGTTCAGCTGCTTGGGCAGGGGCCCTCAGTGGAGCTCACCGGACCTGGAATAAAGGTAAAGCAGGCAATTGCCTGTGCTCCCCTCCCGCCGGTGTTCTGGACCCAGATTCAATCCAACAACGCGCAATTTCCCCGGGGTGTTGATCTCATATTTGCCGGAGCCGCTGAGGTCGCTGCCCTGCCGCGCTCCTCCCGTATCAACCAGCTGGAAGGGTAAGCCATGTATGTAGCTGTAAAGGGCGGCGAGAAGGCCATCCGTAATGCACACAAGCTGACGGCAAAACGCCGCCGTGGCGACACATCCGTACCGGCACTCACTCTTGAGCAAATTGCCGGACAGCTGGCGCATTCGATTGCAAGGGTCATGGGAGAAGGCTCGCTTTATGACGAAACACTGGCTGCGCTCGCCATCAAACAGGCCCGTGGTGATCTGATCGAAGCCGCATTCTTGATGCGTGCCTACCGGACCACATTGCCGCGCTTCGGGTACAGCCAGCCGGTGGACACAGCCAAGATGCTAGTCGAGCGGCGCATCTCCGCGACTTACAAAGATTTGCCCGGCGGCCAGGTGTTAGGGCCGACCTTCGACTACAGCCACCGGCTGCTCGACTTCACACTTGCCGCCGAAGAAGAGGGGGATCCCGAATTCGCGGTCGAAACCGCGCCGGCGGAAGAGACCTCGATGCCGCGCGTAACCGATCTTTTGGGCGACGAGGGCCTGATGGAAGCGGATCCGGCCGGCGACGAGGATGCCCAGGTCGGAGACCTCACCCGCGATCCTTTGTCCTTCCCCGCAGACCGGGATATCCGCCTGCAAAACCTGGCCCGTGGTGACGAAGGCTTTTTGCTGGCGCTCGCATATTCAACGCAGCGCGGCTATGGCCGCACGCATCCGTTTGCCGGTGAAATCCGCTATGGCGAAGTGGACATAGAGTTCTTCGCCGAAGAATTGGGGTTCGCTGTCACGCTCGGATCCATCAAGGTCACCGAATGCCAGATGGTCAATCAATTCAAGGGATCGGCGAAAACCGCGCCGACCTTTACGCGCGGATATGGCCTCGTGTTCGGACAGGTCGAACGCAAGGCCATGTCGATGGCCATGGTCGACCGGTCCTTGCGCTGGGAAGAATTGGGCGAAGAACAGGCAGCCCCCGCTCAAGATACTGAATTCGTCCTGTCCCATTCCGACAACATCCAGGCAACCGGCTTTGTCGAACACCTGAAGCTGCCGCATTACGTGGATTTTCAGGCCGAACTCGGTCTGGTCCGCCAGATGCGTGCCGAATGGTTCGAAAAACGCGAGCGGGCCGAGGAAGCCAGTCAAGAGGCCGCCGAATGAGCGCCGCAATCAGCCATATCACCTTTGTCGTCAAAGATCTCGACCGGATGGCGGACATCGTCACCGGTGTTCTCTGCGGCCGGGAGGTTTATTCAAGTGGCGAAGACACATTTTCCAGTTCCCGGGAAAAATTCTTTCTGGTCGGAGACGCCTGGCTCGCGGCAATGGAGGGCGAACCGTTGCCGCGGCGCAGCTATAACCACGTTGCCTTCAAGATTGAAGAGGCGGAGTTCGAAACCCGTTTGGACGCCATCAAACGCCTTGGTCTGGAATTGAAGCCGCCGCGCCCGCGCGTCGAGGGCGAAGGCCGGTCGATCTACTTCTATGACGACGACAATCATCTTTTTGAACTGCATACCGGCACGCTTGAAATGCGGCTGGAAAGCTATGCCAGGATCCTTGAAGAACGGAGGGCCGCAACATGACCGTTATGGATCAGGCCTTGGAAACCGGTACACATGATGGTGCCTATAACTTTGCCTATCTCGACGAACAGACCAAGCGCATGATCCGGCGCGCTATTCTCAAGGGAATCGCCATTCCGGGCTACCAGGTTCCATTCGCCTCTCGCGAGATGCCGATGCCCTATGGCTGGGGAACCGGCGGCGTGCAGGTGACCGCATCGATCCTCGGGCAAGACGATTGCCTGAAAATGATCGACCAGGGGTCGGACGACACGACAAATGCGGTTTCCTTGCGCGGTTTCTTTGAAAAGACAGCAGGCGTAAAGACAACCACCGAAACGGGCGAGGCAACTATCATCCAGACCCGGCACCGCATCCCGGAGCAGGACTTGCGCGAAGACCAAATACTCGTTTTCCAGGTGCCGATCCCTGAACCTTTGCGGTTTCTGGAGCCCCGCGAGACGGAAACACGCAAGATGCATGCGCTGGAGGACTATGGCCTCATGCATGTGAAGCTCTATGAAGACATTGCCAAGAACGGCCATATCGCAACCACCTACGCCTATCCGGTGAAGGTCAATGGCCGGTACGTTATGGATCCCTCCCCGACGCCCAAATTCGACAACCCCAAAATTGATCAGATGGCCGCATTGCAGCTCTACGGCGCGGGGCGGGAAAAGCGGATCTACGCCATTCCGCCCTACACGGAGGTCAAAAGCCTGGATTTCGAGGATTACCCCTTCGAAGTGCAGACCTTTGACAAGCCCTGCGGGCTGTGCGGTGCAGAGAATGTGTATCTCGACGAGGTCATTCTCGATGACAAGGGCGGGCGGATGTTTGTCTGCTCGGACAGCGATTACTGCGAAGACCGGCGGGCCAAAGGGCATGTCGGCCCCATGGCCGCAGATCCTGCGGCAAGCCAAATTGGCGGCAGCCCGAAAGGAGCAGGCGAATGAGTGTGTATCAATCCGAAGACCCGCTCCTGCAGGTGCACAATGTGACCCGCTACTATGGCGACCGCATCGGGTGTTCCGACGTCTCTTTCGATCTCTGGCCGGGCGAAGTTCTTGCGATTGTTGGAGAAAGCGGGTCGGGCAAAACGACCCTGCTCAATTGCCTGTCGACACGTTTGGCGCCGACAGCGGGGGCAATTGAATACCGCATGCGGGACGGCGCCATGCGCAATCTTTATCAATTGTCGGAAGCCGAGCGCCGTCTACTCATGCGGACGGATTGGGGCTTCGTGCATCAGAACGCGGCTGACGGCTTGCGCATGAATGTTTCCGCCGGCGCCAATGTCGGGGAAAGATTGATGGCGGTTGGCGACCGGCATTATGGCAAGATCCGGGAGAAGGCAGATGATTGGCTCGGCCGGGTGGAAATAGCCAGTGACCGGATCGATGACGATCCACGTTCGTTCTCCGGCGGCATGCGCCAGCGTCTTCAGATCGCCCGAAATCTGGTCACCCACCCGCGCCTCGTGTTCATGGATGAGCCGACCGGCGGGCTTGACGTATCTGTGCAGGCCCGGCTGCTCGATCTGCTGCGCCGCCTGGTGGCGGATCTCGGACTGTCGGTCATCATCGTGACACATGACCTGGCCGTTGCACGGCTTTTGTCGCACCGGATTATGGTCATGCGCCATGGCAACGTTATCGAGGCCGGGCTGACTGATCAGGTTCTTGACGATCCACGCGAGCCGTACACCCAGCTGCTCGTTTCATCCATTTTGCAGGTTTGAGGACACGCCCATGCCCGTCCGTCTTTATCTGAATAATGTCGGCAAGTCGTTCACCATGCATTTGCAAGGGGGAATGGTTATTCCGGTCGTAAGCAATGTCGAATTCTCCGTTGCCTCCGGCGAATGTGTGGTGCTTGGCGGCCCTTCCGGCGCCGGCAAAAGCTCAATTTTGAAGATGATCTATGGCAACTACCGCTGCGATGAAGGCCAGATCCTGGTGACCGCCGGTGATGAGATCATTAATGTCGCAACCGCAGAACCCCGGCAAATGCTGAGCCTGCGGGATCGCACAATCGGCTATGTCAGCCAGTTTTTGCGGACCATCCCAAGGGTCAGCGCGGAAGACGTTGTCGCCGAACCGCTGATTGCGCAGGGAACCAGCGAAACGGAGGGGCTGGAAACAGCCCGGTCTCTTTTGGCACGGCTGAATGTGCCGGAGCGGCTCTGGAAGCTTCCACCGGCCACCTTCTCCGGCGGTGAACAGCAGCGGGTCAACATAGCCCGGGGTTTCATTGCGCACTATCCGGTGCTTTTGCTGGATGAGCCGACAGCGTCTCTTGATGCTGCCAACAGAGCCGTTGTCATCCGGCTGGTCGAGGAAAAGAAGGCACAGGGCGTTGCCATGGTGGGCATTCTTCATGACCAGGATGTGCGCGACGAAATTGCCAACCGCATTATCGACGTCACATCCTTTGCAGCAGATGCAGCGGCCTGACGTCAAATGTCTTGCCGGTGGGCGGAAACTGTCACAGAACAGTCACCGCTCACCTTTATGGCCATCTCTCCGGCCTTTCCCGAATTCGCGAAGACCTCATGCGCTACGCTCTCTATTTTGCCGCTGACAGCAATGACAAGCTCATGGAGCTTGGCAACGCCTGGCTTGGCCGGGATCCATTCACCGGGCAAGAGATCCCGCAGCCATTCATTCCGGACATCAGCCAGGAACGGCTTCACGCCCTGACCGAAAGCCCGCGCCGCTACGGTTTCCATGGCACTCTGAAAGCCCCATTTTCCCTCGCTGAAACTGCTTCAGAAGCCGATCTGGTGGCTGCATGCGCCGGGTTTTCAAGCACAATTTCACCCTTTGAAACAAACGGACTTGGTGTAAACCGGCTCGGCCGGTTTCTCGCGCTGACCCCAGAGGGAGATGAACCGCTGCTCAATGCGTTTGCCGCGCTTTGCGTCCGCCATTTCGAACCGTTCCGTGGACCGTTGAGCGCCGAAGATCTTGAGCGCCGCCGCCGCGCCAATCTGACCGAAAAACAAGACGCCTATGTCACACAGTGGGGGTACCCCTACATATTCGATGAGTTCCGCTTTCACATGACCTTGTCCGAAAAGCTGGACAATGACGCCGAGGCCGAGCGCCTTGCGGTAGCGGCCGCAAACCACTTTGAAAGCGTAACCGGCCAACCCCGGCTTTGCCGCCAATTCGCTCTTTATGCAGAAGCCGAACGCGGCTCCCCCTTTGAAATCCACACGGTGTTTGACTTGACCGGGACAACGTCTCCGGCAGATGCGCAAACCCCAGGCCCAGCCCCAACGCGCAAGGAGACCGTATGAGTTCGCATCCGAAAACCTTCAAGAATGCCCGCCTGGTTCTGGCGGATGAAGTGATTGATGGAACGCTGACACTTGCCGACGACGGCACGATAACCGGTATCGGCAGCCCAACGGCGGCGGACGGACATGATTGCGATGGCGATTTTCTGTTGCCCGGCCTGATTGAGCTTCATACCGATCATCTGGAAACCCACTATGCCCCGCGCCCAAGGGTTCGCTGGAACCCGGTTGCAGCCGTCCAGGCCCATGATGCGCAGATTGCCTGTGCGGGCATAACCACTGTCTTCGACGCCTTGCGGGTTGGGATGGATGAGGACGATGATCAAAATGACACCCTCAAGGTCACCGACATGCGGGCGCTGGCGGACGCGATAGAAACCGGGCAAAGGGAAAACCGGCTGCGGGCTGATCACTTTATTCACCTGCGCTGCGAAGTCTCCGCACCGGATGTCTTGAAGGCCTACGCATATTTTGAAGGGGATGACAGGGTTAAACTGGTGTCGCTGATGGACCACACGCCCGGTCAGCGCCAGTTCGTGTCACTTGATTCCTACATCAGTTACTACAAGGGGAAGCGCGGCTTCAGCGATCAGCAGATGGCCGATTTCATCGAACACCGGAGAGCCAGAGCCGACAAGAATGCGCCGGGCAACCGCAAATCGATTGCTGCTCATGCCAGTGCCAACATGATTGCTGTTGCAAGCCATGATGACGCGACCACCGCCCATGTCGACGAGGCGATTTCGCTGAACACCAAGATTGCAGAGTTCCCAACCACGGTCGAAGCGGCCAAGGCGTCGCATGAGGCTGGCATGGCGGTCTTGATGGGCGCACCGAATGTTGTCCGGGGCGGGTCCCATTCCGGCAACGTGTCTGCGCGGGAACTGGCCCAGGCGGGATACTTGGACGTCTTGTCTTCCGACTACATTCCCGCGTCCCTTTTGCAGGCAGCGTTTCAGATCCCGGAAGAGGTCGAGACGATCTCTTTGCCGCAGGCAGTTGCAACTGTCACCTCGACACCGGCAAAAGCAATCGGGCTTACGGATCGCGGCGTGCTGGCGCCTGGAAAGCGTGCTGACCTTGTTCAGGTCAAATTGGTTGGCAACGTGCCCATTGTCCGGGGTGTTTGGCGGGAAGGCCGCCGGGTTGCCTGATATGGTCACAAAGGCACCCGCCCAGAAAATCGGGCCCGGCCGCATGGTTCTTGTGGTCGGTCCCAGCGGGGCGGGTAAGGATACCTTAATGTCCGGCCTTAAAAGCCGGCTGGCAGGCCGCGTGGACATTCATTTTGCCCGCAGACTGATCACACGCGAAGCCGATACTGATGCTGAAGACCATGACAGCCTGACACCGGCCGAATTCGACCAACTGGCGGCAACGGAAAACACGGCATTGCACTGGCAGGCCCATGGTCATGGCTATGTGATCCCAAAAAGCTACGACCGGCTTATTGAAGCGGGGGCCACGGTGATCGCCAATGGGTCTCGCAGGATTTTGAACCATGCCTCCAACAAGTATCAGAACGCTCATGTGGTGCTTGTGACCGCCCCGATACCGGTTCTTGCGGAACGATTGGCGGCCCGCAGCCGGGAGACGGCAGAAGAAATCGAGCGGCGTTTGAGCCGCGCGAACCTTGAACCAGACCCCATTGCCAATCTCATCCGGATTGAGAATACCGGCACCGTCGCCAGCGGGGTCGGGGCCATGATAAAAGGGCTGAGGCTTTAGATCAGCGGGCGATTACTCGGCCCCGATTTCCGGCCCAGAGCTGATCGGTGATGCACTGGTCGAGAATCTTTGAGCGTTTCAAACAAACACCCGATGCTCTAGTTGTCGTTCTTTTTCTGACCGCCAAAAACATTGCCGAGCAGACCCTGGGGCAGGCCAAAACCTTCCTCGACCGCCTTCAGAATCTCTTCATCGTCGACATCGCCCTCGATAACCTTCTGGACATCAATCTGCGTCCGGCCTCCGGTAGCCTGCTGAATGACTTCATTCGCAGTATCGACGAGTTGTTCGGATGCAGGCTTGTCGCCTTTCAGGACTGATAGCAACTCTCCGCCCACCTGCTGCAGCTGCTTGTAAGCCGCCTCCGGATTTTCCAGGATGCCCGCAATGTCGGGGTAGATCCTAGGATTGTCCCAGGAGCCGTCGATCACAATCGGCACACCGAGCCCGGCCAGTTTCTTGTCTTCACCCTTGCGCCGGGGTGTGGGGGCCTGGCCTTCCAGGGTCGGAACAATCCTGGGCTCCACGCGCCACGCAAGAGTGCGCTTTGGCAGATCCGTTGTGCCCTTGCCAGACATACGGACAAGCGGCCCAATGAGTGACAGGTCATCGGTTCGCGCAATCCCGCTTTCGATCTGGAACGTCGCGCCAAGGGAGGAAAAATCCGTCTTGGCCGATGGATTTTCTTGCCAGCCGAGCAGGGTTTCGACGGACAGCCCACGGACCATCTTTGGCACGTTGATCCCGCGTATCGCCCCATCGGCAAATTGATAGTTCGCCGTTCCAGACAGGGATTGCACAAGTGCCATTTCGCTTCCGCCGGAGGCCGAAACATCAAGCATTACTGCTGCCTTGCCCTCAATCCACTCAAAATCGGCCGCGTCCCGCAACAGCGGATAGGCATCAAGGCCCGACAAGGAAAATTTGGCCGTTACCTTTGGTGCCGCGCCGGTGCCGTTGAGCGTGACAGCCCCTGTGCCGGCGCCGCCATAGAGCGCAAGGCGGTCCAGGCTTGCATTGAGAACCCCGTTCTGGATCGTAAGCGCAAGCGCGCTTTCACCGACCTTGATCTTGTCCCAACGGAGCTCCTGTGTGGTGAGGCTGAAGTCGGCGTCGATGGCGGACAGTCCGGAAAAATCAATCGGCGCGGTGCTCCAGCCACTTAAGGCCGCCGTTTGGGTGGCCGTATTTGCCTGCCCGGCCGAACCCGCTGCGCCGGGCTGCGCTTTCCCGGCAGCTGACTGACTGCCGAGATACGGATCAAGCACAAGCTCCCGCAGGGCAAGCCGGGCGGTCACTTTCGGTTTGGCGCCCAGCTGGATTCGGCCATTGGCTTCACCGGATGTTTCATCGAGCGTAAACCGGGTTTCCTCAAAGGATATGGTTTCCCCCTGGACACCGAATATGCCAGAGGCCTTGAATGTCTTAAGGCCGTTTCCGGCACCAACCGGTTGGCCCATCCAGGCCATTAAACCTGGTAAATCCGCCGTCTCAACCCGGACAGCCCCGTCCACAGCTCCGGTGACGGTTGCCTGGCCATCAAATCCAGCACTAACACGGCTGCTTTTGATGGTCATGGAAACCGGCGCAGCCGATCCGGCCAGCAGTTTCCCGGTGTCTGCGCGGCCTGTCAGACTGAAGCCTTCGCCGCGCCAGGAAAGAGTGCCCGTTGCCGCGATGGGCGCTTCCAATCCCTGCAACTCGACATCCATCGCAAGGTTGGTGATGCGGTCGGCTTCCGGATCACCGCCAACCGCCGAACTCAGCCCAAGCCCACCGACTTCTCCGCCGGCGATGGATACCGATCCGTTCAGATCGAGACCGGCCATCAGCTCGGCTGCCGTCATCCCGACCGTTTCAAAGGCAAGATCGGCGCTCAAGGTCCCGCTCGCAGGCAAATCCTGTCCGGAAAGTGCCATAAGGTCTGCAACGGACCCTTCTTTCAACACAAGACGGCCGGACACTTCCGGAACAAGACCGGAGAGATCTGCATCGGCCGCCCCGCCAAGAGACAAGGCTCCCAATGTGAGGTGAAGATCAGCGACCGATAGAGCGGCGGCGCTTCCTGCAAGCTGGGCTTCAAGGGAATACGCGCCCGTGTCAGCCTGCAAATCCTGGCCTGCCAATGCAGCCAGCCCCGCTAGAGACGGACCACCAGCCGTCAGTTTGAGATTCACACGGGCAGGCGACAAACCGCCATCTCCAAAGATGGCAAGGGTGTTTTCGCCGCTGGCGGCCGTCATGTCAAAAGGAACTTGATCGCCGGAAGCAAGCCCAATCGGATTGGTGAGCGACCCGGCAACGGTCAAAGGGGTGTCCTGGAACGTAAAACTTGAATCCAGTTCGGCGCGGCCCTCCAAATCCGGGGCCAAGAGCGTGAGATCCAGGTCCCGAATAACGTACGTCTCGCCGCTTTCAGGGTCCTTGTAGGTCAGTGTGCCATCGGTGATCGCAACGCGATCAACGCCGATCCGTTTTAAATAGCCTTGGCCTCCACCGGTCGGCGCATTTTTAAGCCCGTTTTGCTCCGGGGATGTGACTTCAGTTCCGGCATACGCCGTTTCAGCCGGCGCAGCCGCACCTTCGCCAGAGCCCGGTCCTGGCAGATCGCGGCGTGGCTCCCAGCTCGTGACACCATTCGGCCCGGTCTCCAAAAGGATCTGCGGACCGGCCAGTCCAATCCCGTTGACCTGGACATCCCCCGATAGAAGTCCGCCCCAAGCAAGGGCGAAGTCCATCCGGTCAGCCTTGGCGAATTCGATACCGTCCGCCCCAGCTTCGCCGGACAGACCGATGTTTTCGGCAGTCAGGGAGAAATTTGGAAACAAGGACAGGGAAACCGGACCATCCAGCCGGACACGCCAGCCGAAGCGCTTGTCGACTTCCGCAATGACCTGGCGCTTGATCTCCTCTTTCGGCAGCAAGAAGGGAACGACCATGATGATCGTCACCAGCACGAAAAAGAAACCACCCAGTCCGATCAAAAGCCGGCGCATCACGCGTATCCCCTTACCACGAATCGGTAGCAACTTACCCAATTACGACAGTAGCGTGGCGGGCGAATTTGACAAAAGCACGGTTGGTTCAGAAGAAAACCGATTTTCAGGCCCAAAAACGACGATTAGCCGGTCAAGGCGCTCATGTGATTGTCCCAGGCGTAACCGGGAGAACGCGCGATGATGTCTGCCCGCGTGCCAGGATCATCGACAATTGACAGGCCGCCATTGCCATCTGAGATTAGGAAGCTGCCCTGATCGATCGGGGCAACACCGCAGCCATCGATAATCCGCTGGCTGCCCAGGAAAGCGCCCGCCTGCGCATCCCAGAAAAGCGTCTGCCCGCAACGCGGGGCCGATGTTGCGATAACGGACCCATCTTTGTTGGCGGCGACAGAGCCGATGTAATTTTGCAAAGTTGAAGCGATAACACCCGGCACTTCCAAGAGCTCCGGGGCGCCGTCCATGGTGAACTTGGCGACAAGCGGCGGCGTGTCATGCGCCGGCCCTTCATACTGGCCGCCGACCCAGACATGCCCGTCGCCATCCAACGCCATATGGCGCAAGGAGACCTGATGAAGCGCCGCATCCAGACGATGTTCGCTCAAGAGGTCGCCGGTTTCCGCATCCAGATAAACGATACTTGGCGCCATTGTCGCCAAATTGAGCTTCTCGCGTCCCTTGTCCGGATGCGTTTCAATCCCGCCATTGGCAATCACGAGCGTCTTGCCGTCCGGGGCCATAACCATCTCATGCGGCCCGACGCCATGACTGTCCAGTTCTCCAATCCTCCGCACACCGGCACCGGTCAGATCGTAAACACCGATCACACCGCGGGCTGCATGAAAGTCGTTCTCCACCGCATAAAGCAGCTGTCCGTCCGCTGAAAAACTTCCATGACCGAAAAAATGACGCCCCGGCGCAGCTGTGATCAACTCCGGGTCCTGTGGCGCAATAGCGCGGATGACGACAGCAAAGGTGCCGGGCCGTCGGGCAAATGCGACCAGGCAGCTTCTGTCCTCAGACACGGCAACACCATGCCCGCGGCCCGGCAAACCGATTTCAGCAAGGACCTGCCCGAACTCGTCAAGGAGACCGATGCCATAGTGGCCAGATGTCTTTTTGTAGGCGCTTGCGAACAGTTGCCCCTCACCCTCGAAGGTGGATTGCGTGAGATTTTCGGCAAGCGGCGTTCTGGCAAAGGCAGGGCTCAGCGCAAGCCCTCCCAGCGCGGCAAGAAAGCCGCGCCGGGAAACTGCGGTGAGCTTAGTCTCCGTCGAGCGCATTAAAGCCTCCGGTCAGACCCAGCGGCTCTGCCAGCCGCAAGCCCATGATATCCCGCATCGCCTTTGTTGAAATCGCCAGCAAGGTAATCTGCTGATACGCGTTCCCGCCACCCAAGGACTCGCGGATAGGACCATCAATCCGGTCAATGATCTTTTGAGCGTTCGAAAACTCGAAGGCGAGTGTGTCTAGCCCTCGGCTGAGGTCCGCTTCAGTGGCCGCATCAAGCTCCATGCTAAGAAGCGCTGCATGCAGGCCATCAAGCTCAGATCCGACAAAAATCAAACCGTTTTTCGAAAGCGAAAACGGCATGCGCTGCGGTTTGGCTTTGTCCGGTGAGGTTCCAAGGACCGGCAAAAGGTTCTGATCGCGAACGACCAGCAACCCGGTCGTCAGGGCATTGAATACGGTTTCGAACGCTTCCTGGGATGTGCGGAAAGGATGATCTCCCGGGCCAACCGTCACAAGCGTCCGCCGGTATCCGTCGGGAGCGGTCCACGCTCGCTCCAATTCGGCTCCGATGGCGGCAACATTTTCTGCAATTGCAAATGCATATTGGCAGGTAAAGTCTTTCAGCTCGCCGGGCTTCCCAAGTTTTACAGAACTGTCCCGGTCAAAGGCGAGAAGCTGCAGCGCGGTCAGACCTTGAACAGCCACACTCTTTTCACCAAGGGTTTGGGCCGAAAGCGCGGATTGATCTTTGGCTGCTAGGATCTTCCGGATCTGGCGAAGGCCGATACCGCGCGTATCGGGCAAGAAGGCAAGGCGGCTAAGACGGTCGTCTTCAACCAAGGGGCCAAAGCGCAGAAAATTTATTCTGGCAAAAGCCGAAACGGTCTCGCCGAAGGCCTTTTCGAATTCGTGCCGTGTTTCCTCGCCGGGCGTGTCACAAACAGCTTCAACGGCTCCGGACAGGCCGGATGCTCTCTGCGAAAAATCGGCCATTGAGGGTACGATGTATCCACTGGTCAACCGTTCCAGAGGCTTTTCAAACGACGCTGCCGCGAGCGGCTGGCCTAACAGAACAGCCAATAAGCTGGCGATAAAAATTCGCATTACAAAGCCTCCAGGAAACGAATGAGTGCCTGCCTGTCTTTCGGGCGCATGCCAACCACTTTGTCCCGGGAAAACTGCGCTTCACCGCCGTGCCACAGAACCGCTTCGAGCAAATTTCGCGCCCGGCCATCATGCAGGAAACGGGTGTGATTGTTGACCGTTTCGGTCAAGCCAATGCCCCACAGCGGCGGCGTGCGCCATTCGCGGCCCGACGCATCGCCCACCGGGCGGTTGTCCGCCAGGCCATCGCCCATGTCGTGCAGCAACAGATCCGTATAGGGCCAGATCAGCTGAAACTGATGCGCCTTTGTGTCCGCATCCCGGCGCGTGACAAATTTAGGCTGATGGCACTCGGTGCAGCCCACATCATAAAATAGCTCCTTGCCGCGCAAGACTTCCGGATCAGACACATCGCGGCGGGCCGGGACCGCAAGGTTCTCCGAATAGAATGTTACTAGGTCCATGACTGGGTCGGGCGCTTCCGACACACCAATATGGGCTTGTTCGCCATGCGGCAGAGCTCGGCATTCGGTTTGGCGTAGCGTACAATCTCCATAATTGTCGGGCTTGTCCGGAGAGCTGATGCCGATATCACCGGAGAAAGCACCAGCCGTTTGATCGCGGATATTCGGGTTGGACGCCTTCCAGCCAAACCGGCCGATGGTCAATGCACCCGTCCGGCCGTCCCGAACCCAGCTGACTTTGCCGGAGATACCATCCCCGTTCAGATCATCAGGATCCGCCAAAGCTTCTATGTCTCCAGGGTGAATGGCCTGCAGCAATCCGAGACCAATCATCGGTGGTGCGACCCGCGGCGAGATCAGCGTATCCGGGTGCATGCCGCCAAATCCGAGATCCCGGATCTTGTAGATGGGTTTTTGCAGGATCGCCGTCTCGCCGCCATTAAGCGGCACCACAATCTCTTCATGCCCAATATCGAAGCGCCCTTCGCCCGCAAGGCCTGGAACGGCAAAAGCCTGAAACTGACCGCCATAAGTCGGCTCGGGAATGCTGAGCAGCTCTTTGTTTTGCAGGGCTGACAGATCTTCATCGGTTTGGGGCGGAATGGAAAGGCGCAGGAAGAGCGACACCGCCTCATCGCCTTGGCGCGGCGGCCGTCCGCGGCCATCCTTGAGGTGGCAGCCTTGGCAGGAGCGCGCATTGTAAAGCGGGCCCAAACCATCGGACGCTTTGGTGGACGCGGGCGAAGAAGCCCAAAGTTTCTTGAAAAGGCCGTTGCCAACCTTGAACGTCTGCTCTTCTTCGAATGTCAGATTGGCATTGGAGTGAGAAAAAGCGTCACGGTTGATCCGCTTGCGGGACGTTCCGGCGCCGCCTTGCATCAGCTCGAAGGCTTCCGCTTTGGAAAAATCATCGGCAAGCTGGAGCACCTTTGAAACCTTGGCCCGGTCCTGCCCCGACAGATCGTCGCGATGGCTCAGGGTGTCATCGGCCAAGGCAGCGTGGCCAATGAGGCCCGCGAAAAAAACAGCAGCGCCCAAAATAGCGCATTGTGTTGGGACTGTCATAAGGGTCGCATCCTGATTTAAGCCCGGCAGAGCCCCAATTCCGGCGGGTAAAATGGCGGGCAGCACAGCCACCCGCCAAGAGGGTCTTACTCAAACACAGAGGACGGGTTGTCCAAGCTGTCGGAGCCTTCAAAAGCAATCTCATCAAGTTCGAGAATTTTCACGACACGCTCGATCGATGCGGTCTGGTCGACAAGAGCATCAACAGCCGCCTGAACAACTGCGTTGCCTTCGTCGTTGCCTTCGCCGATCATCTGATCGTAGGCTTCCCCGGCTTCAGCACGCGCTTTCATGGCTTCGAACGCGGCCAGCGTGGCATCCAGCTTGGCTTTCATTTCTTCTGCCAGGGCCGGGTTCTTGGCTTCGACCAATTCAGCCAGTGATGCACCTTTTATATCGTTGCCGAGCGTGCTCGCGTATTCGCCGAAATAAACGTTCCGGATCCCGACAACGTCGTTGTAGTGAGACATATGCGTGTTGTCTGAGAAGCAATCGTGCTCTTCTTCCGGATCGTGAAGCATCAGGCCCAGCTTCATGCGTTCACCGGCCAGCTCGCCGTAAGAAAGAGAGCCCATCCCGGTCAGGATCGTCGCCAGCCCCCCGGTCTCACCTTTTGCGGCAAGTTCCTTGCGTGCGTCACCGTCCGGAGCCCATGCCGCCGCCATGAATTCCAAGTCGGAGATCAGTAGGTCGGTCGCCGCCTTCAAGTACTGGGCCCGGCGATCGCAGTTGCCATTAGTGCAGTTGGCAGCGTCAAAATCCGTTGCCGGACGGTTCCCGGCCCCAGCTTTGCTCCCATTCAGATCCTGACCCCAAAGCAGGAACTCAATCGCATGGTAGCCAGTGGTCACATTGGCCTCGACTTCACCGGCTTCATGAAGGCTTTCCAGAAGCTCAGGATTGATCGTCGAAGCATCGATTGTTGTGCCGCCAACACTCAGCGACGGATTGGCAACAACATTGACAGCATAGAAATCATTCTCTTCGGAAAACTCGCCATAAGACGCATCGACATAGTCGATCAGGCCTTCGTCGAGCGGCCAGGCATTCACCTTACCTTCCCAGTCATCCACAACCGCATTGCCGAAACGGTAGACTTCGGTCTGCTGATAAGGGTTGCGTGCGGCAATCCACGCATCCCGGGCGGCCTTGAGGTTTTCCTCTGTCGGAGCGGAAAGAAGAGTATCGACCGCTGCCTGAAGGGTTTTGGCGGCTTTAAGTGAATCCGCATATTTTGCTTCAGCAATGTTGCTGTAGTTCGACAAAATATCCGCAGGCGTGGCTGCATATGCCGGCGCCGCGAAAGCGGCCGTTGCTGCCAGAAGTCCGATTTTCAAGGATTTCATAGGTCTGTCCCGTGTCCATGGCATTGCTGCCGGACGGTTCGTGGTCATCAATGCCAAAATTGAATTCGAGCAGCGGGAGATCGCTGACTGCCTGCTGGTGAAACATTTCCTGCATCTGAAAGTCAAGTTTTAAAATTCATAAATTACAATAGCTTAGAACGATTCTAATAAATATGAGCCTTGGATACAGCTTTTCCGATGGTTGGAAAAATTTTTTGACCGCTTCACAACGCTTTGATGCTAAACAAGGAATGGATCAAGTCAGGGAAGACTGGAAAACAGCAACTAAGTAGTACACCTTAGGGCGGTCAGATTGCTAATCGTGCAACCAGCAACGGGGACCAGATGAATGCTCAACGCATTGAAGAGTTTCGTCCGTGAAATCACCTTCGGCGATGATGGAAAAAAGACGTTTGAAGAGGATGACAAGCGGCTCGCGGCCGCTGCCCTGCTGTTTCACTTGATCGATATTGACGGAATTATCGAAGACAGCGAAAGCGAGAAGCTCCGCCAGATTCTTCAAAGCCGGTATGAATTGACCGACAAAGAAACTACGGAACTCATTGCCGCTGCCAAACAGAGGGACGAGGAAGCCGTTGACCTTTACGGTTTCACGTCTGTCTTGAAACGCACAACCGATGAGGCCGAACGCTTGGCCATAGTCGAAATGATGTGGGAAATTGTCTACGCGGACGGTCATGTCCATGAGTTCGAGGACAACACCATCTGGCGTGTTGCGGAGCTTTTGGGGGTCTCCACACGGGACCGGATGAATTTAAGGCACAAGGTCGCGCAAACAGCGCCGGAAGAAGGCGAAACAGACTGAGGTGGCGTGCCCGTCTGAGTTTGCACCGCCTCACTACTGAACATCGAAGGACTCGATTTCCTGCAATCTGTCCCTCATATTGGACCCATGATTACGCCATACGACCCGCGAAACGCCCGACCGAAAATTCTGATTGTCCTGCATCAGGAGCACTCCTCGCCCGGCCGCGTCGGTCAGGAACTCGTTAAGCGCGGCTTTGGTCTGGATATCCGTAAACCGCGTTTCGGCGACAGCCTACCGGAGTCTATGGACAGGCATGCCGGAGCTGTGATTTTCGGCGGCCCCATGAGTGCAAACGACCCGGACCCGTTCGTCCAAAAGGAAATCGACTGGATTGGGGTGCCCCTCAAGGAACAAAAACCGTTTCTGGGGATTTGCCTCGGGGCGCAGATGATGGTCAAGCAGCTTGGCGGCTCGGTCACCGGGCACAAGGATGAGCTTGTCGAGATTGGCTATTATCCGCTGCGGCCGACCGAGCGCGGCAAATGCATGATGGATTGGCCGCAGAAGGTCTATCAATGGCACCGGGAAGGGTTCGACCTGCCATCCGATGCAGAACTGCTGGCGACCAGCCCGACCTATCAAAACCAGGCCATCCGGGTCGGACCGAACGCATATGGTATCCAGTTCCACCCGGAACTGACCCATCAGATGATGGTCAAATGGACCACAAAAGGCGCGCCCCGCATGGCCCTGCCCGGAGCGCAGCAACGGCGCGACCACTTTGCCGGACGCTTCATTTACGATGCTGCCGTAAAGAAATGGCTTGACCGCTTTCTCGATTTATGGATCGGAACAGCGAACGCCCCGGCGCAGCACACAACGCTGAAAGCGGCGGAGTAATCAATTGGAGCGTGTTCCCGGTCCAAGCAAATACAGCAAGGACCGGGGTTTCATTTGCTTACGCTTCCAGAACGACGAGCAGATCCTTGGCATCGATCTGAGATCCCGGACGCACCAGAACCTCTTTGATCTTTCCGTCTTTTTCCGCGTGAAGGGCGGTTTCCATTTTCATGGCCTCGATGGAAACCAGCACGTCACCGGCCTTCACCTCCTGCCCGGCCGCAATCGCAACCGTTGAGATAACGCCCGGCATCGGCGCGCCCACATGGGCCGCGTTGCCGTCTTCCGCCTTGCGCATGGCGGCGGCACCGGTCGCCCCATGGGCCCGGTCCGGCACCTTCACGTTGCGCGGCTGGCCGTTAAGCTCGAAGAAGACCTTCTTCTCGCCTTTCACATCGGTTTCGCCAACGGCCTGGCAGCGCACCACAAGTGTCTTGCCGGGCTCGAGATCAACAAAGATTTCTCCACCTGCTTCCAAGCCATAAAAATACACCGGCGTCGGCAAGACCGAGGTCGGACCATATTGCTGCTGGGCCTTGTCGAAATCGGTGAACACCTTCGGGTACATCAAATAGGAGGCCAGCTCGGTATCACTGATCTCGTGTCCGGTCTTTTCGGCAGCCACAGCCCGCTCTGCTTCCAGGTCAGCATCTTTCAGAAGCGACCCCGGCCGGACGATGATGGGATCCGACCCTTTCAAGACTTTTTTTTGCAGCGCCTCGGGCCAGCCGCCCGGAGATTGCCCAAGGTCGCCATGAAGCATGCTGACAACACTGTCCGGGAACGCGACATCCTTCGCCGGATCTTCCACATCGGCAACGCTCAAGCCCTGGCTGACCATCATCAGCGCCATGTCGCCGACCACCTTTGAAGACGGCGTCACCTTCACGATATCACCAAACATCTGGTTGGCATCAGCGTAGGCCTGCGCGACCTCGTGCCACCGGGTCTCAAGTCCGAGCGACCGTGCCTGCTCCTTCAAGTTGGTGAACTGGCCACCGGGCATTTCATGAAGGTAGACCTCAGAGGCCCCGAAACGCAGATCGCTCTCAAATGCCCGGTACTGCGTCCGCACCGCTTCCCAGTAGAAGGAAATCTGACGGATCGTTTTTGCGTCCAGGCCGGTGTCCCGCTCCGAGCCACGCAGAGCTTCTACTATGGAGCCTAGGCACGGCTGGGACGTCAGGCCGGACAGCGCATCCATGGCCGCATCAACCGCATCGGCCCCCGCTTCCACCGCCGCAAGGATGGTTGCCGCGGCAATACCCGACGTGTCGTGCGTGTGGAAATGGATGGGAAGATCGACCTCCTGCTTCAATGTCTTGATCAGGACTTTCGCAGCTTCAGGCTTCAAAAGACCGGCCATGTCCTTGATGCCGAGGATATGGGCACCAGCGGCTTCCAGTTCCTTGGCCAGATTGACGTAATACTTCAGATCGTATTTCGGCCGGGCACTGTCCAGCATATCGCCGGTGTAGCAAAGCACGCCCTCGCACAGTTTTCCGGTTTCCTGAACGGCGTCCATGGAAACCCGCATGTTCTCGACCCAGTTCAGGCAGTCAAAGACGCGGAAGAGATCCACGCCGTTTTCCGCAGCCTGATGAACGAAGAACTTGACCACATTGTCCGGATAGTTGGTGTAGCCGACCCCGTTCGATCCCCGCAGCAACATTTGAAGCAGGATGTTTGGCGCTTTTTCCCTGATTTGATGCAAACGTTCCCAGGGGCTTTCGGTCAGAAAGCGCATGGACACGTCGAAGGTCGCACCGCCCCAGCATTCCAGGGAAAAAAGGCTCGGCAGCCCGGCTGCATAGGCATCAGCGATATTGACGATGTCGTGCGACCGCATGCGGGTCGCCAGCAAGGACTGATGGCCATCCCGCATGGTGGTGTCGGTGATAAGTGCCCGTTTTTCCGCCTTCATCCAGTCGGCAAAACCCTTGGCACCAAGCTGATCGAGCAGTTGTTTGGTGCCTGCCGGTTTTTCGTCGCCAAAATCCGGGATGACCGGCAACGCAGCATCCTTGGGAGGCCGGGCCCGGGTTTTGGTCTCCGGATGGCCGTTTACAGTCACATCGGCAATGTAGGTAAGCAGCTTCGTTGCCCGGTCCTGACGTTTTGTCTGCTCAAAAAGCGCAGGCGTCTCGTCAATAAATCGCGTCGTGTACTTGTTGGCCTTGAAGTCCGGATGGCTGATGATGTTTTCCAGGAAGACAAGATTAGTGGCAACGCCCCGGATCCGGAATTCACGGAGTGCCCGGTCCATCCGTTTGCGCGCGTCTTCGGACGTCGGCGCCCAAGCCGTTACTTTTTCAAGCAATGGGTCATAAAACCGCGTAATCACGGCACCGGAATAAGCCGTCCCGCCATCAAGGCGGATACCAAAGCCGGTCGCACCGCGATAGGCCGTGATGCGTCCATAATCCGGAATGAAGTTTTGCTCCGGATCTTCTGTCGTGATGCGGCATTGAAGGGCATGACCGTTGAGCCGGATGTTCTCTTGCGCTGGAACACCACTTTCCGGCGTTCCGATCTTGTTTACATCAGCAATGTGGATTTGCGCCTGGACGATGTCGATGCCGGTGACCTCTTCGGTCACCGTGTGCTCCACTTGCACCCGTGGATTGACTTCGATGAAGTAGATAGAGCCGGTGTCGGCGTCCATCAGAAACTCGACGGTGCCCGCGCCGCGATAGTTCACGGCCCGGCCGATTTTCAGACCGTATTCGCAAAGCTCTGCCCGCTTGGCGTCATCGAGATACGGTGCCGGAGCCCGTTCAACCACCTTTTGGTGACGGCGCTGGATAGAACAATCGCGCTCGAAAAGATGCACAACCGTTTCCCCGTCGCCCAGGATCTGAACCTCAACGTGACGGGCCCGCTGGACCAGCTTTTCCAGGTAGATTTCGTCCTTCCCGAAGGCTGCCTTGGCTTCCCGTTTGGCCGCCAGAACCTCCTTTTCCAGCGTGGCTTCGTCCGGAATGACGCGCATGCCCCGCCCGCCGCCGCCCCAGGAGGCCTTGAGCATGACCGGATACCCGATTTCAAGAGCTTGCCGTTTGATCTCCGCCATATCGTCAGGAAGCGGATCGGTTGCCGGCATCACCGGGACGCCAGCCTCAATGGCAAGATTACGAGCTGCCACCTTGTTGCCCAACCGGCGCATCGTCTCGGATTTCGGGCCGATAAAGGTAATGCCCGCCTGCTCACAGGCATCTACGAACTCAGGACTTTCCGACAACAGTCCATATCCTGGATGGATGGCATCGGCGCCAGAGGTCTTGGCAACGCGCAAAATCTCGTCGATGGAGAGATAGGCCTCAATCGGACCAAGACCCTTGCCGACCTGATAAGCTTCATCGGCCTTGAACCGGTGCAGTGCCAGTTTGTCCTGCTCCGCGAAGATCGCAACGGTTTTCAAGCCGAGTTCATTGGCGGCGCGGAACACGCGGATCGCGATTTCAGACCGGTTCGCAACGAGAATTTTTGTTATCGCCAAAGGCTCTCTCCCCTAACAATGCGCAAATCTTGCCCCTGAATTTGCAAGATTTCTACTTTGGGCGAAGGCAATTGAAAAGGGGCAGCATGCTTGTCCTTTTCCAATCTTGAAAAAGAATTGTTCCAATTCCGCAATAAGCCTCGGAAAAACAACATTGTTTTTTGCGCAGGCTTGACGCTTGGGGACGCTTATTTGTGTGCATCGCAGCAATTCCGGCTTTCCGATCGCGCAGTCAGAAGGGTGTTTTCGGCTTGCATCAAGTTGGGACACGATAGCGTTGAACGACTTTCAGTATGCCTTTTTGGCAGCCGCTCAGCCTAGCGCCTTGTGTCCGGGCAGCTGGATCAGCCACAAGACCTGGACAGAACAAATACTGAATCCTGACAAAACACCGATTCGTCCGGCGTTCGTTCCCGTTGTGTCTTTAGGTTAACAGCCTCAGCCTGATGGCAGACGGAACCGTTTACGGATTATTAATCCTTGACAGGCTTTCGAGCCGATTCGATATGAAATCTGGAGAATAAGATAAATTACTGAACAGACTCATGATTTTGTGCCGGAATCGCAAACCCGACTACATGTCGTAGGGAACAAATCCTGAATCAATGCGAGTCAGCGATTCGGTTCCCTTTTGTTCCAGAGTCGTTCTCCACAGATTATTTCAGGACTGAACCGCTCTCCAGCCTCAGAAAAAAGAGTAGGACAGCGCCGTAAGGCCTATGCTAGACACTCGGCATCACCAGAGATGATGACCAGCGCTGGCTGCCGGCCAGGCCGCATTACGACGCTAGAGCCAACGCACCCGAATTCATGTCCCGTCCTCAGCCCCTGCCCTTGCCGCCTGCGGCCCGGTCAAAAACCGTCACCGCTGTGCTTGGACCGACCAACACTGGCAAGACCCATTTGGCCATTGAGCGGATGATCGCCCAGCCGAGCGGCCTGATCGGACTGCCTTTGCGGCTCTTGGCCCGCGAGGTTTATGGCCGGATCGCGGAGCGGGCCGGTACCGACACCGTTGCCCTGATTACCGGCGAAGAAAAAATCATTCCAAAACGGCCCCGCTTCTGGGTGTCCACCGTCGAGGCGATGCCGCTGGATCTCAGCACAGAGTTTGTCGCAATCGACGAAGTCCAGCTTGCGGGCAATCTGGACCGGGGTCACGTTTTCACGGACCGCATCCTGAATTTGCGCGGCAGGTCCGAAACGCTGCTCCTCGGTTCAGAGACTGCACGGCCGCTTCTGGAGCGGCTTATTCCCGGGTTGAACGTCGTCACCCGGCCGCGCATGTCTGTCTTGGCCTATGCCGGCTCGAAAAAGGTATCCCGGCTGCCCGCGCGCTCGGCCGTAGTCGCATTTTCAGCTGATGAGGTATATTCGATTGCGGAGCTGATCCGGCGCCAGCGCGGTGGTGCCGCCGTGGTGCTCGGCTCCTTGAGCCCGCGGACCCGGAACGCGCAGGTCGAACTTTTCCAGAACGGCGATGTCGATCACCTGGTCGCAACTGATGCGATTGGAATGGGGCTCAATCTTGATGTCCACCACATAGCCTTTGCCGGCAACCGGAAATATGACGGCTACCAGTACCGCCAGCTGACCGCATCCGAAATGGGTCAGATCGCTGGCCGGGCCGGCCGGCATACACGTGACGGGACATTTGGGGTCACCGGCAGAGTTGATCCACTTGACGATGATCTTGTCGAACAGCTGGAAAGCCACCGGTTTGACAGCCTTAAAGTGCTGCAATGGCGCAACACTGCGCTGGATTTTTCATCGACCACCGCCCTGCGCCGGAGCCTCGACGTTGCCCCGCGCGAACAGGGTCTCGCTAGGGCACCGACAGGCGATGACTTGACCGCGCTTGATCTTTTGTTGCGCGACAACGCAATAAAAGGCATGGCGAACGGCCAAAAAGCGGTAGAATTGCTATGGGATGTGTGTCAGGTCCCCGATTACCGCAAGATTGCACCGGCCAATCACGCCGAGCTTTTAAACACCATCTACACACACTTGATGGAAGATGACGCAATCGCCGACGATTGGTTCTCCCGTCAATTGGCCTTCGCAGACCGCACAGATGGTGATATCGACACACTCGCAAACCGGATTGCACATATCCGGACCTGGACTTATGTCGCCAACCGCCCGGACTGGCTCACCGACCCGGCGCACTGGCAGGGCGTAACGCGCGGCATAGAAGACAAATTATCTGACGCCCTCCACGAGCGGTTAACGCAGCGCTTTGTGGATAGGCGGACAAGTGTATTGATGAGACGTTTGAGAGAGAACGCAATGCTGGAAGCGGAAATTACATCGAGCGGAGATGTGCTCGTAGAAGGTCAGCACATTGGAAATCTGCTTGGCTTCCGGTTTGCCCCAGATGCGGCAGCCGAGGGCCCGGACGGAAAGACCGTTCGCGCTGCTGCCCAAAAGGCCTTGACCACCGAGATCGAATCCCGGGCCGAGAAACTCGGCAAGTCCGAAAACACTGATTTTGTGCTCACCTCAGAGGCTGCGATCCGCTGGCGCGGCGAACCGGTGGCCAAACTTGCCCCCAGTGAGGATGTGCTTGCCCCTTCAGTGCTGCTTCTGGCCGATGAGCATCTCACAGGTCCAGCGCGCGAAGCGGTCCAGAACCGTTTGGATCTTTGGGTCAAAGCACAGATCGAGACGCTGTTGAAACCGCTTGCGGATCTGAAAGGCGGCGAAGGCCTGGAGGGTCTTGCACGCGGAATCGCATTTCGCATCGTCGAAGGTCTCGGCATTCTTGAACGGCAGGACGCAGCGGATGAAATCCGTCAGCTTGACCAGGATATGCGCGCCTCGTTGCGCAAGCACGGTGTCCGCTTCGGCGCTTACACAATTTTTGTCCCGGCCCTTCTGAAACCGGCACCCAGCCAATTGCTCGCGCAACTTTGGGCGCTGAAGCATGGCTCGCTCGACATGAATGGCATGGAGGAGTTGCCGCAACTGTCCGCATCCGGACGGACATCCATCCCGGTCGATGAGACAATCGATAAGGCACTTTACAAGGTGGTCGGCTTCCGCGTGTGCGGCCCGCGCGCCGTCCCTGTCGACATCCTCGAGCGCCTGGCCGATCTGATCCGGCCGCTGATCGCATGGAAACCGCTGGACGCGGAGGTAGCACCCCCGGAAGGTGCGATTGAGACCGGCGGCGGCTTTACCGTGACCGTTGCCATGACATCTTTGCTGGGCTGCGCGGGCGAAGACTTCTCCGCTGTCCTCAAGTCTCTTGGCTACCGCTTGGAGACCAAACAAGTTCAACGCCCTGTCGCCGCGAAGGCTGCAGTTGAAACGGCGGACAGCCCCGCAGCTGACGCACCTAGCGCCGAACCGGAGCATCAGCCGGCCGGACAAGAGACGGAAACGCCGGTGGCAGCCGACACCGTTTCCGAAGGATCTGAAACCTCACCGGACGTTGAAACGGCGGCGGCCACCGGCGAAGCCGCGAACGAAGGCCCGGACACTGCTGCACAAACCGCCGAAGAGACCGGGCCGGACGCAGAAACAGCAATTGAGGCATCAGCCGCTGCTGACGGCGAACCGGAAGCCGCAGCAAACAGTGATGCGCTGTCCGAACCGGTTGAGCTGGAGACGGTTACCATCGAGATCTGGCGTCCGGGGCGTCATGACCGGAGGCCGCGTCCACGCCAGGATCAACGCCGGGGCGACAACCGGAAAGGCCAATCCCATGGCCCGAAAGGCAGCCAGGGCGAAAAACGCCATGGCAAGCCGGGCGGGAAAGGCGGCCCCAATAAGGGCCGTGGCGGGCACAAGGGATTCGACGGTGGTGCGCGCAGAGATAAGGCACCGAAAGACAAACCGATTGATCCGAATTCACCTTTCGCGGCGCTGCTTGCGCTCAAAGAAGGCATGAACAACAAGGACAAGTCCTAATAGCGGCGACAGAACCAACTGCTTTTGCAAATTTGCGCATCGATAAGTGGCTTTGGTACGCCAGGGTCACGAAATCTAGATCCCTTGCGCAAAAATTGGCAACAGGCGGGCATGTCCGGGTCAACAAGGACAAAATTTCGTCCGCAAGCAAAACCGTTAAAACCGGCGATGTCCTGACCATTGCCCTTGAGCGCAGAATACTGGTCCTGAAGGTCGTTGCACTTGGCAAGCGCCGGGGTCCTTACGAGGAAGCCCGGCTCCTTTATGAAGACCTGTCCCCGCCGCCACCGCCCAAAAAGCACGCTGAACCAGCCGTTGCGGTTCGGGATGCCGGGGCGGGACGGCCGACAAAACGGGATCGCCGGAAATTGGATGCCTGGCGCAACGACACTTAGCCCCGATCTCACAAGCCAGCCGAAAACAGAATATCTTTCTCCAATAACCAGGATCTGCGGCATGCTGAACGCTTGCGCGCTGAAAGCAAAAGCGATACCCAACCGGTTGGAGAGATTTTCAGGCCCACTGCTTCCAGGAACTGGCGAAAGCGGACCGGCCGACCGGATGAGCGCTTCACCCGCGTAGCGGCCACCGGTTTCAAGCGAGGACTGCGATGACCTACGTCGTCACTGATAACTGCATCAAATGCAAATACACCGATTGTGTCGAAGTATGCCCGGTTGACTGTTTCTATGAGGGAGAGAACTTCCTCGTAATCAACCCGGATGAGTGCATTGATTGCGGCGTTTGTGAACCGGAATGCCCGGCCGAAGCCATCCTGCCGGACACGGATCCCGGACTTGAAAAGTGGATTGAACTGAACGCCGAATATTCAGAGAAGTGGCCGAATATTACCGAGAAAAGAGAGCCACTGCCGGATGCGGAAAAGTTCGACGGTGAAAAAAACAAACTCGAGAAGTATTTTTCGCCTAACCCGCCATCCTGATGACAAATGAATCGGCAGCGGGGCAACCAGACCCATTGCTGCAAAAAACGCCAGCAAACCGCTGCGTAAATTAAGTGTTTCGTGCTGGGGGCAAAGCAGGCCGTTAGCGCGTCGCTGTGCTTTGTGAAAGCACAACACTTTAATTTTCCACAAAACTATGTTATTGATTACGGCTAGTCGCCAACCACGAGAACAACCCCGTACATGGAGTCTTCCTCAAGCGCACGGCCCCAACACACCGGACCGCGCCATGGACACCGGCAGCCCTACTGCCCGACGAAGGTTTTAAAGTGGAAGTAATCGACTGACCAGCCTGACACGCCGCATATCAACAGGCGTTCCATATCGGATCGCCGAAGCCGAAACGTGTCACAACAGAACAGTATGGGCCGAATGGGCCCGGAACGGCTTTACGCAGAGCCGTTAACTGCGCAGGAGAGAATATAAGCATGGCAACGAATACCAAGAAGACCGCGCAGCGTCAGGGTTTCAAGACCGGCGAATACATCGTCTATCCGGCTCACGGCGTCGGACAAATTACCGCGATTGAAGAGCAAAACGTTGCAGGTCACTCTTTGGAGTTGCTGGTCATCGTTTTCGAACAGGACAAAATGACACTGCGCGTCCCGGTCGCGAAAATCGCGTCCGTCGGTATGCGCAAGCTGGGCGATCCGGCAGCTGTCAAAAAAGCTCTGGAAACCGTTCGTGGCCGTCCTCGCGTAAAGCGCACCATGTGGAGCCGCCGGGCGCAGGAATACGAAGCCAAGATTAACTCCGGCGACCTGATCGCGATCTCGGAAGTCGTCCGGGATCTTTTCCGCTCGGAAAACCAGCCGGAACAGTCCTACTCGGAACGGCAGCTTTATGAAGCCGCTTTGGACCGGATGGCACGCGAAATCGCCGCCGTGAACAAATGTTCTGAGACAGAAGCGATCAAGCAAATTGAGCAAAACCTCGCAAAGTCGCCCAGCCGCCTGAAAGCGGCAGCTGAAGCGGAAGCGGGAGATGATGACGGGGACGCGGAAGAAGCCGCGTAACACACCAAACGCTCGTCTCTATATCAAAGGGCTTGGCCATTGGCCGGGCCCTTTTTTGTTGCCACAAGCCTTGCCAATCTGGTGGCCGCAATTGCCATAAGGGCAAGCGTCCCCGTCCATGATCTCGGGTGATAAGCGCGCTGATCCAGGTCGTTCCACAACCAGCCAACCGGGCATAACACACTCACGCATCACGCAGATGTGCACAAAATATGCCCCTACGGCAACCGTAAGTGATCTACCCTACGCGCTGATACGTATCACAGCTGATACAACATCGGAGCGTCAATCATGTCCATGAACGAGAAGCGGCAGTTGGTTCGGGCGGCGATGAAAGCCCCTTACCTTACCCGGGAAGAAGAGCTCGAGCTTGCGCTCCGTTGGAGAAATGACAAATGCGAGAAAGCGCTCGAACAATTGTCTCTCTCACACATGCGTTTGGTGATCGCGGTCGCATCAAAGTTCCGGAACTTCGGACTCAATCTTGGCGATTTGATTCAGGAAGGGCACGTGGGACTTCTCGAAGCCGCCGCCAGATTTGAACCGGAACGCGAGGTGCGGTTTTCGACATATGCGACTTGGTGGATCCGTGCATCGATCCAGGACTATATTTTGCGGAACTGGTCCATTGTCCGGGGCGGAACATCTTCTTCCCAAAAAGCGCTGTTTTTTAACCTTCGGCGCCTGCGCGCAAAGCTTTCCAACAACCAGACCCCCCTTACCGATAGCGAGCTGCATCAGAAAATCGCAGATGCGATTGGCGTGAAGCAGGCAGATGTTGCCTTGATGAATGCGCGGCTTTCGGGGCCGGACACATCCTTGAATGCGCCTGTAACGGATACCGAAGGGTCTAGTGCCGACCGGCAGGATTTCCTTGTGTCTGAAGCACCTCAGCCAGACGAGATTGTATCCGATAGCATCGACGCCGAGCGGCGCAGCCGCTGGCTTACTTCAGCCCTGGATGTCTTGAGCGAGCGCGAGCTGAAAATTGTCCGGGAACGGCGCCTCTCAGAAGACGGCGCGACACTGGAGTCGCTGGGCGAAAAACTGGGAATATCCAAGGAGCGGGTCCGACAGATTGAAAGCCGGGCACTTGAGAAGCTCAAGACAGCGCTTTTGACCCGTCAACCGGATCAGACGGCTTATTCGATCTGATCCAGGACGATCAGAAAGCCGAGGATCACAACACATACGGACCGGCTAGCGCGCGCGAATTTTGGTGCGCTCGCCGGTCTTTCTTTGTGCAGGTCAATCTACGACCAGTTTGACAGCGGTCCCGGCGGGGATTGCTTGGTTGGGATCCAAATCATTGAGGATTGAGAAGAACTCAAGCCGCCGCGATGCCTCAACACCACTCATGCCGATTGCCAATTTGCGCGGCGTATCGCCCGGGCTGGTCTTGATGACCTTGATCCGCAACGAACGAAGCCGGGCCCGTTCGGTCGGTGTCAACTGCCGGAAACTCTCGATAGTCTGACGGAACTCCTGATCAAAGGCAGCATTGGGAGAACGGCTTGCAAAGATAAAGCGGTAACCGGTCTTGCCGATCCGCAATACTGCGATCCGGAACGACCAGCCCTGGGTGATTGCAGCGGCTGTTACGCCCGGAACACCGCCGATGGTGGTTTGGCGCACCGTTTCGGGCAAGAGGCCATTGATCCACCCAGACGTCATGTAGTCGGATAAATTCGCATAACTGCTGACGTCCGCTCCGTCAAAGCGGATCGCTGTACCCGACCCGTTGCTGGCCAGAACCGCCTCGGGCGAATTTTCAAGAATATATCCGGGCGGCACAGTGAACCCGATTCCCAGGGCTTTGTGCAGGAAAGACCGTCCCCGGACAAACCCCTCCAGCGGGTCATCACCGAACAGCATGCCGTTGATCTGGCTAAGATACCGGTCCCGGTCGCGCTCACCAATCCCCGGCGCGCCGATCTGGCGCGCGGAGCGGACGGCGATCTGAAGCCGTTCGGGTGTAGAGGGGTGAGACGACAGGAAGTCAGGCGCCGAACTGGAACTCTTGTCTGCTGACTGGTAGCGGGCAAAGGCTGCCATGGATTCCAAAAACCTTGCGGCCGCATAAGGGTCGAAACCGGCGCGGGCAAGTGTCTTCACGCCAATGGCATCGGCCTCCAGTTCCTGAACCTGGCTGAACCGGGCAAAGGACAGCTGCGAGGAGACAATTGCCTTCCGGGCCGCCTCACTGTCCTGCACCACATCACTGAGGATCTGATTGGCGAACTGCTTGGCTTCCGCCCTTTGCTGGCGTTTGATGGCATGGTCTGCGGTCACATGCGCCATTTCGTGCGCCAGGACTGCGGCCACTTCCGACGTGTCATTGGCCAGCGCCAGAAGACCACGGGTGACATATAGATAACCGCCAGGCAGGGCGAAAGCATTGATCGCCGGAGAATTCAAGATCGTGATTTGATAACTCTGCGAGGGATCGTCCGAGGCGGCGACAAGACGACCGACGACGCTGGCAACGGCCCTCTCCGCGCCTGGATCCTCATAGACACCGCCATAGGTTGCGACCACGCGCGGGTGTTCCTTTGCGCCGATATCGGCAGCAAGACCCGGCCGCAATGTCCCTGGAGCGACGGTACCGATACTGGTGCCATCACCGAGAAGCTGGCAGGAGGCAAGCAACAAGGACAGGCCGAAAACGCCGGCGAGGCGTCTCATGCGCTGTCTGGCCGGGTTTCCTTCCAGCCGTTTGTCCCTGCTCATCCTGCTAATCCTGATTACGGCCGTCACGTATGGCCCTCTTCGTCTCAAGTAGCCTCAATTGCTCCGGCCGCAAGAGCGCAATGTACGGCCCGTCCCTGATCTGCAATGTGCCGCGGATTTCAACGGCTGCTCCGCCCAGATCATCGACCGATTGGCCGAACCGCTGGATATGAGCTTCGAACACCGCTTCTTCGTCCGCCGGCCAGGTCGCTGTAAAGTCTTCCTTCCAATACCGTCCGAAATTCAGATAACGGGTGCTGCGGGTTTTTCCAACAGAAACAATCCGGCCCTCAACGATTACATAGCGGCCAGCCGCCTCTACCAAACGGCCCAGGGTTCGGCTTCCGTAACGGACAGAAGGAGCCGTTCCCGACCATAGCCCGCGCCCAGCAACCCGTGCGTCGTGTTCTGCCGACCACAAGGCCTCTGCACATTGTCCTTTCGCCTGTCGGGGTTCAAAGATTGCCGCCCCCTTGCGCAACATCTGTTCCTGATAAAGACCCGCGTCCGGTCCCGTTCCCAGGATCCAGGCGGGCACTTCTCCCCAGCGGTTTTCCGTCCCGGTGCTGACGGCAATCAGGGGTCCGGGCATCGCGAGATCATCCAACGGCAGATGCCGATCCATAATCACATCGCTGGCAAAATAGCGGCTCCCATCCGCCGCCTGAAAAACCCCTAAAGGCGCAGACTGGGATACCGGCACCCCATCAGGAGAAGACACGGCGCAGGCGGTCCGTGCGAATGCACCGTCGAACGGCATTTGATCATCTGACAGAAAAACCGGCTCCGCCCGCACAACAGCAGCCGTCATTGACAGAAAGAGCGCCACGGGAAGGGCAAAAACAAAACGCAGTCTGGGTGCCAATTGCTGCCCGGACGGCAGAACCGCCCTGGCTACAAAACACCAGATTTTCACCCAAACCGTCTCTTTCACCGAAGTGGCCTGCCCCTCGTCACGATCTTCAAACCATGAGCTAAAAGCAGAATAAGGCAAGCGGAAGACCGGACGCCCCCAAAGCCCCGCTCCTTTTTGTGAGGGCTCGCAAACCGCACCAAATCATGCTAGTCGACCCTAACCGGCCCCGTAGCTCAGCAGGATAGAGCATCAGATTCCTAATCTGAGGGTCACAGGTTCGAATCCTGTCGGGGTCACCACTACTTAGCATGGTTTTGCCTATCCTGTTTTGCAGTGTGTTTTGCAGAATCTGTTTCCAAAACGTTCTCAAACTTGGCGATCGCGTTATCGGCCATCGTTGATGTTCTGGCGAGATATTTGTCCAGAATATCCTGTGCCCGCCGAAGCGAGTGGCCGGTGATTGAGACGATCTCACCAAGATTGCAGCCTGCTTGGAACAACATCGTTACAGTCGTTCCACGGATATCGTGAAAATGGAGCCCTTCAATCCCAGCTTCTTTGCAGGTCTTTTCCCATTGATTGGCAAAATAACGTTTCTGAAAGGCGCGCCCTGTTTTGGTCGTCAGAATCAAGGTCGATTGCCGTTTAAGACCGTCCAGGGTTTCCTTCAACGCCTTGGTGCATTTGATCGTCACCAAACGGCCTTTGAGTTTCCCGCGCCGCGATTTGCCCTGATGAAGAGAAATCCGCTCACCGTCGTAGTTGTTCCAATTCAGCTGAAGCAGGTCTCCACGGCGTTGACCCGTGTGCAGCGCAAGCACCATCGCCAGCTTCATTTCCGGGCTCGCCACTGCCATAAAGGCCTCAACATGTTCCGGCAGCCAAATCTTGTTAGAACGATCGCTCTGATAAGCCCGTTCGAACCCATCCATGACATTGCGTCTTAAGGGGCCATCCCGTGTCGCCCTGGAAAGAACACGGGCCAAAACCGTAACTCTGTTATCAGCTTCCCTTGGTTTGGCTTCAGAAAACGCATCATGCCATTTAATGACCGCCCTGCGAAAAGCCTTGTCCTCCAAGGCAACATAGGGGCATGTGCCATACTGATCTTCCCAGAACTTGAAAATCCTGCGGTATTCGCTCTGTGTGGATTCTGCCAACCGTCGCCATTTGGCCGTTTGCTGAAACTCTCGAATAAGACCCCCGAGTGTTCCGGTGTCGCGTTGCCGGAATTGCTCAACGGCCGCTGCTATGTTGCTCAAAAACTCCGGAGAGCCAGGCTCACCTAGAAGCCGCGTGTTTGTGGCGCGATGATAATAATAGGTCCGCAGTTCACCGGTAGCGAGCCTGCGGTGAATGATGTTGATGCCTTTAAGATGTGTTCGCATTGTCGGCTTCCCATTGCTCGAATGGTGAAAGCGGTGACGAAGAACGTTTTGACGGACTGTCTTCGCCTATCAACTCAATTCGGCCATCGGGGTGCTTGATAAGGCGACCATTTTGAAAGCCTGCATCGCGGACGGCCTTTAGATAGCGACTCGCGTCTGAAGGGCGCAGTTTTTGGTTAGGCATTGCCATCTCTTTTATTTGTGCTCTGGCAAGCTTTACTCAAAACCTATCGCAGCTTTGCCCTTCTTATTTCGTTCAGCATTGCTTTGCTGGCATCAAACAGCTTTTTTGCACCTTCGGTTTCGTGCTCTTCGGGGGTTTCCTCGAAGTAAATGTCTCGAATTCCGAACGACACAAAGCTCGCAATCTTTGAGAGGGATAATTGGATAAAGGCAAAGCGCGCGCCCTCCCAAAAGTCCTCAAACGCGTATCGGTCATTTTCAAATTTACTTGTGATCAGCCTTGCATACAGTCCGTCTGCATCAAAGTAGATCCTGCAAATGTGTTCACTCTCCGGGTCTTCAACCGCTGACTTGAACCAGTCGCCAAGCTTTACCTCCCGCTCATAAAACAATTGCGAAACAAGGTTCGGCGACACGCCAAGCCCGCTTAGATGCGCAATCATTGTGACCGCCATGATGTCGAGCGCGGAATACAAACGCCGCCGCCCCTTGCCGACACTGCCCTGACTGAGACGCAGGATCCCGCGATTGGGGTCCGTCCAATTCTGGAGCGTTTTCGCGCTCACAGAAGTGATGCGAATTACGTCCGCCTGGGTGTACTCAGGGATCTCAATGTCGACTCGATTACTCACACTCAAAACCTCACATGAGATTTATAAAGTGTCAACTTAAAATCTCATATGAGGTTACAAAGCAGGCGTATAAGCGAATCTAACCTACTCTTGATAGGGCAACTATGCGCAATTTGCCCGATCATATGCCCTCAACACTAGCCGGCGTCGAAGTCAAAAGACCTTCAGTTGACTCGAGAAACACGAGCTTTTTGAACTCGTGAGAGATCGCCGAATCCAGATCACCAGACCGATCGAAACAATAACGATAGAATTTCTCATAAAGTCAGCGGTTTAGCCCCGCTCAAGAAGCTGGTTCAGAGCCTTGATCAATTTGGTTCCGCCGGGACCTTTGCACCTCAGGCTGTCCGACACCGATAGGAACGCCGCTTTCGGATCGTAAGACAGATGCGGCAAGCCATGGGTTGTCAGGAAAGATGGCGTTTCGGCCGACAAGGCAAGAAACACTTCGAGACGATTGAGATAGAGCATTTCAACTTCAAGCCTGTCCGATAATACCATCATTACAGCTTCAAAAAAATGTCCACGGATCCAAACACTGCAAACTTTTCATTGGAATTTGAAGCATCTGTCCGTTTGTTGGTTTGGGCGGGAAGCAGACGTTCGCTGCGTGGCGAACGAATAACCGCATGGCAACTGAACTGCTAGTGGGTTCAATGAAAACGACCGGTTGAAACGGTGGAGGCAACTTTCAGCGGCGTTGGTCTTGCGCTGAAGCTGTTGCTTGAACGCTACTCGTGCCGGAGTGCTTCGATTGGATCGAGATTGGCGGCTGCGCGTGCTGGATAGTAGCCGAATGCGGCACCGACAATGGCGGAGAATACGAAGGCCAGCAGGATTATGCCTGGGTCCGGCACAAACGGGATATCGATCCAATGAGCACCGATCGCGGCCAGACCCAATCCCAGGATGATGCCGACAAGACCGCCAAGCAGAGACAATGCGACCGCCTCAATCAGAAACTGCATGAGGACCTGATGTGTTTGCGCACCCACCGCAAGTCGGATGCCAATTTCACGGGTTCGTTCCGTAACGCTCACAAGCATGATATTCATGATTCCGATGCCTCCGACCAGCAGACTGACGGCGGCCACCGCCGACAGCAATCCGGTGAGAACGCCGGTAATACTCGTCAGCATTGATGCCACCTGCTTCATGTCAATCACCGAGAAGTCGTCTTCGTCGCCCGGAGCGATGCGGCGCAGCTCGCGCATCAGGTTTTCAACGTCCCGGATCGCCTGGCCGGTTGAGGCCCCGTCAACCACCGACATGTAGATGACGGAGACATCGTCCTTGCCCGTGAGGCGTCTTTGATAAGTCCGCAAGGGAACCAGGACGACATCGTCCTGGTCCGCACCGATAGACGAAGCGCCTTTTTCGGTGAGGACGCCGATCACGTTGCAGGACATTTTCTTGATCCGCACCGGCTGATCGAGCGGGTCTGCGGTGCCGAACAGTTCCTGGCGTACGGTCTGACCCAGGATGCAGACCGGTTTCCCGCTCCGGGTTTCGCTGGCATTGAAATTTCGGCCAAGCGCGAGCGGCCAGTCGGATGCCACGAGATAGCGCTGGTCCGTCGCCGTAATTTTCGCGCGGTGGTTCTCGGTGCCAGCAACAATCGTCCCTTGCTGCGAGGAAATTGGCGCCGCCGTATCAATCTCCGGGAGTGCTTCCTCAAGGGCGTCGACGTCCTTGATGTTGAAGGGCCGTGCTGCGGTACTGTGGGCTCTTGGGCCCATGCCACGCTGCCCGGGACGCACCACGATGACGTTGGTTCCCATTTTCTCGACATCGGCAATAACCTGC
This sequence comes from Roseibium denhamense, assembly GCF_009711415.1. Classification (GTDB taxonomy): domain Bacteria; phylum Pseudomonadota; class Alphaproteobacteria; order Rhizobiales; family Stappiaceae; genus Roseibium; species Roseibium denhamense. The sequence continues at coordinate 152,012 of NZ_SMLZ01000114.1, forward strand.
TCGGAGGAGCCTTGTCCAAGCGTAAGCATGGCGATAACCGACGCGACACCGATGACCACACCCAGCACCGTCAGACAGGACCGCAGTGCATTGCGGAAGATTGATTTAAGGGCGAGCTTGGTCATATCCCAGAGCATTCTAGGCCGCATCCTGTAGCTCGCGGTCTTGCTGAACACGCCCGTCGACCATCCAGATCAGGCGGCTCGCGTACTCGGCAATCTCCTCATCATGTGTCACCATGATGATCGTAAGCCCTGATTTGCGGCGAAGCTCAACAATAAGCTCCATGATCTCCCGCGACCGCTGCGTGTCAAGATTCCCGGTCGGCTCATCCGCCAGCACAACATGCGGATCGCCGGCCAAGGCCCTGGCGATAGCGACCCTTTGTTGCTGCCCGCCGGACAATTGGGACGGATCGTGCGTCTCCCGTCCCTTGAGCCCGACCAGATCCAGCGCATGAAGGGCGCGTTCCCGCCGTTCCCGTTTGCCAATGCCCTTGTAGATGAGGGGAAGTTCCACATTGTCGAGTGCCGATGTGCGGGCCAGAAGGTTGTAGCCCTGGTAGATAAAGGCAAGGTAGTGGCGTCTGATCAGCGCTCGTTCATCGCCGTCCAGACCGGCAATCTCAAGCCCGTTGAACCGGTAGGTGCCGGATGTTGGCCGGTCGAGGCAGCCGATAAGGTTCATGGCCGTCGATTTTCCGGATCCGCTTGGCCCCATAATCGCAACGAATTCACCCCGCTTGATATCGATATCGACACCGTCAAGCGCGCGGACCTCCGCATCGCCTTGGCCATATATGCGGCGGATATCCTTGAGCGAGATGTAGGGTTCCGAGTGTGGCATCTAGTTCTCCACGCCGACAATCACCCGGTCCCCGGGCTGCACATCGCCGCCCAGAATTTCCGTGTACCGTCCGTTGGTGTCGCCGCGCACGATTTCGATCTCGGCCATTCCGTTGTCCCGCAAGACCCAGAGCGTGTTGGTTGTGGGCCGCGGCGGAACCATGGACGGCTGATCGGAAAATAGGAGCCCGAGCATACCGGTGCTCCCCGTTGGTCCATCGTCGGCGGAACCGGTCGGGTCCGGCACGAACCTCAAGGCAGCATTCGGAACCAAGAGAGCATCCGCCACCTCGTTGACCAAGATGTCGGCGGATGCGGTCATGCCGGGCCGCAACACTAGGTCCGGATTATCGACCTCGAGACTTGCCAGATAGGTGACAACGTTGTCGATCACCTCAGGTGCAAACCGCACTGTTTTGACCTGTGCAGGGAATTCGCGGGCCGGATAGGCGTCGACCGTGAAGGTTGCCCGTTGCGCTTCCTTGAGACGGCCAATATCCGCTTCGTCGATCGACAGTTGAAGCTCCATTTCGCTGAGGCTTTCAGCAATCGTGAAAAGAACCGGCGCTGACATCGATGCGGCAACCGTTTGGCCCTGGTTTACCTTGCGCTCCAGAACAACCCCGTCGACAGGCGAGCGAAGACAGGCATCGGCGAGATCCTCCTCCGTGACCGCAAGATTGGCGCGCTCCCGGGCAATGTCCGCGCGTGCTATCACGACATCGGCTTTCATGCGCTCGAAAGCCGCATCTGCCGTGATCACTTGCAAAGCGCTGCTGACGTTCCGGTCCTTGAGCGTGCGCGCGCGCTGCGCCTCCTCGCGCGCCTCCTCCAGATTGACCTGAGCCTTCACCAGCCGTGCCTCTGCCGCGCGAAGGTTGGCTTCCTGAACCTTTTTCATCGCCTCCAGTTTCGAGGTGTCGAGCCGGGCGAGGACATCACCGGCCTTGACCGGATCATTGAAGTCGACGGCGACCGCTGAAATGGTTCCCGACAATTCGCTGGAGACATCGACCGTGTTTGTCGGCTCGACTGATCCCGTCGCGCTGATGGTGACCGTCAGATCGCCGTGTGAAAGAGTCTCGGTCCGGAACTGGATGCTTTTTGATGCCTCGTCTTGGAGGGAAAGCAGCCAGCCGCCGCCAGCCCCGAGCCCGATAATCAGAAGCAGCAACCAGGCCTTTGCTCCGCGCCGGCGCGACCTCGACTGCTTGAGGCGTGACGTGATCTCTATCTGGTCCGGATCCATGGAATACCCTAGCTCTGATGATCCAGGTGCGGTCTTGCTGAATTCGCGGCTTCGGAGGCGGCTCTCATGCGCCTCAACGCCACCAGAGCGCCGGACGTGGCCGTCAAGGCACAAACTGTCAGGTAAACCATCATATAGAAGCGGCCGGGAAACACGCCTTGTCCGACAAGTTCAACGCCATGCAATTCAAGTCCGATGTGGGCAGCGAAATAGGCAAAGGGGATAAGCCCGAGCAAGAGAAGCGATCCGCGCCTGTCGGTCAGCGCCAGGTAGATGAGTGCACTTGCCGTGACCAAATTGGAGGCACCAAAGGCCAGCATCAGGATGAGCAGATCCAGGCCTGCTGGCCCCGTCAGATCCACCCCCGCTTTTTCGGTCGCGGCATAGCCAGCGAAAACCGTATGGGCGATCCCGCGCACGACATCGTAACTTCCAAGCGCAAAGGCAACAAAGGAAACGTATCTGGGTATGGCGTTCATGCGAATGTCCAGTGTCCGTCGTCAGCGTTAATCGGTTGTTTTGACTACGATTGCTTTATGAAAGCGCCGCACCGGAAGGCCACAAGCAAATGCTGGAGGCGTGCTTTGCATGCCCTCCGGTGCGGGTGTCCCGTTGCCGGTACCTGGCGGACGGTACCGCGCTGGCAACGGTGTTTCATCGGGCCGCGTTTTGCAGTTCCGCGGGCGACACAAATCCATCGCCATTGCCGTCAAGCCGTTTGAACGCGCGAGCGTACAGTCCGCGGGATTGGACCCGCCCGGCATTGCCAATGTTGGCGGCGGCGTTCATATCGATGAAGGAGACAAACTCATCATAAACTAGGACACCATCCCCGTCTTGGTCGGCTGCCTGATAGTTGCGCGCGGCCATTTCGGCGGTCTGGGACGTTGCGTTGGCGGGCAGTACGCCCAGTGCCAATAACCCAATCGCCCCAAATACATTCGCATATGCTCTCATCTTGATTAGACCTCTGCCTGTCTTCGATATCGGTTTATCGTGCGGTGAACAGTACCGCTTCGGCCATTGGGCTCGCCGCCTCAACCTGTTTGTTCACGCTGAAGATATCCGTCAGGCCGGCGAATGGTATCGATGCACTGAAACGTTTTTTGACGTTTTGTGACACTCATGCGCGCCTTGGCAGACAACCGGAAACAGTGCAAGGGTCGGGACTCTGCGCCCTCACAGATTTGGCATCGGCGCTGCGACAGTACTTTCGCTAACAATTCCGGAAAGGGATATGGAGAAAGACCAAGGCACGGGCGGATGGTGTTGTGTGGGATCCATAGTTGATGGGGGCCGGACCCCACACAACGGGTTTGCACTGCCAAGTGCAGTCGATTCCTATCAACCCGGATGCGACGCTATTTGTCGATTTGTGTCAAATTGTACATCTGCGTAATCTTGCTTGCACAGATTATGAGCCTTTCGCACAATGAGCGTATGCAGTCTGACACCAATAAAATACTGATCGTTGACGACGATCCAGACATCCGGGAAATGCTTAGCGAGTTACTGGATGAAGAAGGCTTTCAAACCCAGTCTGTAAGCGATCCGGTTTCAATTGACGCGGCCATCGCCCAGTTCGGACCGGACTTGATCTTGCTTGATCTCATGCTGCCGAATGAGAGTGGACTTACCATATGCCAACGCCTGCGGACCAGGATAGCAACACCGATCATCATGGTGACGGCAAAGGCATCCGAAATTGATCGGGTGGTCGGTTTGGAGATCGGCGCGGATGACTACATCACTAAGCCTTTTTCGAAAAGGGAACTGATCGCCAGAGTCCGGGCAGTCCTTCGCCGCGGCGCGCATGAGTTGAAGGTTCAACAAAGCATGTTTGCATTCAGGGATCTTTTTATAGACTTGGACTCCCGAACCCTCAAGACAGTCGCAGGGGAGCTGATCCCGCTCACCAGTGCGGAGTTCGATCTTCTGGCCTGTTTTGTCGGCGCTCCACAAAAGGTGCTGTCACGACACCATCTCTTGCGGACCGTCTTGCGGCGCAAATCCGATCTGTTTGATCGATCGGTCGACACACTCGTTTCAAGGCTCAGGAAAAAAATCGAACGGCCGGAAGATGACGAAAAAATAATTGCGACGATCCGGCAGCAAGGCTACCTTTTCACCCCCAAAGTCGAACCAGCTGCACAATGAAAGCTGTCAGCGGCTTTAGGATAAGTCTTGCACTCATCCTTGTTTTTCTTGTCCTGATGTTGACCTTTTCGGTCTTTATGGCACGCGTTTATCAGTTGCCCGCTGCGAGCCCGCTTCCGAACCCAGAGCGACTGGCTGCGATGGTTCGGCTTTTTGAAGGCCTGCCGGACGCGGACCGGTCGTTTGCGTTGACGTCCTTTTCCTCTCGGCTCCTGTCCGTTTCCTTCAAGGACCAGAACACAAGTATCCGCAAGATGACAGAAGGTCGGACCGCAAACGGAACCCCACGTTTGGAAGACTATGAACGGGCCCTGGCCGGCCGGCTTGTGTCGATTTCTTCCGACCGTGGCGATGCAAACACAACCGTTATGCCAGCCCTTCTGGATACGGTAACGCTGCAAGTGGACCTTAAGACCGGCGGAGTACTGGTATTCGAGGCATTTTTGCCGGTGCGCACGGTCTGGCGCATTCCGTTCGTCCTCCTCGCTGGCTTGCTGGGGGCGGTCATTGCCCTGGCCATGTTCATCTTTCTACAAAACCAGATCCGCCCCCTCAGGGACCTGTCCCGCGCGCTCGAAAACCACGACTATGGCAGGACTGCCGATAAGATCCCCGAGCGGCTGGCAACGGCTCCGGAAATCCGGGCGCTCATTCGAACCTTCAACCAACAGCAGGTACGCCTAGCCCGGGCCGAACAGGCCCGCAGCTCGCTGATCACCGGTCTACAACACGACATCAGGACGTTTGCAACGAAGCTCCGCCTGCGCCTCGAGCGGTCAAGCGATACGTCACTGCGGGACCGCGCGACGGCGGACCTTGAGGACATTGTGCGTCTGCTGGACGATGCATTGCTGGCCACACAGGGCGAGGTTTTGGCAGACAAACGTCCTGACGAAATGGTCGAACTGATTGATCTGGTTGCTTCCGAGATCGCGGCGAGGTCCACAGACACGGTTACCTTGAAACAGGGGAACCAAAGCGACCTCAAGGAGCTTCACGTCCTTGGTGATCGGTTGTCCCTGCGCCGGATCGTCTCGAACCTGATTGAGAATGCTCTGGTCTACGGCGGATGTGCCGCAATCGAAATTCTCGGTACAGAAACCGAGGTGATCATCCATATTGATGATGACGGACCGGGCATTCCAGAAGACAAAAGGGATCTGGTGCTTGAACCGTTTGTGCGGCTCGAAAAATCGAGATCGCGTGCGACCGGCGGGTTTGGCCTCGGTCTGGCGATCGTCGCGAAACTCGTGGCGCAACAGGGAGGTCAACTCCTCATTGCCGATGCACGGACGCCGCTAAAAGGCGCCAGGGTATCTGTCACGCTGCCGCGGTTTGATCCTCGAAAATAAGCTGGCGAGCCCCGCGACGACAACCGTTCTTGCGTTTCAGCCATAGGGCGACCGCTTTTGGCCCGTTACTTGCCTAACAAATCATGCCGGATCGGCCGGCACGCACTGCCAAGGTTGCCTATCTTGTTTAAGAGAAGGAACCTAAACTGATGTCTATAGGTGGTTTATCGTCTGGAATGATGGATTTCTCATCCATTCAAGCCCAGATCAAGGAGCGAATGACCGAGAGGTTCAATTCTGCCGATACGGACGGCAGCAATGGACTGTCCCTTGAGGAGTTCAACGAAGCCTCCAAGGACAGTCCGCTCAACCGGGCAAGTTCTGCCTCCGGGCTGTCCAGCGAGGAACTGTTTGCCGAGTTGGATGCCGACGGCAACGGAGAAGTGACCGGTGACGAGTTCAAGGACCGGTTCAATTCCCGGTCTGGTAACGGCCTTGCTGCAAGCATGTTGCCGCAGCTTCTGTCGCTTCAGGAACAAGGCGGCGGTCTGTCATCAATGATTGACACCAGCGACAACTTTCAGTCGAACACTTTCGATCAATTGATGGAAATGCTCGGCTCCGGTTCGGAGGATGAGCGGCGCTAGTCTCTCGCCACGAAACCGACACACCGCTGCCCGGGGGTAACTCCGGGCGGCATTGACCCAAGTTTTTAGATATTAGGTATCCAAAATCTCTTTAAGCAGAGGGATGATCTTCACAAGCGGACAAGCGCTTGAGGCTCGTTGCGGACATTTGTTGCAATCGGCTCCAATGTCCGTTTCGGGCCGTTTTCAACCAAGTCATGTTCGGGCCGTTATTAAATATCTGGTGGCGTTTTTTGTATGCTTGAGCGTTCAATTGTCTTGAACGTTGAGGCGGGATGGAGCGGTCAGGGAGACTGCTATGTCCTGTACAAATCTACCTATGATCATTCCGGCTCGGAAGACGTGGAACAAAGGCCGACTGGTAGGTCAGAAACGTCCGCTGTTGCCAAAACACGTTTGGGCTATTCGAGTACGATTGGAGTTGGCAGGAGCCGTTCGCGATCTGGCACTGTTTAATCTAGCCATCGATAGCAAGCTGAGAGGCTGCGACCTAGTGTGTCTCCGGGTTGCGGATGTTTTCGCTGCGGGTGCAGTCAAAGAACGGGTGTCGATTGCACAAAGGAAAACTAAGACACCTGTCCGGTTTGAAATCTGCGATGGAACCCGGAAATCCCTTCTGCAATGGATCTCACACCCGATGATGATCGGGCATGAGTATCTGTGGCCCGGCCGATTTCATGACCGTCTTCAAATCTCGATCCGGCAATATGCGCGTCTCTTAAAACACTGGGTGAAATCGATCGGATTGGAACCCAGTGCTTATGGCACCCATTCCATGCGCAGGATCAAAGTTGCACAAATCTATAAAAAGACAGGCAACTTGCGGGCAGTCCAATTACTTCTTGGCCATACGAAGATGGACAGTACGGTTCGCTACCTCGGCGTTGATCTGGAAGACGCACTGTCGATCTCGGAGAGTGTCGAGATCTAACTACAAGGGCCGGCGTAGGTCGGCCCCAACCTAAAGTGCATCGAAACAGAAAGGACCGTTCAGAAACAAAATCGGCCCTTTGCGGGCATTCGTGCAAATCGCAGCGAATGTCCGTTTCATGCCCGCATCTCCTCGTCCCTCATTGCGATTTCGAAGTAGACGTGACGATAACGCAAGTAACAGGGGGAATCTCTCAGGCCATCCCGACTTGGACGCCATTGGGCGCAATGTCGTCCGGTCGCGCCATCAGATGTGCGGTCAGGTCTTCCCGCATCTTGGCATGGTCCGGATCGTCGAACAGGTTGATCAACTCAAATGGGTCCGTGTCGAGGTCGTACATCTCCCCAGCGCCTGAAGCGAGGTCCATCGTCAGCTTGGCCGACCTGGTCCGCACCGTGCGCAGGCTGAGACCGACCCCAACCCGCCCCGGAAGCAGTTCCCATTCCGAGAGCGCTGCGTCCCGCGTGGCGTCGCCCGAGATGACCTCCCGCATAGATCGCCCGTGGATCGGCATCAGGCTGTCGGCGCCGCCCCAGTCCAGGAATGTTGCCCCGAAGTCGAGGGTTGAAAGCGGCTCGGACACCTGGCGCCCGGCGGGTACGTCCGGCCCCTTCACGATGGCGCGGACGTTCAGCAAACCTTCGAACGGCATCGGCCCCTTCAGGACCAGCCCGTGATCGCCCAGCCAATCGCCGTGGTCAGAGGTATAGACGACATAGGTTTCCTCCCCCAGGCCAAGATGTTCCAGTTCGGTCAGGATCCGGCCTACAGAGTGGTCGGTCAGGGCGATCTGACCGTAAGTGTTTGCGATGATCTCGCGCAGATGCGCGTCAGACACCTCCGGCATCCGAGAGTAGGACTCGCGAAGCGCGCGATGCTCGGCGGGGATCTCCGTTTCAACCGCGGCGCGGTGCCACCAGGGCCGGCCCTCGAAACTGCGCTGACGGTGCTCCGGCAGGTCCACGTCCTCTGGCCGATGCAGCGATGCCCAGGGTTCGGGGGCGTCGAAGGGATGGTGCGGGTCCGGGAAGGACACCCACAGGCAAAAGGGCTCGCGCCGCTCCTGCCGCAGGTAGGCGATTGCCCGGTCTGCGATCCAGGTCGAGTTGTGCCAGGCCACCGGCAGCTTCGACGACCAGACCTGCGGCGCGCCGCCATGGTCGCGGTTGCTCTCCCACAAAAGCCGGTTCTTCAGCTCTCCGCGCCCGTCGGCGTAGTACCATTCCTCATACGCCAGACCTCCTGGCGGCGCTTCTGGCAGCCACCAGTTATGGCCCACCAGAACAAGCTCCGCGTGGTCGAAGCCCATATAGGGGCCGCGCCAGCCCGGCGGCACCCGGGAACTGTCAGGAATGCTCTCCGGTCGGCCGGTCTCGCCAAAAGTGTGGTAGGTCGAGAAATGTGCCTTGCCAATGATTGCGGAGTGATAGCCCGCTGTCGACAGCGACCCGGCGAAGCCCTTCTCGCCGAGTGCCGGGTTCAGGTCGATACCGTTGTCGTGGACGCCATGGGTGCGGGGCAGCAGGCCGGTCAGGATCGAAGCGCGTGCCGGCTGGCAGACGACGCAAGGCGTGATCACGGTCTCGAGGCTGGTTCCTTCTGAGGCGAGGATGTCCAGATGCGGCGTCTGCACCCGCCGCCCGCGGAAGCCGTAGCAATCGCCCCGCTGCTGGTCGGAGGTGATGAAGAGGATGTTGGGGCGTTTGCCGGCGGCAGTCATGGCGCGTCTCCTTTGGAGGTCTTGAGTTTGGTCCCGGCCCGGGCGTCGCGCCGCAGCCAGCCGGAGGACAGCACGATCAGAGCGGCAAGGGTCAGGAACAGCGGCGACACGACGCCCCGGAACAGGAACCACGGGTCGGCGCCGGAGCCTTCGAAGGCGGTCCGGATCGTGGTCTCCAGCGGTTCCGCCAAGATGTAGGCGATCACGAGCGGCAGCACGGGGATGCCGCCCTTGCGCAGGAGATAACCAAGGACGCCAAGAGCCAGCAGGATGTAGACGTCCGTCATAGCGCCGCCCTGCACATAGGTGGAAACGATCGTCAGCAGCAGAACAACGGGAAGGATCACCGATTTGGGGATCCGGATCAGGCTGCCAAGCAGCCGCATGAAAGACGCGCCAAAGCACCAGTTCAATAGATTGCCGACCACCATCAGCGTGAAGAGCCCAAAGGCCATCACCAATTCCGGGTTCACCTCGTCGGGCGTGAAGCGGAAAACCGACGGGCCGGGGTTGAAGCCGCCGATGGTGTCGGCCGCGAGGATGATGAACACGGCCGCGACGTTGCCCGGGATGCCCAACGACAGCGCCGGGATCAGGTTGGCGCCTGAGACGGCGGAGTTGGCCGCCTCGGTGGCCGCGATGCCTTCGGGCGCGCCTTTGCCGAAGGGCGTGTCGCCCCTGTGCATCTTCCGGCCGGCGGTATAGCCGAGCGCCGCCGCCAGCGTCGTGCCGATACCCGGAAGCGCGCCCACCACCGTGCCGATCGCCATGGACGTGCCGATGAACGGCATGAGCCTGCGCCGTTCGGCCATGCTGAGCGTCGCGTCGCCGGGTCGGTGATCTCGATCCGGTCGAGGTTTCGGCGGGCGGCGTGCCAGATATCCTCAAGCGCGGCGAAGATTTCGCCCACGACGAGAAGACCGATCACCACGGCGATGGTCGGCAACCCTGCCGCCAACACGTCGCTGCCCAGCGAAAGCCTCGGATAGGTGTTCGTCCCGGTGGCGATGGAGGCGATGAAAAGGCCGAGGCAGGCCGCGAGCAGCCCCTTGAACGGGTCGCCGCCCACCACTGCCGCCACAAAGGAAAGCGACAGGATCATCAGTGCCGCCTTCTCGGGCAAACCGAGGAAGGCCTCGATAGAGAGAGCGAGAAAGGGCGCGCAAACGAACAGCACGATGTCGGAGAAGGTGTCGCCCGTCACCGAGGCGAACTGCGCCACCCGCAGCGCCTTGCCGCCTTGGCCCTTCTGCGCCATCGGGTAACCGTCAAGCGCCGTCATCACCGCGTCTGGCGTGCCGGGGGTATTGAACAGGATCGCCGGAACAGCGCCGCCCAGGGTCGCGCCCTTCATCACCCCCACCAGAAAGCCCAGCACCGGCAACAGCGCCTCGGGCGTGTAGCCGAAGCTCGAGATCAGGATCGGCAGCGAAAGGGCCATAACAAAGGGGCCAGAGAGGCCGGGCGTCGCACCGATCAAGACACCGGTGAAGAATCCCGCGGCCACCATCAGCACCGGCCAGGACAGCACGAGCGGCCCGAGGGTCAGCGCCGGATTGCCGACCAGCGCCTCCATGATCCCGGCTAGGATATAGTCGAGGACACCCATCAGTAGTCTCCGTTCGGCGGCAGCAGAAGGCCGTCGAAGGGCAAATCGTAGACGGCTGCCATCACGAGCGTGGAGACCAGCGCGATCACCAGACTGCGCAGCCGGATCTCATGTCTCACAAGGCAGATCAGCGCAAAGACCAGAAACGTGCCACCCGCCACAACGCCGGCATATTTCCATGGGGCCAGGTGACGGATCTCCCGGTAGGTCGTCTCGGCATCGTGGAAAAGAGCGGTCAGCAGCGGACCGGTGTACAGAAACAGAAGGATCGTTGCAGCCAGGATTGCGGCGACGGCAAGCCCGAAGGCCGGCGAGACTGGCCGGATCGGCGTGCCCGGCAGGCCAAGCAGCGCCCGCATCATTACCCCGACGCCGGCGAAGAGCACACCCGCGGTGGCAAAGCTGGGCAGCATGGCGTCGCCAATGCGAACGTTCCTACGCCAGACGTCCACGATGCCGGTATCCACGTCTGCCGGGATCCAGATCAGCAAGATCAAGAGGGCGAGGCCGACACAGCCGAGCCCGATCGCGATGTCGCGCAGTCGCTCCGGCCGTTCCATGGCCACGCCCTCCCGTGCCCGGTCGTTACTGGGACGTCGCGTCGAGCAAGGCTTCGGCGTCCGCGGCCTCCTTCGCCACATAGGCTGCTGCGTCGGGACCGGCAGCAACCTTCAGAACGAAGACCCGCTCGATGAACGCGTTGGATTTCGTGCCTTCCGTGCGGATCGCCGCGACAATGGCCTCCGTCAGGGCCTCCCGCGCATCATCTGGCAGTCCGGCCGGGGCCATTGCCAGGAATGTCGCGCCGAAGAAATACTCCACGCCGATGTCCGAGAGCGACTGTGCGTCAGGCGATACGGAGAGCGGGATGTCCTCGCCGTTCACGAGGTTGACCAGGTCTCCCGCGGCTACGCCGCCCGCCTGGGGACCGGCGACCCAGCCAATGTCCACATCGTCAGCGTTGATAGCGTTCAGCACCGCACGGCCACCCTTGTAGCTGGACACGATATTGAACTCCACGTCGTTCTGCAGCCCGATGTAGTAGGCGCCATCGGCCAACCGAGGCGTCATGGTCCCAAACGAAATCGATTCGCCTCCGCGCATAGCCTCAAAGACGTCTGTCATCGTGGTCCAGCCCCGGTCCGCCTTCGCGACGACAGCCATCTGCGTGCCTGCGATGGTTGCCAGATAGGTGAAGTCGTCGGCGCCGTAACCGGGATCGCGGCTCGCCAGCATGCCATAGGCAAAGGTGTCGGTGATACCGAACCCGATCGTCTGCCCGTCCGGTTCCGCTGCCATGACCTCCCGCGCCATGACGGCGCCCCCGCCGCCTTCGGCGTTCTTGGGGACCACCGTCCATCCTTGTTGTGCCTGAATGTCCTCGGCGATCAAGCGGGCGAGCGTGTCTGTCCCACCTCCCGCGGCGAAGCCGATCACGAAGTCGATTGGGCCAGAGGGGGCCCAGTCCGCCTGGGCCGCGCCCGTCAGAAGAGCCGCAACGGCGGCCGTGGCTGCAAGGATTTTCATGGTTCCTCCCATAGGATTCTGTTTTTGTTAAGATCAAGCTATCAGCAACTTGCTAGACCTCGTTATATTTATTGAGCATACTTGGTATGACATTGAGGGTATGGAGATGCTCATGCGGCAGCGGCAACTTTCGCAGTTTCTGGCGGTCTGCAGGAACCGGTCCGTGTCCCGCGCAGCAGCAGAATTGAACATTGCCCAATCCGCGCTGAGTCGTCAGATCACGCGGCTGGAGCACGACATGGGGGCCGAGCTTTTCATCCGGCACTCACAGGGCGTAACGCTGACCCGCGCCGGGCAGGCGCTTCGCGAAGAGGCGGCAGACCTCCTCCGCCGCATGAACGATCTCAAGCTGAGAGTAAAGCAGCAGTCCAGCGACGTGTCCGGTGACGTGACGCTTGTCGTCATCACGTCCATCGCCTCGGCCCTGGCGGTAGAGTTGTACCCCCGCTTCGAGCGCGATTATCCCAATATCCGTCTCAGGGTCATCGATCACCCGTCGGACACCGCCGCCGCCCGCCTATTGCAGCACGAAGCCGATCTCGCGGTCATCCCCAACACCGCTGCCGACATGCCGCACGCGCAGAGTCGTCCGCTCTTCGAGGAAACGTTCGTCTTCCTTAGTCGGGCGGCGCCCGGAGCGAAGGCGACCGAGATCACATTTTCCGAAGCCGCATCCTACCCCTTAGCCCTGCCTTTTTATGGCTATGACCTGCGCCGGAGGCTGGAGGAAGCCGCACGAAATTCTGGGACGGCGCTGAAAGTTAAGTACGAGACGGGCAGCATAAATGTCATCGGTGAACTCGTCGAAGAAGGTCTCGCCTGTTCCATCGTGCCACCGACGTTCTGGCTACCAAGGATCGCGTCAGGAAAGGTGATGGCACGTCCCCTGGTTGCGCCCAAGGTCTCGCGGGTCCACTCGCTCGGCTGGCTTCCGTCGGCACCGCTCTCGCCGGCTGTCGAGACTGTACGAGAGGTGACGGCACTCTCAGTCCGGTCGTTGATCGAATGTGGCAAATTGTTGGGAATTTTGGTCGACTGAACCGGCCCGCGCGAATACATAGAGTGTGGATAGCAGGTCCCAAAAACTACTGCCCCCTGCTCAGTGCCCGCCATTATCTGGGCGTATATTGTCTGGGCCAGATCGGCCATTCTAAACGCCAACTGCGCTGGTTCGCTTTCCGACGACCATGAGGTCATCGACAATCCGAAACTGTGAAAGAAGTATCATTAAGCATACGTTCTGAGACAGACTCTTGACGCGTCTCTTTTTATGTCTCATAAAGAGATTCTCCTATCACCTAAGAGGTATTGAGAATGGCATTGGTTGGGTATGCTCGTGTGTCGACGTTAGGACAGTCTCTCGAAGTGCAGCTGCAGAAGCTTGAGGCAGCAGGCGTCGACAAGGTGTTCGAGGAAAAGAAGTCAGGCGTGGATGCCAACCGCCCAGCACTCAAGCAGTGCCTGGACTACCTTCGTCAGGGAGACACGTTGCTCATATCCCGCATTGACCGACTGGCAAGGAGCGCTGAGGACCTCCTCAGGATCGTCAGGGAGCTTGAAGAGAAGCAGGTCACCATCAAGGTGCTAGATCAGTCTATCGACACCCGTGACGCTGCTGGAAAGGCGTTTTTGGGCATGCTGGCTGTGTTCGCTGAGTTCGAGACCAACATTCGCAAAGAAAGGCAGATGGACGGGATCGCAAAGGCCAAGGCCAAGGGCACCAAGTTTGGTCGAAAGAAGGCGCTGACTGCAGAGGTCATCAGCTCGATCAAATCCATGCGGGTAGACGAAGAACGAACCATCCCCGAGATTATGGCTAAGACCGGTTTGTCCAAGGCGACTGTCTACAGGGCTCTGTCAGCTTCCTAAGCCACCTGAACGGACTGGGTGATAAACGGGCTCCATTGTTAGGTGAGAGGGCGTGAAAAATGCACTCCCTCAAGATTCCCCATATTGAGGAGAGACCCACTCAGGAGTGCTCCGGGACAAAGATATGCCGCGCCCCGTCGATCAATTGATCATCGCTTGGACCCTCAGAGTACCGCCCAAGACCCTCCCCCGGTCGCTCATGCCCTATCAACCAATCTGAAGTCGCTACATACACCCCTCCTCGCTCAAGTAATGTTCGTGCCCGGTAACGCCAACTGTGCGAAGCAACTATTCTCTCATCGTCACTTATGCGCCTCAGAGCAATCCCGAAACGCTTAGATATCTGATGTGTCCGCTTCCCTCGCTCATCAGTCTTCAGGCTTTGGAAGATGTACTCGCCGGGTTGAACCTGTTCTGCCTTATTCCTCAGCACCGAACGAACATGAAGATCTGAAATCGGCACCCGACGAATCCCGGCAAGTGTCTTACTGTCCTTTACATCAAGCCAAGTGACTGCTGCATCTGTGCGCACGTCTTCCTTTTTTAAAGACGCCACCTCTCCAAGCCGCATCCCGGTGGCCGCCATGGTCAGCATGACCGCATAATCATCTGGTTGCCGCTTTTGGTTGGCCTTAATTGAACTCAAGAGTTCGGACCCCACCTGATCTGGGATCGCCCTGCGTTTGAGGGACGCGCTAACCTGCTTTTTCTTTGGCATCAGGCCCTGCCAAGGATTTTTGACTTCGTCGCTGATGTAGTCATGCCTAGCGAGCCAGTCCCAGTAACCTTTGTAAGCGGAAAGTCGCTTTCCAATGGTATCTCTGCTCCGTCCGCCATGCTTCAGCTCTTCGATATAGTCTGATGCGGCACGGCGCGTCACATCCTCGATCTGCTTGAAGCGCTTCTCAAGCCCAACCAGTTCGCGGCGGTATTCGTATTCGGTGAACTCACTAACGGATTGGTCCGCCAGCCAGCGATCCACGTGCCTCATGAGGGGCGTAAGTTTGCCAAGTGCCAGCTTCGTGAACCGCAATGCATCTTCAGACTTAGTTGTCTCTGGATCTCGCCCGTTTGCGGGACTGATAGATCGACCACTAGCCTCTATGTCATAGGCATGATCCGCCATCAGCTCTTCGATCAAGTTGAGCTCTTCAATGTCTTGGGCCTTGCTCCGCATAGAAGCCCAAACTGCCGCCTCTTCTGCAATGGAACCATTCCCACGTGCGACCTCGATTTCGCTCTTCCATCCAGAGATGACCTGCCCGACCTCGCCCAGCGCTTCCTGCCTATTCCCGGTCTTCAGGGAACGTTTGAACTTTGTCTTCCCGATTTTGTCCCGCACATCTGCTGGAACATCGAGCACGGCATAGAAGGTTCCGTTCTTGCGGAGAAGATAGTTGGTCATAAGGTTGCTCGTACCCCAGATTCGTACCCTCTGGTAAGCGGCAACCTACTGAATTATTGATGTTATTGGGCTTTTCACCCATAGCGGGACCCGTCCTGTCGGGGTCACCATAAGTTTGTATGCCGGACATGACGAATTGTGGCAGTAAAAAAAGCCGGGCAGATCGCCCGGCTTCTTTTTTGCTTGGTCGATATTCTGCTTTAATCAGCGCCCCGGACAGGGATCGTTGCATCGGGTTTTGGGTGGAAGATGCGCTGGACCGCGAACACGGCCCCCGCAATGCCCAATCCAATAAGATCCGAAATCAGTCCCCCTTCAATCATCATGAGCGCCGAGGCCGTCAGTCCGATCCTCAAGAACCAGGCCGCAACCGCGCCCAGGAACCAGCCCTGGACCGCAGATGACAGCAGGAACACACCGACAATCGCCGTAAGGCCTGCACGGATGATGTCAACAAGGCTTCCATCCATCAGCAGGGCCGAATTGTAGAAGAACATGAACGGTACGATGAACGCGGCAATGCCGATTTTAAACGAGGCGACCGACGTCTCCATCGGGTTGGCCCCGGATATCCCTGCAGCTGCGTAACTTGCCAGGGCAACCGGCGGCGTGATGGCCGACAGAACCGCGAAATAAAAGACAAAGAAGTGCGCGGTCAGGAGCGGAATACCAAGCTGGACAAGGCCTGGCGCCACCACCGAGGCGGCGACCGCATAGGCCGCCGTTGTCGGCATCCCCATCCCCAGCAGGATCGAGATACACATGGCAAAGAACAGGGCCAGAAGCTGGCTGGTATCCGCCAAGCTGAGCAGAAGCGCGGAGAACCGCGCGCCGACGCCGGTCAACGAAATGACCCCGACAATGATGCCGGCACAGGCACACACGGCAATGATCTGGACCGACATGATCCCGGCAAGCTCAAACGCCTTGAAGATCGCTCTCGGCCCCATGCGGTACGGCGTCAGCCAAGATACGACAGCGGCCGAAATGGTTGCCAGCGCACCGGCCCGGATTACCGAATAGCCCATAAACAATGCATAGATCAGGATGATGATCGGGATAAACAGGTAGACCTGCCGGAGCATCTTGGCGAATTTCGGCAGTTCATCCTGCCGCATGCCGCGCATGCCCAGCTTTGCGGCTTCAAAGTCCACCATGAAGTAAACCGACACGAAATAGAGCACGGCCGGAATGACCGCGGCAATCGTGATTTCCGTGTAGGGGATCCCCGTGATCTCGGCCATGATGAAGGCGCCTGCCCCCATGATTGGTGGCATGATCTGGCCACCGGTGGAGGCAGCGGCTTCCACCGCGCCCGCGGTTTTGCGATGATAGCCCACCTTCTTCATCAATGGGATCGTCAGTGAGCCCGTGGAGACCACGTTGCCGGCCGATGTGCCGTTGATCATCCCCATCAGACCGGATGCGAAGATGGCAACCTTGGCCGGGCCGCCGCGTGCGCGCCCTGCGGCAGCAAAGGCGAAGTTGACGAAGTAATCTCCGACCTTCGAGGCCTGCAGGAACGCCGCAAAGATAATGAACAAAATGATGTAGGTTGAAGACACCGCTGTGGTCGGGCCGAGGATCCCGGCATCCGTATAGACCTGGCTGAAAAAGCGCTGCCAGGTGATGGGCGGCGAGTTCAAGAAGCCGGGCAGCTGATCGCCGATGAACACATATCCAAGGAAGATACCGGCGATTACCACAAGCGCCATACCGGCAACCCGCCGGGTCAGCTCCATGATGAGCGCCGTTCCAGCAACGGCAGCAAGGGAAATTCCGATCGGCGCAAACGGTGTGCCGGTGGAGTTCCGCATCAAGGTTCCATAGATCGTGATCAGATAGGCCGCGACCGCCGCGCCACAGACGGCAAGAACAACGTCAGGCGCTGAGAAACCGGAGCGAACCCGCTTGTGGAACCAGGACAGGATAATGCCGCCGGCTGTCGCGGCCACCAGCGGCAAGCCGAACAGAAAGGTTTCGCTGAACTTGATGCCTTCATCGATCCCGTTCCACATGCGCCCGTTGCTGATTTCAACGGCGAAGGAAAACGCCATGCCAAGGGCAAAAAGCGCCGGGACCATCAGCACATAGGCGATGTAGCCAAGCACCGGTGTTTCCTGACCTTTTTCAGGAAAATCAATCCGGCCCGCAAACAACAAAAAGCCGAGCGCCAGTGCGCCGGCAACGTGGACAATACGGAAGTTCCACGTCTCCATTGGAAATGACGGAAGATACGGGATCACGATACCGGTCCATTCGGAGATCGAAAGACCGTTCAGCGCAGCCATATGGAATGCGGCATAAGCCGCGGCAAATGTGACTATGAATTTGAGGGATACCCCCTCGAAAAGCCTGCGGTTTATTTCGACAGGTTCCTCATCGACGCCATGGGCAATTATATGGTCGTCGTCTGCAGTCGCTGATTTATCGGTCATGTTCCCCCCGCACATCCAGCGGCGTGAGCCAGATTATATCTTGTCGTTGAAGTGAGGGCCGCGCAAGTTGCGCGGCCCCCGCTCAATTCTATGCTGTAGCGATTAGTTACCGTGGATCATGTCGGCCGGAATATCCGCACCGGCATTCTCGGCAAACCACTCGGCTGCACCCGGATGCCATTTCAGGACGTTGTTTTTGGTCCAGTTCTCAGGCAGCGTGGAGCGTGCGGCCTTGTGAATGTTCACCATCCGGTCATTGTCGGACATGACAACGTTCACAGCGGCTTTCACGAAAGAAGCCGGAAGGTCGCAGTTGGCTACGGCAAAGTTCCACATGGACACGGACCGCGCATCGTTCTCCAAGGTGCTGTAGGTATCGGAGGCGATTTCGAACTCGGAAACCGGGAAGGCTTCCAGGATTTTTGCCCGCTCGTCTTCGGTGAACTCGATGATATTGATGTCTGTCTGCACTTCGAGCTGGCTAACAGCCGGCACCGGAACACCGGCAGCAAAGGCGATGACGTCAAGCAGACCGTCCTGGAGCTGACCGCCAAGGTCGGACCAGCCGCCGTTCCGGCGCTCAAAATTCACCCCGAGCTCTTCCATCATGCGCGGGAAATATGTGTCGGATGTGGAGCCAGCCGGGCCGAAACCGATTTTGGCACCATCCGGAATGTCTGCGATGGACGTGATCCCGGAAGACGACAGCGCAGTGATCGAGAACGGTGTCTGATACATCGGGAACATTGCGCAAGCATTGGTCATCTGCAGGCCCGGTGCGATCGGGTTTGTGCCGCCTAAGGATTCCGCTGCCGGACCCATTGTGGTCATTCCAAACTGAGCATCGCCGGTATGGACCAGAGCCATGTTCTGCATCGGGCCGCCGGTTACTTCGCCGCCGCCGGAAATACCCAGCTCTTCAGCGACCAAGTTTGCCCAGCCGGACCCATATGCGAAGTAGGTGCCACCTTGTGAGGCTGTTCCAACGGTGAAGCTTTCAGGCCAGCCTGTGCGATCCTCGTCCTGCGCAAAAGCAGCGGTCGCTGTCATTGCTACGGCAACAAACGTGCCGGTCATTGCAGCAATTTTCATGTCTTCCTCCTAGGTTTTCGTTCCGACAGGAACCAGCACGCTGATTTTTCCGGGATCCGGCCAACCAAATGCAGGTAAGGGTCGACGCTCCTCCCAAAACGTACCGGCATTGGTATCAAGCGCGGACGGGGGAAAAAGCAAGCGCCCATGGCGAAAGTCTAGGATTTAATCCGAATGGACACCGCCCTTTGTGTGCATCCGGTGACAAAAGCGGCAGACCGTGTTCCGTTTCGGAAACACGCCGGGCAAACAAGAACCTCAGGACTGGGCTTCTTCGGAAAAGGCTTTCCGTGAGAGATCGTATTTTTGCATCTTCTCGTAAAGCGCCTTCCTCGAAATCCGCAACGCCTCATAGGTGTCCTTGATGCTGCCGCCATGGGCGGCCAAGGTTGCTGCAATGAGAGACTTTTCATGCAGCGATACCCTGTCTGCCAAACTCAGCTCGCCGCCGGTCAGGAGCTCCAAATCGCTGCCAAGCCCGAGGCCCAGAACAAAACGGTCGGCAGCATTTCTGAGTTCCCGGACGTTTCCGGGCCAGTCCCGGCCCGCAATCGCCGCCATGACCGAGCCTGGAACATCCGGCAGTTCCCGTTTGAACCGGCCCGCGGCCTCGGCCACAAGCTGCCCGAACAACAAGGGAATGTCCTCGCGGCGGGCCTCCAGCGGCGGTATGGTGATGGTCACCACGTTCAGGCGATAGAGCAGGTCCGGCCGGAACCGGCCCGCCGACACTTCCGCGTCCAGATCTTTCTTGGTTGCCGCAATGAAACGAACATCCAGTTCTACCGGCTCATTCGACCCCAGACGCGTCACAATCCGGTTCTGGAGCGCATGAAGCAGTTTTGTCTGCAAAGCGGGTGAGAGGCTATCGATCTCATCCAGGAGCACTGTACCGCCGCGCGCGGCTTCAAAGCGGCCGATCCGCGTTCTCATGGCGCCTTGAAAGGCGCCGGCCTCATGGCCGAAAAGCTCGCTTTCAACCAGATTTGCCGGAAGTGCCCCGCAATTGATATGAACGAACGGCATGGATCCGCGCGCACTCGCCTGATGGATCGCACGGCTGGCAACCTCCTTGCCGACGCCGGTCTCCCCCGTGATCAGGAGATCAACGTCTGCGGCCGCGACCGAGCCGACCTGATCCCGCAACGCACGCATGGCAGCGCTCCGGCCATGCAGCACAGCCTCCACATTGTCCCGGGCACCGACTTGCCGACGAAGTGTCCGGTTCTCAAGCGTCAAACGGCGTTTGTCGAGCGCGCGCCGGACCGTCTCCACCAGGCGGCTTGGGGCGAAGGGTTTTTCGACAAAATCATAGGCGCCATCGCGCATGGAACTGACCGCAAGCTCGACATCCCCATGGCCGGTCACCAGGATGACCGGAAAACTTGGGTCAATCTCGAGAACCTTGCGCATAAGGCTCAGCCCATCGGTTCCGGGCAAGCGGATATCGGTCACCAAAATGCCGGGAAAATCACGGGACACATGTTGAAGCGCCCCATCCGCATCCGCAAAGCAGTCGACCTCCAGACCCTCTAGCTCAAGGCTCTGCTTGGCAGCGAAGCGAAGATGCTCCTCGTCATCGACAAATAGAATTTTTTGACCCGTCATTCCGCGGCCGTTTCCTGCGCGTACCTAGAACTGGCATCCGTCTCCGATCCACGCGCATCCACCAGTTCAATTTCAAAGACGGCACCGCCTTCTGGATGATTGCGGGCCCTTAGATGGCCGTCGAAGTCTTTGACGATATTATAGGAAATCGACAGACCAAGCCCCATGCCTTCCCCGGGCTGTTTTGTTGTAAAGAACGGGTCGAAAACCTGTCCAGCCTCCTCATCCGGCAGGCCTTTGCCATAATCGCGGACAGTTAGCAGGCATTTTCCCGCACTTTCCTCAATCGCTATGTCGATCCGGGGGGACGGCTCGTCCTTCATTGCATCAAGCGCATTCGTCAAAAGGTTGACCACGACTTGTTGAAGCCGGATATGCCCGCCCATGACCCAGACGTCTTCCAGCGGCGGCGAAAACGCAAGACGCGCCTCACTCGACCTCAGGCGCGGCTGAAGCAGAGCCACGGCATCATTCACAATTTGAACCAGCGGGACGGGGCGTACCTTTTCCATCGGACGGCGGGCAAAGTTTCGCAAGTGTTTCGAAATCGAGGCCATTCGGTCCGCCATCTCAGAGATCCGGCTGATGTTCTCCCGGGTGTCGGAGGTGCGACCGATGTCCAGCAGTTTGAGGGCGTTGTCCGCATAGGATTTGACCGCCGCGAGCGGTTGATTGAATTCGTGGCTTAAGGCTGCAGACATCTGGCCCAGCGCGGCAAGCTTTCCGGCCTGAACCAGTTCGGTTTGCGTTTTCCGCAAGCGTGTCTCTGCAGCCTTTCGCTCAGCCACCTCATCCAGGAGCTGGGCATTGGTGCGGTTCAAATCCGCGGTACGCTCGGCAACGCGCACTTCAAGCTGTTCTTGCGCTGCTTGTTGCGTTAATAGCCGTTCCAGTAATTGCGTCCGGCGCTGGATGTAAAAGGCAACGGCCAATCCGATCAGCATGATCGCCAATACGAGAATGAGAACCGCTGCAAGGGCCTGGGTCCTGGCGCGGTTCGCCGGAACCAAAATACGCACGTTCCAGCCGGCATCGGAGATATAGGCCGCGCTGCTGATATAGCGGACCCCACTACCATCCTCGTCAATCGTGATCAGGCTGAGATCTTCGCCGAGCGGACTAACCGTATTTACCAAGGAATCGAGACGGTCTTCCGGGTACTGGCGGTTGGCCCGGATTTCAGCCATTGCAGTCCGTGTCAGGGGTTCCAGCGTCCGGAAGTGCCAATCCTCCCGGCTCGCCATAAACACAACACCCTTCAAATCCGATACGATGATCTGATGGTCCGCATTGCGCCAGGCCTGCTCGAACCCATCGACCGTGAACTTGACGGCGACAACACCGATCACACGCTCGTTGTCTTCAATCGGTGCGGCGAAGAAATAGCCACGCTCACCCGACGTTGTGCCGAGCGCGAAAAACCGGCCTGTTCCTCCTTCTAGAGCCTGTGTGAAATAAGGACGGTAGGCAAAGCTCCTGCCAACAAATGAGAGTTCTTTTTGATAGCTGCTGGCGGCAAGCGTCATTCCCGACGCATCCATGACATAGACATCAGACGCTTTCAGCCGGTAGGCGGCAAGCCTCAAGTCCTCATTAACGCGTTTCAGCAAATCTGGGTCCGCCGGAGACTTCAATAGCGCAACCAGGCTTGGCCGCTCGGCAATCAGGGACGGCAAAGGTTCATACCGCTGCAGGGCTCCCTTCAATCCTTCGACCGTCAGCTGGAGCGTATCCTTGCCGCGCGCACCGGCTTGCTCTTGAAAATAGGTTTCGATGGCAGGTTCGCTCAAGAGCGCGATAAGCGCGGAAAGCAGCACAAAGCCGGCCAGAACGCGCCCGGAGGTAAATCTGAAAAGGGGTGCCGGGGCTTTTGACAATTCCGATGTTTTCCTGGTGCGTTGCTATGGGCTGCAGTATGGGGTCCGTTGAAACTCTAGCGCATTATTTTCCAAACCGCACCGCAGGCTCTGAATATTGGCGGCCGCAACAAGAGGCCGGTCATGCTTGTGATGGTCTAAGACGAATTGACCGTTTAGCCTACTGGTCCACGGTGCAAGAACATCAGATCATGGACCGAACCTGTTTGACATGGCCAATGTCTTTCGACCAACGTGATGGAGCCAGACCCGGGGGAGGATCACATGACATTTAAAGCACTGCTGGTTGACAAGGATGAAGACGGCAAGACACACGCCTCAGTTCAAGAGATAGAAGAAAACCGGCTGCCGGACGGAAATGTGACGGTCGCGGTGGACTACTCCACCTTGAACTACAAGGACGGGCTTTGCATCGGCCCCGGGGGTGGTTTGGTCAAAACCTATCCGCATGTTCCCGGAATTGACCTCGCCGGAACGGTCGAAGAGTCATCTGACGATTGGTACAAGCCGGGTGACAAGGTCGTCCTCACTGGATGGCGGGTTGGCGAGATTTGGTGGGGCGGCTACGCCCAAAAAGCGTGTGTGAAAGGCGAGTGGCTCGTCCCGCTCCCAGATGGCCTAACAACCCGGAACGCAATGGCGGTCGGAACGGCTGGCTTTACGGCGATGCTGGCTGTGATGGCCCTTGAAGACCATGGCCTGAAGCCGGAAAGCGGCCCGGTGCTTGTCACGGGCGCTGCGGGCGGTGTTGGTTCTGTCGCAACTGCCATTTTGGCTAATCTCGGCTACGAAGTGGCCGCGGTTACAGGCCGCGAGAGCACATGGGATTACCTGAAAGCTCTTGGCGCGAGCACCATCGTGCCCCGTGATGACGTCAATGAAACGGTCAAACGTCCACTCGAAGCCGAGACATGGGCCGGATGCATTGACGCCGTCGGCGGGCCGATGCTCGCACGGGTTCTGGGCCAGATGAAATACGGCGCGTCTGTTGCGGCAGTTGGTCTTGCGGGCGGGGCAAGCCTACCGGCCACCGTTGTTCCGTTCCTTCTTCGTGGCGTCAATTTGCTGGGAATTGACAGCGTGATGCGGCCTTATGATGGCCGGATCCGGGCTTGGGAACGCATTGCAAAAGATCTTCCAATGGACAAGCTGGAAGACATGATCCAACCGGCAACGCTCTCGGATCTCCCTGAATTGGGCGCTCAGATCCTCAAAGGCGGCGTAAAAGGCCGCGTGGTGGTGGATGTAAATAAGTGATTGCAACTGGCAGCCAGTCTCTATCGGCTGCCAGCATCTTAATCTGCCGACGTAATTCGCTGCTAATGGTGGCCGGTAGCAGCGATATTTTGTGATTAAGCAAAGAACGAGCTATGCCGCTTGGCTTTGCATATCCATATACTGAAAGTAGGATTTCGGACTGTAATCGAAGAAGAAAAAGTCAGCTTTAAAATGTTCTACGAGCTCATCGTAGAGCTTTTGACCAAGATCTATTGTGTTCTTGTTTTTTCCGAAGTTTTCGCGTGGAAATGGTGTTTGAATTCCCATTTTACGGGCGAGCCGCCCCACATCGAGGTTTTCAACCTTTAAAATAAAATCGGCCGGTTTGTTTGTATGGAAATGCTGAGTGTATTTGTATTGCCATGCCAAAAAAATGAGCTGTTCATGAATTATGTTTTGGTAAAACTTGGGTGGGTCCCAAGAGTGCAGATCCGGATAAACACTTAGCAAGCCCCCATTATAGGATTCGTGCGTCAAGAACCGGTACAGGGACACTGCCCGGTCTATTGGGTCCCGCACACACACCACTACCGTATAGAGATCCCATAACTGATGCGGCGTGTTATATGATGGAAAGCCATGATTGACCAACCCGTTGAATCCCAACCATTTCCGGAAACTCATACCCGCAGCCTTAGGATTGTGAACGAATATCAACTTCCGTTTATGGCAAATGTTGGGGTTCACAATAACCTCGCGATCAACGGATAAGCCCGTATTTATAAATTGCATGATTCGAAAAATGTAACCTAAGGCAGCGTAACGCAACTTATGCGAAAAACAACATTATGCATCTCTTTTTAGTGCAATTTTCCCTTTTAAATTGTTTCGATAAGTGATTTTGACTATGTAATGCATGTCTAATATTGGAGTTTTGCAATTTATTGGCGATCGATCCCTGGCGCTTTGGACAAAAATGTGTCGTCGCTTTCACCTTCTGCGGGAGATTTCGGCCTGGAAACCCATTGCAAAAGATCTTCCAATGGACAAGCTGGAAGACATGATTCAACCGGCGAGCTTGTCTGATCTGCCGGAGCTCGGCGCTCAGATTCTTAAAGGCGGCGTAAAGGGCCGCGTGGTGGTGGACGTGAATAAGTGATTGCAACTGGCAGCCAGTTTCTATCGGCTGCCAGACCACTGCACCGCATTGGGTCTCAGTACCGGATGCCCGGCTCGCACAGATCGCCGCCGGATTCTTCAACGGTCGTATCGACAATGCAATTTGCAAATGCTGCATCCCATTGCTTCAAAAGTTGCAACCCTCTGGGATGATTCTTGCTGAACACAACGAATAGATCACGCTCATAGAACGGCTTGGAGGAACGGCCGATTTCGTCATACCGGTTTCCGAGCGCTGCACGCGCCGTGACATCGGCAGCACCTTCGACCGAAGTAAAGGCATCCACACGGCCCGCCAACAAAACCTTCCAGGCAAGGTCTTCAGTGGCAACTTCCTCTACCACACCACCCAACTTCTTCATCGCTTCTGTCTGCGAATACCCCAAAACAGATACAAGCCTGATGTCTTGATCCTTCAATGATTGGAACGAATTGGCATGAATCCCATTTGGGAATCGATCTTTGCGGAAGTAAACGTAGAGTCTTTGAGTCACGACCGGCGTATCTGGAAAAAGGAACCTTTCAACGCGCTCTGGCGTTTTTACAAAAGGCATTGCTGCAATCATCTGGCCGTTTTCAACCATCACAGCCGTTCGTTTCCAAGGGTAGAATTCGAACTTCACATCGCTCCCGACCCGATCGAACACTTCAGCCACTTTTTTTGCGTAAGGCCCACCTTCTGGAAGCCGAGATCCGGTATATGGGACCCACTCCCCGGTCACGATCGTTATCTGCTCAGCTTGACTAGTTGAATTGCCAATTAAAACAATCGCAAAAAGAGCAATCACTGACATAGATAACCGAAACACGTCTATAACTCCCATGATCAAGGGTACATGTTTATTGGAGTACGGAAATTTAGAATGCCCCGTTAACTAGAAAACCGATGAATAATCAAAAAAGTATTACCGGTGGCTTCTTTCAATTTGCCCTTGAGATTTCAGACCCTGCAGAAACGTACGGTTTCCTGTTGCGAAAATCGCGCAGTTACCATATAAGCGCGCGGTCCAGAGTCGTCCGGCTCGTTTTGGATCGCGTTTTTGCGTTCTAACGCAAGGCAATTCAAGACAACCAAGGGCATGCCGAGTCGGCTCTGAATGCACCAACAAATGAAGCATCTGCTTGCGGATGCGCCAAAGAAAGGATGCAAAATGCCCAAGTTGAAGACAAAGTCCGGCGCAAAAAAGCGCTTTAAAGTGACTGCGACCGGCAAGGTGAAAACCGCACAGGCCGGCAAGCGTCATGGCATGATCAAGCGCACGAGCAAGTTCATCCGCAACGCACGTGGCACCACCACGCTCAGCGATCAGGATGCAAAGATCGTGAAGCAGTTCCTGCCTTACGCATAACGCCAGCCCCAAGGAGTTCACACTATGTCACGCGTCAAAAGGGGCGTTACGGCCCACGCTCGTCACAAGAAAGTTTTAAAGGCCGCCAAAGGTTACTATGGCCGCCGCAAGAACACCATCCGCGTTGCCAAGCAGGCCGTTGAGAAGGCGGGTCAATACGCCTACCGCGACCGCAAGGCCAAGAAGCGGAATTTCCGGTCGCTCTGGATCCAGCGTATCAATGCTGCGACCCGCCAGCACGGCATGACCTATGGCCGCTTTATCGACGGCCTGAACAAAGCAGGCATCGAAGTCGACCGTAAAGTACTGTCCGACCTTGCCATTTCCCAGCCGGATGCCTTCAAGGCACTGGTTGACAAGGCACAGGGTGCTCTGGCTGCCTAAGTTGGAAGCCTGACCTTCTGATTTTTGAAAACGCGGCCAATCGGCCGCGTTTTTTGTATCTGTTCTGCGATCTTGAAACATCGTCACGCATGCAAGCAGCTGTTAGGCTCCACAACGGCGATGGAGTCTCTCAATGCACGGCACAATCATTTTCGATTGCGAATATCTGACAGCGGAAGGTGCGATGAGCCGCATGTGGTGCGGGCCCTTCGACCCGGATCCGCAAGTTGCTCAGATTGGAGCCGTGAAGCTCTCACTTGAGCAGAGCTTCGACATCATCGGAACGGAGCGCATATACATCCAAGCATCCGACCGGAACGGGCGGGCCATCAAGCCTGACCCCTATTTTACCGAACTGACGGGCATCACACAAAAAGATCTGGCGGCATATGGTGTTTCGCATGCCGAAGCGCTGGATCGGCTGAGCAGGTTTGCAGCAGGCAGCTCCTTATGGTCCTGGGGCAAGGATGAGCTGACGCTGTTGGGAACCAGCTGCTACATCGCCGGTGTCCCTCCCTCGATCCCGGCCAACCGCTTTGGCCATGCAGGCCGCCTGCTTCTGAAAGCGGGCATGCCCGAAGAAGATGTCATGAAAACCACGAGCGGCAAGCTCGCCGGCTATTTCGGGCTTCAAGTGCCGGACAGCAAGCTCCATGATGCGCTGGATGACGCAATGTCCATCGCAAGGACGCTGCAACATTTTTTAAGAAACGGTCGTCTCGCGCCAGACGATTTCGTGACCCGTCACGATTAAGTTTCCCACTTGCAAAACAAGCAGAAAGCCGTGTGCCCAAAAGGCACGGCGGCAGCAACTCTTCCGATTTTGGGAATCGGCCCGGGTCTATCGGCCTGAAAGATCTCCTCATTATCCCTAAAATCCCCTTTAAATGTCCTCGTTTGCACCAATGCGTTAACTTTTGTGATCATGAAATCACAGAAAACTGCGGACAAAAGGTTAACGGAACCCTACATTGGCATGAGTGTTGCGGAGTTCGGGCGGGAAAGGCGTCTTGCGTCCCACTTTGAAACAAACGAGGCGAACATCTGTGCGTGTCACCCGGGTTACATCAACTGGCCGTACCAATGTGAGGCGGAAACGTCCTGCAGGCGGACAATCGACCAGCGAACGTCAATCCAGTTTCGCTGCCCACTTGCCGACACCCGCCGAACCTGTTCTGGAGCGTAAGCAAGACGCGTTCGCGCGGCGCTACCGCCCCAACTCGGCCTTCCTTGCCCATTTGATAGCAACCCACGACGCTGATCTGGACCAGCGGTCTGGACTGGCCCTGGAGCCGGAAAACGGAATTCAGAGCTACCGGGCAACGGCGGCCCTACCGCGCCAACGCGGCGCAGGCCACATTCTGAAAACCGAACGATAACGTTTCTAGCCAATCGGATATTGCCAAACCGGAACGCCTGCGGCGGCCAGTTTTCCCTGAGCGCGGCAGAGGGGAACTGTGTGTCCATTCGGAATGGATCTCGTCTGAAACGGCAAATTGTGACGCCCAGCACAGTTTCAAATTGACACGGGTGGCATATTTGTCCGCAGCTCCGGACTCTCCCGGACCTCCGACAAGATTTGGCCACGGACTGGCCCGCCACGGAGACTAAAATGCAAGTACAGCCTATCGCGGCGATCCGTCCGCTGAAAATCCGCCAAAACCCGACAGTCAATCCCCAGAACGAGCAAGAAAAAGACAGCCAGAGTGGCAATCCTTTCGTCGCCGGAGAGTTTGGCGCCCACCAATATTTTGCAAGAACCACAGGAACCGGCTCCTACTACGGCGACCGTTCGGACTATTACACCCAGGTTTTGGCAGACGGTCATTCATCCGCGCAAACCGCGATGGAGCGCACCACCCGCATTTCCGAATATAAGGCGCCAAAAAACGATGCTGCGGCGGTTTCCGTCATAGCCGTATCGGTGTGAAAATCCGGGGCGGGCAATCGAACCGTCCGGCGGTTTCACCGCCGGATAAACTCAGCCTATGAAGTCATGACGAACGGGCGGGTTATGTGGAGTTTTCACGGGCCCCGCCGACTGCCGCACTTTCTTTTCGAGAATAACAACACGCCGCAGGGATACTACGCTCACGCAGATCATTACACATATTTAACATGATTCTCTGCGAATTCGCGTTGGAGAACAATCATAAATACATACCTGTAGGACGCAGAGGCGAAAAAATATGTGTTTTGTCTTGATGGCTATTTGCGTCGATAGACGAGGCCTTTCAGACAAGTGCCCTTTGTCGCCAATCACAGAAACCTTGTGATGAAAGGAAGTCCTATGAGAAATTTCAAGAGTGTGTTGGCGGGTTTGATCGCAGGTGGCGCCATGGTCCCAATGGCGGGCGCCGCAGTTGCGGAGACCAACTCGAGCCACATCAATACAATCTCCGAGCAGGCCGTGCTCGATGCGCAGGCCGCCTGGGGCGAAGGTATCGTCGATATTTCAGGCCACTATCTGGCAGGTGCGGACTACGCTGCCCGCGCTGCGGACCACATCAACACGCTTTATAGCTACGATGCCGGTCCGGTGATGTTCAAACCGACCCTCGCATCAGAGCACCAGTTCCGCGCGACGTTTGACGACGCCATGTCTTACTTTATCGGCCAGGACGGGACCGAGGACGAAGGCTTTGCCATCAAGGGCTGGACGAATGTCAGGTGGGACAATCACGGCATCTACACCGATCAGGATTCGGCGATGGCCATGGGGAACTATTATTTCACAGGCCCCGACGGAGAGGAAACCCAGGTGGAATACACATTCGGGTATGTCCTCGACGATGACGGCAATCTGAGGATCAATCTACATCATTCGTCACTGCCGTTCGCCGGCTGATGGTAAGGCGCCCCCGGCTGCCAACACTTAAAGCGCAGCCGAGTACTCCATTTGCTATACTGGGGACTAGTACCCGGCCGCGTGCCCATCTTTCCGCGGATCGGAGCCCGCCGTCAGAACATGCCGCGCGCGGTCGATCATGATGGCTTGCGCGCCCCCGATCGGGCCAGGTGCCGGGACCACTTCGTGCCCAAGCGCCCGCAGGCCGTCCAAAGTTGACGGCGGGATCAGCCGCTCGGCCTGCAGGGCGTGCGAATTCAGGTCAAAGAACATGCGCGGGAAGTCGATTGCCGCCTGAACATCCATGCCATAGTCGATGATGTTCGTGAGCACATGGCCATGCCCGCAGGCCTGATAGTGACCACCCATGACGCCAAAGGACAGGAAGGGCGCGCCGTCCTTGAGGACCATGGCCGGAATAATGGTGTGAAGCGGCCGTTTTCCGCCTTCAATCGTATTCGCATCGCCGGGCTGAACCTTGAACGATTTACCGCGGCAATGGAGCAGCACACCGCTTTCGGGCGCCACAATGCCGCTGCCAAAATCGCTGAACAGCGAGTTGATCAAGGAGACCGCCAACCCGTCCTTGTCTACAACGCTGACATAGACGGTGTCGGTCTGGGGTGCCAGCGACGTGGCAGGAATGGAGTCCATTCTCTTTTTGGCGGATATCAGCTTTGAGAGCTGATCCAGGTAGTCGCCGCCAATCAGCCTAGAATGGCAGATGTCCATATAGCCGGGGTCAGCCACGAATTGATCGCGGACGGCATAGGCAAGCCGCGCGGCCTCCATTTGCAGATGGAACCGCTCCGGACCCAGCGGATCCAGTGACGACAGATCGTACCGCTCCAGCAGCCCAAGCATCACCAATGCAATCACGCCCTGGCCGTTGGGCGGCAATTCGGCAATGGTATAGCCGTTGTAATCGCGCAGGATCGGAGACACAGCCGTCGTGTGGCAAGCCGCCAAATCGTCGGTTGTCATCACCCCGCCCCTTGCCTGCAGAGCGCCGACAATATCCTCGGCAACCGGACCGGTGTAGAAAGCGTCGGCTCCGCTTTCGCTGATGGCTTCAAGCGTATCGGCCAGATGCGGATATTTTAACACGGTTCCGGCTTCAGGCGCTGCGCCTTTAAGAAGGTAACGGGCGGCACTGATCGGATCAGCCGCCAGTTTTTCAAGATTGAGCGCCCAATCCCGCGCAACGCGCGGGGCGACCGGAAATCCCTCCCGCGCATAGTGAACCGAACGTTTGAACAAGGACTTGAATGGCTTTGACCCATGGGCCTTGTGCAGCGTTTCCCATGCACGGACGGCACCTGGAACTGTCACAGAATGCGGGGAGGTATCTGTGAGTTCGGTTACGCCAAGCTCCATCAGCTTCTTTGACGATGCAGCACGCGGCGCGGCGCCTGATCCATTGAACCCGGTCAGCTGTCCGTCCGGCTCCATGACGATGGCAAAACAATCGCCGCCAATGCCGGTCATATGCGGTTCCACAACGCACTGAACGGCAACGGCTGCAAGCGCTGCATCAACCGCGTTTCCTCCGGCTTGCAGAACTTCCAGCGCTGTGCTCGTTGAAAGGGGATGGGATGTTGCCGCAGCCCCGTCACGTGCATAGACCGGAGACCGTCCAGGGGCTTGAAAATCGCGCTTCAACAGATGTCCTCCAACCACGGATGCGAAGGATTGTTTCCTTTTCGCACCAGTTGCTTATCGATCCGGGAAGCTATCCACCAAGACGTTGTTCTGTTAGCAAACCCACTCACCGGCTGCACCATAAGGAGAACTGGCGGAATGCGCAAACTTACACTTTCAACCTCTGAGACCATCATTTCTGCCGCTTTCGAAAAAGCGGCCGAGCTCGGATTGAAGCCGTTGACCGTTGCGGTGCTGGATGCAGGTGGACACCTGGTGGCCCTTCAGCGTCAGGATGGGTCCTCGATCATGCGGCCGCAGATTGCCATGGGCAAGGCGACAGGCGCACTTGCCGTCGGCACCGGAACCCGTTGGCTGAACGCGAATGCTGAAACCCGGCCCCACTTCGTGAATGCCTTGAACGGCGTTTCTGGCGGCGCGATTGTCCCAGTCCCGGGCGGCGTCATCATTAAGAACGATGACGGTGAAGTTCTCGGCGCTGTCGGGATTACAGGCGATACGTCAGACAACGACGAAGCGTGCGCTGTCGCCGGCATCGAGAAGACCGGCCTGAGCACAGATTGCGGCTAAGTGAAAAAGAAAGGGCGCCCCTGGCGCCTTTAAGCTTTGTCAGACAGCTGGTTGATCTTCTTTTGCATGTCTTCCAGCTGTTTTTTCATGTCGTCAAGATCGGAACTGTCCGGTTTAGCGGCGGGAGTTTCGGCTGGGGCATTGGCTCCACTGTCAGCGGTCGGAAACGGCATGAACATTTTCATCGCCCGCTCGAACATCTCGGTGTTCCGCTTCACCTGATCCTCGATCGCGTCAAAGGCCGTCGCTCCGAAAGCTTCACTCATTTGCGAGCGTAGCTTCTCTTGTTCCTTGGTCAGCGAGGTCATGGAGTATTCTAGGAAGCTCGGCACAAGCCCCTGCATGCTGTCGCCGTAAAAACCGATCAGCTGGCGCAAGAAGCTCACGGGCAGCAGGTTTGTGCCCTTAGCCTCCTGCTCGAAGATGATCTGCGTCAGAACCGACCGGGTGATGTCATCGCCGCTTTTGGCATCAAAGACGACGAAATCCTCCTCGCCCTTCACCATCACCGCCAGGTCCTCCAACGTGACATAGGTGCTCGTACCGGTGTTGTAGAGACGCCGGTTGGCGTACTTCTTGATGATGGTCGGCTCGCTGGTCTTGGCCATTCGTCACTTCCGCATGTCACACTCTGGGTCGAGCCCGGGTGGCTGTTTTTCATTTGACGACAAGGCCTTCGCAGACCTGTCATCTCCTCCGGCTAAGAGACTATGCCAATCGCATCGGGTCATGCCACCTTTTTATGTGCACTGACGAAAGGATAATACCGCAGACGCGAAAACAGGACGCGGATAAGGGTTGTCACGGTTGACACATTTACGGCTGCGGTTTCTAGTTTGTGCATAATTACGGATCAAAGAGTGCCCTAGCGGCACCAAACCACTAGGCCCGCCAGGGCCATGAGTTCGGGAGAATAGGATGAGCGCTTCCAAAGACGTCGTCATTGTCAGTGCGACCCGCACACCAGTCGGGTCCTTCAACGGATCCTTTGCCAATACGCCCGCCCACGAACTGGGCGCTCACGTGATCAAAGCAGCACTCGAGCAGGCCAAAGTTGACGGCGGCGATGTTGATGAAGTTGTCTTCGGCCAGGTCCTCACAGCAGGCCAGGGCCAGAACCCTGCCCGCCAGGCTGCGATTGCCGCCGGCATTTCAGACAAGTCCACTGCCTGGGCGCTGAATCAGGTTTGCGGCTCAGGCCTTAGAACCGTCGCCATTGCAGCGCAGCAGATCCATACCGGCGACGCGACGATTATGGTCGCAGGCGGACAGGAAAACATGACCCAGTCGCCCCACTGCGCGCCGATGCGTGCAGGCTACAAAATGGGCGATTACAAAATGATCGACACCATGATCAAGGATGGCCTATGGGACGCCTTCAACGGCTACCACATGGGCCAGACAGCAGAGAACGTTGCCGAGAAGTGGCAGATTACCCGCGAACAGCAGGATGAGTTTGCAGTCGCTTCTCAAAACAAGGCGGAAGCCGCTCAAAAGGCCGGCAAGTTCAAGGATGAAATCACCCCGTTCACCGTCAAAACCCGCAAGGGCGACATCGTGGTCGAGGACGACGAGTACATCCGTCATGGCGCCACCTTGGACAGTGTCACAAAGCTCCGCCCGGCCTTTACCAAGGAGGGGACAGTTACGGCCGCGAACGCATCCGGCATCAATGACGGTGCCGCAGCACTTGTCGTCATGAGCGCTGAGGAAGCCGAGAAACGCGGTTTGAAGCCTCTGGCGCGGATCGCTTCCTGGGCAACGGCCGGTGTGGATCCGGCCATTATGGGCTCCGGACCGATCCCAGCATCCCGCAAGGCTCTCGAGAAAGCCGGATGGGCGGCTGAAGATCTGGATCTTGTAGAGGCCAACGAAGCCTTTGCGGCCCAGGCGTGTGCCGTTAACAAGGACATGGGCTGGAGCTCGGACGTTGTAAACGTCAATGGCGGCGCCATCGCGATCGGCCACCCGATCGGCGCCTCCGGTGCCCGCATCCTGTGCACGCTGCTGCATGAGATGGTCCGCAGGGATGCCAAAAAGGGATTGGCAACCTTGTGCATCGGTGGTGGCATGGGCGTTGCCATGTGCCTGGAGCGTTAAGCACTCCATTGAGAATTGTCATGGCCGCACCTGCAAGGAGCGGCCATGATTTCAGCACGCATTGATTAGGGCTCATCAGCGCAGGGCACAAAAGCAACCCGGCTGACCGGCCGGACGCTTGTGGGGTATTTCATCAGATGTGACCCGTGAGTACGGTGCTTTCTTGGGAAGAGAACTTCAAAAAGGCCGGAATAGGCCCGGAGTTGGAAGTTAGGAGGAACGGAATGAGTAAGGTCGCAGTGGTGACGGGGGGAACACGGGGAATTGGCGAGGCAATTTCGCGCGGTTTGAAAGATGCAGGATACACCGTGGCGGCCACTTATGCCGGCAACACGGAAAAGGCAGAGGCTTTCAAAGCAGAAACCGGGATCCACGTTTTCAAATGGGACGTGTCCGATCCGGAAGCTTGTGCTGCAGGCATTGCGCAGGTCGAAAGCGAACTCGGACCGGTGGAAGTGCTGGTCAACAACGCCGGCATTACCCGTGACGGCATGTTCCACAAAATGACTTTCGATCAATGGCGCGATGTGATGTCGACCAACCTCGACAGCATGTTCACCATGACCCATCCGGTTATCAATGGCATGCGTGGACGCGGATCGGGCCGGATCATCAATATATCCTCCATCAATGGTCAGAAGGGCCAGATGGGACAGGCAAACTATTCCGCTGCAAAAGCTGGCGTGATCGGCTTCACCAAGGCACTCGCACAGGAAAACGCGTTCAAGGGCATCACCGTGAATTGCGTCTGCCCGGGCTATATCAACACCGACATGGTCGCCGCCATGCCGGAAAAGGTCCTGGAATCCATCGTCGCCGGCATCCCGGTCGGCCGCCTTGGCCATCCGGAGGAAATCGCGCAGACCGTGGTTTACCTTGCCTCTGATGCAGCCGCATTCATGACAGGTGCCGTCATGACCATCAATGGTGGCCAATACGTCGCGAACGGCTAACAGGGCTGGTGATATAAGGGATTGGGAAGGGCGCCGATGAGCGCCCTTTCTTTTTCCCGTAAAGCACCTCTAGCGTGGTGAAAGTGAAGTTCGTTCGGCGCCTGCCGGGAAATGCCTCAATGAGCGGAAAAGAGCGTACGATCCTGCGGTCGGGGCCTGAAAGCCTTGTCCGGATGCAAGACCGCATCGGTCATGTTAAGTGCCGCCACCATATCGACCTCACCGTCCAGAAGATTGATGGTCTGGCGGGTCAGCGTGAGATCAATCCGGCCTGTTAACCGGACCCGCTGGTAGATTCTGTCAGGCTGCCAGCTTGAACCGGCCTGATACCGGATCATCTGATTGGGATCGGGTGCCGGGACATGACTGCACATCCCATATTGCGGCACCAGATATCCGCCGCGCGAGGTCCCGTCGGGCTCGAGGACCGGAATGACATATCCCGTAATCGAAATCGTCTGATTGTCCAGCGCTGCATTTCCGGTAATAGCTGCAGTCAACCTCTTGTCCGCGATTTCCTGCCGCCGGCTGAGCAACGCATCCGTATCAACCCCGGACACAGCCAGTTTGGCTTCCGCGGCCTCGAGCTGCTGCATGACAGCAAATAGATTGTCTTCAGAAACGTTGCCCGTGTCCAATTGCTTGCGGAGACGGACTACGGTCGCAAGGGATCTCAGCTCCAGGATGTTGAGAGCCTCGAAGGGATCTTCGAAATTCTGTGAGGCCGGATCCTTCAAATCCTCCCAGGACACGCGTTTTGCCGCCTGGACATCCGCTGCCACCAGCCAAAAACACGACACCAGGATGAGCAGCCGCCTCATGTCTCTATCCTTGAAAGACAGGCAGCAAACGGCAGTCCGATAGTCTGATGAGCAATGGTCGTCATCACCTCAACCTACCCGGCTTAGCTTCCAGGACCATCCAGGTCCATTCAACGCCCTTCTTCCGGTTTGCGGCCTGTAGCGAGGACGCCCTGGCTGCCCGCAACACGGTGAAGCCACATTGTTCTGCCGCAGCAATTGTGCCGTTGGGGTCAATTGGAAACACTGGCCGGTCCGGCGCACCCGGCCCATGGCGCAATGACAGGATGACACGCCCCTTCGGTGCCGTAAGATCAAATATCCGTGCCATGGCAGCAGAGCGCATTGTTTCCTTCAAATGCTGCCAGACACCGATCAGAACAATCAGGTCGAAGGAAGCGCGTGCCCTTAATCCCGGCAAGTCTGGCAAATGGGCTTCGATCCACTCAATCTCGCGGCCCTGATGAATTTGCCGCCCGGCTTCCCGAAGTCGCCGGGCCGGTTCAACGGCGGTCACCTTGTGTCCCCGCCCCGCAAACCATGCGGCATCCCGGCCGGTCCCGGCTCCGATATCCAGAACGCGCGCCGGCTCACGCGGAAGAAGGTCCAGAACGGGCGCATAAAGTGCGGGAACGTCAAAGCTCTCAGACTGTTCTATCCACGCGTCGGAGACATGTTCATAGCCCTCCGCACCATCGGGGATGCTGCACTGATCAATGCTATTTCCGCCGGTTACGGCCCTTTCCAACCCATGCTCCCCTTGACCTTGCAGGTTAGACATCCCTATGTGGCAAACAAGATCACAAAATGGCACAAGGCCCGAAAGACCGTCATGGAATTTGAAAAAGATCCGAATGATCCCGCACGCAAGGAACTGTCGCCGCTCCTGAAGTTGGCACTGGAGCTCGGGCCGCTTGGGATATTCTTCCTGTTCAATTCCAGGGGCGAGCAAATCGCCGCGAGCTTTCCGGTCCTGCAGGCAATCGGTGAGCCGATCTTCCTGGCCACTGCTGCCTTCATGGTGGCGATCACGATTTCGCTCACCGTATCGCTATGGCTGACCAAGCGCCTGCCGGTCATGCCGCTGGTCTCGGGTGTCGTGGTGCTTGTCTTTGGTGCGCTGACGCTCTGGCTTCACGACGAGCTCTTCATCAAACTGAAGCCAACCATCGTCAACTGTCTGTTTGGCTCGGTCCTGCTGGCCGGTTTGCTGTTCGGCAAGTCCCTGCTTGGCTACGTATTTGACAGCGCGTTCAAGCTGACAGACGAAGGCTGGCGCAAGCTGACCTTCCGATGGGGGGTCTTCTTCTTTGTTCTGGCTGCCATCAACGAGATTGTCTGGCGGAATTTCTCGACCGATTTCTGGGTCAACTTCAAGGTTTTCGGCGTTATGCCGATCACGCTGATCTTCACACTGACACAGCTGCCGCTGATCCAGAAACACGCGGTCGTCGAGGAAGAAAAAGAGGCCTGAGATTTAACCTCAGGTCGCACAACTGCCATCCCGGATTGGGTGCCGGGTCCTAATGCCCGTCGCCGTGGCCAAAGGATACGTCCCGGCGGGCGCCGGTGATGGAGATCGAAAAGCCGGCAATCACGTCGATCAGTGAGATCGCCATCAAAATAAAGAAGAGCGAGGTTGCCGCCTGGGGCAATACCAGGAAGGCAACCAGATAAGCGATGAACACCAGCACGGACAGCATGTGGTCCATCAAAGCTGTTGTTCCGATCCGCGTCGCCTTCATGATTTCAATGAACAGAAAGAACAATCCGGCGGTGATCAGAAGATCGCTGACCAGGAGCTGGAATGTTGCGCCAGACACCATGGCGACGGTAATGACCGGGTCGGCCCACAGGCCCGGATTGGCCGCACCTGCGGTGAACGCAAGGCCAATGTAGGTCAGGAATGTAATCAGGGTGAAAGGAACAGCGGAAAATAGACGCATGAAAGGCTCCAAAGCGGATCGGCCCACGACAGCCGGTGCGGTTGCACCTGACACGATCATTCGGGCCAATTCAAGAACGGATATCCGTGAAAAGAAAAAGGCCGGCCCGTCGGAACAAGGCCAGCCTCAATCTTGGTGTTGCCATACGGCGATCCGAACCGGAAAGAACGCGTTATGCGTCGTCTTTCGGGGTCATGATCTGACGGCCCCGGTACATGCCGGTCTTCAGGTCGACGTGGTGCGGGCGGCGCAGTTCGCCCGAATCCTTATCCTCGACGTAAGTCGGCTGCTTCAGGGCGTCCGCGGAACGGCGAAAACCGCGCTTCATGCGCGAGGTTTTTCTCTTTGGAACGGCCATTTTGTTTTTCTCCGTGGTCCATAACCGCGCGGCCCGGACCGGGTCAGCCCGGGGCGTGGCGGCACGCAGCGTGTTGGAATGCGCGGGGTTATACAGGCAAAGTCCAGTGTTTTCCACCCCACCAGCGAAATTTTTGTTGGGCCGCAGTTCGCGGCCCTGATTCGGACCCCACCGCCTCACAAAATCGCCCGCGCGCCGCTCCTACTCGATCACACATCCAAAGATATTGCCCGATTGCCGGACCCGCGCCAAATTGGTACCGGCAAGCCGCCGGTGCCCGGCGGATGGTTTGGCGGGATTACGACCGCGTGGATTGGGAAGGGCCGTCGCAAGCCGCGCCGCTTCGGTCCGGGAAAGATCTTTCGCAGGCTTGCCGAACCAGGCATGACTGGCAGCTTCCGCCCCAAAAATCCCCTCGCCCCATTCAGCAATGTTCAAGTAGATTTCCAGTATGCGTTTCTTGCTCAGGATCGCATCCAGCATCAAGGCCAGCGGCAGTTCCAGCGCTTTGCGGACATAGGACCTATCTCCCCAAAGGAACAGGTTCTTGGCCGTCTGCATGGTGATCGTGCTTGCACCCCGCGGGCGCTCGCCCTCGCTCAAGGCCTCAACCTGATCTTGTAAGGCGCCCCACTCGACACCGTCATTCGAGCAAAACCCGCTGTCTTCCGACGTGATGACCGACTTGATGAGGTTCGGAGAGATGTCGCTCAGCGAGACCCATTGGCGGTCCACCCACAAAAACTGGACATAACGCCCGAGCATCAGCGTGCTGACGGGCGGAACCACCGAATACAGAACGGTGAGGGCAGGCGGCAGTAAAAGGAGTGCGATGAGGATCTGCACGGCCCGCCGCCGCAGCCGCTGTCTTAGAGACGGTTTTTGAGACGCACCCGGTTTGGAGGCCGATTTAGCCTGCGGCATTCAGTATCCGTTCGTTATCGACCATAAAGTCTCTCAGGATGGGGACCGCGTCCCGTTCTTTCGACAGCAAGAGCTGGAACACCATATTGGACCCGTGCAGAAACCCGAGCTCCACCGCGCTGAGATAAAACTCCCACATCCGGCAAAAGGCGTCGTCATAAAGAGCAGCCGCATCCGCGCGGCGCTCTTCGAAACGGATCCGCCAATCCCGGATCGTGTAGTAGTAATGCAACCTCAGGATTTCCGCGTCGCAGACCCATAACCCAAGACGTTCCGTCGATGCAAAAACTTCCGAAAGCGCGGGAACATATCCGCCTGGGAAAATGTACTTCCGGATAAATGGCCCGGTAGTTCCAGGCGGGGTCATGCGGCCGATGGAGTGAACAACAGCAAATCCATTGTCCGTGAGGCAGTCGCGGATCTTCCCGAAATAGGCGTCCAGGTGGCCTATGCCCACGTGCTCCATCATTCCAACGGATATGATGCGGTCAAATTGCCCCTCAAACTCCCGGTAGTCCTTCAGGACAAACTCCACACGGTCTTCCACACCTGCGGCCTTGACCCGTTGTTCGGCAATTTTGACCTGCTCGGGAGACACATTCAGGGATGTGACATGGGCTCCGGCCTGTGCCATCCGGATCGCCAGAGAGCCCCAGCCACCGCCAATTTCCAGAACTCTCATATCCGGTTGGAGATCAAGTTTTGCGACCAGATGGGTCAGCTTTTGCGCCTGGGCCGCCTCCAGGCTGTCGTCCTCGCTGCGGTAATAGGCACAGCTGTAGTTCAGCCCATCATCCAGAAACAGCCGGTAAAGATCTGTCGAGAGATCATAATGATGGCGGGCTTGGGCTTTTGCCCGCTCAACGCTGTTTTTCTGCTGGTATCGCCGAAGAGCTTTCCAGCTTTTGCGCAGCAGGCTTTGCACCGGATGCGCACCGAGCGGGGCCCGGTTAATGGAGAAGAGGAACATAAAATCATAGCAGGTTGACCCCTCTTCCATGGTCAGGCTGCCGTCCATATAAGCTTCGCCCGCCGCAAGCTCCGGGTTCAAGAACAATGCCGTATAGAGCTTCTTGCTGTGCAGCCGGATCGTCACGGTCGGTCCGTTCTCGCCGGACCCGAACTCGTGAAGCTCTCCGGCGGCATCAATGACCCGCATCCGGCCATTCTTGATGAAGGAACGTAAAAGGCCGGACAGTAATTTCATGAGGAACTCCCGCTTTCGGAAAACTGAGAGACAAAAAATCATAAGGTAAGCGTCAATTTGGGATTGCGGTCTTGACGATACAGCGAATCCGCTTCACGGAAACCCCATGAGACCAAACAATGTTTTGAGCCGCCGGAGCCATTTGTGACATTTGATTTCGTTCAGCATTTGGCAAGCGCCGCCAAGCGTATCGACACCGCGCTTGAAGACATCCTGCACAATCAGGCTGGGGAGATGGAAATTACCCGCCCCGCGCGCTTGATTGCAGCCATGCGCCATGGGGCGCTCAATGGCGGCAAACGGCTGCGCCCGGTCCTGATGATGGAGAGCGCGGCGCTGTTTGACGCAGATCCCGGCCAGGTGGTTCCAGCCGCCTGCGCCCTGGAACTGATCCACTGCTATTCCCTTGTCCATGATGATCTGCCGGCCATGGATGATGATGACCTGCGGCGGGGCCAGCCCACCGTTCATAAAGCATTTGACGATGCAACGGCGATCCTTGCCGGTGACGCCCTGCTGACGTTGGCATTCGACATCATCGCAGACGAAAAAATCCATCAGGATCCGGCGGTCCGCCTTCGCCTTTCACGTGAACTCGCCCGGGCGGCCGGTATTGGCGGCATGGCAGGGGGCCAGATGCTCGATCTGGAGTCCGAGCACCGGCAGAGAACGGAAGCCGAAATCCGGCAGTTGCAGGCCATGAAGACAGGCGCATTATTGCGTTATGCCTGCCGCGCCGGGGCTATCCTCGCTCAAGCGTCACCTGAGGACGTGGACAGCCTGACCCGGTTTGGCGAAATCATCGGGCTTGCCTTTCAGCTCGCCGATGATCTTCTCGATGTCGAAGCAAGCCCGGAGGCCATGGGCAAGGCCACCGGAAAGGATGCCGAGGCCGGAAAAGCCACGCTGGTCGGCCTCTTAGGTCCGGAAAAAACACGTCAGGAACTCGTCCAGCTTTTGGACGATGCCAACAAGTTGCTGGAACCGTTCGGCGAGCGGGCCCGTGTTCTGCGCGCGCTGGCCGGGTTTATTGTTACTCGGCCAAGTTAGCCGACCCCGGCTTGCCGTGGCGCCCGAAGTCGGGCGCGTCAGTTTCCTGTCCCGCCTCGATGATAGACCGGCGGATACCTCTGGTGCGGGTAAACAGATCAAAGAGCTGTTCGCCATCTCCCCAGCGGATTGCCCGCTGCAGCGCAGACAGGTCCTCTGAAAACCGCGCCAGCATCTCCAGGATCGCATCCTTATTGTTCAGGCAGACATCCCGCCACATGATCGGGTCGGACGCAGCGAGGCGTGTAAAGTCACGGAAACCGGAAGCCGAATACTTGATCACCTCCGATTTTGTCACCGCTTCAAGATCGTCTGCGGTTCCGACGATGTTATAAGCAATCAGATGCGGAAGATGCGAAACAATCGCCAGAACAAGGTCATGATGTTTGGCATCCATGATATCGACGGTTGAGCCGCAGCCCTCCCAGAACTTGGTCAGCTTCTCAACTGCGGCGGGGTCTGTTCCCTCCGGCGGGGTCAAAATGCACCAGCGCTCGTCAAATAGGGTCGGAAAGCCGGCATCCGGACCGGATTGCTCTGTGCCCGCGATCGGGTGACCTGGAACAAAATGGACACCATCGGGCACATGCGGACCGACCTGATCGACAACAGATCCTTTGGTAGAGCCGGCATCGGTCAGGATTGCGCCCGGCTTCAACGCCGGCTTGATCCATTTCGCAACAGCCTCGTTGGCCCCAACCGGCACGCACAGAATAACAAGATCCGCCCCCTCAACGGCAGTAGCGGCGTCCAATTCGTAGACATCGCCCAAGCCGAGTTCCTCAGCGCGCTGCAAGGTTTCGGGTGAGCGCGTTGAAATCGCGATTTCCTTGACCAATCCGCGCTGACGGGCAGCCTGCGCCAGAGAGGACCCGATCAGGCCAATCCCGATCAGGGCGAGCCTGTCAAATAGAGGGGCACCAGACATTATTGTTTTTCTTCTTTCAGGCTTGTCCCAGGAATGACTTGAGAAGGCCGACAACCGTGCGGTTGGCATCTTCAGTGCCAATACTCATGCGCAGCGCATTTGGGAGGCCGTAATTGCCAACAAGGCGCAGGACGCAACCATTGTCCAGCAGATAGGCATCCGCATCAACGGCCCGTTTGCCCTGCTCGTCCGGAAAGTGCACCAGTACGAAATTGCCGACACTCGGCGTTACCTTGAGGCCCAGCGCCTCCAGTTCCGAAGTGACCCATGGCAACCATTTGTCATTGTGTTCGACCGCTCTTGACAGAAAGTCACGGTCCTTGACCGCAGCTACTCCGGCCGCGATGGCAACACCAGACACATTGAAAGGCCCTCGGATACGGTTCAGCGCATCAATAACGTGAGCCGGGCCGAACCCCCATCCAAGACGCAGGTTTGCAAGGCCATATACCTTGGAGAACGTCCGGGTCATGATGACATTGTCAGCCGTCGCGGCCAGTTCGAGGCCGCTTTCATAATCATTCCGGCGCACATATTCACCGTAAGCGGCATCCAGCACCAGAAGCACATGGGCAGGCAGCCCTGCATGCAGG
Source organism: Roseibium denhamense (assembly GCF_009711415.1). Taxonomy (GTDB): domain Bacteria; phylum Pseudomonadota; class Alphaproteobacteria; order Rhizobiales; family Stappiaceae; genus Roseibium; species Roseibium denhamense. Next base: position 194,347 of record NZ_SMLZ01000114.1, read on the forward strand.
CGGCGCACTTCTTCAAACGGCAGGTATGTGCCAGTCGGATTGTTCGGATTGGCTATGAAAACCATTTTGGTCTTCGCCGTCACCCGCGCCAGGATTGCATCGACATCCGTGGTGAGATCCTGTTCCGGCGCAATGACAGGCACCGCACCGGCCGCACGGATCGCGATGTCGTAAACGAGGAAGCCGTGCTCGGAGTAGATCGCCTCATCACCCGCGCCAAGATAGGCATACGCAATCAGGCTGAGGATTTCATCGGATCCTGCCCCGCAAATAATCCGGTCCGGGTTCAGGCCATAGACGTCGCCGATGGCAGCCCGCAAATCGCTGGACCCGCCATCAGGATAAAGTTCGAGATGGCCCAATGTCTTTCATCGCAGCGGCAGCGGCCGGACTCGCGCCCAGCGGTGTTTCATTCGAAGACAGCTTGTGCAGCGTCTTGCCGCCCGTCGCCTTGGACTTTCCAGGAACATAAGGCGCAATACTCATCACACCGGGTTTCGGCTGCGGCCGGTTTGACGTTTCTACTGCTGCGTCGCCGATTGTTGTCATCTCATTCATCCTCAAGACCCCTCATCCTCGGGCCCAAACTCATCTGATGCGCCGTCACCATCGATTGGCGCGGCATATCCGCCAATCCGGCGCAAGACTTCCGGTGCCGCCCCGGCCAGGGCACAGGCACGTTGAACATCTTCTTCCGTCAAATCGCCAGAGACGGCAATCATGGCATCGACACCGGCGGCCGAGCGGAAGAAACTCAAAACCTCGATGCCCTGATCCATCAGTTTCCCCGGCAAGATGTCAGACCAGCGCGCATCAAATACCGAAACATCTGCCGTTTCAGCAAGACCGGGCGATTTCGACAGGACCAATGCCGGTAAGTCCGCTGGGCGGTCGTCCATGACCACAAACGGCAGCCGGGCACTGACAAGCGCACCCGCGTCGCTCAATCCGCGCCACCAGGGCAGATCCGCACGGTCGGTCAAAGCCACAATGCCCAAATCGTGCGGCGAGGCGGTTACCGCCCCCACTACATCGGCCGCGTCACTTGCCGGGACCAGTTCGACTGAAAATCCGAAATAGAACCGTGCAAGATCCAGCATGTCCGTCAGTTCTGCGCTGCCATCCAGATGGACGGCGTAGTCCGTGAGCGTGTTCGTGCAACCGCCTACAGTACCGCGCCAGATTTGCTCGACCGTGACAAGCGGCAGGTCACCGGAATGCCGCTCAATCAGATGCCGCATGACGTCCGCATCCCGGTCGGGATAAAACGGAGACACGCTCTCGCCAGCCGCCTGACGGGCAGCATAAACACCGGCCTCCGCCCGGGCCCGTGCAATCAGTGCATCGTGGATCTGCGCATCCAGTACATCAATCTGATGGCGCAGCTCCGTAAGCGACTGTCCGCTGTCGGGCATGTCTGACATGATATCTCCGGCAATTGTCATGGTTTGCGGCCGCTAGTCATAGGCATGTGATCGGCCAAACGCAAAAGAAAACATTGACTCGTGGCAATTTGCGCGGCTAGGTCGCCTGTCTGGATTGGCTTGAGCCCGGTCCTGTCTCGTTTCAAGGCAAGACCGCGAACTGCGCTGGCACATCCACCCATACCATTCGTCCGGTCAACCACTACCGCGTGAGCAATGTCCTCAGACACGACAATTCCGCAAACGGCTGAGGCTGTTGCTTCGAGCGAAGCCATATCTCCCTCCAGCAAACTGGCCATGTTTGGCGCCGATCAGCCGCTGGAACTGGATTCGGGCGTCGAGCTCGCCCCATGGCAGATTGCCTATGAAACCTATGGCACGCTGAATGCTGACAAGACCAACGCCGTTGTGGTGTGCCACGCCCTGACAGGCGATCAATATGCCGCCTCAACAAATCCGGTCACAGGAAAACAAGGCTGGTGGTCTTTGATGGTCGGCCCGGGCAAACCGATCGACACCAACCACTATTTTGTCATCTGTGCCAATGTGCTTGGCGGGTGCCTGGGCACGACCGGTCCGGCGACACTCGACCCTGCCACCGGCTCCCCCTATGGCCTCAACCTTCCCGTCGTGACCATCCGCGACATGGTGCGGGCTCAGGCCCGCCTTGTTGAGCATTTGGGGATTCAGACACTCTTCTCAGTCATTGGCGGCTCCATGGGGGGCATGCAGGTCCTGCAATGGGCCGCGAGCTATCCGGAAAAGGTGTTCTCGGCAGTTCCGATCGCCGCTGCCGCACGCCATACCTCGCAGAACATTGCGTTTCATGAGGTCGGCAGGCAGGCCATCATGGCTGACCCGGATTGGCGCGGCGGAAACTACATTTCAGAAGGGGTGCGCCCAACAAAAGGGCTTGCCGTTGCCCGGATGGCCGCGCACGTCACATACATGTCGGACGAGTCCTTGCATCAGAAATTCGGGCGCAATCTCCAGGACCGGGAAAACCTGACCTTCGGATTTGACGCGGATTTCCAGATCGAAAGCTATCTGCGGCACCAGGGCATGACCTTCGTCGACCGGTTTGACGCCAACTCCTATCTCTATGTTACGCGGGCAATGGACTATTTCGATCTGGCCCACGAGTTCGGCGGGTCTCTCCCCGCCGCCTTCAAGGAGACCAAAACCCGGTTTTGCGTCATGTCCTTCACGTCGGACTGGCTGTTTCCGACGTCGGAAAGCCGGCGGATCGTTCAGGCGCTCAACGCTGCCGCAGCGAACGTTTCGTTCGTTGAAATCGACAGCGACCGGGGTCACGACGCCTTCCTGCTCGACGTGCCTGAAATGTTTGAAACCATTCGCGGCTTTATCACCGGTGCGGCCAACGCACGCGGGATACCTGCTCCGGGCGAAGGGGCAACATCATGATTTTGGACCCCAATGCCCTTTTGGCCGGAACGGTCAGGGGCGACCACAAGGTTGTCGCGTCCCTTATTCCGCAAAATGCCAGGGTTCTGGATGTGGGTTCCGCGGATGGTGCCCTGCTGGACCTTCTTGTGCGTGAACGCCAGGTGGACGGTCGGGGTATAGAATTGTCGAAAGAAGGTGTGAACAACTGCGTTGCCCGCGGGTTGTCCGCCATTCAGGGCGATGCTGATACCGACCTGACCGACTATCCGGACCAGGCCTTTGACGTTGCGATCCTGAGTCAGACGCTACAGGCGACCCGGGAGCCGAAAAAGGTGATGAGCGAGCTTCTGCGGATCGGCAAGCAGGTGGTGGTCTCGATCCCCAATTTTGCCCATTGGCGTAACCGGGTTCAGCTGCTGCTGCGTGGGCGCATGCCGGTCACGAAATATCTGCCTTACGAATGGTATGACACCCCGAACATCCACTTTTGCTCGCTGCGCGACTTTGTTGATCTGTGCAAGGAACTGGATGCGGATGTCGAAAAGGCGGTCGCCTTGAGCGCACAAGGAAACAAGATCCCTATCAATGCGCCCTGGTGGGTCTGGAACATTGTCGCCGAGCAAGCCGTTTTTCTGCTCAAGCGCGATTGATCACAAACTCATGACCCTGGGGCGGGCGGCGCGAACGGGTTTGAGCCCGGTTGCCACGCCTTCGGGAATAAAGACCGGACGCAGGACGCGAAGACGCGCCTTCTCACCCCCTGTTGGAATGCTGCGGAAAATCACTTTCTCAGCTTCCATGATAAGGATACCACCGAAAGCGGGCCAGATCCGACGTCCGACGCTCTCCCAAGTCCGTGCCGCCTGAACAATGTAACGCGACTTGCTCGGCGGCATGAACACTGCCTCTCGGTCGTCCAGAACATTGAACTGGCTGTTCTTCATCAGCTCCTTGAGCTGGCCGCTTGAATAAGGGCGGCCATATCCAAACGGCGAATGTTCGGACCGGGCCCACAGGCCCCGGCGGTTCGGCACGACGGCGATGACCCGCCCACCGGGCGCAAGAACCCGCCAGACTTCCTTCAGCATGGAGGAGGGATCCGAACAATGATCAATCGCGTGGACCAGCATTACCCTGTCGAAATAGGCATCCGGGAATGGCAAGGCCCCATCCTGGACCAAGGCACAGGCACTGTCCCGTTCCGGCGGCCAGGGAATGGCGCCCTGCGGTGCCGGCATGCCCGCAATAGCCCGTTCTGCATTGTCCAGATACGGCCTCATGAACGGCCCGGCATATCCGATCCCCAGCAGGCTTTGGCCTTTCAGGTCCGGCCACATCTTGCGAATGGGCGCGCCCACGAGGCTGCGCAAGAGCCGCCCGAGCGGCAAATCATAAAAGGCGCGCAAATGCACAACGTCGAGATACATCAATCCTGCCTTGCGGAGCCAATCCGGGCGGCGATTGAACATGGAACATGCAAAAAGCGCAAGGCTGGAACTTGCCGCGCGAAACGGTCTTTGCCACTTTAGCCACTGAATCCAATGACCGGAGAGGAACAAACGTCATGGCTTTGATCGACACCACCGAAATCAGGCAGTTCACCTGCCTTAACGACAATTACGGAGTGCTGATCCATGACAGGAAGAGCGGGACCACAATCGCGATTGATGTTCCTGATGCAGATGCCTACTCAAATGTCCTGAAAGAGACGGGCTGGTCATTGAGCCATATCCTGATCACCCATCATCATTGGGATCACGTTCAGGGGTTGGGCGCCCTGAAAACGCAGACCGGCGCAACTGTCATCGGCCCGGAACGCTCCCGGCAGCAGATTTCAGAACTGGAGCAAACCGTCGAGGACGGCGACGACGTGATGTGCGGCCCCTACGAGATCAAGGCGGTCGCAACACCAGGACACACGCTCGATCAGATCTCCTGGTTCATTCCTTCGATCAAGATGGCCCATACCGGCGACACACTGTTCTCGCTCGGCTGCGGCCGCGTGTTTGAAGGCGACATGGAGATGATGTGGTCCTCATTGGAAAAGCTTGCCCATCATCTGCCGGATGACACGGAAATTTATTGCGGTCACGAATATACGGAATCCAATGCGGCATTCGCGCTCACCATAGAGCCGGACAACGAGGCCTTGCAGGCACGGGCCAAGGAGGTGGCAGCACTCCGGGCAGCCGGAAAGCCTGCCTTGCCGACCACAATGGCGCAGGAAAAAGCCACCAATCCGTTCCTCAGGGCCGCCGCGCCAAGTGTCGCGGACAGTCTTGGAATGCGTGGAGCCGGTGCAGCAGAAGTCTTTGCGGAAATCCGCACCAGAAAAGACAATGCGTAATGCGCGGCACTGAATTGGTGAAAATGCGCAAGTATTTCTTCAATTTCCCCGCTTAAAATCAGGAAAACTGCCCCCATATGGGAGTCATCTCGAATATGACGGGGCAGTCACCATGACATTAGAAGACCGCGATGCCTTTTCCGCACGAACACCGGAACAGCGCGCCCGGGACGTTGTCCAACGCATTTTAAGTCAGGCGGAACCAATTCCGGTGACCTATGGCGGCGGACACAAGCTGGACATGCAGGTACTTTACGAGGAAGTGGTCGCAGCCTTGCGCGAGACTGTTGACGACATCGCATTCTGCTCAGACAGCAAATCCAATTGATTTTCAAACCGGACCGGATCGAACCTGTTACAAGGTTGTAAAATCGAATTTTGATAGGTCCGTTATGTCCTTGCCAACCACACTTTCCGCCGATGCCGTGATCGACCTTCTGGGCATGCAGCCGCATCCCGAAGGCGGGTATTTTGTCGAGACCTTTCGCGATCCGATTGCCGATGAAACCGGCCGGGCGGCTTCCACCTTGATTTATTTTTTGCTGCCGGAAGGAGTTCTCTCCCGCTGGCACAAGGTCGATGCCGTTGAAACCTGGCATTTTTATGCGGGCAGCCCGCTTGAACTGTCCGTCAGCACGGACGGCACCAGCAAAGACGTCCTGACCCTTGGTACTGATCTCATGGCAGGAGAACGCCCCCAAGGCATTGTCCCCCGCGATGCCTGGCAACAGGCCCGCTCGCTCGGCGCGTGGACGCTGGTCGGCTGCACCGTCGCGCCGGGATTCCAGTTCGAGGGTTTTGAAATGGCCCCGGAGGGGTGGGAACCGGGAACGTGATCACGTGCCGCCGTCAAGTCGAGCCAGACGGCAACCGCCACCGGTCAAAGATGGAACGTTGGCCAGCGGGATAAGCTCTAATCGCAACTGATTTTATCAGGACGTGTCCCGATGCGAATGCTAATCGGGAACCGGCAATTGCAGATCGGGCGCCGGCTCGATCTCCTGGGTAATCACCATTTCGAAATTTGGCGCTTTGGTATCGTAGATGGCCTTGGCGATGAACCCATCGGACTGCCGCACAAAGTAAGTGTAACGGTTCTCGGTCACCATGCCCTGTGACAGGGTGATGTCACCGGCAATCCGCTCATAGGCAACACCGTCAATTTCCTCCAAGGCGCAGTCCGTGTTGCGCAGGGTTTGAGCGTCCGTGAGCTTCTGCTCCAGCACCGCCTCGGGTGCCGGTGCCTCCAGATCCCGCACCTTTGTCCAGGTATTACCTTTGTCGGAAGATTGATACATCACCGTTTCATAGGTCATGACCCAAGGTTGCGGCGGGCTGATGGGGACAGTCATGTTGTGGGTTAGCGATAGAAAGTGGAACTCATTGGTCATCGGCGGAGCTCCCTTGAACTCCGTCGTCGCCAAAGTCTTTGTCGCAACGCCCTGATCAGGCTGCGTGAACAGAGCTATGAATTTGTCCGCACACGGACCGGCTTCCACCATTTGGGTGGAAGCGATCAAAAACAAGGTAGATGAAACGATGGCCTTCATTCCGCCCTCCAACGCCAAAACCGGCTGCTTCCTTCAGCAAACACAATTTTTGACGTAAGGGCAAACAGGGGTTAGGCCAGCCCGGCGATTGCCGATGCGAAGTCCTTGGCCAAGAACGGCTCCAGGTCCTCGACCCCTTCACCGACGCCGATAAAATGAACCGGCAAGCCGTGTTTGGCGGCAATGGCCACCAGGATGCCGCCGCGGGCCGTGCCGTCGAGCTTGGTCATGACCAGCCCGGTCACACCAGCAACCTTGCCGAAAATCTCGACCTGATTGAGCGCGTTCTGGCCTGTTGTCGCATCCAAAGTCAGGAGACAGGTGTGCGGCGCATCCGGGTCGTGTTTCTTGATGACACGGATGACCTTCTCCAGCTCATCCATCAGCTCGGCCTTGTTCTGCAACCGGCCCGCAGTGTCTATCAGGAGAACATCAACACCCTTCTCAGTCGCTTCCTTCATGGCGTCGAAAGCAAGACCAGCAGCGTCCGCCCCGGTATCGCGGGAAATGACTTCAGCACCGGTGCGCTCCCCCCAGATCTTGAGTTGCTCCACGGCAGCTGCGCGGAACGTGTCGCCGGCGGCCAGCATGACCGTTTTGCCTTCTTCGCGCAGTTTCTTGGACAGTTTGCCGATCGTCGTGGTCTTGCCGGTGCCGTTGACACCGACCATCAGCACCACATGCGGCTTTTTCCCTGAATTCAGATCCAGAGGTTGAGCAACCGGCGCTAGAACCTTCTCGACTTCTTCGGAGAGGATCTCGCGCACTTCTTCCGGAGAGATTTCCTTGTTGTAGCGTCCATCAGACAGGCGGTCGGTGATCGCCATCGCCGTATCAACACCCAGATCCGCTTGGATAAGGATATCTTCCAGCTCCTCCAGCATGGCCGCATCAAGCTTGCGCTTGGTGAAGATCGAAGAGATGCCGTCCGTCAGTGCTGAGGAGGAGCGCGAAAGGCCTTTTTTCAGCCGCTGGAACCAGGAGAGTTTTTCTTCCTCAACGGGTGCCGGAGCAGGTGTAGCCGCGACAGGCACCCCGGGTGCAGAAACCTCTGCTTCCGGTTCGATCTCAGCTGGCTCTTCAGCGTCTTCTGCCGGCGCTGGAACGTCCGATGCGTCGGTAGAGGCTGTTTCGTCCGAGGGGCTTTCAACCAGTTCGTCCGGAAGGTCGGGTTCTTTTTCATCTGCACCAAGATCAGTCGAAATACCGACCTCAGGCAGCACCGGCGGAACTGTTGGAGCGATCTGCGGCGACAAATCCGGGCCGGTCTGTGCAGACAGAACATTTGGCTCGCTGCCCAGTGCGGCAACGGGCGCAACTTCCATCTCCACCGGTGTCGGCGTCTCGTCCGACTTTTCCGCGGCTGGAGAAGTTTCCTCTAGCGCATCAACAGCTGGGGTTTCAGGCTCATCAGGCGCATCCTTACCGCCAAAGAGCCGCCCAAAAAACCCGCGCTTCTTCTCGCTCATAAATCCGCCTTAAAAAACTCGGCCGCCGCTCAAGCCGCCTTGGAAAGGGCTTCGCCCAACAGATGGCGTCCGGTATGGCCGATAATTCTCGTTTCGACAATCTCTCCAGCCGTTCCACCGGCTAGTTCGACCTGAGTGAACTGTTCGGTGCGGCCAAGGCCTTCCTTCTCTATGAGAACGGGCCGGACCTTACCAACTTCCGTTGCCAGGTGCTGCGCGAGGACTTGCGCCCCTTTTTCGCGCAAACGGGCGCCGCGCTCCTTGATGATGCTCCGGTCAAGCTGGGGCATGCGCGCGGCCGGTGTGCCCGGACGGGGAGAAAACGGGAAAACATGAAGATGTGTGAGGCCGCACTCATCCACGATCCGCAGAGAATTTTGGAACATTTCTTCGGTTTCGGTCGGAAAGCCAGCAATGATATCGGCACCAAAGACCACATCCGGGCGCATTTTGCGGACGTCTTCGCAGAAACGGATCGTATCGGCTCTAAGGTGCCGACGCTTCATCCGCTTCAGGATCATATCGTCACCCGCCTGCAACGACAGATGAAAATGCGGCATCAAACGGTGATCGTCTGCAATCACCTGCATCAGATCCTCATCGGCCTCAATGGAATCAATGGACGACAGGCGCAAGCGCTTGAGGTCCGGAACCATGTTCAGGATCTTAGCGGTCAAAGTGCCAAGTTTCGGTGTTCCGGGGAGGTCTGCACCATAGGAGGTGATATCGACACCAGTCAGCACAATCTCATTGTAGCCGTTGCCGGTCAGACGTGTGATTTGATCAATGACAACGCCCATCGGCACGGAGCGCGAATTGCCCCGGCCATAAGGAATGATGCAGAACGTGCAGCGGTGATCACATCCGTTCTGAACCTGAACGAAAGCGCGCGACCGGCCGGTTAAGCCATCGATCAAGTGACCAGCAGTTTCCTCGACACTCATGATGTCGTTGACGCGTACCTTCTCGGTCTCGGAAATGCCAAAGGCAGCGACATCGGCGTAGGACTTGCGCTCCAGCTTTTCGGTGTTGCCGAGCACCAAATCGACTTCATCCATATTGGAGAAGGTTTCCGTCTCCGTTTGAGCCGCGCAGCCTGTGACAATAACCTTGGCATCCGGATTGTCGCGCTTGGCCTTGCGCACGGCCTGACGGGCCTGACGGACTGCTTCATTGGTCACGGCACACGTGTTGATCAGGATCGCATCCTTGAGGCCTGCGGCCTCCGCCTCGCGCTTCATTACCTCGGATTCATAGGAATTCAGGCGGCAGCCGAACGTCACAACATCAATGCTCATGATGCCGCACCCGCTTCCACCGGCACATCGCCGTCTTCCGTCCGCCGCCAGGAGAGGGTTGCCAGATCTACCTCCCCCTCAAACTCGATCTCGGTGAGACCGGTCATCAGTACGTGTCCGTCGCTTTCCCGCCATTCAATGTCAATCGGCCCGCCGGGCAGATGAATGGTGGTCTTCCGGCCTGCCTTGTTGTCGCGGACCGCGGCAACTGCGGTCGCGCACGCCGCCGTTCCGCAGGCGAGCGTCAAGCCAGCTCCGCGCTCCCACACCTTCAAACGGATTTGATTTTCATCGAACACATGGGCCAGCGAAATATTGGCGCCTTCCGGAAAAATCGGATGATGCTCCAGGAGCGGCCCTACGCGCGCGAGATCGTAGGCTTCGACATCGTCGACCCAGAAAATCGCATGAGGATTCCCCATGTTCACAACGGCCGGCGTATGGAGGATTGGTTCGTCAATCGGGCCGATCTGCAGCTCAATCGCTCGTGTATCCGCAAACTCTTCGGCCAGCGGGATCTGGTCCCATTCGAGCCGTGGCACCCCCATATCGACGGTCACGGTGCGCGGGCCATCTGCATCAAACGCATGGAGTAAGCCTGCATTGGTCTCGATGGTCACCATATCCTTGCCGGCTTCTTCCATCAGCAAACGGCCGATACAGCGTGTGGCATTGCCGCACGCGTCAACCTGGCTGCCGTCGCAGTTGTGGATGCGCATGAAGGCGTCAACACCATAAGCCGAGCGCTCGACCGTGATCATTTGATCAAAACCGATGCCGTGTCCGCGATCGCCGAGCTGGGCAATCTGATCCTTGGCCAGCTGCAACGGCTTCTGCCGCGCATCCCAGACCACGAAATCGTTGCCAAGGCCGTTCATCTTCAAAAAGGGTCTGACGTCAGACGCCATTACAGTGTGCACTTCTTCGGGTGTTCTTGGGAGTAAACGGCGCGGAGCGCCTGTCTTGTGCTCTGTATGGCTGAAATCATCGCGAATTACCAGATCCGATACGGATTCAGCGCGCCGTAGGGTTAGCGGGTAAAGCTGTGACCTGCATTACATCGCAGCAAGACAACTTCCCGTAGATCTCGCGTCAAGGGGCACATCTTAAGGAAAGAAATCATGCCCAATGATGTTACCGCACAAGAGTCTCAGCGTCTGATCGCCTTTGCCGAGCAACGGCTCAATCAGGTGGAAGGCAACGGAGAGTGCTGGACGCTCGTCAATAACGGTTTCCAGCACCTGAATTTTCACAAGCCCGGCGCGACCTACATTTGGGGCCGGGAAGTCCGGCTAAGCGACGCCCGCCCGGGCGATGTTTTCCAGTTCCGGAACTTTCGCAGCCGCGTCGAGCGTGAAGACGGTAGCTGGGAGGTTAAGACACGCGGCGCGCCCCGCCACACAGCCATACTGGTGCGTGTCGATCTCTTCGGCAACGCCACCTTTCTGGAAGCCAACGTGAATGGCAGCCACAATGTGCAAAGGAACAGTTTTTACATCCGCACAGCCGATATCTATGACGATGAGCCGTTTACGGTCAGGATTTCGGGGTCGTACACGATCTACCGGCCTCAAAAGTGAAGCACGGTGGTTCCTGAGCAGCTGTCGTTTACCCTCAAGGGCGTATGGTCATGACGGCGCCGGGTCCGATCACGGACAGCAGCAAGCGCATGTGATCCGGTGCGATGGCCACACATCCTTCGGTCGGCCGGTAGTCTTCGCGCGCGATGTGAAAGAAGATGGCGCTGCCTTGGCCCTTGACCGGCGGATACATATTGCAATCGAGCACTACAACGATGTCGTACAACCGGTCATCGCGCCACATTTTCTCGTGACTTAGGGAAAAGGGCAGCTTGACCGGGCGGTTGTAGCGGGCATACGCCGGATCATCGCACCAGCCGAGATCCGGCGTTATCGCTTCCATCGGGAGCAGGGTTCGCGGCCGCGGACCACGATCCATCCGGTAGTAAATGTGCATGAGTTCGAAGGACCCGGCCGGCGTTGCTCCATCACCTTCTTTCTTGCGCACAATCACGCCGGACCGGCCCAATGCACACGGAACCGTGATCGAGCCGCAGTGCAGCACACCCTTACGCCGATCCCGCGCGAGTGCATGAACCTCTAGGATATCCGCCAGTTTTCCACCGCCACTCATATCACCGACCCTTTGCCTGCCTGTTGCCCAAGGAGACCTTGATAAACCAGCGCTAAAGCCCGCGTGAAGAAGAATTGACGGAGGCCCGCTTGTAAGGCGACACTTTCCCGCGCACATAGGAACCGGAACGTGGTTGTGTAATTTATACAAACCCGCGTGATCACTTAGAAATTTGGCGAGGACCCGACAATATGACCGCCCGCACCATCCTGATTGTCGATGATGATACTGAACTGCGTGAGGCGCTTGTCGAGCAGCTCTCGCTTTATGATGAATTTGAAACCATCCAAGCCGACACCGCCGCCACAGGCATTGCCATGGCCAAGGAAGAACACGTCGATCTGCTGCTGATGGATGTCGGGCTCCCGGACATTGATGGGCGCGAGGCCGTTAAGCTGTTGCGGAAAAACGGCTTCAAGGCGCCAATCATTATGCTGACCGGCCACGACGGCGACAGCGACACAATCCTTGGGCTTGAAGCCGGCGCCAATGACTATGTGACCAAGCCGTTTAAGTTCGCAGTTCTGCTTGCGCGCGTGCGGGCGCATCTGCGCCAGCATGAACAAAGCGAAGATGCGACCTTCGCCATCGGACGCTACTCGTTCCGGCCGGCTGCCAAGGTGATGCAAGAAGATAATGGTTCCAAGGTCCGGCTGACGGAAAAGGAAACCTCGATCCTTAAATTTCTTTACCGTGCCGGTGAGAAGCCCGTGACCCGGGATGTGCTGTTGCACGAAGTGTGGGGTTACAATTCAGGTGTCACCACACACACCCTGGAAACCCATATCTACCGGCTGCGGCAGAAAATCGAGCGTGATCCCTCCAATGCAGAGCTTCTGGTCACGGAAGCCGGTGGGTATAAGCTCGTTCCTTAACCGCTTATGTGCTTGTGCGTCCTCACCGTTTCGGCGTAAATCTTGGGCATGAGCCTTGCCCAAGATATTGCGATTCTCAAACAGGTCCCGATGCTCTCGGATTTTTCTGACGATCAGCTGCGGCTGCTCGCTTTCAGTGCCGAAAGCATGGACTTCAGCAAAGGGCAGCAGTTGTTCGATCAGGACGACCGCGCCGACGGCGGGCTCGTGATCACCACAGGCACCGTGGCCTTGAAACAACGCACCCCGGACGGTTTTCAGGACGTCGACCAGGCCGGGCCGGGTACGCTTCTAGGCGAAAGCGCGCTCCTGATCGAAGCAAAACGCCCTTGCAGGGCCGAAGCCCTCGAGGGCGTGCGGATCATCCGGATCCGCCGCGCGCTTTTCAAACGGATGATCTCAGAGTACCCCGATTTGGCGCAGCAGCTTTTCGATCAGCATGCCTACCGTTTCCGCGCCACAGTCTCGCGCCTGAAACCACTGGGGGCCAAGATGGCCGAACTCGATCTCCTCAACGAATCCCGGTTCGACAAAGACGAAAACTGAAGCCCGCAGCTATACCTGATCTTGCTAATTGTTGAGCGAGCGCATATCGCATGTAATCGGTGTCGTCTTTCACTGTCCGAAATCAATGATTTCAACGCAAAAGACGACACATGATAAATTCTAATTGATGCGACACGCGCAAAAACAAAAAACCCCGGCGGATTGCGCCGAGGTTGTGTTTTCCAAAGGCTGACGCCGGCCTTACACCCAGGGACGGCTTTCGCTCATCTTGCCTTCAAATGTATCGATCTGACCGGCCTTTTCCATGGTCTGGCCGATGTCGTCGAGCCCATTGATCAGGCAATGCTTGCGGAAATGGTCAATCTTGAACGCAATGTCACCGCTTTCCAGGCCTTTGATTTCCTGGTTCTCCAGGTCGATGGTCAGTGTGAAATTGGCACCGCGCTCTGAGGCGTGCATCAGCGTCTCCAGCTCGTCTTCCGAAACCTGGATCGGCAAAATGCCGTTCTTGAAACAGTTATTGTAAAAGATATCTGCAAAGGAGGTCGAAATCACACAGCGGATGCCAAAATCAAGGAGCGCCCATGGAGCGTGCTCACGAGAGGATCCGCAGCCGAAATTGTCACCCGCGATCAGAATCTTGGCGTCCCGGTAAGCGGCTTTGTTGAGGACGAAATCCGGGTTTTCAGATCCATCATCGTTGGTCCGCATTTCATGAAACAGAGCCGTTCCAAGACCTGTGCGCTTGATCGTCTTCAAGAACTGTTTCGGAATGATCATATCCGTGTCGATGTTGATGATCGGCAACGGCGCGGCGACACCGGTCAGCGTCTCAAATTTTTCCATTCTTTCCTCTCCTGAAAGCAGATTGCTCTGCCGGCCACCTCAAGCGGCTTAAGCAGCCAGGCTTGTGGTCTGATCGACACCGAGCATCAAATTGAGATTTTGGACCGCGGCGCCAGATGCGCCTTTGCCCAAATTGTCATAGACCGCAATGATCACAGCCTGCGCACGTGCATCATTGGCAAACACATGCAGACGCAAGCCATTCGTGTCGTTGAGCGCCTGCGGATCAAGCCCGTCGGAGCGCTCAAGCGCCTCCAGTGGAGCCACTTCAACAAAACCGTTGGATGCCGCTGCAAAATGGTCGGCAAGCGCAGCATGCAGCTGGGCGCCAGCCGGAACCGTTGCCAGGCCGGCGAGATTCAGGGGCAGGACCGTCATCATGCCCTTGTAGTAGTTGCCGACCGTGGGGGTGAACAGCGGAGCTCGGTCAAGAAGGCCATACTCCGTCATTTCCGGCAGATGCTTGTGATTGAAGCCCAGCCCATAAGGCGCCAGCACATTTGCCACATGGCCTTTCGCGTCATAGTCGGCAATCATGCCTTTTCCGCCGCCGGAGTAGCCGGACACGCCATGATACACGAGCGGGAAGTCCGCAGGCAGCAGTCCGCCTGCAATCAGCGGCCGGATGGACGCAATCAGCCCTTGCGGCCAGCAGCCCGGATTGGCAACCCGCATGGCCGCAGCAATGACATCACCCTGATCGGGGTCCATTTCGGCAAAACCATAGGCCCAACCGTCCGAGACCCGGTGGGCACTGGAGGCATCGATCACCCTTGTGGTGTCGTTCTCAATCAAGGCGACGCTCTCTTTGGCGGCCGCATCCGGCAAGCACAGGATCGCAACATCGGCCTTGTTGAGATAATCTGCGCGGGCAGACGCATCCTTGCGCAACTCGTCCGGAATGGAGAGCAGCTCGATGTCGCGGCGCATGGCAAGGCGCTCACGGATCTGCAGACCCGTCGTACCGGCTTCACCATCAATAAATACGCGCGCGGTCATGGCCCGCTCCTCTCCTCATGTGCGAGTGTTTGAAAGTGCGACGCTTCTTACACCCAAATACCCGCCTTGTCACCGCTTCCGGCACTGCGGTGAGCTCAACGCGCCATTGAGTGATACTCATCATTCGGACGCATATCGGTCGCAGCCGCCACCCGGTTGGTCATGTTGAAGAAGGCGGCAACAGATGCAATGTCCCAAATGTCCCGGTCCGAAAAACCGGCATCACGCAACAGCTGGCGGTCTTCTTCAAGAATTTCCGCCGGGCGCTCGGTCAGTTTGACCGCAAAATCCAGCATCGCCCGCTGGCGTGCACTCAAGTCGGCCACCCGGTAATTCATGACCATGAGTTCGCCCTGAACTGGGTCGCCTGAAAGATCACGTACAGCGGCCCCGTGAGCTGTCAGGCAATAAAAACAGCGGTTCGCCGCCGAAACCGCAACGGCAATCATCTCGCGCTCTAGTTTCGACAGTCCGCATTCAGCCAGCATCAGGTCATTATACATATCCGTGAAGGCGCGCAGCTTGACCTCATCGAAGGCATAAGCCTTGAGCACATTCGGCACCAAACCGAGCTTTTCCTTGCACAAATCGAAATATGCCTGGGTCTTTTCACTCAATTTTTCATTTGAATCGATTTGCAAGGCTGTGACTTTGCTTGACAATTTGTTCCTCCCGTCATGAAACCAATGATGTCGCTATTCTACAAAAGACTACCACGCGACAGAGCCAAACCATAAACCGCCTCGGGGGATGACCATGCCGGACAAATACGACGTCGAGAAAAAACAACTCATCGACGCGGTCCACGCAAGCCTTGCCGAAGATGATCCGGCTCTCGCAGATTTCGCGGCTGCCTTTTACGACCGCGCCGCTGCCGAGGATCTGGTCCTTTATTCGGCCGAAGAGCTGCAAGGGTTCGCACGGGAAGCCTGGCAGGATTTCCAGACCCACGATCTCGGGACCCACCGGGTCAGTCTTGTGGATCCGGCCTTCAAGGCGAAGGGTACGAAGGCGAGAAACCTAACCGTCATCGAAGTTGTGAATGACAACATGCCGTTTCTGGTCGATTCGGTTATGGACGAGCTCCAGGACAGCAAGCTCGAAGTTCATCTGGTTCTTCATCCCATCTTCATTGTGGAGCGTGACAGCGGCGGCAAACTTCTGTCAGCCGTTGCCCGAAAGAAGCCGCCCAAGCGCAAGGACCGGCAGGAAAGCGTCATCCACATCCATGTGACGCGTATTGAATCCGACGATGATCGCCAGGCGCTGACAAACCGACTCGACAGGGTTTTAAAAAATGTCCGGTCTGTGGTCGACGACTTCAAGCCGATGCAGGAACGGCTGGCCGAAGCAATCGACACCTACAAAACAACGCAAATTCCCGGCTCCAGCGACGAGCTGTGGGAGGCTATCCACTTCCTTGAATGGATGGAGAACGACAACTTCATTTTCCTCGGCATGCGCGAATACACCTTTGATGGCGGCGTAGAGGAAGGCGAGCTATCGCCACATGAAGGGACCGGGCTTGGATTGTTGTCCGACCCGGACGTGCGCGTTCTGCGCCGCGGCTCCGAGTTTGTGCAGATCACTCCGGAAATCCGGGAATTCCTAAAGAAGCCCGAACCGCTGATTATTGCGAAAGCCAACGTAAAGAGCACGGTTCACCGCCGGGTGCACATGGATTATGTGGGCGCCAAGCTCTATGACGATGACGGCAGACTCGCTGGTGAATTGCGCATTGTCGGCCTGTTCGCCTCAACCGCCTATACAGAGCCCACGAACACAATTCCGTTCCTGCGCCGCAAGGTGGCAAGTGTACTTGCACGTGCAGGCTATGATTCTGAGAGCCATTCCGGACGCGCGCTCAAAAACGTGCTCGAAGCCTTTCCAAGGGACGAACTCTTTCAGATCGACCGCGAGAAACTATACGAGTTTGCAATTGCCATCCTTCAACTGGATGAAAGGCCTCGGATCCGTGTCCTGGCGCGCGCAGACAAGTTCGACCGGTATGTCTCGATCATGGTGTTTGTCCCCCGTGACCGGTACACGACGGAAGTCCGCCTGAATGTCGGGACTTATCTCGCCTCGATTTTCGAGGGCCGCTTGTCCGCCTGGTATGTGACCTATCCAGAAGGACCGTTGGCCCGGGTTCATTACATCATCGGAAGGGACAAGGGAGAGACACCGGCACCGGACCAGGACGAGCTGGAAACAGCCGTCGCAGATATGGTGAGAACCTGGTCGGACAGCGTCCGCGATGCCTTGAAGAACGAGTTTGCGGCAGCCCAGGCCCGTAAGCTCGCCGACCGGTATGCGCTGTCGTTTCATGGCGGCTACAAGGAAGTCTACAACGCACAGTCGGCGCTGTTCGATATCGTCCAGCTTGAAACGCTTTCCGACACGCACGACACCACGATCACATTCCACAGGGGTGAAGGAACATCGGCTAACAGGCTTCAGCTGAAGGTCTATCACCGCGGGTCGCCAATTCCCCTGTCCGCGCGCGTGCCGCTCCTGGAAAACATGGGCTTCAAGGTCATCAACGAGCGGACCTACCGGATTACCCCGGCGGACGCGCCGCTTTCCTATCTACACGAAATGACACTCGAGGCCCGGTCTGGCAATGACATCGAGTTCACCGGCCCTCTTCAAACCCGCTTGGAAAGCATGTTCATGGCGGTCTGGACAGGTCAGGCCGAAGATGACGGGTACAACCGTCTTGTCCTGACCGCAGATCTCGCCTGGCGGGACATTGCTGTTGTCCGGTCCCTGTCCAAATATCTGCGGCAGGCGGGCATACGCTTTTCCGAAGACTACATGTGGAACACATTGAACAACTATCCAGCCATCACGGCCAAACTGGTTGAGCTGTTCCGCCTGCGCTTCAATCCGGACGTGACTGAAGAAGACCGGAGCCAGGGAACGGACCGGTTCGAGGGAGAAATCACAGCCTCACTGGATGAAGTCGCGAGCCTTGATGACGACCGGATTCTGCGCCGGTTCCAGAATGCGATCGAGTCCATTCTCCGCACCAACTTCTACCAGTTGAGCGACAAGGGCCTGCCCAAACCCACATTTGCCTTCAAGATCGACAGCAGGAGCATTGTCGATCTGCCGGCACCCCGCCCATTCCGCGAAATCTTCGTCTATAGCCCGCGGGTGGAAGGGGTTCATTTGAGGTTCGGCATGGTCGCGCGCGGCGGATTGCGCTGGTCTGACCGGCCGCAAGACTTCCGGACGGAAGTGCTGGGGTTGGTGAAAGCCCAGCAAGTCAAGAACGCGGTGATCGTTCCCGTTGGCGCAAAGGGTGGCTTTGTTCCAAAGCAGCTTCCGCCGATGACGGACCGGGACGCCTGGTTCACGGAAGGAACGGAAAGCTACAAAATCTTCATCAACGCGCTTTTGGATGTCACCGACAACCTTGAAGAAGATCAGATCCTGGCGCCGGAGCGGGTTCAGCGGTTCGACGGAGATGATCCTTATCTTGTCGTCGCCGCCGATAAGGGAACGGCGACCTTCTCAGATACGGCCAACGGAATATCGGAGAGCCGGAATTTCTGGCTTGGCGATGCGTTCGCCTCTGGAGGGTCCGCCGGTTATGACCACAAGAAAATGGGCATTACCGCCCGTGGCGCCTGGGAAGCGGTCAAACGGCACTTCCGGGAAATGAACCGGGACATCCAGACCGAACCGTTCACGGCCGCCGGCGTCGGCGATATGTCCGGCGATGTTTTCGGAAACGGCATGCTCTTGTCGAAAGCAACGAGGCTGGTTGCGGCGTTCGATCACCGGGACATTTTCATTGATCCCGATCCCGACCCGGCCAAGACCTGGGACGAGCGCAAGCGCCTGTTCGACCTCGGCCGGTCATCCTGGAAGGACTACAACACCGATCTGATTTCCAAGGGCGGGGGCGTCTTCCCCCGGCAGCTGAAATCCATTTCGCTGTCACAGGAAATCCGGGACTTACTGGATCTGCAAAAGCCCAGCGCCACGCCGCAGGAGGTCATGACGGCCATCTTGAAAATGAACGTCGACCTCCTCTGGTTCGGCGGCATCGGCACCTACATCCGCGCGACAACCGAAACGGATGCCGATGCCGGAGACCGCGCAAACGACCCGATCCGCATCACTGCGCCTGAAGTCGGAGCGAAAGTGATCGGGGAGGGTGCAAATCTAGGCCTCACGCAGCTGGCCCGGATCGAATTCAACAAGAAGGGCGGGTGCAGCAACTCCGATGCAATCGACAACTCCGCCGGTGTCAATTCGTCGGATATGGAGGTCAACATCAAGATTGCGCTGGGCGCAGCGGTAAAGTCCGGCAAACTGACGATTGCGGACCGCAATGAACTGCTTGCCGAAATGACGGATGAGGTCGCCGACCTTGTCCTGCGGAACAACTATCTCCAAACGCTGGCGATCTCCATGACCCACCTTCGCGGCATGGAGGACTTTGGCTATCAAGTCCGGATGATGCGCCAACTGGAGCAAGAAGGGCACCTGGATCGCGTGGTGGAGCAGCTGCCGGATGAAGCCAAACTGGACGACATGCGCAAGGCCGGACAACTTCTGACGCGCGCCGAGCTGGGTGTGTTGCTGGCTTACGCTAAAATCACGCTGTTCGACTCGCTGCTGGAAAGCACCGTTCCGGATGATCCTTATCTGAACCGCGAACTCTTCCGCTATTTCCCGGATCAGATGGCCGCGTCCTACGCGGACGAAATCAATGGTCACCGCCTCCGCCGGGAAATCATCGCAACGATGCTGGCAAACTCGATGATCAACCGGGGTGGAGCAACCTTCCTGACCCGCCTCATGGACCAGACCGGCGCCACTCCAACCGAAATCGCTCAAGGATTTGTTGCCGTCCGCAACAGCTTTGACTTGACCGATCTAAATGCTGAGATCGATGCCCTGGACACCAAGATTGACGGAGCCATGCAGTTGGAACTCTACACGGAAATCCAGACATTGCTGCTGGAGCGTGTGGTCTGGTTCAAACGGAATGCTTCGTTTGAAAGCGGCCTGTCCGCCGTTGTGGAGCGCTTCCAGACCGGAATTACGGCACTTAGAGATCAGCTGGATACAATCCTGCCGGAGGAACAATCGGCATTTCTGAACGGCAAGGCAGAAGCCTACGCCATCGCGGGCGTACCAGAAGCGCTCGCCAAAAGAATTGCGTGGCTTCCGGCAGAAAGCGCAATCCCGGATATCGTCATAATCGCGGAAGAAACGGACGCAAATCTGGAGACTGCTGCCAAGGCATTCTTTGAGGTCGCCCATGGTTTCCGGATTGGCGCAATGCATGAACTCGCAGGCGAACTCGATGTTCAGGACTATTATGACGGGCTTGCACTGGACCGGGCACGGGCAACGCTGGTGGCCGCGCACCGCGCCGTATCCGTCGATGCCATTAAATGCGGCGGCTTTGAAATCTGGTCCGAAAAACACGCAAAGATCATTTCACGCACGCAAAGGGCAATTGCTGAAATCATGGACGGCGGACTGAGCGTCTCCAAGTTTTCGGTTGCAGCCAGTTTGCTTGCCGAGATCAGCGGGTCACACGATTAAGGAGGTGAATGTACCGCCCGATCCACGGGCTACGGCGGTACACCACCACAAGAAACCGGCCGAATGCGCACCAAGACGCGGCGGCATTACCACACTGCCCGCGAGCTCCGGAACGCGGGCAGACACCCAATGGTTCCTTAAAGAGAGGCTGGCCTCATGGCAACAGACGCTGATCGTATGCCAGTCTATTCCGGACGGCTTGCCGTTTTCTCATGGGCCTTCTTCGATTGGGCAGCCCAGCCGTTTTTCACCCTGATTACGACGTTTGTCTTCGCGCCCTACTTCTCCTCAGTGCTGGCAGCAACGCCGGCCGAGGGGCAGTCGCTTTGGGGATATGCGACGGCCGCTGCAGGATTGTGTATCGCACTTCTGGCACCCATCCTTGGGTCTGTTGCAGATGCCACCGGGCGCCGGAAAGCCTGGATCCTCGTCTGTTCGGTTCCGTTCGTGATCTGCTGCTGGGCATTCTGGTATGCCGCTCCAGGCGCACAAAATGGCGTTCTCATAGCTCTCATAGCCTTTGCGGTCGGAACCGTGGCCATTGAAATCGCAACGGTTTTCAACAACGCCATGATGCCTAGCCTAGTCCCCCCGGCCCGGATCGGCCGGCTATCTGGCCTTGGCTGGGCACTTGGTTATGCCAGCGGCCTGACAACGCTTGTGATCGCACTTGGCTTCTTTGCGGCCAGTCCGGAAACCGGCAAAACGCTGCTTGGGTTCACGCCCGTCCTGGGTCTCGACCCCACCACTTTGGAGGGAGACCGCGCGGTCGGGCCGTTTTCAGCCATCTGGTATGTGGTATTTCTTCTGCCCATGCTTCTTTTTGTGCCGGACGCTCCCAAAAGAAGCCGGTTCGGCGAGGCACTACGCACTGGCCTCAACGATCTGAAGACCAATCTGACCCATGCGCGGGCCAACAAGAACGTGTTCCGCTTCTTGATCGCCAACATGATTTACAATGACGGACTGGTCGCGCTTTTTGCCTTTGGCGGCATCTACGCCGCCGGGCAGCTCGGCTGGGGGTCGATCCAAATCGGCACCTTCGGAATAATCCTTACGATCACCGGAACACTCGGACTGTTGCTGAGCGGACGGCTCGATGATCGCTTCGGCGCCAAACTCATCATCATCTTCTGCCTTATCGTTCTGATGATATCCGGGCTCGGGATGATTTCGATCGACAAAACGACGATCCTGTTTGTCATTGAAACACCGCCTGGTGAGGAGGGCGTATTGTTCGGCTCCCTGCCAGAGCAGATGTTCATCGTCCTCGGTGCAATTATCGGAGCCGTTGCCGGCCCATTGCAGGCCTCCTGCCGAAGCCTGCTCATCCGTCTGGCTCCGCCAAATCAAGTCACTCAGTATTTCGGGCTTCTGGCATTGTCAGGAAAGGTCACCAGCTTCTTGGCGCCGCTCGCCGTCGGCCTCGTCACATCGCTGACTAGCAGCCAGCCTGCGGGCATGTCTGTCGTTCTCATTTTCTTTGGCCTCGGGCTGATGCTGCTAATGACAGTCAAAGAAAAAAGCGCCGGGCGGTGACGCCCAGCGCTTTGAAACCGTTTGAGTGTCGGTCGGCGGTCAGGCCACGTCCCGGACACCGACAAGGAAGCCTTCGACTTCCTGCTTGAGACGGTCGGCCTCCGATTGCAGAACATTGGCGGATGCGCTGACCTGACGGGCGGCTGTTCCGGTCTCGTCGGCAGAGGCCGCCACTTTCACGATGTTTTGGGCAACTTCCTGGGTGCCGTTGGACGCTTCCTGGATGTTCCGGGCAATTTCATTGGTTGCCATACCCTGCTGCTCGACCGAATCCTGGATACTTTCGGAAATTTCGTTCATCCGTTCGATCGTCTTGGAAATGCCTTTGATCGCTTCGACAGAACCTGCTGTTTCGGTCTGAACCGACTGGATCTGCAGCGAGATTTCCTCGGTCGCTTTTGCGGTCTGATTGGCAAGTTCCTTAACTTCCGCAGCAACGACGGCAAAACCCTTGCCGGCTTCCCCGGCCCGTGCCGCTTCAATCGTTGCGTTCAGGGCCAAAAGGTTCGTTTGCTCAGCGATATCCGTGATCAGTTTCAAGACCTCGCTGATCCGGTTGGCCGCATCCGCAAGACCTTCCATCTTGGCATTTGTCGATTGCGCCTGGTCCACCGCATGGCCCGCAATTTCTGTCGATTGCTGCATTTGCCGGGTGATCTCGCCGACGGAGGCAAGCAGCTCCTCGGCAGCAGAAGCAACCGTCTCGACATTGGAAGACGCTTCTTCGGAAGCCGCAGCCACGGCCGTGCTCTTGTCGCTTGTGTCATCCGCACCTGCGGTCAGCGTAACAGAGGCTGCATTCAAGTCCTGCACCTGGCTCATGACCGTCCCAGTCAATTCGGAAATCTGACGATCAAAATTCTGAGACAATTCGCTAATCTGCTCTGCGCGGGCAAGCTGCAGCCGCTGGGCTTCTTCCTGCTCAGCTGCAAGAGCTTCTGCCTGTTTGGACTTCTCACGGAAGACTTCAAGCGCCTTGCTGATTTCGCCGATTTCGTCCTCACGATCCGTATCGTGGATCGGCTCTTCATAACGGCGGTCGATAAGGGCCTGGATGCTTCTAACGGCCCGCTCCAGTGGACGCCGCACGATCGCGTTCCCAACCATATAGATCGACAGAGCCACGACCAGCAACAAAGCAATACCCACAGCGATTGTGAGTGTCAGGATCTGTGTTGAAGCCGCCTGCAGGGTGGACACCGGCACATTGACAACTACAGCCAGTTTCGCATCGGTTCCCTCAACAGCAACCGGCATGACGATCCGTTGAACTGGCTCTCCAAGCGTCGCAGAATAACCGGTATACTCGAAGGGCCGTCCTTCTTGCACAGCAGCGAGAAGCTGGTCTTTATACGCCAAGTCAGTTTCCTGGCTTCCTTCGGCCCACTCTTTTCCAAGAACCGCAGGGTCTGTGTGTGCAATCCAAACGCCATTTTGTGACAGAAGATGAACTGACCCCGTATCCAATGGTTTCTGCTGGCCCAGAACATCCGAAAGCGGCGTCAAAAGAATGTCGCCGCCAGCTACGCCAATAACTTCATTTTTGTGCCGGATCGGAATACTAAACGACACCCCAGTGACAGTCTTTCCATCGGCTTCCCAGCTGTAAGGCTCTGTCATGTAGTCTTTGCCGGAAACAAACGCCCCATTGAACCATAGCTGGCTAGCATCGTTCATATTGCCGACATCGATTGCCTCAATGGACCGGTACGCTAATGTTCCATCTGCTTTCCGGAAATAGTATGGACGCCATTCGCCTTTGTCGCCCCATCTTTCGTTGCCGACAAACTGTTCGTCTTTTCCGTCCAGCTGATCTTCTACAATGACGCCCCATGCGCCAGACAAATCTTTGTTCTCAAGAGCGATATTTTCAACAACCGCGCTCCAGGCTTCACGGTCTGTAACGCTGGCGTTTTTCATTCCGCCCAGGGCGCTGGACAGCGCCTGAGCCGATTTCAGGCCCTTCTCGAGGCCGCGTTGAACGAACTCGGCCTGCTCCCGGGCGACTGTTTCCGCCTCTGAACGCGCAAGTTCTTGCGTGATCTTGGATGCTTGCCAACCAATGAAGCTGATCCCGATGACCAGCGCCACCGTCAGGGTCGCCGCACTTACGCCGATAAGCTTTGTTGTAACTTTGGCTTTTTTGAACACCGATGCGCTCCGAAATTATCAATGAAGACAGGTGGGTACCTGTTCTGGCTTGCCTCACGCTATCGAAGTTCCGTTAACAAGCCCTTCAAATTTTATGCATTCAGAAGACGTATATCAGTACTTATGACAGTAAAACGGGTGGCGCTTTTAAATGGGCACGCAGGATGCCGCATGTTTTAAAAAAATTTCAAATAAAAACGGTCCGGCATGGCTGCCGGACCGGAAAAAGGTCTGGTGTCTGTACAGACACTCCTAATGACGGAAATGACGCATACCCGTCATGACCATTGCAAGACCTGCATCGTCCGCCGCAGCAATCACATCTTCATCGCGCATGGAGCCGCCAGGTTGAATAACCGCTGTGGCACCAGCTTCTGCCGCGGATAAAAGGCCGTCGGCAAAAGGGAAAAACGCATCGGATGCAACAACACAGCCTTTTGTCAGTGGTTCCTTGAGGCTGGCGGCTTCGGTTGCATCGAGTGCTTTCCGAGCGGCAATGCGCGCTGAATCAACCCTGCTCATCTGACCGGCGCCAACCCCGACCGTTGCCCCGTCCTTGGCATAAACAATTGCGTTTGATTTGACATGCTTTGCAACACGGAATGCAAATTTCAGATCCGCAAGTTCCTGGTCGCTTGGAGCGCGTTTGGTCACAACCTTCAGATCAAGGTCATCTACCACCCCATTGTCCCGGGATTGCACCAAAAGCCCGCCGGCAACCGATTTGACAAACAAGCCTTTGGCCCGTGCATCGGCAAGACCGCCCGTGACCAGAAGGCGCAGGTTCTTCTTGGCAGCAATAATCTCCTTGGCTGCATCATCCGCATCAGGGGCAATAATAACCTCGGTAAAGATCTTCACGATCTCTTCGGCCGCAGCAGCATCCAGCTTCTGGTTCAAGGCGACAATGCCACCGAACGCAGACACCGGATCGCAGCGCAGAGCCTTTTCATAGGCTTCGCGCAGGCTGGCCCCTTCTGCAACGCCGCATGGATTGGCGTGTTTGATGATTGCGACCGCACTTGTGCGCTCAGGATCGAATTCGCTGACCAGCTCGAAGGCCGCATCCGTGTCATTGATGTTGTTGTAGGAAAGCGTTTTGCCCTGAAGTTGCGTCGCCGTCGCCACTCCGGGCCGGTTTTCACCGGTCTTGTAAAAGCCCGCGGTCTGGTGCGGGTTTTCACCGTAGCGCATGACTTCAGCAAGCTGGCCGCCAACGGCCCGGTGCGATGGGGTCGCCTCGTTAAGCTGGTCCGCCAGCCAATTGGAGACGGCCGCATCATAGGCAGCCGTACGGGCAAATGCTTTCAATGCGAGCTCTTTACGAAGCGCAATCGGCGATTGACCGCCATTGGCGTCGAGTTCACCAATGACTGTGTCATAATCCGCCGGATCGGTCACGACGGTCACATAGGCATGGTTCTTGGCGGCGGCACGGGTCATGGCGGGCCCGCCAATGTCTATGTTTTCGATCCCCGTGGCGTAATCCGCACCAGACGCAACAACCTCCTCGAACGGGTAAAGATTGCCGCAAAACAAGTCGATCCCGGTAATTCCGTGCGCAGACATTGCCGCTGCGTGATCCGCATCGTCCCGGATAGCAAGAAGACCGCCATGAACGTTCGGGTGCAGCGTCTTGACACGCCCGTCCATGATTTCAGGAAAGTGCGTCACTTCGGAAATGTCGAGCACAGTCAGCCCGGCCTCTTTCAAAGCCTTATAGGACCCCCCCGTCGAAACCAGCTCAACGCCCCGCTCGCTTAAGGCCTTCGCAAACGGAACCAGGCCGGTTTTGTCAAAGACAGACAATAGGGCGCGTTTTACAGGAACCAGTTCGGGAACGGGAACGGCTTTGGACACAATGGCCATGACTTCTGCCTCGCAATTGGGATCGATCCGGGAAATGTGGCGTCGCCCTATCACGTCTTGGCGGAAATCGGAAGGTTCTGGCGTCAGTCTTCTAAAGGCAGTTCGCCGATTTCGTCAAAATCGCTTGTCCCTCGGCGGCTTAGTTTAGCGGTGGCCGTTTTGCGGAACTGCCAGGTAACCGACGGAATCTCCTGAACCAGACCGGCAATCACGATCTGCTCGGTCTTGCGGTGCCCATAGACATCCGACAAGTAGATGCTTTCCTCAAGCGACAGTTCGAGGCCTGGCGCATCGAACTCCCATGCTTCGCCATCCCGGCACACCAAAAGGACTGCCGTCCCGCCTCTTATAACCGATGCACGGGTGGCCGGGTGAAGATGGAAACGGATCGCAAAGGAAAGGTCTGGGTCGACGGCGCCTTCCAGCTCAAGCAAATCGATCCCGTCCAGAACGGTTCCATCAGCGGCAAGCCGCAACTCCCGGGCATGGTTGATACCAAATTCGGGCGCATACCCATTGTGCGATGCGGATACACGGGACCCGGCAGGATCATCTTCCCGGTCGAGGGCTACGCGGGTCGGACCGGAGATAATGGGCGCACCAAGGAAGTGGCCGAAAGGCTTTTCTGCGAGAAACCGGCACGAGGACGTGTCGTCGACCGTCAATGTGGAATGCGCAGCGGTTGACCGGCTCACCTTGCGCCATATGGCATTTGATTTCGCGGAGACGCCACAATTGACCACAATGCGGTGCGCTCCGGAAGAAAACTCGAAAGACAGACAGCCAGCATGCGCATCGCCGGACAGAGTGAGCTCGGGCACACTGCCGGTATCCATCACAACAACACTGTCGCCGCCGGTAAGGCGCTGGTAGCCGGAGTGGGGCGCGTTGCTCGGCGGAGCGCCGCGCGCGTCATCATAGGCCAGAATGGTCGCGATCAGGTCGCTTGGTGTTGAGCCCATGCCGTTGAAATGGGCAAGAGCGCCGTCGCCATGGCGGAAAAAGCGCAGCAAAGGCATCATCCTGTCGACGGATTCGACCATTCCTTGCGGGATCTCGAGCCCTTGGGCGACAAAGGCCTGACGGACCGGCAAAAGGTCGGCCATGATCTCGATAATGGCCTTCGGATTGCGCGACACATGCCCGCCATCCGGCAGGATCTGTCGCATCAGCTCCTGATCAAGACGGCGGATGCTTTGACGCGCAAACCGGCCTTGCCCTGCCATGGAGATGCAGGCGGAAGCTATGGCCAGCGCCGCCTGCAGCCGCTCTACCCCGTCATTCGTCTCATTGATCGTCTGGCGCAGGAAGCGGACTTGCCGGGCCAATGACTTGATGAAGGCGTGGTAGAAATCATGTTCGCCGTCCTGGAGAATGAAGGGCGAATGCGCCAGCCATGACAAGATTCGGCGGGTAACCACCGGCGCCTCCCACCCGACAGGGTGGCGCTTGCCGCAATAGCGGATCCAGTCCTCTACAAGGGCACGGGCGTTTTGGCGGGCGATCTGGCTGTCGGCCGCCCGCAAGTCCCGCAACCAGCCGAAACCATGCAGTTGGCGTTGCCAGTCCGGGTGCACCGCATTGAGTTCAAACGGCGACCGGCCCTGCGTTTCAACCAGATGTCCTGAAAACAGAAACCGTCCGCCATAGATATCGCCCGCATTGGTCGCATCGGCGGTCCGCAGATCCTGAGGCGCAATCAGCAGTCGCGACGGCACGGCCGAAAACGGCTGCAAGCGGAAAATGGGTCCGCCATGCATCCATTTCAGGGTGCGTTGCCAAATATACAGTGCCACCAGACGCCAGATGCGGCCTCTTTCGGACAAGGCTGTTATATTCACCAAACCACCCCCGGCTTTGAGGGTATCCGTGCGATTATGGGATTTCTCCGTTCAAAAACAGCGGAAACGAACCATTAAGGTTAGCATTTCATTTAGAGAATCATTGCAATGGAACGGTTTATGCCGCGTTAAGACCGGACAAAGCGCGCGGCAAAAAATCCATCCATGCCAATCGTTTCGCCATCAAGGGTCACCGGATGGCCCGGCAAACACCGAAGATATCCATCCCGTGTGACACACATATCGAGACCGCCAATTTCAGCGGCGGCGACAGGCTTCAGGGCCACCTTGCCCTCATGACGGGCAAGAAATGCGCCCGCTTGGGCCTCGCCTTCGGCCGCTTCCAAAGAACATGTGCAATAAATGATCATGCCGCCCGGCTTCACCCAATCGATAGCACGATCAAGCAGCGAAGACTGAATTTCCGTCAGTTTTTCAATATCGTAAGGTTTCTTAATCCACGGAACGTCCGGATGCCTCCGAATTGTCCCGGTCGCACTGCAGGGTGCATCCAGAAGCACCGCATCAAAAAGCTCTTCCGGCTCATAAGACCGCAGATCCGATGTCACTGTGACGACGGAAAGGCCAAGCCGGTCCATATTCTGAGACAGACGCTTAAGCCGGCCGCTCGAAATGTCCACGGCCGTCACCTCTGCCCCGGCTACCGCCAATTGAGCTGTTTTTCCTCCAGGAGCAGCGCATAGATCGGCAACTTTTTTGCCGCTGATGTCCCCAAGAAGCCGGGCAGGCAGAGCTGCGGCAGCGTCTTGAACCCACCAGTCTCCCGCTTCAAACCCCTCCAGCGTCTCAACAACCGTTTTGCGCGGCAGCCGCACACTGCCAAAACCGACCACCTGGCCGTCCAGCCGCTCCGCCCAAGTTTCGGGATCGGATTTTACAGTAAGATCGAGCGCCGCTCCATCGGCATGAGCGGCAGCGATTTTCCGGGCGGTTTCCGCGCCATAAGCGGTGGTCCAGCTTTCCATGAGCCAGTCCGGCGTGTTCAAGAGCAGGGGATCGAGATCTGCAACAATCTCGTCGTGCTCACGGCCCAGCCTCCTGAGCACACCATTCACAAGGCCTTTGTAGGGTTTTGCTCGCCGGTCGGTGCCCGCGTGATCAACGGCAAGCGAAACAGAAGCCCGGTCGGGAATATCCAAAAACAGCATCTGAGCAATCGCCACATGCAGGATATCAAGGATACGCCCCGTCTTTTCCGGGATATCGCGATCCAGAAGCCGGTTCAGTACTTCGGCGATCTCGCCGCGATGGCGTAGCGCTGCGCCGACAATTGCCCGTACAAGCGCGCGATCGTTACCGGCCAGTGCTTGAAACCCCGAATGCCCGGAAGCGACATCAAGCTCCCCATCCAGCGGGCGTTTTTTGTGCACCACATTTCCGAGTATGTCGGCAGCCACTTTGCGGGCCGCAAAGCCAGGCTTGTCCCGCGTTTCCTGAGGCTCTGGTCCGGTTTTCTTGTTTTTGGTCTTAAACGGCGGCTTGCTCAAAAGGGGATCCTTCGTCGGGACATCAGTCAGCTGTGCACTGAAAACCGAGCGCCGCAGACCGGGTGACCGGCTGCGGCGCGAATTTTTGGCAGTCTAAACCTAGAGACCGCCGTGGCAAAGCTTTTTGTCCGCGGCCCAAATGGCCTAGCCCCAAGGACCTTTCGGCCTTTCCGGCTGACGGGCTGACGGACGCGGCTGCCCGCCCCATGGACCGCTGGAAGCCGCCTGTGTTTGAGAAAAAGAGCTGCCGCCACCGGTTCCCATTCCGGATTGCGCGAGCTTCCGGAGCTCGTCGATCCGGTTTTGCGTGTTCGGATGCGTTGAGAACAGATTGTCCATACGCTCCCCGGACAGCGGGTTCATGATGAACATGTGCGCTGTTGCTGGGTTGGCTTCCGCATCCGGATTGTGGATCCGCGCAACGCCTCCGGAGATTTTGGCCAGAGCGGACGCCAGCCACATTGGCTCACCGCAAATCTGGGCGCCCATCCGGTCAGCTGCATATTCCCGCGTCCGGGAGATTGCCATTTGAACAATCATGGCCGCCATCGGGGCGACGATCATCATCAGGATAACCCCCACGAAACCCAGCGGATTGTTCCGGTTGCCCCCGAAGAAAAAGGCAAAATTGGCCAGCATGGAAATCGCACCGGCAATCGTCGCGGTGATGGTCATGATCAATGTGTCATGATTTTTCACATGCGCCAGCTCGTGTGCCATGACACCGGCAACTTCCTCCGGGGTCAGCATATCAAGCAAGCCCGTCGTTGCCGCAACGGCCGCGTTTTGCGGGTTCCGGCCGGTTGCAAAGGCATTCGGCTGCGGATTGTTGATGATGTAGACCTTCGGCATCGGCAGGTCAGCATTCTGGGCCAGGCGCTGGACCATGCGGTAAAAATCCGGAGCGGACCGTTCATCGACCTCCTTTGCATGATGCATGCGCAGGACCATCTTGTCCGCATTCCAATAGCTGAACAGGTTCATGGCCGCCGCGATCGCCAAGGCAATCATCATGCCTGACTGGCCGCCAATCATAAATCCGATCCCCATGAACAAAGCGGTCATGGCCGCCAGCAACATGGCTGTCCGAATGTAGTTCATAGCTGGTTGGTTCCGTTCGTTTGAAGAAGCGGGACCGCTGCGGCCCCACAAAAACCTCTTCCCTGAGATGGGTATGACTGCCATTCTTGGCAAGCTCACCCTATATAGCGTCAAAGTTTTGAATTTTGCCTGACAGCGGACCCATGACCGACAGCAAAGACGTGACAACACCCCACTATACTTCGGCCGAAGCGCCTTCGTTAAAGAGCGACCCTGCAGAGGTTCCGAAAAAAAACTTCGAGGACCTCCCACCTGCCGCGCAGCGCGCATTGAAGGAAGCGGAGGCCCGCCGCAAGGAAATAGATGACCGCCACAATTCGATGGAAAAGGAAGTCGATGGCCGCGGTGGTCTGGAGCCAACCCGTTATGATGATTGGGAAATCAAGGGATTGACGGTCGATTTTTAGAGAGCATTTCTTGGCAGGTCGGCACGCTCAAGAACTGGTCCGAAGTGTTGCGTGCTCAAAAAACACCTGCATGACCGGCAGCGTCCGCAGATGCAGTCTTGTCAGGATGTCTTCCTCTATGAGCGTGAAAACAGGCGCTCCTGATTCGGAGTAGCCGGGCTCTTCACCGGTTAGTATTTCATAGATGTCCGTTTCCGGGTAACTGGATTCCAGATAAGGCCGTTTGCCATTGACAAGGGGGACAGGCCATTCAAATTCATCCAGGCCATCCTCCATATTATCAAAGCTGTCCCAAGAAAACCGCATGTTCCGGATGATCTTCAGACTGTCTTCATCGACGGTGATTGTTCCGTCCTCATTAATACCCAGATCAATCATGTTTCCCTCAAACTCGATATCTTCGAAATTGATGAGAAGTTGTTCTGGCGGCATATTTTTAAGCGGGTAAAATCCTGGTTTTAATTCGCCGTTATCTAGAAAAAAATTCATCGCCAGCTCCAGGCGGCCATAAGCATGTGCTTGGCCTTCCAGCGTTTCCTGGCCAAAAAATTCTGTCATGGCCGCAAGCGGATTCTCGTAACCAAATGGCCTGTCGGCAAGGATTTTCGGCGCTCCATTTTCCAAGTCATCCCAGGTAAATCTGGCATTTCGAAGCAAACTCAAATGTTCGGCAGTGAAAACAAAGCCTTCCAGTTCCTCTTTTGGTTTGGAAGAAAAATACTCTTCCTTAAACAAGTCTTCTGGGTCGGTATTCTCTAGAATTTCCTCTAATGAAACACTTGAAAAAACATCATCCATATCGCTCATAGCCGCGATCTCCTGAACTCCAATGCATGGCACGCGAGTGACAAATGACCACTCCGCGGAAGACAGATTTAGGGTTCAATCGCATGCACCGTTGTGACGGCCAGCACAATTTAATGGTTTTGAAATTAAACAAACAACCAAGTGGGAATATCCATACTTGATCAGGTCAGCCTGCGAACTTCTTCTGCGATCGCTGTAGCCAAGTCCTTTTGCGGCTTTGCGTCGAAATGAATGGCATCAATGTCGCTGGCCGCGATCACGGTTCCGGTATCGAAAAAAGCAGCACCATAAACCTGCGCCTGTTGCCGGTAGACAGCGGCCAAACGCTTTGATTGCACCCCGCCATGCGCATTTGAGTAAACGCCTGCATATTCCTTTCCGGTGAAATCTCCGAGGGGCGGTGGTGCCATCAAGAGCAGCTTGGGCGCTCTTCCTTCCACATTATCGGTTGGCAGAGATGCGGCATGAAGCAAGCGGGCCATGGCCAGGCCGATTGCCTCCGCGCTAAGGCCAAACCGGTCCTGAAGATCGTTGGACCCAAGCATGAGGATCAGGATGTCAATCGGCATATGTGTCTTGCGGATCGTCATCAGATGGGACAAGCCGCATTTGTCTCCGCGCACAGGGTCCTCGAACACGGTCGTCCGGCCGTTCAACCCCTCTTCAATGACATAGTGGCCCGGCCCCAATTCCTTCTGCAGCAGCCGTGTCCAGCGCACATCGTGGCCATAGCGGGATTTGTCTCTTGGATTAAAACCCCAGGTCAAAGAATCGCCGAAACAAACGACATTTACCGGCTCGTTTGCCATCAGGCCCCCCGCAGGTCGAATAAGTAATTGATAGGGAAAGTAGACCAAGGCGCTATTCGGCTCAATTGACTTGATGCCCACCAAGGCCGCCGTCAGCATTTACAAAGGTTCCATGCCTTCGCTTTTAGCTCGCGCCATTGTGGATGACGGGCGGAAAATCACCGCCCTGCCCGCTTGGTTAATAAGAGATTTACCAAGGCGGAGATAGGGTCTGGGCAAAGTTATGCGTAACGACTGCCGGACCCTTGATGACTGTCAGCTCACCTCACTATATCCGCGGCGCCGTCTTGCCGAGCTCCAACCCGTTCCAGCGCCTTGCAGAGCTTCTGTCAGGTGAAGAGCCGGGAAAAGAACCAATTGTCATGACAATTGGTGAACCGCAGCATGCCATTCCTGACTTCACGGCTGGTGTTCTGGCCGAAAACATGAACGATTTCCGCCGGTATCCGCCGATCAATGGCAGCCCGGAGTTTCGAGCCGCAATCGCTGCATGGCTGGACAAGCGGTATGGCCTGGCGGGCGCCATCGATCCGGAACGGGGCGTACTGCCGCTGAACGGCTCACGGGAAGGGCTTTCTTTTGGCGCCATTGCCGCGCGCGATCAGCTGGCCAAGGGCATCGAACATCCGGTCGTGATTCTCCCGAACCCGTTTTATCAGACCTATGCCGCCGCAGCCCATGTCGCCGATTGCGAGGCAGTGCTACTGGACGCCGTTCCCGGAAACAACTTTCTGCCGGATCTCGACAGCCTGGATCCTGAGTTGCTCGACCGGACCGTGGCATTTTACGTCGCCTCGCCGACAAATCCGGAAGGATATGTCGCAGGGCTTGATTACTGGCAAAAGCTGATAACCCTTGCCCGGAAACACCGGTTTTATGTTTTTGCCGATGAGTGTTACTCGGAAATCTACCGCGACACACCGCCTCCCGGGATCCTGCAGGCCGCCCAGCAAACAGACGACGGCTTTGCCAACATTATCGTTTTGAATTCGCTCTCCAAGAGGTCGAATCTGGCGGGCCTGCGCTGCGGTTTCGCGGCCGGTGACCCGGAGTTTCTTCAAAAATGGGCAAAGTTCCGGGGACTGGCAGCACCGCAGGTGCCGCTGCCCGCGCAGGCCGTTGCCGTCAAGGCATATCAGGACGAGGCACACGTCATCGAGAACCGGCGGCTCTACAACGAAAAGTTCGAAGCAGCCGAGCGGCATCTCGGACCGATCATGGGAAAAGTCACGCCCGAAGCCGGATTTTTTCTGTGGCTGGATGTATCCAGATGGGGCGACGGCATTTCGGTGACCAAGGCACTGTGGCGCGATACGGGCCTCAAGGTCCTGCCGGGGGCATTTCTGGCATCCGATCAACGCGATGGCAGCAATCCAGGCCGGAACTACATCCGAGTGGGGCTGTGCGCGCCGCTGGCACAAACGGAAACGGCTCTTGAAAGATTGGCAAACTGGTTGGGAGACACCGCATGAGACGCGCGAACGCAGTGCGCGCCAACAGCCGGCGCGCTTCGGTCGATCTTCTGGATACTGAAAGCCCGCTCAAGCGCTTCTTACGGCGGAACCTTGTAGGCGCGGCCGGTCTTTGCCTGATCGCTCTTGTCGCGGCGCTTGCGGCGGCACTTGCAACCTGGTCGGTCAATGATCCGAGCCTGAACCACGCTACGGGCGGCCCGGTGCGAAACGCGCTGGGGACACCCGGCGCCATTTTGGCCGATATCCTGATGCAGACCATCGGTCTGGCCACGGCCATTTTCCTGGTACCTGTCGTCCTGTGGGGCTGGCGCCTTGTCACCGGCCACGAGCTTCGCATCGGCCGCAAGCGCATTCTGTATTGGAGCGCTGGAACCGGCCTTGCCGCCGGTGCCCTGGCCGCGCTGCCGATACCCGGAAGCTGGCCGCTCCCGACAGGGCTTGGCGGGTTCGTCGGGGACTATGTGCATCATATTCCAGGTCTTTTGACCGCCAACATGACCGGCGGCGCAGCCACAATCATCGGGGCGTTCGGCCTTGGCCTTCCGGCAACCTTGTGTCTGCTAGCCTCGGCCGGTTGGCTTGGGTCGGCCGGCGAACCCCAGCCGCGCCTTGAGCCGGAAGCAGCGCCTGCTCAAAAGGCAAAAGGCCACGGCCGGTCGCTTGAGGAAGATCTCGGCCTTGACGACGAAGATGGAGAGACCCGTCTAAGCATCTTTGCCAGCATGGTGATGGGCCAGCTGGACCATTGGCGTCTTCAAGGGGCTGGCCTTTTCCGCCGCACGGCAGGTCTGAAGCGCCGTCCTGCCGACGAAGGCGAGGACTGGGATCCGGAAGAGGAAGACTTTGAGACCGAGGAAACGCAGAAGCCCGGACCGCTCAAGGCCATCCGGCGTGCCCTTGCCGGTCGTCTCATGCCCGAGGACGATGATGGTCTTGATGCGTTTTATGGCCGCAGCGACACCGAAGACGGCCACTACGACGGTGACGAGCTCCATGACAGCGATCCATATTTTGACGAGGGCGAAAGCTTTTCGCCCGATGAGCTTCTAATCGACAAGGGCCCGGTGTCGGGCCAGCCGCTGCCGGGTGATATTGCCGTTCCGGTCGGCATTGCCGCACCGGAGGCTCCCGCGCAAAACAGCATCCGCCAAGCCGCACCAAACCCGCAAACCGGCCGGGTCATTCCCCAGGCCCCAAGGCCAAAACAAAGCAAGCGGGCCATGGAAGAAGCTCAGCCATCTTTCCTCGGCGCCCCGGAAGAATATGAAATGCCGCCTTTGCGGCTGCTCGCCGAACCGAAGGCGGCAGGCAAGGTGCCCGGCCTGTCCGAAGATGCGCTGGAGCAAAATGCCCGCATTCTGGAAGGCGTCCTGGAAGACTTCGGTGTCCGCGGTGAAATCATCGAGGTCCGGCCCGGACCTGTGGTGACCTTGTACGAACTCGAGCCCGCTCCGGGCATAAAATCCTCGCGCGTCATCGGCCTTGCAGATGATATTGCCCGCTCCATGAGCGCGATTTCCGCCCGTGTTGCGGTTATTCCGGGCAAAAATGCGATTGGTATCGAACTGCCGAACGCCCGCAGGGAAACCGTTTATCTGCGGGAAATGCTTGCCGCCCAGGATTTTGAGAAATCAAAGTCGAAACTGGCGCTTGGCCTCGGTAAGACGATCAATGGCGAAGGTGTCGTTGCCGATCTTGCACGCATGCCACACCTGCTTGTCGCCGGTACAACCGGATCTGGTAAGTCGGTTGCCATCAACACCATGATCCTGTCGCTGCTCTACCGGCTCACACCAGACCAGTGCAAAATGATCATGATCGATCCGAAAATGCTAGAATTGTCGATCTATGACGGCATTCCACATCTTCTGACGCCGGTCGTCACTGATCCGAAGAAGGCGGTTGTCGCGCTCAAATGGACCGTCCGGGAGATGGAAGACCGGTATAAAAAGATGTCCAAGATGGGCGTCCGCAACATTGACGGTTACAACACCCGGATCAAGCAGGCGCTTGAAAAGGGCGAGGATTTCACCCGCACGGTGCAGACCGGTTTTGACCGCGATACCGGCGAGCCAATCTACGAAGAAGAACAGCTGCCGCTCGAGCAGATGCCATACATCGTCGTCATCGTTGACGAGATGGCGGATCTGATGATGGTCGCCGGCAAGGATATCGAGGGCGCCATCCAGCGTCTGGCGCAGATGGCCCGTGCCGCGGGCATTCACTTGATCATGGCAACGCAGCGCCCCTCAGTCGATGTTATTACGGGAACAATCAAGGCCAACTTCCCGACCCGGATTTCGTTCCAGGTCACCTCAAAGATCGACAGCCGCACCATCCTTGGCGAAATGGGCGCAGAACAGCTTCTTGGAATGGGTGACATGCTGTTTATGGCCGGCGGCGGCCGGATCCAGCGCGTGCACGGGCCTTTCGTTTCCGACGACGAAGTCGAAGACGTTGTGAAACACCTCAAGGTTCAGGGCACACCTCAATACCTGGAAGCTGTCACTGAAGAGGACGAGGCCGGGGAAAGCCCATATGACGGCGGCAGCCTTGCAGGCGGTGAGGAGGGCAACGACCTTTATGACAAGGCCGTCGCAATCGTCCTGCGCGACAAGAAAGCGTCCACCTCCTATGTCCAGCGCCGACTCTCCATCGGTTACAACCGGGCGGCATCGCTCATTGAACGGATGGAACAGGAAGGGCTAATCAGCGCGGCAAACCACGCAGGGAAACGCGAAATTCTAGTTCAAAACGGCAATGACGAAGAATTCTGAGCGGGCGGTGCCAAAGCTTTGCCACACACCGGGATTAAGCCTGATGAAAATCGACGCAAAAATGACTGGGACATAGCAACATGCTGAAACGCCTCGCACATCGCCTGTCCGATTTCTTCATCCGGCCGGTGCTGACTGCCGCTCTTATGGCCGCCTTGCTGCTGCCCGCCCATGCGCTCACCGCCAAGGAACAAAAAACGCTGACGGACCTGAATGCCTATTTCAATTCCGTGAAGACGATGCATGGCGATTTCATTCAATTCGGGCCGGACGGAAGCCAATCAGACGGCAAGTTCTATATGGCACGGCCTGGAAAGGTGCGGTTTTACTACAACAAGCCTTCGGTTCTCGACATTGTTGCCGACGGCAAGTCGGTCTCCGTGCGGGACCGCAAGCTGAACACCCAGGACATCTGGCCGCTCGGCCAAACACCGCTCCGGTTTCTCCTGTCCGACAATATTGATCTTCAGAAAGACACCAACGTCACCAATGTGCTGGTTGAGGAAGACTTGGTGACGATCACGATTTTCGATGACACCCGCTTCAACTCCGGCACTCTAACGCTGATCTTCGATGCGGAAGACTTCTCCCTGAAGCAATGGACCGTTACGGATCAACAGGGCTACGACACCTCGGTCGCGGTCTATAATGTCGTCTCGAACGGGCCGACCAATCCGGATCTTTTCAAGATCGACTACCTGGCAAACGCGCGCCAGCATCAAGGAAACAATTGACCGCGGCGGGACAGGAACCGGCCGGCAAGGGCCAAAGCGAAGCCGGAAAATCTCTGGTATTCCGGCTTCTGTCGGACTACTGCCGGGAAAACGGGCTACGACTGTCAGCGGCCGATCCGCATGGCCATGCGGGTTCGGTCGATCATCCGGACGGAAAGCGCTGGCTTTTCAAGGGCACCCGTTTCGATATCAACCCGCAGGGCGCTGCTGAAATTGCGGCGGACAAGGCATATGCGCTTTCCTTCTTGAAGGCCGCAGGCCTTCCGGTGCCAGAAACACTGTTCGTGGAGAGCAAGTCACTGCGGAATCGTCAGCGTCCGCCGAGCCATATCCTCGATTTTGCAGACGCTCATGAATTCCCCATCTTCGTGAAGCCGAACGAAGGCAAGGAAGGCGTCGGTGTTCTCAAGACCGATACATTTCACGGCCTTGAATCCGCGCTCCATATTCTGGCGGCCGGCCACGATGCGCTGATCGTGCAGGAAGCCTTGCAGGGCCGCGAAATACGCGTGGTTGTTCTGGATGGTGAGGTGCTTTGCGCCTATGAAAGACAGCCCGCCAGCGTAACCGGGGACGGAGAACGGTCCTGTGCCGAGCTCATTGACGCGCACCCGAAGGTGAATGCCGCCGATGGCCGCATCGATTTCACACTGTCTCAACAGGCTCTGACCCTGGAGGCTGTGCCGGAGGCCGGCCGAATCGTACAGCTGCTGCCGGTTGCCAATCTATCTTCTGGCGGATCTGCCGAGATTATCGACGGAAACCTGGCGCCGGGCCTGGCCGTTGCCGCCCGCAAGGCCGCCCAGACACTGGGGCTACGCTACGCCGGGATAGACCTCATTGTTCCGCACGGGTCCGAGATACATCCTGCAATCATCCTGGAGGTCAATGCCGCACCGGGGTTTGCCAAGTTGCATAAACAAGGCCCCGGTGCAGCCGAACTGGTCGACGCAGTCTACAAGCGTCTGTTTTCCGCTCTGTTTGCAAGCTGAATAATCAGAAATCGCCCAATTTAAGATCGCGGGAGTACTCGCCGTCGACTTCTTTGGTTACAGCCTGTCCGCAAATCGTCTCGCCTTTGGTGGCATCATAGGTAAGTGACGGGGACCCGCTGAGTTCCCACCCCTTGTTGAGAGCTTCCGTGACCCGGTGGCAGAATTCGCTGCTGTCGACATTGGTGATGAAGCGATAGAGTTTCATGCGTGTCTTTCTGGGTCAGGGAGCGATAAACCGGAACCCATCTACCGCCCGAAGCTGACCGATTGTGAAGTGATCAAGCATTTCTGGGCGTTTGCGACAAACGCCCGATGCTCTCGTGATTTCAAGAACGGGCGGCAATTGCGTCGGCAATGGCAATCACCCGCTTGCCCATGTCGGCATGTAGCCGTTCTACCATCTTTCCGTCCACCTGAATCGCGCCTTTGGACCGGTTTTCCGGCAAATCGAACTCCGCGTTGATCTTGCGCGCCCAGGCAACTTCCTCTTCCGTCGGGCTGAAGGCGCCGTGACAGGGGGCGATTTGTTTCGGATGGATCAAGGTCTTGCCGTCCATGCCCATGTCAACGCCCTGCGCGCATTCCGCGGCGAACCCTTCCTCATCCTGAAATGCATTGAAGACCCCGTCCAGAATATCAATCCCGCCGGCCCGTGCAGCTGCAACACAGGTCATCAGCCAAGGCAACATGGCCGCCCGTCCGGGAGTCAGCCGCGCGCGGGTTTCTTTTGCAAGGTCGTTTGTGCCCATCACAAAACAACTGAGGCGAACTTCCGGGTCCCGTCCGCAGGCCCCGATTGCTGCCGCATTGAGCATGGCTTCGGGCGTTTCCATCATCGCCCAAAGCTTCAAATCGTTGGAAGCACCATAAACCGACAGTTTGTGCGCGATGGCCTGCAAATCCGCTGGCGTATTCACTTTGGGCACAAGGATCGCGTCCGGATTGGCCTGGACTGCCGCTTTGAGGTCTTCTTCGCCCCATGGCGTTGCAGGTCCGTTTACCCGAATGACCACTTCCCGGCTGCCAAAACCGCCGGCTGAAACCGCCGCAGCGACCTGGTCGCGGGCCACAGTTTTTGAATCGGGCGCCACCGCGTCTTCCAGATCCAGAAGAACGCAATCCACATCCAGTGTTTTGGCTTTTTCCAGTGCGCGCTGATTGGATCCTGGCATGTAGAGCGCGGAGCGGCGCGGACGAAACGAAGATGACATTTGGCGATCCCTGGAAACACGGAAGAAAGTTCCCGTAACCTAGTGGATCGATCTGGCGGTGGGAATTCGCCGAAGGGGTAATCCGGTCTGAAGAAGCGGTTGAGTAACAGCGCAAACGGCCGGACCCAAACAGCCAGCTCTAAAACACCCTGTCTGCTCCTGAAACGTCAAAAGCCGACAGCCGCAGGATGGTCTTGCTGCCCATATCCTTACGGAAATACCGCTTCATCTCGGTCGTCTTCCTAATCCGCCGGAAGAACAGGGCCAGGAAGGAGAAGGCGGAAACCAGATAGACCGCACCGGCAATCGCCAGGGTGAGAATTTCGCCGGAGGTGTTCGCCAAGATTTCCATTGTCCGCTCCGCAACTGCGTTTCGATGTTTAAGATTTTGCACAAATTTGCGGAAAAGGCCGGTAATCTACGTCACACTTCTTTCGTTTCGGCAGGTGTTTTCCCCGCGCCAAGCTCTGTTTGAAAATCATGTCTGTGGCAGCGATCACGGCAACAGCCGTAATGGCGGCACAGTGAGTGGTGGCCCTGAAAGCCAACGGATCGAAATCGAAGGCACTCAGCTGTGGCATTCAGGAGCGCCTCTGCCTCAAATCCAAGGACACGCCCCAGAACATGACGTAAGCGGGTTCACGGTAAGACGGCCGGAGAATTTGATTCAGCTCCTTGAAAGCCAGCCGGGTTTGCGCAAAATGTGTTGATCTTTCCATGATCCGTCATTTTCCGGAGATCTCATGACAACAACGGAAATCAGGGCCCTCGGGCTGGATGATGCCCATCAGCTCGCACCGCTCATTGCTGAAAACGCACAGGCCCTTAAGCGCGGCGCTCCCAGGCGCCCGGATGAGTATTATGCCGAACGGATTTTGGGCGATAAAACCGCTGAGGTTATTGGCGCGTTTAACGGCGAGCACCTGGTCGCCTTTGCCGTGTTTTTCGACCTGCCAGAATTGATTACAGGACTTCGGATCGGCCAACTGGATGACATTTATGTTCATCCCGATTTCCGCAATCAGGGCCTAGGCCGCAAGATGATCGACAGACTGGTCATTGAAGGCCAAAGCCGCGGCTGGCTGCATCTGCGCTGGATCGTGCCGGGCAAGAATACACCTGCCGTCGCGCTTTATGAAAAAATCGCAGAACCCGATCACCGCAAGAGTTACATTATTCCGATCGACCGGATTGCCGGAGATTAGTACCTTGGGCGTTTCAAACAAACGCCCGATGCCCTTGATCTGCTTGACATAACGCCTCAGAGTCCCGCCAGAAACAGCGGCGGGATCCGGCCCAATTGAACAAACCCTATCCTGACAACGCCCTGATCGATGGTGAAGGGCAGCTCCACCACCGGATCGCCCGCTTCGTCTTCAGCATTTGGCTTGAGACTTGTCAGAAGCGTTTCAACAGTGGTGTACGTATTGTTGGTATCGGGAATGAAGGGCTTGATGGCTTTCAGCGCCTCGCCCGCATCCTTCAGGAAGAAAGCGCCGTTTCCGGAAAGCGTGCCGTCACCCGCCAACAGAAAATCACCATTCGCGCGCAGGCGGCCTTCGCCGAGCGTCAATTCCGAAAAGACCAGCCCGACCGGTAACTCGCCTCCGTTCATTTGCACCAGGACCGGCAAAGCTGCTCCATTGAAAAGCGATTTTCCATCCTGCAGGCGGATATGAACGCGCGCATGAAATGCTTCCATCGGCTCAGCCGCCGGAGGAGCGGTGAAACCCGCCAACCGGATCTCCGGCTCTATGCCATCAAGCGACAGGAAAACTTCAAGTCCGCCGGCCCGGTTGGGCGTTTCGCGGAGATGCAGTTCCGCTTTTTCGGCAATCCCGCGGACAAGTCCGGCAACACTCTCGGCGCGGATCTCGGGCTGGTCCACGACAATGTCCAGATTGCCGAGATCCTCGGAAGAATAGGTGACACTGGAACGCAGGCTCTGCCACGCGACTTCAGCCCTGCCTGCAGCCGACGTCTCGACAAACCGGCCGTCTGCACCTTCAAGGATCACATGCCAGGGATTATAGACAAGAGCAACAGCCTGGACACCGTTCACGAGCACCTGATTGCGGGAGGCTCCCTGTACACTCAATGATGCGCAGCGCACCTCATATCGGAAGGGATATCCTCCGATTTGCAAATCACGGCAATCAACGTCCAAACCGACCCGCGAAATATCCGATACTCCAGCCTCGATCTGACCATTCAAGACCGAGCGCCCGTACATCCAGGCGCCGGACCATCCGGCTATGACCAGGGCGATGGCCGCCATCAGAAGGATGTACCGCCGTCTGGAGGGTTTTGGGGGAAGGGGTGAAGCTGTCGTCACG
Source organism: Roseibium denhamense (assembly GCF_009711415.1). GTDB lineage: Bacteria > Pseudomonadota > Alphaproteobacteria > Rhizobiales > Stappiaceae > Roseibium > Roseibium denhamense. The sequence goes on from NZ_SMLZ01000114.1 coordinate 236,354, forward strand.
TGCGGGTATCTCCATCTACTGGCATGTCATGCGCCTTACGTTGCAACCGCAAGCCCGGCTTGCTATCCCGGCACTTTGACGCAGTGAGACACGACGATATGAGCGATTTTTGGGTGTTTGGCTACGGGTCCTTGATGTGGAACCCCGGTTTTGAGCATATTCGGTCCGAACCAGCCATTTTAAGGGGGGCTCACCGGGCTTTGTGTGTTTACTCCTGGGTTCATCGCGGCACTCAGGAACGCCCAGGGCTAGTCTTCGGGCTCGACAATGGCGGGGCATGCCGCGGCATGGCTTATCAGGTCCCGGAACACTCATGGCCCGAGACTCTCTCTTATCTGCGGGCGCGGGAACAGACCACAATGGTCTATAAGGAGCATTGGCACGGGATCGAACTCGACAGCGGTGAGAAGGTCCAGTCACTCGTTTACATGGTCGATCACGCGCATCCCCAATATGCAGGCGCGCTGCCGCTTGAAGAGCAATTGCAGATCGTCTCAGGCGCCGTTGGAAAGTCCGGAAAAAACCCGGAATATGTCATCAACACAGCCGCGCACCTTGAGGAAATGGGGATAACCGACACCGGTCTTGCGTGGCTGGCGGACCGCCTGAGGAACAGCTGAGGCGGTCATTCCCGTTCAAGAGCTGGCCGAAGGTACCCGTCCCTCATCGATCTCGGCCAAGACGGGTGAGGGACGCTCAGCGCTACGCGCCTCTTCGATCAGCGCATTGCTGGCAGTTTCGATCGCATCCACCATCTGTTCATGGAACACATCGGGCGCCAGGCCGGGTTCAATCGGTGGCATGATCTCGACAATGACCGTGCCCGGATAGACCAGCCATGAGGATCTTGGCCAGTAAAGGCCGGCATTGTGGGCAATCGGAACCACAGGGCATTTCAAGTCCCGGTACAAGTGGGCGATCCCAAACTTGTATTTCGGCTCGGCGCCCGCAGGCCGCCGGGTGCCCTCGGGAAAGATCATGATCTGGCGTTTCTCTGCGATTGCCTCTTTCGCGGCCTCAATCATCGCCGCGAGCGCTTCCGACCGTTTTCCACGATTGATCGGTATCTGCTTGTACTTGGCCGTATACCAGCCAAAAATGGGGATCCAGCGGAGCTCCCGCTTCAAGATGAATGTCGGCGATGAAAACAGCGGGATCAGCGTTACCGTTTCCCATGCCGATTGATGTTTCATTGCGGCAATGAAGCCACCGGCCGGCAAGTTTTCCCGTCCCCGGATCTCGACCTTCAGACCCACTATGAGGCGCATCAAGCCGAGCAGTGTCTTCGACCAGACGGGTACGATCCACCAGCCCCATTTCCGCGGCAGCAGCATTGCTGGCGAAAAGAGAAGCATCTGAATGAGCGTTACCGAATAGAACAGGACCTGAAAAACGGTCGACCGGAGAAAAAGCATGGCACCTTGCAGACTTCGAACGAAAGGTCGGGCGGATGGTGCCCTACAAGGCCGGACAGGCTGTTCAGCCGAGGCCCTGGATGGCGATCCGCAGTCGAGCGACGATATACTTCACATATTCACGCATGAGAAGGCGGAAGGTCGCAGGTTCGCGGTACCAGTTCTTTAATTGAAGATGCTCGGTAATGACGGGATAGCCAATAAGATCAACATCGGGCAGAGCGATTGACAGCTCGGCGGTTGCCCGCGGCATATGATAGGCGCTTGTGACGACCAGCAACGACTTAAAGCCATTCTTTTTGACCCAGGCCGCCGTTTCGGTTGCATTTCCAGCGGTGTTCAAAGCTGTCCGGTCGAGGTCGACCGTTGTTTCTTCAAGCGGCATATCGGATTCGGTAACGACAGCCAGCTGTTTGCGGGTCGTTCCAGGATGAACGCCTGAAATCAGCAGCCGCGACCCATGCCCCTGCTCCATCAGGCGGACACCTTGCGCGACCCGCGCTTGGCCTCCTGTCAAGACAACGATCGCATCCGCAGTCGCTTCGGAAGGCGCCGCTGTCCCGGCCACCGACTGAGCAAATCTTGTGAATTCGACCGCAGATCCGGCAGCTAATGCCGTAAGGCCGGCAATAAGGGCAACACGCAGGCCAAAACGGCGTTTTGCTTTGGGTGCGAATGACGGGCCGTTTGGAACGGTTCCAGCAGACACATTGGAGGAGCTTTCTGGCGGTAAAGTGCGGCCAGCCTCCAACCCCTGTTCAATTGCCGTGTCTGCATTCGTCATTGGAAAACCATGATAGGTGATTCGGCCAATTTCGCGGCATTGGCGAGAAAAATCAATCAACCTTGGCAAGATGCGCCTTGACCGCAAGTCCTGACGTTAGGGCAGTCAGGATCGCAACAAGGAAAATGACACCGACCACGCCAAAGTAACCGGGCAGGCTGACCGATACCGTCCCGAACATCGACGACACTTGGTCGGCCCCCGCCTGGCCGGAGCCCTGACGGGTCAACATATCCAGGACGAGGAAAGAAAGGCCCGCAGTGAACCCACCGGCGACGCCGCCCTTCAGGCCAAGAACCAGAAAGTGCCTTTGGAACTCACGTGCGATAAACGTGTCTTCCGCGCCAACAAAATGCAGCACCGAGACCACATCCTTGTTACCGGCCATGGCCGCTTGCGTTGCAAACACAACGCTGAGCACCATGGAGCCAAGGACAAGAACGAGCAGGCCGAAGCCACCCAGCACAACCGCGCCGGCCATGGCCGACAACCGCGACGTCCAGACCGAATGATCATCCAGGCTCGCTCCCGAGATCTCCTGCGTCACCTGTGTCCGCAGCTGGGACAGGTTCAACTGCTCGGGATCGGAAATCGTGATTTGGATCAGGCGGGGAACCGGTAATCCGTCCAATTGCAGACCGTCCCCGAGCCAGGGCTGCAGCAAGGCTTTGGTTTCCGCATCCGACAACGCCCGCACCGATCCGATCCCCGGAAACTCCTGGGCCAGAGCAACGGCCTTGTCGATCTCAAGGAGCATGTTGACCCCTTCCGTCGGCCGGATCTGGATCGTGACCTCCCGAACCAAATCGTTTTGCCAAGCGTCAGCCGCGTCCCAGACAACGGAAACCGCGCCAACCGTCAGACACGCCAGAAAGCTCATGATTGCAACAACCAGGGTCAACGACCGGCCGGCAACCGATTGCGGCGGAACGATTGCGGCAGCGGGCCGCAACTTGTCGTCCGGCAATGGGGCCTTGGCTTTTTGGGCGGCGGGAATTTTCCGCTTGGCACCGGACGCACGATCACCGCGCTTAGGCGGGCGGACTTTTGAAGTTCCGGAGTTTCTTTGTTTTTTTGTCTCGGACTTCGCCATGAATGAGCCTAGTCAAATATGGAAAGGCGGCCATCGGCCAGCACCATGCGGCGCGCGTCGACCTGTTCGAGCAACGCGATGTCGTGCGTGGCAATGATCACCGAGGTGCCAAGTTTGTTCAATTCGATAAACAGACGCAACAGGCGGCGGGCGAGCGGCGGGTCCACGTTGCCGGTCGGTTCATCGGCAAGCAGGATTTCGGGCCGGGTAATGAGCGCGCGCGCGATGGCTGCGCGCTGCTTTTCACCACCGGACAGAACCGGGGGCAGGACATGCATCCGATCCCCAAGCCCAACCCACTTCAAAAGATCGACAACATCAGACCGGTAGTCGGCCTCATCCTTTCCGGCAACGCGCAGAGGAAGGGCAACATTCTCGTAGGTCGTTAAATGGTCGAGCAGGCGGAAGTCCTGAAACACAACACCGATTTTACGCCTCAACTTCGGTAACTCTTGTTTTCCAATAACACTGAGGTCCCGGTCAAAAACCTTAATCAGACCGCGTGTTGGCCGCAGGGACATGAACAGCAGCCTGATGAGGCTTGTTTTGCCAGCACCTGACGGGCCGGTCAGAAACTGAAAGGACTGCGGTTCAATCTGAAACGTCAGATCCTGGAGGATCTCCGGACCCATTCCATATCGCAGCCCCACATTTTCAAATCGGATCACACCGTTGCTCCTTTTGATGCCCGGGACGCTATAGGCTGGCCGTTAACGCTGCATTAATCATATAAATGTCCAGTAGGGACAGAGAAGCCCATCCTCGGAAATATGGGCCCTTGTCCGATATTCCGTGCCGTTTTGCGAGCCTATCGGTTACAGTGCCACTTCATAAGCTAGCTATGGCGAGGGGTCTTCGGCGATGAAGATCAAATGTCCGGATTGCGGAACATCTTACGAGATCAAAGCGGAAGCTCTTGGCCCGGAAGGCCGGAGTGTAAAATGCGCCAAATGCGGAAACCGCTGGTTCGTCTCACCCAAGCCGGAAAAAGAAGCGTCCCTGGCCGCCGGTAAAGATGTGGATGACGCCCCCGCATCGTCTCCAAAAGAGGATACCGAAAAAGACGAAGCCGATTGGGCAGCCGATTCTGAAGATGATTCGCGTGACGATCCAGACAGCGCCAGCGAAGCCAGCGCCGAGGAAGAGATCGGAGACTTCAAGCCACCGCCAGCCAACTCGGATGTAGATACGGGTAAGTTCGCATCCGATCTAGCGGAAGATGAAAAGCCGAAAGATCCATCCAAAGCCGATATCGAGACCCTGGCGAAGCGGCCCAAGATCACTGTGAACCCGGATAAGTTCCGGCGCAACCATATCGGCGCAGTCCTGAATTGGATCTTCCGGCGGAACTTCCGCCGGATCGGCGGCGTGGTGCTGTTCGGGACAGCCGTCGCGCTCTGCGCTCTTCTCATTTTCATGCGCAATGATCTCGTCAAGCAGTCACCGGATCTTGCAAGCCTCTTCCAAATGATCGGTATGGACGTGAACCTGCGGGGCTTGGAGTTCCGGAACCTGCGGACATTCACGGAAGTTGAAGAAGGAAAACGTGTATTGGTCGTTGAAGGATCAATCCGCAATTTGCTAGATACGCAAAACACTGTACCTGCGGTTCGGCTGTCGGTGCGCAGCGCCGATATGCAGGAAGTGTATGCCTGGACGGTCGAACCGCGCACCAGAACGCTCAACGCTTTTGACGAAACCAGGTTCCGTACCATATTGGCCGATCCACCCGGTGCGGCCTCCGACCTTCAGGTGCGGTTCATCGACCGCAACCAACGCCAAGTAGTTTTAGAGTGATCATGAATCCAAACATTCACACCCTTTTCGACGAAGACGCGATTTCTCGGAGGGTGAACGCTCTTGCACGCGAGATTGCCGAAGCAAAGCCAGAAAACCTTCTGGTCGTTGCGGTTTTGAAAGGCAGCTTCATCTTCGCTGCCGATCTCGTACGCGCGATGCACAGGGCAGAGCTGCAGCCGGAAATGGAGTTCATGCATCTGTCATCCTATGGCGCAGGGACCGAAGGCTCCGACAACATTCGCATTTTACGCGATGTCGAAAGTGACGTTAACGGCCGAGACATAATATTGGTCGATGATATCCTTGAATCCGGACGCACCCTTGCTTTCGCAAAGGAGCGTCTAACGAGTAGAGGCGCGCGATCCGTTCGCATTGCTGCATTGCTGGACAAACCAGAGCGCCGCAAAGCTGCCATATCTGCGGATTATGTGGGGTTTGCCTGTCCTGATAAGTTTGTCGTCGGATATGGTATGGACATGGGGCACGCGTGGCGGCAGTTGCCCTTCATTGGGTACGTAGCTCCGGATGATACCGGTGGAACGGACGGCAAAACGGGAGGGTAAGAATGGCTCGTATTCTTCTTACGGAAGATGATGAAGCCGTGCGCGGCTTCGTAAAGCGGGCGCTTGAGCTGGACGGCCATTCGGTCGATTCGGCTGAAGACGGCGGCGAAGCCGTTGAAGCGCTCCGCCGTGAACAAGGCAACTACGATCTTCTTCTATCCGACATCAAGATGCCGATTATGGACGGGATAGCATTGGCCCTTCATACAGCCCGCGACCACCCGGAAATGCCAATCCTGCTGATGACGGGTTTTGCGGACCAGCGCGAACGGGCAAATGGGCTGGAGAACCTGGTGCATGATGTCATCACAAAGCCATTCTCGTTGGCCGATATCCGAAAGGCCGTCAAGGACGCGATTTCGGGCATCCAGCCTCAGGACAGCCGCCGCTACGCCTGAAACAACTCAGCGTTCCCCATAAATAAAAAACCCCGCTTGATGCGGGGTTCTTTTGTAGGCGGAAGCCTTTTGTTTCAATAGCGCTTCAAGAGGCGTTCCAGATAGTCGAGTTCCAGTTGCGGGCGCGACGGATCCGAGAACCGGCGCCGTAACTCTTCCAGAATTCTGCGTGCCCGCTGGACGTCGATCTCATCCGGTATCTGCACACGGTTGTTGAAATCCGGCCCTTCAGTGCGCCTCGGACGGCCAAGCGGATCCTCGTCCATCTGGGACATGCCGCTCGGCGCGCCCGGACCTTCACCTTGACCCATCATTTGTTCCGTCAGCCCCTGCGCACCCCGGCGGAGGGCGTCAAGCGCATCACCTTGCTGTCCTAGGGCCTGCTGTCCCTGGCCCTCGCCAAGGGATCCTTCCGCCTGGCCCATGGATTCACCAGCTTCGCCGAGGGCTTCGTTCTCGCCCATACCGTTCTGGCCAAGCTGATCCATCAACTCCTGAAGCTGTTGTGCGAGGTTACCCTGGCCTTGTTGAAGCTGTTGAAGCATCTGCTCCAGCTGCTCCTGGGTCATTTGCTGGCCTGGGCCTTGCTGTTGCTGCTGTTGTTGTTGCTGGCCGCCTTGCTGCTGATCCTGGTTGAAGCGATGGGTTTCATCCATCAGCTGCTGCTGCCGTTGGATCATCTCACCAAGCTGGTTGAGCATCTCCATCATTTCGCTATTCATGCCATTGGGCATCATCTGCGGCCGCCCGGCTTGCAGGTTCTCCAGCATCTGCTGCATCTGCGCCAACAGCTCCCGGGCCGCGTCCCGCGAACCGGTTCGCGCCAGCTCTTCAATCCGGTCCAGCATTTCGCTCAAATCCTGCTGGTTCAACGATTGCTGGTTGCCGTCAAATGGCTGCATGGCTTGGGGGTTCTGGCGCATTTGTTCGGCAAGCGCCTGCATATACTCGTTCAAGGCCTCGCGCAGCTGCTGCGTCAGTTCCGCGATTTCTTCGTCGCTTGCCCCTTCTTCTAACGCTTTGCGAAGGGCCTCCTGAGCTTCCCGGAGCTTTCTTTCTGCCGCGGACAGATCTCCATCTTCAATCGACAGGGCGAGGTCCCACAGAAGCGGGAGAAGCGTTTTCAGATCCTCATGCGTTTCCGCCCGAACCAAATGGCCGTAGACAAACCGCATGCCGAGATAGTCCCGTGGTTTGTAATCGAACATTTCAGGGGCAAGCATTAGCGCGTCAAAAGCTGTGATGACCTGAGAATGCGACAAGGCGTCCATGGCCAATATGCGCCGTTGCTCCACGATGGAGCGGGCCAGAGGCTTGGCAAAACGGCGCTGGGGCAGCGTAATGTCATAGGCTGGCGAAACGCCTTCCTGATCCGCCTGATCGCGGGCAATCAAGGTCAGAGTTACATCGGACCCCGCCCAGGGATGAGAGGTGAGATCGCGAATGGTCTCGCCGGTTTTTGCGGTTCCGGCCCGCGGCGGCAGCGACAGCGGAAACCGCGGTGCCTCGATCAAGGGCTCCGGTACGTGGCCGGCCCGGTTGGTGTCAGGCACCTGGGACACTTGCGCCTCGGCGGACACAACACCGTAATCATCGTTCACGAGATAAGAGAATTTCAAAGCACCACTGAGCTGAGCCTCGGGATCATCGGTCAACCGGATTTCGGGCGCATTGTCGGGACGAACGGCAAAGACATAGCTCTGCATCGGTTCATTGCCGTTCTGCAGCTCGACGATGCCAGTCGTGGTCAGCGTAAACCGGCGTTCTACCGGTAACAGGCGTGCGGCTTCCGGAGAGACATCGCCCTCTGTTTCCACAGGCGCCACAAGCTCCGGTTCGCCTTCTTCCGCAACGGCAAAAGTCATCTGAAGGTCCGGAGCCCCCTGACTGCGCACCACAAGGACGGACCCTTCCGGGACGGAGATCGGGTCAGCCGGATCCCTGAGTTGAGCGCTTTCGCCGGTCAAATAGATTGGGGGCTCATCCGTGTAGATCGGCGGGGTAACCCACGCATCAAGGCGCGTTGGGACATCGACCGGCTGGAAAGGGTTCCGGAAGGCTGATGCCAGCCGGTCGCCATAATTGCCACCAGATGCCGCAATGCCGATCAGAAGCAATCCCGCAGCAACAACCCGGAAGGCCCAGGGATCCCGCCGGTAGGCTTTCGGATCGGGTGCCTTGGATTTCGCACGCGCCACCGTTTCCGCCATCCGGCGTTGGTGGAGGGCCCACATTGCCTGACTGGAGGGGTCCGACTGCCCAATGGACAGTTCGTCATCGAGGGTAGACAACGGCTGGTGCCGGTAACCCGAACCAGCTTCGATCCTGTCCAAGGCTTCGTGCCGGGACGGCCAGGACAGGTCCAACAAACCGCGTCCTGCCCAGATGAGCGCGGCCAAGAACACGACCACACCGATCGGACCAGCCCAAACGGGCAGGGCCAGCCACAGGCCGGTGAGTGAAAGACCCGCAAACAGTCCCGCGACAACAATTATTGGAAGGAGTGCCCGCCAAAGGCGCTCGATGAAAAGAGCAAGGCGGCTTTGTCTGGCCAGACGGTCCAGCCGGACAGCGATCAACGCACGCCAGCTGACTTCTTGGGGAAGAGACGGTTTTTCAGGCTTCATGTTGTCGTTCGGGCTCAACAAGCACCTCCGGATCCGCTTCGCACCGGCGCATGTAACCTCACAGCCGGCCGCAAGACTTCAAGTCCTCACTATAAGGTGAGGCAAACCGGCCCATACGGCAACCTGTCGGAACAACTAATTAAATGATCACCTTGTCACGAACGGTTGAGCCACTCGGGAATCTGGTCGAGCGACAGCAGGTCTTCGTAGGTCGGCCGCGCCCGGACCACGGCGAATTGATCCTGATTTACCAGCACTTCCGGGACCAAAAGCCGCGAGTTGTAGGTGCTGGCCTGGACCGCACCATAGGCCCCGGCAGAATAGACAGCCATCAGGTCTCCTGCCTTTACGGACGCCAGATCCCTGTCCTGCGCGAGGAAGTCCCCTGTCTCACAGACCGGACCGACGACATCGGCCTTGATTCGCGGTGCGTGTTCATCCGGCTCTTGGACTGGGCGGATTTCGTGAAACGCTTCATAGAGGGTCGGACGGATGAGATCATTCATGGCCCCATCGACAATCACGAAGTTCTTTGCATCGCCCTCTTTGACATAAATGACTTTGGTCACCAGGAGCCCGGCATTGCCTGCGATCATGCGGCCGGGTTCAAACATGACGGTACAGCCGAGTTCGCTGACATGCTTTTTGACAACGGCCGCGTAGGCGTCCGGCAAGGGCGGCGGATTGTTGTCCGTGACATAGGGAATACCAAGCCCGCCGCCAAGATCGACATGCTCGATTGTGTGCCCCTCGGCGCGCAAGTCCGCGATCAGACCGCCAAGACGTGCAAATGCATTGTCAAACGGCTCCAGTTCCGTGATCTGTGACCCGATATGCATGTCGATCCCGGTCACCTTGATCCCGGGCAAGGTAGCGGCATCCGCATAAACGGCCTTGGCGCGTTGCCACGGAATACCAAACTTGTTTTCAGCTTTTCCGGTGGCAATTTTCGCATGGGTCTTGGCATCAACGTCCGGGTTGATGCGCATCGATACCCGGGCAGTCTTTCCCATCTGCGATGCGACGCGGGAAAGCTGGTGCAACTCAGGCTCAGACTCAACGTTAAAGCACAGAATGTCCTCGCCCAGCGCATAAGCTTGCTCGGCTTCGGTCTTGCCGACCCCGGAGAAGACGATCTTTTCCGGCGGGACGCCCGCTGCCCGTGCCCGGCGCAGCTCGCCTTCCGACACGACATCCATGCCCGCGCCAAACTGCGCCAGAAGGGTCAATACAGCCTGATTGGAATTCGCTTTCATCGCATAACAGACCAGCGAAGGAATATCGCTGAACGCCGATGAAAACACCTGGTAATGGCGGGTCAGTGTTGCGGTCGAATAGATGTAGAAGGGGGTCCCGACCTCACGCGCGATGTCCTCAATCGCCACGCCTTCGGCAAACAGCCGGCCATTTTTGTAATCAAAATGATGCACAGGACACCCTATCCGTCGTCGATGGTCTGATTGTTATACGCGCAAGTCTTCTACTTGATCAGGAAATCGAGAGGAAAGCTGCGATCATCCTGCGGCGGCGGCTGACTCGGCGCGACGGCCGGATCGACAGGCCCTTCTGCGGCAGGCTGGGCTGTCCCAGGCGTGTCCAAACCACCCTTGCGCCCGCATCCGCCAAGAGCTAGGCCGAGACAAACACTAAGCAGAACAAGTGCCTTCATCCGGGATGTCGTTGCCATGGTCGCCCTTTTCAGGAGTTTGGTCATGCGATTTTCTTCTCCTCGCATGAGCGGCCGGTTTGAGCAAGCCCGCTCATGCAGGAAGAAGATTGGTTCAGGCGTTTTTGGAAAGCTCTTTCAGCCAGCGCCGCGCCTGTTTCCGGACATTGACTGGAGAGGTGCCACCGTAACTGGTCCGGCTTCGGACCGACTTGTCGACTGACAGGACCGAAAACACTTCATTCGTAATGCGTGGCTCGACCTCTTGCATGGCTGTCAAGTTGACCTTGTGAAGCTCGATGCCTTGCGCGACGGCCAAAGCCACGATTTTGCCGGTCACATGGTGCGCATCGCGGAAGGGCAGGCCCAACACGCGCACAAGCCAATCAGCCAAATCCGTTGCCGTTGAATAGCCCGAACCAGCGGCTTTCTTCATAGCCTTGGTGTTTGGCTCCAGATCACGCATCATTCCTGTCATGGCAGCGAGCGCGAGCGATATGCTGGCAAGACCGTCAAAAGCCTGTTCCTTGTCTTCCTGCATATCCTTGGAATAGGCGAGCGGCAGCCCCTTCATCATGGTCAACAGAGCCTGCAAGGATCCATAGATACGGCCCGGCTTGGCACGCACCAGCTCGGCAGCATCAGGATTTTTCTTCTGCGGCATTATGGAAGAGCCGGTTGAAAATTTATCCGACAATTTGACGAAACCGAACTGGGCAGAGCACCAGATCACGATTTCCTCAGCAAGCCGGGACAGGTGCATTGCCGTCAAGGATGCGGCGGCAAGAGCCTCAATCACAAAATCCCGGTCGGACACGGCATCGAGAGAATTCGCCGTTGGACGTTCAAAGCCGAGGGCCTCGGCGGTCATCTTGCGGTCGATCGGAAAGGACGTTCCGGCAAGCGCTGCTGCGCCGAGTGGACATTCGTTCATGCGTTTGCGGGCATCGCGGACCCGCCCGCGGTCCCTTGCAAACATTTCCACGTAAGCCAGGAGATGGTGCCCAAAAGTGACCGGTTGCGCGGACTGAAGATGGGTAAAGCCCGGCATCACAACCGATGCATGGTCTTCCGCCTTTGCAGCCAGAACCTGCATGAGCTCCGTCAGCTGATCGTCCAGCGTGTCCAGTGTATCGCGGACCCAAAGCCGGAAATCCGTGGCAACCTGATCATTGCGCGAGCGGGCTGTATGCAATCGTCCGGCTGCCGGGCCGATAAGCTCTGCAAGCCGGGCCTCAACATTCATATGAATATCTTCCAGGGCCCGGGAAAACTTGAATTCGCCGCTTTCGATTTCTGACAGGATTGTGTCTAGACCTTGAACGATCTTATCGGCATCGTCCCGCGTCACGATGTCCTTTTCCGCGAGCATACGTACATGGGCTTTCGAGCCATCAATGTCTTGCTTATATAGCTTCTTGTCGTAGTCGATGGAGGCATTGATTTCCTCCATGATGGCGTCCGGTCCCTCGGCAAACCGGCCTCCCCACATACGATTGCTCATATCCTGTCCCTTAGAAGGCGCCCCGAACGGGGTGTGAACGAATGACGAAGCCAGAAGAACCCGTATCCCGATCCAAACGCAACATAGTTGCCGCAGGGATCGCAGGCGCATTGGCCGCTCTGGCGGCTCTATACGTGATCGCTGGACCTGATGGCAACATAACAACGGCTCAAAGCTGTCCTGCCGCGTTGCAATCGGCTGGAAAAGCCAAGCCATTTGCAACAGGTGAAGTCGCCGCATTCCTGCCTGCGAGTGCACCACTGGATTTGACGCATCTGACGTTCAAGAATGACAAGGGCGAAACCGTCACAATGGCCGACTTCAAGGACAAGACGGTGCTCTTGAACCTCTGGGCCACCTGGTGCGCGCCTTGCCGGAAGGAAATGCCCGCTCTGGATCAGCTGCAACAGGACATGGGAGGCGACCAGTTCGAGGTCGTGGCCGTTAGCCTAGATCGCGGCGGCCCCGCAAAGCCGAAGGATTTCCTGGACGAGATTAACGTCGACACTCTGGCGTTCTTCCAGGACAGCTCAAACGGGCTGCTCAAGGATCTGCAGCGGGTCGCAAGGGCTACCGGCCTGCCGACGACCATACTCATAAGCCCTGAAGGGTGTGAGATTGGAACGATGTATGGCCCCGCGGAATGGGCATCCCACGAGGCGAAAGCACTCATTGATTCTGTTCTTTAGGCTGTCAGGAGCGGGGGTACTTTGGTTGAGGTCCCCGCACCCCGTCCGTTAAACCGTGATGTCCACGGCCTCTCCGAGACCAGGAATTTGGCGCTGATCGCGGCGGTCCTGCTGGTCAGTCGCTTCTGATTCTTCCAAACGTTCAGCAACCTGCCGTTCCTGTTCGTTTTGATCCCGAACAGCATTCGTAGCCAGTTCACTGCGCACATTGGCTGCGCTGTAAGCGGCTTGTGAAGATGTGCTGTCTGATACACTCGCCATATTCGGTACTCCTTTGGCGTGGTGATGGGGCGACCTGTTAAACGGAATTTCGGCCGGTGAGGCGGCCTATCTTCCGCAAAGCGCTTTAGTGCGCGATTTTGTTTCAACGCCGTGCCCTCCGCCGAAGCTCAAGCACGAGATTTTTTCTTTCCGGCCAGTCTCTGCTGCGCGCAAGCGGCAGAACCAGACCACCGGCATACTTCCCGCCTCGCTCTCCACACTCATTGCACATGTGGACCGATGCGGCCCGGCAAGCCATGCCGGATGAGATATCGCTAGGATCTCACCACAGGCGGCTACTCGGACATCAAATATACCGAACCGTATTTTGCATCATATCTGCCGTTTTAAAGGTAAAGAACCGAGGAA
>NZ_SMLZ01000078.1 GCF_009711415.1 Roseibium denhamense
TGCAATTCCGAGAACCCACCAGAATCCGAAGCGTGGTCCTAAAAACATGATAACTACTACTGTCTCAATTCCAATAAATCCCCCTATCGCTATACTTTGAGCCAACACCCAGCTTAACAGCGCGAAAAACAACCACGAAACGTCGCTCATAGTGTCACTCCGCCGCCTGCGCCGCTCGTTTTCGCCCAAACGTTCCTTCCAGATACGCCCAGTGCGGCCGTTTGAAGAGGAACCCGCCGAAGCCGGTTTTTTGGATCATCCAGTAAAGGATCATCGGGCTGACCACGGCGGTGATGGTGACGATCAGGGAGATCGTGCCGATGTCCAGACCGCCGAGCTTCAAAAGCACGATGCGGGAGACAGCCATGGGGAAGAAGAAGGCGAGATAGATCACGATCGAGTGCGCGCCGAACACGCGCAGAAAATCAAGCCGCCCCCAGGTGACCAGCAAGGCGCTGGTCAGAACGATAGCACCGGCCCCGGCGGCTCCCAGGGCGAGGGACACAAGCGGTAGAGCTGCCCAGCCCAGGTACACGAGCCCGCCGTTGACGAGTGCCCACAAGGCCAGAAGGCCAAGGCTCAGGGGGATGCGTGCCCGGGCCCAGTCGGCCAGAACGAAAATGCGCTGCGCAAAGATGTAGCCCGCATAGAAATAGACAAAGCGGGACGCGAACTCATCAACCAGAAGGTAGCTGGTGTGGATCGATGCGATTTGTAAGGCCGCCGCAATCGCCAGCATCAGCTGCCACGGCACGCCCCGGTCATGCGCGATCTTGGTCACGACAAAGAAGATCGGTAGCATGTAGATAAACCACAGCGTGCCGAAGGGCTGAACGAAACTGATCAGATAGAACTGCAGCGCACCGGTCCAGCCCATCTCGCCTGCAAAGACGGGCGCTTTAACGGCGAACTGGATGGTCATCCAGAGCACATAAAAGTAAGCGAAGTGAACGACCTTGCGGTCAAGATAGAGCTTCCAGTCGCGGGCGATGACAAGGCTCAGGAACAGGCCGGAAATCAGGAAGAAGTCGGGCATGCGGAAGGGAGCTGCAAAGGCGACAATCGCATGCATCCAGCCGGTTTGTCCGGCCGCAGCTTCCACGCCCAGCACAGCATGCATCATCACGACAAAGACGATGCAGATGCCCTTTGCCGTATCGACCCAATCTATGCGGCTTGTGGTCATACAGGCTTGCGCCCCTTCGCTTGGTCACGTGGTTTAATCTCGGCATAGTTACCAATAATGGTAAAAACAACGCATACACGTGCCGTCACGACTTCGTGACGAGCGGCACTCGGCAAAGATACAATCAGGACGGTTTGCCGTCACGCTCATCGGACCAGGGGCTGATCTTCGGCTGCCCGGATCCGGCCGGTCCTGAAGGGGAATCCTTTTCAGCCCAGTCATTCTGATCGAGATCCACCACATGATCATCCGGCCTGCGGCGCCCCGCGCCATCCACAATGATAACGTTTGAGCGCGAAATGATGAACCGGACCAGCGCCTGACGAACGGGTGGAATGAACAACAACAGGCCGATAGCGTCGGTGACAAATCCCGGAATTAACAGGAAAATACTCGCCAAAACGATCATGGCGCCCTGCATGACTTCATTCTCAGGGGTGCGGCCCGCATTCAACTCGCTCTGCATGCGCGTCACCAGAGACAGACCCTGTTGCCGCAGCATAATCGTTCCGGCCAGGGCCGTGATCACGGTCAGCAGAATGGTCGGCAGGACCCCGATCATTCCGCCAATCCAGATGAAAACCGCAATTTCAATCAGAGGCAGCAAAAGAATGGCCGCAATAACATAAAGTCCCACGGGAGCTCCGTCGTCTGTTACACTGGGGCTGGTTTTTCAGCCCCCATCCTCGCCCTAAGGTAGGCATTGTGTCGCAAAAAAGCGAGTAGACGGCATAGGAATCGGCCCGATTCCCATTTCCTGCTTGCTCAAGGGTCTGGATGCTGGTTCAAGAACCCACTAGATAGGGTAAGCAGAGACACGCGGGCGGCCTAATCGTTCGCCAGGGCAACAAAGCGGGCTTGATTGCCATTAAAGGGTAGCCGGAACAGAAAATGAATGAAATTTTTGACCCCTTGAACCTCCTTCTTATGGGATTGGCAGTCTTCATCTTATTCAGGCTGAGATCCGTGCTGGGCAAACGCACGGGCAATGAGCGGCCGCCATTCGATCCGTATACAAAGCCGGAGCAGCCGAACGACACATCCAAGCCGGACGACAATGTTATCCCGCTTCCCGGATCATCTTCGGAGCAGTCCACGGGCATGGGCAGCATGGATCGTGGCGACGATGGCGATGTTGTGATCGACAAGGTGGCGCCCGCAGGGTCAGCGCTGAATGGCGCTCTCAAGCAGATACTGTCCGTCGACCGGAGCTTTGAACCGGAACCTTTCTTGCAAGGCGCTCAGGCGGCCTACGAGATGATCGTGATGGCCTTCGCCGATGGCGATAAGAAAGCTTTGAAGAACCTGCTATCCAAAGATGTCTATGAGGGGTTTGTCGCGGCGATCGAAGATCGCGAAAAGCGCGGCGAAACCATCGAATCGACGTTTGTCGGCATCGACAAGGCCGAAATTGTCGAAGCTGCGCTGAAAGACTCCATCGCCCAGGTGACGGTCAAGATACACAGCCAGCTGATTTCCGTGACACGCGACAAGGGCGGTGAAGTGGTCGACGGCGACCCGTCCAAGGTGACCGAGGTGATCGATATCTGGACCTTTGCCCGGGACACGGGATCGCGAGATCCGAACTGGAAACTGGTCGCGACCGAATCAGCTGAGTAAGTGTGATGGCCTTGGGCATCTTGCGGCCAGGGCGGGGCCATGCCTCGTGGGCTGCCTGGTTATTAAGAGGCGCAGCAATTGCTGCGCCGCTTTTGTTTACGGGAACGAGCAGCGTGATGGCAAAGTCGCCGCCTCCTGACACCAGCCGCACCGGGACATCATTCGCAAGCCTTGAGGGCTGGAACAAAGACGCCCATCACCATGCGCTGTCCGCATTCATGCGCTTTTGTGAAAGACCCAAGTCCCTTACCAAGGCTTGGGAAGCCTCTAACCTGGCAGCTGCGGATGTTCGGCGCCTATGCAAAATAGCCTCTGATGTCGACGTAAACGGCCCGGGCAAAGCCCAGCAGTTTTTTGAAACCTATTTCATCCCGTCACGCGTTGATGCGCGCGGTTTTGTGACCGGCTACTACGAGCCGGAAGTCGCAGCTTCCCGCACACGGTCAGACACATTTTCCCATCCGCTTTACCGCAAACCGCCGGGCCTTGAAGCGGTCACACGCTCCAATCGGCCCAAGGGATGGCCGGGCGACATCAGCCATGGCCGGCGGTTGAACGGAAAACTGACGGAATTGCCGGATCGCGCGGCGATCATGGAGGGCGCTCTGGACGGTGAAAATCTGGAGCTGGTCTGGCTGGCCGATCCGGTTGATGCCTTTTTCATTCACATCCAGGGGTCAGCACGCCTGCGCTTGAACGATGGCGGCGTCATGCGCGTCGGTTACGCGGGCAAAACCGGTCATCCATATACCGGGATCGGCCGGCTGCTGGTCGAACGCGGGCTGGGAACGCCGGAAGACTTCACCATGTCCGGCCTGCGCCAGTGGCTTGCGGACAATCCGCACGAACGGGATCCGCTGTTCATGGAAAACCGGTCCTTCATCTTTTTTCGCGAAGTAACCGATACCCGCCCAGAGCTTGGTCCGGTTGGCGGCGCATCCCTGCCGCTAGTTGCCGGCCGCAGCCTCGCTGTCGATACACGGTTTCTCTCCTATGGCTCTCTGGTCTATGTGACCGCCGCGTTTTCAGACCCGGACAGACCATCAGCCTCCTTTCAACGCCTCATGACCGCAGATGACACAGGCTCTGCCATCAAAGGGCACGCGCGCGGGGATATCTTCATTGGGTCCGGAGACCGGGCCGGAGAGATCGCGGGCGACATCCGGCACGAGGCGGCCTTCACGATCCTTCTGCCCAATCCAGACGCCATCCGGACGCCTTACTGACAAGATGGCGCGGAGAGGGAAAAAGGGCGCACTTTCGCCGGAAGACAAGGAACTTTGGGGAAAGGTCGCGAAGACGCTGACGCCCCTTGATCCGGACCGCATGAAGACGTTGAAGTCCGAGCTTGAAGAACAAATCGACAAGCTTCCGGCCCAGGCGGGCAAGCCGGCCAAAACCGCAACCGCAATTACACCGCCGGCTCCGGCAAAACCGGCACCTCCCCCCCCGCTTCATAAGCTTGAACACCGTTACCGGAAAAAACTCGTTCGCGGCGTGAAGGCCATTGATGGGCGCATTGACTTACACGGGCTAACACAGCATCAGGCTCATGACCGTTTGCGGGCTTTTCTGCATCGGGCTCAAGCCCGCGGCGACAAGATCGTGCTTGTCATAACCGGCAAGGGCGGTGGTCCTGAGCGGGCGTATATGGACGAGCGGGGGGTTTTGCGCAGAATGGTGCCGCAGTGGCTTGCGATGCCGGACCTGCGGCCGATTGTATTGGGATATGAGGAAGCGCATCAAAGCCACGGCGGCTCTGGCGCGCTTTATGTCAGGATCCGGAAGAGAAGGTAGAACCGTGACACCTCTTGGCGCGAAAATCCGGGAACTCAGGGTCAAGCGTGGCGTTTCGCTGAAGGAAATGGCGGCCGCTCTATCGGTGTCCAGCGCCTATCTATCCGCGCTCGAACACGGAAAGCGCGGTAAACCGACGTGGTTCCTAGTGCAACGGATCATTACATATTTCAACGTGATCTGGGACGAGGCCGAAGAAATCCAGCGTTTGGCGGAACTGTCCGACCCCCGCGTGACCATCGACACGGCCGGCATGGACCCGAAGGCAACGGAGCTTGCCAACCAGCTCGCCCTGAAGATCGGCGGTCTGTCAGAACAATCGCTGGCCCACCTTCTCCACCAGCTTCGTGTTGCCGCCGCCAAGGACGATATCTGACGCTGCCCGGCGATCCGGCCCACCCTTGCGGGGCATGAAACTGCAATTATTTGTTTTGAAACCTGATATATCCTGCGTAAGGCCGCTTGCACGAATTGCCAATCTGGACCTGGATGCCACATGAAACTGTCCCAAGACGAGTTGAACGCGTTTTTTGATGCCGATGACCTGCGCAAGCAGCTCACCGCATTGACCGTGAATTCCGATGGCGATGGCTCGGACTTCCAGATTCGCGCGTCTGTTTTGGGCATACTCAAATCCGCAGTCAAAAAAAGCCGGGACCTGATCGAGGCGAAACTGAACGAAGATGGCGGCGGCCTGTTATGCGCCAGCCGGCTGTCGCTGGTTCAAGACGAACTGATCCGGGTGATTTACGATTTTGCCCTGTACCACGTGTACCGGATCAAAAACCCCTCGGCTGCCGAGCGCATGGCCGTTTCGGCCGTTGGCGGCTATGGCCGTGGCACGCTTGCGCCGGGCTCAGATATCGATCTTCTCTTTATCCTGCCTTACAAGCAGACCCCCTGGGGCGAGCAGGTCGTTGAATACATCCTCTACATGCTCTGGGATCTCGGCTTCAAGGTCGGCCATGCCACGCGCAATATTGACGAGTGTATCCGTCTTGCAAAGGCGGATATGACCATCCGGACGGCCATCCTCGAGGCACGCTTTATCTGGGGCGACCAGCCGCTTTTCGATGAACTCATCAGCCGCTACGGTTCGGAAGTCGTGGAGGGAACAAGTTCCGAATTCATTGCGGCCAAGCTCAAGGAGCGGGACGAACGGCACCAGCGCCAAGGGGCGTCCCGCTACCTTGTGGAACCCAACATCAAGGAAGGCAAAGGAGGACTTCGGGACCTCAACACGCTCTTCTGGATTGCGAAGTATCATTACCGGGTCGCAAGACAGTCGGACCTGGTCAAGAAAGGCGTGCTAACGCGTTCTGAGTATGCGCGTTTTAAGAAATCGGACGACTTCTTGTGGGCTGTCCGCTGCCATCTCCATTTTTTGACCGGGCGGCCGGAAGAACGCCTGTCCTTTGACGTGCAACGCGAGATCGCCATACGTCTCGGCTATACGCAGCATCCCGGCATGAAGGATGTTGAGCGCTTCATGAAGCACTACTTCCTGGTCGCAAAAGACGTCGGGGACCTGACCCGGATCATCTGCGCCGCACTGGAAGAAGAGCATGTGAAGGACCCCCGCGACCGCGGGTTTTCCGGAATCATGCGCCGTCTTCGCACAGGGCGGGGCGCTGCCAACATCCAGCCCGTCAAAGGGGCCACGGGCTTTGTGGTCGAGAACAACCGCCTTAATGTTACAAGCGATCAGATTTTCGAAAACGATCCGGCTAACATCCTGCGGGTTTTCCAGATCGCGGATAAACATGACTACCGGCTGCATCCGCGTCTGACACGATTGATCCGGCATTCCCTGAAGCTGATCGATCCGGCGCTGCGCAACGATCCGGAAGCGAACCGCCTGTTTTTGTCGGTACTGACATCCCGCAATTCACCTGAAACGAATTTGCGCAAGATGAACGAAACCGGCGTTCTAGGCCGCTTTGTTCCCGAATTCGGCAAGGTGGTGGCGATGATGCAGTTCAATATGTATCACCACTACACCGTCGACGAGCATCTGATCCGGTCCATCGGTGTGCTTGCCGAAATCGAACGCGGCGATTCCGGCGATGATCATCCGCTGGCGACGGATCTCATCCTTACCCTTCAGAACCGTAAAGTCCTGTTCGTTGCCATGTTTCTTCATGACATTGCAAAGGGCCGCCCCGAGGATCACTCGATTGGAGGGGCGAGAGTTGCCCGCAAACTGTGTCCCCGCTTTGGTCTTACCGATGCCGAAACGGAGACGGTTGCCTGGCTCATTGAAAAACATCTCGAAATGAGCACGATCGCTCAGTCACGCGACTTGTCCGACCCAAAAACCATCACAGATTTTGCTCATATCGTACAATCACTCGAACGGTTGAAACTGCTTCTGATCCTCACCGTTGCTGATATCCGGGCGGTCGGTCCGGGCGTGTTCAATGGCTGGAAGGGCCAGCTTCTGCGCACACTTTATTACGCGACCGAGCCGCAACTGACAGGCGGGCATACCAAACTGTCGCATCAAAGGACGATTGCGCTTGCCAAGGAAGATCTTGGCGGGAAACTCGCGCATTGGCCGGAAAAGGCTAGGTCGGACTACATGAACCGGCACTATCCCGCCTATTGGCTGCGTACTGAGCCCGATAGGCTGCTGGCCCATGCGGAGTTGCTGCACCAGAACGATCAGGAAGGTGGCCGCCTGTCTTTTCAGATCACGCCCCGTGCATTCGAGGGTGTAACCGAACTCACGATCATGGCGCCCGACCATCCCCGGCTCTTGTCGACCATTGCAGGGGCCTGTTACTCGACCGGTGCCAACATCGTGGATGCGCAGATCGACACCACGACGGACGGATTTGCACTCGACACGATTTTCATCGGCCGCGAACTCCCCGATGATGAAGATGAACGGCGGCGCGGCGAGCGGATCACAACGCTTATTGAAGAGGCGCTTCGCGGGGACACCACTTTGCCCGAACCTGTTTCCAAGAAGAATGCCATGAAGGGCCGGATGAAAGCCTTCAAGGTGGCCACAGACGTTCTTCTGAACAACGCCTTGTCAGAGGATTACACGGTTCTTGAGATTTCCGGTCTGGATCGCCCCGGGCTGCTTTATGACCTCACCCGTTCTATCGCCACGCTCAATCTCAACATCGGCTCGGCGCATATCTCAACCTTCGGCGAGAAGGTGGTCGACGTGTTTTATGTGACGGATCTCACGGGTCAGAAGATCGCCAATATCGGGCGGCAGGACATTATCCGTGAGCGGCTCGCCAACGCCGTTGATGGCCAGATCGAGCTTGATCCGGCAGCGCCAGTCGCGCGCAAAATCCAACGCCAGGCTTCGTGACCGGCATCTTCTTGGGAGTCTACCGGACGTGAATCTGGTCCGCAATTTCGCAACTGTCGGCGGCGCAACCCTTTTGAGCCGCCTTCTTGGTTTTGCCCGCGATATTCTACTTGCGGCAGCTGTCGGTGCCGGGCCCGTTGCAGATGCGTTCGCCGTCGCCTTCCGTCTGCCGAACCTCTTCCGGCGGCTGTTTGCAGAAGGCGCCTTCAACTCAGCGTTTATTCCGCTGTTCGGCCGGGCGGTGGAGGAAGGCGGAGACAAGGCGGCACGGCAACTGGCGTCCGAAGTCGGTTCGGCGCTCTTGTTTGTCCTTCTCATTCTGACAGCTGTGGCCCAGATTCTCATGCCGTTTGTGGTTTTGGGTCTGGCCTATGGCTATTCGGCCGATCCGGACAAGTTCGACCTCACGGTCACTATGGCGCGGATCGCCTTTCCCTATCTTACCTTCATGTCGATGCTCGCCTTTATTGGCGGCATATTGAACACCTATCACCGGTTCGCGGCGGCTGCGATCGCGCCGGTCATGCTCAATGTCGTGATGTGTGGTGTTCTTGGCACCGTTTTGCTGCTGGGCGTTGACGGTGACCAGCAGCTTGGCGTCATCCTCAGCATTGGCGTATCGATTAGCGGTGTCGTGCAGCTGGCCGTCGTTGTTTTCGACCTGAAACGCCTGGGATTTCCCCTCCGGTTCCGGTGGCCGCGCTATACGCCGTCCGTCAAGCGGCTTGTGGTCCTCGGCATTCCCGGCGTCATTGCCGGCGGGATCACGCAGATCAACATCGTTGTCGGGACCGCCATTGCCTCCGTGCAGGACGGGGCCAACGCCCTTCTTTACTACGCCGACCGGCTGTATCAGTTGCCGCTTGGGGTGATCGGTATCGCTATTGGTGTCGTGCTGCTGCCGAGCCTGACCCGCCAGCTGAGAGCCGGGGAGCACAAGGCCTATCAGCACACTTTGAACCGCTCGCTGGAATTTTCGCTCGTTTTAACGCTGCCGGCCGCCGTCGCACTGGTGGTTGTTCCCGGCGAAATCGTCTCCGTGCTGTTTGAACGCGGGGAATTTGACGCGGAAGCCGTCAACGGGACAGCGGCAGCTCTTGCCGCCTTCGCAGTCGGCCTGCCTGCCTTTGTCCTCAACAAGGTGTTCTCACCAGGGTATTTTGCCCGCGAAGATACCAAAACCCCGATGCAGTTCGCTGCGGCTGGAATGGTCGTTAATGTTGTCCTTTCGCTCGCCCTTTTTCCGGTCCTGCAGCATGTCGGCATCGCGCTCGCAACGACAATTGCCGGATGGGTCAATACCGCCCTGCTGGGACTTGTTCTTTGGCGGCGCGGTCACTTTGTAGTGGACCCAACAGTCGTTCGAAAACTGGCACTGGTTCTCGGATCCAGCCTCCTCATGGGTATGGCCATCTACGGTCTTGCGGGCGTTCTGGAACCCTTTTTCAACGGCGGCGGGCAGCTGACGAGGTTTGGGGCACTGGCCGTGCTTGTTCTGGCTGGAATGGCGGTATTTGCGATTTGTGTTCAGCTCAGCGGCGGTAGTGATCTTGTCTCCCACCTAAAATCGTTGAAGCGGCGCAACACCTCACCCTGAAACAACCGGACAAGGTGATTGACGGCTTGCAACACAAGCTTGGCGGTTTTACACCCGGCGCGCCCAAACACTTCAACGCGCCCTTCCAACCGGCCGCACCAATAAGGGATCAATTATGACGGCGTTCCAGCCCCGTGTGTTCTCAGGCGTTCAGCCAACAGGCAATCTCCATCTCGGCAACTATCTGGGCGCGGTCTCGCGCTGGGTTCCCCTGCAGGACCAGATGCCGACGATTTTCTGTGTTGTGGATTCCCATGCCATTACCGCCGGGTTCCCCGACCGGGCCGAACTTGTGAATGCAACGCGCGAGGTCACCGCTGCCTATTTGGCCGCTGGAATTGATCCTGCGAAGTCGATCATCTTCAACCAATCCCAGGTGCGCGAGCATACCGAACTGGCCTGGATCTTCAACTGCGTTGCCCGGATGGGCTGGTTGAACCGGATGACCCAGTTCAAGGAAAAGGCCGGGAAGAACAAGGAAAACGCTTCGGTTGGCCTGTTCGCCTATCCGAACCTGATGGCCGCGGATATCCTTGCTTACCGGGCGACCCATGTCCCTGTCGGCGATGATCAAAAGCAACATCTGGAGTTGACTCGCGACATTGCCGCGAAGTTCAACAACGACTTTGCAGACCGCATTAAGGAACTGGGTGTTGGCGTTCCGAACCCGACCCCATCTCCTGAATTGCCGGAGGAACTCTACTTTCCGCTGACCGAGCCCATGATCGCGGGTCCTGCGACGCGGATCATGTCCTTGCGGGACGGCACAAAGAAAATGTCGAAGTCGGATGCCTCCGATCTGTCGCGGATCAACCTGAAAGACGATGCCGACACGATCGCCAAGAAAATCAGGAAGGCGAAGACAGATCCGGACGCCCTTCCAAGCGAGACTGACGGCCTGGAAGGCCGGCCGGAAGCGGACAATCTGGTCGGGATATATGCCGCCCTGTCAGGCAAGACCAAACAGGACATCCTGGGTGAATACGGCGGACAGCAATTCTCTGTCTTCAAACCCGCCTTGTCGGATCTTGCCGTGGACAAACTGGCGCCGATGACCGACGAAATGCGCCGGTTGACGGCAGAGCCGGGTGAGATCGATGCCATTTTGAAGACCGGTGCCGAGAAGGCTTCCGCGATTGCGGAGCCTGTTCTCAAGGATGTTCGGAAGATCATCGGCTTCCTGGACGTGCGCTAAGAACGTCGCGAAGACTGTGTGTCATCCATCGCTTGCTAAGGGGCACGATCTCGAAGCGATGGATGATACGTTCAAAGTGACTGCTTTCAGTTTCCACGTCAGGCTGCGCGTTTCTCACCTGCCTTGTCCCAGAGTTCGACGGGTCCGTGATATAACCCGGGGGTTAGCTTGACACAGCAGGACTGCCAATGGAACCCGGCCACACCATATACGCTCCACGGCATCTGAAGAACTCCGGCGTCCGCGCATTTCAATGCGGGAATTTCAAACTCTATATTCTGAGCGCCGGGCAAACGGCCCCCTCAAATCCCGATCTTGCCGACGCCTCCGAGCTTCTCGAAACGCATATCAAAAACCTGTTCAACCCAGAAACACCTGAGGTCACGGGATTTGTCATCCTTCACTTTGGGTCGGACGGCACAACAATCTCCATCAATTGGTGGGTCGAAGGCTGCGTGCTGTGCCAGGAGGTGGTTCGCAGACACAAAAACGGCGTTGATCCAATCCCCCAGATGCGCCGCCATGTCACCGGTTGTGTTTGGGAACTGGCGCTCATCAATCACGAGCGCGAAAGCTGGTTGAGCTTCATGATGGGCAGCCAACAGGACCGGACAGCATATTTAATGGCGTTTCCGGACATTGACTGCATTTGACCGCTGGCCCTGAAAGCAAACAGTTCCAAGATACGGCCGCGTCACGAACATCAACAATGTATGCAATATAAAACATCGTGGTTTTCCTCCTCCGTATTCTTAACAATGAAACGTTTTTTCAAAGGTTTTGCATCACTCTGCACCCAATTGGGGCTTGTAGAGAGTTGGGACCTTGGCCGGGCAGCACCGAAATCAGACCGTACCTTTGGACATGGATACCGATGCCGGAAAGGACCGGGTGTCCCGTGCGGACGATCCTGAAACCGGGCAGGCAACATCTCATCTAACAACCGATGCTACCGATGCAGACGGACCGGAGGTTGGGCCGGGACGGCGGGCGACCGATATACCGGTGACAGCTCCGTCAAAAGCCCTCCAGCATCTGGCAACAGGTGCTCTTGTCGTTGGACTTATTGCCGGTTTCGCACTGGCAACCTCAGACGGCATGAACAAGTTCCTTGGTGTCGGGCTGGCTTTTTTCTCTGGCGGGTTGGCGGTTTGGCGTCTTTTCGCCGATGACATGCAACGCTCCGTTCAGGCCCACCACCTGAAGGACGACAAGATCCGGCGTCTGCTTGCCCGATGCGAGGAGTTGGAGGACAAGGCTTGGGAGCTTGGCGAGTCCGACGAGCGCCACGCCAGCATTCTCGGCACGCTCGGTGATGTCGTCATCCGGCGGGATCAGGAAGGTATCGTTACTTACATAAACTCTGCCGCGGAGGATGTGTTTGGTCCGGGGCACAGCCTTGAGCCAGGTCAGCCCATGGATCTTCCGCTCGTTCCTGAGAGTTCTGTGCAGCAGGTCCAGCCTGACGGAACGATACCGTCAGAGGCCATGGGGTTCGGGGACCTCCACATTGAGACAGCGCAAGGAGATCGCTGGTTCTCACGGATCGATATTCCGGTCCGCGATACGGTTACCGACCGCCAGCTCGTTCAGACGGTTCTTCGCGATGTCACCGAGCGGCGCCTGATCGAAGAAGAACTCTTGGCGGCGCGCCATTCGGCTGAAAGTTCCAACGAGGCCAAATCGCGGTTTCTGGCAACGGTCAGCCATGAAATCCGCACCCCGTTGAACGGTATCCTCGGAATGGCGGCGCTTTTGCGCGACACACGGCTGACGAAGGAACAAAGTGCCTATATTGAAGCTCTGGAGACCTCCGGCGAGACACTCCTGCTTTTAATCGACGAGGTTCTGGACTTTTCCAAGGTCGAGGCCGGGAAGCTGGACATTCGTGCAACTCCGGTACGCGCGGGGACTTTGGCAGAAAACGTCGTGGAACTTCTGGCGCCCAAAGCCCACGCCAAACGGCTTGAGATTGGTTCAATATTATCTCCGAGCCTTCCCGATGAAGTAACGCTGGACGCCACACGGGTTCGCCAGATCTTGTTCAATCTGATCGGGAACGGCGTCAAGTTCACCGACTCTGGCGGCGTTTCCGTTGAGTTGAATGGCCAGCCCAATCCGGAAGGCGGCAGCTTCCTGACCATTGATGTGCGCGATACCGGTATCGGGTTTTCAGAAGCCGAATCCGAACGTCTTTTCCAGGAGTTCGAACAGGTCGACCATGGCCCGGCGCGCAAGTTTGGCGGCACAGGCTTGGGCCTTGCCATTGCCCAGCGCCTTGCAGGCCTTATGGGCGGATCAATCAAGGCGGGTCCCAGCCACGGCGGCGGTGCCTGGTTCCAGGTGACCTTGCCTATCCCCGAAGACCTTGTCGACGGAGATGACCCGCGCCTTGATTTCCTGGCAAACCGGAAAGCGGTGTTCGTGTCCACAAGCCGGATTGAATGCCCCTTGCTGGCCAAGCGGCTCGCCGTCCACTCGGCGGATGTCGAAATCGTTGCACCTGGCAGCCCAAACCTTGAGAGCGCCTTGTCGGGTGCGGACCTGCTGATCGTCGACAATGCAGCACTTCCGGACAGCGGCGGCTGGTTGGCGTCTGCGCGGCTTGCCGGATGCACGGCCCCGGCCATTGTCATGATCGCTCCGCCTGAACGGGACCGGCTCGATCATCTGCGCGAGGCTGGTTATGCCGCCTACCTGATCCGCCCGGTCCGGATCGAAACACTGATTCAAGTGCTCTCCGGTTTGCTGGAAACAGAGACCGCAGATCATGTCTGGGATGTGAGTGCGGAACCAACCCATAACGGTTTTCTGTCAAGCCGGATCCAGGCACCCGCCCGGCCCATGCGCTTGCTCGTTGCGGAAGACAACGACATCAACAGGCTCCTGAGTGAGGCCATGTTGCGCAAGCTCGGCCATATTCCGGTGCTGGCCATCGACGGCGAAAAGGCCGTGGAAGAAGCCGCCAAGGGCTCTTTCGATGCAATTTTGATGGATCTGCACATGCCGGGCCTTGACGGCATTGAGGCCGTTCGCCGGATTCGTGAGGACGAAAAGGCTGCCGGGCGGCCGCCTGTTCCTGTTCTCATTGTTACAGCGGATGTCATGCAGGACGCACGGGAAAAGGCCGCAGAGGTCGGCGCGGCCGGATATCTGACCAAACCGATGTCCGTTGAAACAATCTCCGACGCTTTGGCCGACGTGGCACGGCCGCCTTCGGCATCCTGATCCTCCCGGTTTTCTTTCCGCACGGGCCCCGCTATTGTTTCGGGCTGTGATCAAACCCATCTGAATATGTGTCCGGATGTGTGTCATCCAACTGTCGGATTAGTGTGATCTACGGCAGCAATACAGAATAAAATGCCCGCCGGGTGACTTTCCCGGCAAAGGTGTTAAAGCCGGTAAAACAGGCCGTAATCCGTGAAACCGGTCTGGATCCGCGGGGGATGGAGAGGGTGGAAAGTCGATGATGCGGCAAAGTTTTTTCTCACCAAGAAAACTCGTCGGAAAGTTTGTGCCTGTAAAGGGGCCGGCCCAGCCTGTTGCCGGCAAAGGCCACGCATCTTCAGCCGTCCGCACCCCGGTGAAGACCGGTGAAACGCTCGGCCGGATCGGAACACTTGAAGTGCGCATGGCGCGCAATCTCAAGGAAGTGAGAAAGGCGCAACGCCTCCGCTACCAGGTCTTCTATGAAGAAATGTCGGCCATAGCCGATGCCGCAACCTTATCCTCCCGCCGCGATTCAGACGCCTTTGACGCTTATTGCGACCATCTGCTTGTGGTTGACCATGCCTCTTTGAAACGCAACAAGCTGGGCCGGTTGAAGCCGGAAATTGTCGGAACCTACCGGGTCCTGCGCCAAGACGTTGCAAACCGGAATGGCGGGTTCTACACATCCGGTGAATACGATATCCAGTCGCTGATCGACGCAAATCCGGGCAAGAAATTCATGGAGTTGGGCCGGTCCTGCGTGCTCAAGCCCTACCGGAACAAGAAGACGGTTGAACTGCTCTGGCATGGTATCTGGGCTTATGTTCTGCGCCACAATATCGATGTCATGCTCGGCTGCGCTTCGATTGAAGGCACCAATCCGGACATGATCGCAGACCAGCTCGCCTTTCTTCATCACAATGCGCGCGCTCCAGAAGAATGGCGCGTGCGTGCGGTCGAAGACCGCTATGTGGAAATGAACCGGAAACCGGCCGCGGAAATCGATTCAAAGGCGGCTCTGCGCGCCTTGCCGCCCTTGGTCAAAGGGTATCTGCGCCTTGGTGCCTTTATTGGCGATGGAGCGGTTGTGGACAGCCAATTCGGAACGACTGATGTCCTGATCATCATGCCGGTGTCAGAGCTGAATTCCCGTTACGTCAATTATTACGGGGCAGACGCGAGCCGATACTCCAGTTGACCAAGAGCCAGCGGCCAGAACAATCGGCTGGCGTTTCACGTCAACCTTAACGCCCCCTTAAACCGCCTCAATCTAGGATCATCACCGGGGAACCGGCACCCGCCGGACAATGGTACGGGATAGATGATCAATGGCGTCACGCGCATCGCGCCAGCCACGGATTGAGCCCACTTTGGGCGGCCAAGACAGCACCCTTCTGGACTTGCGTCTCAGTCCGGAGGATCGCCCCTCCGCGCCTTCAAAACGGTCACCCCGTAAATCGAAATCCGGAAAATCGTCAAAAACCGGCGCCAAAAAACCAGTTTCCAAAAAACCGGGATCCGCAAAGACACCGCAGAAAAGCTCCGCCGGCAAAGCTCCGGCAAAGCGCCGCACCTCAACGGCCCGCTCGGGTGCCCAACGGCGGTCCAAGGGGCGGCGGGCCCGCAAGGCCGGTCCGAGCCGCATCGGCCTTTTTGCAAAACGAGCCCTGTACTGGAGCACTGTGGCGGGTCTTTGGGGCGCTATCGCCGTTGCCTGCATCATCGGCTACTACGCAGCCTTCCTGCCGCCGACTTCCGAATGGAAAGTCCCGGCACGGCCGCCGAATGTCAAGATTGTCGCCTCCAACGGCCAGTTGATCGCCAACCGGGGGGATACGGGCGGAGAGGCGGTGCGCCTTGAACAACTCCCTCCCTATCTGCCGAATGCGGTTATTGCGATTGAGGACCGGCGTTTTCGCTCGCATTTCGGCATTGACCCAATCGGATTGGCGCGTGCGCTGGCAACCAATGTCACGACCGGCCGGCTCGTTCAGGGCGGCTCGACCCTGACACAGCAGCTCGCGAAGAACCTCTTTCTCGAACCTGACCGGACAATCAAGCGCAAGATCCAGGAACTGGTCCTCGCTTTCTGGCTGGAGGCTGAATACTCCAAGGAAGAGATCCTGGAAATGTATCTCAACCGGGTTTATCTGGGGTCCGGAGCCTATGGTGTAGACGCCGCGGCACGGAGATACTTCGGCAAGTCTGCCCGCCTTTTGACTGTTGCCGAAGCGGCAACGATTGCGGGCCTTCTCAAAGCGCCGTCCCGTTTTTCCCCGGCCAGAAACCCGGACCTGGCAGAAGAAAGGGCGCAGCTGGTGCTCGCCGCCATGCACGAGGAAGGCTATATCACGGGCGATGAGGCGAAAAACGCCCTTGCAGCGCCCGCCAAAGTCGTCCGGCGCTACACCACGGCAAGTGAAAACTATGCCGCCGACTGGGTGATGGACGTGCTTCCCCATTTTGTCGGATCAATTGAGGGCGACATCATTGTCGACACGACGATTGACCCGGCAATCCAAAGCGCCGCCGAGACCGCCTTGCGCTCTGCCCTTGCTGAAAACCGGCAAACGCTCGGGGTCGCCCAAGGTGCGATCGTCACCCTCGATACGGCAGGCTCGGTCAAAGCCCTGGTCGGGGGGTCAGACTATTCGAAAAGCCAGTTCAACCGCGCCGTTTACGCCAAGCGCCAGCCCGGGTCTTCTTTCAAGCCGTTCGTTTATCTGGCCGCGCTGGAAAACGGACTATCGCCGCAGACTGTTCGCCAGGATCAGCCGATCACAATCGGAGGCTGGTCGCCCCAAAACTACACAAAAGAACACTATGGCCCCGTGACGCTAACCCGCGCACTCAGCCTGTCGCTCAACACCGTTGCGGTCCGGCTCGCCCATGAAGTTGGCACGAAAACGGTCGGAAATGTTGCACAGCGTTTGGGTATATCGTCCGACCTTCAGACCAACCTGTCTTTGGCGCTCGGAACATCCGAAGTCACGCCACTTGAAATTGCCTCGGCCTATGTCCCGCTGTCCAACGGCGGCTATGGCGTCATTCCGCACATCATCCGGCGCATCAAGACCGTCGATGGCAAGACGCTCTATTCGCGAAGAGGCGATGGGCGCGGGCGTGTGATCGACCGGACACATGTCGGCTACATGAACTTGATGATGTCGGAAACGCTTCTGACTGGTACCGGCCGGAAAGCCCGGCTTGACAGCGGACGTCCGGCCGGCGGCAAGACGGGCACCAGTCAGGATTTCCGGGATGCCTGGTTCATCGGCTATACCGGCAACCTGACCACGGCGGTCTGGTTCGGAAATGACGACAACTCGCCAACCCGCAAGGCGACAGGCGGCAGCCTGCCGGCAACCACCTGGAAAGCAATCATGGACCAGGCCCATGCCGGTCTGCCGGTTGCCGATCTTCCTGGTGTGCCGCGACTGCCGGTTTCCGTGTCTGCACCTCAGAAGCCGGTTCAGGGCCCATCTACCAGCGGAACTCGCGGCCCCGTACCGCCGGGCTCAATTGGCGCTGAAGACCCCGGCGCGCAGCCCGAACGGCGCGGTCCCTTGAACCTTCTCAAGGGACTTTTCGGAGGCGGCAATTAGCGCGTGTCGCATTAATTCGAAATCATCATGTGTCGTCTTTTGCGTTGAAATCATTGATTTTAGAAAGTGAAAGACGACACCGATTAAATGCGATTTGCTCCAACCGCTTGATCAGCAATCGTGGCTGTAGGTGAAAACCAGCGTGTCCGTGGTGTAACGGCCCGTCGGCTGACATCGCTGAAACACTTCCCGTGTCCCGCGGACTGTCACTTGCAGCTGGTCGCCGCGCACAGGTCCCTCGACAAAATACTCGAGCGGATTGCCGGGGCAGAATTTGGAAAAGACCCTTGCCGTTCCCGAATACCAGTTTCCGGTCTTAACGCCATTGAAGAGAAGGGTTCCCCGCTGTACGCCCGCATTCCGAAGCACGTTGCGCGGGTTTTCGTAAGACATCCAACGCTGGTTGCCCTGTGCCTGCAATCGCATGATGGAGCCATTGTGGTTCCAGCAACTGTCCGCCAGGCTGGCCGTAGCGCCGGGAATGGCGAAGATAAACGTCGACGCTAGGGCCAGATAAGGCAAACGCCGGAAGGCAATTTTGAAATGCATGTGATCCCCCAAATTTCCGTTAGGGAAATCAACCATATTCCTTGAGAATTGTAACTTGGAAATTATCCGTAGCCATGAAGCTTGTGGCCGTGCTCCTTGAGCCATCTCCGCGCTTCTGGTGTTTGTGGCGCCAACTCTTCGCACAATCGCCAGAACCGATGCGAATGGTTCATTTCGGCCAGATGCGCCACTTCATGCGCTGCCACGTAATCCAATATATCCGATGGCGCCAGTATCAGGCGCCAGGAAAAGGACAGATTGCCGTTTGAGGCGCAAGAGCCCCAACGGCTCCTTGTGTCGCGCACGTTGATCGCATTGATTTTCTTGCCAATCTGCTGGGCATGGTGTTCGGCGCGGTCTGTCAGGTCCTTCCGCGCCTCGCCCTTGAGCCAATTCGTGACTTTCCGGGCCATATGCTCGTCGGCTCCTGGAACATGAAGCACAAGACTGCCGTCCGGGCTCCGGCCTGTTTCCACCAGCCCACGAAGCTTTCCGGTCGCGCGGATCATGTGTTCAATGCCGCGGACCGGCACCATGTCACCTGGCTTCAATGCAACATGGTCCGGCCGGTCCACGAGGCGTTTCAAAAGCCAGTCGATGTGTTTTTCGGCAAAGCGGGTGGCTTGGGTGATATTGCCGCCCTTTGGAACAGTTAAAACCGGTCCGGACTGATCGGCGGGCAGACGGAGGAGGTACCGCTGTGCCCGGGCATTCGCCCGCAACCGGATCCGAACAGCCTGCTGACCGGTCTCAATCTCAATATGGTCCGGCAGCTTCGGTTTTCGGGCACGCAGCAGCATCTATGTCCTTTGCAAACGGGTTCGAAAACGAATCATCAGATTCAAGTTTAAGGAAGATTTCACAGTCTTTAAACGGACGAAAGCGGCGCTTTTCAGGGCGCCGCTCTCGGTCCGGTCTGGCAACTCCAGAGTACAGTCGAGACTGGTTAGGCTGGTGCCATATCTCCCGTCATGTCATCACCATTCGGCCGGCGATTCCGGTTGGCCATGAAGCGATCGAACTCTTCCTGATCCTTTGCCCGGCGGAGTTCGGTCAAAAACTCATCGAATTGTGCCCGCATTGCGTCAAGTTTGGCGCGTTCTTCCTCGAGACGCTTCAGTTCACGGTCCCGATAGTCATCAAAGGCAAGGTTTCCGGTGCGTGCGTAAACTGCTGAGTTCGTCATGTCGTCAAACGCTCCTTTCAGCGGGCTGGCCCGCCATTGGTCACGGGCATCCCGTGCCATGCCGCCGAACCGGTCACCCCACAAGATGTAAGCAAGCATCGCTAGGCCTAGCGGCCAGAACACCACGAAGCCGAGCACCATCAATCCGATGGTCATCGGCGTCCAGGCAGGTTTGATCATGCAACTTTTGGTCGTTGTCATCGTCCTATCCATGTCAGACATCCACGCGATTTAGGTGGGGACTACCGAAACGGAGTTCAAGGATTTGTGATCTAAAACACGTTTGGGAAATTGCCCGAAAACGAAAAATCCCCGGCCTTATGACCGGGGATTTTGACGTCTGTCCAGTTAACTTAAGGCGTTGATCAAGATGCCGTTTCAGAGAGCTGTTGGGCTTGCTGGATCCAGTTGTTGCGAACCATTCGTCCCCTGAAATCAAGTTTGTTATCAAGGGTTTCAATCTGTTCGTCGGTCAGGCCTGCAATCTGCCAATAGTGGAAAATTCCAGCTTCATTCAACAGGGTCTCGAGCTTCGGGCCCACACCACTGATCGCCTTCAGGTCATCGGCTACACCTTCAGGCTTTGTCAGGAGGATTTCTTCCAACGTATCTGATTTAGGCTTCCCGGCAGCAGGCTTGGCAGCTTTGGAAGGTGCCGCTTTTGGAACCGGTTTAGGTGCAGTCTTTGCAACCGGTGCGGCCTTTTTCATATCGGCCCGGTTTGAGCGGATAAAGTCCATGACCCGTGGCGCGATCTCCGCCCGCCAGCGGGACCCGTTGAACACGCCATAATGGCCAACGTTGGGTTGCTCGTAATGTGCCTTCATCTCTTCAGACAGGCTGGTGCACAAATCGTGTGCCGCCTTGGTCTGGCCGCGGCCCGTAATGTCGTCCTTTTCCCCCTCGACGGTCAAAAGGGCCGTCCGGGTGATCTTCGAGCAGTCAACCTTGGTGCCATTATGCAGCATGGTTCCGTTCGGAAGAGAATGATCGATGAAAACGGTCTCGACTGTTTGAAGATAGAATTCGGCCGTCAGATCCATGACCGCAAGATATTCGTCATAGAATTCGCGGTGCTTTTCTGCATTGTCCCCGTCCCCTTCAACCAGATGCTGGAAGAATTCACGGTGCGCGGTGACGTGCCGGTCAAGGTTCATGCTCATGAAGCCGGACAGCTGCAGGAAGCCCGGGTAAACGTCGCGCATGACACCTGGATGCGGGAACGGCACCTTCATGATGACGTTGCTCTTGAACCACTCCAGCCCTTTGGACACGGCAAGATCGTTGACGGCGGTCGGCGCAACACGTGTATCGATCGGCCCGCCCATCAAGGTCATGGTGGAGGGAACATACGGATCGTCCCGGCCTTCCATGACGGCAACAGCTGCCAAAACCGGCACGGACGGCTGGCAAACGCCGATGATGTGCGTATCCGGCCCGAGGAAGTGCATCATAGAGATCAGATAATCGATGTAATCATCCAGATCGAACTTGCCTTCCTGGATTGGCACCATCCGGGCGTCAATCCAGTCCGTGATATAGACATCCGCGTTCGGCAACAGCGCCTCTACGGTGCCGCGCAGCAGCGTGGCATAGTGGCCGGACATCGGAGCGACTATAAGAATTTTCGGGTCATTCCGCCGCGAGGCAACGCCGCGCTCGAAATGTATGAGGTCACAGAATGGCCGGCTCCAGACGATGTTCTCGCGAACCGGGACGCGGACACCACCGACAGATGTTTCCGGCAGTCCGAACTCGGGTTTCCCGTAGCGGCGCGTGGTGCGTTCCAGAACTTCGCAGCCCGCAGCGATCTGGCGGCCGAAACTGGTATGTGTCAGCGGGTTAAGCGGGTTCTGGAAATAGAGTTTCGTCATATCCGCCATCGCCCGCAACGGAGCCATGGCCGCATGGTTGAGCTCATAAAGATGATAAAATGGCAAAGGCGCGTCTCCTTTGGTCGCGAAGCCGCTCGCGCCTGAATTGAAACTCATGTACATCGGGATCGGCTCGCTTGTTATTGCACCACCTGTTGCATCGCAGCAGGATAGCCAGCCATTTTCCAGGCCGCAATACTGCTTATTGGTACATAAAACAAAGCTAAGCCGCGCGATCTGTGGCACAGAACATTTTGCCACCAAATCACTTTGCAATGCACAAAGCGAGAATGCGCATTTAAATCAATTTGGTAACACAATTTTCACGATGAAACTGCGCGCGCTCAGGCAGCAAGATCCGCGACCACCGCATCGAGCACAAAAAAACCGTCACGGGTGACCCGGACCCTGTTTTCCCCGAGTTCTTCGACCATTCCGTGCTCCAAAAGCGCATTCAGCCGCCGTGGATCGATGGCGCGATGTGCAAAGGACTCGTAACGCTTCAGGTCAATTCCCTCGCTCAAGCGCAGCCCCATGAGCAGATATTCATCGCCCTGCTCTTCCTCGTTGAGCCCCATGTTCTCGACAAGACCATGGCCATTCTGCTTGACCGCCCCGAGCCAGGTTTCCGGATGACGCTCCGTTGATGTGGCAAGGCGGTTGACCCCGACGGTAATCCGGCCATGGGCCCCCGGGCCAACGCCGATGTAATCGCCGTAACGCCAGTAGACCAGATTGTGCCGGCATTCGGCGCCAGGGCGGGCGTGGTTGGACACTTCATAGGCCGGCAGGCCATGGGCCTCGGTCAGATCCTGTGTGAGCGCGAAAAACTCGGCGCCGGCATCCGGGCTCGGGATCTCAAGCTTGCCGGCTTCATAAAGCCGGTGAAACGGTGTCTCTTCCTCGATCGTCAGCTGATAAAGCGACAGATGGTCGGCGGCGAGGCTGACGGCCTCGGCAAGTTCCTTTTCCCAACCGGCCAGCGTTTGACCCGGACGGGCATAGATCAGGTCAAAGGACAGCCTAGGAAACGTGGATCTGGCGATTTCGATTGCCTTGCGCGCGGTTTCAGCATCATGCAGGCGGCCCAGGAACTTCAGGTCCGCATCGATCAACGACTGAACCCCAAGGGAAACACGGTTTACCCCGGCGCTTCTATAGCCCTTGAACCGGCCTGCCTCGACGGAAGAGGGGTTGGCCTCCAGGGAGATTTCAACGGCTTCATCCACGGGCCAAAGCCTTGCAACGGCATTCAGCACCCGCTCGACCGTTGCCGGTTCCATGAGGGAGGGCGTTCCCCCGCCAAAGAAGATTGAACTTACCGTTTTGCCCTTGGTCAGATCCGCGAAGTAGCCAAGTTCCTGTTCCAGGGCTTCCGCAAACTGGTGCTGATCGACCGGCTGATGCCGGACATGGGAGTTAAAGTCGCAATACGGGCACTTGGCCGCACAAAACGGCCAATGAATGTAGATCCCAAATCCTGCGTCCTGTGCCGTTTGCGACGTCACGTTGTTATCCTTTAAGACAGCCCTGCGCAAAAAGCTCAAAGGCCCTTGCCCGGTGGGACAAGGGATCCTGGCCCTCTGTCCAGCCGTGCTTTTCGTCAGATGTCATTTCACCGAAAGTGCGCTCGAACCCGTCCGGCTGAAAGATGGGATCATACCCAAACCCTTGCGTTCCACGGGGCGGCCAGACAACCTGCCCATCGACTTCTCCACGGAAAAACGCCTTGTGGCCATCCGGCCAAGCAAGGCACAAAACCGCGACAAACGATCCGCGCCGGTCCGATGCCGGCACGTTGAGCGATTGCAGTTTTTCTTCAATGGTCCGCATGGCCATGGCGAAGTCTTTTTCCGGCCCGGCCCAGCGCGCCGAGTAAATGCCCGGATCACCATCGAGCGCTGCAACGCAAAACCCGCTGTCATCGGCAAGGGCCGGGAGATTTGCCGCCGTTGCCGCGGCAACGGCCTTGATCTCGGCATTGGCTTCAAAGGTCAGGCCGGTTTCTTCCGGTTCGGGCAAGTCCAGATCAGCAGCGGACACAATCTCGAACCCGTAAGGCTCCAGAAGCTCGTTGATTTCCCGGATCTTGCCCTTGTTGTGGCTGGCCACGACAAGTTTCCCGGGTTCCAGTTTCCGCTGGCTCATCTGCACCCCCTCAGAGAATGGCCATCTTTTGAAGATCGACGAGCCGCCCGATCCCAGTTTTTGCAAGGCCGAGAAGCTGGTTGAACTCTTCCTCGGAGAATGGCTTGCCTTCCGCCGTTCCCTGGATTTCCACGATGCCGCCAGCGCCCGTCATGACGAAATTGGCATCGGTCTCCGCCGTGCTGTCCTCGGCATAGTCGAGATCAAGAACGGGCGTATCCTGATAAATGCCGCAGGAAATAGCGGCGATATGATCCGTCAGGACATCACCGGAAACCATGTCGCGCGCGCGCATCCATTCAATACAATCGCGCAAGGCCACCCAGGCACCCGTAATCGACGCTGTCCGTGTGCCGCCATCGGCCTGAATGACATCGCAATCGACGGAAATCTGGACTTCGCCGAGTTTTTGAAGGTCAACGACCGCGCGCAGAGACCGGCCAATGAGCCGCTGGATCTCCTGGGTGCGGCCGGATTGCTTCCCGGCGCTTGCCTCACGGCGCATCCGGTCTCCGGTCGCGCGGGGCAGCATGCCGTATTCGGCCGTGACCCAGCCCCGGTTCTGGCCCCGCAGCCATGGCGGCACGCGCTCTTCCAGACTGGCCGTGCACAGAACGTGCGTATCGCCGAATTTCACCAGGCATGAGCCTTCTGCGTGTTTGGAAACACCGCGCTCAAGCGTGACAGCGCGCAATTCATCTGCAGCGCGTTTGGACGGACGCATGATAATCCCCTTCAGCTTCCGCGTGCTGCGGAACGACAGATCCCTAAAATTCTGTGCGCCTTGTAGACCCCAAGCTCATGCGGCGTAAAGGCCCGGCTTCACCCGAAGCCCATTTTGCGCCTATATCTTGAAAGAAAGATCCTGCCTGCGTGCGGTCACGGGCGGACAAACCGGAGACAACGACCTTGAGCCTGAGCGACCTCGACAAGAGATCCCGCGAAATCTTCCGCGCTATCGTGGAGACTTATCTTGAAACCGGCGAACCGGTCGGGTCGCGGAACGTCTCCAGAAACCTGATGATGTCGCTGTCCCCGGCCTCGGTCCGCAATGTGATGTCCGATCTGGAACATATGGGCCTTTTGCACTCACCGCATACAAGTGCCGGCCGTCTGCCGACGGAAATCGGGCTCCGCTTCTTTGTCGACGCGCTTCTGGAAGTGGGCGACCTGACCCAGGAGGACCGGCGGCAGATCGAAGTCCAGGTCCGCGCCTC
Source organism: Roseibium denhamense (assembly GCF_009711415.1). GTDB lineage: Bacteria > Pseudomonadota > Alphaproteobacteria > Rhizobiales > Stappiaceae > Roseibium > Roseibium denhamense. The sequence goes on from NZ_SMLZ01000078.1 coordinate 24,516, forward strand.
GCAAAAGGCAAACTCAGCGGAACAGGTCCTGACCGAGGCAAGTCAGATGCTGTCCGGCCTGTCCATGGGCGCCGGGGTCGTTCTCACCCACAAGAGCGACATGCGGCTGAAACATATCGAGTTTGTCCGGATCGAGCCGCAAAAGGCGCTGGTTATCCTGGTGAGTGAGGACGGATCGGTCGAAAACCGCGTCGTCGACCTGCCCGCCGACCTGCCGTCATCGGCCCTTGTGGAGGCCGGCAATTACCTGAACGCGCAAATCAAGGGCCGGACACTGTCCGAAATCCGGCAGGAACTGGAGAAAGTCCGGGAAGCCGATCAGGCCGAGCTGGATCAGCTGAGCCAGAAGGTAATCGATTCCGGCCTTGCCGTTTGGACGGGCGAAGACGGTGTTTCCGATCCGGGCACGCTGATCGTTCGGGGCCGGTCAAATCTGCTGGCCGATCTGGAGGCAGCGGAGGACCTGGAACGGATCCGCCTGCTGTTTGACGATCTGGAAAGCAAGAGAGACCTGATCCAGCTGCTTGGTCTTGCGGAGAAAGGCGAGGGGGTCCGCATTTTCATCGGGTCTGAGAACAATCTGTTCTCCCTGTCCGGATCATCGCTGGTCGTGTCACCTTACCGGGACAGCAACCAGCGCATTGTCGGGGTGCTCGGGGTTATCGGGCCAACACGCCTCAACTATGCCCGCGTCATCCCCATGGTCGATTACACAGCCCGTCTGGTCAGCCGGATCCTCGGTTAGGCCCGCGAGAACCCTTAACTCATGACAAACTGGCCGATGGCCGACTTCAGGACCGCTCATGCTCTCACCTGCCGAACTGGAACGCTACGCCCGCCATATCGTCATGCCGGATATTGGCGGCGCGGGTCAGCAGAGACTAAAAAAGGCACGGGTTCTCGTGATCGGAGCAGGCGGTCTTGGCGCGCCGGTCCTGCAATATCTCGCGGCCGCGGGCATCGGAACGCTTGGCATTGTCGATGATGACACAGTCTCGCTCTCCAACCTGCAGCGCCAGGTGATTCACGACACGGATCATCTGAGCGAGCCGAAGGTTGCCAGCGCGGCCGAATTCATCGCCCGGCTCAACCCGAATGTGACCGTGGAACCGTACCCAACCCGGCTTGCAGGGCACAATGTGATGGCGCTGGTCTCTTCCTATGATCTCGTTGTCGACGGATCGGACAATTTCGACACCCGCTATCTGGTATCGGACGCCTGTTTCTTTGCTGAAAAACCGCTGATCACGGCCGCAGTCGGGCAATTCGAAGGCTCGATCACGACCCTCAAGCCGTTTGAGGTGGATGCCGAAGGCTCGCCGAACCCAACCTATCGCTGCCTGTTCCCGGAAAAGCCGCGTGACGGGCTGTTGCCTACCTGCGAACAAGCCGGTGTGTTGGGCGCATTGACCGGAATTTTCGGCACATTTCAGGCCATGGAAGTCATCAAGGAACTGACAGGCACCGGAGAAGGCCTGGTCGGTCGGCTGATCCTGTTTGACGCCAAAAGCTTCCGGATGGACACAATCCGCTACATACGCTCGCCGAAAAACCCTCTGAACGGAGACAATCCGAAGACATGGGCCGAGCTTCTGGAGGGGGCGTAACCCGCCCTCACAGCTCAAGTTTGCCGCGTTTCTTCAAAACTTCTGCACGTAGCTTAGCCCGGTAACCGCAGGGAATGCCGTGTTTGGCCTCCCAATCAAGGGCGGGCTGGATGTTCTCTTCCGGCAACCACGGAATATCCAGTTCCTCGCAGTGCTTGGCGTCGAGATAACGGATCTTTCGGGCGACCAGCTCTTTTTGAAACGCGTCCGAGCAAAAAACCCCCATGTAGTCTGGACCAAGATACAAAGGGGTCCAAAGATGTTTCCCTGCGATCCGCGGACTGCTCACCACTATTCGGTCTCGTAAACTCGTTCTAAACAATGCCAAGTTGGGACCATCTGTGGCATTGTGATACTCCCAATCCCGGTCCATCTCGTTCACCAGCAAGGCATCAAATGCCACCATGCAGTTAAAGACATAGTAGTTCCCTTCATAAGGCTCTCCGGCCTTGTTCCGCAGCTTGATCGGAATAAACTGATGCACACCGGGCTCGAACTCTTCCACCAGATCCTTGAACCTCTGGCTGACACCATTGCATCGCGGCATCGGGAACACGTCATGCACCAGCTTCTTGCGTGCCTGTTGAGCTGTTTCAGGAAAGGCACGTGGGTCAACCCAAAACCCAAGGCTGAAACCG
>NZ_SMLZ01000004.1 GCF_009711415.1 Roseibium denhamense
CCGTCGACCGGCTGACTGACGGAGAACGCCTTGGTATCGCCAGTGTCGACATCGGTGGCCGACATCTGCCCGGTGACAGTGCTGCCGTCCTCGGTGGCCGAAGCAGTCGCCGCGCTCAGGACCGGGGCATCATTGGTGCCGTGGATCGTGATCTGGATCCGGTGGGCCGTGCCATCGGCCGAATGCACCTCGTAGATCGCGTGGCCTTCCTGCCCGGC
>NZ_SMLZ01000005.1 GCF_009711415.1 Roseibium denhamense
TGTGTGGGCGATGGCGGTCAAGCGACGAGGTGGCGTGCAATAATCAGAGAGGTCCCTTTGAAGGGATCTGTAGCCTGATTGTTTGGTCAACCACTCTAGGAAGGCCTTCAGATCGTGGCAGGTCTGCACGATGGTTGGCGCCGCCAGAGTTCTGTCCCCATTGGTCTCGCCGTGATCCGTCGCATTCAGTCTCTTTTTGAAGTTTATGATGTCATCCCGCGTCAGCTTGGTGA
>NZ_SMLZ01000033.1 GCF_009711415.1 Roseibium denhamense
TATGATGTCATCCCGCGTCAGCTTGGTGAGTTCCTTGTCTCCAAGGCTGGTCGCGAACTGCCCGAGATGCCGCATCCTGGCGCTGATTGTCTTGGCATTCAGTCCTCGGGCCTCTTTCATGTGCGTTTGGTATAAATAGAGCATCCAAGCAGTGGAAGCGTGCATGTGGTCGACCTTCGATTAAGCTGATACGGCGAATTGCAGCGCGGAGAAGAGAGATTCCCTAATCGGGAGTCTCGGCGCTGCAATTGCGTTTCTGCAGATCTCTCAATCGGTGCAGATCGCTCTCACGGACAAACTTTGTGGTCCTGCCGCCAGTCTCGGGGCATTGGATGGAGACAAGCGTTCGGAACTTGCCTCGCTGCTCGACTGTGAAGGGTTCGATGAGAAAGGAATGCTTTTGCTTGCAGCAAACGCAGTAGATTTCTTCAAAGCTGCAGGGCACTTTGGCTTCCTTGCGCCGCCAGGCATGGAATTCGTTTAGGTCCTGACCGAGAAACAACGTCTTTTGAGCCTCAATGGCTTTCAATCCGTAGCGCATCCAGTTCCGGACGGTCTGTCTGGAAACCAGATAGAGTGCAATCACGTCT
>NZ_SMLZ01000018.1 GCF_009711415.1 Roseibium denhamense
GCCCCGAGACTGGCGGCAGGACCACAAAGTTTGTCCGTGAGAGCGATCTGCACCGATTGAGAGATCTGCAGAAACGCAATTGCAGCGCCGAGACTCCCGATTAGGGAATCTCTCCTCGCCACGCTGCAATTTTCCGTATCAACTGAACCGGAGGTCAATCACATGCACGCCACCACTGCCTGGATGCTCTATACCTACCAAACGCACATGAAAGAGGCTCGTGGACTGGATGCCAAGACAATCAGCGCAAGGATGCGACACCTTGGACAGTTCGCGACCAGCCTTGGAGACAAGGAGCTCACCAAGCTGACGCGGGATGACATCATA
>NZ_SMLZ01000103.1 GCF_009711415.1 Roseibium denhamense
GTCTCGGGGCATTGGATGGAGACAAGCGTTCGGAACTTGCCTCGCTGCTCGACTGTGAAGGGTTCGATGAGAAAGGAATGCTTTTGCTTGCAGCAAACGCAGTAGATTTCTTCAAAGCTGCAGGGCACTTTGACTTCCTTGCGCCGCCGGGCATGGAATTCGTTCAGATCCTGACCGAGAAACAGGGTCTTTTGAGCCTCAATGGCTTTCAATCCGTAGCGCATCCAGTTCCGGACGGTCTGTCTGGAAACCAGATAGAGTGCAATCACGTCTTCGATTGAATAGAGCCAGTGGGCGCGCGCCAGCCGCGCGCTCTTGAGGGTCTGCCGCTTTGCCGGCTTTTCGATAACGGGCGCACTCATGAAGTCACACCCCGCAGCTTCAGGCAGTACTGTTCAATCTCAGCCCGATGCCACCGGGTCGTTCCGGGAGAGAGTACATAGCCCTTTGGGAACTCCGGATTGTTTCTGTTCCACCGCCAAATGGTGGGCACACTCACGGCAAAAAAGGCGGCAACGTTGCCGACTGTCATCCAGGAAGAAAGGACTTCAGCCTTCTTCGGGCCAAGTCTCTGGGGGGCGCCGGACTGCTTTGATTTTGTTTTCAGCCGAGCAAGCGCCGGCCGGGCCGGACGGGAAGCTCTGGGTGACTGTTCGGATGGCGCTTCCGAGATGGAAGGATCAATGGCGGGAAAGAGATCAGTCTGCCGTGCCGCGCACATGCAAGCCTCCTGAGTCGCGCTCGGGTAAACGAGCGGTTTCGGTTGGCGAGCACGTCCTGCGCAAGCTGGTGATGAACCCGGATGAGATAAATGAACCGAGTTACATATTGGGTAGGCACTGCTGCGTTGTCGTGCAAGAGCCTGAGGCGAAAAAAAACGGATTGAACGCCAGGGCTGTGAATAAACCTGTCAACTGATGGGCTGGATGATGGTCTGAGAATTCACGCCAAAAATTGGCGATTGAAAATCAATAACTTATCAAGAAAAATGGCGGAGAGAGAGGGATTCGAACCCTCGGAACGCTTGCGCGCTCAACGGTTTTCGAGACCGCCCCGTTCGACCACTCCGGCACCTCTCCGCGGCACTTAACGACAAACGGGCGTTAAAGTGGCGCGGACCATAACCAAGCCCGGCCCGGCCCGCAAGCCCTGATTTAGGGTGTGAAAAACCACTGTTTGTATGACCGCAGCGGACCGGAAAAACCGGGATTGCGACGGTTTTAATGCAGATTTTGCCGCAATCGCGCAATAATTGAAAAAATAGAAAAAACTACTTAAAATAGAGTTGTGTCGCGCCACTCTTATTAATAAGTTGGCAAAGTAGTAATTGCTCACAATGTATCCAAAAGCGTGTATCGGTGCGTGGAGAGATCTGCGGCCAATGAGCGGAGTACGTCATGTCACTGCAGACCCAAAGTCAGACCGATATCAACACGGTCGACATTCAAAAGCTTCTTGCAAGAACTGACGATAAGGCCTTGATGGAGGCGGACACGGGTTCCCACTACCAGACGGCCTATACATATTTTTATGTTCCAGGGGCCATCGGCAGTGCCCAGAATACCGCGGATGACGCGGGGCTTGGAACGCTCATCCGGCTGGGAGGCTATTCGGATCTCGAAGAAGCTGCCGAAACCGCCGGAACCCTTTCGGTCTATTATCCATCGAGGCACATCGACGATGAGGGCAGTTCCGCCGCGGCTCTTCAAAATGCGGCAAGCGGGAGCCAGGGCATCCTGTTTGCGTGCGACGGCCGCATCCTGTTGAAGACTGCCGAAAGGATGTATTTTGAAAGCGCGGCCTTTCACCACGATGTGGATGGTGATTACGTCGTTGAGGCGACCGGAAATATGTCCCTTTCAACCACAGGGGCCTCAGGGACTGTGGATCTTAAGTCGATCAACGACACGGTTACGATCACCAGCGGCAACAACAAAAGCATTACCATCGACGCGGGTAACGGCACCGGCGATCTTGAGGAGAATGTGAAAACCGCAACCCGCAAAATCGGCGGGGATGAGTATACGGTGACAAAAGGCGCGGCACGCTCCTGGACCGAAGGAACGACCACCAGTTTTTATTGGGGGGCTACGTGCAGTATCAGCGCGGGCGTCGGCTTTTATCTGTCCATGGGCGCTGATATCTTCATAAAGCCGGTGATGTCCTTGTCTTGGACGACGCTTGGCTTGGCCTTTACCGGGGTCAGTGTCAGCTGGACAGGCGTAACAGTTGACCTGGAGGAGGTGTCCATGAAGTTGCGCGGTGTTCAGACAGAATCGCAGATCGTCAATTCCAAGCTGCGCCAGATTAATCATGAACTGAACACCCTGCAGGTTGACATGTCGGATGTATCGGCAACGACGGAGATGCTGAGCGCCCGTGCTGGATACATTGACAGCCAGATCGGCAGCATCAAGGCTGATATTCAGGACATAAACTGCAAGATTTGATCTGGCGTCCCGCGGCACTTCGCCAGCGCCGCGGCTGCCGCGGCGTTTGTTGTGCCGCCCGGCACAGGTGTCTCCTTCCAAAAGAACACAGATTAGAGCCGTTAGCGCATAATCATGGGTAACGGAGCGAGACAATGTATGCCGAAACGATCACGGAGTTGCTGGCGCCAGAGAATGACAACGCGTCTCCAAATGAGGCCGTTGAGACGTCACGGGCCGCCAAAAACACATACATCTATGTTCCAGGCGAGACCGATGAGGAAACCGCAAGCGCAGATGATGTGAGGCTCGGGGCTGTTTTCAGGCTCGGCGAGTATTCGGATCTGGAGGAGTCAGCTCACGCCGCCGGGCAGCAGGCTGCTTATTACCCTGCACAGCATGTGGAAGACGCGGGAAGTACAGACCGGGCGCTCCATACCGCCGATGGTGGAAGCCAGGGTATTTTGCTGGCGTGTGACGGGCGGGTGCTGATCAAGTCGAATGAGAAGATGTATGTCGAAACAGAAGCTTTCCATCAAAGGGCAAACGGACCACTGTCCATCGAATCCGAAGGTCCGATGACGCTAGAGACGACGGGCGCAGGCGCGCCTGTCACCATTGCCTCGGCGCAGGACACCGTAACGGTTCAAAGCGGGCCGTCGAAGGACATCATTCTGGATGCCGGAGACGGAACGGGCGATCTAATTGAAAACGTTGCGACAGCAACGCGCACCATCAACGGCAATGATTTCACGGTCACAAAGGGGGCGACACGCACCTGGCGTGAGGGCTCGTCGACCAATTTTTTCTGGGGTGCAAACACGAATGTTTCGGCCGGGTCCGGATTTTTTCTGTCGATGGGAGCGGACATCTTCATCAAGCCGCTGATGGCGCTGTCCATGACAACCTTGAATGTTGGCATAACGGGTGCAAGCTTTTCCATGACCGGAAAATCGGTCGATCTGAAGGACACGGTGTTAGAGATCCGCGGCATAGAAACCAAAAGCAAACTGGCCGAAAACCGTTTGAATGCAATAGAAAACAACATTACGGATCTTCAGACGGCATCCGTTGACATTCAGGCGAGGGCTACGGGCCTCGAAACCCTCACGACGGACATTGCAGCCTTGTCAACTGGGAATACCAGTATGTTGGCCAGGGTAGTAAATCTCCTCTAGTGCAGGGGCCGCACGGGTGAGCCTGCCCGGACGCCAATGCATAAGGAAGGCCAGGGTGTGTCCGTTTCGGCCGCCTTGGCCACTTTCGCGTTGACTCCAAAGGATTGCTGCGTATAGTGCGGCTCGCTCGAAAAGGTCTGCTTTTCGGGCCTGGCTAGTCGTCCATGGCCTGCTGGGCTTTCATGCTTCACGCAAACCCCGCACAAAAGACCTTGTCCTCTTCAGGGAAATCTGACCGGACAGGCGCCTCAGGTCGACCCGAAAGACAGTTTGGGCACAACGCCCAAACGTGTTCAAAAACGAAAAGAAGGACGTGCGAGACATGTTCGCAGTGATCAAAACTGGTGGCAAGCAGTATAAAGTTGCCGCTGACGACCTCCTGAAGGTCGAAAAACTTGACGCCGAAGCCGGCAGCACCGTGACCTTTGATGAAGTGCTGATGGTTGGCAACGACACGGACACCACTGTTGGTGCCCCGACCGTTGAAGGCGCAAGCGTCGTTGCAGAAGTGGTCGACCAAGGCCGCAACCGCAAAGTGATTATTTTCAAGAAGCGCCGGCGCCAGAATTCCCGCCGCCGCAACGGCCATCGTCAGGCATTCACCCTCGTCAAGGTGACCGATATCCTGACCGGTGGTGCAAAGCCGGCCAAGAAGGCAGCGCCGAAAGCGGCCGCGCCAAAGGCTGAGGAAAATACCGAGGAGGCTGCTGTTGAAGAAGCCGCACCGCTCTTCACCGCCCCGGAAGGCAAGGATGATCTGAAGAAGATCTCCGGCGTAGGTCCGGTTCTTGAGAAGAAGTTGAACGCTCTTGGGATCACTACCTATGAGCAGATCATCAAGTTCTCTGCGGATGACATCGCCCGCGTTGACGAGGTCCTTAATTTCAAGGGCCGCATCGAGCGCGACAACTGGGTTGATCAGGCCAAGGAACTGGCAGGCAACTGAGCCGCTGTTCGAAAGTAACCAGATCTGATTGAGAATTCGAAGAACGAGGAGTTCTAACGATGGCACATAAAAAGGCAGGCGGTTCATCCCGCAACGGCCGCGACTCAGCCGGCCGCCGTCTTGGTATCAAGAAGTTCGGTGGCGAAGCCGTTATTCCGGGCAACATCATTGCGCGCCAGCGTGGCACAACATGGCATCCGGGCACCGGCGTAGGCATGGGTAAAGACCATACCATTTTTGCGACCGTTGAAGGCAAAGTTGAGTTTCAGGCGAAAGCCAACAAACGAACTTTCATCAATGTGGTCCCAGTGGCGGAAGCTGCGGAGTAAAGCCGACGTGAAGTTTCGAAGCGCCGGCGTCCCATAAGACCCCGGCCATTCGAGACAGGTCAGCAACCAGACCAGTCGAAGATTTAAGGGGGAGATGGGACGCCATCTTTCCCTTGATTTGTTTTGGCTGGAGGAAAAAATGGTTGTTGAAAGCGATGGATTGTTAGACGAAAGCAGTCTGGCAGCGGCCCCGTTGCCGCAGGAAGCGGTTCGTGTCCGGCTCAATAAGCCCCGCACGGACGATTTGGCAGATCTGGTGTTTTTGGCCAACAACAAGACCGTGGCGTCCAATCTGTCCACAATGCCGCATCCATTCACCGCCCTGGATGGCCGGGCGATGATTGAAAAGGCTTTGCGCAACCAGGAACTTAATGCCGGTTTCGCGATCCGCCTGAAAACCACCGGCCGGCTTATTGGATTGATCCGTTATGCGAATGTTGAGCCGGGCGGTCCCCTTCACATTGGTTACTGGCTCGGCGAGCCGTTCTGGGGCAAGGGCTATGCAACAGAGGCGGTGCATGCTCTGGTCGACCATGCGTTCACCTATACCGATGCGCAGGAACTGCAAGGATCTTGCAGGGTCACCAATCCGGCCTCACGCCGGGTCCTCATCAAGTCCGGTTTCCAGTACCGGGATCAGTCCATGATCCGGTCGATCGGGGCCGGCGGGTCTGTTCCGATCGAACGGTACACGCTGGAGCGGGCGGTCTGGAAGTCATTGAAAGGATGGGGGCAGGGACTATGACATTGTTGCCGGAGTTGAAAACCCGCCGCTTGGTCTTGCGCCCCTTGCGCGATGAAGATGCTGCGGTCATAGCCGAGTTGGGTGGCAAGGACTTTGAAATCGTACGCTGGCTGACTGGGGCTTCCTGGCCCTATGTCGAAGGAGAGGCCGAGACGTTCGTTTCAAAGATCATCGGATCAGATCCGATGCAAACCGAAGCAGTGTTCGCAATCACGCTGGGTGGGGTCTTCATCGGCGCGGTCGCCATCGAAGCGGCGGGTGATCTTGAAGACCTTCCCGATTTGCCCACGCTTGGCTATTGGGTCGGGCGCGCTTTCCAGGGGCACGGCTATGCCAGTGAGGCTGTGGAAGCCGTGCTCGCATGGGCGTTCGAAACGTATGGGACGGAGGCGATCGCAGCGCGCGTTTTTGAAGAGAACACCCGGTCCCGCGGCTTGTTGCGCAAGTTCGGGTTCAAGCCCTATGCGATGACGGAAAAGTATGCCAAAGCGCTCGACCGGAAGGTCGCCAATGTTGTGGTTTGTCTGCAGCGGTCTGACTTCGAAGCGCTGAGGGTCGGGGGATGACAATGCCGAGCCTGCGCAGCGGCCGACTTTGGCTCCGGCCCGTAACCTCTGCAGATATGGGCCGCATTGTAAGTCTTGTTGGAAACTTCCAGGTCGTCCGCAACCTCGGACGTGTGCCGCATCCCTACACTATGGCGGATGCAAAGTGGTGGGTGAACCAAACCGCCGCTTTCCAGGAAGACGGCGAGCGTGCGGTCGCAATCGATGATGGGACGGGGATGATTGGTGCGGTGTCGTTGGGCAGTCCCGGCGAACAGGCATCCTTGGGCTATTGGCTGGGTGAGCCTTATTGGGGAAGCGGTTACATGTCGGAAGCGGTAGGAACGCTTGTTGACTGGTTCTTCAAGACCAGCGGCGAAACGGAAATATTGTCTTCGGCACTTGATGAAAATACAGGCTCGATCAAGGTCCTGACGAAGACCGGCTTCAAAGCGGCGGGTCCTAAACCCTTGTTCATCCCCTCCCGCGCGAAGACGCTGCCTGCAACAGCTTTCCGTCTTCAAAGATCAGACTTCGAACGCCGGAAAACAGCAGCATGATCGAGGCTTTGGCAACGACAGACCGTTTGGTGCTCCGCATTCCGCGTTTGTCCGATCTGGAAACCTGCGCGCGCTTGCTTGGCGACTACGAAGTCGCCAAAATGCTCGCGCGTGTTGCGTATCCTTACGACATGGAGGCAGGCAAAGCCTACCTCGCAAATGCCGTAAAGAACTGGGGTGATGTTCGTATCGCCCCTGAACTTGCCTTTCACATTGACCGTGAAGGTGAAATGATCGGCTGTATTGGGTTCAAGAAGTTGCAAGAAACCCCTGAACTCGGCTATTGGCTGGGACGGCCCTTCTGGGGCATGGGATATATGCATGAGGCTTTGCCCGCCGCGATCAACTGGGTGTTTGAAAACACCAGCCATGATCTGATCGCAGCCGAGGCCATGACAGAAAACCCTGCATCGCTGAAAGTCATGGACAGGATCGGCTTTCGGACAGTTGGGGAAGTGGGGTGTGCCAGCGCGGCACGCGAGGCAACGCTGCCAGCCATCCGCAAGGAATTGCAGCGCGCGGATTTTGTATTCGGTCTTTGATCAATCTGGTCGGGCCTGAGTTAGGATTAAAGAGAACAAAAATGAAATTCCTCGATCAGGCCAAGATCTATGTACGGTCCGGCAATGGCGGCGCGGGCTGTGTCTCCTTCCGCCGTGAGAAATATATCGAGTATGGCGGGCCGGATGGCGGCGACGGCGGTAAGGGCGGCGATGTCATCATCGAATGCGTTGATGGGCTCAATACGCTGATCGACTATCGCTACAAGCAGCATTTCAAGGCCGAAACCGGCATTCACGGCATGGGCAAGAACCGCACCGGGGCCCATGGCGGTGACGTCGTCTTGAAGGTGCCGGTCGGCACGCAGATTTTCGAAGAAGACAATGAAACGCTGATTGCCGACATGACCGAGCTCGGCCAGCGCGTTGTCCTGCTCAAGGGCGGCAATGGCGGTTTCGGCAATGCCCATTTCAAATCTTCTGTCAATCAGGCGCCGCGCCGGGCAAACCCGGGCCTTGAGGGAGAGGAAAAGTGGATCTGGTTGCGGTTGAAACTGATTGCCGATGCGGGCCTGGTCGGCTTGCCCAATGCCGGGAAGTCGACCTTTCTCGCAACGGTCTCCGCGGCAAAGCCCAAGATCGCGGATTATCCGTTTACAACGCTTCATCCCAATCTGGGAATTGTTCAGATTGACGGGCACAGCTTCGCAATGGCCGATATTCCCGGACTGATTGAAGGTGCCCACGAGGGAACAGGGCTTGGCGACCGTTTTCTCGGGCACGTCGAGCGCACACGGGTTCTGCTTCATCTGGTCGACGGGTCCGGTGAGGAAGATCCCGGCGAAGCGTACCGAATAGTGCGCGGAGAACTAGCTGCTTATGGCGCCGGGCTGATCGATAAGCCGGAAATCGTGGCCTTGTCGAAATGCGACGCCCTGACGGACGACCTGATCGCTGAAAAAAGTGCGTCGCTGGAAGCTGCCTGCGGACAAAAGCCCCTCATTCTGTCTTCCGCATCGGGACTGAATGTGGACCGCGCCTTGCGCATGATTGTCCGCGCGATTGACCGGGACAAGGAAGAAGCGGCCAACCAGGTGCCGGCACCCGAACAAGAAAGCTGGCATCCGTAATGTCATCTTCCCGCGTTCTTTCCGGCTACAAGCGTATTGTGGTCAAGATCGGTTCCGCGCTGCTCGTCGAAGAAGGCGAGTTGAAACGGACATGGCTGGAAGCCCTTATTTCCGACCTTGTCATGCTTGCCGAAGATGGTGCCGAGATGATGATTGTCTCGTCCGGGTCCATTGCGCTTGGCCGGGGTATTCTGGGTCTCTCGAAGGGGCCTTTGAAGCTAGAAGAAAGCCAGGCGGCCGCAGCTGCTGGGCAGATCGCCCTGGCGCAGGCCTATTCGGAAGCTCTTGGAAAACACGGGCGCAAAGCAGGGCAGATCCTCCTGACCCTTGGCGACACGGAAGAGCGGCGGCGCTACCTGAATGCACGCGCCACGATTGGAACGCTTCTGAAACTCGGCGCGGTTCCGATCATCAATGAAAACGATTCCGTTGCCACGTCCGAAATCCGGTATGGCGATAATGACCGGTTGGCAGCCCGGGTAGCCACGATGGCCAGCGCGGATTGCCTCGTCCTCCTGTCAGATATTGATGGCCTTTACACCGCGCCGCCGCAGCAAGATCCGTCTGCGGTGTTCTTGCCCGAGGTGCCCAGAATTACACCGGAGATCGAGGCCATGGCAGGAAGTGCGGGCTCTGAGCTCTCGCGCGGCGGTATGAAAACAAAGATTGATGCCGGCAAAATCGCCACGCAATCCGGCACCGCCATGGTGATCACGTCCGGCAAGGAACTCAACCCGCTCAAGCGGTTGGCAGGCGGCGCCCGGTGCACCTGGTTTCCCGCCCTGGCAACGCCCGGCAATGCCAGAAAGGCCTGGATTGGCGGGACACTGGAGCCACGTGGCGAAATCATTTTGGACAATGGTGCGCTTGCTGCCCTCAAGAAGGGCAAAAGCCTTCTGCCGGCTGGGGTGACCCGGGTAGCTGGCGTCTTTACCCGCGGCGATGCTGTGCGCGTTCTGGCGCCGGACGGGAAGGTCATTGGTCGCGGGTTGATTGCTTATGATGCCGATGAAGCGCAGCTGATCACCGGCCGCAATAGCCGCGAGATCGAGGCAATCGTTGGATATCCGGGCCGGGCTGAAATGATCCACCGGGACGATCTTGTCCTGGAAGATGCGTTCTTGAACGGAACACGATAAAAGGGCATCCGGGCCGACCGGTGCAGATGGAGTTTGAAGGCATGCTGGAACGTGTTGAGGCAATGACAACCGAGGCGCTCATGGCCGATATCGGGCAGCGGGCCCGGGCCGCCGGACGGATCCTTGCAACAGCTCCAGGTGAGGTAAAAGACCGGGCCTTGCGTGCTATGGCGGCCGCAGTCCGCGAAGCGGCTCCGGAGATCTTGGATGGGAATGCGCGGGACGTAGACGCCATGAAGGCCAATGGCCAAACAGCGGCGTTTCTTGATCGTGGAACATTGACAGAAGAGCGGATTGAGGCAATCGCAGCCGCGCTGGAAGATATCGTTGCGCTCAAGGACCCGGTCGGAGATGTCATTGCGGCCTGGGAGCGTCCAAACGGATTAAAGATTGAACGCGTTCGCACGCCCTTGGGGGTGATCGGCGTGATTTACGAAAGCCGCCCGAACGTGACTGCGGATGCCGGGGCGCTTTGCCTCAAGGCCGGCAATGCCGTTGTTCTGCGCGGCGGCTCCGACACGATCCATTCCAACCGCGCCATTCATGCTTCCTTGCAGAAAGGTCTGGCTGTGGCAGGTCTTCCGGAAGACGCCATTCAGATCGTCCCAGTCACAGACCGGGCGGCTGTCGGCGAGATGCTGAAAGGCCTTAACGGCAATTTGGATGTGATTGTCCCGCGCGGCGGGCGCAGCCTGGTGGAACGTGTTCAAACGGAAGCGCGCGTTCCCGTTTTTGCTCACCTGGAAGGCCTGGTTCATATATTTGTCGACAAGTCTGCGGATCTGGACAAGGCCGTTGCGATTGTCAAAAACTCAAAGCTGCGGCGGACGGGTATTTGCGGCGCCTTGGAAACCTTGCTGGTGCATAAGGATATTGCCGGAAGCCACCTCCCGGCCATCTTGGATGCCTTGAACCAGGAGGGATGTGAAATCCGCGGCGATGATGGCATCCGTGCCTTCGGTCCCGGAATTCTTGAGGCAACGGAAGAAGACTGGTCGACCGAGTACCTGGATAAAATCCTGTCCGCGATGATCGTTCCGGATCTGGATACGGCGATTGCCCATATCGCGAAATACGGCTCCAATCACACGGATTGCATCATCACGGAAGACCAGGCTGCCGCGGACCGCTTTCAGGCTGAAGTCGATTCGGCCATTGTCCTGCACAATGCGTCTACGCAGTTTGCAGATGGTGGTGAATTCGGGATGGGGGCGGAAATCGGGATTGCCACAGGGCGGATGCATGCGCGCGGCCCGGTTGGTGTCGAGCAGCTCACCAGTTTCAAATACAAGGTACATGGGACAGGCCAGACGCGGCCATGAGTCCTTTGAATCTTGGCAGCGGACTGGATCGCGATTGGCTCAAACTGCCGCATTGTGAGCCCGGAAACCGGATTGGCATTTTCGGCGGGTCATTCAATCCCCCGCATTCCGGTCACCGGCTGGTTGCCGCAACGGTTCTGAAGCGGCTCGGTCTGGATCAAGTCTGGTGGTTGGTGACGCCGGGCAATCCACTGAAGAGCCACAGCGATCTAGCGCCGCTGGAAATGCGCCTGCACATGACCAGCGCACTTGCGGATCACCCGCGCATGAAGGTAACCGCCTTTGAGACGGTTCTCGGCACGCCCTATACGGCCAAGACCTTGTTGGCCTTGCGGGCCATGCGTCCGGCAGTGCGATTCGTTTGGGTGATGGGCGCCGACAATCTTGCCAGCTTCCACAAGTGGCAGGACTGGCGCCAGATTGTCGGTTCTGTTCCGGTTGCTATCGTCGACCGTCCTGGGGCTTCGCTGTCCGTATTGTCCTCACCCATGGCAAAAAGCTTTGAAAAATATAGGCTTCCTGAGGAGCGCGCGGCGCGCCTGCCGGACATGACTGCTCCAACCTGGACCTTTTTACACACACCCTTGGACCAAAGCTCGTCCACGGACCTGCGGCAACGGCAGGCATAGTAAACACAGGGTTTTCCAAGAAATTTCCGATGTCTTGAAAATGCCAAACGGGAAGCGGTATTATAGGGGCGGCCGTGATGGGCACGGCCATGCATCGGTCAACCGGTTCCGTACCCAAAACGGGTGACGTGTGCAGTCGGACGTAACGGTTCGTGACGACGTTGGATACGGACGGATAAACGGCGAAAGGCAATACACCTGACCATGACCCTTGATAGCGGGCGGGCACCAGTGTCCTCCCCTCTGCAGGCTTCCGTAGGCGCAGACCTTGCGGCAGACCTCCTCGATGCGGTCCTCTCCAGTCTCGAAGACTCCAAAGCTGAGGACCTTGTTACCCTCGACATCGCAGGCAAAAGTTCGCTGGCCGATCACATGGTGATCGTGTCCGGGCGCTCCCATCGGCATGTGGGTGCGATCGCGGATCATTTGTTGCGGGATCTGAAAACCGCTGGAGCCGGAACGGCGACGGTGGAAGGCCAGTCCACATGCGATTGGGTGCTGATCGATGCGGGAGACGTGATCATTCACATTTTCCGTCCGGAGGTTCGCGGTTTCTACAATCTTGAAAAGATGTGGGCGCCAGAGACGGACGAAGCACCGCAATATATCGGGTAAAACGGAAGCGGCAGGCCCCGATGCGGGGCCAGCCTGTTCCGGTTCTAATACGCAGACAAAAACCGGAAAGCGTTCCGGCGGAGCTTTTATGCGCTTTACCCTCGCATGCGTCGGCAAGATGAAGGCCGGCGCAGATAAAGACTTGTTTGACCGGTATATGGAACGCGCCCGGAAATCCGGAAAAGGCCTGGGCATCTCGGGTCTTGAGCTCAAGGAGTTTCCGGAAAGCCGCCAGCAAAGACCTCAGGACCGGAAAAGCGATGAAGCTTCATTGATTCTCCAGTCTTTACCGCCAGCGGCCAAGCTGGTTGTTCTTGATGAGAACGGTCAACATCTGTCCAGCGATACCTTTTCAAAAAAGCTAGAGGCCTGGAAGGATCAGGGTGTTCCTGAGGTATTCTTCGCTATTGGGGGTGCCGATGGTCACGGCCGGGAGCTTTTGGAGCGGGCGGATTTAAAACTCGCCCTCGGTGCCATGACCTGGCCTCATCAAATTGCCCGGATCCTGCTGGCCGAACAGATTTACCGCGCCATGACCATCCTCTCCGGGCATCCTTATCATCGGGTTTGACACCGCTGGTCTAGCTGTAATTTGCCGCAATATGAGGTCGCGCTTTGTCGAATGCTCCTGTCCTGGAAACGGAACGCCTGCACTTGTGCCCGATGACGATGGAGCACTGGCCGGACTATTTTGACTTCATGACGTCAGACCGCTCTGCCGGGATGGGTGGGCCTTTCGATGCAAAAATGTCCTGGGCACTTTTTTGTCATGACACCGCGCAATGGTCCTTGATGGGGCACGGCGCTCTCATGATCACAGATAAGCAGTCCGGTATGTGTTTCGGGCAGGTTGGCATCAATCATGGGCCTTTGTTCCCGGAGCACGAGTTGGGCTGGTTGGTCTATCCGCAAGCCGAAGGCAAAGGTCTGGCGTTTGAAGCTGCCCGGCGCATGGCAACCTGGGCCCGCGACGAACGGCAGCTGCCCTCGCTCGTCAGTTATGTGGATCAGGACAACATTCGATCCCGAAAGCTGGCGGAGCGGCTGGGGGGAGTTCTGGATCCGAGAGCCGCCCGGCCAGAGCCGGAAGATCTTGTCTACCGGCATTATTGATTGATCGGAGAGATAAATTGGCTTCCGAATGGCCGGCTCCGCTTGAGCAACTCAACCTTGGGAATTCTGGGAAAGGCATCCGCGTGACATGATGTCACCAGCACCGCTGCCTGCGTGTCGCCGTATTCGGCACGTACCACGGCAAAGTGATCGCGGGTTGCGAAGGTTTCCGATGTCCGGAGGCATCATGGTAAACTCTTCGTTAACGGGCGCCGTATAACGCTGTCACTTGATTTATTGGGAGCAGTGACCGGTTTGGTGGAGGATTGCAGCAAGGGCATGCGGCCTGAACGTAGCGGTGTTGGGCGGAACGCCTGGCTTTTGCGCATCGGGATGGTATTCGCCCTGAGTTTCGCAGCGCCGGCGCTTGCCACAGACAGCGCATATGAGACGGAACAGGCTGCGCGCACCATATCTGCGGAAGTCGACGCTGCGCTGGAGCGCAAGTCTCTCCGGGAACAGGAACTGGCTGCGTTGACGCGCGATATTGATCTGTCCACAGATCGTCAGGCAGCCATCGCACGTGAAATCCGGTCGCTTGATCGTGACCGCGAAACACTGAATGCAAAGATCATCAACACGGCCGACACCATCAAAGGGCTTGAAACCGAATTGACGGACACTGAACGGCGCCTACGTAGTCTTGGAGAAAATGAGGACGCCGTTCGCATGTCGTTAATCGCAAGGCGCGATATTTTGGCCGAAGTTCTTGCAGCCCTTCAACGTCTTGGGAAAAGACCTCCACCCGCCCTGGCGGTACGGCCCAGCGATGCTTTATCGGCGGTCCGCAGCGCGATTCTCTTGAATGCGGTGATGCCCGAACTCAAGGTGGAAACCGAGGCACTTGCTGCAGATCTTGCCGAGTTGAACAGGCTCAAATCGGTGATTGCAGACGAAAAGAAGCGCCTGCGCGGCGATGCGATGCGATTGGCTGAGGAAAAGTCGCGGCTGGAACTTCTCTTGAGTGCCAAAAGGCAGGAACATCAAAAATCAGTGCGGACGCTCGAGACGGAGCAGGCCCGCGCACAGGAATTGGCAGCGCAGGCTGGGTCCTTGAAAGAGCTTATTGCCACGCTGGAAGAAGAAATTGCCAGCGCCCGCGAGGCGGCGGAGAAGTCGCGGCAAGCGGCTTTGGAAAACGAGCAGACAGCCTCGCGCAAGTTTGACCCGTTTTCTGATCCTGCCAGACTTGCGCCAGCTGTGGCATTCGAAGAGGCTAAGGGCAAGCTGCCGCTTCCTGTTGCCGGGACCTTTTTAAAGGACTTCGGACAGGAAGATGAATTCGGCGGTGTGACGGAAGGTCAATCTATTGCCACAAGGCCAGGGTCTAATGTGACTTCACCGGCTGACGGATGGGTGGTTTATTCAGGACCGTTCAGGTCATTCGGCCAGCTCTTGATCCTGAACACCGGAGACGGGTACCATGTGCTCCTGGCCGGAATGGACCGGATAGATGCAGAGTTGGGGCAATTCGTTCTCGCCGGCGAACCGGTCGGTGAGATGGGCGCAACCCGGTGGGCAAGTGCGTCAACGTTTGGCATGGGCTCGACCCAGCCAATATTGTATGTTGAATTTCGGAAGGACGGCCGTGCGATCGATCCCGCATCTTGGTGGGCTCGCACAGAAGAAGAAAAGGCTCGCGGATGATACGGAAAGCTTCCCTGCTGCTGGTGGGTGCCCTCATGGGGGCGGCTGCAGTCACGACACTGTCCCAAATGCCGTTCAACGTTTCAGGAGCTGCCAATGCTGCTGCAACGGATACGTACCGGCAGCTCAATCTGTTTGGTGACGTTTTTGAACGGGTGCGGTCAGATTATGTTGAGGTCCCGGACGACGCACAACTGATCGAAAGCGCCATCAACGGGATGCTCACGTCCTTGGACCCGCATTCCAGCTACATGTCCCCCAAGAGCTTCCGGGACATGCAGGTGCAGACTCGCGGCGAGTTCGGCGGTCTTGGCATTGAAGTGACCATGGAAGATGGTCTGGTGAAAGTCGTCTCTCCGATCGACGAGACTCCTGCAGCGAAAGCGGGTGTTCTTGCAGGAGACTTGATCACCTATATCGACGGCGAACAGGTTCAGGGCCTCACCCTCAACGAAGCCGTCGAGAAGATGCGCGGGCCGGTTAAGACCGATATCGTGGTCACCATCCGGCGCTCGGGCGTGAATGAACCGATCGATATCACGATTACCCGGGATATCATTCGCATCCGCTCGGTCCGCTGGCGTGAAGAAGACGACATCGGGTATGTGCGCGTCACACAGTTCAACGAACAGACCTTCGATGGCCTCAAGAAGGGCATTGAGGAAATGTCGGAAAGCATCGGGGATGACAAGCTGAAGGGCTTCGTGATCGATCTGCGCAACAATCCGGGCGGTCTGCTTGATCAGGCGATTGCCGTATCGGACGCCTTCCTCGACCGGGGCGAAATCGTCTCCACCCGCGGCCGGGAAGCGGACGAAACCCAGCGCTTCAACGCGCGCGCCGGTGACCTGACGAACGGCAAGCCGGTCATTGTTCTGGTGAATGGTGGTTCCGCTTCAGCGTCTGAAATTGTGGCGGGTGCACTGCAAGACCATCGCCGGGCAACCATCCTCGGGACGCGGTCTTTTGGTAAGGGCTCCGTGCAGACGATCATTCCGCTTGGCGCAAACGGCGCGATCCGGCTGACCACGGCCCGCTACTACACGCCGTCTGGAACCTCTATCCAGGCCAAGGGGATCAATCCGGACATTGAGGCTCTGCAGGAGCTGCCGGAGGATCTGGTTGGCCGCGTGGACACCAAGGGCGAAGCTGGCTTGCGGGGCCACCTTGAGGCTGATGGCGAAGAAGAGTCCGGCAGCCAGGCCTATGTTCCCTCCGACCCTGACGAAGACACACAGTTGAACCTGGCGTTTGATCTGCTCCGCGGCGTTCAGGTGAACAGTGCCTTCCCTCCGGTGTCAGACAGCGCCGCTGTCAAAAACTGACAAGAAAACTGTGCGCCGCTTGGCGGCGCACATTTACCTTTCCGCCTTGTTCTGCGTATCACAAAAACAATGAAGTGCAGCCGGTAGTCCATCGGCTCCAGGACCGTAGGCAAGATGTCGAGCGAAGACCTTTCAGCTCCCTTAGGAATGGGCAAGAGACGCCTGGTGCGTCTTCCCTTCGGCTTGATCGGTGCGGGCATCTTCAGCGTGATCGCGGCGACAACTCTCATCTGGATCATGGTGGTTGACGATCCGCTGGGCGGTGAGCCGGTTGCCGTTCTCCCTCTGGACAACATCGTCGAAGGCGTCACCTCTCAGGATATCGAGGTGGTCGAAATCCGGCCGACCGTTGGTGGGGACCTTGGGCCGAACCTGCGTCCTCAAATCAGTGGCGATCTGCTTGGCCCGCGCTATCAGATGATCATCCGGCCGGATGGCCTCGGCCCCGATGCGCCGCTCAACAGTCTCTCAATCAACCCGGACCCGCGTGTGAGCGAACGGTCTGACTACGGTTTCCTGCCGAAAGTCAGTGACGCGGGCGTGCGCCCGCTTGATGCCTATGCCCGGCCCATCGTCACCGAGTTTTCCTCCATTCCCAAGATTGCGGTCATCATCAACGGTTTGGGTCTAAGCGAAACCGGAACCCAAAATGCGATCGACAAGCTGCCGGCCGAGGTGACGTTCGGGCTTGCGCCCTATGGCGGGGACCTTGATCTTTGGATGCAGCAGGCGCGCACCAAGGGTCATGAGCTGGTTTTGCAATTGCCGCTGGAGCCGTTCGATTTTCCGGACAATGATCCCGGCCCGCACACGCTGCTGGTCAGTTTGCGGCCGGACGAGATGCTTGACCGGCTTGCCTATCTGCTCACACGGGTCACGAACTACGTGGGTGTGATCCCGGAAATGGGCGCTCGGTTTACGTCCACTGACACGTCCATGCAATTCCTCCTTGAAAAGCTGGAGGAACGGGGTTTGGCGTTTTTTGACAACGGCACCTCGTCCCGCAGTGTCGCCGGCCAGGTGGCCGACAAGGTGCGTATTCCTTTTAGTGCTGTTGATGTGGTTCTGGATGAAGTGCCGCGCGAAAGCAGTATTGATGCAAAGCTGTTGCAGCTTGAGGGGGTCGCCCGCGCACGCGGCGTGGCTGTTGCGGCCGGATCGGCCTTGCCGGTCACCGTACGCCAACTGGAAGAGTGGAGCCGCAGTCTTGAACAGCGCGGATTGCTACTTGTACCCGTCAGTGCCACGATCGACAGGGACGAGTAGCACGTTTTTAAACAGGTGGATTTGTGACAAAAGTCGATTTCGGGTCCGGTTTTCCAACGCCGGCTGAGGGCCTTCCCTACCGGCCATGTGTCGGCGTTATGTTGATCAATTCAAGCGGTAAGGTATGGATCGGCAAACGGTCTGACGGGTCTTCCGACCGCAACGCCTACGAGTTTGCCTGGCAGATGCCGCAGGGCGGTATCGACAAGGGGGAGGCGGCCGAACCGGCTGCGCGCCGCGAGCTTTACGAGGAAACATCCGTTTCTTCGGTTTCGCTTCTTGAGGAAGCGCCCGATTGGTTCGCCTATGATTATCCGGACGAGGTCATCCGGACGACACGGAAGGGCAAGTATCGGGGGCAGGCCCAGAAATGGGTCGCCTACCGTTTTGACGGGCGCGATGACGAGATCAACATCTTGACGCCGCCTGACGGGCATTCGCCGGAGTTCTGCGAGTGGCGCTGGGAGGAGGCCAGCCGACTTCCGGAGTTGATCGTTCCCTTCAAAAGGCCCGTTTACCAGAAAGTCATTGCCGCTTTCTCGCATCTGACGGTCTGAGTCCCGGCGCTTGCAGTTTTCCTAAACCGGCAGGTTTTGAAAACCGGCTGTCGTTTTTCAAACAGACATCCCTCTGGTGCAGCGATAAACTCGTCCCAATGATATGATTTGGGAGGTACGCCAATGTCTTTCGGCAAGGGGCTTTCACGGAAGCCGTCCCAGCCAAAAGGGCGTCAGCTTGATGATGGTGCGCATGGCGAGGTTTTGGCACTGCTTGGAGACGAGCCGCGCCGGCGTGATCTGCTGATCGAGCATCTGCACAAAATCCAGGATGCTTTCGGCTGCCTGGAAGCCAGGCACCTGCGGGCGCTTGCGGAAGAAATGCGGCTTTCCCAGGCTGAAGTCTATGAAGTCGCCAGCTTCTACCACCATTTCGACATTGTGCGGGAAGGTGGGCAAAAACCTGCGCCGCTTACGGTCCGGGTGTGCGACAGCGTCAGTTGTGCGCTCAAGGGCGCGGACGCGCTTGCTGCGGCGCTGGAAGGTGGCGTTGATCCTGCCCGCGTCCGGATCCAGAAAGTGCCGTGCATAGGCCGGTGCGCCCAGGCCCCTGCGGTGCAGGTGGGCAAGCGGGCTGTCGACACTGCATCCGAAATGTCAGTCCGGGCCGCCCTATTTGAAGGGGCGGTGGACGCGGCCATCCCAGATTATACCCGCTTGGCGGACTACCGCTCCAATGGCGGTTACCGGCTGCTTGAAAAGGTTCGCTCCGGCGAGTTCGGTGCTGAACAGATTGCAGAGCAGCTTCTGAGCGCCGGATTGCGTGGATTGGGCGGTGCGGGCTTTCCAACGGGCACTAAGTGGAAAATCGTCAATGATCTGCCCGGCCCGAAATACCTGACGATCAATGGCGACGAGGGAGAGCCCGGTACCTTCAAGGACCGTTTCCATCTGGAGCGGGATCCCCACCGGTTGCTGGAGGGTGCATTGATTGCAGCTCACGCGATCTCTGCGGACCGGATCTACCTATACATGCGGGACGAATACCCTGCGGTTCTGGATATCTTGAAAGCGGAGATTGCAGCCCTTCGGGAGGCTGGGATCATCACGTCAATCGATATCGAGCTGCGCCGGGGCGCGGGGGCCTATATCTGCGGTGAAGAAAGCGCGATGATCGAGTCGATTGAGGGCAAACGGGGACTGCCACGCCATCGCCCGCCCTTCATTGCGCAGGTTGGTCTCTTCGGCCGCCCGACCCTCAACCACAATGTCGAAACGCTGTTTTGGATCAGGGACATTGTTGAGAAGGGGCCTGAGTGGTTTGCCGCGCAAGGGCGCCGCGGGCACAAAGGGTTCCGGTCGTTCTCCGTGTCCGGGCGGGTCAAGGAACCGGGCGTGAAGCTGGCCCCGGCCGGCGTCACCATGAACGAGCTGCTCGGAGAGTTCTGCGGTGGCATGGAAGATGGTCACACCTTCAAGGCCTATCTCCCGGGCGGCGCGTCGGGTGGCATTTTGCCCGCGTCCCTTGCAGATGAGCCGCTTGATTTCGGGACACTCGACAAGCACGGATGCTTCATCGGCAGCCACGCAATTGTTGTATTCTCCGATCAGGACGACATGCGGGACGTGGCACTCAACCTCATGCGGTTCTTCAAACATGAAAGCTGCGGTCAATGCACTCCGTGCAGGTCTGGCACCGAGAAGATGGAGCATCTCCTCGCGCATGGTGACTGGGACAGGGAGAAGATCGCGGATCTGGATGCAGTGATGCGCTCGGCCTCGATTTGCGGGCTGGGCCAGGCCGCCAGTAATCCTATTGCCTCGGTTCTAAGGTTCTTCCCGGAGGAGTTTCAGCAATGAGTGCGATCACGTTCTCTCTGGATGGCCGGGATGTAACCGCAGAAGCCGGTGAAACAATCTGGCAAGTGGCTAAACGCGAAGGCGTCGCCATCCCGCATCTGTGCCACAAGGATGCGCCCGGATACCGCTCCGACGGCAATTGCCGTGCCTGCATGGTGGACATTGAGGGAGAGCGGACCCTTGCGGCTTCCTGCATCCGGACCCCGGCGGAAGGCATGAAGGTTCACACCGCGACCGAACGGGCCTCCAAGGCCCGCGAGATGGTTTTTGAATTGCTCGCCGCCGACCAACCAAGCCGTGATCAGCATCCCGATCCGGAGAGTGATTTCTGGACATGGTCGGATGCCATCGGCGTTGCGGACAGCCGGTTCGCACCATGCGAAAAACCCGCGCAGGACGTGTCCCATCCGGCGATCGCGGTTAATCTCGAGGCGTGTATCGCCTGCAATCTGTGTGAACGGGCGTGCCGCGAGGTTCAGGTTAATGACGTGATCGGCATGGCAGACCGTGGATCACATACAGTCCCTGTCTTCGATCTTGCTGATCCCATGGGGCTTTCGACATGTGTTGCCTGCGGGGAGTGCGTGGAGGCCTGTCCGACTGGCGCGCTGATGGAGAAAAGCCTTCTCGATGAGACGGCAAAGCGGCGCGAAGTGTATGCAGAGGAAACAGTCGACAGTGTCTGTCCCTTCTGTGGCGTCGGCTGCCTGACATCGGTCAACGTCAAGGATGGCAAGATCGTCAAGGTTGATGGCCGCAACGGGCCTGCCAATGAAAACCGCCTCTGCGTCAAAGGCCGTTTCGGGTTTGATTATGTCGCCAGCCCGCAACGTTTGACCAAGCCGCTGATCCGGCGGGAGGATGCTCCGAAGCGGGCAGATCTTTCGTTGACAGCTGACAACTACCTGGACGTGTTCCGGGAAGCTTCCTGGGACGAGGCTTTGGACCGCGCAGCTGATGGTCTGAGCAAGAGTTTCAAGGACAAAGGCGGTGCTGGCATCGCCGGCTTTGGTTCGGCCAAAGGATCGAACGAGGAAGCCTACCTGTTTCAGAAACTGATCCGGCAGGGTTTTCAAACCAACAATGTCGATCATTGTACCCGCTTGTGCCACGCGTCATCGGTGGCGGCGCTGATGGAGGGCATTGGATCAGGTGCGGTCACGGCCCCGTTCACGGCCGCGGCCGAAGCGGATTGCATGATTGTGATCGGCGCACGTCCGGAACAAAACCACCCGGTGGCGGCCACCTATATCAAGCAGGCTGCAAAGAACGGAACCAAGCTGATTGTGATGGATCCGCGTGGCCAAGGCCTGATGCGTCATGCCGATTACGGCTTGAAATTCAAGCCGGGCACGGATGTTGCCATGCTGAACGCCATCCTCAACGTGATCATTTCCGAAGAGCTCTACGACGAACAGTATATTGCAGCTCATGCGGACGGCTTTGAAACGCTGAAGGCAAAGATCGTTGACTTCACGCCCGAGGCCATGGAGCCGGTTTGCGGGATTGCAGCAGAGACTTTGCGTGAGGTGGCCCGTCTTTATGCCACCAGTCAGAAATCGATCATTTTCTGGGGCATGGGCGTTTCCCAGCACGTACATGGAACCGACAATGTCCGGTGCCTGATCGCCATGGCCCTGACCACCGGACAGATCGGCCGTCCCGGCACAGGGCTTCATCCGCTACGCGGCCAAAACAACGTGCAAGGGGCGTCGGACGCCGGTCTCATCCCCATGGTCTTCCCGGATTACCGTCCGGTGGAAAATGCGGATATCCGGTCGGAGTTTGAAGATGCCTGGGGGCGCACACTGGATCCCGTAAGGGGCCTCACCGTTGTTGAGATCATGGATGACATTCTCGCGGGCGGTATTGAGGCGATGTACATCCAGGGTGAAAACCCGGCTATGTCCGATCCGGACCAAAACCACGCCCGCAAGGCGCTCACTACGCTCAAGCATCTGATCGTTCAAGATATTTTCCTGACCGAAACCGCGTGGCACGCCGATGTGATTTTGCCTGCCTCGGCCCATGCCGAAAAGCTCGGCACCTATACCAACACCAATCGCCAGGTGCAGATTGGCCGTCCATGTGTGCCCATGCCGGGAGACGCGCGCGCGGATTGGCAAATCCTCATCGATTTGGCAAACCGGCTCGGCCTCAACTGGACCTACGACGGCGTGCCTGCCATCTATGAGGAAATGCGCGCGTACATGGCCTCACTCGCTAATATCTCCTGGGACCGCCTTGAGCGCGATGGCACCGTCACCTACCCGGCGGACGGACCGGATGAACCGGGCAACGAGATCCTCTTTGGCCAGTCCTTCCCCACTGCCGATGGGCGCGGGAAGATCGTCCCGGCGGATCTGGTCCCGCCGAGCGAGCTGCCTGACGCCGATTTCCCGCTTGTTCTGACGACCGGCCGGATGCTTGAGCATTGGCATACGGGTGCCATGACCCGGCGGGCAACGGTCCTCGATGCGATTGAGCCTGAGCCTGTCGTCTCCATGAACCCCCGCGATATCTCGGCACAGGGGCTGGAAACCGGTCAGGAAGTAACAGTGGAAACGCGCCGGGGCGCGATCACGCTCACGTTGCGCGCCGACCGGGATGTTTCCAAAGGCATGCTGTTTATTCCATTCTGCTTCTTTGAAGCCCCCGCCAATTTCCTGACCAACCCGCAGCTGGATCCGTTCGGGAAAATTCCGGAGTTCAAGTTCTGCGCCGCGCGGATCGCGCCGGCGCATCACAGGCAAGCTGCTGAATAGCGTTGCTTGAGTCGCGGTGCCCGGCACAACTGAACGATGCATGAAAAATGGGCCGCAAACGCGGCCCATTTTTGTTACTCGGCGACAATGTCAATGTTGAGCAAATCGGGAAGGGTTTGCGGAGCTGCAAGGCTTCCCAATATCTGCGCCAGGGGAACTGGATTCTCCGGCGACAACGTCACAGTGAATGTGCCGGGGTTGTCCAGGAAGGTCTTCAATGCCGTTTCGAGCATATCCGCAAAGTCTGGATTGTTCAGCATTTCAGTCGCTTTCAGGGCCTCATCGACAGCAACCGCCTTGATGACATCCTCGGACACACCCGCGTCTTTTGCGGCAAACTGCAGCGCTTTTCCGGTAAGACCATCATCAATGAACTCGATCCGTGCGTCCACAAACTGCGCCAGGATCGCAGCCATCTGGCCCTGGCCTTGCGGGTCTTCAAAAAGCTCCTTGGGCACATTCGCAAACCGGATGGACGCTTCCGCAGCGCCAAGGTCCTTGATCGTGACCATCAAACGGTCAAGCCGCAGGTCTTTGGTCGCTTCATCCCAGTAGAGCTGCGTTTCGTCCGACCAGACAATTTCATCAATGCCGAGATCGGTCAGGAAAGCCTGTGCTTCCGCATCATCCAGAGCGCTGACCGGAACCGTGATGTCCTCGTTTTTGGCATAGATGCTTGTGGGGATCGGTGGGACGGTGGTCGAAATGCGGAATTCCGACTTGCCGATTTGCGTCCGTCCGGTCTCTGGCAGGGAAAGGTCGAGCCCCTCAAGCTCATAGCCGAAGGATCTTGGCAGGAATGCCCGGGCAACTTCGATAGGGTTCTGCTCACCGTAATTGGGATCGGCCATCAAGGTGCTGATCATGGAGCGCATCGGTTCATATTCTGCGAATTCGATGTCACCAATTGCTGCCCAATCAAGTTTTACCGAAGCGTCATCGGGCAAATCCGGGGCATTCAGGCCGACGACCATCAATTCGCCGATGCCACCCGCATCAAGGCCGGTTGCGGCAATTTCCTCAATATCAATCTTGATCGTGGCCCCGGATTGCAGGTCATCCAGGTTCGGAAACTCGATGCCGATACCGCTGGCCCGGGCATCGGCGACACCAAAGGAGCGGTAGACCTGAAAGATATCTGAAATCAGGTCTTCCGGTGCGGGCGTTTGGTCGGAGAGGATTTGGTCAAAAAGCGCAAGAACGGAGTTGTCCTTTTTGGTGACGGTTACGTCCTCCAGGCTGCTGTTGCCGACGGAAATCGTGAAGGCAACGCCCGGTGCTATTTCCTGGGTGCTCTCATATGGTCCTGTCGTGCCCGAGCCGATGAGTGTGCGCGGCTGATCGGTCTCTGGAACGTCCGGGTCAATCAGATCTAGAATGGCGGCGGCATCAATATCCTCGTAAACGGATCGCGCCTGCTTGGTCGATTGGGAGAGCATGCTGTCGGAGGCGGCGTCACGCGTCAAAAAAGACTGCGTGATTTCATCAATTTCATAAGATCCAATCTTGCCGTCTTTGGCACCGGAAATGCGGTACCCGTTCATCTGCAAAGTGCCGGACATGACAAGCAGCTCTTGTCCATCCTCCACCTCATAGGCTTCAAAAGTGGCGCCAGTCGAGGGGACAGTGGCGTCATCATAGGACGCCAGCAGGAGCGACCGCAGGAAGGGCAGCCAGCGGCTGACTTGACGCTCCGCATCCTCTTCAGGCAATTCGGGAATTGTAAAAGTGTAATTGCTGATCTCGGCCCCGGCGAGGCGCGTGTCCAGCTTCAGGTGGCCTTCGCCCTCCGCGGAGATTGAAATGTCAAACTGCGTGTCATCAGAGTAGATCCAGCGATCCGATGAAAACACATCATCTTCCGCGGCAAAGCCTTCAATCGTTTGGGTGCCGGCGGAAAAGGTCAAGCTGTAGCTGATGTCCGTGACCTCGGAGGGATCTGCTGAATCGGTTCCCGAGCCACCGGACACATCAGCGCCCTCCAAGGAGACGCCTTCAATTTCGCCCTCCAGTTCCATGACCATGTCCGAAACGGTCAGGGTGCCGGCATTGTAATCCACGGTGCCGTTCGAGATCTTGATGCCAAGAGCCTCAAGACGCTCCACATAAGCGGAAAACGCATCTGCGCCAGTGCTTTGAGCAAACGCTGCAGTCGAGACCGCAAGGAACGCGGCGCTCAGTGTCAGAACACCAGCGCGGCTGCGCATCACCGTGCGCCGGGAAGGGGAGTAGGAAAACAATATCTTGGCTCCAAATCAAAGACCTTGAAAAGCTGTCAGACGACAGCTTCGCTGATATGGGGACGATGTTTGTCCATTCCATGACTATGGCGCAAACTGAAAGCCAGATCGACTCTTGATAGGCAGAACATCCGAAGTGGTTAAGGTGTATGGCCCCGCCTGAGACGCAAGAGGGCCTTAAACGGTCTTCCATTCTTCCCGGACAAGAGGGTCTGTTTCGGATTTGAGAGCTGCCTGCCGCCGCATTTCCATATCCGCCTGATCTGCCAGTTGGCCAAAGGCCCAAACCGCAGAAGACCGCACTGTCGGGTCTGGGTCTTGTAGCAGAGGCTCCACCTGCTCCAGGAGCGAGGGATCTTTCGAGTTTCCAGCCGCAATCAGAACGTTTCTGATAAAGCGGTTCCGTCCGATCCTTTTGATTGGCGATCCTGAGAAGAACTTGCGGAATTCCTGATCCGCCAGGGTGAGTAGCTGCGTTAGACGGGGAGATTTCAGGTCATCGCGGGCAACGAGCTTTGCTTCATGCGCCGCACTGGCAAATTTGTTCCAGGGGCAGGCGGCCAAGCAGTCATCACACCCATAGATCCGGTTGCCCATCGCAGTCCGGAATTCGGCCGGGATCGGGCCGGGATGTTCGATCGTCAGGTAGGAAATGCAGCGGCGGGCGTCCAGCTGGTAGGGCGCGGGAAAGGCATCGGTCGGGCAGCTGTCCAGGCACGCCCGGCAGGAGCCGCAGTGATCCCGTTCCGCCCCGCTTTCCGGCAAGTTAAGGCTGGTGAATATCGAGCCGAGAAAGAACCAGGAGCCAAGGTTGCGGGAAACCAGATTGGTGTGTTTGCCTTGCCAGCCAAGGCCGGCAGCCTCCGCTATTGGCTTTTCCATGACCGGAGCGGTGTCGACGAAGACTTTCACATCACCGCCCGCACGCGACACCAGAAATGCAGCAATTTCCTTGAGCCGCCCCTTGATCACGTCGTGGTAGTCGCGGTTCCGCGCATAAACGGAGATCCCTGCCGATGACTTGTCGTCCAGATGCCGCAGCGGATGATCCTCCGGCGCATCCCCCGGGCCGTAATTCATGGCCAGCATGATTACGGTTTGCACGTCCGGCCACAGGTTTTGGGGGGAGGACCGGCGCTCGGCGGTGTCCGCCATCCACGCCATGGTGCCGTGGTAGCCGAGGTCCACAAAGTGATGAAGCCGCTCGCCCGCATCCGGAATGCTGTCGGCTCGGGCGAATTTGATGTCATCAAATCCGAGGGATCGTGCCTTGTCCCGCAAGGCCGTGATCAGTTTTGCGGTCTTCGTATCCAAAACAATCGCATTCGCAACTCAAAAGTCGAGGTCTGCGTAAGCTGGCGCAGGTGGCATGCCAAGGACCTTTTCTGCCAGAAGCGGGCGCATGCTCGGGCGCGATTTTACCCTTGCATACCAGTTTTTGACATCCTCTTCCTGGGACCAGACAACCTCGCCGAGATAATCGGCACAGGACAGTTCACCGGCCAGGGCAAAATCCGCAAAAGACAAACGGTCGCCGCCAAGCCAACGGCGGGACGCCACGAGATAACCGAAGTACTTCAGGTGATGGTGGATGTTGGCGCGTGCGACCCTGAGAGCCGCGGAATCCGGTTCCCCGCCGCCACTCGATTTCGGCATGATCTGCTTGTAGATACGCTCGCGGACCAGATGCCCCACAACTTCCTGATCGAATTTCGAAAGGCACCAGTCAACAAGGCGCCGCGTTTCTGCGCGGGCTTCGGGATGATCAGGCATCAAACGCCTGTCGGCCACGGCATATCCGCGCGTTTCGTCTAGATACTCCATGATCGGACCCGCCCCGCAGATGGCCGGTCCTTCATTTTCCACCATGACAGGAACACTCCCGGCAGCGTTCAGTACCAGCAGTTCCTGCGGACGCTCCCAAGGGTTGACGTGACGCTCTTCGAACGTGGCGCCATATTCGCTCAAAATGAGCCGCACGAACCGGGACGACGGTGAGAACGGATGATGATAAAGCGTCAGCATGTAGGGGTTTAGAGCCTGAACTGTGGCAAGACTAAGCCGGATCAATGTGTCGTTAATCCGGAAGTGTGACTCACATATGGTTATCAAGGATTTGACGGCGGAGCCGTGCTCCGGCAAATAAGCGGCGGCCTTGGACCGAGACACTTACCGGTCGAAACCGGATTTCAGCAAGTCATTTGGAGACGTGATACACAATGGATGGCCAAACGATTGTAAATGCTCTGATTTTGGGGGTTGTTGAAGGCCTGACGGAGTTCATTCCCGTCTCCTCGACCGGGCATATCCTATTGCTGGGCCATTTTCTAGGGTTCGACAGCACCGGTAAAACCTTTGAAGTCCTCATTCAGCTCGGGGCGATTTTGGCTATTTTGTCTGTGTATTCGGCCCGCCTTTGGGCACTGGCCACGTCTTTGCCCAGCGATCCGGCAAGCCGCCGATTCGTCTTCGGTATTTTGATTGCGTTCCTGCCTGCGGCGGTTATTGGGGTCATGGCGCATGGTTTCATCAAGGAGGTCTTGTTTGAAACACCGGCGCTGATTTGTACGACCCTTCTGGTCGGCGGCATTATCCTGCTTTGGATCGACCGTCTGCCTTTGACGCCGAAATACACAAACGTCATGGACTACCCCGTGTCTCTGTGCCTCAAGATCGGTTTCTGCCAGTGTCTGGCCATGGTGCCTGGCGTGTCACGCTCGGGCGCAACCATTGCAGGGTCCCTGCTGATGGGAACAGACAAGCGCTCTGCGGCGGAATTCTCATTCTTCCTGGCCATGCCCACGATGGCCGGTGCATTTGCCTACGATCTTTTCAAGAACCGCAACGTGCTGTCCACGGATGACATCATGATCATCTCCATTGGATTTGTTGCGTCTTTTGTGGCGGCAATTTTTGTCGTGAAAGGGCTGCTCAATTTCGTTTCCCGGCATGGGTTTGCCCCATTCGCCTGGTGGCGGATCTTCGTAGGGTTGGCGGGCTTCGCCGGTCTATACTTTTTCGGCTGATTGTTTCGGCATCGCTGCTGCCTTTGCAGGGGCTTCCCGGTAAAGGGTTGAGAGGGCGTCCAATTCCTCTGCCAAGTCCTGGCGCAGGTCCATGGGTTCCAGCAGTTCGGCGCCCGGTCCGAGCCAGCGGACAAGCGGCAAAATCCGGCCTCGGTCCGTGGACGGGATACTAATCAGGATCTTGTCTTCACCGGCCGGTGTAAACACCGCATGGCGGTAGTACCAGTCGGCACTCAGCTTGCGGGCCTGTGCCGGCGTGATCAGGATCTTCGCAATCGCCTCCTCCTGTTCCCAGCGGCGCATCGCGTCGGAGAGCCAGGCGCCACCCAGCAGCGTCTGGACGGAAAACATCTTGTCGGGCCGGAAAAACAGTCCGCTGATCTCCAGTTGCCGGACGCGGTCGGCGCGGTAGACTTTCAAAACACCCGTATCCACGCAGCGTCCGGCGAGATACCACAGATCCCGGTCAAACATGATCCCATAGGGTTCCACATCATGGGCCTTTACCGTCTTGCGTGCGGGGTTGACGTGATCAAACCGCACACGTTTGCTCTCCAGGATACCGCACATGAAACCGTCAAGCGCAAGCTGCCAGGCGTCGCTGGGGTCGGCCTTGGTGCCGGAATGAAAGATGTCCGCGGGCAGTGGCTCAATGCCGACAATACGGTCTGCCTGTTTCAAGAGGCCATGAACGGCTTTTGGAAGAGAGGCCAGGAGTTTCTTTTCAGCTGACGCCAGATCATCTGCGAGCGGCACGGTGCGGCTGCTGCGGCTGAGCGCCATGGCTGACAAAAGGGCGGCGGTCTCGTTCCGGGTGAGCGCGACGGGCGGTTGAAGATAGCCGCTTGCAAGCCGGTATCCGCCTTCCGCCCCGCGCTCTGCGTCCACCGGGACGCCAAGCGCAATCAATCGGTCAATATCCCGGTAGATGGTCCGCAAGGACACCTGAAAGCGCTCGGCCAGATAGGTGGCCGGGACAAGCTTGCCGCCCGTCATCAGCAGCAAAATGCCGAGCGCGCGTTCGATCGGGTTCATGAGAATCGCTCTTTCAGGTTGATGCAAAAAAAATCTACTCCGGGAACATAACAAGATCAAACCTGACTCACAGCTGTCAGGTATGGGCTGTCATGGTCTCCTTGTTCCCGGCAAACGGGACATGTCCCCGATGGAGAAGAGAGATGAGCCTTGAGATCACAACCGTATTCCGCAGCCGCGCTCACAACCGCAGCCTACTCCTGTCTGCCCTTCATTCTCTGGCAGACCGATTTCGCCGCCATATGCAGCGCAGGGCAACTTTTAAGGCTCTGGATGGCCTGAATGAGCATGAGCTGGAGGACATCGGCCTTATGCGAACCGGGTCTGGTTATCGCGAGCTGCGCCACGACCGATTTGGCGCGGCCTACTGGAAAAATTAAGAGACTTGCGGCTGGGGCCTTGGGCCTCAGCTGCCCGGTTTGCGCGTCAGCGCCTTGAGCTCGGGCGTGTTCCAGGCAAGGAACATCACGATGAGACCGATGATTGCGGCCGCGATGACCCCAAAGAATGGAAGATCCAGATTGATGCCAATAAGTTCGCCGCCAAGCAAGGAGATGATCCCGGCAACCAGTGTGAAAACGGCGATCGTCACACCCATCACCCATCCTTGTTCTTCGTCGCCCACCGCACCGGAATAGAGCCCGAGAAAGGTCGGGTAGGCGATCCCAAAGACGAAATAGAAACAGAAGATCGGAATGAATGTCAGGGCTGCAACGGGCAGGGCGACAAACACCGCCGATGATATCGCCCACACCGTAAACGTCGTGCCCAGGATGGCTTCCTTGCTGAGACGTTTTTGCACCGGAACGACGAGAAAGGTGCTGGAGAAAGCAAGCGCGAACCCAATGGTCAGCATCACCATGCTTCCCCCCAGGGTTCCGTACCCGAAACGGCTGGTGAGATAATTGTCGACAAAAATGTAAAACGACAGGTTCGAGATATGGAAGAACAGGAAGACGACGGTCAGGCGCATGACAATCGGATAGCGTTTGATCCTCCACAGAAGTTCGAAGATCTCAGCCGGCCGGAAACGGAACGCTTCGGCTTCCTTGGCGGTGTCTTTCTGATCCTTAAAGAAGACCATCACGAAAACGATTGCGATTGCGACGAGCACGAAACAGGCAAAGAACGGCAGTTTTATGCTGGCGAGGCTGCCAAGCAGGATCGGATCCGATAAAAACCCGCCGATGACCGGACCACCGACAAGGCCGAAGCTGACCCCGGTGATGATGTAGCCCATGTTGCGGTTGCGGTCCTCGTCATCAACGCTGCCGTCAATCATGGCTGCCTGGGCAATCGGCTGGTTTCCGGCAGTCAGGCCCGTGATTGCCCGTCCCAGAATGAGCAAGATAAAACTGTTCATGTAAAGCGCGGCAATCGTGAGGCCGTAGCCTCCGAGCGCCCCGAAAAGGCAGATCAGAATCGCGTTTTTCCGGCCGATCACATCGGAGAGTTTCGAGATGTAGGGCGCGCCCAAAAACCAGCTGAGAAAGAAAACACCGATGATCAGGCCATAGTTGAAATGGCGCATCGCAACGGATGTGTCCTGCGGCAGAATGGATGTGCCCGGCTCCATGATCAGGCTGTTCAGGATCGGAAAGACCAGTCCTTGTCCCAAAAGGTCGACGAATACGACGAACAATAGCGTGATCTTGGCAAGTCGTGTCATGAGCCCCCCGCAGTCGGCCTACGGTAGGTGAAGCAGACGCAGTCAGCAATCACATGCGCACTAAAAAGGCGGGGCCAGCCCGCCTTCTCATTTGTTTAGCGCCTCCAGACCGATCAGGCAGGCCGGTGGGCGTCGTACTGGCCGTGTTCGCGGAACCGGTCCAGGTAGGTCGGAAGAATGGCGGCAAGGGTTGCAGGCTCTATGCCCATGCCTTCCAGCGTTCTGTTATCCGCTTTGGCGTCCTGCAAAACCACGTTGTCCGTTTTCAGCAGTTCGACCTGATCAGCAGTGAGGGGCGCGCCCGGAAAAAGCTGGAAGACTTTGCCCATGGCGGATGCGATCGGGAACGGGATCGTGAGCAGCGCCCGCTTGCGGCGGGTGACTTCCAGCATGTCCTCCATACAGTCCTTGAAGGTCTTGATTTCTGGCCCGCCCAGTTCGTAGACCGCGCCGGGTGTCAGGTCCCCGTCAACCGACCGTGCAACCGCCTCGGCCACATCGCACACATAAACCGGCTGGAATTTCGTCATGCCGCCGCCGATCAGCGGCAGGGCCGGTGCGAAGCGGGCCATGTCAGCAAACTGGTTGAAAAAGTTGTCTTCCGGGCCGAAAACGATGGAGGGACGCAGCACCACACTGTCGGGCAGGGTTTCAAACACACCGGCTTCGCCTGCGGCCTTGGTGCGGGCATAGGCTGAGCGGCTTTCGGCATCCGCGCCAATCGCCGAGATATGCGTCATGGCATTCAGGCCTGCGCCCCGTGCAGCTTCCGCAATCGCACGTGGACCAAAGGCCTGAACGGCATCGAAGGTTTGTTTTCCGGTTGGCGCCAGAATACCGATGGCATTGACGACG
The DNA here is from genome assembly GCF_009711415.1 of Roseibium denhamense. Classification (GTDB taxonomy): domain Bacteria; phylum Pseudomonadota; class Alphaproteobacteria; order Rhizobiales; family Stappiaceae; genus Roseibium; species Roseibium denhamense. The sequence continues at coordinate 31,366 of NZ_SMLZ01000103.1, forward strand.
GCGTCGGCCCCATCCACGGCCCGTTCCACCGACCAGCGGTACCGTAGGTTTGCCTGGATCGGCATGATCTGGCCCGGCGCTCCCAAAGGCTGAAGGTGAGCGGCAAGATCGGGCCGCCGGACGGCCGCACGTACCCGGTATCCCCGCTTGGCCAGCGCCTGAACGATATGCCGTCCCAAAAAACCGGAACCGCCGAAAACCGTTACGAGTTTTCCATTGAGTGGTGTGGACATCCTGTAATGCCTTCTGTCGCGTCGTAAAGGAGCACTGACCTTATATATAGGCCGGGCTGTAGCCAGTCTCTAGCCTGAAGCCTCGGGCGTGTGAAGGGCTCGTGAAGAAAGATCAAAAAAACCGGCCAGCATGATTGACAAGGTCAGGCCCGCCGCTTAAAAGCCGCCCTCACAGCCCAGGTGGCGGAACTGGTAGACGCGCTAGCTTCAGGTGCTAGTGCCCTTACGGGCGTGGAGGTTCGAGTCCTCTCCTGGGCACCAAATTTACGTTTCAGATTATCCAGTTCGATCCGAAACAAACGAAAAAAGCTCCGGTTCTCCGGGGCTTTTTTCGTTTTGCAGCGGTTTTCGCGCGGCGAGATGATACCGGCCTCACATAGGCTTTCGTTTGGGCACCAAAAGGTGCAAACATGCGGCTCTGACTGATGCCCGATCCCAACCAGCCGTGGTCACATGCTTCCTCAATCTGCCCCGCAAATTGTCTCGTTCTCGGATATCACCAAAACCTTTGAAAACGGCACGGTGGCGCTTCAAGACTTGTCCCTTGAGATCCGGCAGGGCGAGTTCGTCTCATTGCTGGGGCCGTCAGGCTGCGGAAAGTCCACGGCGCTTCGGCTTCTGGCCGGTCTGAGTGAACCCAATTCCGGACGTCTCAACTGGGCAGACGACACCATGTCCGTGCCGGACCACGATCTGAGCTTTGTTTTTCAAGAGCCGACCTTGATGCCTTGGGCAACCGTCTTTGAGAATGTGAGGCTGCCGCTCAAGGTGCGCGGCATCGGCAAGGTGGAAGCCCGCGGCCGGGTTATGTCCGCTCTGGAGCTTGTCGGGTTGGAGCGGTTCGAAAAGAGCTATCCGAGAGAGTTGTCCGGCGGCATGAAGATGCGCGTGTCCATTGCGCGTGCGCTTGTCACGGAGCCGAAGGTTTTGCTCATGGACGAGCCGTTTGCCGCCCTCGATGAAATCACCCGTTTCAAGTTGAATAACGAGCTTTTGGAATTCTGGTCAAAGTTCGGGTTGACGGTGGTGTTTGTGACCCACTCTGTCTTTGAGTCTGTCTATTTATCCAGCCGGATCCTTATCATGACGAGCGGACCGGGCCGGATCGTTGCGGATCTGCCGATGACCGCGCCTTATCCAAGGGACGATGATTTCCGCACGTCGGCGGAATATGCCGATACGTGCCGCCGCGTGTCACATGCTCTCAAGGACGCAATGGCTGCATGACCCCGGTAGCCTGCCTGACTCCCATAGCCGGTTGACCCCAGTGGCCGCCAGCCCGGTCTTGGGTCAGGACGGTTTGGCAATGGGAGCGCTGACGGCTTTTTGCTGTTCCAACTGATGGGCGACCCTGAGTGCCAGGTCCTCCCGCCAGGCCGGTGCGATGATCTGGACGCCGATGGGCAGCGTTGCCCCGTCCAGCCAGACGGGCACGGAGACGGCTGGCAAGCCAATGAAGGAAATGGGCTGGGTAAACAGTCCGATATTCGGCCGTGCCAGCATGGTTTCCCCATCGACCGTGATCGTCTTTGTCCCCGTTTCCAGGGCCGGAAACGGCGTGGCGGGCGCCAGGATGATGTCGATATGCTCAAAAATCCCCTGCATCAATTTGCGGAACCAACTGCGGAAGCGCTGGGCCTGTTGAACCCAAACCGATGGCACCATGGTGCCGGCCAAAAACCGGTCCCGCGTTTCTGAATCAAAGTCGCCGGGCTGGGTCCTGATGCGGGTATAGTGGAGGTTCGACCCTTCCGAGGCCGTAATGACATAGGCGGCGGCCCGCGCCCGTGCGGCTTCGGGAATATCGATCTCAACCGTGTTGCCAAGGGCCCGCGCCACCTTGTCGACAGCGTTGAGGGCAGCAGGTTCTGCTTTTTGCCGGAAGTAACCGGAGGCGACCGCGATACGCAATCCGTCACTGCCTTTGGCAAGTAGGTCCGTTGTCTCTAGAGGGGCGCGGTCTGCCTGGGCAGGGTCGAGCGGATCCGGCCCCTGCAGAATATCAAAGATCATGGCCAGATCATCCGCGGAACGCGCCAGCGGGCCGACATGATCCAGGCTGCCGACAAACGGATAGGCACCATGGCGTGACAAACGCCCATAGGTCGGTTTCAATCCGAACAATCCGCAAAAGGACGCCGGGACCCGGATAGAGCCGTTGGTGTCCGAGCCCAATGCCAGAGGAACCATGCCGGATGCACAGGCCGCAGCCGACCCGGAAGACGATCCGCCAGTCATGCGGCCAAGGTCATGAGGGTTCTTGCAGATGCCATCATGGGCGCTTTCGCCGGTAAAATCATAGGCGTATTCGCCCATGTGAACACAGCCCATCAAAGTGGCACCAGCAGCCGACAGTTTCCGCACAAGCGTTGCATCGGCACGGGCGACCCGGTTGGAGCGGTTGATTTTGGAACCGGCGCGTGTCGTGACGCCCTCAACGTCAAACAGGTTTTTGACGGCAAAGGGAAGGCCCGCAAGCGGCAGCTGCGCACCCTTGTCCAGCGCCTTGTCGGTTGCCGCTGCCTGCCGCGTTGCCCGGTCCGCAAGCACGTCGGTAAAGGCGTTCACCCGGGGGTTGAGGTTTTCGATCCTCTGCAGGGAGGCCTGTGCGACTTCAAGCGCGCTGATGGAGCCGGAGCTGACGGCATCGATAATTTCGCGGCTGTTTCCAGTCAGAAGGCTTTCGGCGGAACTCATGCGGTAAAGACCGGCGCAGCTTCAATATCGTCCTCAAGCGGGAACGCCATCACGGTCTCGGCTGCGGCCTGAATGGCCGTCATATGCTGAATGACCACCGGCCGCCAGGCCTCTTCGATTTCAAGGCCCATAAGTGTTTCCATCTGTTCGACATGGACCTTGGCATCGAATGCTTCACTCATTTCGCCCACCCGTTTCGCTGCATTGGTGCTGTCATAATTGCAGAGCGGTGCGGCTCGCGGCAAGTCCCCCGGTGTTTTCAGCAGGTGTCAAGAACACCGGGCGGTCGCCCGCTTCCGGTAACGCCCGCTGATCTAAGCAATTCTCCGTGCTTGACCTTCCCGTGACTGGAAGCTTTACCAGGGGCAACAGGATCGTTTTTCAAAAGGTAAATCCGCATGACTGATGCACAAGCTGCAATCGATGGAACGATTGCTGACGAAAAGGCCATCGACCCGGTATGCGGAATGTCCGTGACGCTCGGAAAGGAAAAGCCCTCCCTGACCTACAAGGGGACAGATTATCATTTTTGCAATCCGAAGTGTCATGACCGCTTTGATGCGGACCCCTATTTTTACGTGTCCGGCAATTCAAGGCGCAAGAAGGAAGAGGATGCGCAAAAGCCCCAGGCGGGAGCGCAGTTCACGTGCCCGATGGACCCGGAAGTCATTCAGGACGGACCAGGGACGTGCCCCATTTGCGGGATGGCGCTTGAGCCGATGGGCGGTCTTTCCGATGAGCCAAACCATGAGCTGATCGACTTTACAAAGCGGCTTTGGGTTAGCTGTCTTGCGGCTGTCCCGCTCCTGATCCTGACCATGGGGCCGATGATCGGTCTTCCGATCCGGTCCTGGATCGGCGAGGGCACTGCGATCTTGATCGAGGCCGTATTGGCAACACCCGTCGTGCTTTGGGCGGCCTTGCCGTTTTTCCAGCGTGGCTGGACGTCACTCAAGACGCGCCACTTCAACATGTGGACGCTGATCATGATTGGGGTCGGGGCAGCTTATCTCTATTCGATGGTGGCAACCTTCCTGCCCGGCGTGTTCCCGAACAGCTTCAAAATGGCGGGCGGTCATATGCCGGTCTATTTCGAGGCGGCCGTTGTGATCGTGGCCCTTGTGTTTGTCGGGCAGGTTCTGGAACTGAGGGCGCGGGAGCAAACCGGCGATGCAATCCGTGCGTTGATGGACCTGGCGCCCAAGACCGCACGCCGCGTCACGCCCGATGGCGACGAATATGACGCACCGCTGGAAAACATCATGTCCGGCGATGTTGTCAGGGTCCGGCCTGGTGAGGCCGTTCCTGTCGACGGCATCATGACCGAGGGCGGCTCGTCAATTGACGAGAGCCTGGTGACGGGTGAACCGCTGCCGGTTCAAAAGACCGCTGGTGATCACGTGACCGGTGCCACCTTGAACAAGTCCGGCACATTCTTGATGCGGGCGGAAAAGGTCGGGGCCGACACGATGCTTGCCAAAATCATCGACATGGTTTCTGCGGCACAAAGATCCCGCGCACCAATCCAGGGTCTTGCGGACCGTGTTGCGGGCTACTTCGTACCAGCCGTTCTGGCCGTGGCGGTTCTGGCCTTTGCGGTTTGGTGGTTGGTGGGGCCATCACCGTCCTTCGTCCATGCAATTGTCGCAGCCGTCTCTGTGCTGATCATCGCCTGCCCCTGTGCGCTTGGGCTTGCAACACCGATGTCTATCATGACCGCAACTGGCCGGGGTGCGCGGGCAGGCGTGCTTGTAAAAGACGCCGAAAGCTTGGAGCGGCTGGCGTCGGTGGACACGATTGTGGTCGACAAGACAGGAACACTGACCGAGGGCCGGCCTGTCGTTACTGATGTCGTGCCGGCCGGAGAGCCGTCCGGCGACCGAATTCTCTCCGTGGCGGCCAGCCTTGAAAAAGGGTCCGAGCATCCGCTTGCAGAGGCCATCTTGCGCGCTGCGGAAGAGCGGAATTTGCAGGTAGCATCGGCCGGGGACTTTGCCGCTGTGACGGGCAAGGGCGTTCGGGCAATTGTTGAAGGTCATGATTTTGCCCTTGGAAACGCGACATTTGCAGAGGATCTTGGCGCTGATCTAACGGCTGCCCGGGACCGGGCGGAAGAGCTGGCCGAACTCGGCAAGACGGTCATGTTCCTGGTGAAAGCACAGCCGGGGTCCGCCGACCTGCTCGGGCTTGTCGCGGTTGCCGACCCGATCAAGCCAAATGCAAGAGCGGCCATCGATGGTCTTCACGCAGAGGGCGTTGCGATCATCATGGCGACCGGGGATGCCGAGCGAACCGCACAGGCGGTCGCCAATGCTCTGGGTATCGACGACGTGAAGGCGGGGGTCTTGCCGGAGGGCAAACAGCATTTGATCGAGACCTTGAAAGCGGCCGGCCGCAAGGTCGGGATGGCAGGCGACGGGATCAATGACGCGCCTGCGCTGGTGGCCGCAGATGTCGGACTGGCCATGGGGACGGGGGCGGATGTGGCTGTAGAAAGCGCCGGCCTGACCTTGTTGAAGGGAGATCTTGAAGGGATTTTGCGGGCGCGCAGACTGGCCCGCGCGACCGTTGGAAACATCAAGCAGAACCTCTTCTTCGCGTTTCTTTACAATTCGGCCGGTGTCCCGATTGCAGCTGGCGTTCTTTATCCCGTGTTCGGGCTCATGCTCTCCCCGATGCTCGCCGCCGCGGCGATGAGCCTGTCGTCGGTTTCGGTCATCAGTAATGCCTTGCGGCTCCGCAATGTGAAACTGTGAGGATGGGGTCATGAATATCGGCAAGGCTTCAAAAAACTGCGGGCTCCCGAGCAAAACCATCCGGTATTATGAGGAAATCGGTCTTGTGCAGCCCCTGCGTGGGGCCAACGGATACCGGGACTACAGCGAGACGGATGTTCACCAGCTGAAATTTCTTCAGCGTGCGCGCAGGCTCGGGTTCTCGATCGAGGAATGCCGTGACCTTTTATCCTTGTACCAGGACACTGGCCGGGCCAGCGCGGATGTAAAGGCGCTGACAGAGGCAAAGCTGAGCGAGGTCGATAAAAAGATCGCCGAGCTGCAGGCGCTGAAAACAACGCTGTCGCGCCTTGCCGAGGCGTGCCAGGGCAATGAGCGGCCGGACTGCCCGATCATCGATGATCTTGCCGGTGGACCGCGCTAAACTGGCAATCCATCCAGGATCCGGTAACTTTATGTGCGCAGCAGGCAGCTCTGGAATGGCCGCGCCGCTTGCGTCGGCTGCCTGCATGTTCTACCTGACGGTCAAACAGTCTGGTTTTTTGCGGAATGCCCCTACATATGGATCGGATTGCCGCCATTGGAGATGAACGACACATGACCATCCGATACCACAAGGGCGATCTTCCAGATCTGAGCGCTTATGAAAATGCAAAGGCCGTCGCGGTAGACTCAGAGACCCTTGGCCTCAATCCGCATCGGGACAGGTTGTGTGTGGTTCAGCTGTCGCCCGGAGACGGATCAGCGGATGTGGTCCAGATCGCGCGGGGCCAGACGGCAGCGCCCAATCTTCAAACGCTGCTGACAGATGCTTCCAAACCGAAGATTTTTCACTTCGCACGGTTTGATGTTGCTGTGCTGCGGCACTATCTCGGGATTAAGGTTGACCCTGTCTGGTGCACCAAAATTGCTTCGAAACTGGTGCGCACCTACACGGACCGTCACGGGCTGAAAGACATTACCCGCGAGCTCCTGGGCGTTGAATTGTCGAAGCAGCAGCAGAGCTCGGACTGGGCTGCCGACACGCTTTCCGATGCGCAGCTCTCCTATGCGGCATCGGACGTGTTGCACCTTCATGCCTTGAAAGAGAGGCTGGAGGCTATGCTTGATCGCGAAGAGCGGGCCGGAATTGCCAAGGCCTGTTTTGAGTTTCTACCGGTTCGCGCCGAACTGGATCTTGCGGGCTGGGAAGAGACCGACATATTTGCACATTCATGAGGCTGACGGCGATGCGGCCAAGCCCGCGCCAGACCCAAGCCTGATCGGAGATCCACGTTGAGCATATCGAGTGCGGAACAAGCCGGCATGGCCACGGGCTACGCTGAGACCCGGGCGCAGAAATCGGCCCGGCGTCACAGCCTTCTCGTGAAAGTGCTCCGCTGGATGCTGCCGGGTCTCGGTTTGTTGATCCTGGCCGGAATGACCGGCCTTGTGGTCCTGTTTAACGTTTTGAGCGGTTTTGGAGCGTCCAATGTGATCCTGACCAGCGAGGGTCTGGTGATGGATCACCCGGAATTGTCCGGACATGACGGTGACCGGTCTTACAAAGTAACCGCGCGCCGTGCCATACAGCGCCTCAGTGACCCGCGTATCATAGATCTCGACACGATCCGCGCCGAAATCGTGCTCAGTGCGGACCAGAGTGCGGACATTATTGCCCTTAAGGGCACTTACAACAATGCAGCCGAGCGGCTGCGGCTATTTGACGGTATTCAGCTTGAGTGGAGCGAAGGCTACACCATTGATCTTGCCGAAGTGTCGATTGATCTGCGCAACGGTGCCCTGTCTACGGATGAACCAATTTCAATCCGTTCGGATCAAGGCCATGTTGTTGCCGGGAAACTCTCCTACGATCAAGACAAAGGCTTGGTCCGGTTCACGGACGGAATTAAGATGACGCTGAACCCGGCGGCAGAAGGGCAATAGACAATGGCTTCGCATATTTTCAAAAACGTCATGGCTGCGGCTGCAGTCATGTTCGGCCTCGCGACTGCTGCTCACGGGCAGACATTCTCCGATGCCTTTGCAGGCTTCGGCGCCAATGACGGGGCGCCGATCGAAATCGAGGCCAGCGAACTGCGCGTGGAAGACCAGAACAGTACCGCGACGTTTGTCGGCGATGTCCTGGTAACCCAGGGCGACACCAGCCTGAAAACGCAGCGGCTGAAAGTCTTCTACGCCGGATCTGGCACAGATGATGGCGGTCAGGCGGTGCAGCAGAAGATTTCGCGGCTAGAGGCGGCCGGCGGGGTTTACATTTCGTCCAAGGATCAGACAGCAACCGGTAATGCCGCCAGTTTTGACATGACCCGTGAAATCATGATCATGACCGGCCAGGAAGTCGTGCTCAGCCAGGGGCCGAACGTCGTTGTCGGAAACCGGCTTACCGTCAATTTGAAAACGGGCAAGGCCGATCTGCAGGCGGCGCCGTCAAATGGCGGAACCGGCCGTGTCAAAGTGCGCATCCAACCCAACAGCGTGCAAAACTGACAATGGCTCCATAGGTCTGACTCGACAGCGCTGCGGTCAGACCTTATGTGAGGCGCTCAAGATCACGGCATGGATGGCACATTTGTGAAGAGCTTTTCTTCTGACCTAGATGGACTCCCGGGCGCGGATCCGGCGCGGGATATGGCCCGGACGGATCTTTCGCGGGCCTTGGTCGTTGAGGGGATCGGAAAGACCTATGGGCGCCGCCAAGTCGTCAAATATGTAAGCCTTTCAGTCAAACCGGGCGAGGCCGTTGGTCTTCTTGGCCCCAATGGCGCGGGCAAAACGACAACCTTCTACATGATCACCGGGTTGATCCGTCCCGATCAGGGCCAGATCTCGCTTGAGGGATTTGATATTACCAAAATGCCGATGTACCGGCGGGCTCGTCTGGGGATCGGATATCTGCCTCAGGAAGCATCGATCTTTCGCGGGTTGACCGTCGAAGAGAACATCCGGGCGGTTTTGGAAGTCATTGAACCCAACAGGAAGAAACGGCGGGAGGAACTGGATTCGCTGCTGGCTGAGTTCGGTCTGACGCATCTTCGCAAATCGCCGAGCATCGCCTTGTCCGGGGGTGAACGCCGCCGTGTAGAGATTGCGCGCGCCCTGGCAAGCCGACCTTCCTTCATGCTGCTGGACGAGCCCTTCGCGGGCATTGACCCGATTGCCGTAGGAGACATCCAGCAGCTTGTCCGCCATCTCACTCAGCGCGGCATCGGCGTCTTGATTACGGACCACAATGTGCGCGAGACGCTGGGCCTTATTGATCGCGCCTATATTATTGCGGCCGGTGAGGTGCTGACCGAGGGACTGCCTCAGGACATTGTCACCAATCCGGACGTCCGCAGGCTTTATCTGGGCGAACAATTTACGCTTTGATGACATAGCTCAGGCTACGGTGTAAGCTCACTTGCAATGAACAAGCAAGAAGCAGACCAAAAGACCTAAAAGGCGCCTGGGACTCAATGGCAATTTCGACCAAGCTAGAGATGCGGCAAAGCCAGTCGCTGGTTATGACGCCGCAATTGATGCAGGCGATCAAGCTGCTGCAAATGTCGAATCTGGACCTCGTTGCCTATGTTGAAGCCGAACTTGAGCGGAATCCGCTGCTCGAAAAGGGTGAGACCGACTCAGCTCCCGATGGCGGAGAAGATACATCCGGACAGGATCAGGGGTCGGGCGATTCCAACGGCCAGACGGATCCGAATGACTGGATGCAGAGCGATCTCGAAACGGGGTCAGAAGCCATTGCCTCACGGATGGATACCGATCTGAGCAATGTGTTTCCGGATGAACCGGGTGTCCCGGCATCACCGGACCCGGCTTTGCTGAAGGCGGGGGACAGCTACAAGAACGCGACATCGGGTGCAGCCTCCGAGGACTATAATCTGGAGGCGTTTGTCGCCGAAGAAACCTCCCTTGGCGCCTCGCTGGAAGAGCAGATGCATCTTGCCTTGTCGGACGAAGCCGACAAGCTCATTGCCGGTCATCTAATCAACTCGCTCGATGAAAACGGCTACCTGTTCACCGACCTTCAGGAAGCCGCCGATATGCTCGGGGTTGATCTGGAAAGGGTCGAAAGCGTCTTGTCCGTGGTGCAGACTTTTGAGCCCGCAGGTGTTTTTGCGCGCAATCTTGCAGAGTGCCTCAAGCTTCAGCTGGTGGACAAAAACCGTTTTGATCCGGCCATGGAAGCGCTGATCGAAAACATCGAACTGCTTGCCAAACGGGACTTGCAGGCCCTTCGAAAGATATGCGGGGTCGATGACGAGGATCTGATGGACATGGTGGCCGAGATTCGGGCGCTGGATCCGAAACCCGGCAGCGTGTTCGGGGCCTCGCTCGTGCAACCCGTTGTTCCGGATGTGTTTGTGCGTCCGGCAAATGACGGCACCTGGGCGGTCGAACTGAACTCCGACAACCTGCCCAAAGTCCTTGTCAACCAGACCTATTATGCCCGGGTGATCAAGACGGCCCGCAATGCAACCGAAAAGGAATACCTGATCGATTCGCTGCAAACGGCAAACTGGCTGGCGAAAAGCCTTGATCAGCGGGCCCGCACGATTCTGAAGGTATCTTCGGAGATCGTCCGGCAGCAGGATGGCTTTCTGACCTACGGCATATCGCATCTGCGTCCGCTCAATCTGAAAACGGTGGCTGACGCAATCAGCATGCATGAATCAACCGTCAGCCGCGTGACGTCGAACAAATTCATGGCGACACCGCGTGGAATTTATGAACTGAAGTATTTCTTTTCCTCAGCCATATCCGCCACCGTTGGTGGTGATGCGCACTCGGCAGAATCGGTCCGCCACCGGATCAAGCAGATGATTGATGCCGAGGATCCGAAGGCAATTCTGTCCGACGATACCATTGTCAAGATTCTGAAGGATGACGGCGTCGATATCGCCCGGCGCACCGTCGCAAAATATCGTGAAGCCATGAAAATCGGGTCGTCCGTCCAACGGCGGCGGGAAAAAAATTCACGTGTTTAGCCGAATTCCGGCCTGTTCCGGATGATTAATCCTTCAGTCTTCCGTAAGTGGAGAAAAATTTCTGCTGAAGCAATTCCGGTAAATATTGGGGGGATCCAGTAACCGGATGAGGCAGTTTTATAAACATTTGACTCTCCCGGCAAGCACCAGTATAGCACCGCCCTCGTGATGAAAGAGGGGATGGCGCTTCGGCGCTGACTGGTCCATTCTGTGATCTTGGGGCGTATCGCGTCCCAACGTCGATGGTAACATCGATGATTATCGGTCAATAGAAGAAGAAGAGGTCCCCATGGCTTTGCGGATTTCGGGTAAAAATGTTGATGTTGGCGAGGCTTTGCGCACGCACATCACCGACCGAATCGAAGACGCTGTATCGAAGTATTTCGCCGGCGGTTTCACAGGCCACGTTACGCTAAGCAGGGAGGGTACAGGCTTTAAGTCTGAATGCAGTCTGCATCTCGACACCGGTGTTGTGCTCCAGGTGTCGGCACAGGATCAGGATCCGCGCAACAGTTTCGATCTCGCATCGGACAAGATTGAAAAACGGTTGCGACGGTACAAGCGTAAACTGAAGGACCATCACAGCCACAACGGCTCCGGCCGCGAGGCGATCGAGGCGGCGTCGTACGTGCTGGCCTCACCGGATGAGGAAGAGGAAGTCCCCGTCGACTTCAATCCTCTGGTGATTGCCGAAACCTCGGCAAAGGTAAAGACAATGACTGTCGGCATGGCCGTTATGGAACTGGACCTAACCGAAGCACCGGTTGTCCTGTTCAAAAATGCGGCAAACGGTGGTGTCAACGTTGTCTATCGCCGCTCAGATGGCAATATAGGCTGGATAGACCCAGCATTGGTAGCAAACCAGGCTGCCGAATAGTGATACAGATGGTGCCGGCTTCCCCTTGGAAGCCGGACGCCGGAAATATGTAGGCAAAAGAATGGATCTTAGTGATCTTCTGGGTAAAGATGCGGTCATTGCTTGCCTGAAGGCAAAGAGCAAGAAGCAGGCGATTCAGGAACTTTCTGGAAAAGCTGCTGAACTGACCGGTCTCTCCGAACGGGAAATTTTCGACACGCTGCTCCAGCGTGAGCGTCTTGGGTCAACTGGGGTCGGTCATGGGATCGCGATCCCGCATGGAAAGCTGACCCGGCTCGACAAGTTGGTCGGAGTGTTCGCTAAGCTGGACAAGCCGGTGGACTTTGATTCCCTGGATGATCAACCGGTCGATGTGGTGTTTCTGCTGCTCGCGCCGGAAGGCGCAGGTGCGGATCATCTTAAGGCTTTGGCGAGAATTGCCCGCCAATTGCGTGATAACACCGTCATCAATGGCCTGCGCAGTGCAGGAGATGCCGAAGCGATTTACGAGCTTTTGACGCATCCGCTGGCGTCGTCCAACGCCGCTTGACCGCCTGCATATACCAACAATCAAAAAACCGGTCCTGAAGTCATTCAGGACCGGTTTCTTGTTTAAGCTAAATCACGCAAGCTTCAGAGGCAGTGTCAGGCGGCTTTTGCCGGTTCGGGTTCTCCCTGTGCCGGATCGGCTGGCGCGGGTTGCGCCACAGCCCGGCTGCGTGCCAAGGCCGGTAGCGCGAGCTCTGACAGCTCAAGCGGCGGGTTTGTTTCTTCGGGAATGCGCCAAAGGCTCGACTTTGCCGCCAAAAGTCCCAGCACCTGTGTGGAGGTGCTGATTGCAATCAAGACAGCGAGAAGAGGCCCAATGGCGATCGGGACGATTGGCCAGGTCAGCGACAGCGGCTGCGTTGTAAGCCAGGCCAAGGCGAGCAGGCCGAACACCGTTTGAGGCCACAGTTTGCGGATGCTGAGGCCAACTGGAAGGCGGGTGACACCGCGGGCCTGGGCGCCCCAGCCGATGGTTTTTCCAAACACCAGCCCGCCCATGAAAATCGTATGCGCCACCGCCATGATGGGAGCAAGCATTGCTGCAAAAACGATTTCAGCGGCTACGCTCGCGACAATCCGGATGGGCCCGCCAAACGCCCGCCGGAGATCGCGGCGGACGATAATATCCGCGACAGTGGCAAGCTTCGGTGCAAACACCATGGTCAGCACCGTGAAAAACAGTACGGCGCCGGTGTCCGCGCGGTAAGGAGATATATCGCTTGTCATTCCCAGAAGGGCTGCGGAGACCATAAAGCCGATCCAGGCAGGAGAGCCGAGGAACATCAGCATGGCCAGCACGAGTTGTGCGCGGCTCACCGGCAGCAATCCCTTCATACGAAGCAGGTGCTTGTACTGCAGGTTGCCCTGGCACCAGCGCAGGTCCCGCCGGATGAACTCAAGAAGATGCGGCGGGTTGACCTCGTAACTTCCAGTTTCCTGAGGCATTACGCGCACTTCATACCCGGCGCGCCGCATCAGTACGGCTTCAACCTGGTCATGCGACAGGATTGGACCGGAGAGCGGGCCTTTGCCGGGCAGGAGCGGCAACCGGCACTGCTCCATGAAGGGCTTTAACCGGATAAGCGCATTGTGACCCCAATACGGTCCGCAATCACCTTGCCACCAGGCACTGCCGATTGTGTAGGAGCGCATGCCAAGGCGCATGCCAAACTGAAATATGCGGGCGAAGGCGCTTTCGGCCGGCAATCCAACAACAAGGCTCTGAAGAATACCGACTTGAGGATTGGCTTCCATATGCCGGACAAGCTCAAGGATGGCATCGGCAGACATATAGCTGTCGGCATCAAGCGTCAGGGCGTAATCGTGTTGTGATCCCCAGCGGTCGCAGAAGTCTTCGATGTTTCCGGCTTTGAAGCCGGTGTTGTCGTCCCGGTGGCGGTACACCACGGTCAATTGTCCGCTGTACCGGTCGCGGAGCCGGTTGGCCATATCACGCTCTTCACGGGCGATTGCGTCCTGCGAACTGTCGCTGAGCACATATAGGCTGAAATGGTTTTGGAAGCCGGACCGGACCAGGTTGGCCGCCATGGCGTTCAACTTGATTTCGAGTTCACCGACATCCTCGTCGCGAACACAGGACAACAACGCGGTCGAGCTGGTGACGGGCGCTTTGGGGTCTGCCTTTGTGATCGGACAGGCCGCTGCGGCCGGGTCTGATGCGAGGCGCATGACCAGGAGCCCGATGACCGCATTCCAGAAGCCGATAATCGTCCATGGCAGGGTCACCATGAAACATCCGAGTACCATCAGATCAAGGACCGAATAGCCGCCCGGAGAGAGTGTGAAGGCCATAAGCCCGGCAAGAGCAAGAAAACTTGTGGCCACGAGAGCGGCGAAAATCATGCGCCTGGCCGTGATGGGGGATGTTCGAGACCCCGAGACTTGCGCGTCAGTGGCTTGAAACATTTTTGTGACTTCCAATCTGGCTGATCATCGCAATAGTGCGCATGTCAAAATGTCCAATTGTTGACCGATGCTGTCGGCATCGAGCGAAAGATAAGATTCTGATGGAGATCTGGCCGGTGACCCACGGCACACGGGAAATGCAAGCGCTTTGGTACACTGGTCCGCAATGCTGTGAGATGCGGATGGCGACGATGGCTGGACATGAAACAGGTGAGGTCTTGGTCGACACCCTGTACACCTGTGTCAGCCGTGGCACGGAAGGCCTCGTCTATCGTGGTGAGGTGCCCGAAACCGAATGGGAGCGCATGAGGGCGCCGTTTCAGGAAGGGGCTTTCCCCTTTCCGGTCAAATATGGATACGCCAATGTCGGTGTGGTCAGCGATGGGGCGCCCGACCTTTTGGCAAAAACCGTCTTTTCGCTCTTTCCTCACCAAAATGTCTTTTCCCTCGCAATGCAACATTTGGTGCCCGTGCCGGATCAAGTCTCTGCAAAACGGGCAGTTTTAGCGGCCAATATGGAAACGGCAATTAACGCTTTATGGGACGGAAAACCATCACCTGGGGATCACATCTGCGTGGTTGGCGGTGGGGTTGTCGGCCTGCTAACTGCATACGTGGCCGCGCGTATTGCCGGATCAGCGGTTACGGTCGTGGACACAAACTCCGCACGGCGCTCCATCGCGGAAAAGCTGGGCGCGCGTTTTGCACTCCCGGAAGAAGCGCCAATTAATCAGGACCTTGTCTTCCACACTTCAGCCTCGTCAGCCGGGTTGGAGACCGCCTTGAAGGCGGCCGGGAATGATGCCAGCGTCATCGAGATGAGCTGGTATGGGGCGGGCGGCGTTCTCGCGCCGCTGGGGGGCGATTTCCATTGCCGCCGTTTGAGGCTCGTTTCCAGTCAGGTCGGAACAATTCCGGCTGAACGGCAGGCCCGCTGGACATTCCGCCGCCGCCTTGAACTCGCGCTCAACCTGTTGGCGGATCCGGTGCTGGACAGTCTCATCACGCACGAGATCCGTTTCCTGGATCTCCCGGAGCACCTTCCCACCATACTGAACAAAAACGCAGATGTGCTGGCCGCCGTCGTGGTTTATGACCAGCCCACGCAATAAGTCCTTCCCTCCCATCCCCAATTTCAGGAACCCGTTATGTTTGCAGTTGAAGTCCGTGACCATGTCATGATCGCCCATTCCTTCAAGGGAGACCTCTTTGGCCCAGCTCAGGCCCTTCACGGGGCGACCTTCGTGATCGATGCAGCCTTTCTCGCCGAGACCCTTGATGAAAACGGTGTTGTTATTGATATCGGGCGGGCGCATGAGGCACTGAAAGAGGTTCTTGGTCCGCTCAATTACAAGAATTTGGATGAGGTGCCGGAGTTCAAAGGCGTCAATACGACAACCGAATTCCTGACCAAGCATGTGCATGATCACCTGTCTCAGGCCGCGCGCGATGACCGGCTGGGCCGTCCGGGTGGTGAATTACATGCGATCCGGGTCACCATTTCCGAATCCCATGTCGCCCGTGCCTGGTATGAGGCAAAGATCTGATTTGATGCCGATCACAGCCTTCGCCTATCCGGGCGATCTCAATACGCCAACCGGCGGGTATGGATATGACCGGCGTATCATAGCGGAGCTGGAAGCGCTTGGATGGCCTTTGCAGCCCGTGCCCCTTGGCGAAGGGTTCCCATTTCCTGCGCCGGGGACGCTGGATGAAGCAAAAGAGACCCTCTTAAGCCTTCCGGCGAACAGCACCATAATCGTCGATGGGCTTGCCTTCGGCACCATGGGGGATGTCGCCGAAGCGATTTCAGAACGGCACCGGATTGTCGCTTTGGTGCACCATCCCCTGTGCATGGAAAACGGTCTTCCGGTGGATCAGGCAAGAGGTCTTGAACACACGGAAGCCAAGGCACTTTCCTTTGCGGATCATGTCATTGTGACGAGCCCAGGCACGGCAGAGCAGCTCGGCGACCTCTTCAACATTCCCAAATCCCGGATAACCATTGCCCTTCCCGGGACCGACATTCCGGACGTCAGAGCTGGCCGCCCAGGTGATATGGTCAGGCTCTTGAGTGTTGGAACGGTCGTGCCGCGAAAAGGCTATGATCTTCTGTTCGATGCACTTGCAGACCTGAAAGAATATGCCTGGCATCTCGATGTCGTGGGCGGTGTCGAAGCTGCCCCCCATTGCTATGAAGCGCTCAAGAGCCAGCTCCATGCAGCCGCTCTCACAGATCGTGTGACATTCCACGGAAGTGTCGTGCAAGAACAGCTCGACGCGTATTACCGGAGTGCGCATGTCTTTGTACTGGCGAGCCAATATGAAGGCTACGGCATGGCTTTCACCGAGGCGATTGCATATGGCCTGCCGGTGATTGGCAGTGGGGAAGGGGCTGTTCGCGGGACCCTGCCCAAGGGTGCGGCAATCTATTGTGAAACCGGCAACGTGCCCGCGATGAAATCAGCCCTTGAGAGCTTGATTGTAGACCGGTCTCAATGGCATAGGCTCGCCGACGCAGCCCGGAAAGCATCGGCTGATTTCCCGGCCTGGGCGGATACGGCAAAACAGTTTGAGAGCGTTTTGAAAGGGTATGCAGTGTGAGCGGATTTTCGAGCGATTGGCTGGCCTTGCGGGAGCCATTGGATTTGGCTGCACGGAACAGCACCGTGGAGCACGGCTTCTTCGATTGTCTGCCAAAAAGCGATGTTCGTATCCTCGATCTGGCAAGCGGTGCCGGGTCGACCATGGCGGCTTTGTCGCGCGCGCTGCCTGGCACGATTGAATGGGTCTTGTCTGACTATGATCCAGCACTGTTGCAACGGTCGCGGGAACGCTGCTCGGAATTTCCGAACGCCAAGGTGGAAACGCTACAGCTGGATTTGAATGCCGGTCTGCAGACGTTGCCATGGGGCAAGGTTGACGCCGTCACCACGAGTGCGTTTCTGGACCTGGTTTCCGTGGAATTCGTGGATCGGCTCGTCGAGATTGTCATGGCGTGCGGCGTGCCGTTTCTCGCAAGCCTGACATATGACGGGCGTGTTCAGTTTTCGCCAGAGCATCCAGCTGATCCGGCTGTGCATGAGGCGCATGACCAGCACCAGATTACGGACAAGGGATTTGGGGCCGCTCTGGGGCCCGGCGCGGCAGATTACGCCATTGCAGCATTCAAAGCTGCCGGTGCAAATGTTGTGTCCGGCCGGTCCGATTGGCGGGCAGGGCCGGATGATGTGGACTTTCTTCTGATGCTGCTGGACGGCTGGCGGTCCCTTGCCGAAAGTTGCGGAGGCGCGGAAAATGAGATCGCAGACTGGTGGGCCGACCGTCATCAAAGGATTCTGAGTGGAACGTTAGAGTTGTGTGTCGGGCACTTGGATTTCGTAGTTCTCCCGAAGCGGTAATCCAGCGGATTTTTTACAAGCACAGCTGCGATGGATTTCCAGATGAGAAGGCCATAAGATGTCTATCAAAAGGGCTGTAAGTGAATAAAAGTTAATGTCTATTTCTGCATTAACGTAAACAAAAAATTTATGCGGAACTTCGTTATTATTTACTATGTGACTTAAGTGTCATTTATGACTTTTTGCTCTACAACACGTTGCGAGTTCCGGACCCAAGCGATAGGGCCGCAGAGTTTGAAAGGACATAAAAATGAATGACACTATCCGCGGTCTCCTGGCTAAACACGGCAATCTTCCTGTTGCGGTCACCGACGTCGCCGATGCAGCCGACCTTTATGATGCTGGACTATCGTCCTTTGCTTCGGTGCAGGTCATGCTGGCGCTCGAGGAAGAATTCGACATCGAGTTTCCTGAACATCTTTTGAACCGCAAATCCTTCTCTTCGATCGAGGCGATTGAAGGGGCTGTATCCGAGATCCTTGAAGAACAGGCGGCCTGATCATGAACGTTGCCGGTAAAATCTCCCCCATGGCGCTCGCCGACCGGGCTAAACGGGCTGCGAAAGTCGCTGCCGAATTTGCCGATCAGGTCGACAAAGAGGGCCGGTTTCCTGCCGAAGGTATGGAAGCCCTCAAGCAAGAGCGCCTTTTGGGTGTGATGATTGCACCGGAAAACGGCGGTGAGGGCGCCAGCCTGATCGAGGTCGCTGATATTTGTACCATCCTTGGCCAGGCCTGTTCCGCGACAGCCATGACCTATGCGATGCACCAGATCCAGATCGCGAGCTTGGCTGATCATGCAATCGGAAGCGAGTGGCATGCGAATTTCCAGCGCCGGATCTGCGACGAGCAATTGTTGATCGCCTCGGCGACCAGTGAGGCGGGCATCGGCGGCAACTTGAGAAACTCGTTGTGCGCGATTGAAGAGGAAGGCGGCATTGCCCGGTTGGAGAAGGATGCAACAGTCATCTCCTACGGCGCCAATTCGGATGCGATCATGGTCACGTCCCGGCGTCATCCAGACGCAGCCCATTCCGATCAAGTCGCGACCGTGTTCCTCAAAGACCAATTCACCCTTGAAAGAACGACGGTCTGGGACACGCTCGGCATGCGCGGCACATGTTCTGATGGGTTTATTTTCAAGGCTGAAGCCCCAGCGGAACAGATCCTGCCGAGACCATTTGCGGAGATCGCGGCTCAGAGCATGCTCGCCGTCTCGCACCTTCTTTGGGGCGCGCTTTGGTACGGCATTGCCGCTGACGCATTTGCACGCGCTCAGAGTTTCGTGAAAGCGGCTGCCCGCAAGACACCGGGCCAGGTGCCTCCGGGCGCCTTGCGCCTGTCTGAGGCTTCCAGTCTGTTGCAGCTGGTCAAAGCCAATGTGGTTGCAGGCTTGAAGCAGTTCGACGAGTGCAAGGGGAACGAAGACGCGTTGAATGCCATGAGCTTCTCTGTTGCCATGAACAACGTGAAAATCGGCACGTCGCAAACGATCCTGACCATCATCAATCACTGCATGCTGATCTGCGGGATTGCAGGCTACAAGAACGGAACGCCGTTCAGCCTCGGCCGGCATCTTCGTGATGCGCATTCCGCGCAGCTCATGATCTCCAATGATCGTATTCTCGGCAACACATCAACGATGCTGCTGGTGAACAAGCAGGACACCAGCCTGCTGGGGTGAATGTGGTTTGAACTTGACGATTTGGCCGAAGTGTCTCTGACCGGAGAGCTGAGGCGAAAGGCAACTATGACGAACAAGATCTTCCCGGATCTCGACCCTACGAGCTACCAAAGGCATGCCCTGCATGCGCAGGACCGGGATTGGCCGGAAACCAATTGCTACCTCGATGTCTGGATCGAGGTGTTGCCAGCTCTTGGATACGCGCCCGAGGCCTGCTTGGGGTATTCGATCACCCAGGATTTTGAAGGAGATCAGTTCACTTTCTTCAAGGTGCCGCTGGAAGATCTTGAACGGCTGTACGGGCTGCGGGTCACCGAACTTGCGATTTATGATCGTGTCGAGACCCACGTTGCCGAGCAGATCGCACGCGGACGCCTGTCGCTGGTCGAAGTCGATAGCTACTATTTGCCGGACACACACGGTATTGGCTACCGCCAGGCTCACGGCAAGACAACGGTTGCCATCAACCGCATCGACTTTGAGCAGCGGTCGATGGACTACTTCCATGGTCTTGGTCTGCACCGGCTGGAAGGCGAGGATTTCGATGGTATTTTCTGGAGAAACGCTCCAGAAGGCGCGTTGCCCTTCCTGCCCTACACCGAATTCGTGAAGTTTCCCGAGGTCCGCCGGACTGAAGACCATGTGCGCGCAACGGCCTTGTTTCTCTTGAAGCAGCATTTGGAGCGGCGCCCGGCCAGCAACCCCGTCAAGGCATTCGCTGAAGTCTTTCCAGCCCAAGTTGAAGCTGTTGCGGAAAGGCCATTTGAGTATTTCCATCTCTATGCCTTCAATACACTGCGCCAGATGGGCGCCAACTACGAACTGTTCGCGGCCCATCTCGATTGGCTGAGCGGCAACCAGATTGACGGATTGGCGGAAGCGTCAGCGCAGGCCCGGAAAATCTCTACAACGTCAAAAGCCGTGCAATTCCAACTGGCGCGTGCCGTCATGCGCAAGAAGTTCGATAAGCTTGTGCCCGCCCTGCAGCCTTGTGTTGACGCCTGGGATGCGATGGTAGAAAGCCTTGACAAGAACATCGCTATTTCGTCGGCTCTTGCCGCCTGACGATCTCATCATTTCCCTGACAAGAGGCCGCTATGTCTCAAGGATCCGCGCTGGAAGAGAGACAGCTCACTGACGGCTGGCAATTGATGGTGACCGAGCCGGGGGCATATGAAACGGCCTTCGCGATCGAGCACGGTTGGGACTGGGTTGATGCCAAGGTTCCCGGCACAGCCGCACAGGCACTCCGTGACGCTGGCCGTTTTGATCGTGAGAACCCGGTCCCGCTGCATTCCAAAGATGTTTGGTACAAATGCTGGTTTACTGCCAATCCGGGCACTTATGTGATCGATTTTTCCGGTCTGGCCACTGTTGCGGAAATCTATGTGAATGATGAGCGTGTCCTTGAGACCGCCAACATGTTCCGCAGCTACACCATCATGACAGAGCTGACGCAAGAAGCTCCCGCTGCCAATACAATTTCCATCTGTTTCCGGGCACTTGAGCCCCTTTTGGCCAAGAAGGGCCCGCGTGCCCGCTGGAAACCGCAGCTTGCAAACTCGCAAGGCCTGCGCCTTTTCCGGACAACATTGCTCGGCCGCATGCCCGGCTGGTGCCCGGAAATCCATCCGGTTGGTCCTTATCGTCCGATAGTGCTGAGGCCGGTCGGTGCAAAGAGCTGCAAGCTGTTGAGCCTGCAGAGCACGGTCGGTGCCGATGGCAGCGGGGTGCTGTCCGTTGCCGTCGACATGCCGGGCCTGAGCGGCGAAGCACATCTTGTTTGCGGCACCGAAAGATCAGAGTTCACACGCCGAAGCGATGGGAAGCTTGAAGCCGGCCTCAAACTTGGATCCGTTCAGCCCTGGATGCCGCATACCCATGGCACACCGGCACTTTACGACGTTGTAGTAGAGGCAGACGGCGATGTTTTTTCCCTTGGGAAAACCGGGTTCCGGTCCCTTCAAATTGACCGCGGTCCCAACGGAGATGCCTTCGGCCTTGTCGTCAACGATGTTCCGGTATTTGCCCGCGGGGCGGTTTGGACAAATGCAGACATCATCGGCCTGAGGTCGGACCGGGACGTGTATCGCCCGCTTCTGGAAGCGGCGCGCGATGCGGGAATGAACATGCTGCGGATCGGCGGCACGATGCTGTACGAGAGCCGGGCGTTCTTTGAGCTTTGCGATGAACTCGGGATCCTCGTCTGGCAGGATTTTCAGTTCGCCAACTATGATTATCCGGTGAAGGACGAGCAGTTCGTCGCCGAGGTTTCGGCCGAAGTCGCAGACCAGCTGTCTCACGTGCAAGGCTGCCCTTCGCTTGGCGTGCTGTGTGGCGGCAGTGAAATCTATCAGCAGGGCGCGATGATGGGGCTGCCGGAAGCTAGGTGGAAGGGGCCACTGTGTGAAGACATATTGCCGCCGTTGGCCGCAACTCATCGCCCGGATGTTCCCTATGTTGCCAACTCGCCAATGCGCGGCGTGCTGCCATTTTCTCCGAATGAGGGTGTTGCCCATTACTACGGTGTCGGGGCCTATTTGAAGCCGCTCGACGATGCCCGCAGGGCGGACGTCAAATTCGCGTCCGAATGCCTGGCCTTCTCAAATATTCCAGACCAGGCGACGCTCGACCGCGATTTGCCGGTCGCGCCGAGCCATGATCCGCGCTGGAAGCAGCGTGTACCGCGTGACCGGGGCGCGGGCTGGGATTTTGAAGATGTCCGCGATCACTATCTGAAGACCCTCTACGGGGTCGATCCGCTTCAACTCCGCTATGGTGATCCTGCGGCCTATCTGGATTTGGGCCGCGCGGTTGTTTGCGATGTCATGGAACAGACCTTTGCGGAATGGCGGCGCGCCGGATCAAATTGCCGGGGCGGCCTGGTCTGGACGTATCAGGATCTTCTGCCGGGCGCCGGCTGGGGCGTGGTGGATCCGGACGGAGCCCCCAAACCGGTCTATTTCGCCTTGAAACGGGCTTTCCGTCCGCTTCAGCTGGCGGTCACGGATGAGGGGACGAACGGGCTCGCCATTCATCTGATCAACGAGTTGCCCGAAGACCGGCCCGTCACCATCGAGCTGCAGTGCTATCGCGAGGGGAAAACCCCTGTCGTCTCAGGCAGCCTGAACGCCGATTTGGAAGCCCGGAGCGCACAAACCCTTAATGCCGCCGAACTGATTGGCGCGTTTTTTGACGTAACATATGCCTATCGTTTCGGTCCTCCATCGCACGATGTGGCTTCTGTGCGGATACTGAACCCTGAGACGGGCCTCTGTCTCGCCGAAACGTTTCACTTCACGAGTGCGTTTTCACGATCCAGCCGGATCGATGCCGCTATTGAGGCTGAGGTGCTTGAGGAAAGTGGTGGCACAACAAAACTGGCGATCACGTCTGACCGGTTCTTGTGGTTTGCCCATTTTGAGTGTCCCGGACTGCGCCCGAGCGACAACTGGACCCATATCGCCCCGGGCAAGCGGGTCGAGTTTGCCTTCGAGCCTGGTCTTTCCAGAACGCATCAAGAGCCGCCCGGCTCAATCCGGTTGAAGGCGCTGAACCTCTCGAGACCTGCGCATATCAGCCTTTGATGACCAGGTCTTGCTTATTGAGTTTGGTATTAGGCAGCGTCCGTCAGGTCCTTCGGTGCGCTTGATTGCGCTAGGGTGCTCAGATAGGTGCCGATTTCCTGCCTGGCCTTGTCCGGCAGGAAGTTATGATCGGAGTCTGGGATCATCATGACCGTCACATTCGGGAACTTGTGCAGCCCTTTTAGATCCGCGCCGAAATACGCCTTGAGCTGATCAACGCTCTCGTCATCAACGGTACATAGAATATGGACCTTTGTACCGCGCTGCCTCAGGGTTTCGAAGATGCCAAGTACTTCCTCCCGCATGCGCCCGAACTTGGAAGCACCGGGCAGAACAGCTGCGGAATACTGGGAGATTTTTTCCCGGAAGATTTTCCCGAAGGCGATTGCGACGGCCTTCAGCCGGATCTCGCCTTTGAACAATCGGACGAAGGTCTGCTTGTTCTTTAGCCGGTTCTTGTACTGAGCTATGGAGCGGTGCCCCATATTCTTCGGGTCGACAGGCTCGTCAGGGTCCCAAAGATACTTGAGCTGATTGATCAAAACGAGTTGGGTCACCCGCTCATCGCGCGCGGCGGCATGGAAGGCCGAATAGGCACTGCTGCAGCGGCCGACAAGTGTCACCGGACCTTTGAACTGTTGCTCTGTTGTGTTCAAAATGTCGATAAAATCTTGCGTTGCGACGTCGGAATAAAGGACCACGCCGGAAAAGCCTGCTTTCGGGTCACTGTCCCCGGTATCAGCTCCGTCGAACCGCACAGCGGCAGTCCCATGAGACGCAAGATTCCTGGAACACAGGACATTCTCGCGCGCCCGGCCGCCATGATGATCGAACCCGCCGGTGTTTCCGATGATGAAGACGGGGGTGTCCTCACCGGCGTCCTTCGGTGCGCAGGTAATGCTGAAAAGCTGCTTTGTTTCTGTTTGTGTGAACTCGGCGAACTCATTGAAAGAAGGCCCGGATAAGGCGCACTTCCCGGCCATTGCAGGCAATGACTTTTCAGACTGAAGTGGTGCAGTTGCAGCGATCCACGCAATCACGTCCGAAATGAATTCTTCAGGTACGCGCGAAAGCAGGGGATCGGCCATCAGCGCGTCATATCCATCAAACGGCCTGTATGTGAATTGTGCGCAGATACTTTGCAGGGCGTCGCGAAACTTCACCTCACCTGGCGTATCCCGGAAAATCGCTAGAACTGGCAAGTCCGCGCGGACAGGAAGCATGTCCGCTTTGAGTGCATCAATACCCTCAACAACGCCGCTCGGCAGGACCGTTCCATTTGCCTGCACGGCGTCCTGGTTTAAGAGCGATAGAGAAAGCCCTTCGGATTCGAATATGATTTTGGCGCGGAGTTTGATCTCACGGATGAAACGCCGGCCGTTTGTTACAGGCGCAGCCGATATCAAACCGGCAATCGTTGGCAGCTCATGCGCCAGCGTCTGCGCCACAAGTGCGCCAATGCCCAGTCCCAGGACAATAACCCGCTTGCAACCTGTTCTGTCGCGGAGTTCCTGCTCAGCCTGCTTTGCAGCAAAGACCCAATCATCAAAAGTTTCGCCGCTGGGTGTGTCCAGAGAATCCACGGTTCCTGGATAGTCGAAGCGCAAAACCGGATAACCGCGCTCCGACAATTCACTGGCAAGAATACGGTACAATTTACGTGCACAGTGTTCGTCCGTTCCCCAGGTTCTGCAAAGAAGGACACCAGTCTCACCGGCCGTTCCGGAATCGGGGAGAGAGAGAAGTGCCGAAATTCCTTGGAAGCACAGAGGGGCAGTTTGGGAGCGGCGCAAATTCAGCCTCTTTAGGGTAAGGTTTTGGTCAAGGATATCGCAGACCCGTGAGCGGGAGCTTAATCAACGGGCATTTCGACAGTTACTGCGTATCGCCCGCGTCCTGTTGATTGCGAACGACCAGATATGACAGAAAGAGATCCAGCATTGCATGGGTTTTCGCTGGAGCGATTTTCTTAAGGCCGCCGCTTACCACATCCAGGTCGTCTGCCGGAATTGCCCGGGTCAGGCGCAGCATCACGCCATACACCAAGGCACCGGCGGGAATTGCAACGGCCAAGCCTGCGAGCCCTCCGAGCGCAGACACAATCGCATAAGCGACGAACCCGCACATGGCAGCAGAGGCAACGATAGCGCCGAGTGCGCCTAACGAGCTTTGCAAGCCGAGCCTGACTTGGCAATGATGGAGCAGGTATACAAACAAGACCAATCCGACACCACCCTTGATCAATGCTGCGCCCGGCCCTCCAAAAAAGGGTGTGATTGCCAAGTTTAGGGCAACAAGCGCCACCGCGGCCAGGCAGTTAAGAACGAGAAGCCGTTGATCTTGTTCCCAAGCAAGCATGATCGACAATGGTACCGCGGATAGCGATTGCGGCAACGTGAATGCGATCAAGAGTACGGACGTCAGCACCGCCGGGCCAAATTCATGCCCAAACACCATTGGTATCAGTTCCGGAACAACGGCTGCGCCGCCAAAACTGATGGGAGCCAGCAACAAGGCCAGCCCCCGCAAGGCCCGTTCGTAAGATAGTTGAAGTTTTTCGAGAGCTTCACTGTCTTTCAGACTACCGTATGTGGGCGTTAATCCTGCGGATAGATAGTCGGACATCTGTGCAATGAGGCTTGGAAACGCCATTGCGACTGCAAAGTATCCAACCTCTGTCACTGAAAAGAACACGCCGATAAAAAGCAGTTCAACACGGGTGCGCAAAAAAATGTTCAACAGCGAGGAGAGCCAGTTGTTGAAGCCGTAGCGCTTCATCTGTGGTGTGACCGCTGTGCTGTCCCATTGCCCGTTTGACAACGCCGTGACCAGTCCAGCGCAGAGCGGAACCTGACGCACAAGGTAACCCACCATTGCCCCAGGAGCGCCAAAGAAATAGGCGCCCAACGCTGTCGCAGGCAGTTGAAACAAACACCCCAGTGCCGTGGTTTTTGTTGTTTGCGAGTATCGGCCAATACTGTGATTAATGGAAATCATGAAATGGCCGTGTGCGTAAAACAAGAACACGAACGCGGTTATGAGCCAGACAAGCGAGGTTGTTTGAGATCCGCTGACCGGATCGAGGAAGCTGTAGAGAAGAAGTCCGGCAGCGAACAAAATGACCGGCAGCAGGAAGAAGGGATAAACGGTTTTTGAAAAGTTGTATCCTGGTGTGCCATTGGCATGGTGGCGGCCATTGTAACGCAGAACAATTGCCGGGATGCCTAGGCCGGCAATTGCGTAGCCGCTCATTGCCAGCCAAAAAGCAAAAGCGGTCAGGCCGGTCCCCTCCGGCCCCAACATCCTCGCTATGATGACTGAACTTGCAAAACCCGCAACAAGCGAGAGGGAGCCTGCCGCACTGACAAACAGGCTGGCGCTTAAAATCGAGTGCATTGCAGCGATACCGTTCAGTAAAGTTCAGCGTGAGGCAGCATCTCTGCTAAATCTCTTTATATCCGGAAGATTACAACACGGCATTCCGCCGGTTACCTGCCGCAGAGGCAGTCCCGCTAATGGCAATACAGGATTATGTCGGTGTTGGCCACAGGCCTGGAACATCAAGTCCGCTGCCGAGCCATCTCGATCACTCTTGCTCCAACGTCACACCAGTCAAGCACGTCGGATTCGCCGTCTTCAAATGGAGTGGACAGAGCGTTTTGGAGTGCGCCAACAATTGAAGGCGCATCGCCAGGGGTGTATCCGTGCCGTGACGGCCTACCGCCCACCGCAAAATGGGGACATACCGCCGGCAACTTCAAAAACTCGTACTGAGCAAGTTTAAGGCTCGAATCCGCGAGGTATTCGGTGTTGTCACTGTCGAGATAGGGAGCAATCCCGGCATTTGCGTGTTTCAGATACGGCAGTGTCTCTTCAAATGGAAGGCGGCCATAAAAGACTATGTTCTTGTGATCAGTTTCGAACTCAGGCGTTCCGATATGATGGAAAACGATGTCCGGGAACGCTGGCGCCGCGGCCTTGAAAAACGCTTCGTCAAACAACATCGAGCCGACTGTCACGATGTTCCGTTCAGCTGTGAATGGGGACGGCGTGGTGTGTTTGAACCTGGATTTTAGGATGCCCTGAGGAAGATAGACGATAGGACGCTCCAGATACTCAAGATGTGGAGCCATGGGTCGCGAAATGACGGCCACAGTATCGAGTTTCTTGCGGTCCTTGAAAAGCTGCCGTGCGATGTAGGGATGGGCATCGATTGTCTCCAGAAGATCAGATGCCAGGTACACGATTGTTGCCTTCGGGGCATGCCGGCGCGCCCGGCCGGCAAGTGTCGCACTCACCCCGGATTGGACAACAATCAAATCAGCTTCCCGGCAGGCTTGGTCGAGCGCTTTGCATGGAGACCTGATCCACCACCGGAAGAGAAAATTCGTAAGCCGCTTGTATCTGCCCAAACCCTTGCCAAAAGGATGGATGGGAGATTGCCACAAGTAACAGTCGATATTGTCCACGGTCTCCCAGCGGTTTGCCTTGCCATAAAGAGGTTTTCGATGATCTTCGGCGATCATGGACAAGGGGCTGAAACCGACAGAAACGAAACGCACCTTATGCCCGAGATTACGAACGGCATCCGCGATAAAATGGATCCCCGCTTTCCATCCCGTTCTGTAGTCGTGGCGGCTAATGAAAACGATGTTAAGGGTCATTGGTAATGTTTTTTGATCTGGTCAAATTGGGACGTGAAAGTTAAACGGCTTAAAGACAGAGCTATAAAGCAATGAAAAAACACCTGAAAGAATGCGCTCTTGCGTTTTGCGGAGTGGTATCACTGTTGAAAGGCAATCTTGATCAAAGGTGGGTAGTCTTGGTTGAACTTATACACTAAAACATCTTTGAGTTAAGAGCGATCTAAATCAAACCCAAAAAGGGTGCCCGGCCGATTGAGAAAGCCTCGTGCGTACCGGACAGCTTCGGCTTGGCGCCAAGACCCGTTGTAGGAGTTCACCGGACAGAGAGCGCGGTGTTTAAAACACTGTCGAAACAGGTTCAGGTTAATGAAGGCGGGCTAATACGCCGGTAACGAAGTCTAACCGAATATAAGAGCAGATAGTTTGCCCGGATGCCGGGACAGCTCGCCGGATAGAAGGACACCGGAACGACATGAATGACGGTTCACAAGCTCAACGGGGACTGCTGACCGTTGGACACCTCGACAAGGAGGCGTTGCAGCCCTCACCGATCCAGAAAGAGTGGATCCTGGAAGGCGCACCGGAAGCTAGAAGCCGGAATCTGTCCAGGATCGGTGATGACTGGACGGTCGTCGATCATTGGTCTTGCACTGCCGGCAAATTCCGCTGGCACTACTTCTTCGATGAAACTGTCATGTTCCTGGAAGGGGAGGCGTTCATTACGGATGAAAACGGTGTGGAGTACCACGCGGTGCCGGGAACGACCTTGTCCTTCAAGGATGGCAGCAGCGCTGTTTGGGTGGTTCCGGAATACATCCGGAAAGTCGCGTTCAACCAAAAATCGGTCCCAACCTACCTGCATTTGATGTGCCGGGCGGCAAACAAGTTGCATCGTATGGTGTTCCGGTAGTCAGTCATCACATGCCGAATGGAGACGATCGGCGCGAGTAAGTTCAGGAAGCCACTCGATTTTATGCCCCTATCTTCAGCCTCACGGCCAGTACCTGATGGATCAATGGACTTGACCAAGTGTCACCTGGTTCACGTTGTGCGCCAGTACGCGCCCGGCGTCGGCGGACTGGAAGACTTTGTCCGCAATCTGACAGAGGCCCAGAAGGGGCGTTTCAAGAGCGTATCAGTCGTGACGCTCGACCGCGTGTTCTCCGATTGGGAAAATCAGTTGCCCGCCAGCGAAGTTATTGACGGGACATCGGTTTACCGTCTGCCTTTTCATGGCAGCCGTCGTTATCCGATCGCGCCACGTATTCTCAAAGCGATTGGTTCTGCGGATCTGGTGCATGTACATGCAATTGATTTCTTTTATGATTTTCTGTCTTTGTCGCGCCTTTGGCACCGCAAGCCTCTGGTTGCAACGACCCATGGCGGCTTCTTCCATACGGATAAGTACCGCCTGTTGAAGAAGGTCTGGTTCAAATCCTTGACGAGGCTCTCAGCGGCCGGATACCGCCGGATTGCGTGTTGCAGCCAGAGTGATCTGGCCCTTTTTCAGGAAATCGCCCCTCTGAAAGCCACATTGATTGAAAACGGGGTTGATCTGCAAAAGTTTGCGGAAGCCAGCTCTCAAGATCCGCGCAAGCACATCGTCACAATCGGCCGGTTCTCAAACAATAAGCGGCTCGGCCGTCTACTTGATGCGGTCAAGGTCCTGGTCGAACGCGATCCGGACTGGAAACTCGATGTGATCGGGGTGGCTTCGGATTGGAGTGTCCAAACGGTTTTGGACGAAGTGTCATCCCGAGGTCTCACGGATCATGTGTCGGTGCTTGCCGGGCTTGAGAACGCGGAAATCAAGACAAGGCTTTCCAGATCGAGCTTGTTTGCAAGTGCATCGGATTACGAGGGCTTTGGACTGGTTCTCATCGAGGCTCTGAGCGCGGGGCTCTTGCCGGTCGTCCACCCGAATGAGGCGTACAAGTCCTTGGCAGCCGAGCATCAGATGGTCCGGCTGGCGGATTATGCCTCCGCGCAAGATGCAGCAGATGCATTTGAGGAAACGCTGGCAAAGCTTCAGCAGGAGCCGTCTTTACGGGAAAATGCGATGGCGTCCGCCCAGATACATGGCTGGGACCGGTGCCGGGACCTCTATGACCAGATGTACCGGGACGCGTTGTCTGTTACGTGAAGTTTGCCGCGCTGGCTGCAGCTTTTTTGCCTTGGCGCTTTTGCCCCGGATCGTACAATTGATGAGCACGGCCAAATCCGTTGAAATCTTAAATTCCGGACAGGGTTTGGTGATTATTCATGTCCTGAAACCCTATAGGATGTCGATACTGAAGGTTACATGCACCAGGCATGGCCTTTTGACGATCTGAAGGATGGCAGCAGGTGCATCCAATGCACATGGAAAATCAGGCGGGACAGCCTCGCGGAATGGATCGCAGGGGCGATGTCGGCTGGCCGGTGCTTGCGCTGGTACTGGCTGCGATCACGTTCAATGGCTTTCTCGCGATCATCAACGCCCATGTGACCACGTTGGGGTTTTGGGACGTCGCGGCAGCAGAGATTTTTATTCTCTTTCTGGGTCTTCTGGTGATCTTGGTAAAAGGCATCCGCGCCGGACAGGTCGCAGTCTTCTTGTTCTTGATCTTCACCCTGGGCATGGCAGCCTATGTGACCCTAATCAACAAGCAGCTTTATATCGATTACTTCCGTAACATACTGATCCTGAGCATTTTTTGCATGCTTGGCTATTACGTCAATGCAGCAACCTTGAAGAAGGTTGTCCTTTGGAGCGTGTCGATTGTGTTTGGGGTGTTGATGTTGGAGGTCTTCTACCTCAATCAATATGGCGACTTGTTCTATCCGGCAAAATACTTTGAAGACACGCGCGGGCTAGAGCAGATTTCTCTGGATGGTACCAAACTGTTTCAGAATGCGCAGCGGGTGCCTGGACGCTTCACATTCGGCATCATCAATCACCGGTCCTCTTCCATTTTTCTGGAGCAGGTGTCGAATGCAAATTTCTCCGGCGTTCTGATGATCTATCTCATCGCCTTGTGGAAACGCTTCTCGGCTATGCAGCTCGGTTTCATCCTGGCGACCATCATTCTGATCATTCTCACGAATGATACGCGGACGATGATCCTGTTCTCGGTGATTTGCCTTACCGGCTACTTTGTATTTCCCAAGCTGCCAAGGCTGTTCGCCCTGATGGTCATGCCGCTGGTCTTGATCGCCGGTGGAATGATTTACCTGCTGATGCCTGACGCTGTCGGGGACAACATCCCGGGACGGATTGTTCTTACGATTACCAAGTTCGGCGAATTGAGCCTTCCGGATGTGCTCGGCTTTGCTGCAGAGACTGCCCCCGCGCAGGCGGATAGCGGCTACATCTATGTTATCGTGATTGGCACGATCTTCAGTCTGATCCTCCTGTGGTTGTTCGTGAGCTTTTATCCAAGGTGCGGATCGGCGGCCGAGCGGCGGTATGCGCATGCCTTGTCCATTTTTATCTTTATGAACTTGCTCATTGGCGGTACCGCAATCTTCTCGATCAAGATTGCAGCGTTGCTTTGGCTGCTTGCAGGTCATCTTGCCCGGGGCGAAACCGTGTCTGAAAATGCCGAAACAGAAGAAATGCGGCACCTGAACCACCCTATTCCAGCCCGCTAGGCGAATGATGCTCATCCAACTTCAATACGCCCGTGCCATTGCTGCCCTGCTCGTTGTGTACTTCCACAGCGTCTTGCAAATGACCAATATCGACCCCGAACTGGACATCTCCGGGATGCTTTTCGGAGAAGCCGGCGTCGATCTGTTTTTCGTCATCAGCGGGTTTGTCATGTGGTACACGACGGCCGGGCGTCCTTCAGACCCGCGGACGTTCCTGCGCCGCCGCGTCGAACGCATTGTGCCGCTCTACTGGTTTTTTACCTTGGCAGCTGCTGCGGTCGCGTTTGCAGCGCCCAGTTTGCTGAAATCCACCCAGTTCGATCTGCAGCATCTTGTTGCATCGCTTCTGTTCTTGCCATGGCCAAATCCTTCATTGACCAGCGGTGAGATCTTGCGGCCAGTTGTTATTCCCGGATGGACCCTCAACTTCGAAATGTATTTCTACCTCTTGTTTGCCGTGACATTGTTCATGGCGGAACGATACCGGATTGCTGCGCTTGCAGGGCTCATGACTCTTGCCGTGATAGTGGTCCATACCGCCGCACCGGAGGGATCACCGGTCCGCTTTTACGGCGACCTCATTGTGTATGAGTTTTTGGCGGGCGTTTGCCTGGCACATCTTTATTTGCGCGGCCGGCTGATGAGCCAAGGTATTAGTGTTGCCATAGGTCTGGCTGCCGCGCTGCTGCTCATCATCATGGACAATGCATCGCCGGATCTGCCGCACGTTCTGGTGATCGGTGTTCCGGCCATGATCGTGATTTACGCCTTGATATCAATTGATTTCAGCAAATTGCCGGAGTGGCGGTTTCTGCATCTTCTCGGAGATGCCTCCTATAGCCTTTACCTGTCTCATGTCTTCGTTCTGGCCGCGCTCAGGACTGTTGTTGTCAAAGTGGTTCCAGAACCCATGCAAGACCCATTCGTTTTTCTTGGGCTTTGCATTGTGGCATCTGTTGTCGTGGCCATTTTCATGTACCACTTGTTCGAGAAACCAGTGGCTGAGTTCTTCCGGCGGCGGCGCAGCGCATGGTTTGAAGCGCAGTCCTGACCCTTCACGCGGACACGGTAGGAGACCGATATGGTCGTTCGGCTGGCGATTAAAAATCCGAGACTTTTGACGACGGGCATTGCCAAAGCCCTGGTGATTTCAGCCTGTGCCTTTGCCGTTCCCTATCAAGCGGCCGCATCGGTTTGCCTGAAGGGAGTTAACTTGTCCGGCGCTGAATATGGTGACAGGGACGGTGTATACGGCACCAACTACAGGTATCCGAGCGAAGCGACCATAAGGTATTTCGCGGATCAAGGCATGAATGTAGTCCGGCTTCCGTTCCGCTGGGCGCGGCTTCAACGTGTTCCGGGTATGCCCTTGGATGAGCAGGAACTGGCCCGGTTGAAAGCATCTGTCGACCTGATCCGCGCCAACGGTATGTCCATTGTTCTGGACCCCCATGACTTCGGTTACTATGAGGACCGGCAGATCGGCAGTCAGGATTTTCCCGCCCGGTTTTTCGCGGACTTCTGGGTCCGGCTAGCCATTGAGTTTTCCGATCAGGACGATGTTGCATTCGGATTAATGAACGAGCCGTATGACATCCAGAATTCCGTTTGGCTGGCAGCGGCCAATCAAGCAATCGCGGGGATCAGGGCAACCGGGGCAGAGAACCTCATACTTGTTCCTGGAACCAACTGGAGCGGTATCACTGGCTGGTGGCTCGACATGACCGGCGGGCCAAACGCCGAAGTGATGGCCAATGTAAAGGATCCGGCTGGAAACTTCGCCCTGGAGGTTCACCAGTATATGGACATTGATTCTTCCGGAACGCACGAAACATGCCCGAATGTTGCCGGAGTGATGGACAGCATGGAGCGGTTCACACAGTGGCTTGACGAAATTGACGGACGGGCTTTCCTGGGCGAATTCGGAGGGTCGAAAGACCCTGAGTGTCTCGCGGGGCTCGAAAAGATGGTCGGCTTCATGGACGCGCATCCAGACCGCTGGATCGGGTGGACATACTGGGCCGCCGGAGACTGGTGGCCGGAATCTGAAGGAAACAACATTCAGCCGACGAGTTCCGGCGACCGGCCGCAGCTTGGCAGCATAATGTCGTCCGGACGCCCGGGAGAACCGGTCTGTCTAACCGGATATTAAGGTTATCAAATTATTGTCGGCGGGATCGGGTTGGCCTCATTCAGGCCGCATCTTTGGCCGATGGAAGGTTGACCGGGGTGCACTGGTGCGGGTCCATCTTTGAAGATTGGGCGCGGATTCGCAGAACGATGGTTTCCAAGGGTTGGATCTAGGTGCAGGACGACTTTGATCAGCAGATCTCCAGGCGGAAATACGCAGCCCGCCCTCCGGTGCGCCGCCCGGCGCGTCCGCAAGCTGATCTTGTTCAGCTCCGCAGCGGCCGGTATGCGCCCTCAGATCGTTTGCAAGTTGTCGAAGCCCCCATTCTTGATTTGCAGATGCTTATCCGCGGGTTCCTGCGGCATTGGATATTGGTTGCGATCTGCATAGTGGCGGGGGTCTTGCTGATATCCGCTTTCTTGATGTCCTTGACGCGCACATACACGGCCGACACGAGCCTTTACTTCGACCCCCGCCAACTCCTGTTCAATGTGACGGGGCAGGCAGACGCTGTTGTCCCTCCGCAAACAATCGAATCCATCATCGACAGCCAAATTCAGCTGTTGCGCTCCGATGCTGTTCTGGAACGGGTCGTGGCCCGGTTTGATCTAGAAGAGGACGCCGAATTCAACAGCGGTGCACGGGCCGGTGATGAAACTTTTGCCGTAGTCTCAGCCTTGAAAGAGGCTGTGTCCACCTACCGCGATGGTGGCAGCTACCTTGTTTCCCTTGGTGTCAAAACAAAGGATCCAATGAAATCGGCGATCCTTGCAAACGGTATCGCGGATGAATTCATTGCTTTCGAGAAGAGCAGTGTTAATCAGGTCTATTCGGGCCTGACAGACGCGCTCACCACCCGGCTCGAGGTGTTGGCCGCCAATGTACGGGCTGCAGATACCGCCGTCGACGAGTTCCGCGCGCAAAACGATCTGGTGACCGCGAAAGGCGATTTGATTTCCGAGGACCGTCTTTTGTCCTTGAATCAGGCCTTGCTAACCGCACAGCAAAAAACAATCGAGGCACAGGCCAACCTGAATGCCGTGTCGACCCTTGACCTGAACAATGCGGTGTCGGGCAACCTAGACAATTCTGTAGCGTCCTCAACGCTGGTTGACCTCAGGCGCCAGTATGCCTCCGCATCTTCGAATGTGGCGAGTCTTGAAGCAGCTTTGGGCGCACGGCATCCCTCCTTGTCGGCTGCGCGTGCGGCGTTGTCGGGTATTCAGTCGCAGATAAGAAGCGAATTGCAGCGTATTGTGGCGGCCGCACAAAGCGAACTTGAGCGGGCGCAGCGTGAGCAGGAAGAAATCAGCAAGGAGCTGCAGACGCAAAAAGCGCTGTCTGTCAGCAACGCTCCGAACCAGGGCATCTTGCAAAAACTGGAGCTGGAGGCCGAAACGGCGCGCTCCCTATATGAAGCGGTCCTGAAGCGGATGCAGGAAAGCACTGAAAATCAGAACATTGGTCTTACCAATGTTCGTATCGTGGCCTACGCGTCCGCACCACTGACCGCAGACGGGCCGGGAAGATTGTCGCTTCTGATTGCAGGCATTGTTGGCGGCGCCCTGTTTGGCTTCACAGTCGCGGCTTTCATAATTGTCGTGCGGCTCTTGTACAAAAGCCCGGCGCTCCGGTCTTACTTCCGCGATCCGGAAACGGCCTGATCTTCGCAGCAAATGCCCATCTTTGAAAAGAACAGGTGTTTCTCGCGCCGGATTAACGATTTCGTGCGCCATCCTTAGGTATTGAGGGGAGCAACCAGACAATCGAATGCAGGCAAAGACGATCTGTCAGCCGGCATGATGGAGCTTCGAAACGAGTGTCACGCCGTTTGGAAAACGATGCTGCGCCGATCCGGAAGGCCGAAATCGGTCCCCTGGCCATTTGCCGGCTTGAAACGGCGGAAGTCGTGCGCATGGTGGAAACATCGGTTGCGGACCGGGCGCGGCTCGACATTGCCATCTGCAACGCGCATACGATCCTGACAGCCTTGAATGACCCGGATTATGCGGCTGTCCTGCAGCAGATGACCCTTTTGAATGACGGGGTCGGCGCCGATCTGGTAGCCCGTATTCTGGAAGGCGAAGGATTTCCCGACAATTTGAACGGCACGGACCTCGTGCCGGAAATTCTTGCGACCGCAAAGATACCCTTAAGACTGTTCCTTCTGGGGGCAAAGGAAGAGCGTGTGCGCGAGGCTAAGGCTCACATAGAGCGGACCTTTCCCAAGCATGAAGTTGTCGGAGTGCGGGACGGTTATTTCGATCCGCATCAGGTGGACCTTGTTTGTGCGGAAGTCAATCAAGCGCGGCCTGACATGCTTCTGATCGCCATGGGCAACCCGAGGCAGGAACAATTTGTGACGGCCCATCGCCAAAGACTGGATGTCCCC
This sequence comes from Roseibium denhamense, assembly GCF_009711415.1. Classification (GTDB taxonomy): domain Bacteria; phylum Pseudomonadota; class Alphaproteobacteria; order Rhizobiales; family Stappiaceae; genus Roseibium; species Roseibium denhamense. The sequence continues at coordinate 66,823 of NZ_SMLZ01000103.1, forward strand.
GTCACGGTCGGTGTCGGGGCATTGTTTGACTTTATGTCGGGAGCTGTCATCAGAGCGCCCCGATTGGTCAGGGCTGCCCGCCTGGAATGGCTGTTCAGGTTCGCCCAGGAACCAGTGCGCCTGTTTCACCGGTACGTCGTCGGGATCCCCCGGTTTTTCGTCCTTGTAGCGAAACTCAGGCTGGCCAGGTCACGCAAGCAGGCGGGCTAGCTTCTCCAGGACGGCCGAAGGGCTGGATGCGCAGACGGCCTCCGGCAAGAGTGGCCTTTCGATCATGATCACCGGAAGCTGCAACGCGCGGGCAGCAGCGATTTTTGCAAATGACCTTGTGCCGCCGCTGTTTTTGGACACCACGCAGTCGATCCCGTGGCGTTTGAATAGGTCAATTTCCGCCACCACGTCCTGCGAGGGCCTGGAAAGGACTAGGTCCCAGGTGTCCGGCAGCGGCTCCGCCGGTGGTTCGATCATCCGCACGAGGCCATAGATGTCTGTCCTGCCGGTAAACTTGCCGATTTCCTTCCGCCCAACCGCCAGAAACACCCGCCCGCCGGGTCTCAAAGCCTGTTCAGCGGCCGCAACGCCCGGTACACTTTGCCATTGATCCTCTGCTTCAGAAGACCATGCCGGACGTTCCAGCCGCACGAGCGGAACTGAAAGTGCGGATGCGGCCTCAGACGCGGTACGGCTCATTTGAGCCGCGAAAGGGTGTGTGGCGTCGATAATGTGGGTCACGCCTTCCGCGCCCATGAAGGTCTTTAAACCGTCGAGCCCCCCAAACCCGCCAATCCGGGTTCTGACACCCAAATCCGGCAGGTCGCTCACAACGCCTGCAAAGGAGACGGTCAGTCCGGCGTCGGGAAATGTCTCTGGAATGCCCTGAGCAAGTTTACGGGCTTCGAACGTCCCGGCCAAAAGCAGTATATGAGCGGGCTTAACTGTCAAAGGAACATTCACCCAGCACATTGCCCGACCGGTCGCAGATCAGGATTTCGACCTCTATCGGGGCGTCCCGCAGGATCTCCCGGACGGCGGTCTTCGCTCTCCTGGCGAGCGGAGTGCTCAGATCAACTTGCTCGCCCAGAGCTGCATCAAGAACTTCTTTTGCCGTGTTCGCCGTGTCCGTCATGGATATCAGGGACCGGGGAGCGCCGCTGTCTTCCAACAAGGTTTTTAGGAATGAAAAATTCACCGAACTGCGGGCCGAGTGCAGGTCCAGCGCACCATGCGCAAGCTTGGTGAATTTGGCAAAGCCGCCGGAAAGGGTCAGCCGCGGGACAGGATGACTGCGAAGGTATTTCAAAAGACCTCCGGCAAAATCTCCCATATCGAGATAGGCCGCTTCGTCCAGGTGATAGCGATGTCGGATCGCGTCCTCCGACGCCGATCCGGTCGCCCCGGCAACATGCTCAAGACCGGCGGCCCTTGCGACATCAATGCCGCGGTGGATCGAGGCGATCCAAGCGGCACAAGAAAACGGGCGCACAATGCCAGTCGTTCCAAGTACCGACAGTCCACCGACAATGCCAAGCCGCGGGTTCATCGTCTTGAGGGCAAGGTCTTGTCCGCCAGGAATGGCGATTTCGATTTCAACATCGCCCGTGCCGCCAAACTGTGAAGCCGCTTCCTGGATGGCGTTCTGCATCATCTGACGGGGAACCGGATTGATCGCGGGTTCGCCGGGCGGAATGGGGAGGCCGGGCCGGGTGACCGTGCCGACCCCGGCCCCCGCCTTGAAACAAACGCCCGACCCGGACGGCAGCAGACGGACGGTCGAGGTGATCAAGGCACCGTGGGTCACATCGGGATCATCACCGGCATCTTTTGTAATGGAGGCGGTCGCCTCCCAGCCTTCGATCCGGTGCTGCGTGAGCACAAAGTCGGCCCTTGCGCCCTTTGGCAGCGTAATCTCGATGGGATCTGGAAACCGGCCGGTCAGCAAAGCGGTATAGGCAGCCTTCGCCGCCGCCGTCGCGCATGCGCCGGTGGTCCAACCACGCCGTAACTCTTTTGCTTCGTCAGCTGCCATAACCGTTCCTATACTCCAAACGGATAAAACTTGCGCGCCCCGGCGAAGAAATGTCGCATTCAGAAGTGTCCAGTCCGTTGAAGGGCTTGGCGTTGAACGATAAGCCGGATAATGCTGTGACATGATCCGTCCTCGAAACGACCTGCAAATGCCAGACAGCTTGCCCCGCTTTGAAAGCGGGTGGGTGTGGCTGGCCGGTGCCGGCCCCGGAGATCCGGGACTGTTGACGCTGCATGCCCTTAATGGCCTGCGGCAGGCGGATGTCGTTGTGTATGACGCATTGGTGGACAGCAGCATTCTCGACTGGGTGAAACCCGGAGCCATTACGGATTATGCCGGAAAGCGTGGCGGCAAGCCCAGTCCCAAACAGCGCGACATTACCCTGAAGCTGATTGAGTATGCCCGTGCCGGCAAGCGTGTGCTGCGCTTGAAGGGCGGAGATCCATTCGTCTTCGGGCGCGGCGGTGAAGAAGCCCTCGGGCTCGTCGAGGCGGGGATCCCGTTCCGGGTGATCCCCGGAATCACGGCTGGGATCGGCGGTCTGGCCTATGCTGGTATCCCGGCGACCCATCGCGATTGCAATCAGGCTGTGACCTTTCTGACCGGGCATGATCAGACGGGGCTTACTCCGGACGCGGTCAATTGGGACGGAATTGCCAAAGGGTCTCCGGTCATCGTGATGTATATGGCGATGAAACACCTTGAGACGATAGCCGGCAAACTGATAGCCGGTGGACGATCTGTGCATGAACCTGTGGGTATCGTGTGCAATGCCTCCTTGAGCGAACAGCAGGTGTTCGAAACGACACTCGGCAAATGCGCAGCAGAAGCCGCGGAGGTAGGCCTTCAGCCGCCGGCCATCGTGTGTGTTGGCGAGGTGGTGCGTCTCAGGGCTGGCCTCGATTGGCTTGGGGCCTTGTCGGGCAAGGTTCTGGAGAGCGATCCGCTCGGGCTGCGGGCGTCAGGACACGTGGCAGATGCCGGCTAGCGGACCGCAGTCCGGACCAAGCGGATTGTTGATTGCCGCACCGTCTTCGGGGGCCGGAAAAACCACCGTGACGCTGGCGCTCCTGCGGGCCCTGAAGCGGCAAGGTCTGCGCGTTGCCTCGGCAAAATCCGGTCCGGACTATATTGATCCTGCCTTTCATGAAGCTGCGTCCGGCGAGGTTTGCATCAACCTGGATGCATGGGCGATGGACCCGCAAACGCTTCAAGCTCTGGCCGTGTCCCGGTCAAGCGCGAAGGACCTGCTTTTGGTCGAAGGCGCCATGGGGCTGTTTGACGGCGCGGCAAACGGAACCGGATCGGCAGCTGATCTTGCCGCCTCGCTTGGGGTCCCTGTTGTTTTGGTCGTCGATTGTGCGAAACAAGCCCAGTCGGTTGCCGCGCTCGTGCATGGCTTTTTGAGCTTCCGTCCCGACGTGCCGGTCGCCGCCGTCATTCTCAATCGGGTCGGTAGTGCCCGGCACGAGAAAATGCTGAGGGCAGCGCTGGCCGGTTTGCCGGTCAAGGTGATCGGTGCATTGCCGCGTTCAGAGGCGCTCGTTCTGCCCGAACGGCACTTGGGGCTCGTTCAAGCTGGAGAACATCCGCAGTTGGACGATTTTCTCGAGCAGGCCGCTGACACTGTCTCGAACGCGCTTGACCTGGGTCTACTTCGCCAGCTTGCAGCGCCCCTATCCATCACGGCACCTGAACCCCCCAATCTTCCCGATCCGATTGGCCAGAAGATTGCGGTCGCATCGGACATTGCCTTTGCTTTTTCCTATCCGCACCTCCTCAGTCATTGGCAGAACCGCGGTGCAACGCTCGAAACATTCTCTCCTCTCGCTGACGAGAAGCCCGCGAGCACCAGTGATGCGGTTTACTTGCCCGGGGGATATCCCGAGCTTCATGCGGGCCGGCTGGCCGCTGCCTCGGAGTTCAGGGCAGGTATGAGGTCAGCCGCCGATGCAGGGTGCCTGGTTTACGGCGAATGCGGGGGCTACATGACGCTCGGCGACGGACTTGTCGATGCTGAAGGTGTGCGTCATCAAATGCTGGGTTTGCTCCCGCTGGAGACTTCATTCCAGCACCGAAAACGTCATTTGGGCTACCGTGTGGTCGAGCCTCTTGGCGGTTTGCCTTGGGTGGGCAACCTATCGGCCCACGAGTTTCACTATGCCTCTGTCCTGTTTGAAGGGGATGGAGACAGGTTGTTCACGGCGGCTGATGCGGATGGGCAAAAGCTTGATCCGATGGGGCTCCGGCGAGGCCGGGTCATGGGCTCATTCGCCCATGTGATTTCCAATCGTTAGGGCATGCCGGGACATCAGCCGGAACTCAGACTAAGGTGACTAGGCGGCCTGAAGCACGACCAGCTGGCAGAAGATGTCTTCCTTGGTGTGATACGGACTGTGGGTGACTTCAAGAAGCTTGGCGGTCCCGTCAGCCTCCAGCTTTTCCACCTTGTCCTTGAACCCGTCGGCTTCCCAGGCGCTGTCCCGCACGGTCAGTACCAGAGGGGCGCCGGGCTTCAAGATGCGCAAAAGCTCATCAATTCCATCCGGTCCCACATGCCCGTTCGTGAAGACACCTGCGGACACCACCCCCTCATAGGTGTCATCCGCAATCTCGAAGAGCGGCCCGGTCAGATCCGCTTCGTTGAGTTTGCGGTAGGCGCCTTTCTTCCGGGAGTGTTCGAGCATTTCGGGTGTCAGATCGATCCCGTCAATGGTGAGATCGTAGTTGCGTTTGATCAGTTCGATCCCGACCAATCCGGTCCCGCAGCCGGCGTCCAGCACCAGCGCCTCTTTTCCCACATTCTTGACCAGCGCGTCGGCGGCGATCATCGGCGCGACATATCCGATGGAGAGCAGCAGGTCCGTGTCGTATGTCTTCGCCCAGCCGGCATAGAACTCACGGATGGCAAACGGATCCCCGTTCAGGGACACTGCTCTTTGAAGAAGCGGGTTTTCGTCTGCCATGCGTGCCGGTCCCTGAGCTTTGATTGCGTTGCCATCAGCCTATCGGCAGTATGGCGGCAGTGCAAACCTTCCAACGGACCGGCGCTTTGTCAGGACGCTTTCTTTTTCTTCTTGGGGCGCAGCACATGAACATGATCAGCGTCGTAAAGCGCGCTGTCGCGGAAATCTGCGTCCGGTTTCAAGGCATGGCCGACAAAAATGAGCGCGGTCCGGGTGATTTTCGACGCGCGGACCTTCTCTGCGATTGTCGACAAGGTGCCGTGAATGAAAGCCTGATCGGGCCATCCCACCCGGTAGGCAACGATCACCGGGCAGTCAGCGCCATAATGCGGGGTCAATTGGCGCTCGATTTCACGAAGGTTCCGGATGGACAGGTGAATGGCAAGAGTTGCCCCGCTGCGCCCCAGCGTGTCTAGATCCTCATTGTTCGGCATGGCCGAAGACTGCATGGCCGTCCGGGTGACAATCACTGTCTGCGCCACTTCCGGGATGGTCAGCTCGGATTTCAAAGCGGCCGCTGCGGCGGCAAAGGCCGGGACGCCGGGCGTGACGTCATAGTCAATGCCAAGGGCGTCCAGCCGCCGCATTTGTTCCGCAGTCGCACCGTAGATCGACGGATCACCGGAATGGACCCGGGCAACATCATGCCCGGCCGCATGTGCCTTCTGGATTTCGGCAATAATCTCGTCGAGCGTCATGGGCGCCGTATCGATCACCGTTGCGCTTTCCGGCGCGGCGGCAACGATCTGTTCCGGTACCAGAGACCCGGCGTAAAGACAGACCTGACAGCTTTGTATCAGCTTGAGACCGCGCACGGTAATCAGGTCCGGGTCGCCAGGACCTGCGCCTATGAAATGAACTGTCATATGGTTTCTTCCGGGGTTGGTTGCAGGCTGGCGGGATCTTGGTCCTCAGGCGATTGAGCGGGATCTTCTGCGGCCTCTTTGGGCGCGTCGATGCGCTTGGCGTATCCACGGGGCGTGTAGACGAATGGAGAGCCGCTGCCAGTTTGAACGGCTTTCGAGTTGGATGAGCCAACAAGGACCGTCGTCAGCATGTCGACTTCATCGACGGTCAACGCCGTAAGCGTGGTGACACGGATGGTTTCCTCCGGCCGGCCGAGATTGACGCCGAGTACGACGGGGGTTTCCGGCGGACGGTGCTCCAGCAGGATGTCCTTGGCGGCCGCAAGCTGCGTGCGCCGCCGTTTTGAAACCGGATTGTAGAAGGCAATCACGAAATCGCCCTGCGCAGCGGCCTTGAGCCGTTTTTCAATCGCCTCCCAGGGCGTCAGAAGATCCGACAGGGAGATGGCACAAAAATCATGTCCGAGCGGTGCGCCAATGCGGGCGGAGCAGGCCTGCAAGGCGGAAATGCCCGGCGCGTTTGTAACGCTGACGCGCTTTGCGGCATCGGACACGCCGCCATTGCCCGTCTCGCGGTCCAAAAGTTCATAGACCAGCGCACCCATGGCATAGATCCCGGCATCCCCCGACGAGATCAAGGCAACGGTCTTGCCTTTTCCAGCCTCTTCCAGGGCGAACCGGACCCGGTCTTCTTCCGCGCCAAGCGGGAAATTGTGGTGCTTCTTGCCGCTGATGTGCTTTTCAACGATATCGAGATACAGCGAGTAGCCGACGACGTCGCTTGCCTCAGACAGCAGTCTGGTCGCTTCGGGCGTGCGCCAGTCGTCTTTGCCCGGACCGATTCCGATGACCGACAGATGGCCGCGTGCACGGCCCACGGTCTTCGGGTCGACCCAGTCGATCGACCGGGCGATGGCGCATGTCGCATTCGCGGTCTTTTGCTTTTCAACCGCCAGCTTGCCGCTCTGCCCGACAGCTGCGAGCGCGGCCCCTTCGGCAACGCCGTGGCACTTGACCTCGGCATAAACGACCTCAGACGGGTTCTTCAAACGCGGTGTCTGGGTTTCGAGTTCCTCGGCCGTGAACAAGCGCAAGGGGGCATCCAGGTGGTCGGCCAGCGCGTTCATCGCAACTTCGTCGGCCTTCAGGTCAATCGTTGCAACACAGGCAACAGCGCCCTTCGCGATCCCGTTGAGCGCGAGATACGTGTCCACCAGATTGATTAGCTCATCTGGATCGCAGCCCCGCGCGCATCCGGCGCCAACCACATATTTTTGCGGATGAAACACCAGCCGGGTCGGACTGCCGTCCACCGGTTCGTCGGTCGCAAGCAGCGTGATCGCAGCATCATCGCTTTGCGGCAGCTTTGCCTTCTTCAGCCAGTCGGCCGGACCTTCAATCAGGACGGTTGCCCCGGACAGCAGCTCTGCCATGACCGGTTTTGCGTCTTCCGGATTGGCCAGCTTCCAGCCTGCGGGCGGGGCGTCGAGAGCAATCCCGAGGGCCGTATCGCCTGCCGTCGTAATGGCTGCGTGGCCGCCGAGCGCCTTTGCCAGAAGCCGGGCCAGTTCGTTCGCCCCGCGATGCCCGCCAAGAAGCGGGACGATGCTGGACCCGTCTTCTGAAACCGCAATGACCGGAGGCTCCTTCCGCTTGTCGCTGAGCACCGGCGCAAGCGCACGGATGAGAATACCGCTGGCGCAAAAGCCGACGATTGGATGCCCGGCCTGAAACAGCAGCTGGATATGCTCGATGGTTTCGTTGAACTGCGTGTCGGCGGTCGGCACGCGCCCGGCCAGCCCGTGAATGCGGGCGGTGGAAAACCGTTTCGCGATATCTTCAGCCGTATCAAGTCCCGCCTGATTCAGGACGAGAAGGATGGGGGAAGCGTCCAAGCTTCGTCTCCCTTGTAGATGAGGATCATGGAAAAGTAGGGGGCCGTTTCGGCCTTAAGGTCAACCAGCCGGGCGACCTTTTGCCCCGGCAAACTGGCCCGTTCGACATAGCCTGCCTGCTCCAGCAGGCCCATGTCTTTCAAAAGGCTTTTAAGACGTCCCAGATGCCGCCCGACCTTCATGATCGCGACGGCCTGGGCCTCTTCGATTTTGGCGCGGATATCAACATCCGGAAGGGGACCGGGAATGATTGTCAGGACATCATTGCGGGCCGTAAGCGGGCGTTGAAGTTGCGCGGCACAGGCCGTCAGGGATGTCACGCCGGGGACGACCTGGGTCGGAAACTCTTCTGACAGGCGCTCGAACAGATACATGAACGAGCCGAAGAAAAACGGATCGCCTTCGCACAGCGTGACAACATCCTCGCCGGCGCGCAGAACCCCGGCAATTTCGGCGGCGGCCTTGTCGTAGATGTCCTGAGCGGGGAACCGGTCGACCCGCATTGGCACGACAATCGGAATTTCCCGGGCAGATGCGGGAATGATCGCGGCTGCAATCGAACGGGCAAAGCTCTCGCCCGTATCGGGGGCGGGATAGGCGATGACGCGGGCTGACGAAATCAGCCTATGCGCCTTCAAGGTCATGAGGTCCGGATCGCCGGGACCAAGCCCGACACCGTAAAGCGTTCCACTCATGATTTTGTCAGGCTCCATTGGGTGACGGGCATCAGGGGCTGCCAGCCGGTCAGATTGCCGACAGCACGCGCCCTGTGAACGGAGATCTTCTTCAAACCGCCTCCAAATTCCTGAAACGCCTGCAAAAGAATGGCCTCGCTTTCCAGGGTGACGGCATTGGCGACCAGACGGCCTCCCGGCTGCAGGATCTCATGGCATTTTTCCAGAACACCGGGAGTGGTGAGCCCGCCGCCAATAAAGATCGCATCGGGTTGTGGCAAGCCTTGAAGGCCCTCCGGAGCAGTTCCGTCATTCAGCACAAGGTGCGGGACGCCGAGCGCCTGCGCGTTTTCAGCTGCCATCGCCCTGCGGTCCGGATGCGGTTCCAGCCCGATTGCGGAGGTGCGGTCGGCGGCCCGCAGCCATTCAATGGCCACCGAACCGCAGCCCGCGCCAATGTCCCAGAGCACGGCGCCGGGATACGGCTTTAACTCGGCAAGCGTCACCGCGCGGATATCCTGCTTGGTCATCTTGCCGTCATGGTGAAAGGCATCGTCCGGCAGCCCCGGACAGCGGGACCTGAAACGCGTTCCAGTGTCTGGGATCACGTCCAGCGCCACAGTGTTCAGATCTGCCGTGGTGTCGCACCAGTCTGTTGCAGAACTCTGGATCAAGCGCTCTTCAGGACCGCCCAGATGTTCCAAGGCGGTCACTTGGCTGCGTCCAAATCCTTCACTTGCCAGAAGCGTCGCGATGTCACGCGGGGCGCCGCCGTTGCTCGTCAGGGCCAGGATCTTTGCACCCGGATAGAGCATCGAGCGCAACAGGCCGATGGGCCGGCCATGAACGGACACGCAGTCACAGTCCTGGAGCGGCCAGCCCATTTTGGCGGCCGCGAGCTGAAACGCGGAGGGAGAGGGCAGGATCCGCATCTCACCGCGCGCGAACTGGCCGGTCAGCGAGGCACCGACGCCAAACCACATCGGATCTCCGGTTGCCAGGATGGCAACCTGGCGCGGCTTGAGCGTCTTCAGCTCCTCAAAAACATCGGTAAAGGGGCGCGGCCAGCCCCTTTTTTCCGCTGACACGTCACCGGTATGGGCCAGATGGCGGGTGCCGCCATAAACAATATCGGCCCGCTCCAGCGCTTCCTTGCCGCCGGATGCCAGAATGCCGTCCTCGGTCATGCCGATCAGGGTCAGCCAGGGAGTGCTCAAGAGCCCTCCGGTGTGTAACGCTTGATCTTCGGCTTGTCAGACAAGGGTGTAGGCGCCTTGCCGGTCGACGGGGTGATTTGCCGTGACCCGCGCGAAAGGTTTGGGGCAGCACCTGGATGGGACGCGACTGCCTCAGGGGCCCGGCCTCCGCCTGGCTGGGACAGAAACCCGCGTGATCTGAGCGGTTTGTCTGCCCTTACGGATTTCAGGCCGGGTTTGTCTTTACCATCGGCCATGTCAGGCTTCCTCCGGCAGTCCGGCCGCCAGACCGTTGACCGCCGCAGCCGCCATGGCCGATCCGCCGCGCCGTCCACGGATCGTCAAAAACGGGATATCGAAGGGATTTGCAATCAGGGCTTCCTTGGATTCAGCTGCTCCCACGAAACCGACGGGAAACCCGAGGATCAGGCCCGGTTTGGGCCCGCCTGCGGCAATATTTTCGAGCAGATGAAACAGCGCCGTTGGGGCATTGCCGATGGCAACGACCGCACCCTCCAGCTGGTCCGCCCAAAGGTCGATGGCAGCGGCCGAACGGGTGGTGCCGAGCCGCTGTGCAATGTCCGGAACACGCGGATCATTCAGGCTACATACGACATTCGATCCGATGGGCAGCCGGGAGCGGATGAGGCCATGGGCGACCATCTCCACGTCACAAAACACCGGTGCGGAGCGTGCAAAAGCGCTCCGCGCGGCATCGGCCAAATCGCCTGACCAAACCAGGTCCTGTGGCACGTCGATCATGCCGCATGCGTGAATGAGGCGGATGGCAACCGGATGAAGCGCGCTTGGCAAGGCCGACAGATCTGCTTCCGCCCGGACAATGGAAAAGGACTGCCGGTAAATCGCAGCCGGATCCTTCTCATAGGCATATGAAACCTGTTCGCTCACCATCTACATCCATACTTGTGGGCCGGAGAAATTCCGCGCCGGACCAGCCACCGGTTACTGTGTACCCTCGGCAGATGCATCCGCCGGGTCTTTGTCATCGGCTTTATCGCTGGCCTTGTTTGCCTTGGCCTTGCGTCCGGCCCAGGCCGCGGCCCCGGCAACCAGGACAGCTCCGGCAAGGGCCGCAACGCCCACCCAGTGCGAATGCCCCGCGAGTTCACCGATGTGTCCGCCATGTGCAAAGGCAGGTGCCGGTGTGAGCACAGCAAAGCCGAGCAAGGAAACCCGCATAATCATTTTCTCCCCCAGATAATCCGGCCGTGCCGCTAAGGATTGAAGTGAGGTCCATGGCTGGGAGAAGAAAGCAAACACGTCCGCAGCTGGGCCGCTTGGGCGGCCGCTCGGCTCCGGCTGTGGCCGACAGCTCCGGCAGTTACCCCCTGATTGGGTCGGCTCTAACCGGAATCGCTTTCAGTCCCTCGCCAGGACGCCGTCAGATCGCGCGACAATAGAAGAGCCGTTTGGGCTGATCAAGCGGCAAACCGACATGAACTGAAAGTGCAGCGCCATTTGTAAAAACGCGTGGCCGCCGCCAGCGTCCGGAAGGGAGCTTGTAGGATTTTACAGGGGTTGAGAAACACGTTAAAGGAGCCGCACACGCCAGTTGGGTGGGGGCGAACCGTTGCGAACGGGTGATGGAAATTTCAAGAGACTGTGCCGGCAGATCGCATTCTGGATGCTGCTGCCGGTTCTGCTTGTCTCAGCCATCCCCCAGGGCTTTATGCCAGGTGTTCAAGAAGACGGGCACTTTACTGTCGTTCTGTGTACCGCCGATGGTTTCCGGACGGTCACGCTTGACGAGAACGGGCACGAAGTCCCGGGTCCTAACCAAACCGATACCCGGACGCATCATTGCGTTTTCTCGGTTCTCACTGGCCTGGCATTGCCGGTTATTCCGGCCATTTTTCAACGGCAGGCCTCCCAGCCGGACGTGGTCTCCTACCACGGACCAGGCATTGCGCTGCTTGCCCAATCTCCCGGTGCTCTTGGGGCCCGTGCCCCGCCTTCGCGCGTCTGACGTCTTGTTTCACAAAAATATTGAGTTGGACAAACCCGCTGCGGGGACCGCACGGGTGTTGTGAGGGAAACCATGAGCACGACTTCAAGGGGCGCTACAGATGCGTCCGCTTCCACGCGGTTTTATCAGGCTGCCTGGCGCTGGCACTTTTACGCGGGGATCTATGTTGTCCCCTTCCTGATCATGCTGGCCATAACCGGCCTGGCCATGATGTACATTTCGGTTTTCGATGGCCGCGATGGCGAAAAAATCACCGTTCCCGTCACCGGTAATCCGATCAGCATTTCCGAACAGTCCGCTGCCGCCCTTTCCGGGTATTCAGCGGATGCGAAACTTGTGGAATGGATCGGCGCGCCGGCAGAAAACGGAGCATCCGTCTTCCGCGTGCTGGACAATGGCGCCAACTATCTGGTGGCAGTGAACCCATACACGGGAGACGTTATCGAGAGCTGGGTGCGCCGGGATGGCTGGTATGATTTCATGTCGGATATCCATGGCACCTTGCTGATCGGGGACCTTGGGGACCGGTTGATTGAAATTGCGGCCGGCTTTGCAATCGTTCTGATCGTGACCGGCGCCTATCTCTGGTGGCCGCGATCCGGTAGCACGAACCGTTTCGTGCCGGACATGGCCGCAAGGGGCCGGTCCTTATGGAAAAGCCTTCATCAGGTGATCGGCATTTACTGTTCGCTGATCCTGGTGGTTTTCCTCCTGTCCGGTCTTGCCTGGGCCGGGGTTTGGGGCGGCAAGATCGTTCAGCCCTGGAACTCGTTTCCGGCAGAAAAATGGGACAACGTTCCTCTTTCTGACGAAACGCATGCCTCCATGAACCACGGCGCCATGAAGGATGTGCCTTGGGGACTGGCGCAAACCTTGATGCCGGCCTCTGGTTCTGACGCCGGTGTAACAGGTTTGCCGGACGGCACGCCCGTCACGGTGGATACAATCGCGATGCTTGGAAAAGCATTGGGGTATGAGGGCCGTTACCGCGTCAACTTCCCGAAATCGGAAGCAGGGGTCTGGACCTTGTCCCAGGACTCCATGAGCAACGATTCGTCAAACCCGATGGCCGACCGCACCGTTCATGTCGACCAGTACACCGGAAAGATCCTCGCCGATGTAGGTTTTGCCGACTATTCGGCGGTTGCCAAAAGCATGGCGGTCGGGATCGCGTTTCACGAGGGCGATATGGGGCTTTGGAACATCGTGCTCAACACTGTGTTCTGCCTGTCAGTGATCTTCTTGTGCGTGAGCGGGCTTGTCATGTGGTGGATGCGCCGCCCGAAAGGCGCGGCATTGCGGGTCTTTGCCCCGAAAGTGCCGGACAATCTTCCGCACTGGCGCGGAGCTATGATCCTGATGTTGTTCATTTCTCTGGCGTTCCCGCTGGTCGGAATCACCCTGCTGGCCGTGCTGGCCATCGACTATCTCTTGATCGGCCGGATCCCTGCGCTGCGCCGCGCGCTTGGTTAAATGATACCATGGTCTCCGGCGGCTCTGCAGCTGCCGGAGGCCTTGTCAAAGGGAACTGGATAAAGCCGGGCTCACTGGCGCCGGGCAACAAGAAGTGTGATGTCGTCGTGGATGGTCTCGTCGCCGATATGCTCCTTAAGGTCGGCGATCATATGTTCCAGCATGATCGAGACATCGCAGTGCTTGTGCCGCTGCGCACTGTCCAGCAGACGGTCAAGTCCATAAAGCGATTTGGCTGAATCCTCGGCCTCCGTCACGCCGTCCGTATAAAGGACAAGCGTATCCCCGCTCTTGAACGGGCGCTGCAGCGTGTGGACGAAATCGCTTATGTTTTCTTCCAGGCCGATCGGAAACCCAAGATCAAGTGTGTCGATCACTTCCAGCTCACCGTCGGCGCGCAAGATGATGAGTTCTTCATGCTGGCCAGAGAGGGTGATCGTGTCCCCTTCTATGTCGACAAAGGACAGCGTGAGGTGCTTGTCGGTCCTGGTCCGTTTGATATTGCGGCAGATGGCACTGTTGAGTGTGTTCAGGAACTGCTTGGGGTCGGTCGTCCCCTGTTCTTGAAGGGCAACGGCGATGGATTGCACCATGAGCATCAACACGCCGCTTTCCAGGCCATGGCCTGTCACGTCGCCTATGCCGATCTTGACCTTGTCGCACAGCTGCAGGACGTCATAGTAATCGCCGCCCACCTCATCTGCGGGCTGCATGAAGGCTGCCACCTCCAGCTCATCGATGCCGCCGAGCTCATTTGGCGTCGGCAGAACCATCATCTGGATTTCGCGCGCAATCTCGATCTCGGCGCCCAGCCGCAGGTTTTCCGATTTCAGCTGCGTGTTGAGGCTGCTGATTTCGCCGTTGGCGCATTCCAAGTCCTGGTTCATTTTGTGAAAGCGGACCGCCTGACGCCATTGAAGGCCGGCAAAGGCAATGCCGAATGCACCTGCTCCGGCGAAATAGGTCAGGAGGAACTTGAAGGACCAAAGGTTGGCAGCAATCGACTGATCGATGGTAATTGCCTGAATGCCCCTGACGTCGCCGGTTTCCCAATCGGTTTTCGGGCTTTCCGGATGGGTGTTGTGGCAGGACACGCAGGATTCGCCCATCAGCACGGGGGAGGCGATCTGAACATGCCGGTCAAAGAACGTGCCTGCATATTCAATCTCGATGTCGTTCGCATCCCGGCTCTCGCGGAAGTCGGCAAGGGCCTGGACTTCAAACGGTGTCAGGTCATGGGAACCGCGTTCCAAAAAGGGCAGATCCGAGACGAAACGGTAATCGAGATTGCCCTGGTCGCCGATCACGTCACCAAGCTCGATCGATAGCGTCGCAGGGATCGGGATGCCGCCGGCTTTGTCATGATAATCATGCGTCGGCTCGATACTGCCGTCGGAATCAAGCACCCTCCCGACAACATTCCGGGCGTAATAGGTGCGGATTTCGGTGATGGCGCGGTCCAGATCCACCGCTTGAGCGCGCAAGGACTGGTCGGAGATCGTGCGCAGATCCAGCCAGACAGCCACGGGCAGAAGAGCCAGCGCCATCAAAACGACAACGGCAAAGGTCAGCGGGCGGTCCATGAGCGTCAGCCAGAAATGATCTATCTTTTTCAGACTCTGATTGGGCTGCATTTCGCCGGGCCTATCCGTTTCGGTCATATGCGCAGTCACGTCCCTACCTGATTTAGGTCTTCCAATTGCGTTTGCCTTGGTCATAGTGAGAAAACTTTCGTACCGCAATGAAAGTTGACGGGGATAAATTGCAATCATGGCGTGTCTGCTTTGCGCCAAGTGCACATAAAGTTTGGCCATTGGAACCCGCCGGACAACAGTAAATCCGGCGGTTCGATCCTACAACCCTAGGGGAGGGGTGATATGCAGAACCATTTGGTGTTCACGGTTATTGCGAAAGACCGGGCAGGATTG
The DNA here is from genome assembly GCF_009711415.1 of Roseibium denhamense. Lineage (GTDB taxonomy): Bacteria > Pseudomonadota > Alphaproteobacteria > Rhizobiales > Stappiaceae > Roseibium > Roseibium denhamense. Next base: position 81,834 of record NZ_SMLZ01000103.1, read on the forward strand.
GTGGAGCGCATTTCAGCCTGCATTGCAGCGCTGGGCGGAAACTGGATTGAAAGTTCCATGGCGCGGCTGGGCGGAGAGTTCGCCGGCATCGTGCGCGTTGCGATTGCTGCAGACCAGGCGGATGCCTTGGTCGCCAGTCTCCAGGACCTTTCGGCAGATGGGATCGACATTACACTGAGATCCGATAGAGCCGGGCAGGAAGCCCAGAATGGGACGTCCGCGCATCTTGATCTCGTCTCCCAGGATCATCCGGGAATTTTGCGGGACATCACACATGTGTTGACCGCGCAGGGCGTGAGTATCGAGCATTTGACGACGGAAGTCGTTGCAGGCTCCATGCAAGGGGAGGCCTTGTTCAAGGCATCCGCCGATTTGCGTTTGCCGGAAACATTGTCACCTGGTGCCCTGAGCGACGCTTTGCAGGAAACCGCAGCCGACCTGATGGCGGATATCAATCTGGTCGACTAGATCAGCGGGCGATCAATCAGAGCGGGACAAAATTCTCTTCAATGCGGTAGGGCAGAGCAGGGGCTTTCTGACACAGCCCCATGCTCAGAGCATCATGGTGCAACGGCCCATTCGACGGCATCCTCGCGCGCGCCGATCAGGGCCAGTCCATTTGCAACGGACGTGAGTTCCTCGCCGCCGGACAGTTTCCCGGCGCCGAACTTTTCCGCAAACCGGGCCCGCACGGCCGGGACAAAGGATGTGCCGCCAGTCAGGAAGACGCGGTCGATATCCGCACACGCCAGTCCGGTTCGGTTCAATGTGGCGTCAAGGGCTTGATCCATCCGCTGAAGGTCACCTTCGATCCAGGTCTCAAAATCAGCCCGTTTGATGGTCGCCCGGAAATCGGCCCCGAGCGGCGGAAAGGAAAACTCAGCCTCATCGTCCAAGGACAAGCGGGCCTTGGTTTCTGAGACCGCCTTGTAGAGCGGATACCCCTGATCCTCTTCGACCAGCTCAATGAAGGTCTCGATCTTGTCGGGATCCAGGCACCGGCGCAGCAGCTTCTTCAGTTCCTTGAAGTCGTCCGAGGTCTTGAAGACCGACAAGGTGTGCCAGCGGGCGAAATTGGAAAACAGATTGGGCGGGAGTTCGAGGGTTTTGCCCATGCTTTTGTAGGCCGTTCCCTTGCCGAGTTTCGGCAGCACGACCTGATCGATAATCCGGTAGTCGAATGTGTCCCCGGCAACGCCCAGACCACCCCGGCCAAGAGGCGTTGCCTTGAGATGCCCGGCCTCGGTCTCGAACCGCATCAGTGAGTAGTCGGTGGTGCCGCCGCCGAGGTCGGCCACGAGGATCGTGAGATCGCTTTTAAGCGTTCGTGCGAAGGAAAAGGCGGCGGCCACGGGTTCCATGACGAACAGGATATCGTTGAACCCCAAGCGCGAAAACGCTGCCCGGTAGCGCTCCATTGCAAGGGCTTCGTCGGGCTTGTAGCCCGCAAATTCTACCGGCCTGCCAACGACCAGTCGTGTTCCAGCTGGATCAAATGAGCCACCGGACCGGGAAAATGCGGTTTTCAGGAAAGCTGCCATCAACATCTCGAAGTTGAAGCGCGTGCCGAAGATCCCGGTCCCCTTGAAGGCGTTGCTGGCGGCAAAGGTCTTCAGGGACTGGATAAAGCGAACGTCACCGAAGCTTTCCAAAAACTGCCGGATCGCCCAGGGGCCTACTTCAGGATGGGGCGGGAGCGACCGGCCCTTGTCCAGGAAACTCAAGACGGTCGGCAACGAGGCAAAAACGTCAGCACCGTCTTTGAACGTGATTGCGCGGGGCTGCCCGTCACTGGCGTCGACGGCAACGGTGTTTGACGTGCCGAAATCCAGTCCGAGTGTTCCAGGCATGGCGTTTCTCCAAAAAAGATACGGCGCCCGGATTGGCGCAGTGCCGGACCGGAGCGTTCAAGCAAATCGTAAAACGTCAGGGGCAACCGTCAGAACTTGACATCAAGGACGGCGATGCCTTGGCCAACAGGAGGGAGGTCCAGGTTTTTTACGTTTCGCTGATGTGGCGGGGCAGTTGAAAATGAGGACGGTGAGGTACGCCGATTGCAGTTGAAATGCAACAGGACGCGGGCATTAATCGATTGTGGAGTGGACGAGCAGCCGGTCAAGAAGCAGTGTTGGCCGACTTGCATTCCTGTGATGTCCAAAGGCCGGTTTCGAGGGGCTGGGTCCGGCCCCTTAGAGCGCTAATCTTGACCAGGGGGGCGGACACACCAGAAGCGCTTGTGTCATCTGCCGCACGGATCAGGTCCTGGCTGGCCGCCAAGGCTGACTGGTTTTGCTTGGCAACGTCGAGAAGGCGGCTTGCAACATTCACGCAGTCGCCGGTCGCGGCAATTTGTTGCTGGTTCTGGTGTCCGAGCCGCGAAACGACAACATCTCCGTAATGCACGCCAATCCTGACCTCCCGGATCGCGGGGGCGAGAGCGCGGGCGGAAATCCAGTCCGACACAGATCCAACAAGACTGAAAGCGCATTGCAAGGCCCGCAATGGGTCGGTCTTCGACGGAGCCGCAATGCCAAAGCCGAGCATGGCGCCGTCCCCCATGAAATCGAGAACGACCGCGTCGTGACGGGCCGCTTCGTCGACCACAATGGTATGAAATTCCTTCAGCACATCCCGGGCTTTGCGGGCGCCGGTTGCTTCGCTGAAGCCGGTGTAGCCGGACAGGTCGATGAACAGAATGGCGGCTTTCTGGTCTTCCGGGGTGGCCAGAAAATCCGGATCATCCGCAATCCGGGCAGCCAGTTTTGGCGAATGGAACCGGCTAAGGGCCGCACGCGCCTTGACGAGCTGGCGTGACTGGTGCCGGTCAAAGACTTGGCGCACGACGGAAAGGCCCAAAACCACCGGAACACTGGCAGCAAGGGGCACAGTTCCGCTCAGCCAGAGGCCCTCAAAATGAGCAAACGCCGTGACCGCCAGCCAGCCGATGCAAGCGAGCGCGAAAACGATGGTGGCCTGGGCAAAGGGAAGAAAGCTGACGGCCAGGACGCCCAGAACAACAAGGCTTGCAGCGGCAATCGTGTCGATTGCCCGGACTTGCTGATCACGCACGAGCGCCGAACCATCCAGAAGGTTTGCAATGGCGGTGGCATGGATTTCGACCCCTGGAAGGATCGGATCGAAAGGCGTCGAAAACTGATCGCCAACGGCCGCAGCCGTCACGCCCAGAACGACAAGTGTGCCGGAAAGATCCGGTTTTTCATGATGTGGATCGAGAAAGGCCGCCGCGCTGATGGTCGGAATGCTGCCCGCGCGTCCATAATAATTGAGCGGGAGGTGCCAGCCCTGATCGAGCCTTTGAAACCGCCCCGACACATCCAAAGCTTCGCCGGAAATGACCGGTATCGCACCGAGCTGAGCCCCGGCTGCCTGAAGCGCAAATGCGGTTTGAAGGCCGCCTGGCGTTTTGAAAAGGAGCGGGATATGCCGTGGGGTCCCGCCGTGATCGCTGGCCACATTGACAAGGCCTACGGACGCAGCATTTGAAAGGAGACCGAGGGGCAGGATCAGGTTCGCAGCATCGGGAACGCGCTTCGATCCTTGCTGAGTGCGCTCGAACTGGCCGGCCGCAGCAATCACGGTCGGCAGGCTGGCAAGCGCTGCTGCCAGCGCCTGATCGTCCGCAGCCGTTGTTGTGCCAGCCAGCAGGATGTCGACGGCAACGGCCTTCGTGCCTTGTTCGCGCAAGGCGTCAATCACCCCGGCCAGTGCCCGCCGATTGACCGGAAAACCGCCAAGCCGGGCCAGGGACGCATCGTCAATCGCAACAATGGCAACGCGGGGCGGCGGTTTGCGTGGGCCTTTCAGGTGTATGCGCAGATCGAGCATGACCGTTTCGAAACGGTCAAGCACGCTCGCGGTTCCGGTAATCTGCCTCTGGCCCAAGGTCCATGTCCAAAGCCCGCCGCAGACCAGAGCCAACGCAATCGCCCAGGCAGGTAGTGCCCGTTTCATCGGCCGAAACGGCTGAGCAAACGGTTGACCCTGTCTTGCGGCCATTGCCGGACGATCAACGGGTCCTGCGCTGTCACGTCCACACCGTCGCCCGCCTCCAGCAGAACAGGTTCCGAACCGTCCAGCCTGGTGACTTCAACCACCCCTTCCCTGACAAAAACGGACGTCGTGTCCGCCGTCACATCAACCACATATGTGGTGCCGCGGACGGCAGCGATGGCGTGGGGTGTTCTGATTTGAAAGGGCCCGCTGCCGGGGTCGACCTCAATAAGAACGGCATCGGACTCAAGCTCGGCCCCGTCCGGGCGCTGTTGACCTGAGGGCGTTGTCAATCCGAGCTGTGCCGCAGCCTCAGCATCAAGAACAACGCCGCCGGCACATTCGTAAACGGTGCGGTCAGGATCTGTAACGGTGCGCTCGGTGCATCCAGACACTGTTTGCGCGAAGGAAGGGGCCGCCAGCGTCGATAAAAGCAAGCTGAAAATCAGGAAAACGGAATATGGTCGCATTTGCTCATCCTAAGCAGAAATTGCCATGATATTGGTGCTAAGTGTATCCGATGTCATATGAATCCGACAGAGTTGAGGCTTGGTTCGCCGTGCCGCCATCAATTGACAGTGAGAATACAGCCATGAACGACACCGACAACCTCGATAAAGCGGCCTTGTTGAGCAGGAGTTTCATTTTTGATGCTCTCGACGATCAAGAGAAGCAGGAGCTTGCCAAATTTGCGTTTGTGAAACGCTACAAGGCCGGTGAAACCATTTACACGATGGGAACGCCAGGCCAGAGCATGGCCGCAATCGCGGAAGGGTCCGTCCGGGTAAGTGTGCTCACGCCAACAGCCCGGGAAATCACCTTGAACGAGTTGCGAAAAGGCGATGTTTTCGGCGAAATCGCGGTCCTGGACGGACGGGAGCGGTCTGCGACCGTCAAGGCTCTGACCAATTGCACGCTTGTGATTCTCGAGCGCCGGGAGTTGCTTGGCGTTCTTCAGCGCAACCCGGCTTTTGCAATTCAGCTGATTGAGCTCTTGTGCCAGCGGGTGCGCCGGTCCGATGAGCGGATGCTTGAGATTGCCTTCCTCGAACTTCCGGTTCGTCTCGCCCGCCTTTTATTGAGGCTGACAGAGGTCCCTCCCGCTTCACCGCAAAAGCCCCTGGCCAAGCTCTCACAATCCCAGTCGGAATTGGCGGCAATGATTGGCAACACCCGTGAAAACGTAAACCGGTGTTTGGGCAAGTGGCAAAAAGCAGAGCTGGTGTCGCTAAAAGACGGGTGGCTCATCATTGAAGACCGCGCCGCACTCGAAGCCCTGGCGGACAGCGACTGAGGGTCAGGCACATCTGGACGTAACGGGCGCATCGCCTGTGCCGTGCATCATAAGCAAACGGGCAAAGATCGTCTTATCGATTTGATCAGGACAGGCATGCGCAGGATCGGCAAGCGGTCAAGCATGCAAACTGGATGGCAAAGGTGACATTATGGCGGATATGCGGGCACTCGACGTTGAAACACACTCAATTCCCTTTTTCCAACGCTACGGATCTGCAGCGCGCATGCTGCACTGGTCCGTCGCGTGCCTGGTGCTGATAACCTGGCCTCTGGGTATGATGATCGGTTTTGCGAAAAAGGACGTGGTGTCCGCGTTCTACCTGCTTCATGAAAGCTTCGGGTTCATGGTGCTGTGGCTCATGCTGCTGCGGGTCGGGAACCGCTGGCTCACAAAACCGCCGCAGCACAGCGGATCACGGCCGGAAAAATTTGCGGCGAGCGTTGTTCATGGAGGGCTTTACCTGGCGCTCATCATCATGCCGGTGTCCGGCTTTCTCGCGACCAACGCGCACGGGTTTCCGCTCAAATGGTTTGGCTTGTTCGAGGTGTGGAGCCCCATCGGGAAAACGCCAGATATTGCCTGGACCTTGTCGGCCATTCACACATGGAGCGCCTGGATCCTGCTGACCCTTCTGGCCCTGCATCTGGGCGCGGTGCTCATGCACCACGTGGTGCGCAAGGACGAAACACTCTACCGCATCCTTTGACGGCACACCCGATTTGGCTTTGCCAGGAATGTGCTTGGCAATGGTATGGGTCTTAGGGTTTTTGCCAGACGGATTTAACGGAGTTGATCAGTGTCGTGATCACCCCAGAATTCCGATTGTCTCTGGCGGTAAAAAGATAGAATTGTGCGGAATACATGAATTCCGCCAATTCAAACCGCCGTAATTCGCCCTTGATGCACCAACGTTCGGCATAGTGATCGGGTAGATAGCCGACATAATGGCCGGACCGGATCAGCAGCAGTTGCGGTTCGATCTGAAGAACGGTTGCTGCAACATTGCGAAAGACATTTTGCCGGGACTTTTCCGTGCACCAGTAGCCGCGCTTCACAAAGGGCAGCTCCAGCAAAGCGGCGCGGCCGATATCGTCTGCCGGCAGGTTGAAAAGCGGATGGGTCCGCCCGCAATAAAGGCTGTGGGTTTCCGTGTGCAGCGGAAACGCATCCAGGCCGTCGACCGGCGAAATGTCGACACCGATACCGCAATGGTAGGTGCCATCGCGGACTTTTTGTTGCAGATCCTGTGCGGCCTCTTGTGCAAGGAGGACCTTCACATCACCGGCTGTTTCATGAAATTCAGCGAGCACTTCCGGAAGGCGCGTTGCTTCATCATCGGCAACGGCATCAAGGATCCCGATGCGCAATTCACCGCTGATCTTGCCCTGAACCGCACCAACGTCGGCGGAAAAGTCATGCAGTGCACCATGAAGCCGGGTGGCGGCCTCATGAACGGCGCGGCCATCCTCTGTCAGTTGAAAACCGCCGCGTCCGCGCCGGCACAGCACGACGCCCAGGCGATCCTCTAGCGCCGCCATATGGTTGGAAATGGTGGATTGACTGAGGTTGAGTTCGCCTTCGGCTGCTGAGAACCCTCCATGGCGCACAACCGCATCGAAGACTTGCAACAGCCTGAGGTCACTTCCGGAAGGGCGCATACGACCTCCATTACATTTGTTATTTTCAATGTAATGATTGATAGGTTCTTATTTTACAAGTTTTCAGCCGCGCTATGATCATTTTTTGCACATGCACAATTCATGTGCGAGGGGCAAGGTTAAGCGATGGGCGATCCCGCAGTGAATTTGAATGCGAACCTGATCGATACGGCAACGCCGCCGATACCCGAGGCTGCTGAATGGCTGTCCGGATTTGACGGCCGCCACGGTCCCGCACTTAATCTCAGCCAGGCGGTGCCCGGCGACCCGCCCCCTGCCGAATTCCTGGAAAAGATCGCAGAAGCTGCCCGGTCTCCTGAGGCTTCCCGCTACGGCGATATTTATGGAGACGAGGCTGTCCGTGGCGCTTACGCCGCAGAGTGTTCGCGTCTGTACCAAGCGCCAATCGCGTTTGATGAAGTGGCGATAACGGCGGGGTGCAATCAAGCCTTCTTTGTGTCAATCATGGCAATTGCAGCGGCCGGTGATGCGGTTCTTTTGCCGGCGCCGTGGTACTTCAATCACAAAATGACCATGGACATGCTGGGCATTGAAACACGGACCCTTCCGCTCGATGCATCGACCGGGTTCGTGCCAGATGTATCGGCGGCCGCAAGCCTGATTGACAGCAAGGTCAAGGCCATCGTTCTGGTCACCCCGAACAATCCGACTGGCGCTGTGTATCCGCCGGAGACCATCGCGGCGTTTCTGGATCTCGCGCATGCCAAGGGGATCCGGTTGATCATTGACGAGACGTACCGGGATTTCAGACCCGCATCGTCCCGGCCGCACGCTCTTTATCAGGACCAGCGTTGGCGGGACACGGTCATAGGCCTTTACAGTTTCTCCAAGGCCTATGCCATTCCAGGGCATCGTCTCGGTGCCCTGACAGCGTCCGCGCAAACTGTCCGTGAGATCGGAAAAATTCTCGATTGCGTTCAGATCTGCCCAGCCCGCGCAGCGCAGATCGCACTGCCCTGGGCAATCGCACATCTGGCGGAGTGGCGGGGCGCAACCAATGCCGAACTCCTCAAGCGGGCCGCCACGTTCCGGTCCGCCCTGGCAGCGCATCCGGAGTGGCGGATCGATCAGATTGGTGCCTATTTCGCCTATGTGCGCCACCCATTTGACGGTGTTCCTGCGCCCGTGGTTGCCGAAGCCTTGGCAAGGACATGCGGGCTCTTGGCGCTGCCGGGCACTTATTTCGGACCGGGTCAGGACCAGCACCTGCGAATGGCATTTGCCAATGTCGGGTGTGACAGCCTGAGACACATTCCCAATCGTCTGTCGGCCTTTCCAAAGGACGCTTTCGAAAATGACCTCACGTGGAAGGGCAACCGCTTTGGATAAGAACAAACTCGACGCCATCCGCGCCAGGTTTTCCGGCGAAAACGAAAGCGTCATCTACACCCCCGGCTTCAAGGCGGTCGCGGACAAGCTTTTTGATCCAGCCGGAACCCGGGTTGCACCCTATGCCGGTATTCCAAGCTTTCTGGACCTCCCATACCGGCCAACGGACTGGCAGGATCCGGATTTCAGCGGCGTGGATGTCGCGCTCGTCGGTATGCCGATGGATTTGGGGATCACCAACCGGAATGGCTGCCGGTTCGGTCCGCGTGCCATCCGGGCCATAGAACGTGTGGGACCGTTCAATCACGTGCTGGAATGCATGCCCGGCTTCGACCTGAAGGCCTTCGACATTGGCGATGTTCCGTTCAGAAGCCGGTTCGATCTTGCCAAATCGCACGAGGACATCGAGGCCGCGATCCTGAAGCTGACCGCAGCGGGTGTCGTGCCCTTGTCCGTTGGCGGGGATCACTCCATTTCGCTGCCGATCCTCAAGGCGCTCGGACACGAGGCCCCCGTCGGCATGATCCACATCGATGCCCATTGCGACACGTCCGGCCCCTTCGACGGCAGCCGCTTTCATCATGGCGGGCCTTTCCGGCAGGCCGTCCTGGAAGGGGTTCTCGATCCGGAGCGCACAATCCAGATCGGGATCCGCGGGTCATCCGAGTATCTTTGGGAATTCTCCCGGGAAACCGGGATGACCGTCATTCATGCAGAAGAGGTTTCCGGTCGCGGCTGCGCCAGGATCGCGGAGATCGCCCGTGAAAAGGTTGGAGACGGGCCGGTCTATCTGTCGTTCGATATCGACAGCCTGGACCCGGCCTTCGCGCCAGGAACGGGAACACCGGAAATCGGCGGCCTGACCACGCGCGAGGCCCAGGAAATCCTGCGCGCCCTCAAGGGCACCAACCTGATTGGCGGCGATGTCGTTGAGGTCGCGCCGCAATATGACGCAACAACAAACACTGCGCATGCGGGGGCCCAGATGCTGTTTGAGATCCTGTCTCTAATGGTGTTCAGCCCGGCTCTGGCCACGAAGTCATGAAGTTCACACGGCAAGCGAGTTCCACACAGAATGAGCCGCTTGCCCTGTTCCTGACCGGCGCTCAGTCGGTCAGCCAATGAGGGGAATTGAAAATGACAGATACAGTAAAATTCGGACTATCGAGACGTTCCGTCCTGGCCGCCGGTCTGGCGGGCGCTTCAACCTTGGCCATGCCGACCGTCTTGCGAGCACAGGACCGTTCGCTCAAGGTCGGCGTTTATGGCGGTTACTTCAAGGACAGCTTCGACAAGCACATCTTCCCGGAGTTCACCAGCGCCACGGGCATTGCAGTGGAGTCCATTGCAGAGCCGACCGGCGAAGCCTGGCTGGTGCAGCTGGAGCAGGCCGCGCGCGCCGGACAGGCACCCGCCGACCTGTCCATGATGTCCCAGGTCGCCATGCTGAAGGGGCAATCGACCAATCTGTGGACGCCGCTGGACTTGTCCAAGGTCGCCGATGCGGACAAGGTCCTGCCGCAGTTCATTAACAGCTATCCGGACGGCAAGGTTGCCGGGGTTGGGGCGGTCGCCTGGTACATCACACTGGTCTCCAACACGGAAAGCTATCCGGAAGCGCCCGAAAGCTGGGCCTTCATGTGGGACCCGGCCAATGAAGACAAGCTGGGCCTTCTGGCGCTTGTGTCTAACTCCTTCCTCCTGGAGGTGACGGCCAAGACTTTCTTCGGCGGAACAGACGTTCTCGATACGGATGAGGGCATCTTGCAGGTGATGGAAAAGCTTGCCGAACTCAAGCCGAATGTCCGTTTGTGGTATCGGGATGAAGCCCAGTTCGAACAGGCTCTGAAATCCGGCGAAATCCCGATGGGGCAATATTATCACGACGTGACCGGGCTGGCCGCAGCCGATGGGTTTCCGGTCCGCTCGACCTTCCCGAAAGAGGGCGGCATTCTGGATTCCGGGTGCTGGGCGCTGTCACGGGCTTCTGAAAAGGGCGACGAGGCGCATGAGTTTATCAACTTCATGACCCAGCCCTCCATGCAGAAGCTGATGTCGCTCAAGGTTGGCACGGCCCCGACCCTGAAACGCGACACGCTTGATATGACCGATGCGGAATTTGCGTCCGTGTCGTCCGATATCGATCCGGTGATACCGCGCTACGATCTCTATTCGACCAAGTCCGACTGGCTGAACCAGAAATGGACCGAACTGATCGTCGGTTGATGCTGTTTCCGGGCCGGGGCAACAGTCGCGGCCCGGACATTTAAACTTTCAGGAAACTCACATGTCCGGTCTTCAACTCGTCGACATCACCAAAAGATACGGCGCAGTCACCGCTGTCGATGGTATCTCCCTTGAAATCGAGGACGGCGCGTTCGTCTGTCTGCTGGGGCCGTCGGGGTGCGGGAAAACCACGCTTTTGCGCATGATTGCCGGGCTTGAAGATCCAAGCGCCGGTGATATCAGCCTGCAGGGCGCGCGCATCAACGACATGCCGGCACACAAGCGCAATCTCGGCATGGTGTTTCAGTCGCTCGCACTATTCCCGCACCTGACCATCGGCGAAAACATTGCTTATCCGCTGAAGATAAGAGGCAACAGCCGGGCCGACTGCGAGGCAAGGGTCCGTGACCTCTTGGACATGGTGCAACTGCCGGGCATCGAAAACCGCTCGACGGCACAGCTGTCCGGCGGACAGCGTCAGCGTGTTGCGATTGCCCGGGCGCTCGCCGTCTCCCCGCAGCTGTTTTTGCTGGACGAGCCGCTTTCCGCGCTCGACGCCAAACTCCGCGAGGCGATGCAGGTGGAGCTGCGCCAGCTTCAGCAACGCCTTGGCATCACGACCATCGTTGTGACCCATGACCAGCGCGAGGCGATGTCGATGTCAGATAAGATTGTCGTCATGTCCAATGGCAAGGTCGAGCAGATGGCGGCGCCTATCGAAGCTTACAAAAAACCGGCGAGCCCGTTCGTTGCCGATTTCCTGGGACAGGCAAACCTCATAAGGGTGCAGAAAGCTGAAAGCGGTGCCGCCTTGTCCGGCGGCCGTGTGCCCGGCCTGAGCCTTGGACCGCGCAACGAAGCCTTGATTTCGATCCGCCCGGAAGATGTTGTCATCAAAGGCGGGGGCGAGGGGCCGCTGCCGGCGGATGTCGTTTTCATTCGGGAAATGGGAGCAACCGTCGAGGTTCACCTCGACGCAGGCGCTGACCGTATCATCGCGCTTGCCCCGCCAAAACGCGACGGCGGCCTGAAGGTTGGGGCGCGTGTGTCCATCGATCTCCCCGCGGACGCTTGTGTGGTCTTCGACAGCCGGGAGGCCGTTTGATGCGCCGCAATCCCCCGCAAAAACCGGCCGATTACCTGCCCATCGCCTTTCCTGCGGCCATGCTTGCACTGTTCTTTGTCGTGCCTTTCGGCATCATGGTCGCGATTTCGGTGTTCAAGCGGGTCCAGGGCGGGTTTTACGAACCGGCTTTCACGTTAGACAATTATGCAAGGTTCCTGACCCCGTTCTTCGGCGAAGTGCTGATGTTTTCGCTGGCGTTGGCAGCCATTGTTTCGGTTGTCTGCCTTTTGATCGGTGTCCCGTTCACCTATCTGTTGACCCGGATCGGCCGCCGGTATCAGGTCCTCTGGCTAATCACGCTTCTGGCTGTATTGTCCTTGTCCGAAGTCATTATCGGCTTTGCCTGGTCAACGCTCTTGAGCCGGACCGCGGGCCTCAGCAACTTTCTTGTTTTCCTTAGCATCATGGACAAACCGGAGGCCTGGACGCCCGGGTTTGGCGCCGTTATGACCGGACTGGTCTATCAGGCGTTTCCCTATACGGTTCTGGTTCTCTACCCGGCCTTTTCCCGGCTTGACCCTTCCTTGATGGAGGCAGCCCGGACGCTCGGATCCTCTCCGCTTCGTGCCTTCTGGAACGTGGTTCTGCCCATCATGCGCAAGACCCTTTTGGCGACCTTTATCATCGTTTTCATCTTTGCGCTCGGGGCCTATCTGCTCCCGCAAATCCTCGGACGTCCGCAGCATTGGACCCTGTCCGTTCTGGTGACCGATCAGGCGATCTATCAGTCGAACATGCCGTTCGCCGCGGCCATGGCCGTGTTCCTTGTCCTGTCCAGTCTGTTTCTGGTCGGGCTGTCGATCCTGGTCTCGGAGAAGAAGGGCATCGGAACGCCATGAAAAACCCCGCTGCCAAACTCTTTTTCGCGGTCATTGGCCTGTTCATGATGCTGCCGGTCATCGTCATCGCAGGCGTGGCGCTGAATGCAAAGAAGACGCTGGTCTTTCCCCCCCAGGGCTTGTCCGCCGACTGGTACTTGAGCGTGGTGACGGATCCTGCCTGGCGGTCTGCCTTGTTGAATTCGCTGATGGTGGCAGCGGCAGCGTCGGCCATCAGCGTGGCAATTGCCTTGCCCCTGTCGTGGTTCTTGTGGCGCCGCGTCGCGCCCTGGGCCCGGGCCGTGCAGATGATCGGTTTTGCTCCTTTCATCCTGCCGCCGGTCATCACGGCGCTGGGCGCTCTCAGTTTCTGGGCAACAACCGGCTTTTACGGACAGCCCTGGACCGTGATCATCAGCCACGGGATCTTCTTTGTCAGCCTGCCTTTGGTCACGATCACGCTCGGCTTCGCCACCATCGACCGGGACATTCTGGAGGCGGGCATGACCATGGGAGCCGACGATAAGACGCTTTTGAAAACCGTCATTTTTCCGCTGATCCGTCCTTATGTCATCTCCGGCTTCGCCTTTGCGTTCGTGCTGTCGCTGAACGAATATATTGTTGCCTACATGACCGTTGGCTTCACCTTGGAGACGATCCCGATCAAGGTCTTCAATGCGCTGCGTTATGGCTACACACCGACTATGGCCGCCGTATCCGTGGTGTTTATTCTGCTGGCGGTGCTGGTGTTCGGCCTGGTTGCCCGCTTCGGGGATTTGCCGAAACTGATGGGCGCCTGGAGCCGGGGCGAAGGAACATGAAAATCGCCACCGCCCAGCTGGATGCAGGTGTCACACATCTTGACCGGCGCCGGAGTGAGATAGCTTCGGCTGTCACCGAAGCCGCCAGTCTGGGCTGCAGCCTTGTCGTCTTGCCCGAACTGGCGCTCAGCGGTTATGGCGCGGGGACATTGATAAGCAAGAACGCGCAAGAGCTTTCAGGCGCGGACGTGACTTGGCTGAAGGCCCTGTCGGCGCAAACCGGGTGCGGGATCGTGTGCGGGCTTGCGCTGAAACGGGAGGGGCAAGTCTACAACACAGCGCTTTTCACCGCGCCGGACGGAACGGTGATTGCCTATGACAAGATCCATCTTTACGGCGATTACGAACAGACGCTCTTCAAGCGCGGTGCCGCGTCTCCGCCGGTCTTCACCTTTGGCGGCCTGACCTTTGGCCTTCTTGTGTGTTTCGATGTGGAATTTCCCGAACGGGTACGCGGGCTGGCCTTGCGCGGTGCTGATGCTGTCCTCGTCCCGACCGCGCTTCCCAAAAGTGACGGCGGCGCTTTCATCGCCCAAAGCGTGATCCCTGTTCGTGCCTTTGAAAACCAGGTGTTCATTGCCTACGCCAACCACTGCGGCAAGGACGCAATGTTTTGCTATCAGGGCCAATCTTCAATCGCAGCTCCGGATGGGCAGCGTCTGGCCCAGGCCCCGGCAACGGATCCGGCGCTGCTTGCCGCAGAGCTTGATCCGGGCGCCTACGCGGCCTGCCGCCAGCAAAACCCCTATCTGGAAGAAGTCCGCCTGTGTTTTGACCGGAGTGCGTGACCGCCGGGCACATCTGTAATGTTCCCGTTGAGGCCGGGCCCGCAAACCGGTGGCCATTCGCAGCTACCGAGGTCATCCCGTTTTTATTCATGAGGGTCTAGCCAATTCTCCGCGCTTCGCACCAGTCTCGGGCAGCGGCGGATAGTGAGGCAATCACGATCTGACCGCTGCGAAGGCATGCGCTTCGGCTGGCGGCGCAAGATGCTCAAAAAACGGCGATTGAAAAAGAAAAGAAAATGGCGGACAGAGAGTCCGCCAAGCAATGAGCTTCAATCTCGATCAATCGATTTCACGCAGTGTGATTATAGAATTATATTTAAACAACTAATTGACTTTCTGCACTCCCTAATCGTATCAATCTCTATTATCAAGAGGCAGTGAATAGCGAGTTTTGTGATGGTCTAGATGATGGTCTACAGAGAATTGGCCATTACGCTTTGGTGGATTGTATGATGCTCTCAGATGCCAAGGTCCGGAAGATCAAGCCTGGCGACAAGCCAATTTCGGATGGCAATGTTAAGGGGCTCTATCTCTTTCCTGGAAAGTCAGTCGGCAAGGCAAAGTGGGTTTTCCGGTTTGTGTCGCCTGAAAACGGCAAGCGCCGGGATATGGGGCTTGGGAGCTATCCGGCCGTCCCCCTGAAGGAAGCTCGAGACAAAGGCATCCAGGCGCGGCGGCTGTTGGAGAACGGCAAGGACCCGCTGAATGAAAGACAGAGGCTTCTGGAAACCGAGCAGCGCAAGATGTTGCTGCCAACCTTTGCCGAGGCGGCGGGCAAGGTCCATGAGGACCTGAAGGCCGGGTTTCGAAATGAGAAACATTCCAACCAGTGGATCAACACGCTGGAGCAATATGTCTTTCCATCTATCGGCAGCATTCAGGTGTCCAACTTGTCTCCTGCGGATTTCGCTGGCGCCCTGAAACCGATCTGGCTGGAAAAGCCGGAAACGGCCTCACGTGTCAAACAGCGGTGCGATGCCGTGATGAACTGGTGCGCCGCACATGGATACATCATGGCGAGCCCCGTTGGTGTCGTCAGCCAGCTGCTGCCAAAGCAGCCTGGCAAGCGTGAACGGGTTGCCAATCAACCCGCTGTCCCGTGGCGGGATGTGCCTGCCTTTGTGCAGAATGTCCTGCGCCAGGGTCTCCAGACACGTTCCAAGCTCATGCTGGAAATTCTGATTCTGACGGCGGCCCGCTCCGGTGAAGTGAGGCTTATGGAATGGCCGGAGCTGGATTTGGAAAAGGGCATCTGGACTTTGCCGGCCCAGCGCATGAAGGCAAAGGTCGCGCACCGCGTGCCGCTATCACCCTGCTTGATCGAGCTTTTCGAAAACCTGTTGGAGGAAGTCGAGCCGGATATGACGAAGCTGGTCTTTCCTTCACGCAACAACACCCCGGTCAGCGACATGACGCTGACCAAGTGTCTGCGCGATCACAAGGTTGCCAGCGATACGCCAGACCGCGTCGCGACGGCACACGGATTTCGTTCAAGTTTTCGGGATTGGGCGTCGGAGAACGGCTACCCAAAGGATCTGGCGGAAAGGGCCCTTGCCCACACGATCAAGAATGCGACCGAGGCCGCCTATCATCGCACGGATCTCTTGGACCAGCGACGGGACATGATGCTGGCGTGGGAAGCCTGGGTGTTGAAAGGAGGTGAGGACTAAATTCGTGCCGATGTGCGAAATCGGGCTTTCGCGTTGCTTTGCAGGTCTCGCGCAAGCGGATTTGAGAATTGCAGGTTAGAGGAACCTCAATGTTCTTGAGACGGCTCACGTTGCGGACCGGCTGCTTTACCAACCAAAGTGAAGGGCTCTCGCCAACCTGTGGTGTCAGGATCCGAAATGAGATGTGTCATCATTGGGATCCTGCACAACAGGATCCGGCACATCTGCAATCTGTCCGCCATCCGGATCATCCTCGGGCGTATCCTGAGCGTCGTTCCCCGAGAGCGCATGCGGATCGTCAAGTGCGAGCACTGCCGGATCGGGCGGGTCTTGCGAATGCACGGTCTGATCCGGATCCGCGCCGCTCGCCTCCAGATAAACCGTCAGGTGCTCAGCCTGTTTAGAAGAGGGCCCGGCAGCGTCAGGGTCATGGCCAATTGCATCGAAATAGGCGGCAAGGTGGTCGCGACCTGAATTGGCTGGACCCTTGTCTGTTTCACCCGGTCTTTCCATGTCGCTGTCGGAGATCCTTCCGTCTGTTTGTTCGGGGTCGGCATGTAAGGGCGGCGCCTCTGCTGTGTCCGGAGCTGAGGCGCTGTCAGCCCCATCGACAGGATCAACGAGCACGACATCTACCGACAGGAGATCCGCATCGCCATCACTCGGTTCGTCATGAATGACGATAGGAGCCGTCACATGATGGTGTGATCCATCTGCACCAATCGTGGTCGTCGTCGACATTCCGGAAGCGACGTTGTCTGTGATGACAGTGGCACCAACTCCATCATGGGCGGGATCGAGTTGTGAGTCTGAAACAAGCGTCAGTTGCGGCACATGTCCACCATGCACATTGAAAACATAATGGCCGTGCTGATCCGGTGTGATCGCCTGCCCTCCGGAATCGAGCAGTTGGCTGCCCCGCGGCAGACTGGTGATCTCCACCCGGGTGACGGTGTCTCCTTGTGTATGTGATTGAAGATCAATGTCGATCGGATAGTGCCATTTGGCCGGTGGAGACGCTTGGAAATAGTGCGGATCGAAGCCGTGAGGCGGTCCTCCTCTCACCCAGACCCCATCATTGGTCATGATGTTTTCGACATCCTTAATCTCTGGAATTCGATGCCAGGAATGGCTGTCGTAGCTTCCGAGGATCAGCGTATCACTGCCCTCCTTGCCTTCGATTTTCTCATGAGTGGTTCCGCGCAAGTAGAAGAAGTCGCGACCCTTCTCCATATTGATTTGCTCATGCCTCATATCGTCGAAGATGAACACCCTGTCATTGTGTTCTGATCCCTTCACTTCGTCATGAACATGGGTCACCGACCGCCCGCCGTGATCCCGTTGCAATTGCTGCATCATCTGGTCGAGGTATTGGTTGTAACCTCCACCGTGCTGACCGCCGTGGCCGGCACTAGCACCTCCGGAAACGTGTTGGCCACTCGCGACATCGACCAGGACATCCAGATGTGGCGCTGTGTAAGTCTGCACCACATCGATAATCGCTGACGCGCGTGTTGTATCAGTTCCGTCTGAAACAGTGATTTGAACTGGCAAGTTGTCTTGGTGAACACCCTGCGCTGGATGGAAAGTCCAGGTGTCCAATCCGGCATTGTGAGATATGGTTCCGAATTGGGGATCAATCTGCACACTGGAAATCGTCAAGGTGTCATGATCGACATCCTGCGCGTGGACAAGCGACAACAATTCTGCGGACGTGAAAGTCTTGTCTACCCCTTGGTCTGTTTGTCCCAGATCAGCAGCTTTGGCCACCGGTGCATCATTGGTCCCGGTCACAGTCCAACGGAAGGTGAAGCTATCGGATGCACCAGCCTTGTCCGTGATGGTGACAGGAATGTCGATTTGTTTGAGTTCCCCGTCTTTCAGCCCCTGGTAATCAGTCCCGCTCGCATCGAAACTGTAAGTGCCGTCGGTATTCAGAACAAATCCCGGCACGGTCGCAGTTGTCGTGAACCGATGGGTGTCGCCCGCATCCACGTCCCAGACGGAAAGGTGGCCGGACTTGCTTGCGCCTTCGGTGACATTGCCCTGTTGGGACACCGCGACCGGCGCGTCATTGGTGCCATGGATCGAGATCGTCACGTCATGCTGCGTTCCGTCCTTCGACGTCACGGTGAAGGTGTCGGTCAAGGGCGTAGATCGGCCAGTCAACTGCTGGATTGCGCCCTGCTGATTGTTGGCCTCGTAGGTCCAGTGCCCTGCAGCATCGACGCTGAACGTACCGTATGTGCCGACAACACCCGTCTGAACGGTGAACGCGGCCTCGCCTGAATCGGCGTCCGTGATTGTGAGATCACCCGACGTGCTGATCATGGCAGGGAACGTGTGATGCCCCGGCCCGACATCTTCGGTGACCGCGCCAGAGACGGCACCGCCGATCTGCGCGATGTCATCCGTCCCGTGGATCGTAATCGCCACGCGGTAGGCCTGCCCACTGGATGTGGACACCATGATCTCATCCGTCAGGGTCTCGCCGGTTTTCAGCGCCTGGATCGTCGCGTCGGTGTTATCGGCGGTGTAGGTCCAATGTCCATCTGCCGTGGTGGTCAAGGTGCCATGTGTTCCCGCGATCGGCGTTGTCGGTAGCGGATCGGTTGCGACCACACCGCTCAGAGCGCCCGTTGCGACGAGGTCCTGCGTGCCCGAAGCGGCCTGATCCTCGGTCACATCGCCGCTGTCCTGACCCGTCAGAGACTGAAGCACCTGGGCCGAGCCCGACGAATCCACTTGCACACGCAGCGTCAGGCTGTGTCGTCCACCGCCGCCCAGTTGCAGACCAAGTGCTGTGAAGTCTTCGGAGCGTATTTCTCCAGCAGGTATGGTCGCGGCCTGCGCCGGATCAACCGTATAGGTCCAGACCCCACTGTCTTCATCCAGGTGAAGCGTGCCAAACTGCCCGACGATATCGGACGAACTGCTCGGTCGTCCGCCAGCAGACGGGACGAACATGTTGTTCGGGCGGTGATCATCGATGTCGTTAATCTGCAATTGACCACCCACAACCGCTGCCGGACCGCGGACATTTGACCCGGCCAGATCCACCATGACACCAGGATCGTTCTGACCCTTGACCTCGATGTCCATGTCGAGCGTCGCGCCATTGGTGGTACGAACCGTGACCTGTTCGCGCACACCGAGGCCAATCAGTTCCTGCGCCTTGGCGGTATCGACAGTGAAACTCCATTGACCGTCGGCATCGATGTGGAACAGGCCGTATTGCGTCGCGGTATCGCCCGATACAAAGGTCGGTGCGGTCCCAAGGCTGGTGTCGATGTCCAGATCACCGGTCACCGGGGTAACGCGATCCTCATCCGTGCGAATGATGGGCGAGCCGGTGATAACGGTATAGGTGGCACCCGCCGGATCAACGGTGACTGGCACTGTTGCGCTCTGCGCCGTCGTTCCTGTTCCTGCGTCGGTGGCAATCGCTGTGACCGTCAGATGTTGCACATCGGAATGCAGCACCTGAAGGCCCGCCGCTTCGGAACGGGTCACGGTCCATGAGCCATCGGCGTTTCGGGTGCCGGCGGACAATTCGGCCTGTTGCAATCCCTCGATTCGCCAGGACACAGATTCATCTGGATCGCCGGTATCGCCAATCGCCCCTTGGAGAGTCAGCGATGTGGTAAAGCGCACCAGTTCGGCACGCACCGACTCCACGTTCACATTCGTAGTGAACTGGGAAGGTCCGCTGCCCCCAGGAACTGTTGGTGGCGTCTCCGCGTGGAGCGCGATATAGGCAAAGGGCTGAGCCGTCTGAACTTTCAGATCCACAAACCCCGATGGATTTGTCGTTGAAGTCGCCGAGAGATCACCGTGATCCAGCGGCGTGCCATTCGGGGCATAGGCTGTCCAGGTGAACCGGTCGCCTTGGCCACCGAAGGACTGCATCGTGATCAACGCGTCGCGTGTAACGCCGGCAAATTCGATCACCATCGTTTCGCCTTGTTGAACGGACGGATCGGTCGGGTCGACCTTGCGGCTGTCAATATTGCTGACGCTTGCCGAGGTCTGATGGATCGCGGTTGCGGCCGCAGGTTCCGGTGCATCGACGCCAATACCAGCTCTGCCAGCCCCGACGCTACCCGTGGCAGATGTCAAATCGACCAGCTCGCCCGCAGATGTCTCAAAAGCCTGACCCGCTGCAAACCCGTGCAAGGTCAACCCTTGAATTGTTGCTGAATTCTGAGTGTTCAGCGCTGCCACAAAGGCCGAGGCATGGCCGGGCGCGGATTGCGCCGTGCCGACAATGGCCCCCACGCTGGGCTCATCAATAGCCCCGTTGATCGTGACCATAATGTCATGGGTGGTGCCGTCGACACTAGTCACCTGCAGCGTATCGGTCAGCGTTTGACCCGGCCCCAGGTTCTGAATCGCCGCCTGACTGTTATCGGCGGAGTAGGTCCAGTTGCCCTGAGCATCGACGCTGAAGCTGCCGTAACCATTGCTCCCGGCGACGGCAGTTTGTGCAGTGAACGCAGCTTGTCCTGCATCTGGATCGGTGATGGTCAAAGCACCGCGGGTTTCCAGTTTCCCTGTACCAGAGACACCCGAGTCCTCGGTGACGCTTTGCGATGTGACACCACCGATCTGAGCAGCATCGTCAGTGCCGTTTATGGTGATCGCAACCTGATGGGTCGTCCCATCAGCGGATCGGATGGTGACGTGATCGGTCGTCGTCTGACCACCGGTTAGTGCTTGTATCGCGGCCAGCCGATTGTCGATGTAATAGATGAAGTCCCCATTCTGCTGAAGCAGCAGGTGACCACCCATCTGCGTGTCGTACCCCATTCCCGCATAGGTCTGTGGACCAATGTTGGGATCAAACTTTGCCTCTCCGGGATCAGGATCAGTTATGTCCAGATGCCCATCGGCCTGAAGCTGTCCGTAGGTATTGATGTAGCTCCGATCCTCAGTGACGTCCGGGATGAGTGTATCCGTGATCACCGCCGCATCGCCGACGGCTGCGAGGGCCAGCGTGGCGCTGGCGGGGACGGCGGGTGCTGTGCCGTCGGTCACCGCGTAGCTGATCGCGACGGGGCCGTTGTAGTCGGGGGCCGGGTGGAAGGTGAACGTGCCGTCCGTATTCGCCGAGAAGGTGCCGTGATCGGCTGTCGGCGTGCCGGCAACGCTCAGTGTGTCGCCCGTGTCGATGTCGCTCGCCCGACCGAGCAACTGCGCCGGGGTGATCACCTGCGTCTGGTCCTCTGTCCCGCCCGGCAGCGCCACCGCGCCGGTGACCTGCGGTGCGTCGTTGCTGCCCGCGACCGTGATCGTCAGCGTCGAGCGCGTGCTGGCGCCGGTTGTATCCGTTACCGCCACCGGGATCTGCACCGGCTGCGAGGCACCTGCCGAAAGCGACTGGTACGTCGGGTCCGACGGATCGAACGTCCACGTCCCGTCCGTGTTCAGCGCAAAGCCCGCCGGCGCCGTGCCGTCCACGGCGTAGATGAGCGTATCACCGCTGTCGACATCGGTGCCGGGCAGCGTGCCGGAGACTGTCGCGGCATCTTCGGTGGTGGAGGCCGTCGTCGCGATCAACTCGGGCGCATCGTTTGTGCCATGGATGGTGATCGCCACCTCGTGCGTGACCTTTGCCCCGGATGCGTCCGTGCCGGACACTGTGAAGCGGTCCACCACTGTCTCGCCCTGGTGAAGCGCATCCACAGCGCTCCTTTTGTCGTCCAGCCGGTAGACCCACATCCCGGTGCCCGGCTGGATGCCTATCATGCCATAAGGAGAGTTCGCGCTGCCTTCGACCGCCCAGGTGATGGTGTCGCCGGTGTCGGGGTCCAGCCCCTGCAGCGTTCCCGTGATTGGTGCCCGTGTGACATCCTCGGTCACCTGCCCGGTGTCGACCGATGCCGGATCGACCGTGGGCGCATCATTCGTCCCCGTCACCGTGATGACCAGGTCTGCGACCGCGGTTGCCCCTTCGCTGTCGGTGACGGTCACCGGGATCGACAGGGGCAGAGTCTGACCAGCCGCCAGATGCTGATAGGCCGCGTCGGTGGGATCGAAGCTCCAGGAGCCGTCGGCGTTCATCGAGAACCCGTCGACCGGCTGACTGACGGAGAACGCC
>NZ_SMLZ01000026.1:0-95 GCF_009711415.1 Roseibium denhamense
AACATCAGCAAGGGTGCGACTTTGTTGCTGACAACGCCGCATTGACGGCAGCCCTGAATAGCGTCGATATCGTTGTCTCAATCGATAATAGTACC
>NZ_SMLZ01000026.1:105-482 GCF_009711415.1 Roseibium denhamense
TGCGGGCCTCAAGCAGAAACCAATATTGTTAATGGTCCCACATGTTTCGCATTGGATTTGGGGAGAGCCTGACAAAACATCACGTTGGTTACCTTGTGTTGATATCGTTCGCCAGCCATCGTGGGGGGACTGGGCCTCGGTTATACACGAAGTTCAAGTTAGGCTTGGTGACGTACTGCACGAATGGAAAGCCCCTGCATAAATGCTGTGAATCGTTTTTTACACTGAAGATATGTCGTTACTCGCGGGACATTTCCATTGATCTCACCTCTTAGGGAAAAAGGAGATGCGTATGTACCGAGATCAACGCGAGCTTCAACGCAAATTACGTATTCTCCAACACGCTCAGGATACCGGCATCGACTGGCTGATGTGCC
>NZ_SMLZ01000079.1 GCF_009711415.1 Roseibium denhamense
CAGCGCGGGCGATAGTCCTGGTTTCCGGCATGTGCTGTTGCTGCCGTAAGCCAAGTCTGAAAAGACTCCGCCCATGGCTTTTCAACACCGAGGGACACCGCATAGGGCAGCAGCTTCTCAAAATGGACCACGCTCATGTCAGGAGCATCCGCCATGTTGAGCCGGTCCTTCTCCGCAACCGAGAGATAGAGCTTTAGGCCGTCGATGGCGTCCATCACCTCCCGGCCCTTTTGCGTCGGAATATCGATGACATTGGCATAGCCGATGAACATGCCGACGAGTATGAACAGAAAGAGGGGGAGGAGCGGGATTTCCTGCGGATTCCCAGTCATGAAGGCGACCAGCAAGGACACCAGATATATCCCGGTTCCGGCAATCCCGGCAAAGATGAGCCAGAACCCAACCGCCATTATCTGGAGACCGGTGACAGACTTCACGAGTGACTGCACCAGCATGGTCAGCCCAACCGAGATCGCGATTGTGAATATTGTGAAGAAACCGAACAGGAAGGCCTGCGCAAACTGCTCATCGCTCAGGTTGCCGAAGTAGAACAGGCTCGCTCCGACCAGAATAGAGGCAAAAAGACCGGGTAGCAGATACCAGCCGTTTCTGCGGAAATACACCCCGGTATATTCGCGGTTGATCGCACCGACGAACTTCTCGCCTATGGTGCTGATCGTCTCGCCGTTCTTCGAACTGATCTCAAGCGGTGATCCTCTGTCCTTGAGGAAACTCTCAAGCACAGCCTCTCCTTTTGGCAAGGCACTGTTTGCGTCATCTTGCACCTTATCGGTCACGCTCAGAACCATCGCCTTGCCGTCCTTGTCCAGGTCCAGACGCCCCTTGACCGCAAGACTGAGAACAGCTGCCGAAAGGGCTGTCCATCGGCCGCCTTCAATCCCGCGGTTGGTAATGTAGTTGGCCAAGGCCGGCGAAATGCCTTCCGGCGCCTTGAACCGGGGATAGATGACGCCTTTCGCCGGATCGCGGCCCACCAGCCACCAGCTGATGAGATAATAAAGGAGGAGGATACTGATGCCACTAGCGCCAATGGCGAAGATGCGCTGATCTTGAAGCCACATGCTCAGCTTTTCACTGGCACTCGGTTCAATTGCAAAACCCTTGGGAAACCCGACTGCGACCGTCAGGCCTTCATAAGGTTCGAGAGACCGGCTTGTCCGGACCACTACGTCATTGGTACCCGGATCGACCTCAGCCTCATAATCAGCGCCATCGGCACCAAATACGCCTGTGTAAGCGGCGTATTGCGACGGCACAGCCCCCTGCGGCAAGGAAATCCGCGCGACCGCTTCGTCAATCGGAAAGATCCACTCATTGCCGGTGACATTCCAGTAGATCTCGTCATAGTCGGAGAAAAACCGGATCTGACGGTCCATGGCATAGCGGATCGTGTAGGTGTATTCGCCCGGATCAAGGAAAACGTCTTCCCGGCCGATATAGATCCGTATGCCGGCTGTGTTCGGTTTGGTGAAATAGGACGCGCGCTCCCCGTCCTGACGCACATCCAGCAGTTCAAAACCGACTTCGTACTGCCAGCCATTGGCATCACGCTGGCGCAAAGGAATGTCGCGGAAAATGCCGCGCCTAATTTCCTGTCCCTCGGCCATGACCGTGATGGTTTCAGTGACAATCAGCTGGCCGTCGGCTTGAACCTCCAGATCCGCCAGGAACCGCAGGATCCGTTCATCGGCCTTTGCGGACGCCGCAAAAATCAGGAAAGCGAAAACTGTAAAAAGAAATCTTTTAAAAGTGGGCACGCTCATACCGGTCTCCCTCAGAATTCAACCTTAGGAACGGCCCGCTCGGCTGCATCTTCAATTTCGAAATATTCCGCTTTTTCAAATTTGAACTGTGTGGCGATCAAATTCGAGGGAAAGCTCTCAACGGCAACATTCAGCCCGCGCACGGCACCGTTGTAATACCGGCGGGCCATCTGGATCGCGTTTTCGATTTCATCGAGCGACGCATGAAGATCGGAAAAGTTCTGGCTGGCTTTCAAGTCCGGATAGGCCTCGGCAACCGCAAACAGGCGCCCAAGGGCAAGGCCCAGGGCTTCCTCTGCCTGTGCCCGTCCGGCAACGTCGTCTTTCGGCAACCGGCCCGCATCGGTCCTCAGCTTGGTGACAGCATCGAGCGTTTCCTGCTCGTGCGACGCGTAGCCCTTCACCGTTTCAACGAGGTTCGGGATGAGATTGTTGCGGCGTTTGAGCTGTACATCGATGCCGCTCCAGCCTTCCTCGACCATCTGCCGCTTCTTCACCAGGTTGTTGTAAAGAAGGATGACCAGCACGCTGAGTGCGATCACCGCTGCGAGAATAAACCAGGTAATCATTCAAAACCTCCGAATGCGCCGTGCCGGATCCCATCGATCCCGGGTGGCGGCGCGCGGCAATATCACTTCGACCGGAGGCTAGCCTTGAGCGGGCCTGCTGTCACCTTGCAAGGGTCAGCTTCACGCAAAAGATCCGCATTACTGTGCTGACGAACACATTTTGGCAGACCGCCAAAGCAGGAGATGTGGATGACATGCTGTGTTACAGGATGAAAAACCTCGTGCTCGCCACAAGTCTTTTAGCGGTGAGCGTATTGCAAGCAACTGACAATGCCGGTGCGCAAGACGACACAAACCTGACGGTTAGGGACAACATAAGCGTTGAGGTCACCAACCTGACCCGCTCGACGTTTGAAGTCGTTTATGTGCCGCGGGCAGGATCCGCAAAGTCGGCAGTACATATTGCAGCCGGCAACACCGTTCCGCTTCACACCTTTCAAGGGCAAAACTATCAGGTTCTTGATGGTCACAAGGTGCTGATGGACATCACCATTCAGCATGCCGGGCAGCATATCCTGGTGGGCGGTTAGGCTTTCGCTTATTCCGCTGCCTGATTGTGGTAGCCGACACCGCCCGCTTCCGTTTCCAGGAAGGCCGCACCGCAGGCCTTGGCCAGTTCACGTACGCGCAAGATGTAGCTCTGGCGCTCGGTCACGGAGATGACTCCACGGGCGTCGAGCAGGTTAAACGCATGCGAGGCCTTGATGCACTGATCGTAGGCCGGCAGCACGATCTGATGAACGGACGCCCCTGCTGCGTCCCTGGCCTTAGCGCCTGCGGCAAGCAGGGCCAGACACTCTTCTTCCGCGTCCTTGAAGTGCCGGAACAGAACGTCGGTGTTGGCGTGTTCGAAATTGTGCCGGGAGTATTCCTGCTCCGCCTGAAGGAAGACATCGCCATAGGTGATTTTGTCCTCACCTTCCATGCCGTTGTAGTTCAGGTCGTAAACATTATCGACGTTCTGGATATACATGGCGAGGCGTTCGAGGCCGTAGGTCAGCTCACCGGATACGGGCGAACATTCAAAGCCGGCCACCTGCTGGAAATAGGTGAACTGCGACACTTCCATGCCGTCACACCAGCACTCCCAGCCAAGGCCCCAGGCGCCGAGCGTCGGGCTTTCCCAGTTGTCCTCGACAAAGCGCACGTCGTGGACCTTCGGATCAAGGCCAATCGCGTAGAGCGAGTTCAGATAAAGGTCCTGCAGATCCGCCGGGGACGGCTTCAAGATGACCTGAAACTGGTAGTAGTGCTGCAGCCGGTTGGGGTTTTCCCCATACCGCCCGTCCGCGGGGCGGCGGGACGGCTGAACATAAGCGGCCTTCCACGGGCGTGGCCCGAGCGAGCGCAGGGTCGTCGCCGGATGAAACGTGCCGGCACCAACTTCCATGTCATACGGCTGCAGTACCACGCAGCCCTGATCCGCCCAATAGCGCTGCAAGGTCAGGATCAGGCCCTGGAAGGAATTTTCAGGGCGCATATGCGCCGGAACGTCGCTCGACATGGATAATTTCGTCCGTGAAACCGGGTGTCAAAAGTCTCTGGCAAAGCCGCGCCCTGCCCGTTGCCGCGACAGGTGCCACGGAGGGCGGGCAAGGTCAAGGGTGTGGGAGACATGCGGGCCCGCGACCGGAGCCCACCCGGCGGCTCAGGCGGCCAAGGAGGCCGAAAGACCAGAGAGCGCCTGATCAAGATCCGCCAGGATGTCTTCAACATCTTCCAGGCCCACGGACAGACGGATCAGCCCGTCGGTGATGCCATGGGCAGCCCGTTCTTCCGGAGTGTACGTCGAATGCGTCATGGTTGCCGGGTGCTGGATCAGCGTTTCCGCATCGCCAAGGGACACGGCGCGGCCAATCATCTGCAGGCGGTTCATCATGGTGCGGCCTGCTTCCAGCCCGCCGTTCAGTTCAAACGCGATCATGGCGCCGGGTTTGGCCATCTGCTGCTTGGCAAGATCATGCTGGGCGAAGCTTTCCAGCCCCGGGAAGTAGACCTCGCCAACGGCCGGGTGCGCTTCCAGCCATTCGGCGACCGGCTGGGCTGACGCGCAGTGGCGGTCCATGCGCAGGGAGAGTGTTTTCAGGCCGCGCAGGATCAGCATGGCATTGAACGGGGCCATGACAGCACCGGTCATGTCCTTCATGCCGACAAGACGAATTTCCTGAACCTGCTCGGCCCGCCCGGCGATCAGGCCGGCAACGACATCGCCATGCCCGCCAAGGTATTTGGTGGCCGAATGCAGCACCAGATCCGCCCCAAGCTCAATCGGGCGGCTGAGATAGGGGGTGGCATAGGTGTTGTCGACAACCACCGTTGCCCCGGCCTCATGGGCGATCCTGGAAACGGCCGCAATATCGACAAGACGCATGTTCGGATTGGCCGGGGTTTCGAAATAGACGACGCGCGTCTTGCTGCTGATCGCCGGGATGAGGTTGTCCGGTTCGGTCAAGTCCACATGAGTGACCGTGATGCCGAATCTCGACAGGCCATGATGCATGTAGGCGAAGGTGCAGCCATAGAGCGTCTTGTCGACAATGATCTCGTCGCCAGGAGACAAGAGCGTCCACAGCGCCGCGGTGATCGCGCCCATGCCGGAGGCAAGCGCTAGCCCGGCTTCGGCGCCTTCCAGAAGTGCGATCCGCTGTTCCAACAGGTCCAGCGTCGGGTTGGAAATGCGCGAATAAATATGCCCGGCCCGTTCACCGGCAAACATCTCGCCGCCTGCTTCGGCGGTCTCAAACGCAAAGGTCGAGGTCAAGTGCAGCGGCGGGGTCAGCGCGCCTTCGTTCTTGAGCGGATCATAAGCATGGTGGATGGCACGGGTTGCAAAGCCCCTGAGATGATCGGTCATGAATGTCCCCTCGTTTTGTTGGGGGCATGATGCGCTTCACCCAGTGGCAATTGATTTCAAAACATGCCATCAAATCATATGTTATTGGCATTATCTGCTAAGAGATCGCCCAAATGGACGCAAAAGACCGCCAAATCATCCGTGCACTGCAACAAAATGGCCGCATGACCAACCAGGAACTGGCTGCCAAGGTCAACCTGTCTCCCTCCCCCTGCTTGAGGCGCTTGAAGATGCTGGAGGCGAGCGGTGCCATCAGGGGCTACACGGCCGAGGCCGATCCGACAGCCTATGGCCTGCCGGTGACCGTCTTCGTGCGCATCCGCCTGGAACGGCACAACGCGGAAGACGTGAAGCACTTTGAGAGCCGGGTCCTGGCGATGGACGAGGTATTGGAATGTGTCGTCATGACAGGCGCGACCGACTATCAGCTGCGGGTCGTCGTCTCCGGGCTTGATGCTTATGAGGATTTCATCCGCCACCGCATCCACCCCATCGGCTGCATCGCCTCGATTGAGTCCAGTTTCGTCTATGGCTTTGTGAAGAAAACGGGCGTTTTTCCGCGGGTGGATTGAAGGGCAATGCAGGTTGGCACTCCCAAGTGCGGCCTCCGCAAAAAGGGGCCCACTTGGATGTTGCCGCGTCCATCTGCAATTCCGGTGTGATCCGGTCCTATGCCAAGGACACCCAGGGTCAATTCAAATTGGCAATAGCGCGCCGGTTACGGCATAAGGTTCGCGTATGAATATCTTGATGATGACCAACACCTATTTGCCTCATATCGGCGGTGTGGCACGAAGTGTTAGCACCTTGGCACGGGGTCTCATCCAGGAAGGGCATCAGGTGCTGATCATTGCGCCTGAGACTTACGAGGGAAAAACACCTTCATCATGCCCGAACGACCCGGCTGTCATCAGGGTCCCCGCGCTGAAGCGCACTGTCGGCAGCGGGTTTTCCGTGCCCGTGCGGATACCGCGGTCCGTAGCCGAGGCGATTGATGAGTTCCAGCCCGACATTATCCACGCCCATCAGCCTTTTCTTCTTGGCGTCGAGGCGCTGAGGTTTGCCGCAAAACGGGGCGTGCCCACAGTCTTCACCTTCCACACGCGCTATGACTTTTACGGGCAATATGTCTCGCTTGGCGCCCCTGGTCTGAGGCGCGTGATCGTGAGCCTTGCCCGGGGCTATTGTAACTTGTGCCAAGAAGTGATCGCGCCAAGCGCAAGTGCCAGAACGCATCTGCGCGAGGCCGGGGTCAAGGTTCCGATCACAGTCGTGCCCACCGGCATAGATTTGGAGCAGTACCGCCAGGGATGCGGTGATCGCGGGCGCCGCCGGTGGCATATTTCAAAGGACGCGTTCGTTGCCGGACATGTGGGACGGCTCGCTGCGGAAAAGAACATCGGCTACCTCATTGAAGGGCTCTGCCGTTTCCTGACTGAACGGCAGGACGCAAGGGCGCTGATCGTCGGCGATGGCCCTATGCGGCCCGCCATGGAAGACGCATTTAGGCTTGCAGGCCTAGCGGACCGTGTCTGCTTTACCGGGTTTCTATTGGGCCAGGATCTGGCCACTGCATATGCGTCGATGGACGTCTTTGCCTTTGCCTCCCGATCCGAAACCCAGGGCCTTGTTCTGGTTGAAGCCATGGCTGCGGGCGTGCCGGTTGTTGCCCTGGAGGCTGCGGGCACGCGAGAGACAGTGCGGAGCGGGGAAAACGGCACGCTGCTGGCCCCGTCGGCCTCTCCGGAAGCTTTCGGCCGGGAACTCCAGACGTATCAGGCGATGTCAGGTGAATGCCGCTCGGCCATGGGGGACGCTGCCCGGAAAACAGCAGCGGCCTTTTCGAGTGACACCATGGTGCGCCAAACGATCAGTCTCTATGAAGGAGTCTGCGCTTCTGCCCTACAGCGCCCCAAGAAGAGTGCTGCACAGTTTACCGTGTCTCAAAGACTAGCCTTCAATATCGAAATCACGGCGACGGTTCTCAGTTGCATTGCCAAGGCACTCATGCCCGGAAGAAAAAGGGAGCAACCTGGTCGGCCTAGCGGCATTCTGGTAGGCAGCACCCCCCACCAGATCGATGAAAGAGAAGATGCGGAGCCCCGTTTTGACCCTCGCCATTGACCCGCTGGCCACCATCAAGCCACATCATTGCGTGGTAGCGTGATGCAACCGGTCAAGTTTCTCTTCCGTCTCTCGCTCTATGCCTTCGCTTTGGTCGGCATCATAGCGGCGGGCGCTTTGGCCGCCTTCGTGTTGCTGATGCCAAGGCCAATGCCGGACCCGG
The DNA here is from genome assembly GCF_009711415.1 of Roseibium denhamense. Taxonomy (GTDB): domain Bacteria; phylum Pseudomonadota; class Alphaproteobacteria; order Rhizobiales; family Stappiaceae; genus Roseibium; species Roseibium denhamense. Next base: position 7,495 of record NZ_SMLZ01000079.1, read on the forward strand.
TGCTTCCAGTGGATTATCCGGCGGGTGCTTATCCAATCGGCGGGAGCGCCCCCACCTACCCGGAAGACTTTGCAAAATTCGCGCCCGGCAAACCGGCGGATGAACCCTTCCGCCTGCTCGCGATTTCCGAAGGCGGCGCGGGCGGCGCCTATGGCGCGGGCCTGCTTGCCGCCTCCACAGCCAGTGCCGACTGGCCGGACTTTGATATCTACACGGGCGTGTCGGTGGGCGCGTTGCTGGCAACAATGGCCTTTGCCGATAAGGCCGGTTCTGACCACTTGAGACCGCTCATTACGGAAATCGCAGAGACGATAGAAGAAGACGCCAAGCGGCCAAAAGTCCTGGATCTTTTTGGCATCCTGTTCGGCCGGGGCGCGCAGATCTCGAATGATATCGAAGCCATTATCCGCAAGACGATTGACCAAGACACGGTGGCGCGGATTGCAAGGCGCCATGCTGCGGGGAAACGGCTTTATGTGGTTTCGGTGGATCTGACGGCGGGCTCTCCGGTGTTGTGGGATATCGGCGCAATCGCGGCACGCCCTGGGCCCGGCAATGTCGCCCGTGTCCACCAGGCCTTGCTGGCCAGCATCGGCGTGCCCGGGGTCTTTCCCTCGCAAGTCGTTGAGGCGCGCGGTGATCAGACACTTCATATCGACGGGGCAATCATGCGCCCGTTCTATATCTCCGATCACTTCATCAAGCTGGGACGGGAACGGCCGATCCAGATCCATTTTCTCGTCAACATCAAGCTCAACTCGCCGCCGGTCACCCAGGCCATCACCCCCCGGCTCGACGCGATCATTCACCGGTTGCTGTACCTGACGCTACGCACCCAGACCGACATCTTTCTGGAACGCCTGCTGCTCGACAAGATGCTTTTCGGCTGGTCTGTGAACGTCGCGGCGATCCCCGCGGACACGCCGGGCATCCATGCGATAGAGGCCATGACACCACAAGGGCTCGCAACAGCATTTGATACGGCCTATGCCTCAGCAAACGCTGCCCTGACAGAAAACGGCGCCCTGGGGAAGGTCTGGGTCCCCCTGACCGCGGACGTGATTGGCCGGGACATTCCCTGCGGCCCGCTTTCGCAAGCCTGTTAGACCCGCCGCATATCACTCCCCTCATGAGGGACTCAGTGAGGCCAGCGCTCAGCCGTCCTTTAAGACCCGGCGGCCAGGATCTTCGGCACCTTGTTGGGGCGCAGGCGATGGGCGTCGGGCATGCCGGAGCCCAGAAGCGGGCGCAGATACATGCGGAAGGCGTCGGTCACATCATTGCCGGAGGCGGAGATGAACGCATCGGGCATGGTGCGGGTTTTTCCGGCCACCAGCTCCAGCGGCACCAGCTCATAGTCGACCGAATAGTGCCCGGTGCGCTTGATCGTCACCGAGCCGTCACGGTCGCCGAACATGCCGTATTGCACCGCCTTTTCGCCGACTTCGCGGGCTTCATGCTGGTCGACATCGGAGACACAGCCGACAAAGCTGCGCTGGATATAGCCGAGCGTGTCGCCCCGGACCCGCGTGACGTTGAGCGCATCCTTGACCTTCTGCGTCAAAAGATCGGCGAGCGCCCCGCTTCCCGACAGTTGCACATTGCCGTGCGCGTCCCGTTCGACCTCCTGGGACAGCTTGGAGATGATCGGCTCGCCGGACGCATCATGAATGCCTTCGCTGACTGCAACGACGCAGCGGCCGAGGCGGTTGTAGACTTCGCGCACGTCCTGAATGAACTGATCGATGTCGAAGGTGCGCTCGGGCATATAGATGAGATGCGGCCCGTCGTCGGAGAACTTCTTGCCCAAGGCCGAGGCGGCGGTCAAAAAACCCGCATGGCGGCCCATGACCACCCCGATATAGATGCCCGGCAGGGCGGCGTTGTCGAGATTGATGCCCATGAACGCCTGGGACACGTAGCGCGCGGCGGAGGGAAAGCCCGGTGTGTGATCGTTCTCGACCAGGTCGTTGTCGATGGTTTTGGGAATGTGGATGCAGCGCAGATCGTAGCCGGCCTTGCGGGCCTCATCGTTGACGATGCGCACGGTGTCGGAGGAATCGTTGCCGCCGGTATAAAAGAAATAGCCGATCTCATGGGCGCGCAGGACCTTGAAGATCTCCTGGCAGTATTTCAGGTCCGGCTTGTCGCGGGTCGAGCCGAGCGCGGAGGACGGAGTGTTGGCGACCATCTCCAGATTGTGGGTGGTCTCCTGGGTGAGATCGTAAAAATCCTCGTCCAGGATGCCGCGCACGCCGTGAACCGCGCCATAGATCAGCTCCACGCTGCGGAACTTGCGGCTTTCCAGCACTGCCCCGACCATGGATTGATTGATCACCGCGGTCGGCCCGCCCCCCTGCGCAACCAGCACCTTGCCGTGAAACATCGAGATGTCCTCTTAGTTTTTCAGGGCCTACTTGGCATTTTTGGTAGGGACCGGACAAGGGATTTGTTGGGGAGGTGAGGAGGAGGACTGATTTGCGCTGCAAACAGTACGGTGGAGTGTTCTCAGTTGAGTTCGTAAAGCGGCCGTTCGTTGAGGGGAAAGCGAAGGAACGATTTGGGCGGATTCCGGGCCTTCGCTGCAGAGGGAACGAATGGCGGCACAGCGGACGAAGCGGACCTGCAACCAAGCTTTCCCTACGACAAGCGAGAAGCTGCACCAGACGTCAGATTGCTTGATCGACTTCGTCTTGTCCGGTCTTGCGAATACGATCCGGAATGTCGATTGGCTCGGTCATTTCGGGTGGGATTGCGTTAACGTATTCCTTGCCTTCCATGCGCCTGTCGAATTCGGTCCGGATCTCGGCGCGAAAGTCCGCATCGGTCATTACATCAAAGCCAGTGGCCGCCATGATCTTTGCGGTCGAGATCGAGGCTTTGTCCCCGATCGACATCCCACCCGCAGCCGTGACCGGCCAAGTGTGCAGTGCAAATCCTTGCGCATATGTGGGCCAAACGAAGAGCGCCGTGGGGGCGTTGTAGCACACGTCGCCGACATCGCTTGAGCCGCCGATGCGCGCCTCGTTGATGAACGGCATGACCTCGGTGGCGAGGCCCGTTTCCGCAACGCCTCCCGCGCGCTGACAGGCGCGTGCAAACTCCTGCTCTTCCTCCGTCCAGTCGAGACCCTCTTCGTTCATGTACTTCAGATATCGCCGGGCCAGAGGTTCGTTTGGGAAGACTTCTGCAAACCCAGTGAAGATGAAGGACTCTGATTCCGTTTGCGTCGCTTGAGCAGCCCCCTCGGCGGCCTCAAGCACCCATTCCGCCAATGCCTGAACAGAAGCGTTATCGGCCTCGCGTACTACCACCCACACCCGCGCGGTGTCCGGGACGACGTTGGGGGCCATGCCGCCATCCTCATAGATGTAGTGGAGCCGCGCCGTCGGTCGCACATGCTCTCGCATCATGTTGATCGCATGGGTTGCAAGCTCCGCAGCGTCAAGTGCACTCCGACCCTCCCAAGGCTCAATGCCGGCGTGCGCGGTCTGCCCCCTGAACTGAAGCTTGGCCATGCGCACCGCAGTCAAGTGCATGTTTCCGGCGGCCGCCGCGGTGGCCGGGTGCCAGGCAATTGCGGCATCGAGATCATTGAAACGACCGTCGCGGGCGAACCAGGCTTTGGCGCCCTGCGTCTCTTCAGCGGCACAGCCATAGATGCGCACAGTGCCCGGTGTACCGTTGGCCTCCATCATCGCCTTCAGCGCCATGCCAGCCCCGGTGCACCCGGCTCCGAGCATGTTGTGACCGCAGCCGTGACCGTTGGTGTTTCCGTTTGCCGTCGGCGTCTGGCTGGGTTCGGTGGCGTTGCCGAGGCCCGGCAGGGCATCGTATTCAGGCAGGTAGCCAACTTTTGGTCCACCTTCGCCCTGCGACCACTCGGCAATGAAGGCGGTCGGTACGCCCGAAACACCTGGCCCTTCTATTGTGAACCCGGCAGCCCGCAATTCGTGGATATGGATGTTCATCGAGTCCAGCTCATCGAGCGAGACTTCAGCCGCCTGCCAGACCTCGCGTGATATGCGGAGGATGGGGTCTCGCAGGCCCTCAACGGCATCTCTTGCTGAAAGTGCGGCTTGCGCCACGCTCGGCAGTGCCGATGCGACACCGAGTACCGCGGCGCCAACCATAACGTCGCGCCGGGTGGCGCCTGCCTTCTCTTCTCTATCTTGCTGATCCACCTGAGCCTCCAACAACGTCCTTCTAGTCTTCCATTTGAGGGAGCCACGGCGACACAGTCAACCACAAGCGCGCGACACACACTAAGCCCGAATCGAACGTCTAATTTGGGCTCTTCTTAGACATTCGCCGCTGCGTGATCGAATGTCCGCTTAGGGCCGAAACCTGCAGTTCCCCTCACGGACCTTCCGCCGCACAGGTCGATCTGAAACGAAACGGCGTTGCGCCGAGTTTGCCTTCCGCCACGCGATCAAAAAAGAAGGCGCAAACAACCCTTCGACTGCCCGCCAAACCCTCCGCTGTCATCCCGCACGTGATGCGGGATCCATACCGTGCACGGTCCATTCGAACAGCCGTGCGTGGGGTGAGGAAACGGAATGGATCCCCGCACAAGGCGGGGATGACGGCTGGAGGGAAGCTTCAGCCTTTCCCCAATCAACATTCCTCGCGCCAGATATGGTCGGTTGTCCTCTCGTTCCCAGAGCGGCCGGGAGAGGCATCGTCCCCACCACATCCTCCGCTGTCATCCCGCACTTGATGCGGGATCCATGCCGTGAGCGTTCCATTCGATCAGCCCTGCTTGGGGCGGGGAAACGGAATGGATTCCCGCACAAGGCGGGGATGACGGAGCGAGGGGAGAAGCCTTGCGAACCCTTCAAAGATCGTCATCCCGGACGGAGCGCAGGCGGAGATCCGGGATCGGTGGGCCCGGGGATATCCGTTGGTCTCTTGTTGGACAGGAGAGTCTTTTGGCTCCCCGATCCCGGCTCGCGCTGCGCTTGGCCGGGATGACCTTCGATAGGCCAAGGGGCTGTTGCAAGGTCAGGGGCAGAACAAACAAAAAAGGGGCGGAAAACCGCCCCTTTCACAAACCTCTCAAATAGCACTTGGCTCAAGTCCCGAAAACCTCACTCCGGGACGGAGGGGTATTTCATGCCGGCGACGTCCTGCATCAGGCGGATGACCTGGGTGCTGTAGCCGGCCTCATTGTCGTACCAGACATAAAGGACCAGACGGTCGCCATCGACGATGGTGGCCTGGCTGTCGACGACACCGGCGTGGACGGAGCCGACGAGGTCTGAGGAGACCAGCTCGGTGGAGGCCGTGTAGTCGATCTGGTCCTGCAGCGGCGACTGGATCGACACCTGGCGCAGGTAGTCGTTCATTTCCTCAGCTGATGTCTCGCGCTTGAGATTGAGGTTGAGGATCGCCATGGAAACGTTGGGGATCGGCACGCGGACGGCGTTGCCGGTCAGTTTGCCCTTCATTTCCGGCAGGCACTTGGCAACTGCACTGGCAGCGCCCGTGCTGGTCAGAACCATGTTGAGCGGGGCGGCGCGGCCGCGGCGGTCACCCTTGTGGTAGTTGTCGATCAGGTTCTGGTCGTTGGTGAAGGCGTGGATGGTTTCCACGTGGCCGTTCTCGATGCCGAACTCGTCGTTGATGACCTTCAGAACCGGCGTGATCGCGTTGGTGGTGCAGGAGGCAGCGCTCAGGATGTCGTCGTCCGGGGTGATGTCGCCCTGGTTGACGCCGTAGACGACGTTCTTGATGTTGCCCTTGCCCGGCGCGGTCAGGATCACTTTTGCTGCGCCCGGGCACTTCAGGTGCTGGCCGAGGCCTTCTTCGTCGCGCCACATGCCGGTGTTGTCGACGACCAGCGCATTCTTGATGCCGTATTTGGTGTAGTCGACCTCCGCCGGAGAATTGGCATAGATCACCTGGATATAGTTGCCGTTGGCGATGATGGCGTTCTGCTCTTCGTCCACCGTGATCGATCCGCTGAAGGCGCCATGAACGGAATCGCGGCGCAGCAGGCTGGAACGTTTTTTAAGGTCGCCCTCCTTGCCGCCGCGCACGACGATGGCGCGCAGGCGCATCTTGTTGCCGGCCCCAACGCGTTCGATCAGCATGCGGGCGAGCAGGCGGCCAATGCGGCCGAAGCCATAAAGCACAACGTCCTGCGGCTCCTGCAGGATAGAGGTCTTACCGGTGTTGATGCTGGCAAGCTGCTGTTCGACAAAGGTTTTGGCATCGCCGCCTTCGGCCATGAAACGGTGGCACAGCTTGCCGAGGTCGACGCGGGCGGCGGCAAGATCCATCTCCAGCATGGCCTGAACGATCTCAAGGCTCCTGGCAACGTCCAGCTCCTGGCCGGTGACCTGCTTGGCGTAGCGGTGGGCCTTGATGATTTCGATCGCGGAGGTGTTGAGGAGCCGGCGGCCGAAAACCCGGATGTTGATGCCGTAGTCGCGGTAGAGATGGCCGACCAGCGGGATCATCTGCTCGGCGGCGGATTGTTGTTCCTTCCAGTTATCGAAGTGATTATCGATTGCCACCATGCGGGCCAACTCCTCTACGTTTTCAGCGAAATAACCGGCAGGTTTTCCGGTCTGCGCGTGCGGTTTATCGCCAGTGGAAACGCAATGTCCAGACGCTGTTTCATATTAATCGATTAGAAAACGACGAGTTTTTTCAAGGCAGGACTTTGCGCCCTGGAAAGACAACTCACGGCCGGAAACAAAACCCCGGCAACGCCATGCGGATACTCGCTCACACCTTTTCCAGAAGCAGAGACTGCGCCTCTTGCTGACCGAATGAGCTCCACCGGGTGCCTAGGCTCAGGACCTATTAATTTGATCGAAATGGCGCAGCAAACGGCAATGAGCTGCAAGGAAAAGCGTGACAAGCGGGCTTCCTGCCCGGTTGAGCGGTTTGACGCAGCAGATCGACGCCGTTTTTGCGTCCCTTTGGGATAGGGCGTGTTTGCCCGGCAACGTTGTTGCAAACCTTTGCAAACCGGACGGTTTGCTGCAGTTTTGCGCCTTGTATCCGAACAAACCCATCCCTACCATTTCTGTCAAATTAATAGGTCCTGAGCCTAATGTCACACGCCGTTGCCAAGGGAAACACGTGATCTAACTGAGAGGCGACAGGAGAACGCCTATGGACGCAGTTTGTGGGGCAAGCGCGCCCCCCTTTTCAAACCTTACTGGCGCGGAGCGGGATCTCAGCGTCTACATGACGCTGGCCGATGCGGACCAGAACATCTTTTCCGTCTTTGACGATCTGAAATATGACCGTTCGGACGCCGATATCATGAGTCCCGGCATGCGGACCCACGCCGCCGCACAGCTGAAACCCTTCGGCTTCAATCAGGTGTCCGGCTCAGTGCTTCAGAACAAGGATGAGGACATCGTCTGCTACATCCCCAAGCCGCAGGTGCTGGGCGCCTCCCCCTTCGACATCACCCGGTACACGCCCAAGCGCCCGCAGGACTACTACGTGCTGACCCCGACACAAACCGCCTGCCGCTTCATCGACACCTATGCGTTTGAAGAGGCGGTTGAGCGGATCACGGCGCTTGTTCAAAAGCAGCCGATCAACCTGCTCAGGCTCATGGATTATCTTGAAGACAAGCCCGCGCATATAAACATCCGCAAGGCGCTCGGCCACTTTCAGGCGGTTCAGAAGCTTGCAGTGGCCTCAGAGCCGCTGCGCCGCCGCCGGGCGCTTTGAGCCGTCCGGTACCAGCGGGTTCATCATTTGGCGGGTGCCCATTTGCCTTTCAATTCCCATCCCGCCTGATCCCTGTTCCTTAAGGACCGGTAACACTTGTAGAGTTCAGGCATTGAGATCATTCTAAAAAACAGAACAAAAATCTCGGATATATATATTTTTCTTCCTTTTCTTGGTGACTTAAACCCGTGCGACCCCGGAATGGAGAAGTCTCATGGTGTTTTCCTTTTTGTTTTTGCCCCCCCTTGTTCTGCTGGCAGCCGCCGCTTTTGCCTGGCGCCAGCCCGGACAGCGGCCGGAGGGTGTGCCGAAGATTGCCGAATATGCGGCGCTTGCAGCCCTTTTTTGTGCGTTTGCCGGCGTGATCCAGTATGGGTTCGCCGGACCGGCCAAACTGTCCATTTTTTCCGGCCCCGCCGTCTTGGTCCTTCAGGCGAATGCGGTCACCGTGGCACTCGGACTTCTCGTTGCTTTCATCGGCTGGGTCGTCACCCGCTACAGCCGCACCTATCTGGATGGCGAGGCACAGGAAGGCCGGTTCCATGCGCTCATGCTCGCCACGCTGGCGGCCGTCTTGCTCTTTGTGCAATCGGGCAGCTTCGTCCTTCTCATCGTCTCCTCGGCGCTGGTCGGCCTCGGTCTGAAACGCCTTCTGCTGTTTTATAACGGGCGACCGGAAGCCAGACGTGCGGCAACCAAATTCGCCCTTGTATGGCATAGCGCGGATGCGGTGCTGGCCGTGGCTGCAGTGCTGCTGTTTGCCAGTTACGGCACCGGAGACTTCAGCAGCATCATGACGGCCGCAGCCGAAACGGGGCTGACCGTGGTCCCGTCTCTCGCCATCGCCTTGATTATCGTCAGCGCAGTCTTGAAGACGGCAGCGTTCCCGCTGCACGGCTGGCTGACCGAGGTCATGGAAGCACCGACCCCTGTCTCAGCCCTCCTTCACGCAGGGATCATCAATTCCGGCGGTGTTCTTCTAATCGCGCTTTCAGGTTTTGTGCAGCTGAGCCCAGGCGCCATGGCGGCGCTTGTTATGATCGGCGGGTTTACCGCGATCTTCGGCGCGGCTGTCATGTTGACCCAAAGCGCGGTCAAAACCTCCCTTGCCTGGTCGACAGTGTCTCAAATGGGCTTTCTGCTCTTGCAATGCGGGCTCGGTCTCTGGGCGCTGGCACTTCTGCATATCGTCGCCCACTCGCTTTACAAGGCGCATGCGTTCCTCTCCTCCGGAGGGGCGGTACAAGCGGTCGCGGGGCTGCGCCGTCCAGGGCCGATCGCCGTGCCAAGTGTTGCCGCAGTGCTCAGGTCCTTTGCGCTCGCACTTGTCCTTTATGCGGTGATTGCAACGCTCTTTACCGTGGTGATCGGACCGAAGACGGCACAGGCTCTCGCCCTTGGCACAATCCTGATCTTTGGGGTTGCCTATCTGGTTGCCCAAGGCCTGGCGGATCTTGCTCCGGCCGACCTGACCAAGCGCACGGCACTGGCCTCGCTTGGTGCGGCCTTTGCCTACTTCTCCTTCCAGGCGCTCGCGCATGGCATCTGGGGGGCGTCGCTGCCCGCCGCCCCTGTCCCCGGGCCGCTGGAATGGGCGCTGATTGTGCTCGCGGTCGCGTCCTTCGGACTGGTTGCCTTTGCGCAGGCGCTGTTCCCGCTGTGGGCACACCACCCGTCAACCGCAGGCCTCCGGGTTCACCTGGCCAACGGCTTTTACCTGAACGCCCTGCTGGACCGCGCCATTGGCGGCTTCCGCATAGCGAAAACCGACTGAGATCATGGAGACCGATATGTTCCTCAACCACGCGCAGATCGCCCCTGCTCTCATGACGGCCATCCTGAAGGCCGCGGAACAGGCCGCCCGGCGGATCCCGCCCGCATTCCCGCTGGAGGCAACCGTTGCCGTCAATCCGTTCCTCGGACAAACCGGCGAAGACCTTGCCGGCGCGTCCGCGCGGCTGAAGAGGGTCGCAGGTGTCCGCGCAACTCGGTGCCGTGCGGACTATGCCGCGGCCATTGCAGCCGGTGACATAACCGATGCGGATCTGGAAGCCGCTCTTGCAGCGTCCGGCTCGCCGCTCAAGCCGCAGGACATTGCCGCGCTGAAGGCATTTGCAGCTGCGGCAGAAGACAATGAACCGGCCGCCCTTTCGACCGTTGCGGACCTTGCGGCGGAGGCGACCGGCACAGATTGGCCCTCGGTCATTGAAAAGACGTTTGGCATCTGGGCTGCAGGCCAGTTCGACCGGGGACAAGCGCTGTGGTCTCCCGCGCCAGGGTCTCAGGCCTTTGCATCCTGGCGCGCCTGGGCCACCCATGACCTGACGCCCGAGATTGCGGGTCTCAGGGGGTTTTGCGCCCATGTTGCCGCAGCACCCGACACCTCTGAGCGCGCGATTTTCAGGGCAGCGGAAGCCCTCGGGCTGAACGAGGCTTCTGCGGAGACCATCTTCCACCGCCTTTACATGGATCTGGGCGGCTGGCCACAGCATGCGCGCTGGATCCTGTGGCAGGCCGAATTGGACGGAAAGTCCGACCAGACCCTGACCGATCTTCTGGCGATCCGGCTCATCTGGGAAGAGGCGTTGCTGGCGCATGTGCCCGGGATTGCGGACAAGTGGGCCGGGACGGTTGCCGCGCATGCTGCCCCGGTCGAGCCGTCGGAAGAAGATGTGGCCCTGGCCATCCTTCAAGAGGCTCTGGAGCGGAACCATCAAGTGAAACTGTCCGGACTTCTGGACGGCGAGACAGAAACGGACGCGCGCCCGGAGCTGCAAGCAGCGTTTTGCATTGACGTGCGGTCCGAAGTGTTCCGCCGGGCGCTGGAAAGCGTCGATCCTGCGATCGCAACCATCGGATTTGCCGGTTTCTTCGGGCTTCCGCTGGCCCACAAGGGGCATGGATCGGATATCGTCGAGGCGCATTTGCCCGTGCTTTTGAAGCCGGGGCTTGAAACCACAAGCCTTGGCGATCCCAAGGACGAGCAGAAAACGCGGATCGCCGCGCGCACGGCCCGAGCTTGGGGACGGTTCCGTCAGGCCGCGGTGTCGTCCTTTGCGTTTGTCGAGGCAGCCGGCCCTCTTTATGCAGGCAAGCTGCTGCGCGATGCTTTGGGCCTTGGGTCCAAGCCGTCAGATCACGCCCCCGCGCCACATGTGGCAGGCGGGCTGGACGCCAAGACCAAAGCCGACACGGCTGCTGCCGTCCTGAGCGCCATGAGCCTGACCGGCACGTTCGGGAAGGTGGTTCTGCTCCTCGGCCATGGCGGCCAAGTGACCAACAATCCCCATGAAAGCGCTTATCATTGCGGAGCCTGCGGCGGATACACCGGTGAGGTTTCAGCCCGGCTCCTCGCCACCTTGCTGAACGATCCAGAAACCAGGCAAGGACTTGCCGCGCGCGCGATCGACGTCCCGGAAGATACGGTTTTCGTAGCCGGTCTTCATGACACAACCGTCGATGACATCACGCTCTTCGAGGACGGTTTGCCGGCAGGGTGGACCAAGGACATGAAACGCGTGAAAGGCTGGCTGAAACAGGCCGGGCAGATCGCGCTGGCCGAACGCGCCCCCGCCTTGCCGGGCGCAACACCCCAGACGATTCCTGATCGTGCCCTCAACTGGGCAGAGGTGCGGCCCGAATGGGGCCTGGCCGGATGTGCCGCCTTCATCGCGGCCCCGCGCAATGCGACGGCAGGGAAAGACCTTGGCGGCCGCAGCTTCCTGCACAGCTATGACTGGGAAAAAGACGACGGCTTCGGGACGCTTGAGCTCATCATCACCGCGCCGGTTGTCGTGGCGAGCTGGATCAGCCTCCAGTACTACGGGTCCTCCGTCATGCCGGACGTGTTCGGCGGCGGCAACAAGCTTATTCACAATGTGGTCGGCGGAATTGGCGTGATCGAGGGCAACTCGGGACGGCTGCGGCCAGGCTTGCCGTGGCAGGCGGTTCATGACGGCGAGCACCTGATGCACCAGCCGCTGCGCCTTTCCGTCATGATCGAGGCACCGCAAGAAGCGATCCTGGATGTTCTGGAGCGTCATCCCCAGGTCCGGGAGCTCTTCGACAATGGCTGGCTGCACCTCTTCACGCTGAAAGACGGCAAGGTCGACGCACGGTATAAGCCCGGCCTGAACTGGGCAGAGGCCCCTTCAGCGCTTGCTGCCTGATGCGGCACCACGTCTGGTCGCAAAACGCGGTTAAGGGCCGGGAGGCGGAAATTCCCCCCCCTCCTGGCCCCTGCATTTCCCGTCAATGCAGACTTAACAGCACTTCAATGTCCCGTTGGGACAAGCCTTGCAGCAGCGCGCGGTCCTCGTTGCTGAGGCCGGTTCCGTCGTCGACCTGCTGCTTGATCAAGAGCGCGATCTGGCTTGTCGATTGGTAATAAAGATCGGGGTAAGTATCCGCGAGCGCATGCACGATGCGCTCAATCAGTTTCTTGCGTTTTTCTGCATCCAGTTCGGCACGCTTTTCCTGCAGCACGGCTTTCCCCAACGCGTTCGGTTGCACTCTCGTTTGACCGGACAACTAGCGCATACAGAAAAGGTGTCGAGCGGAGCGCGTTACGACAGCGGCCGGTATTTTCCGCTGACGGGATCCAGAACCAGTTTCTCCCCGCGCCCGCGCGGGTCCGCAGCCGCCGCGGCCTTGGAAATCTGGTTTTCGACTTCCGCCATTTTCCGTTTGACGCGCTGAACGATCCAGTAACCGCCAACGGCGAGAGCTGCGACCCCAATCAATTCCGTCATGACATTCTCCTCATCTTACCCGCAGCTCACCGCGCCTTTGCGCCTTTTTAAAGGCCGTAGCGCATCCAAAGTGCCCGTTCCTCAAAGGCTGAGATGACCTCCGACCCGAGCCCCTCGGTCAGAGACCGGCCGCCGAGGCCCATACCCACACCGACCCCGGCACGGCGGCCCAAAAGCCCCCTTGGGGCGGAAATGAGTTTCGGTTCGGCCTTATCGCCATACCGTTTTTTCAAGACCGTGCGCAGATCGCCCTGACTGTCGACCAGACCGAGATCCACCGCCGAGCGGCCCGTCCAGAATTTCCCCGTAAACAGGTCCGGATCATCCACCAGCACATCGCCGCGGCGGGACTTGACCATCTCGATGAAGATCTCATGGATCTCCTGCTGCAGGCTTTTCAAATATTCGATGTCTTCGGGAACTTCCGGCTGGAACGGGTCCAGCGTCACCTTCTTTTCCCCGGCGGTATAGACCCTACGTTCAACGCCGAGCTTCTTGATCGCCTCGGTAAAGCCGAACCCGGCCGCAACGACACCTATCGATCCGACGATAGAAGATGGGTCCACGAAGATTTCATCGCCCGCAAGCGCGATCATGTAGCCGCCGCTGGCTGCAACATCCTCGACAAATACAAGGACGTCTTTCTCATTTTCCTTGGCCAGATCCCGGATCCGCTGAAAAATAAGACGCGACTGCACCGGCGAGCCGCCGGGCGAATTGACGATCAAGGCAACAGCCGGTGCTTTCTTGAAGGAAAATGCTTTTTCAAGCGGTAGCGCCGTGTTGGCGAGCGAAAGGCCCTGCCGCATCGGGCTGTTCATACCGATGGCGCCCTGCAGGCGTACCACCGGGATGATAGGACCATCATTTTTCAAAAAACCCGGCACGAGCCGGCGCAAGACGGAAACCACCAAATCAAAACCCCATCGTTTTTCTTACTTCCGATATAGGGATGGCCGGAGGCTTTGCAAATCCGTTGCGGCGAACCGTCCCGGATTAGCTCCTTGAGCAGATCTGTCGGTGTAGTTCATTTCGGAAAGGCCTGCGTTTGGCCGCGAATACCAACTTGCAGAACGCTTTCTGTCTCTAAACCGTTCGTTCCCCCCGCCATAGCCTCTCCCGGTCAGATTGGTTCGCCGAGCGGCCACTCAGATCAGGAAAAGATGCATTAGCGCGGCCGTCTGACAGCAAACGGGTTGGTGCCGGGCGGCCGGTCAGGCCCGGCAGTCTTCATCTTTTCCAGAAGAGAAGGCGGCGTGATGCGGTCCACCATGAAGACATCGCCGGCGGGAAACTGCCACATCATTTGAACCCCGGCGGCCTTTTCGGCGCGCCATAAAACGCGCCCGGCGACGGGAACCGCAAGACCGCTGATCTTGAGCGTGATGGTATCGGGAAGGCCGTCCAGCCCCTCCCCTTGCAGCTGGCACCCGGAATGACTGGCGGCAACAATCCGGCAATCGATTGCGCCGGTTTCAGGCCCGGCCAGGATTTGCGCCTTGATGGAGACCTTGCGATGGGTCCGCGGCTTTGACGACAGCTTGGCCTGATCGGCTTCCTCGAAGGCAACAATAACTTCCTGGGACAGAAGCTCGCAAATCCGCCCGCGGATGATCGTGTCGATCCCGATCAGGCGAACGCCGACCGGCTTGCCAAGAGCGCGCATGTTTCTGGCCCGCACGCGGCATCCGTGGCGGCTGACATCACGGGCAATCGTATCCTCACAGTCCAGTGTCTCGAAATCCAACACCAGCACCGGCCATTTTTGTATGGGCGTGGATGGATCCACCGGATCAGACACGGAAACCTCCAAAACTTGCAACTCATGACGGTCAGAGAGATGGAAGCTAGTTCAATTTGAGATTGCAGTGAAGGCATTCCGCCACACGGGCTACGTAATTTTGACGATATAGTTGACGTGTTTCAGATCAATAAATTGATATATTTATCAGTATTTTCCAGACAGCGACTGGAAACCGTGCATTCAAGGCACAGCGACGGCCTCTGCAACCCAAGGATAAAGGCTTATATCGTGAATCAGGAACCGAAGGCGCTGATCCGGCGCTTGGGCTTTGGCCGCTCATCGGCGGGCTCCGGCTCCGGATCGAGCGTGAAATCTATCGGTTTTGTGTCCGGCTCGAACGGCCAGTCCAGCCTTACGCCGGCATTCTTGCCGCCTCGCCAGACGACCCGGCCGTTGATCGGCAAATCCAAGCCGGGGATCGAAATTTCGATCTTCTCCGGCAACCATTCGACTTTTTCCCCTTCCAGCCTGCATCCGGAGCGGCTGGCGTCGATGATCTGCAGTTTGTAAACGTAGGGATTTTCAGGACTGCTGACCATGGCCGAAATCCAGACCGGGCGGCGGATCTCACGCCGTTTCTCGCCCTGTTCCGACCGTTTTGCAGTGAAGGTGACCTTAACTTCATTGTCACCATAGGCAACCACCGTTGCCGGGAGCAGTCTGTCAAACCCTTGCAAACGCAGGCCGATCTCCTGTTTCAGACTGTCAATCCGGTCGGAGACGATCCAGCAGCCTTCTTTTGTGAAAGAATGTGCATGAGCCTCAAAGCATGACATATCGGCAAGGTCCACGACAAGCACGGACACTTTCGCGTTGTCTGACATGGCTGCCGCGCCAGGCTGCACCGGAACCTCCCATAGTCCGATTTCTCTCATCGCCTATAGTTCAGATCTCCGGTTAACATTTGTATACCCGGTGGCTGAACAGCGTTAAAAAACCACATGCAGCGGCCTTTCGCGGGCGGGTTGCGCCGGAAACCGCGATCTCAAACGTGTCTCTTTGTCGATTATCCGCCGAAGGCGCTTACGCGTTTTTTCTTCTGCTTCTGATCCGCAGCCTCATTGTCCTGCTGGACTTTTTTGACCGGCTTCTTGGGTTTTGCGGGCGGTTTCGGGGCGGTTTGCCAGTTCAGCCGCACCCCTGCCTGACGGCCGTTGCGCCAGACAATCGTTGCACTGACGCATTTCTTGGCCCCTGGAATGGAGATGAAAATGTCGTCCGGCAACTCACTGACGCGATCATCTTCCAGACGGCATCCGGACCGGCTTGCATCAACGACCTGGCATTCGATTTCCTCAGGCGCTCCCATGCTGGTGACGACGGCGGTCAGCCAGACAGGGCGGCGAACCTCACTGCGCCGCTCATCATGGGCAACGGCTTTCTTTTCCGTAAAGAGGATCTGAACCGCTTCATCGCCGATGGCAATCACCTTGCCCCGGAACAGGCCGTCGAAGCCCTCCAGTTGAAGACCGACGACTTCATTCAGCTGGTCGATGTCATCCGACACAACCCAGCATCCTTCGGATGTAATAGAATGCGCGAACCCATCAATACTGCCCATACTCCGAAGATCGACCACCGTTGCGGGTATCAAATCTTCAAATCGTGCCACTCCGGTTGACATCCGAACCGTTTACTCCTGCTTGCCTCGGCGGAAAGTAAACACCGGCTCCTAAACCGAGGTTAACGGCCACGCTAAATTACCGATAATGGAAACGTTTCAATCGGATCAGCTCTCGTAAGAACTGCAGGTGCGAAGGCTCGGCGCGCGCTTCCCTGCCGAGGCACCCCTCACCGTCAGGAGGCGCCAAGCCGTTCGCGAATGCTCAGAAAATCCCGCCAGGCCAGCCTCTTTTCAAGCGGGCTGCGGAGCAGGTAGGCCGGGTGATACGTCGCAACGGCCGCCGCCGACCGGTTGACCAGAGGATAGGTCATCCAATGCCCGCGCATTTTCCGGATCCCGTCCTGAACGCCCAAGAGCGTTTTCGCCGAAGCTGCCCCCAAAAAAACCACAACATCCGGGTCGACCAGTTCGATCTGCCGGGTGATGAACGGCTTGCAGATTTCGGTCTCCTGGGGCGTCGGTGTCCGGTTCCCCGGCGGACGCCACGGCACTGCATTGGCAATGTAAACCGATGACCGGTCCAGTCCGATCGCGGCCAGCATCCGGTCCAGCAACTGTCCGGACCGGCCGACAAACGGCTTGCCTTGTATATCCTCATCCCGGCCCGGCGCTTCGCCGATCAGCATAAGCCGCGCCGACGGATTGCCGTCGGCAAAAACAAGGCTCTTGGCCGTCAGTTTCAAATTGCAGCCGTCGAAAGCCTCAAGGCACGCTCTCAACTCATCAAGGCTTGCCGCGGAGGTCGCCTTTTGACGGGCGGCGGCAATGATCTCACGGTCCGGGACCACGGCCGGTGCGCCGGCCGGCGCTGGGGCTGGTGTGCCGGACGGGGCCGGGGCCGGTTGCGGCCGGGATTGGCCAGGTGCTTGCCCGGTTTGAGGCGCGGCCACAAAATTCTGCGCAACGGGTGCCGCCGATACAGGAACGGGGTTTGAAGGCGCAGGACGCGCGCGCTGCTGCGCCTGTTGCTCGCTCAGCTGGAACCAGTCGACGGCGGTTTCGCCCACAAAACAATCGACACCGGCCGCCTGGTAGAATTCCAGCAGCGCTTCGATCTGTCTGTTGCCGGCGGTCGGTTGGCTCACGGAACGTCCATCAATAGGGTTGCAGCACTGCCGAAGTCTATCTGCTTCGGATGACGGCACAAGCGGAAGCTTGGTGCTCTGGGGCGTTCTTGCCGGAATACACAGCTGCTTGGCTGGGCGCAACCGGCACCCGCGTCAATATTACGCTTACGTAAACGTAATTTTGCATCTTGACGCTCCGGCCCCGCTTTGCTCTATCTGGGCGGAAATGGACGAAGTAATCGCCGATTTCGCAATCCCATATAAAAAATGTCGTGTTTTGCACTGCAAATCACGGCTAAGACGCGGTATCGGTGACGGCCCGACGGGCAGAGGGAGAGACTTATGAGCGAACAAGACGCGCTTGGCGAACGCGAAAGTATGGATGTTGACGTCGTCATTGTCGGCGCAGGCCCTGCCGGTCTTGCCGCGGCCATCCGGCTCAAGCAGATCGCCGACGAAAAAGGCGAAGACATCAGCATCGTGGTCCTGGAAAAGGGATCAGAGGTCGGAGCTCATATTCTGTCCGGCGCCGTGATCGACCCGATCGCCCTGGATCAGCTCCTGCCGGAATGGCGGGAAGAAGACACACCGATCAAGACCGCCGTCACCGACGACCATTTCCTGGTGCTGGGCCCGGCGGGCTCCATGCGCCTTCCGAACATGTTCATGCCCAAGCTCATGAACAATCATGGCAATTACATTGTCTCCCTTGGCAATGTCTGCCGGTGGCTGGCTGAAAAGGCAGAAGGTCTCGGAATTGAGATCTACCCCGGCTTTGCCGCAGCCGAACTTCTTTATGACGACAATGGCAATGTGGCCGGGGTCGCGACCGGTGACATGGGGATCGGCCGTGACGGCAAACCCAATGCCATGTTTACCCGCGGCATGGAGCTGCGCGGCAAGTACACCTTGATCGGCGAGGGTGCGCGCGGATCGCTCGCCAAGGAACTCATTGCCAAATTCGGTCTCGACCAGGGATGTGATGTGCCGAAATTCGGCATCGGGATCAAGGAACTCTGGCAGATCGATCCGGCAAAGCATCAGCAGGGCCTGGTTCAGCACTCCTTCGGCTGGCCGCTCGATGGCAAGACCGGGGGCGGTTCGTTCCTCTACCACCTGGAGGACAATCAGGTCGCCGTCGGTTTCGTGGTGCACCTCAACTACGAAAACCCCTGGCTATCGCCATTTGACGAATTCCAGCGCTTCAAGACCCATCCAACCATCCGCGAAACCTTCGAGGGCGGCAAGCGGATCTCCTATGGCGCCCGCGCAATCACGGAGGGCGGATACCAGTCTGTTCCGAAACTGTCCTTCCCGGGCGGCTTGCTGATGGGCTGCTCCGCCGGCTTCGTCAACGTGCCGCGCATCAAGGGATCGCATAATGCCATGCTGTCCGGCATGCTCGCTGCCGAAGAAGTCATGGCAGCTATCGGCCGCGGCGAAGCCCATACGGACCTGACGGGCTACAACACTGCCTGGCGCGAAAGCCCGATTGGCAAGGATCTCTGGAAGGTCCGCAACGCCAAGCCGCTGTGGTCAAAGTTCGGAACCGTTCTGGGCGTTGCGCTCGGCGGCCTCGACATGTGGACCAACGAATTGTTCGGTTTTTCGTTCTTCGGCACCATGAAGCACGGCAAGCGGGATTCTGAAACGCTGAAACCGGCCAAGGATTGCAAGAAGATCGACTATCCGAAGCCGGATGGCGTCATATCCTTCGACAAGCTGTCATCGGTTTTCCTGTCGAACACCAACCATGAGGAAGATCAGCCAATCCACCTCAAGGTTGCCGATGAAACCTTGCAGAAAATGTCCGAACACGACGTTTTCGCAGGCCCGTCGAACCGCTATTGCCCGGCGGGCGTTTACGAGTGGGTGGAAGAAGGCGAAGACGCACCGAAATTCCAGATCAACTCGCAAAACTGCGTCCACTGCAAGACATGCGATATCAAGGATCCGAACGGCAATATCACCTGGACGGTTCCAGAAGGCGCAGGCGGGCCTAACTACCCGAATATGTGACCGGGCACAGCCCGCATTAACACATCATCAAAAGCTCCAGGACCTGATTGGGACTGGAGCTTTTTTTATACTTGGAGCTTTCAACTGGGTGAAAAACAAACGGCACCGGGACAAAGTCCCGGTGCCGCAGTCTTGTGGCCGATGGGTCGTATCAGACCGGCGGTTTGTGGGGGTGCCGGTCTGCTGCGGTTATCATGGCTCAGGCCCGTTTCTGCGATTAACACGCATTTATCGCGGACCTGCAGCCCGTCCGCGCCACAAGCGGTTCAGCGGCCGTTACGCCGCAATTCGATGATGTGTCAGGACTTTTCAGCCAGGGCCTGTGCTGTCCCAGCGACAGGCAGTCTCCAAGCTGATTTCATTCATCCGGATGCACTGCCTTGGCGGCGGCGCGTTGGTGTGGAAGTACTCATGCCTTACGATATGGTCAATGACTTTGTGCC
>NZ_SMLZ01000104.1 GCF_009711415.1 Roseibium denhamense
ACCGCATCCTTCGCGGTAGGTGATACACTCTCCTTGACAGACGGCAACGGCTTCGAGCTCGGCTCTCTGGAAATCGAAGATGACACTACAGTCGACGATCTGGAAACTTTCCTCAATGATTTTGATGGAGTTGATGCGGACTTTGACACCACCAGCGGTCGGATCAACATCGAGTCCGAAGTCACACTGTCCCTGACAAGTGATGGCGCTGACTTTGCCACAAATGACTTTACCGCCAACTCAACCGGCGTGTCCTTGACGGCTCTGAGTGACTCTGGATTTGCTTCAGATACGGACATCAACCGGGTTATCACTCGGCTCAATTCGGCCTTGAGCAACCTGCGGTCTCAGGCCTCCGAGTTTGGTACCAACCTGTCAACGGTCGAGATCCGGCAGGACTTTACACGGTCCACCATCAACACACTTCAGGAAGGTGCTGGTCTCCTGACCTTGGCGGATACCAACGAAGAAGGTGCAAACCTTTTGGCGCTCCAGACCAGGCAGCAGTTGGCTTCAACGTCACTTTCATTCGCTTCCCAGGCCGACCAGACCGTCCTGTCCCTGTTCTAAAAAGGCAGAGAATCACAAGGCCTTACGACTCATATTTCGAAGCGCAAAAACGGCGGGTCAACGACCCGCCGTTTTTCATTTGCGTTCACTACTGAAAAATCATCAAATTTTTTACTCAAATAAATCAGACACTTAAAAGAAACCTTTTGGTAACTTTTATTTACATCGCGTTAATCCGTGCACCAAGGATTAACTTTCCGTTTAGGTTTTAAGCGTGGTCAGTGCTTCATCTTCAAACTGGTGAGCAGATGCCATGGCGAGTACTGAACAGGAAAAGCGGTGAAGTCAGATGCCTGATATTGTTCTTTCCGGCGCGGTCCGGGACAACCTACTGTCCCTCAAAAACACGGCTGACCTTACATCAGTCACACAGAACCGGCTTGCAACTGGCCTTAAGGTCAATTCTGCACTGGACAACCCCAATTCGTTTTTTACCGCGCAGAGCCTCAATGATCGTGCAGGCGACCTGTCGAACCTTCTCGACAATATGGGGCAGGCGGTCCAAACACTTCGGGCGGCGGACGACGGTATCACATCGATCACCCGGCTGGTTGAATCCGCAAAGGCGATCGCCAACCAGGCGCTGCAGACATCAAGCGAATACGAACGGCGGCAGTTTGCCATTCAGTACAATGAACTCCTCACGCAGATTGAGGACATGGCCAAGGACGCTGGCTATAAAGGCAAAAACTTGCTGGCCGGGGCAGGCAATGAGCTTGAGGTCATTTTTAATGAAGACAGCACATCCAATCTGACGGTTGATCCTGTCGACTATACGGACACCACCCTGGCAACGGGTCTGAACCTTTCTGATTTGGCGACCGGCGGCAGCGCCACCAACGGCTTTGATCTATTCTCCGGGTCAGGAGCTTTGACTCTCACAAACCTGCAGGCTTCCTCCAATCTGACGGACTTGGCAGGCTGGGTAACCGGCGACCGCGTCCTGATCGCCGATGGTTCGAGCACTGCCGTGCTCACAATTGGAACGGATATCACGACAGTTCAGGATTACATTGATGCGCTTGATGACCTGAGCGGTGTTGAAGCAAGTTTCAACGAGACGACCGATGAAATCGAACTGAAAACCGGTCTGAACAGCAACATAACAATCACAAAAGATACAAACAGTGGTGCCGGCAGCAGCTCGGCGACAGATGGCGGCGCCTCCGCCGGTACGACGACGATTACCGCAGGATCAATGTCTGCGACGAACACACTGGTTTTGTCAGGCGCCTTTCAGGCTGGCGACACGATCACGATCACTGACGGCAACGACTTCGAGCCTGCATCCCTTGAAATTGATGAGGAGACAACTGTTTCTGATCTCGTGAGTTTCATGAATAACGTCAAAGGCTTGTCAGCTACCTTTTCAGCCGGCAGCGTCAGTTTGATTGGTGAAGTCTCCTTCAATGTCAGCAGTGACAACGCGGACTTCAACCGAATGCGCCTTGGCTCGGGAGTTGGAACAGTCAGCCTGTCGGCCCTGGCATCGGATTTTAAAACCGACACTGATATTGACCGAACGTTGCAAGCGATCAATGCCGCCCTGGATGAACTGAGGACATCAGCCCGTTCGCTTGGTACAGCTTTGTCGACCGTTGAAATACGAACTGATTTCACTCAGAATCTGATCAACACGCTCGAAATCGGCGCGGGTGACTTGATTATTGCTGATATGAACGAAGAGGGTGCGAATATGCTGGCCCTGCAAACACGGCAGCAGCTGTCATCAACCGCACTATCGCTCGCCAACCAGGCAGACCAGAGCGTTTTGAGCCTGTTCGGGTAAGCGCCGCGGACGTAGTCGTTAAGGTATTCGCAGCGCGCGTTAACTAATTCGTTAACGTTTCGCTGCGATACTAGTAAGTGGAGGTCAAGAATGGCGCTCAAGGTCGAGCTGAAACCAGGCGAACGCATTATCATAGGCGATAGTGTAATCACCAATGACAATCAGCGTACCCGTCTTTTCATCGAAGGCCAGGCTCCCATTCTTCGGGAAAAGGACATTCTGACACCTGCCACAGCGGATACACCGGCAAAACGGGTCTATCTCGCCGTTCAGTTGATGTATTTGTCTACGGACATGGAGAAGATTCAGGAAGACTACTTCACCCTCGTCAACGACATAATAAGGGCTGCGCCGAGCACGGTTCCCTACGTTACCAGAATTAGTAACGCCATCCTAACCGGCGCCTTTTACAAAGCACTCAAAGAAGCACGCAAGCTCATCGAGTATGAAGGGAAGCTGATCGGTCATGTACAAACAGGCAGCGCAGGCTTACCAGAAAACGAGCCAGACGGCACCGGTATCGCCGCGGGAACTGGAAGCGAATCTGCTGATGAAAGCCGCAGCCCGGCTTCAGTTGATCAAGGATGAATGGGACAATCTGACCCTTGAAGAACGCGACGAGGCACTGGTTTACAATCGTAAACTCTGGACAGTTCTTGTGACGTCGGCGACCAGCGCCGAGAGCGAATTGCCACAGCAAATCAAGAATAATGTTGGGTCCCTCGGTGTATTCGTCATGAAGCAGACGATGGATATCATCATCACTGCCGATCCCAAGAAGCTCGACACGCTTATCAGCATCAATCGCAGTATTGCGGAAGGCTTGAGGGCAGTTCCGGACCCGATCGAACAACCTGAAGCCGCCCAAGCAGGTTGAAACGAATAAAGCCGGCGCGTTTTGCAGCCGGCTTTTTTGTGTCTGCAGTTGCATCTGGCCTGCAGAGTTCCCTCTAGCCGGTCGCACCGTGGTACGAACTTACAAAATCATAGATAGTCGGACAGGGTTAGGTTGAACACAATCGACGTGGCTCTGTAAGAGATCTCAATATTGTTTTGCAACTTCAAGATTTCCGCTGCCACAAGATCCTGATCGATGCCCTCGATCTCTCCGATTGTTTTCTCATAGGTGTTCTTGATTTGCGTATGCCGCGTATCTGTTTGCGAGACGGTCCGGCTGGTGATCGCAATATCGGTCGCAATGTCAGTCACACCCGACTGATCGACACCTTCAGGCTGAAGTATTTGCCGCAAGTTTGTTGACAGCTGATTGTAGTACAACTCATCTGTCGCCGTTCCCCCCGAGAAGTCGGCCGCGACGAATGTCGCAAGCGCTTTGACGACGTCGGTGATGCCCTGCTCATTTGCACGCACGCCGTAACTGACGGTCAAGTTGCTATCGATGACGGCGTTCTTGTCTGTTCTAGGGTCGGTCGTTGCGTCATTGCGGCCGGTGTACCAGCTTAAAGTGGTCCCTCCCCCTGCTGTCAGGGCTGTTGCGGTATCGTAGGGTGGCCCGTCAATGCGTTGGGGTTCTGCGCCGCCAAACGTATCAAAAAAGTTGTCTGCGGCCCACTCATCGGAAATAGCCTTGAGGGTGGTCTGCGCCTCCTCTTCAAGTTTCGAGGCAATCAGATCTCTCAGGTTTTGTGCCGTCTCTTC
Source organism: Roseibium denhamense (assembly GCF_009711415.1). GTDB lineage: Bacteria > Pseudomonadota > Alphaproteobacteria > Rhizobiales > Stappiaceae > Roseibium > Roseibium denhamense. The sequence goes on from NZ_SMLZ01000104.1 coordinate 4,019, forward strand.
CAAGTCGGCACCAATAATGAAGGTATCTTCCTCTTCATTGTTGGTTGCGGCAGTCAGCGTAAAGCTGATCGTTTCCGTGTGATCCGGCGGCAGCGTAAGTTCGATTTCGATTGTTTCCCCAAGATTGGGCTGCCCCGTAAACTGAACATCGAAAGTATCTGGATCTGTCCCGGTTCCGGCAGGTCCGGTCAGATTTACATTCGTCAGATTCGACGTTACGGATGCGATATCGAAACCGAAGTCATGCGTGCCATCTTCGGACACCGTAAATGTGGAATCGACCGGCCCGGGAGTCGTCGTTAGGGCAGAGACATCCATACGCCCATTATTGTTGGCTCCGAGATTGGCCTGTGAAAACTCGGACATGTAGGTGGCCAGGCCATCAGACGTGCCGTCACCATTTATAATCTGGTCAATCGTCGCAACGGGATCGTTTATGGCATCGGTACCACCGAAGACATAATAGCCCGCCATCTCAGTGTTCAAAACATTGAGCGCTTCATTCAGGAGAAGCTCGGCCCTGGATTGCGTCTGGGTCTGGCCATCGCTTTGGATGACAAAGTCATTTGTGTCCAAAGCGGATTTACCGTCCTGCCGGATCCCCTCAAGACGCTCCAGGCCCAGGTTGAGCGTTTCAAGGTGCAAGTTGGTAACAGTGATTGTCTGCTGGTAAGTCTCAATCAGCGACACCTCCTGGGTCAGCTGTATGTCGAGCAGCCTCCTGTCCCCAATCTCGCCATAGGTGGTTCCAACCTTGCCGCTCGCGAGCTGATTGGTTTTCTCGGCCAGCAGGTCCGACATGTCACTAAGCTGACGGGTCAGATAAGACCGGGATGTGGTGATTGAAGAGACCGTCATGATACACCTTACACGATATTCAAGAGGCGATCGAAGAGATCGTTGATGGTTTGCATGACGCGCGCGTTGGCCGCATACGCGTTTTCAAGCTGAACCAGAAAGGCGAGTTCGGCGTCCAAATCCACCGAGTAGCTTTCTTCGTACCGGACTGCGAGGTTGAGCGTCAGCGTTTCCTTAGCCTCGAAGTAAGTCTTGGCGTCCGCCGCCTGATTGCCCTGAAAGGCAACAGTCTGATTGATGTAATCAATCACGCTGCCTTCAAAGGGGGTCGATGCGCTGCCAATCCCGGATGATGGATCAAAGTGCGATGTGCCGGATGTAAAGGCGTTGAGAAGGTACTCGGGCCGGGCCGGATCGTTGGATGAATTAGCGGTCGGCGTCGTCTCGTAGTTCACCAGAAGAGCGCTATCGGCAAGAAGTGCCGGATTGACCGTAATCCCCATGGCGTAACCAACGCGTTGGCCACCGTCTTCGAGAGCATCCGAGAACACCTCGGTACCGTTGCGGGAATCCACAAAGATCGGCAAGCCCAGGCCTTGATCAGAGCTGCCGGTCGGTGTGATTTCTGCAGACAAGCTCTCCACGGTCGTCGGCGCGGTGTTGTCGCCAAGAACACGAAGATTGTCCGCACCATCGTTGCTGACAAGCAATCCGGTACCCGCCAGTGCGGCCGTAATGTTGGTGATATAGGTTGCCGGTAAACCGCTTGAGATATCAAAGCCCAGAACCGTGTCGTCCGTACGTGCGGTCGCGGTGTTGTCGAGCGGCAGCAAGGTAGGGTCGTCAACGGCCACCAGAGTGACCGTTTGCGGATTGCCGCCGGTATCGGTGTACTCGAGCGTGATGCTGTTGCCCGGTTGCAGCGCCGAAACATCAAGATCGAAACCATCGTCCAGACCAACGGTCACGGCGGTACTTTCAACTGTGACATTGGAGAAGGCCAGCGACAACTCGGCAGCAATGGTGTCAAGTTGCTGTTGGGCCTCGACCAAGACCTCGTCGCGTATCTCCTGCAACGCAAGCATTGACCCTGAATCGGTTGCGTCCAAGAGATCGAAAGACGTGCCGCCCGGAGTTGTCGCGATGACCGAGTTCCCGGTCTCACCCGCTGCAAATGCATGTGTTGCATCAAAGCTGACAGTAGACGCTTGATTGTTCGCGTAAAGCTCGACGCCTTTGCTCGTTCTGATGGTGAGCGTGTTGTCGTCGCTCTCAATCGAGGTTTCGATATCAAGATACCCGGACAGTTGCTCGACAATCCGGTCGCGCTGGTCCTCCATCTCCGCCGTCGATACGCCGGAAATCGTTGCCTCGCGGATGGCATCATCGATGTCACTGACCTCTTGTAGCAGCCCGTTTACGGTCTCCGCCTGCTGCCCAAGCAGATCGTCAGCCTCGCGCCTCAGATCATAAATGCGTTCGTAGGATGAGTTGATTTCCCGCGCAAAGGCCTCGGCCGTGGACACAACGTCCAGTTGGGCGGCATAGTTTCCCGGGTTGTTCACAAGGCCGGACAGGGCCGCAGTCATCTTGCTCGCCATGGAGGCCAGACCAGAGTCGTCGCCAATGGTTCCGAAAATATCGTCCAAGCGATCGGTGAAATTCGCGACCTGGTTTGCGTAATTCGTATCAGACAGCGAAGCGAAGTAATCTTCCTGGATCTGGGTGTCCAGCACCCTGCGGATCTCATTGGAAACAACACCGGCAACATTGCCCTGGCCATCAAAATAGGCTTTGGCGGACACCGTTTTGGTGGAATAGCCAGCAGTATCGGCGTTAGCAATATTGGCAGCCGTAACGTCCATCTGACGCTGGTTATAGGTAATCCCGAAAACGGCTGTATTCAGTGCGCTGGTCAAACCCATCGGGCTGTTTCCTTCAAATCACGCGGGGTACGCGGGCCGGCGGTGATCTACCGCCGGCCCAAAGGCCGTTACCGGACCATGTTCAGGGCGTCATCGAGCATCTCATCGGCGGACGTTACGATCCGTGAGTTTGCCGAATAGGCCTGCTGGGTAATGATGAGTTTGGCGAACTCATCCGCGATGTCAGCGTTAGACAGCTCCATCGCATTTGCGATGATCGTTCCGCCGCCGCTCAGATCCGGCTCGCCAGAGGTCGATGTTGCAGCAAAAGCAGCCCCGTCAACGCGGCGCAGGTTCTGCTCGGCTTCGAAGGTTGCAATCGGCAATTCATAAACAGCGCGGGTCTGGCTGTTTGAATAGCTTGCAATCACCCGGCCTGCAGAGTCGACCGAGATCCCCTCAAGCTCACCAGCCGCGTAGCCGTTCTGGCTGATGGACAGGGAGTTCGTGGTGCTGGAATTTGTTGCCTGCTGGGTCAGCGATGATGTGCCGAAGTTGATCTCGATGTTGGCTGCGTCAACGCCATTCACAGCAATACTCGCAACCGTAAAGGAAGTCGTGCCATTTACGGTGTTGCCGTCAGCCGCAGCGTCGGTTGGAACGGCCAGAGCCTGCACATCACCGGAGGCGTCGAATGTCACCTCACCAATCAGCTTGTAGGCGTCGGTCGCATCTCCATCGCTGGCGTAGTAGAGGTTCCAAGTGTTGGCAGCTGTTTTGGCCCAGCGCATTTCCACATTGATGGACGAACCGTTCTCATCATAGATCGTTGTAGAACCACCGATGATGGACGAATTCAAAAAGTCCGTCTCATCGCCGCTGAGAATGTGCTCATCCGCGGCAATTGTGCCAGAGGTGTTCAAGAGATCACTGTTGGCCGTGTTTGGATCATAGTCAGACGTTTCCGGCACGGGCGGCAAGTTGGCCTGATACGTGATGGCCGAACTTGGCTGAGCTGCCAGAGGCTCACTGCTGATTTGAACGACTGTAGGTTCGGATCCGACAGGGTTGCCGGTTGTCTCATCAAGCTCAAAGCCCTGCAGATAATAGCCGGAGCTGTTTACGAAATAGCCTTCGCGGTCGACCTCAAAATCGCCGGCACGGGTGTAGTAGGTCGAATCGGCAAAGGTTGTCTGTCCATCAACAATATCAGCAGCCTCGGTCACCACGAAGTAACCTTCGCCGTTGATGGCAATGTATGTATCAACATCACTTGACGCGATATCACCCTGCAACGTGTTCGTCGCACGCGAAGTTGCATAGGTTGTTCCGGACACCTGAGACGCCTGAATAGAGCCGCCGCCCGACACAAGATCGGCAAAGGTCGTATCCAGCCGCTTGTATCCAGTGGTCTGAGAGTTGGCGACGTTACCTGATATGTTCTCAAGCGCGGTTGACTGGGCCGTCAAACCGGAAACTGCAGCATTAATAGCCCCATAAATACCCATGTTTCGTCCTCTTGATTGAATTGGGCACAAGTTACGCAAGGCACACGCCCGGCTTTGGGCCTCACTTCGCAAAGTGCGTGCCAATTCTCAAAAAGGAAAATTTCATTATATTTTTCAAATACCTATTTGGATTCAAAGCTGTGCACCATCGGCCGACGCCAGGGCTACACCTGCCTTAAGCGGGAAATTTCTTCCCTCTGAACCGGCAAGAGTCTCCCCATGCAGAGCATTTCCTACGGGCGGTCAGCTCGCAGGCTTGCGCTTGAGACGGTCTGCTGCCACTTTTGCGCTGCGATAAACCGGGAAGGCAAAAATGCGTTTTGAAGGCACCAAAGACTATATTGCAACGGAAGACCTGCGGGTTGCGGTCAATGCAGCCGTGGCCCTGGAGCGTCCGCTTCTGGTCAAGGGTGAACCGGGAACGGGCAAAACGGTTCTTGCCGAGGAAATTGCCTCTGCGCTCAATGCCCCGCTCATAGAATGGCATGTCAAATCCACAACCAAGGCCCAACAGGGACTTTATGAGTATGATGCGGTATCCCGTCTTCGGGACAGTCAGCTCGGCGACGAGCGGGTCCATGACATCAAGAACTACATCCGCAGGGGCAAACTCTGGGAAGCATTTGTCGCCCCGGAACGCCCTGTTCTCTTGATCGATGAAATTGACAAGGCCGATATCGAATTTCCAAACGACCTGCTCCTGGAACTCGATCGCATGGAGTTTCATGTCTATGAGACCGGGGAGACTGTCCGGGCTCATCAAAGGCCAGTTGTCATCATCACGTCCAACAACGAAAAAGATCTTCCGGACGCGTTCCTGCGTCGGTGTTTCTTCCATTTCATCAAGTTTCCCGACCCGGAAACGATGGCTGAGATTGTCGAGGTCCATTTCCCCGGCATCAAGAACCGCCTCCTGTCGGAAGCACTGCGGCTGTTCTATGATGTGCGGGACGTGCCGGGGCTGAAAAAGAAGCCGTCGACATCCGAACTGATCGATTGGATCAAACTTTTGCTGAACGAAGACATTGACCCGGAAACCCTTCGTCAACAAGACAGCAGCAAACTGATCCCGCCGTTGCATGGAGCCCTGTTGAAGAACGAACAGGATGTGCACCTTTTCGAGCGCCTGGCGTTCATGGCGCGCCGCGAACGCTCTTGAAACCCCTCACCGGGAGACACCAAGGGATGAGCTTGAGTAAATCATCTGCCAGTTTCCTTTTCTGGTGCCTTCTGGTCATTGCCCTTCCCTTGTCCCCGGCATCCGCGCAGCTGGCGCCAGAACAGGATGCGGGGTGGCAAAGCGATATTGAAGGCCTGCGTCATTTCAGCGGCCTACGCTGCCCAGACGTGATCGGAGCCTTCTTCAGGATCAAGGTTCTGGAAGGTGACAACGTCGCGCTGGCAGGATGCATCTATACCGGCCGGGATGGCATGACGGCGGTTCTGAGAAAGCACCTGCAGGGCACGGGCCGCCAGGAGGCCTTGCGGTATTCACGGAACTACAAGTCAGCCGGATTTGACCCGATCAGCCTGACGGGCGCAGCTGCATCCGGGATCTCATTCAAGACCCGTGCATGGACGCCAACGACCCTCATCGAGACCCTTTGGTATTTTGATGGCGCGAAGGCGGATTTCACACTTTGGCTGACATATACCCTGCCGACCCAGGAGATTGATGTCGGCCCTGCCGTATCCTCCTTCACCAGCGCCCTCGCCCGCCAGAACTAGGCCGGCCATTACGGGAACAAAACACAATGCGGCTCATGCTGTTGCGCCATGCAAAGTCCGATTGGGGAGATCCGTCCCTTGACGATATCGACCGTCCCTTGAACCCCCGCGGCAAAGCGGCCGCAGCATCCATGGGCCGCTACATCAAGGAAAAGCGTCTGTTTCCAGATGTCATCCTGTGCTCAACCAGCCAGCGGACGCGCGAAACACTGTCCCGCTTACTGCCGCATTTACCGCAGAAAACAACAATCCAGCTGCTGCCGGATCTCTACACATCAAGCGAAGGCGACTATCTGAGCCTTATCAAGAGCCATGGCGGAAGCGCTGCGGCGCTGATGGTGATCGGCCACAATCCCGCAACAGAGCAAACCGCGCTCGACCTCTCTGCGACCGGCGCGGATGATGCCATGGCGGACATGCGCGAGAAGTATCCAACTGCCGCTCTTGCGATTGTCGACTTCAAAGGATCGGATTGGGCGGAACTTCAGGCGGACACGGGCCACCTGGAGAGGTTCGTCAAGTCGCGTGACCTTGCATAACCGCGCTTGCACGCAAGACAATTGAAGAGTGCCCCACCGCTTCCGATTTGCACTTCCGCTTCCGCGGTCCTACATCGGAGCGTCTGGAGGCGCATGTGACGACTTTGACATCCCTGACTGATGAAGCCCGATTGGTCATATCAAATCTGGCCGATACCGCAAGCGATCTGGCCGTACCGAGCGTGCGTCTTGGGATCACGGGCCTGGCGCGGGCCGGCAAGACCGTGTTCTTGTCGGCACTGGTGCACAATCTGATCCATGGCGGGCGTTTGCCGGTCTTCAGCGCAGCAGCAGGACACCGCATGACCGGCGCGCGTTTGCAGCCGCAGCCCGATGATGCCGTTCCGCGCTTTGATTACGAGGCCCATGTTTGCGCCCTGGTAAAGGATCGGATCTGGCCGGAGTCGACGCGGCAGGTTTCGGAACTCCGCCTGACAATAGCTTATGAAAGTGCCTCCTACTTTTACCGGAAGCTCGGCCCCGGGAAACTGCATGTGGACCTGATCGACTATCCGGGCGAGTGGCTTCTGGACCTGCCATTGCTTGGCAAGGACTACGCGACCTTTTGCGCGGATGCTCTGTCGAGAGCAAGGGCGCCAGGCAGAGCGGACATCGCATCTGATTTTCTCGCGCAAATGGCGGAGGTTCGACCGGATGCGGAAGAAGATGAAGCAACGGCGCAATCCCTGAGCCGGACCTTCAAGACCTATCTGGCGGCCTGCCGGGCAGATGCGCATGCACTGTCCATGTTGCCGCCCGGACGCTTCTTGATGCCCGGCGATCTCGATGGCTCGCCAGCCCTCACCTTCGCGCCGCTGGATATAGCCCACGACGCTCCCCCGGCCCGTGCCGGGACACTGCGCGCGATGATGGAACGGCGTTATGAAGCCTACAAGACCCACATTGTGCGGCCGTTCTTCCGGGATCATTTTGCCCGCCTGGACCGCCAGGTTGTCTTGGTGGATGTCCTTCATGCCCTGAATGCCGGGCCCGATGCTCTAAAGGATCTGGAAGTTGCCTTGAGCGAAGTGCTTGGCGCATTCCGGCCAGGAAAACGCAGCTGGCTGGCGTCTGTTTTATCGCGCCGGATCGACCGGATTTTGTTTGCAGCCACCAAGGCGGACCATGTGCACCGGTCGGATCATGACCGGCTTGAAGCCATCTTGAAACGGCTTGTAGCCCGCGCCGCGGACCGCGCACGTTTCAAGGGCGCCGAAGTCGACGTTCTTGCGCTGGCCGCTGTGCGGGCAACGCGCGAGGCAACCGTCAAACACGGAGGAACGGAACTGCCGGCCATTCTTGGAACACCGCTTCCAGGAGAACGCGTGAACGGGGAAAGTTATGACGGTGAAACGGAAATCGCCATGTTTCCTGGTGACTTGCCCGAAGATACTGATCCGCTTTTTGCAAAAGCTGACCCAAGAAATGAGGCAGCTCATGCCCGTTATGAAGACGCACAAAACAGTCTTCAATTTTTAAGGTTCCGCCCACCGCAATTGGACACGACCGCTGAGGGGCTGGAACTCTCGCTTCCCCATATCCGGCTGGATCGGGCAATGGAGTTCTTGATCGGAGACCGGCTGGCATGAGTGAACAATTCCCACCGAGAAAGCCGGCAGCCTTCCGTTTGGACCAGACCAAGGTCCGCATGACGGATGATCTGGACGAAGAACCATCGGCCAACGAAACCCTTGTCCATCAGGACCCGGCCCTGGACGACGAGCCCCGCTTGCCGCGTGAAGCCAGTATGCCGCCAAAGCGTACAAGCTTTGGCAAATGGTTTCTCATTGGCTTGTCCGGCCTTGCCTCACTAGCTCTTGGCCTCGCGGTTGACAGCCTGATCCGCGACCTGTTCGCGCGGACCGACTGGCTTGGCTGGCTTGGTGTTGTCCTGGCGGCTGTCGCCGCAGCCGGTCTGGTCGGCCTGGCCGTTCGCGAACTTGGCGGCCTGATGCGGCTTGGCCGGATCGATGACCTGCGCACCCGTCTCGCGGAAGCGGCTGATACAGACGATGCAACGGCGGCAACATCTGCCCTCAACGATCTCTTGAAGCTCTACAAGGACCATCCGCAAACGGCACAGGGCCGCAAGCTCCTGCGCGGGCATATGCGCGAAGTGATTGACGGGCGGGATCTGGTCCGGCTTGCGGAGCGGGACCTGCTGGCACCGCTTGACCGTGAGGCCCGGCAGATCGTTCTCAACAGCGCCAAACGTGTTTCCCTCGTGACAGCGGTCAGTCCGCGCGCGCTGGTGGACCTTGCCATGGTGCTGTTCGAGAACCTACGCATAATCCGGCGGCTATCGGTGTTGTATGGCGGCCGTCCAGGCAGCCTTGGCTTCCTGCGTCTTGCCAAACACGTACTAGCCCATCTGGCCGTTACAGGCGGACTGGCAGCTGGCGACAGTTTTGCGTCTGATGTCCTTGGACACGGTCTGGCCGCCCGCCTGTCCGCACGCCTCGGTGAAGGCGTGATCAACGGACTTCTGACGGCCAGGATCGGCATAGCGGCCATCGCGGTCTGCCGCCCTGCACCCTTTATCGAGACAAACGGACCACGGGTGAAGGATTTCATGGGGGAGTTGATGTCATCCACCCCGGCAGATGATAAGCCTGCAAATAAATAAACGGCCGGTTTTCAGCGCTTTATATCTGAGGTTTATATTCAGAAGCATTTTTTGATTTGCCATTACGAGACGGCTTTCTTAAGCGTGTTTAACTTTTCCGTTGCGAAAATCAGTAGTTCCGTCCGCTCAAGAAGGCTAAAAAAGTGCCCGAACGCCAGTCTCGAAAAAATTTGCCGTTTCTCTTGTCAGTACAAATGCGTCCGGCACACAGGTCCACGCATCTCCTTTCGGCACTAACTGCGGCGGCGATTGTTACACATGCCTCGGCCGCCTCTGCGGATACGGCGATCACGACCTTCGGCACGGACCTGACCACTGCGGGCGAAACCGGTACCGTCGCCGCAGGCGAAACACTGTCGGGGGTCGATGACGACGGCGTTTTCATGGGCGCGGACAACCAGACCGTCATCAACAACGGAACCATCAACCTGCAGACAACCGGTGTCACCAGCTACGGCGGGGTCGGTACTTTGTCCGATAACAGTACCGTCGAAAACAACGGAACCATCACCACCAGTGGCGAAGAGGCCTTCGGTATTGTCGGCGGCGGCGACAATTTCATCGTCACCAATTCCGGCACGATCTCGACGACCGGGGAAGAGGGTTTCGGTATTTTCGCACTGGGTGACGGCAACACGCTCATTAATACGGGCTCGATCATCACCACCGGAGAGGAAAGCCGGGCATTTTTCAGCTTCGGTGATGCCGACCAAATCAGCAACACCGGGACAATTTCGACCAGCGGTGAGGATGCACAGGGCATATTCAGCACAGGCGACAATGCGATCATCGAGAACTCGGGCAGCATCACCACACAGGGCGAGGACAGCTTTGGGATATTTTCTGCCGGAGACAGCAGCACGATAACGAACACAAACAGCATCACGACCAATGGTATCGATGCGATTGCCATTTTTTCGGTCGGCGACGCCAGTAACGTCACCAATTCGGGAACGCTGACGACGAGTGGCGACGGATCTCACGGTATTTCAGTTGAAGGCTCCGGCAGCACGGTGACTCAGAGCGGCACGATCACAACGAGTGGCCCAAACGCGCATGGTATTGAGTCGGATCAGGACGGGATCACCATCGTCAATTCCGGAAAGATTAACGTGACAGGCGACAACTCCGATGGGATTGACGTGGATGGTATCGGAACGGTCGTGATCAATTCCGGAACGATCACGTCCCTGGATGCTGATGGAAACGGTATCGACGTGAACGGCGCGAATGCGCTGGTCACCAATTCGGGAACGATTTCCGTCAGCGGACCGGACGGTGTGGGCATCGACATCACCGGCAATGATGCGGTTATTGTTAATTCGGGAACCGTCCTGAGCACCAGCGGCCCGTCAATCAACCTGAATGGCTCCAACATGAGCGTCACTTTGACTGAAGGGAGTGTTTTGCAGGGGTTGATCAACTTCACGGACCCCAGCACGGCAAGTTTCAGTTACGATACGGGCCGGACCGGTATTTTTTCCTTTGGCAGTTTGCCCGGCACCGTTAGCACCAACGGTCTTTCGTCCTGGACGTCCGGCAACACACTGACAATTGTCGACCCGGATGATTTCAAACAACAGTCACTCGCTCCAATTGTCACGGAAACGACCAGAACCTCCGCAGACCTGATTGATCAACGGCTCGATACCGCGCACACGGCAGGCTTCGATGCAACGGCGACGTACAGCGGAACCCTGGACACAATCTCACCGGTTACGGGGCTTACCTTCTGGGGCGACAGTTACGGCGGTGTCGTCTCCAGGTCTGGAGAAGATGGGTTCGACCATGTCTATGGCGGCATTATCGGCGGTGTGGAAACCGTGTTGCCAACCACATGGACCGCAGGGCTTGTCGCCGGTTCTTGGCTCGGCTCGACCGAGACCGATGATGATGTGACATCTGCGACCCAGTACAGTTTTTACGGGGGTGGATATGTTGGCAAGAGCTGGCAGGACATGTTCGCCAATTTGTCGGTAACGGGCGGGTACGTCGCCAGTGATGAAGACATCACGATCTTGAACAATTCGGTCTCAGGTGGTCTTCAAACCCTCTCAATGACGACAGATCATCTTTTTGTGGCCCCCTCTGCCCGCCTTGGCAGCACCATCGCCACTGTTGGCGGCATCCTGACACCGTCCTTACGGGCACGATACGTGGGCTTGTGGCAGCTTGGAACGGCCGAAGAGAGTGTCACACGATATGAGAGCGACGGCCGCTCCCTCCATGTTCTTGAGCTGGGAGGTCAGGCCAAATTTGCCTTTGCTCCGGTAGAGCATGAGTCTGGCGCGCTTACCGTCTCTCTTCTGGCCGGCGCTGATGGCGTCTTCACCTTGTCCGATACAGCCGATGCCAGCGTCAATGGAACCAACATCAACCTGTCCCTGGACGAAGACACACTGGTCCGCGGATTTGCCGGTGCGGAGGCCGCCTGGGATCTGAATAACGGGGCACGCTTTGTTGCCGGCGTACAAGGCGGTTATGACAGCGCGGAGACCTTCTCCGGGACCGTCAGGCTTGGGTTTAAAACCCGCTTTTGAACGAAAAGCGACCTTTGACATCCACGGCAGCTCCCTTTCCCGATCAATGGTTCGCCGCGGTTCCAGGAATGCTGAAGGACGCGCATTTCGCTCACGAAACCGTGAAATCCTAAACCTCCAATCCGGTTCGCCGTGCCTCGGAATTGCCGTTTGCGGTTCTATATTGACGGGTGGACGCAATCGGAACTGTTTAGGAGCTTGATTGATGACATCACGCTTGCTTTCCAGGCGCACTATTCTATCCGCCGGGGCCGCATCCCTGATGATACCCGTGACCGCTGGATTAACCGTTCCAGCCCAAGCCAAGGGGCTGGCGCCAACGCCAACCATGCGCGGCGGGGCCAACAATTACCGCCCAGGCGCGCCAATAGTCGACCGGATCGGCGGCGGCGGCTTCTGGATGACCGGCACCGTCCGGCGCGCGGGAGACGGTGCCCCACTGGCAGGGCAACGGATCCAGATCTGGGCTCACACGACGGAGGGCCATGAGCGTGATCCAGAAAGCCACGGCGCAACCCTGACCGATGCAAATGGCGAGTTCAGGCTGGAAATGCCGCAAATTGTGCCTGCTTTTGGCCAGCCGCACGGGCATCTTGCTTATGACAGCGGTGATTTCGAGACCGTGTTTCTGCGCCCGATCATGAAGAGCGCCAAGGACAAAACCCTCGCTGCCCATTTCGTGCTGCAGCCGGCTTGACCGGGATAGAGCACGGCAAAAGACCTGCAATCAGGGCGTTCCTTATCTGGACCGCCCTTTTGCTTGTGATCACGGTCCCGCTTGCCGCAGCAGCCTTCAGTCCGCTGCTTGCCTGGCGGCAGCCGGTTTACATCGTGGCCGGGTTCGCCGGCATCGTCGCGTTTGCCCTGCTTCTGGTCCAGCCCCTTCTGATCGGCGGATATCTGCCCGGAGCAACGCACGTTAGGGCAAGACGCATTCACTGGGCCGTAGGCATTTTGCTTGTGCTCGCCGTTCTCGCCCATGTAGGCGGTCTTTGGATCACCAGCCCGCCTGACGTTATCGACGCGCTGCTGCTTCGCTCCCCAACCCCGTTTTCGGTCTGGGGCGTTCTGGCCATGTGGGCTGTTTTTGTCACTGCGCTGCTTGGCATCTTCCGGAAGAAACTCAAAATCCGCCCGCGGTCCTGGCGCCTTGCCCATATTGCACTGGCGCTTTTAATCGTCTTGGGGACGGTGATCCATGCGCTTTTGATCGAGGGCACCATGGAGACCATGAGCAAAGCCGTTTTATGCTTGCTCGCCATTGCCGCGACACTCAAGATCGCGGTCGACTTCCGCATCTGGCCGCTGCGCCAAGCCGGAAAACCAAAGAGGTCATAGGCACTCTTTTTCAAGTCGTCTGTCTCGACACCGGGGCCACCGGCAACTAATCTCCGGGAATGTTCATTTCCTTTTTCGCAGAACTCAAGTCCGCCGGAATCCCGGTCTCGCTGCGCGAGTATCTGACGCTCATGGAAGCGCTGGACAAAGATCTGGCGGACAAAAGCGTTGAGGATTTCTACTACCTTTCCCGTCTGACGCTCGTCAAAGACGAGAGCAATCTGGACAAGTTCGACCGGGTCTTCGGCCATGTGTTCAAGGGACTGGATCTCTTGAGCGAAGTCGAAACCACCGAAATCCCGGAAGAGTGGCTGCGCAAACTGGCTGAAAAGCATCTGAGTGAAGAAGAAAAGGCGCAGATTGAAGCGCTTGGCGGCTTCGAAAAACTAATGGAAACGCTTCGCGAACGCCTGAAAGAGCAGGAAAAACGGCACCAAGGCGGCAACAAATGGATTGGAACCGCTGGCACCTCGCCTTTCGGCGCTTATGGATACAATCCCGAAGGCGTGCGGATCGGCCAGCATGAAAGCCGTCACCGGCGTGCCGTCAAGGTTTGGGACAAACGCGATTTCAAGGATCTGGACGACACCCAGCTGTTGGGGACGCGGAACATCCAAGTCGCTTTGAAACGTCTGCGCAACTTTGCGCGCACGGGCGCAGCCGAAGAACTGGACCTTGATACCACCATCCGGGCGACCGCGCACAAGGGCCTTTTGGACATCAAGATGCGGCCGGAGCGGCACAACGCCGTCAAAGTCTTGCTCTTCTTCGACATTGGCGGCTCCATGGATGACCATATCCGCGTTTGCGAGGAATTGTTCTCGGCCGCACGATCAGAGTTCAAGGTTATGGAGCATTTCTATTTCCATAACTGCCTTTACGAGTATGTCTGGAAGGAAAACCACAGGCGGCATACGGAACGCATTCCCACGATGGATGTGCTTCACAAATACCCGGCCGACTACAAGGTTATCTTCATCGGCGATGCCTCAATGAGCCCTTACGAAATCGCTTATCCAGGCGGATCGGTTGAGCACTGGAACGAAGAAGCAGGGTCGGTCTGGATGCAGCGGATCACGCATCTCTACCGGAGCGCTGTATGGCTGAACCCGGTCCGGGAGGCACATTGGGGCTACACCCATTCAATCCAGATGCTTCAGGAAATCATGGAACAGCGCATGTTTCCAATGACTGTTGAGGGATTGACGGAGGCCATGAAGGAACTCGCCCGCTGACACGTTCCCATCAACTTTCGTAAACCACATCAATTCAGGGTCAGGAGAACATCAACATGACTGCTGACACCTCAAAGCCGGATACGCCGGTTGCGCGCAGTTCCACCCGAGGAATGATCGGGCAAGGCTTCTACAACGCCCACTCCAGACCACAGCTGGAAGCCAGTCTCGCCGTCCTGCCTTTCCTTGACAGGGCAATCGAAGACCTTCGCGGCCAGGCGCGATCCGATACGGTCACGCTCGCGGATTTCGGCTGTTCGGAGGGCCGGAATTCGATCCTGATCATGCATCATGCCATTCAGAAGCTGCAGGGCGGTCACACCGGCGCCGTGCATACAGTCCATAGCGATCTACCGACAAACGACTTTACGGAGCTGTTGCGCGGCTTGCGGCCCAATGGCGTGAGTGTTTTCGGCGAGGCCAATGTCTATTCATCGATTGTAGGCGGATCGATGTATGACCAGCTGCTGCCGCCGGACAGCGTTGATCTGGCAATGACATTCAATGCCATCGCCTTCTTCTCAAAACGCCCCTGCCCTGACCTTCCAGGATACATCCTGCCCAACGGGCCCAGCAGGATCAGGAAGAATGGAATCGTCACGGCGGAGGAACGGGCAAAATTTGCCAAACAGGCCGATCTTGACCTCACCGATTTCCTGTTGGCCCGCGCCGATGAGTTGCGCGGCGGTGGCCATGTTCTGGTTCAGGTGTTCGGTGTTCGCGACGGCGCCGCAACGACCGACGGGCTCTATGACCTGTTAAACGATGCCGTTTGCCACTTTGTGGAGACGGGATACATCTCGGCGGACACCTACCGCCGCTATTACCAACCCATCTATTTGCGCAATGAAGAAGAGCTGGTCAGCCCGGTGATTTCTGGAGGCAATCCGGCGTCAAAGCTTTTTGAGCTTGTTGAATCCACCAGTTATGAAGTCGCGATAGATTTCGTGACTGAGTATCAAAGAAGCGGAGACGTTCAGGCTTATGCAAAGGCTTATGTGGCGTTTTTCAGGGCGTTTACCGAGGCTGTGCTGCGGGCAGCCCTGCCTGCGGACGGGAACAGGGAACAGCTGATCAAGGATATTTACAAGAAGGCGGAACATCTCTTGATGATCCGTCCAGAACTGTACCCGCCCCGCTATCTTGCCGTGGCCATGCTTTTGAAACGCAAGCCGAAAACCAGCTAGCCCACTCCATACTCAATCAATTTTGGGCGGTAAATCGTTTCCGGTTTACCGCCCGCTGATCTGGTCACCTGAGTCTGAAGTTCAAATCTTGTCCCGGCATGCTGTGAACGAACCTCAGATTCACAAAGGTGACTAGCTTCCGCGTAGAACCATGACGGAACACGGCGCATGGCGAACGATATGAGCTGCGTTTGAGCCGATAAAATAGGTCGAAAGCCCGGGCCGGTGGGATGTCATCAGGATCAGGTCGCAAGATGCCTTGTCCGCTTCCTCAATGACCTCGTGATAGACAGACCCCATCCGGACGTAGCAATCCACAGTGCCCCCCGGGACATCCAGCTTTCCTCCGATAGCCTCCAGGACCTTGGCCGTTTCCTTCAGTTCGCGATCCTGAAAGCCTTCCGGAAGTTGGCTTGCGACGAAGCTCTGCACTTCAGGGCAAACCGCCAGAAGATGGATCTTAGCACCGTAGTCCCGGGCAAGCTGGGACGCTTTTTCAAGCGCATCGGACGCGAATTCCGGCTCGGCCGGATCCACAGGCAACAGGATTTTCTTGAACATGACCGATCTCCCCAAGTGATAGCTGTCACCACTTTTTACTGCTCATAAAAAAACGGCCATGAGCCAGATCAATCGGGATCACCTCGATCAACGGGCAATAAATCGGAAGCGATTAACCGACCGAAGCTGATCGATCGCGGGGTAGCCGGGCATTTTCAGACGTTTCTGACAGGATGCCCGATACCCTGGCTAGAAATACCGGCCTGGCGTAACCCCGAAAGCCTTCTTGAAAGCTGCAACAAATGCGCTTGGCCCTTCATAACCGAGCTTGTCGGACACGTTGGAAACGCTTCTGCCCGCAGCCAACAGCTCCAGCGCACGGAACAGTTTCACCTGCCGGCACCATGTCCGATAGGACAATCCGGTTTCCGCCTTCATCCTGCGTTCGAACGACCGGACCGAAGTCGCGCATCTTTGAGCGGCATCCGGCAAGGATGGAATATGAGCCGGACACCGGACAATCCCCTCGCACAGGCTCCGCAGCCGTGCCTCCTGGGGCATTGGCAGCTGCAGGGGTGCTGCAGGTAGCATCTTCAACTGATCCAAAATGACCGACGCGATCCGGGCGGCCGGTCCCGTTTCGGTTTCTGCCCGCGGATAGGACATGAATTCCAGGATCAAGGCACGCAAAAGCGTTGTAACCTGAATAACCTGAGGTGTTTGCGGCAGGTCCTGCGCAAAGTCATATTGCACGTAGATGAACCTGATTTCAGTGTCTGACAAATAGCGGGTTTCATGCGCAACGCGCGGCGGCAGCCAGACCGCGCGTTCCGGCGGGGCAAAAAAGGTTCCGGCTTCCGTTTCAATCGCCAAGGAGCCTTTCACAACGTGGAAGAGCTGCGCGGTGTCATGGGAATGCCAGCCATTTTGCCCGACGCCAGCCGGTTGGCTTTTGGCGTAGCCAATGATCGGGCTTTTCAGGGCTTTCCTCGGAAATTCCGAGAGCTCCGGATGAACGGTAAGTGACAAGGTTCTGGACCTTTTGGTTCAATTTGGCGTTTCAGAGACATATCATGACAAAACAGCGCTAACGCGCAAGCCCAAATCGGGAGTAGAAGCAATCCCGGCAGCGCTGTCCGTCTTTGTGATCAAAAAACGGCACATATTCATGACTTACTTCACCCAAAGCGCCCATCCGGCCGAAGCGACCGGCTGGCGTTCACCTGCAGTCCTGTTGATGATCATGGCTGGTGCCATGCAATTGTCTTTTGCTGCGTGGTGGAACCTGATGAACAATTTCGCGGTCCAGGAGCTGGACTTTACCGGGCGCGAGATCGGCATTCAGCAATCCATCCGCGAAATTCCAGGCTTCCTGAGTTTTCTGGCCGTCTACCTGCTGCTCCTCATGCGTGAGCAGACCCTCGCCTATCTGTCCTTGCTGCTATTGGGTGTCGGCGTTGCGATCACCGGCTACTTCCCGACCGCAATCGGGTTTTACATCACGACGCTGATCATGTCGGTCGGGTTTCACTATTACGAAACAATGGCCCAGTCCCTGTCGTTGCAGTGGCTGCCCAAAGCAACAGCGGCCGCAAGCATGGGCAAGATCATCGCTGTTGGCGCTTTTGCCCAGCTGATTGCCTATGGCCTGATATTCATCGGCTGGAAGACGTTCGACTTGTCCTTCACCACGGTGTTCGCAATCGCCGGCGGGCTGACACTTGTCGTTCTCGCCTTTCTCATGATGGCCTATCCGCATTTCCGCGAGGGCGTTCCCCAGCACAAGAAGCTGATCCTGCGCAAACGTTATTGGCTCTACTATGCGCTGACCTTCATGGCAGGTGCCCGCCGCCAGATCTTTACGGTTTTTGCGGGTTTCCTGATGGTGGAGCGGTTCGGCTACGATGTCCACGAAGTGGCGTTCCTGTTCCTGATAAACGGCGCCTTCAACATGCTGATCGCTCCCAAGATCGGCCAGCTGATCGTCCGTTTCGGCGAGCGCAAGGCTTTGATCCTGGAATACATCGGACTGATTGGCGTCTTCTGTACCTACGCATTTGTCACAGACCCGACGCTCGCCGCCGCGCTCTATGTCATTGATCATGCCTTTTTCGCAATTGCGATTGCCATAAAGACGTACTTCCAGAAAATTGCAGATCCGGCCGACATTGCCCCAACCGCTGGCGTTGCTTTCACGATCAACCACATCGCAGCTGTGTTCATTCCGGTGATTTTCGGCATCGTGTGGCTGGTGTCTCCGGCGGCGGTCTTTCTGGCAGGTGCCGGCATGGCAGCGGTCAGCCTCTTCCTATCAACCCTCATCCCGTCAAACCCGGATGAAGGCCGGGAAGTGGACTGGTGGTTCCGTAAACCGGTTGCCGAGCCTGCCGAGTGACCGGCCTTAGAGCGTCTCCCGGTCAGATTGGATCGCCGAGCGATCAATCAGACAGGGAAAAGATGCTCCAACACTTTCAAATCAAGAGCAATCTGCCCCGTTCGACAGGACACAAAAAACCCGCCGGTGATCACCGGCGGGCTTGAGCATTGTCTGTGACAATAGATCAAATCAGGCTTGCCGCTCCGGAACATGGACGACCAGTCCGTCAAGATCGGCGTTCATCTGGATCTGGCATGACAGCCGCGAGGTCGGCTTGACGTCATAGGCAAAGTCCAGCATGTCCTCTTCCATCGGTTCCGGCGTTCCGGTCTTATCCTTCCAGGCCTCATCAACATAGACATGGCATGTCGCGCAGGCGCAGGCACCACCGCACTCGGCTTCAATTCCCTGAACCATGTTCTTGATGGCGTTTTCCATGACTGTGGAGCCGTCGGCAGCATCCACTTCGGTTCGGGATCCATCGGAATTTACATAAATGATTTTCGGCATGTGTCGCGTCCCAGCCAGATAAGTGTCGAACTCAGCTGCCTCGACATAAAGCTTTGGCGCGAAAGGTCAAGAAGCGAGGGGCTGGAGCAGACGGCTAAGCAGCGTGGATGAGGCACATTGAAAGGCACTCACCCTTCGAGAAGATCGCTGATGTAGCTGTTGGTTTCCTTGACGGCGGCAACAAGGCCGTCCGTGGATGCGTGCTCCGGTCCCTTGATGTCGGTTTCCAGCGCTTCGCAGACTTGGGCGACCCGAAGCGCGCCGACGGCGCGGGCGGATCCCTTCAGCGTATGGACAAGATCGAGAACCGCGGCCTGATCCTCTTCACTTTCAAGACGCTCGAGCGTCGCGCAGGACTGCGTCTTGAACAAATGCAGCACCTGGACCTCTAGATCCCGGTTCCCAAGGGTGTTGGTCGCCAGCTGAACAAGATCAATCGGCGCGTTCTGACGGGTTCGGCCAGCCACCAGAGCCATAGATGAGGGGGCCATGAGGGTGCTCCACACTTACTCGACACTCGCCTGTCGGCACCCGGCCGCAAGCTTTACCAGTGGAAGAGTGGGCGAAGACTCCCAAACAGCGGGTTAAATCGATGCTCTAAACCGGACGAATCGCGCTATGTCCCCAAAAATTTGTTTTCTTGGTTAATGCGAATTAACGCTTGCCCCGACAGCTTTAGAAAAAATCCCTTGCTTTTCTGAGGCTTTTTGAAATCGATAAAATTTTAATAAAATGATTCGCTATTAACTGTCTTTGCGATTTTGGCTTGCAGACAACACCTCAAATGCGGCAGGCGTCAGCTTGCAGACCAGCCAATCCGGCTTAATTGGGTTGGAAAACCAAGGCTCTGCCCACCCAGCCTCGACACACGCATGAATTGTGCGTGCTGGAATTTCGCGGCCATTTTCATCAAACAAAGGCAGCTTCCAGCCAGGCTGATCGAGCCCGCGGAGAAGCCATCTTTTCTGGACGGTGGTTAATTTGGACGGCTTCAGACCTGCTGCGCTGTCCGGCTTTTCACTGCCGCCAGGGACCCTCTTGCGCTTCGATTCAGACATCCAAACACCCCCTTAAGTGATTCACGCCATTACTGTTTCTTGTTCGTTAGGAGAGATTGTGCCATTACAGTTACTCATGCGGCAAGGTGGGGAGTGTACCGGTTTTCCCTAGCGGTTTCCGGACGGTCAGCGGCGGCCCTCCTCTCAACGAACGCTTGAACCGTGAACTTGCGTTCATTCACGGTCATCAGGCAGGCGCATACGGCAACGCCCAGACTTGGCACACATGTCAGCCGGGCTGAAGCCGGTATGTAATGAGTACGGACGTGAGGCGACCTAAAAATGGCAAATCCGACTAAGGCAAAAGATCCGGCAGAAGCAGCCCTTTCAGCGGTTGAAGAAGCGCTGAAACTGGACTTCGGCGGGCCTGAATCGAGTGCAGCTGATCCGTTGCAGGACCCAGGGGATGCGGCTGAAGCTCCGGCGGCCGGCGCCAAATCAGATTCCGAAGGATCATCGCCACGAGACGAACAGCGCCAGAACCGGCGCCGTGGGCGTGGTGGCCGTCCTCCTGCCGCAAATGACGATCGCCGCAATATCGGCAACCTCATCTACGCTCTGCAACGCCGCCCGTCTTCCGCCCCGTTCTGGGGTGCCCTGGCACTGAGTGCAATCTGGGCCGCCCTGGGCAGCAGCCTGTTCATGACGTCTTTCGGCGACCGGCTCACCAATCTGAATGACCCGCAAGCTCTGATCAGCTCACCGGAGATGGTCCTCGCGGCTGTCGGCATTGTCGTGCCGATCATCTTCTTCTTCGTCATGGCCATGATGATCTGGCGGGCGCAGGAAATGCGCATCGTTGCCCGCGGGATGACGGAAGTCGCCCTCCGTCTCGCCGAACCGGAAGACATGGCCAAGGAATCCATTCTGAGTGTCGGCCAGGCCATCCGCCGCGAAGTCGCGGCGATGGGCGATGGTATCGAACGGGCCATCGCACGCGCCAGCGAGCTGGAAGTTCTGGTTCATAACGAGGTGTCGTCCCTCGAACGGTCCTATAATGACAACGAACTGAAAATCCGCGCGCTCATTGATGAATTGGTCAGTCAGCGTGAATCGATCGTCATGAATGCAGAGCGGGTCCGCGAGACCATTGCCGGCGCTCATGAAACTTTCTCCTCGCAACTGGCAGGAACATCCGGCGAGCTCGGCTCGACCGTCGATCACGCCACCCAGCGCATGATCGACGCCGTCAATTCGCGTGTCGAAGAACTGACCGCAACGGTCGATTCCCGGATTGAATCTCTCGGAGCGACGCTCAACGCATCCGGCGGCGAGCTGGTCGATAGCCTGACGGTACGCGCCGAAGACTACGTTGCCCGCCTATCCACCACTGGTCAGGATTTGGTCGACAATCTGTCCCAGACAGGCAACACCATGTGGGAGACCCTCTCCTATCGCGGCAACGAGGTAAACGAGCGGTTTGCGGAAACGGCCAACAGCTTCGTCGAAAACCTCACGACCCGCGGTCTGGAAATCAATGAAACGCTGACAAATTCAAGCACAACTGTTGTTGAAACCCTCAACACCAAGGCTGATGAATTCAGAACAGCGCTCGAGACGACAGGAACGCAGGTTGGTGACACCATCACGGCACGTGGTGAAGAGATCAACGCGAACCTCTCCCTCACCTCCGGCCGTTTGATTGACACAATTACGTCCCGTACAGAGGAACTGGTGACAACCGTCGACACCCGCGTCACCACCCTTGATGAATCCCTTGCTGAGACTGGCGCACGTGTGGTCGACAGCATTTCGGAAAAAGGCCAGGCGGTCACTGACACCATCTCGATACGGGGCGCGGAAATCGTCGAGACATTGTCGAGCCGGTCCTCCGAAGTTGCGGAAATCCTGCGCGGCACGGGCGAAAGTATTGTGGTCGACCTGTCACTGCGCGGCGGCGAAATTGCCTCCAAGCTCGACGAGACAGCCGGCTCCCTCACACAGACCATCACGGTTCGCGGCGGGGAACTGGCCGAGAAGTTCGACAACATTTCCGAGCGCATCTACACTGCGATCTCCATCAATGGCAGCGAGCTTGACGAACGTCTGGCCGCGCGCAGCAACGAGATGGCAACGATCCTCGAGCAGCAGACCATTGATTTCCGCGAAACCCTCGAAAGTGTTTCCGGACAGTTTGCCGCAAACCTTAGCGACCAGACCAATATGCTGACGGTCAAGCTGGCAGAGACCGGAACACAGCTTGCCGAGCTCATCGGAACCCGAGGTGACCGGGTTGCCGGAGACATCAATGAAGTCAGCGGCAAAATCGCAGAGACGCTTGATGTCCGCGGTCAGGCACTTCAGGAAGGCCTGTCTACGCGCCTCACGGAACTTGAGACAATCGTCACGGATCGCGGCGGTCAGCTGATCGATGCGTTCGACACGAAAACGCTCCTGCTTTCTGAGGCGCTTGACTCCCGTCTTGGCACCCTGGACAGCACCTTCTCCGCACGCATCGAAGCCATGGATGCTTCGCTCGGCAACCGGATCGAAGCAATGGATGCCTCCCTGGATCAGCGGTACAACGCGATCGATGCCACCCTGACTGATCGCATCAGCACAATGGACACCTCGCTAGAGCAGCGTTTCGGGTCGATGGATGTTACCTTGACCGAGCGCATTTCCTCGCTCGACAGCTCTCTTGAACACCGTATTGGATCGATGGATGCTTCCCTCAGCGAGCGGATCTCAACCATGGACGCATCTCTCGGCAGCCATATCAACACGCTCGATCTAACGCTTGATCAGCGGACGGTCGGCTTTGAGGCAGCGCTGGAAACCCGGACACAGATCCTAGCCGACGCCATCGAACATCGGACCACCTCCATCAGTGACACGCTGGAGGAAAAGACCCGCAACATCACCGATGTTCTGGCAGACCGGTCCGACGCGATCACCTTGCAGCTAGGCCAGCGTGTCGAAGCGGCTGGCAACAGCCTTGCTGAGCGCGCCGAAGAAATCGGCTCCCATTTGTCTGGCCGTGTCGACACGGCGGCAACCGCAATGGCAGAGAAGGCCGAATTGCTGTCGGCGACCATGACAAGCGGCACGGACCGGATCGACGAAACCCTTGATGCCCGGGCCCGCCAGATTTCCGAAACCCTGATTTCCCGTACGAAGGAAATCGCGCAAGCCTTCGTTGAAGGCCAGGATGAAATGACGTCCGCGCTTGATAACCGTCTTGCGGAAGCCGGATCGGTGCTCGGCAAGCAAAGCGAAGAGTTGACAGAGTCCCTGTCCGAGCGCATCGCGGAAATCAACGTGTCACTCGGCGCCAAGGTCTTTGAAGTGGCCGAAACGCTCGACAGCCGGGCCTCTCAGCTCGAGACAGTGCTGAATGAGCGGCTGGAAAGCATTTCCGGTACGTTGACCGGCGAAAGCGAGCGTGCCCGCGATATCCTTACGGCCGTTATCTCCGAGGCAGGGGCAACCCTCTCTACCGAGAGCACCCGCCTGCGCGATATGGTTCAAGAAGCGGTCGCCAGCGCCGTTCAGTCTCTCTCGGATGAGCGCAGCAAGACCGTTGAAATCGTCGACGGAGCGCTGGTTGAAGCAACGGCGAAACTCTCCACCGAGGGCAATCGCATGCGCGAGATCGTTCTCGGATCGGTGGGCGAAGCCCGTGGCGTTCTGGTCGGCGAAAGCCAGAAGGCAGCGGATCAGATCAACCAAACCATGCAGCAGGCCACCTCCGCGATGGCAGGCGAAAGCAGCAAGATCAGCGAACTGGTCCTCGCAGCTGTCGGTGACGCGGCCCGCACAATGGCCGCAGAAAGCGAAAAAGCCCGCACGCTTTACGCTGGAACCCTTGCCGAGTTCTCCGGTTCCCTCACAGGCGAAAGCGACATGGTCCGCAATGAGCTGTCTGGCCTGATTGCTGAAATCTCCGGCAACTTGTCTGCAGAGAGCGAACAGGCCCGGATGACGCTGGCCAAGACGCTGGAAGAAATCCGCGGACAGATGTCCTCCGAAGCTGGGATAGTTCGTGCAAGGGTCAACAGCGCGGTCTCTGAAGCGGCTGATCTTTTGGTCAACCGCGGCAACGAAGTGGCCAACGAGATGCTTTCCAGGGCGACAACGTTGAACGAGGCGTTTGGCGCGCGGTCCGGTGAGTTGGCGAAGATTGTCGGAACCGATGGCAACGAACTGATCAGCGCGATTGAGCTGCGGGCGAACGACCTGACGGGCCGTCTGTCCGAGGTACATTCCGCCATTCTCGAAGCCATTACGGTCAAGGGCAAGGACGTCACCGACACCTTCGCCCATACAGGCCTCGATGCGACCCGGTCCCTCGTGGAAGCCGGCGACCGGATTGTTGCCAGCATCAACGACCGCAGTGAACAGGCAACGGTACTGCTTGGAGATACCAAGCGCCGCCTCGAAGCAGATGTCACCGAGATCCTCAACAAGATCGAGACATCGAATGCGAACCTGCAATCCATCGTTGCGAATGCCGGGGAGAACCTCAACGAGGTCGAGGGCAATCTCGCCCGCCGTGCCGGGGAATTCCGCTCCGCAGTCGACCGGGCTGTGTCCGAGACCAACAGCACAACATCGCTCATCACGGAACAGGTCAACAACCTGCGCGATGTCACGACAACGACCCTTGCCGATATCCAGAACCTTACCGGCCGATTCGGCGACCAGTCCGAGGAACTGACAAAGGCAGCGCGTCATCTGGAAGACACCAACCGGTCTGTCGAAAGCCGCGTATCCGAGCGCAAATCCGCTATCGAGGACGTGGCCGACACGCTGCTAGCCAAAACAGAAGCTGTCGACACGCTCATGCGGACCTTCACCCAGACCTTGTCCGTGACGCTGGAAACGGCGGATGACAAGGCCCGTGAAGCAGCTGGCATGCTGAGTGCCGCGGCTGAAGCTGCCTCCAAGCAGGTTGCTGAGCAGTTCGAATCCATGCGTCTGACCGCCGGAATGGAAGGCCAGAAGGCACGCGATGCGATCCGCTCGGCTCAGGACGACATCATTTCGGAAATGACCCGCACGGTCAGCGACGCCTCGGAGCGCTTTAACGATGCGGCGGCCCGCATGCGTGACGTGGCCCGCGATGTTCACCGCGAGCTGGAAGCAACCCGCAATGAACTGAAGCAAGGTGTATTGAACCTGCCGGATGAGGCCGAAGAATCTTCCGCGGCCCTCCGCAAGGTCGTGAACGAGCAGGTCCGCGCCCTCACCGAACTGTCTGAGATTGTCGCCAAGCAGTCCAATGCGCTCGACATCTCGCGCCCACAGGCTGCCGCAGCCACAGCAAGCGCAGCTCCGGTTCAGCAAGCCCCGGCCGCGCAGCCAGCGCCAAGCACCTACAGCCAGGCTCCGGCACAACCGCGTCCTGCTGCGCCGCAGCCAAGTGTCTCAGCACAGCGCCCCCCGCAGGCCCAACCGGCCCCGGCAGACAGGGGTGCGTCCGGCGGCAAGGGCTGGGTTGCGGATCTTCTGCGCCGCGCCTCACGCGACGATGATGCCAATTCGGACACGCAGGAGGCACGCCCTGCCTTGCACACGGTGGAGAGCCTGAACTCCCTGTCCGTTGATATCGCACGCGCGATCGACCACGAGACCTTCGTGGATCTTTGGGCACGCTACCGCAACGGTGAGCGTCATGTGTTCACCCGCCGGCTCTATACCTTGCAGGGACAGCAGACCTTTGACGAAATCCGTCAGAAATACGCGCGCGACCCTGAATTCCGGACCGCCGTTGAACGCTATGTCGCGGACTTCGAGCAATTGCTGTCACAAGTTGCCCGCAACGACCGGGACAATATGCTGGGTCAAACCTACCTCACCTCGGATACCGGCAAGGTGTACACCATGCTGGCCCATGCGAGCGGGCGCCTGGACTAAGGCGTACTTCATAAAAATCAAAAAGGCGGCCGGTTGGCCGCCTTTTTTGATTCAAATCCCATGAACAAACATATCCGGTAGACGGTCAGGCTTCCCCTGTGCCAGCATCCACGTGCCTGGCCAAATTGCCCCGGATCCGTTGCATGATGCTCAAGATCGTGTCGACATCCGCAGCCGATAAGCCTTCCAGCATTTCCCGCTCAACCTTGAGCAACTTCGGCGCAAGATCCTCAAAAGCCGCCCGTCCGCTGTCAGACAGCTTCAACAGGAAGCTCCGCCCATCGGCTGCATTGCTCTCCCGCAGCAGAAATCCGCGCTCCTCCATGCGTTTGACGGCACGGCTGACAACAACCTTGTCCATGCTGGAACGGGTGACGATTTCGCTTGCCTGAAGACCTGCTGGCGCGGACCCCAAAATGGCCATCGTGCGCCACTCCGCCGGCATCATTCCATAGTCGCGCTGATAGACCGAGGACAGAGCCTGTGTCACGTCGGAATAAAACACGCGCACAAGGTAAGGAAAGAACGTTTCAAGATTAAAGTCTTGCGGCCTGAAATCCGTTTCCTCCGGCGGTATAGGCGTTTTATCGCAGAGACTGGTGTCTGGCGAAGACGGCTTTGGCATCAGTATGCGCCCTGCTTTTGTTTTCAGGCTTTCCGTCATACTTTACGATTGACTTGGTTTCATATGCAACTATTTTGAAGAGCCGCGGGTGACGCTCTTCCACGATAGACAAGAGACCAGCCGCTTAACGGGAGGAGGAAACCGTGAACACATTCAAATCATTCGCCCTGATGGCAGGGGTTGCGACCGCCGCGCTGACAGGTTTCACCGCAGCTTCATATGCCGACGAACTTGTTTTGTCGTCCTGGCTTCCGCCGAAACACCCGATTGTGGTTGGTGTTATGGAGCCTTGGGCTGAACAGGTGTCCGAGGCGACAGATGGCCGTGTCACCGTCCGGATCCTGCCGAAGCCGCTTGGCGCGCCCCCGGCCCACTATGATCTTGCAGCGGACGGCGTTGCCGATATCACGTACGGCCTGCATTCCTTCACCAAGGACGACCGCTTCCTGAGATCCCGCATTGGGCAGTTCTCCTTCCTCGGGGATACGGCAACAGACGGCTCTAAGGCCTACTGGTCCGTTTATGGCGGCACGCTAGACGCGCAGGCGGAACACCAAGGCACCAAGCTGCTCGGGCTATGGGTGCACGGACCGGGAATGTTCCACAACAATCAGCGCAAGATTGAAGCGCTTGAAGACTTTGGCGGCCTCAAGATCCGCACACCTGGCGGGTACATCGCCGACCTTTCCCAGGACGTGGGCATCACGACCCAATTCATGGGCCCGGGCGAAGTGTTTGAAAAACTCTCGCGCGGCGTGATCGACGGCGTTACCTTCCCAGTGGAAGCGCTTCAGGCCTTCAATCTGACCGACCACATCAAATACTCCATGAAGGTGCCGGGCGGGATCTACAACACGTCCTGGTTCCTCGTCATGAACGAGGACATCTGGGACGGCATTTCCGAGGAAGACCAGGCCGCAATCGAGGCCGTCTCCGGCGAAGCACTCGCGGAACTTGCCGGGGGCGTATGGGACGCCGCTGACGCACGGGGCGCGGACTATATCGCCGACAAGGATATCGAGGTCTATGACGCGCCGACGCCTGTCCTTGACGCCATCCGCGAACTTGCGGCCAAACACGAGGCCGCCTGGGCTGATGCGGTCCAGGAGACCGGGTTTGACGGTGCCGGAGCCCTTGCCGAGTTCCGGGCTCAAACAGGCGTTAGCAACTAACCATGGAAGAGAGACCCGAGGCGAAGGCGCCGGACTGGCGCCACACCATCCAGCGTTGGGTCTCTCGCCTTCTCGGAGGGGCCTGTCTTCTTATCCTGGCCGCCTTGATCGGGCTGACGACCGTCGATGTCATCGCCCGCTACTTTTTCAACAGTCCCGTGTCCGGGGCTTATGAACTGACGCAGCTTTTGCTGGCCGCCCTGATTTTCTGTGCGCTCCCCCTGACAACGGGTGCGGGTGAGCATATCGAAGTTGAGCTTCTCGACGGGGTCAAAAGCAAATCATTGAAGCTGTTTGGCGCGGCCCTTGCGGGAATTGCAACCGCTGGCACCTTTCTCATGATCGCACTCGAACTTGTTGATCATGCCGAAAAACTTCAGAGGCGCGGTACCGTGACCGATTCCCTGGAGATCCCTTTAGCGCTTGCCGGCTGGCTTGGAGCGGCGTCCTTCGCGCTCTCAGCCTTTGCGGCTGTTACCTGGTCCATTTCCCGTATTCGCAAAGAGGCCTGATCGTGCTGGAAGCCCTGATCGGATTTGGCGCATTGTTCGCGCTTGTGCTGGTGCGTGTCCCAATCGCAATCGCGATGATCATCGTCGGCACGGCCGGATTTGCCGTTCTGCGAAACTGGAACGCGGCCTTCAATCTGCTGGGAAATGCCGCATTCGAGACCGGCCTCTCCTACACACTTTCCGTCATCCCCCTGTTCATTTTGATGGGCAATCTGCTGACTATTTCCGGTGTGAGCCAATCGCTGTTTACGACCGCACATGCTTTGTTGCACCGGATGCGAGGCGGGCTTGCCATGGCATCCATCGTCGCCTGTGGCGGATTTTCGGCCGTTTGCGGCTCATCGCTTGCAACGGCTGCGACCATGTCGAAAGTGGCCATGCCATCCATGCGCAAGGCGGGCTACGCCGACAGTCTTGCCACCGGATCGATTGCCGCCGGAGGTACGCTCGGGATCTTGATCCCGCCGAGCGTCATCCTGATCATCTACGGCTTGTTGACCGAAGCGGATATCGGGAAACTGTTCGTCGCTGGCATTTTGCCTGGCCTGATCGGAGTCGTGTTTTACCTGATTGCTGTTTATCTGACCGTTCTTGTGAAGCCAGAGCTTGCGCCGTCAACCGCGGATGGCGTTCAGGTCAAGAAACAGGACCTTTATGGGGTTCTGGCGGTCCTCGGCCTCTTCGCCATCATCATGGTTGGCATTTACGGCAGCTTCTTCACACCGACGGAAGCTGCCGCAATCGGCGCTGCGGTCGCTCTGTTGATTGCGTTCTTCTCCGGCGGGCTGACCTTCTCTAAGCTTTACAGCGCCTGCCTGAGCTGCGCGCGGACCACCGCCATGATCTTTGCGATCATCATCGGTGCTGAGGTCTTTTCCAATTTCATCAGCTATGCCGGGGTTCCGGATGCACTTCTCGCCTTCGTTGAGACGCTGGATGTTAACGCCTACGTGGTGATGCTGGTGCTGGTGTTGATCTATGTGATCCTGGGAGCCGTGCTTGAAAGCCTGTCCATGATCCTTCTGACAGTCCCGGTCTTCTTTCCGCTGGTAGCGTCCCTCGACTTCGGCACGGGGATCTTGAGTGATCCGGAAATGGTCGTGATCTGGTTCGGGATTGTTGTGGTCGTTGTGACCGAGATCAGCCTGATCTCACCGCCGATTGGTTTGAACGTCTTTGTCCTGCGTTCGGTGCTGACGGACGTCCCCCTGCGGACCATGTTCGCCGGCATCTTGCCTTTTTGGGCAGCCGACATTGCGCGGCTGGCGCTTTTGATCGCCGTCCCGTCCCTGTCGTTGATGCTGCTTTAGATCCTCGGGCGTTATGCGGCAAACACGCAGGGACCCGCGACCATCGCGGGATCAATCTGCCTTTGACGGTAAATCGGGTCCGATTCACCGTCCGCTGATCTAACTTCAGGATTACACGTTTTGCAGGGTCCAGGCGGCCATTTCGGCAAACACCTTGTCCGCTGACGTGTTCATCGCCTCAACGGCCTTTGACACGTCCGTGCTCCCGGATGGGGTATCTGCCCGGAACACCCGGGTTGCAACAGTCCGTCCATTGCGATCATTAACGACACGGGCCGCGATTTCGACCACGGCCCTATTGGCGCCACCGACCCGGAGCTCAAACTTACGGATGTCGGTCTGCAATTGATAGTCAATCAGCAGACCGTCACCTGGAAGGCCAACGCCACGCAAACGCCCGGTGTTCTGAAGCGTTTCCACCAGCTTCAACTGCACCACATTGGGAAGGGTGTCAGCCCAGGCAACCGCAGGAAAATAGCTGTAGACAGGCCCGTCGTCGACAACAGCAATATAACTGGTATCCAGGGCCTTGAGGGCACGGGGTGCCGCCACGAGAACCTGTACCCGGCTTGACCGTCCTGTCAGTCCACCAACATTGCCGGCTTCTAGACTATAAAACGCGGAAGGACCGGAGCTTGCGCAGCCCGACACGAGCACCCCAAGGCCAAGGGCGCCCAGCACCCCGCGGCGGGTCATGTCTGTGCTTGCTTTCGTCATTCCCAGCCCTTCACTTCACACTCTTAACGCCGGCGCGCGCCGTTATAGGTCGGCACGTCTTCCCCGCCGAATATCACCCGGTTGGGGCTGCGCTCGAAACTTTCCGCCGCCCGCTGGATGGAAACCAGTGTCCGGTTGACCTGGGCAAGCGCGGACGCAAAATCGGCAGACCCCTGTGTCGCGAACTTGGACAATCCGCCAGCAATAGAATCCGCCCGGCTTTCAAACGCAACAGCGACTTTCCGGATCGCTTGCGCGGCAAGCGTTGCCTCCTTGATCAGGCCTTCACCGTCTCCGTCAACCATCTCCGAGACTTTCTCGATCAGACTTTCAACCCGCACCGATGTTGAATTCAGCGTTGCCGTCATTTGCTTGGCATCTGTGATGATTTGGTCAACATCCGGCGTCCGCTTGCTCAGGTCTTCCGTCATCTGCTGAACATTGTCGGCAGCGGTGCGCGCGCTCTGCAGGATCGCCGGAATCCCATCCTCTGGATTGGAAAGCCCGGCAGCAGCCGTTTCGACAGACCCAACAATATTGGCAACCCTTGCAGGATCAATCGCCTGCAACAGGTCGTCCGCCGTTCCAAGGGTTGCGGCAAACCGTTCGGCGGCGGCCTGAACGTCGGTAATCAAAGCAGCAATCCGGTCGTCCTGCCCCCGCACCGTTGCAGAAACGGCCTCAAAATTCTGCACTGTGGACTTGGTCGAGGCGATGATCTCGTTGATCTGGCTCTGCTGATTATTGATGTTGTCGATAACCGCCGTCACCCCATCCACAGCCTGCCCGACCTTGTCCGGGTCCACGCTGTCGACGATTGCATCCACGCGTTCCAGGGACAGGTTCAGCCCTTCCGCAAAAGCGCTAACGGAGTTGACCACACCCTCGATCTGCAAAGGATCGATGGCAGCTGCGATCTCGACCCCGCGCGTTACAATTCCATCGACCTTGAGAACAACATCCCGGCTGCCCTCCAGAATGTCCGTGATGGCCCCTTCGCGCTCCTGCACGATTGACACGATCTCGTTGACATTCTGCATGGTTTCGCTGGTGGACACGATCAACCGGTCGATATCGTCCGTGCGCTCCTCCAGCAATGCGCCAAGCGACGCTGCGCCCGCCATAACTTTCTCGATGTCTTCAGGCTTGACCGCTTGAACAATGCCTTGAACATGCCCGAAGCCTTCATTCAAGCGCTTTGTAAAGTCTTCCAGCTCCTGAGCCGCGCTTTGGGCATCAGACATCAGTAGGTCAATATCATCACCCGCTTTGCCGAGGCTCTCAGAAAATTTGCTCAGGTCATCGACAATCAAGGTCACCTTGTCGGAAGGCACAGCCGCCAGCAGCCGCTCGCCTTCCTCAACCAGGCCTTCCATGCGGCCCGACAGGCTGCTGAAGGCGTCGGATGCCCGCCCGATGCTTGCCATGAAGTCTTCAACGCCATCGGAGTTGGAAGCGAGCGCGCCGGAGAAGGTCTCGACATTCTGGATCGTCTGGGCGATTGCCGGGCTGTTTTCCTTCAGCAGGTCATCAACCGTTTTCATGGTTGAATCCGCCCGCTTAAGGACGTCGCGCGCCCCATCAACAATATCGTCAAAGAACGACCGGTCCGCTTCGATGACCGGAATTTTCCCGTTGTTCTGGCCAAGGAGCAAAGGGGAATCGGACGTACCGCCGCTCAGATCGACATAGGCGACCCCCGTCAAACCCGTAAAATTCAATGTCGCTTTGGTGTCTTCGCGCAGCGGCGTGCTCGGCCTGATGCCGACAGTTGCAACAACTTTGGTAGGATCGCCGGGCGCAAAGTCGAGCGATTTTACGTCTCCGACCCGGATCCCGTTGAAGAGCACCTGACCGCCAACCGGCAAGCCGGTCACCGGCCCCGGATAGAGGATCTTCACCTCAACATTCTGGCGCGACTCAGCGGTGACTGCGAGCCAGTAAACAAACCCGAACGCACCGATCAGAGTCGCTACCATAAAGGCACCGATCAGTATGTAATTTGCGCGGGTTTCCATTCAGTCCAACCTCAAGTCCGCCGTAAGGCCCGTTCACCCCGGAAATAAGACGTAATCCATGGGTCATCATTTTTCATCATATCGTCCAGCGTTCCGATCGCCAGGACGCGTTTATTCCCAAGAACAGCAATCCGGTCGCAAATGGAATGCAGACTGTCGAGGTCGTGGGTCACCATGTAAACAGTCAATCCCAGCGTAGAGCTGAGATTATCAATCAAAGAATCAAACGCTGCCGCCCCAATGGGATCAAGCCCAGAGGTTGGCTCATCCAGAAACACCAAATCCGGATCAAGCGCAAGGGCGCGGGCCAAACTGGCGCGTTTCACCATGCCGCCCGACAACTCAGACGGAAATTTATCGGCCGCATCCTGTGGCAGGCCGACCAGTTCAAGCTTCAGGCTTGCCAGCTCATCCATTAGCCGCGGTGACAGCTTCAGGTGTTCGCGCATCGGGACTTGAATGTTCTGCTTGACCGTCAGGGAGGAAAAGAGTGCGCCCTGCTGAAACAGAACGCCCCAGCGGCGCTCGATCATGAGCCGCTCGCGCCGGTTCGCCTTGGACAGATCGTGCCCGAAAACCGAAATCCGTCCGGCTCTCTTCGGCGTCAGGCCCAAAATGGTCCGCATCAGCACCGATTTGCCTGTTCCCGAGCCCCCGACAAACCCGAGAACCTCGCCGCTGTTCACGTCAAGATCGAGGTCCTTAAGAATGATCTTGGAGCCAAAGCCAACCGTCACACCCCGGACAGACAAAAGAACACCCCGCTCCGGGTCTGTCATGCTTTCCGGCGCCTTGGTGGCAACGTCCGTGGATTGCATCGGCGTCATCAAACTCCAATGGCCGCGAAGAAGACGGCGAAGAAACCGTCTACGACGATTACAAGGAAAATGGCTTTCACAACGGACATGGTCGTGTGACGGCCGAGTGATTCAGACGATCCCTCAACCTTGAGACCTTCGACGCACGCAATGAGGCCGATAATCAGCGCCATAAATGGGGCTTTGACCAGCCCGGCGACCAGCGTATCCACCGTAATGGCGGCTTGCAACTGAGCCAGAAACGCTGCTGGCGGAATGTCAAGATAAGCCCAGGTCACAAGGCCCGACCCGAAAAGGGCGGACATATTGGCAATGAAGGTCAGGATCGGAAGGGCAATCATCAACGCCAGGATGCGCGGCAAGACCAGAACTTCGGTCACACTCAGGCCAATCACATGCAAAGCATCGACCTCTTCCTGCATCCGCATGGCGCCAAGTTCGGCCGTAAACGCCGAACCCGACCGGCCCGCGACCATGATCGCCGTCAGGATGACCCCGATTTCCCGCAAGACCAGAATACCGGCCAGATCCACCACAAAAATATCCGCACCGAACTGCTTGAGATAAAAACCGCCCTGCTGGGAAATAATGGCACCGATCAGAAAGCTCATCAGAGCAACGATTGGCACCGCCCCGATGCAGCTGCGGTCGAACTGGACAGCAATAGAGATGCTGCGCAGCCGCTTCGGTTGTAGGAGCACCGTCGAAATGACCAGACCCAGCGACCCCAGGATGTGGAGCATGGCCATGCCATCTTTGGCGGCCTCCACCATCTGCCGGCCGGTTGCTTCCAGAAAGCCGACAATGCTCAGACTGGATCGTTCGGGTTTGTAATTGGGCGGATGATAGTGCTCGATCTTGTGGAACAGATCCTTGCGTTCCGGGGTCAGTCCTGTCAGCTCCACCTTCCGGCCGGCAAACTCCAGCCGTCCACGCGTCCGGTGGATCAGCCAGGCTCCGCTTGTGTCCAGATTCACGATCTTGGATACGTCAATGCAGGTCAGCCGGTCCTTGGCAACGGCCAGCTCCTTGATCCCGGCCTCCGCCTCGGCAAGAGTGCTCACCGTCCAGTCGCCGCAGAGCGACAGATACTGGTGATCCGGCCCATCCGGCTCCAGATTCAATTCCGGCGCGACGTTTTTTTCCAAGAATGCCATTCTGGCGGACTGCCCTCTTGCCGCTTGTTCCCTTCCCCTCCTATACCTGATGGAGAAGTTTTACGTCCAGCAGCCACTTGAAAGCTCTCTCCATGGAAATTGCGCGTCCCTATCTTCTGTTTCTTGGTGATGTCCCGGATGCCCTCGCGGCCAAGACCGCGATCGGCATCGTGGACTGGCGCAAGGACTGGTGCCTTGGCCAGGTCCGTATGCCCGGCTGTGCCGCCGATACCGGGCTTCCGGACATGACAATTTCAGAAGGCGCCGAAGGTGGTGCAAAGACCCTTATCATCGGTGCCGTGAATGCCGGCGGGCGTCTGCCTGAAAACTGGGTCGAATCGATCGTAGAGGCTTTGAACAGCGGTCTTGATGTTGCGTCCGGCCTGCATGTGCGCCTCGGGAGCATTCTGGCGATCAAGGAAGCTGCGGAGAAGAACGGCCGCCAACTGCATGATGTTCGCCACAACACGACAAGTTTCGCGACCGGCAAGGGCACCAAACGCAGTGGCAAAAGAATTCTCGCGGTTGGCACGGATTGTTCGGTCGGCAAGAAATACACCGCTCTTGCCATGGATAAGGCCATGAATGATCGCGGCTACACCAGCTCGTTCTGCGCCACCGGTCAGACCGGTGTTTTCATTTCCGGCCGTGGCGCCGCATTGGATGCTGTGATTGCCGACTTCATCTCGGGAGCCGCAGAATGGTTGTCTCCGGAAACGGATCCGTCCCATTGGCAGATTATCGAAGGACAAGGCTCCCTTTTCCATCCGTCCTTTGCCGGTGTGACGCTCGGGCTTCTGCACGGGTCCCAGCCCGACGCTTTTATCGTGTGCCATGAACCCACCCGGAAGACCATGCGCGGTGTCGACACTCCGCTGCCCAGCATTCAGGACGTCATCGACATGACGATCCAGTGCGGCAAGCTGACCAATCCGGACATCCGCTGTATCGGGATCGCGGTCAACACCGCAGCGCTGGATGAGGATGAAGCACTGGCCTATCTCGCAAAAGTCGGAGAAAAACACGGTCTGCCTGCAACCGACCCGGTTCGCTTCGGAATGGAGACCATTGTCGACAAGGTGTCTGCGGAATTCGGTGCCCCATGAGTATGGATGTGCTTTTCGAGGCCGAACAGTTCGAAATCGCCGGCGGCTTCAAGATTTCCCGCGAAACCCGCACACATGCCAAGGTCGTGGTCGTCCAGTTGGAAGACGGCCCCTTTGTTGGGCGCGGCGAGTGCGTTCCCTACCCCCGCTATGGCGAAACCGTAGAGAGTGTGCAAACGCAGATCGGCGAAATCGCCCCGCGCCTGCGCGAGGGACTTTCAAGAAGCGCGCTCTTGGAGGCAATGCCGGCAGGCGCGGCCCGCAATGCGGTCGACTGTGCCATGTGGGATATGGAAGCCAAGAAAGCCGGAACATCAGCTGCCGGATTGGCAGGGCTTGGTGCTTTGGAACCTCTGACAACGGCCTTCACAATCAGTGTCGACACGCCCGAAATCATGGCGCAAAAGACGGCGGCGGCAGCGCACCGTCCACTCCTGAAAGTGAAACTCGGCGGTGCAGGAGATGATCTGCGGATCGCAGCCGTGCGGCAAGCGGCACCAGACAGCACCTTGATCGTGGATGCCAACGAGGCCTGGGATGACACCTGCTTTGAGGCGAATATGGCCGCGTGTGAAGCTGCCGGCGTTGCCCTGATCGAACAACCGCTGCCCTCTAAAGCCGACGGCATGCTGGCGGGGCTCAACACTTCCGTGACAATTTGCGCTGATGAGAGCCTGCACCCGGGAAGCGGAATTGACGGTCTGCGCGCCAAGTATGATGCGGTGAACATCAAGCTGGACAAGGCAGGTGGTCTGACAGCGGCACTGGATCTTCTCGAAAAGGCAAAGGCTGACAATTTCAAGATCATGATTGGCTGCATGCTCGGAACATCGCTGGCGATGGCGCCTGCCGTTTTGCTGGCCCAGCATGCCGACTTTGTTGATCTGGATGGTCCCCTGCTGCTTTCGCAGGACCGCTCACCCGGTCTAACGTTTGAAGGCAGCATCCTGCATCCGCCGCGGCCGGAACTGTGGGGCTGACGCCAAGAATATGTCCGCCAACGCATGGGAAGAACAGAGGAAAAGCGCTCCGCTGTTCTTTCAATTAAGAGCGGATTGTTCTGGCTCCGTTTCAGTGAAACTCGGAATTCAGAATATCCGTGGATGAAGCAACGTTATGCATTACCCTCAGCGGCTGTCTCCGCCATCCGCTGCCGCACCATCGGAGTGAGCGCGATCATGGCCAATGTTCCAACGACCGAGATCATTGACATGGCGTAGAACGGCGCGTTGACATCAGCTGCATACAGCCAGCCGGAAACGCTCAACCCAATCGACATTTGAATGCCGATAGACGTGGACAATAGCCCCTGCCCGGTACCGGCCCAGCGGCTCGGGACAACCTTTGCCAGGATGGCGACGGCGCCCAAATGAGCCGCCCCGAAGGTCAGGCCATGCAAGATCTGCAAAGCGGCCATTGACAGAAAGGTATCGGCCAAGGGAAACAGCCCCCACCGGATGATGGCGGCAATTCCGGCCGCGATCAAAAACAAGGACGGGTCAAACCGGTTGGCCAATTTTCCGGCAATCGTGAACAACGCGATTTCCGCAATCACCCCAATTGCCCACAACCAGCCAATGGCCATGTCGGCAACGCCATTGGCCTGCCAGTAAAGGGTGCCAAACCCGTAAAATGCCGAGTGCGTTGCCTGAAACAGGCCAAGCAGCACCAGAACCGGCCAGAACCAGATCGTCCGGAACGGTGTGTTTCCCCCCGTATCGGCCGGTTCTTCATGCCCCTTTTTCCTGCGTCGCTGCCGCGGCAGCGACAAAACAACCGCGCCGGTTGCCATGCAGGAGACCGCGATCAGGACCAGCATCAGCCAGGAGCCTGTTTCGGTCGCAAGGTTACCGCCGATTAGATTGGCGGCAACGAAGCCTGCGGAGCCCCAAAGCCGCATCCTGGCATAATCGGCACCGGTGTTGCGCGAGACATCCAGGGCATAGGCATCGCTCAGCGGTAAAACGGGCGCCTTGAAGACCATGTAGGCGATGGCAGCCGCGGCAAGAAACAAGAACCCTGCGGCAGCGGAAAACAACGCCATGAACACTGCTGCAAGCAATGCGTAAGCCAGGATCGAATACCGGCGGTGCCCGGTCCTGTCCGAAATATTCGTCAGCAGCGGATTGGCACATATTTGCAGAAAAATACCGGTTCCAAGGACCAGCCCGATCTGCTGCGCGTTCAAGCCGCGCAACTCAAGCACAACCGGAAAAAAGGGCAGAAAAAGCCCGATTCCAAAGAAGTGGCATGCAAAGAGTGCCGAAACACGCACGTTTATGGCCGGGCCGGATTGGTTCATATCACGTCTTATCAGGAGTTCTTGGTATAAAGGATATTAACGTTTTTCGACTTACCTTAATGAAGATGTTGCTCTGAAAAGGCAGCGAATAACCATAACTTAGTCGAGATTCGCGTCCATATGAAAGCGGAAGCAAAACAGGAAGAACCAGAGCTGATCAGCGATGCTGAATATCAGACTCTCGAACAGACCCTGATGGAATCCGATCGTGGGCGACGGTTTCTCAAGGAGTTCCTGAACCGGCATAAAACGCCGGAAACCACGGAAATCCTGGGGGCGATCCATCGCCTTGAGAAGGTCGTAACCCGTCAGCGCAAGGTACCGGATCTCGACAAGATCCGTCTTGATATTGCGGACATGCATGAGGCGATCGAGCGGACGAAATCCGAGATTGCGAACATCAAGGCCGAGGGCGACGAGAGCAACCGATTCGTTGACGCTTCGCACGAGCTCGACGCAATCGTCACGCAGACAGAAGGCGCAACTCAATCCATTCTGGAAGCTGCTGAGCAAATTCAGGAAAAGGCTTGGGTCCTGCGCGAGAACGGTGCGGATGACGCCACCTGTGACGACATTGATGCTAAGGCCACGGAGATCTTCATGGCCTGCTCCTTCCAGGATCTGACGGGCCAGAGAACCAACAAGGTGGTGCAGGTGCTCCGCTATCTGGAGAGCCGGATCAACCTGATGATCAACATCTGGGGCATTGAGGACCTGGAAGCTGGAGATATGGCCGGCCCGGTCGACAGCCGCCCGGATGCGCACCTGCTGAACGGCCCGCAGCGCGCTGGCGCCGGCGTGTCCCAAGGTAGCGTCGATGAGTTGATGGCGGTCAGCGAAGACGTCTTCGACGCAGCAATCAAGGTAACCGGTGCTGAGTCCGGTTCATCCGACCCTTCACAGGACAACACACCGGTACATGCCAGCGAAGCGGACATTGAAGCCCTGATGGCTGGCGGCGGCGAGCCGATGGACGCAGCCGCCATCGACGACATGTTCGCCTCAGCCCCTTCCGAGCCTGAAGCTGCCGACGACCCCATTGAAGATGATGACCCGTTCGAAGGCAACGATCCGGAAGCCATGTTGGATGAAGCTGCCATTGAAAAGCTCTTTGACACCGAGGTTGCGGAAGACAGCGGCGAGAACGAAGCTGATGTAGCCGAGGCAGAGGCAGATATCGAATGGGAAATGACCGAGGAAAAGGCGGAAGACGATGCTGCCGATCCGTTGGCCGACCTGTCCGAAGCGGAACGCCAGGCGCTCTTCAACTAGGGTGAGCAGGTTTAACGCCTACTAATCAATATACCGAATTTAAAAAAGCGTGTTCCGGTGAACACGCTTTTTTGCATTGAACGGGACGGGCAGATTGCCGGGTAAATCACCCGCCAATTCGCCCAAACGGCTGTCAGCCCGCTTGAATTCTCTGGAAGAACTGGTCGGCCTCATCTCCGAGCCGGTCGGACTGAGTCTTGAGCGCCCGGGACATTTCATGGATCGTTCCAACGGTCCCGTCCAGAGACGTCACCGAATCCCGGACGGCACCAATTTCATCGGTGAATGCCTGGGTGCCTTGGGCCGCGATTTGAACACTAGACGAAATTTCTGCAGTGGCGGCCGATTGCTGATCAACCGCATTGGCAATGCTCGTCGCGATCTCGGCAAGCTCATTGATAATGGACGTTATGCCATCGATATCCTGAACAGATTGCTGTGTTGCTTCCTGGATCGCGGCGATCTGTTCCGTGATCTCTTCAGTCGCCTTGGTGGTCTGGCTGGCCAGCTCCTTGACTTCGGCAGCGACAACCGCAAAGCCCTTGCCCATTTCCCCTGCCCGGGCCGCTTCAATGGTCGCGTTGAGCGCCAGAAGGTTGGTTTGCCCTGCAATGTCGGAAATCAGGCCGATTACGGACCCGACCTGCTCTGCAAAGGTTGCCAGTTTGGTGACGGAATCGTTGGTGCTTTGTGCGCCGGCCACAGCTTGCTGTGCCATTTCGCGGGATTGTCCGGCCTGGCGCCCGATCTCAATGATGGAAGCCGACATCTCTTCCGTCGCTGTTGCGCTCGACTGCACACCGCTGGAGGTTTCGGCAGAAGACGCATCCATCGCCAGAACCCGCGATGAAATCGCGGACGTCTCACGGCCAAGATCCCCGGAAGACTGTTCAAGGTCGTTCGACGCAGCGCCGAGCGTCTTCGTCGTGCTGCCCAGCACGCCTTCAAACGCCTTGATCGCGTCCTTCAGGTTCTTCTCGCGGGTATCGGCCGCATTCACCATGGTTTCATGATAGGTCGACACGGCAATATCCATGTCCAGCATGACCAGCTTGGTCACCACTGACAGCGCCTTCTGCTTCTTGCTTCCGGACAGGAACCGCTTGGCCATGATGACATCCGTAAGCTCGGTCTGGGCGAAGGAGTAACCACCAATATACCAGCTCGGATCAAGGCCGATCCGGACATGGGCCAGCCCGATGCGGACAGCCTTTTTGAGGTATTCCTCACCCGGACCTTGATGAAACAGGACTTCCCAATGAGCCATCTGAGCCGCAACAAGTCTTTGCTGCTGGTTTCCAACCATATCCGCCAAGTGCGGAACCGTTTTCACATGCGCGTAAAACCCGTCCAGGATGCCGGGGAGCGCCGCCTTTATGTCAGGCCAAATGGACTTGGCCAGGCTTCTGTCCTCGTCCGTGAACCGGAAGAAGCGCAAACGGTCACTTAAGCTATGGCTCGGCATTTCGATCCCTCAATTAAGAAATGCGTGACAGGACATCTCTTTAGAGTAAATCAGCCCCTTCAACGAAACATTAAAATCGCTGCTTCGAAGAGCATTGCCGAAAGACTCCAGAGCGCGGGCGACTGGATTATTAAACACCAAGTACGGGAATGTTTTCCGGCGAATACCGCCGGGAAATATTGGCACTTTAAACAGGGATATTCCCTGCAATACACCTATGCCTAATCCGAATACTTCATTCACTCAATCACAGCCCCGCCCTGCATCCGCAGAGTGTAAGGTCAAGATTTTGCTGCTTAAGTCGTCGGAGCTAATGATGCGTTAACGCGCCAGCGCAATCTGCAGCATATCCGGATCAATATTGCCGCCGGTCAATACCAGCCCCATTGCCTCCGGTGATCCGGGGACCTTGCCCGACAGGACGGCAGCCAAAGCCGCGACGCCACCCGGCTCAACGACCAGCTTCAACTCGGTGAACGCGAAGGCAACCGCTTCCAGAACCTCCTCATCCGTCACGACCAACCCTTCGCCTGCGGCTCCGCGCAAAATCGAAAAACCGATCTCTCCCGGGCTTTCGGACAAAAGCGCATCGCAGATCGAGCCCGTCTTGGCGGCATTGGACAAAAGCGTTCCGGCTTGTAGCGACCGCTTGTAGTCATCGAAACCGGCGGGCTCGACCGTGTGAAACACAGCATCCGGCATGTCTTGAGACAGCGCGAGCGCAATCCCGCTGGACAATCCGCCGCCGCCTGTGCAGGCCAGAACGCGGTCGAGCGCCACGCCTTGCGCCTTGGCCTGATGAGCCAGCTCCAACCCAACTGTTCCTTGGCCGGCAATCACGGAAGCATCGTTATATGGGTGGACGAATGTGCCCCCTGTGCGCGCGCAAATCTCCGCAGCGATTGCTTCCCGGTCCTGGTGTTCCCGGTCATATGTGATGACCTCAGCACCATATGCGCGGGTGCGCGCAAGCTTGATGGCCGGAGCATCCGCGGGCATGATGATGGTAGCCGGCATACCGAGGATCTTGGCAGCAGCTGCAACGCCTTGTGCATGGTTTCCGGATGAACACGCCACCACGCCTTTGTCGCGTTCGGCAGGCGAGAACTGGCTCAAACGGTTATAGGCACCCCGGAACTTAAAGGATCCTGTCCGCTGCATGGATTCCGGCTTGATGTAGACAGAAAACCCTGTGCGTTCGTTGAGAACCGGAAAGGAAAGCAGCGGTGTCAGCACCGCCTCATCTTTGATCCGGCCGGCCGCTGCAACAACGTCATCAAAGGAAACGGCCTTGGCGTCCTGTTTGGGATCGGTTTCGTTCAGGGTTTCGTGCGCCATGTCCAGTCATCCTTCCGTTTTCAATCAGGATGATGACTAGTCAAGGACGGCGCACGCTTCAAGAGCGGCGTTCTCACTCAGCCGCTTTTGCAGGAGCTTCGTGCACGCGCATAAACTGATCGCGTGCTTCGACACAATTATCCAAAAACTGCTTGGCGCTGGCTGCCCAGGTGTAGTTCAGGGCGATCTTGCGGCAGTGATCCCTTGGAATATCGAGGGCTGCCTCGGCCGCCTCCGCAAGGTCCTCCGACAACACGCCTGCACCGGTATCACCGATGACGTCGAGCGGCCCCATGACCGGGAAAGCGGCAACCGGAACACCGCAGGCAAGCGCCTCAAGCATGACATTCCCGAACGTGTCCGTCAGGGAGGGAAAAACGAAGACATCCGCGTCGGAGTAATGCCTGGCAAGTTCCTCGCCGAGCTTTGACCCGGTAAAATGGACGTTCGGATACTCGCGGCGCAGCTGATCCAGCTGCGGACCGCCGCCGACAACGACCTTGGACCCGGACAGCTTGAGATCCAAAAAGGCCTCAATGTTTTTCTCAACGGAAACCCGTCCGACATACATGAAAACCGGGCGCGGCAGATCCGGTGGCAGAACAGACCCTTCATAGGGCTTGAATAGGTCCTCATCGACCCCACGGGACCAGCGCATGAGGTTCTCGAACCCGCGGGCGCGCAGATCATTTTCCAAGGACCGGGTTGCCACCATGCAGCCATTGGCCGAATTGTGAAAACGCCGCAACCAGCTGTAAGACCAGGACAAGGGAACCGGAAGCCGCGCGGACAGATATTCAGGAAACCGTGTATGGTAGCTGGTCGTGAAGGACCGGCCCGTTTTGCGGGCAACAGATGCGGCCAATAGCCCAAGCGGCCCCTCGGTTGCGATATGCAGATGTTCGCATCCGAACGCCTCGATCATGCGGCGCACGGCTCCCTTGTGGGTCAGGGACAGCCTGATCTCAGGATAGGTGGGGCACGGCAAGGTCCGGAATTCCTGTGGAGAAAGAACCTCCACGCGGACACCAAGTTTTTCCAGTTCTTCTGCGGTGCGCTCGAGGGACCTGACCACTCCATTTATCTGCGGATGCCATGCATCTGTTACGATGAGAATGGAAGTCATGCAGCGACCGGTTCTTCTTTGGTTTTCACCGGCGCGGTCCCTGCCCGGGTTTGCTCCGCCCATCGGATCACCTCGAATGTGCCGTCATGGTGCTCGGCCACTGCGGTGCAGCTTTCGACCCAATCACCTGTATTGATATAGTGAATGCCGTTTATGTCGCGATCTGCCGCATGGTGGATATGGCCGCAAATAACTCCTTCGACGCCTTGGCGGCGGGCTTCATCTGAAAGGGCCTCCTCAAAACGGCCGATAAAGCTAACGGCGTTCTTGACCTTCAGTTTGGCCCAGGCTGACAAGGACCAGTATGTCAGTCCCAGCCGCCGGCGTATGACATTGAGCCAAGTGTTGATGCCTAGCGCCGTCACGTAGGCCTTGTCGCCGAAAAAGGCGAGCCATTTGGCATGCCGGATAACAACGTCGAACTGATCCCCATGGATCACCAGATACCGTTTACCCGTTGCCGATTCGTGGATAATGCTGTCCGTCACTTCCACGCCGCCGAAATGCGTGCCGAGGAAACTCCTCAGAAACTCGTCATGGTTTCCAGGTATGTAAATGACGCGCGACCCTTTGCGCCCCTTCCGGAGGATTTTCTGCACGACATCATTGTGCAGCTGAGGCCAGTACCAAGACCGTTTCAACCGCCAGCCGTCTGCGATGTCGCCGACCAGATAGATCGTCTCGGCATCATTGTCTTTCAGAAAATCCAGCAGCAATTCCGCCTGGCATCCGCGCGTCCCGAGATGGACGTCGGAAATGAACAAGGCCCGAAAGTTCCGAGATGCCTCCGGCGTTGTCATAGCGCTACTCCACAATCCTGTTGGGCCGCGTTAGACGCGATTCAGGTATCACTATTATGACACCCGCCCCGACTTTTCGGCCATGGTTAATTACCTGTCTTACAAATTTGGGCACCCGGACAGCAAAAGCAATTCACCCGCTTTACGGTTCTCCGCTTCCGCTGAGGCACTTAAGATTTGACAGGCAGGCGGCGCTGCTCAAAAGAAAGAGCATGACCATAGAAGGAATGGATGGATATGGATCTGGGATTAACCGGCAAAACGGCCATTATCTGCGCATCGAGCAAGGGCCTTGGCCGCGGATGCGCGGAGGCTTTGGCCGCAGCAGGCTGCAACATCGTCATCAATGGCCGGAACACGGATGTTCTTGAAGAAACGCGCCTTGCTTTGAGCACCAGATTTCCGGTCACCGTGACAGCGGTTGCCGCGGACGTTTCAATGCCGAAGGGGCAAAGGACGCTTCTGGAGGCGTGTGACGCGCCGGATATCCTCGTCAACAACAATGGCGGCCCGCCCCGGCGGGACTACACCGAACTTGACCGTGCAGCCCTTTT
The DNA here is from genome assembly GCF_009711415.1 of Roseibium denhamense. Taxonomy (GTDB): domain Bacteria; phylum Pseudomonadota; class Alphaproteobacteria; order Rhizobiales; family Stappiaceae; genus Roseibium; species Roseibium denhamense. The sequence continues at coordinate 47,980 of NZ_SMLZ01000104.1, forward strand.
GGAAGGCGCTGTGCAGAACTTTGTCACACCCGTAGAACTGATCCAGGCTGTTGTGCCGGGCATGAAAGCCAGGGGATTTGGCCGGATCGTGAACATCACCTCAATGTCGGTGAAAATGCCGATCGAAGGCCTGGACCTGTCCAGCGGCGCGCGGGCCGGCCTGACCGCTTTTCTGGCCGGGGTTTGCCGCCAATTGGCGCCGCACGGAATTACCGTGAACAACCTGCTGCCGGGGAAGATGGATACGGATCGGCTGAAAGGCGGCTTCGACAGGATGTCTCAGGCCTCTGGCAAGTCCCTCGAAACAGTCCGTTCGGAGCAAGCCGCTGAGATTCCGGCCAAACGCTTTGGGACGGCAGAGGAGTTTGGCGAGACCTGCGCTTTCCTGTGTTCAAAACATGCGGGCTATATCACGGGTCAGAACATCCTGATGGATGGTGGCCTCTACCCCGCCGCATTCTGATCCGGCTACGAAAAAGCCGGGGCAAAAACCCCGGCTCAAACATAAACTTTTTAGATCTTTTGGTATCAGAAGCGAACCCGGAAAGACGCACTCAAAATATCGACAGACGAGTCGACGGAGCCCGCCAGGACGCCTTTCGTCGCACTGTAGTCTTGATGAGACGCATCGATGTTGATGTCCGTATCTGTCCCGAAAATATGAGTATAAGCTAGGTCGAAAGACATGTGCTTGTTGAATTCATAGGATGCGCCGCCACTGACCCAAATCCGGTTGTTGTCGGGAAGACGCGCAGAGCGGATTTCTTCATCAATCGGGGACCATTCGTAGGCCGCACCGGCACGCAGGGTCAGCTTATCGTTGAAATCATATTCGCCGCCAAGCGCCAGGAAGAAACCGTCGTTGTAATTGAAGGGCAATGACGTGATTTCGGCCCCAGTAGCAGCCGAGGTAATGCGAGGCTGTTTCAACCGGCTCCAGTTTGTCCATTCAAAGGTACCAAGCACGCGGATATCTTCGGTGATACTGTGCTTTGCAGACAGCGTTATCATGTCCGGCGTTACCAGGGTTGTATCGACGTCTGTGTTTGAAACAACCGTTGGTGCAGCCGGGTTGAGAGCAGCGTTCAGATTTCCGCCAATCTTAGTGAACATGGCCGAGCGGTAGCCCAACCCGATCTCCGTCGACTCGATCGGTTTGAATGTCAATCCCGCAGTCACGCCAACGCCAATTCAGGTGCCTGCTAAGGTCTGCCCAGGAAGGTTCGCCAGAGTTGGTGACAGTGCCGCATTCGTCAAACGTATGTCCGCATACTGCACTTGAGGTCCAAATGCGACCGAAATCATATCGTTAAATTTCCAACCAACGATTGGATTTACATTGATCGAGAAAACCTTTGAAGAGCGATTGTACCCGGCACCTGTCCAATCCTCATCTTCGACTTTTGTGGACAACCCATAGGGAGCCGTGATGGACATGCCCAGGTAAAGCTGATCGTTCACATTGATGGCGGTGTAGCTAGAGGGAATGAACGCATCAGAGCCGATGTCACCAGTATCGTAAGGGGCAACAACTGCTCCGCCCGCAAGTGTGTTTGTGCCTTCAATGTCGGCATTCGGCACAATTAGCGTGTTATGCCCCTCAAACGTAATGCCGTGACCAGCGCCGGTGATTGTAGCCGGATTCCAAAACATACCAGAGATTGAATCACCGGTTGTCCCGTTACCGGCAAAAGACATTCCCTGGTAATAACTGCTCTGCTCGCGCAGAGCAAAACCGCCAGCGTGTGCCGCAGTGGCGACAATCGACAACGCTACTGCGGTAGAAGTAAGAAGAACTGATTTTTTTACTGCCCACGACATTCGTTTCTCTCCCGTCCTCCTCCCCCCGGAGGAATCATGACATTTGCTGACAAGGTTGGACTAAGTTCCTCGCGGTTGACAATAAGCAATCGCAGGGCACCGCCCCCCCTAAAAAAATGGTGCAGCGCGATATCAACGGGGCGATTCGGAGTACATTCGGGTCAAAGGTGCGTCAAACTGCGACAAATCACCGATTTCGGTGGCATTTGTCACACTACGAACACAAACTGACACAAATGCCTATTTTTTGAGCAGTTACCAATACGTCATATGGGAAACTACTTTGTTTTTCGACCGTTGCGGCAAAGACACATATACCGCAACGGAATGGGCATAACCTTCGGCCACCTTCGCCCGTTTCCTGGATCCATGACCGGCTTGCGCGGCCATACTCCACCCGTCATTCTCTGAGCTTCCAACAACAGGAGTTGCCATGAAATTGGTTCGCTATGGTCCAAAAGGGGCCGAAAAACCGGGACTGATCGACGAGGCTGGCGTGCTACGTGACTTGTCGGCCCATGTCTCTGACATTGATTGCGATACCTGCACCAACGCCCAGCTGGATCGGCTCGCAGCCCTCGAGCCCGCCGCCCTTCCACAAGTTGCCGGGTCCCCCAGGCTTGGCAGCCCGATCAAACGCCCCGGACATTTTATTGCAATCGGCCTGAACTTCAGGGACCACGCTGCAGAAGCTGGACAGCCCATCCCGAGCGAACCAGTCGTTTTTTCAAAAGCGCCGAGCAGTATCAATGGTCCCCATGACGATGTTGTCATCCCAAAAGGGTGCACGAAACTGGACTGGGAGGTAGAGCTTGCTTTTGTCGTAAGCCAGCGCGCCTGGCAGATCAGCGAGGCCGATGCCTTTGCCCATATTGCCGGGTATCTCATTTGTAATGATGTTTCCGAACGCACTTGGCAATTTGGCGGAAGCGGCCAATGGACCAAGGGCAAAAGCGGTCCGACATTCGGCCCCCTTGGCCCCTATCTGGTGACAACGGACGAGATACCGGATCCCCAGAACCTCGATATCTTTCTTGATGTCAACGGCACGCGGCGCCAAACGGGCAACACATCGACAATGATTTTCCCAATAGCGGAAATCATCGCTTACTTGTCCGGCATTATGGTTCTCGAGCCGGGTGACGTCGTCACCACCGGGACACCGCCGGGCGTCGGCATGGGCATGAACCCGCCGGTGTTCCTACAGCCGGGCGATGTCATGACCCTTGGCATCAGCGGGCTTGGCGAGCAGCGCCAGAAGGTTGTCGCCGCCTAGATCAGCGGGCGGTAAATCAGACCCGATTTACCGCCCAGAGCCGATCGAATAGGGAGGGATCGGGTATCGCTGAATGTTTCTGACAAACGCCCGATGCTCCTGTCTTTACACAGATCCATCCCGTGCCGCCAGGAAACGGCGCATTGCCACATCGCTCCAAGGCGCCATGCGGTCCCGGGCCGCCGCGTGGCTTTCGTAGATTTCACGGCTCACCGGGTCACTATCGGCAAACGCTTCGAGGACCGACTTTGTTTCAGTGCGCAAAGCCGAGATGATTTCATCCGGATAGGGCACGACCTCAACACCATCCTTTTCTTGAAGAATTTGGAGGCTTGTGGCGTTCTGCCAGTCGCTTTCGGCAAGCGCACGGCCATTTTCCGCCCGGCAGGCCTCAAGAAGAATGGTCCGCAGATCCTCCGGCAAACCGTTCAGGGCTGTTTCATTGAACAACGCCTCCCCGGTGCCATTGGGCTCATGGAAGCCAGGCGTGTAGTAGAATGATGCCGCTTTCTGGAACCCCATGGACCGATCGGACCAGGGCCCAAGAAATTCCGTTGCATCCAAAACACCCGTCTGAAGCGCCTGAAAGAGCTCGCCCGGCGGCAGACTGACCGGGGTCGCCCCAAGGCGGCGCATCACCTCGCCTCCAAGTCCGGGCATGCGGATCTTGAGCCCCTTGAGATCCTCAAGTCCGGAGAGCTTTTTCTTGTACCAGCCCCCCATTTGAACACCGGTGTTCCCGGCCATGACAGGCTTGATACCGAAAGGAGCATAAAGCTTATCCCACAGCTCCTGGCCGCCGCCCTGTTCGATCCAGCTGATGTGTTCATTCGGCAGGAGACCAAAGGGCGCCGCGGTAAAGAAGACGGAGGCCGGAACCTTGCCTTGCCAGAAGAACGAAGCCGTGTGGGCCATCTGGGCCGTGCCTGCCGAAACCGCATCAAACACACCGAGGGCCGGGACCAATTCGCCGGCGGCATAAAGCCGTATCCGGAAACGCCCACCGGACATCTTGCCGACCTGATCCGCAATACGCTGCGCGGTGACACCCGGTCCCGGGAGATTTTTCGGCCAGGACGTCACCATTTTCCATTCGATAGATGCATCGCCTTGCGCGGCGACCGGAGCACTCAGTGCGGCCGCGGCTGCTGCGGTCCCGCCCAGAAGACCCCGGCGGGAAACGAGACGGTTATCCGGTTTTGCTTCAGGCATGATTTAGCTCCACATGTGATGAAAATGATGGACGGGCCCATGGCCCTGGCCGATCTGCAGCTGATTTGAGGCCGCGATTGCCGACTGGATGTAGGCCTTCGCGGCCCTCACGACCTCGTCAACCGGCTGCCCCTTCGCAAGTCCGGCTGCAATGGCCGATGACAAAGAGCATCCGGTGCCATGCGTGTTCACCGTCGCGATTCGAGGAGACCGGAGCCAGAAGGTTTCCCCGCTTGCTGCCAAGAACAGGTCCGCGCTCTCGTCCGACGTCCCGTGGCCGCCTTTCAGCAGCACCGACTTCGGGCCAAGCGCCAGCAGTCTTCGCGCCTGGTCTTCCATGGCGGCGTCATCTTGCGCGACATCCGCCGACAGCATCCGTGCCGCCTCATGCAGGTTCGGGGTCAGAACGTCTGCCAGCGGCACTAGAATTTCAATCAGACCCGCCACCGCGCTGTCGGCCAGAAGCGGGTCGCCGGAGGCCGCTACCATCACCGGATCCAGCACAATCGGGCCAGCCGAATGCGCTTTCAGTCCATCGGCCACTGCCTCGATCACCTCCACGCGGGACAGCATTCCGATCTTCGTCGCTGAAACCTCCAAGTCTGAATAGACAGCATCGATCTGCGCGCGGACAAACTCTGGCGGCACATCGTGAATTGCAAAGACCCCCTTGGTGTTCTGCGCGGTCAATGCCGTAAGGACACTGGCGCCAAACACACCATTGGCCGAGAACGACTTCAGATCCGCCTGAATTCCGGCACCCCCGCCTGAATCCGATCCTGCAATAGTCACCGCAATAGCGGTCATGATAACCTCCTTGATAGAAGAAAAACCGGCGGGAAAAGGCGGCTTAAGCCGTTTTCAAGCGCCGTTCGATATCCTGCGGGGAGAGCTGGTAAAGAGCGTCCAGCAATTCAGGCACAAGCGTCCCGGGGCCGCCACATCGCTCTGCGGCAATCTCACCGGCGATGTTGAAAACCGACAGGCCGGCCGCAGCGGCCAGCGCCTTGTCATCTTCAAGCGCACTGAAGGCCGCCAGGACGGCCCCCGCCGCACAACCGGTTGCGGTGACGCGGACCAAAAGCTGATGACCGTTGATCAGTCGGAAATCTTCGCCCTGGCTTTCGATCTTGTCTTCAGCGCCGGTGATTGCAAACACAGCGCCGCGGCTGATTGCATCGTCCACACCGTCCCGCGTGTCAAAAAGTGCGTTGAGTTCGGCTTCATTAGCTTTGATGATGTCCAAGCCCATTCCCATGAGGTCGCGGGCATAGTCTGCCCGCCCGGGCGACCGGTCGATGAAAACCGGATCGAGAACGACCGGATGGCCAGCTGCCTTCGCTGCCCTGATGGCTGCCGGTATTGCCTGCCGCCGCTCGTCATCAAGGGTGCCGAGATTGACCAGCAGCGCATCGGCGCTGGCTGCAAAACCTGCAACTTCATCAAGCGCAATCGTCATGGACGGAACAGCGCCGAGCGCAAGCAAGGTGTTCGCCGTGAAGGGCTGTGCCACCGCATTGGTGATACAATGAACCCTCGGGGCAGCTTTTCTGACACGATCCAAAAGCCTTGCGGCTTTTTCAGCCGACAATGCCTGCGTACTGGCAGCAACGGACAAGCTCATGATCTGGCTCCTGTGTTTGCGGGGCCGGAGCTGTCTTGCGGTCCTGGTGAGAAAAGAAAAGCGATCTTCAGCATCATCTCAAATCCCTCCGCCGGTATAAACCGGATCAGGTTCAAGGAGTTGGCCATCTGCCTCTCAGCCCGATCCACAATCGCCGGGCACCCCCATGAGACACCGGAGAGCTAACAAGGCTTTGCACAGATTGCAAGTGTTTGTGGCTGGCAACGTGAACGCCATGGGTGACGGGCGATTGACTGGATGCGGCAGATCGGCGATGTCCTTGGGAACCGTTCATGACCGCAAGCGCCGGAGTGCCAGATGACCCCTTTTTTCGTTATGATCAAATGCCAGCTGGGGAAGACCTATCAGGTCGCCAACGCGATTGCTGACGCGGAGATCGCCTCCGAGGTCTATTCAACCAGCGGTGACTACGATCTGCTGGTGAAGTTTTATGTCGAAAGCGATGCGGACATCGGGCATTTCGTCAATCAGAAAGTCCATCCGATTGACGGCATTCAGGACACAAAGACCATTATTACTTTCAAGGCATTTTAAACCAGTATCTTGGGATGGGAGACCAGCCATGAGCGCATTTAAAAGATACGGGCTTGCCCTTTTGATTGGGGTGACCGCCAGTCTTCCGGCCAATGGAAACGCACAATCCATGCCGCCGGAGCAGATCAAACAAATCCTGGACGTGACAAAGGCGAGTTGGGTGTCCTTTCGCGACTGGAACGGCCAGCAGCTAATTTACTTCACGCATCTGGAATCCTGGAAATGCGGGATCGACTACGTGTTTTATGGCCTCAATGATGGCCCGCTTGACCAGATGTGGGAGCTCGATGAATGCGACCCGTCCAATCCCAATGCCGTCTTGAAAGACAAGCCCTACATCGAACTGCCGATGGGCTCCACCCAATCGATCAGTGTCCAGCTGATCTATCCAGACGGCACAAAAAGCCCAGTGGAGCGCTTCGAATATACAGGCCAGTAGACGCGATTTGCCCATGACCGCCTGAAAACGGACGGCCTTGGCCTCAGGACTTTGAAGGCGATGACGCACGGCGGTCTTTTGTGCGGTCCAGGCCCAGACGGTGCTCGCGGTAAATGACAAAGACACCGGCGGCAATCACGATAACTGACCCGGCGATCACTTCAGCGACTGGCACTTCGGCAAAGACCACCCAGCCGATCAGGATCGCCCAGAGCATATTGACGTAGTCGAAGGGGGCGATTGTCGAAGCCTCGGCGAACCGGTAGCTCTGGGTGAGCAGGATCTGCCCGATGCCGCCGAACAGGCCAACAGCGACCAGCAAAAGCCCGGTCTCCAGGTCCGGCATGACCCACGCCTGGCCCGGCAGCACCCATCCAAGGGGAAGGGTCAGGAGCGCCATCACGGTGGCTGCCCCGGAAAACCATGTCACGATGGTTGAGGTCCGCTCCGTCTCACACAATTTGCGCACTGTAATCATCGCAAGGGCGGCAAAGCAGGCGCCAATCAGCCCCACAATGGCGCCGACCGTGGTGTCATTGTCGAAATGGGTTTCGCCAAGATGCGGAGACAAAACCACCAGAATGCCGAGAAATCCAACGATAACGGCGCTCCAGCGGTAAATCCGGACAGGTTCCCCGAGCAGGAAGAACGCAAACACCACCACCATGAGCGGCGTTGCAAACCCGAGCGCAGTCGCATCCGGCAGCGGGAGCAGATGAAAGCTTGTAAATCCGCAGACCATGGCTGTCAGGCCGACGGCTGCACGGGTCAAATGGCGCCCCGGGTTCACGGTCTTGAATGCAAGCGCCAACTCCCGACGCAGGCCGACCATGATCAAAACCGGGAACAAGCCAAAGAAATTGCGGGCAAACACCAGCTCTCCGATCGGCACACGGTCAGCGGCAATCTTCAAGGCGGTCACCATGACAAAAAACGCCAAGGTTGATGCGAGCTTCAGCGATATCCCGATCATTGGTGCCTGACGGGTCATGCCGGTTGGAGCTGGCGGACCGGCCAAGTGGGGAGTAAGGCGTTTTATGGCCATAATTGACTTTCAGGTTCCGCCGCAAAATTCGGCCCGGGTGCAATTGACCGGATCCAATAGTTCAACAACGGGCAGGTTGGCCGTGACGGAATGGTGTGTGCATTATGGCGCGGCAAGGCACGGCAATGGCAAACAAATCAGGACCAGCGGGTGGGGTAATTATCTGAGGCTTAGTATTGCTTGGGCAACGCATAATTGCAAATGCGTTCACAACATGCCTGCTGCGCAGCAAACACCTGACGAAATTTGCAGCAGCACAGTCAATTCCTCTTCACAACTGCCTTAATGAGAGACACCGGCCTCGCGCCGATCCTTGAGCCGCCTATAATTCCGACAAACCACGATTCGAGAGGCTGTGCCCCATGTTCCGTTCGTTCTTCAAAAACCGCCAGTGGTTCCTGTGGGCCTGGGTCGGATCCGTCGTCATTCTCTGGGTCACCTGGTACAAGGTGCAATTGGATGTCGAGATCAACGAGTGGTTCGGCTCATTCTATGACACGATCCAGAAGGCGCTTTCCGAACCGGGCAGCGTGACTACAGAAGAATATATGGCGGAACTTGCGACATTCTTCTGGATCGCGGCGCTTTATGTCGCGATCGCCGTGGTACTCGACTTCTTCACCAAACACTTCATCTTCCGTTGGCGCACAGCCATGAACAACTACTACATGTCGCACTGGAAACTTGTCCGGCATATCGAGGGCGCCTCACAGCGCGTCCAGGAAGACACGATGCGGTTTGCGCGGATCATGGAAAGCCTTGGGGTGTCCTTCATGCGGTCGGTGATGACCTTGATCGCGTTTCTGCCGCTTCTTTGGGAGCTGTCCAAAAACGTTACTGAGCTGCCCTGGATCGGACCTGTCGAGCATTCTCTCGTCTATGTTGCAATCCTGTCCGCAGCCTCAGGAACTGTGCTGCTCGCGATTGTCGGGATCCGGCTTCCAGGTCTTGAATTCAATAACCAGAAAGTTGAGGCCGCCTACCGCAAAGAGCTTGTCTATGGCGAAGACAGTGAAGACCGCGCGGATCCTCCTTCAGTCAACGAACTTTTTGGACATGTGCGGAAGAACTATTTCCGCCTGTTCTTCCATTACCTCTATTTCGACGTTGCCCGCTGGTCTTACCTCCAGGCGACTGTGCTCGTGCCTTATGTGGCGCTAGCGCCAACCATTGTCAGCGGTGCCATTACGCTCGGTGTCATGCAGCAGATCGTGCGGGCCTTCAACCGGGTTGAAAGTTCGTTCCAGTATCTGGTCAACGCCTGGACCACAATTGTCGAATTGATCTCTGTCTACAAACGTCTGCGCGCCTTTGAAGAGCATATCTGGGAGCATGAACGGACAGGTGTCACGCCAGATGCCATGCCTGCCGAGTAGGCCACGGACATGAAAAAGCGCCGGCCAATCCCGGCGCTTTTTTGATTTGCAAAGCTTTGAGACTTACTTCGCGGCCCCGATCAGCTCCCAGACCTTTAAAGGGGTTGCGGGCATATCAACCGTCTGCGTAACACCGGCACCATCTTTCAAGGCCCGCTGAACGGCATTCATGACAGCCGCGCAGCCGCCAATGGTGCCAGCTTCCCCCGCCCCTTTGATCCCCATGGCATTTGTCGTTGAGGGAATATTGCGGGTCTCGAAATGAATGGATGGCAGGTCCCCGGCCCGGATCAGCTGGTAGTCAAGCAAAGAGGCGGTCAGAAGCTGTCCGTCCTCGTCATATACAGTGTGCTCGCACAGGGCCTGACTGATCGCGTTGACCGCACCACCGTGAACCTGGCCTGCCAACAGAAGCGGATTCACCGTGACCCCGAAATCATCAACAATCACATAGTTTTCTATGGATGTCGTTCCCGTATCAGGATCGATTTCAAGTTCACAGATGTGAGTGCCATTGGGATAGGTTGCCTCGCTCTGGCGCACCTCTTCCCGGGCTGACAAAGGCTCGCCGCCTCCTGCCGCTATCTCCGCGAGCGTGACCTGCTGATCGGTGCCGACAACACGCACCAGACCCTCACTGAGTTCAAGGTCTTCGATCCCGGCCTCCAGCCTGTCGGCGGCCAGTTCCTTGATTTTCTTGACCAAGGTCGTGGTTGCGTCCCGTACGGACGGCAGGCCGATCGGGATGGACCGGGATCCGCCGGTCCCGCCGCCTTTGCGGACGAGATCCGTATCGCCCTGAATGACCTGAATATCGTCAATGGTCAGCCCAAACCCTTCGGCGACAACTTGCGAATAGGCCGTTGCGTGCCCCTGCCCGTTGGTCTGTGTCCCGATCAGCAAGGTCACGGTTCCGTCGGTGCCGAGTTCGAGCGTTGCTTCCTCACTGCCCGCAAATGCACATGCCTCGATATAGGAGCAAATCCCGATGCCGCGCAGCTTCCCGCGCGTCCGGCTGTCGGCCTGGCGCGCTTCAAAGCCGTCCCAGTCTGCAACGCTCAAGGCCGTGTCCAGATGACCGGCAAAGTCCCCGGTATCGTACATCCGGCCTGTTTGGGTGGTGTATGGCATCTGGTCCGGCCGGACGAAGTTGCGCTTGCGGATTTCGACAGGGCCGAGTCCTGTTTCCTCCCCCGCCTTATCGATCAGCCGCTCGATCAGATAAGCTGCTTCCGGCCGTCCCGCCCCGCGAAACGCATCGGTCGGCACGGTGTGCATGTAAACACCCTCGACCTTGGCAAAGACGGCTGGAATGTCATAAAGGCCGGACGTCATGGACGTACCGACATAAGGAATAAACGGGCCGAATTGATGCAAGTATGCCCCCATGGCGGCACGCACATGCACCTTGAGCCCGAGGATCTTGTGATCGCTGTCAAGCGCCAGCTCAGCATGGCTGAGATTGTCGCGGCCGTGCGCATCGGTGACGAAGTGGTCCATGCGCTCGCCCGTCCAGCGAACGGGAACGCCCAATTCCTTCGCCGCCAACAGGCTAAGTGGATACTCCCGGTAGCAGAACATCTTGGTGCCGAACCCGCCGCCGACTTCCGGCGTGATAACCTGCAGCTGGTCTTCCTGCAGGCCCAGAATGGAACAGACAACTCCGCGCATCCCGTGGCCACCCTGCGTGCCGAGCGTCAGACGGAAGCGCTCCTGATCCGCAATGTGCTCCGCCACACAGCCGCGCAGCTCCATATAATTGGCAACGATCCGGTTATTGACCACATCGATTGACACGACCTTGGAGGCCTTGGCGAAAGCTGCCTCTGTTTTCGCCTCATCGCCTTGGCCATAGGTGAAAGAGACGTTGCTATCAAAGTCCGGCCAGACCTTCGGCGCACCGGGAGCAAGCGCGGCCTCGATGCCGACCACCACGTCAAGAGGATCGTAATCGACTTCCAGGCTCTCAGCCGCATCACGGGCTATGTTCAGATCGTCGGCAACGATAAAGGCAATGGCATCGCCGACATACCGGACTTCATCGCCGCACAACAATGGCTGGACGGGTGCGGTGAAATCGCTGCCATCAATCTGTTTCGGCCGGGCGCGTGTCGGCATGGCCATACCGGCCACATCAGCTCCCGTCAGGACGAGCCGGACACCGTCCATCTCCCGGACATCATCAGCGTTTTCAACCCGGATCTTGGCATGGGCCATGGCGGACCGCACGACAACACCGTGGAGGCAGCCCTCCGGCTGATAATCCGCTGTATAGACGCCCTGTCCCGTGATCAACGGTTGATCTTCCTTGCGCCGCAAAGGTGCGCCAACACCGAATTTCGGAGTCATCATCTGGTTCATGTTCATGGACCTGTTTGCTTGGAAGGAACCGTCCTAACGCGCGGGACGGTGAACTATCTGTTTGAACTGCAACATAGGGTTCTCAAAGGACCCTGGCCAGAGTGCGGTGTGGGTATCGCGAGCCATGACACATTGCCCACGGACGCTACAGCGTTAAATGATCTCATCCTCATCAAACAACGGGTCGGCTTCAAGCTGAGATGTCAGACTGTCAAGTGTCTGTTCGGCATCATACTTCTCGCTGACATCTGCAATATGAAACAACCCATCACCCTCGTTGACGACCGGAAGGTTTGTGCGACCGATAACAAGTCCGCCGTAACTTGCAATGACCTCGCGTTCATTTTCACCGAACGGATCTGAAACAATGCCGAGCAGCATATCCGGTTCGACCACATCGCCCGTCGATTTGAAGGGCCGCAACAGGCCGCCGGCCGGAGACCGTGCCCAGTAACTTGCCTTTGTGAGGATGGATCTGGCCTTCGGTTTTGTGATCCCTTTGGCCCCGAGCATCTTCAGCGCACGCATCACACGAAGCACACCGGAAACACCGGCACGGATGGCCATTTCGTCGAATCTGAGCCCTTCTCCGGCTTCATAGACCAGTACGTCGATCCCTTTTTCCTGGGCGGCTCCGCGCATGGATCCTTCGCGAACCTTTGAGGTCAGGACGACGGGCGCCCCAAATGCTTTGGCGAGCGTCAAGGTTTCCGGCCGCAGCGGCGACACCCGGATTTGCGGCAGGTTCGTGCGGTGAATGGCTGCGGAGTGAAGATCAATTCCGAAGTCCGACCGGTTGACGATTTCGGTCATGAACAAATGGGCAAGCCGTCCGGCGAGTGATCCGCGCTGGGTGCCTGGAAACGAGCGGTTGAGATCACGCCGGTCGGGCAGATACCGGGAATGGTTCAAGAACCCGAAGGCATTCACAATGGGAATGACCAGAAGAGTGCCCTTCAGGCGCTCAAGCTCCGGGGCTGAAAGCTGAGGAGCGTTGAGAACGCGGCGTGCAATTTCAACGCCGATCACCTCATCGCCATGGACCGCCGCACTCACAAACATCACCGGGCCGGGCTTTCGGCCGTGGATGACGTGAACCGACATGGTGACCGGGGTATGATCCGACAAAACGCTGACGGGAAGATCGATGGTACGCCGGGTTCCAGGTGAAATGGTGAACTCGCCGATCTGAAAAGGTTTTGCTTTTGAATTCACTCAAGTGTTCCTATCCGCGGCCCTTTGTTTTTGTTTTCCCGACAGCATAGTTTGCCGCGAGGAAATCAATTATTTTGCCGGCAGCATCCTTACCGGTGGCCTTTTCAACGCCTTCGAGCCCGGGGGATGAATTGACTTCCATCACCACCGGACCATGGTTGGACCTGAGCATATCAACGCCGCACACATTCAGCCCCATGCTCTTGGCCGCCCGGATCGCGGTAGAGCGTTCTTCAGGCGAGATCTTGATGGCCGCAGCACTGCCACCCCGGTGGAGATTGGAACGGAACTCGCCTTCCGCCCCGGTCCGTTTCATAGCGGCGATCACCTTGCCGCCGACGACAAGCGCCCGGATATCGGTGCCACCTGCTTCCTTGATGAATTCCTGAACCAGAATGTTCACATTGGCACCGCGGAAAGCTTCGATCACCGACTTGGCCGAGCGCTCTGTATCGGCCAGAACCACCCCAATCCCTTGTGTTCCCTCCAAAAGCTTGATGACGACAGGCGCCCCGCCCGCAGTTTCTAGAACCTCGGCGGTCATCTTGGGATCGTGGGCGAATGTGGTGACCGGCAGGCCAATGCCATCACGGGCCAGCAACTGCATGGACCGGAGCTTGTCACGAGACCGCCCGATGGCAACGGATTCGTTGAGCGGATAAACGCCCATCATTTCGAACTGGCGCAACACAGCCAGACCGTAAAAGGTGATCGACGCACCGATACGGGGAATGACCGCGTCAAATCCGGTCAGCTTTGCCCCGTTGTAGTAGATTTCCGGCCGCCGGGACGCGATGTTCATGTAACACCGCAAGGTGTTGATGATCTCCATTTCGAAACCGCGTTCTTCGGCGGCTTCCTTAAGGCGGCGGTGGGAATAAAGATCGGCGTTCCGCGCCATCATTGCAATTTTCATACGTACGTCCCCTTGTTTCCTTCTGGACAGGGTTTAATTGCCGCCGTCTCGTTACCCGAGGCCTCGTACAAGCGGATTTAGGTTACTTCTCAGGAGCCCTTTGTGGCTTGCCAGTCAAAAAGGAGCGCCCGGCATGCACCAACACATTGTGGCGCCGGATCGCGGTCCGTCCCAAAATCATGTCAAACCCCATGTTCTCGCGGTTGGCGAGCGAGACATCCACATGCCAGTGATGGGTGCCGATATGCAGCAGGGTCCGGATGACGATCCGCCGCTCCGGAACACCGCTTGTGTTTTTGATATTGCGTTGATCGATCACCGGAACTTCCACCTGGAAATCGCTGTGATGTTTCGATGCTGGAACCTTGAACCGCACCCAGGTGCGCCCGTCCTTATCGAATGTTTCCTGATCTTCCGCATGAAGTGCGGATGTGCGTGCGCCCGTGTCGATCTTGGCGCGCATATCGAACACACCAAGCTCTGGAAGGCTAACAACCTCGCGCCAACCGATAACGTTCGCTTTGGCTTGGAGACCGCCCTTTTTAACCCCTGCCATTCAATGACTTCCAGACACCAAGAAATCACCCGTGCCTTGATTTCGACGTTTAATAGAGCATTGCATGACGCATGCATCCGGTGCAAACAGCTTCTGCGTTTCAAGCTTGTATTCACCGCGCATACGTTTGCCCCCTTTTCGTTGGAAGCCGCTGATTTTAGGCCGCCTCTTCCCTTGACCGGAGATTGGGCTATGGTGCGCTCAATCAATAATCGCCGGCCGAGGGCGCATGGAGAGATCATGCCCCGCCCAAACCACGCCCCGCCGGTGCAGGACATCCGATGACTGACCCCATCAAAACGCCTCAGCCGGCCGAGCGGCCCAATCCGGAGTTCCGTCGCCGTCGTGCCGCAAACCGGATCAGAACCTACCTCAACCAACTTCCCGCCAACACGATCGGCGCGCTCTGGATCCTGCTCGCAGCCTTCTTGTTTTCGATCATGGTGGCCCTGTTCAAATTTATTGGTCAGGACCTTTCCGTTTTTCAGATCCTGGTGGTGCGTCAATCCGTGATGCTCTTGATTGTGGCTCCAAAGATCCTCGGCGGACTGCCCGGTTCGCTGGCCACGAAACGGCCGGGCCTTCAAGTGACCCGGGTTCTTTTTGCGTCAGGCGCCATGCTGTGCGGGTTTACGGCTGTGGTGGAAATGCCCCTTGCTGATGCCACGGCAATCAGTTTCTCCAAGACCTTCTTCATCACGATCTTCGCAATCTGGCTGCTCGGCGAGACCGTCGGTGTGCACCGCTGGGGCGCAACGATTGTCGGCTTCCTGGGCGTTCTATTGATGCTGCGACCGGACGGCGAAGGCTTCATCGACCCGTTTGCATTGCTGGCGATAGCCGGAGCGGCCTGCGCCGGAATGGTCATGATCGTGGTCCGGATCCTTACCCGAACCGACCCGCCGGTCACAATCCTGACCTACCAGGCCCTGGGAGTCGGCGCGTTGATGCTGATACCGGCCATCATGACATGGCAGCCTCCGACCCTGTCCCAATGGGGGCTTTTGCTCGTGATCGGCGTCATTTCCTGGGCAGCGCAGATGGCGAATATACGCGCCTTCAAGTCCGGCGAAGCAACGGCGATAGCCTCGCTCGATTATACCCGGCTTTTGTATGCCACCATTTTCGGTGCTCTGATCTTCAGCCAATGGCCCCGTCTTGAGACCCTGCTGGGCGCGGCTGTCATCATTACCGCCTCCATCTACACCGTTCGCCGGGAGGCAAAACGCGGCCGGGAACTCGCCCGCGCGGCAGACGGACGCGGCTACACAAACTGAAAAAGGCAGCGGAAAAGCTGCCTTCTTCGAAAGAGTCTTCCTGTCCGGATCAAGCCGCAGCGCGCTTGGCTGCCTCTTCTTCGACCAGTTCCTTCTTTGACAGTTTGCCGACCATTGTCTTGGGCAGTTCATCGCGGAACTCGAATTCCCGCGGCATTTCAATCGTTGAAAGGTGATCCTTGAGGAAGGTTTTCATCTCTTCACCCGTCACGGCATGACCTTCCTTCAGTTTGATAAAGGCTTTTGGAGACTGGCCGCGATAATCGTCCGGCACCGCAATCACGATGGTCTCGTCAACCCCCTCATGCTGATAGATCGCTTCTTCGATCACACGCGGATAGACGTTGTAGCCAGAGCACAGGATCAGATCCTTGATGCGATCGACCAGATAGATGTAACCATCATCGTCCTGATAACCGACATCTCCCGTATGCAGATAGCCATCCTCGGTGATCGTGGTCGCGGTCGCATCATCCCGCTTCCAGTACCCTTTCATGATCTGCGGACCATTGAGCAGCAACTCACCCTTGGCACCCTTTTCCACTTCCGTCTTGCCGTCTTCGATGTCGACAAACCGCACAAGCGTCCCGGGAGCCGGGCATCCGATGGATCCTGCGCGGTTCGGCTTGTCGAGGGGGTTGATGGCCGCCACCGGTGACGACTCGGTCAGCCCGTATCCTTCAACAAGGGTACAGCCGGTGATCTTCTCGAAGTTTTCCTTGACCTCAACCGGAAGCGGGGCTCCCCCGGACAGGCATTTATCGATGCTGGACAGGTCATATTTTTTCGTAAGCGGCGAATTATTGATCGCCGTATAGATCGTCGGGACGCCCGGGAACAGGGTCACTTTCTTGCGCACGATGGCCTTCAGCACCGCCTCAAGCTCGAAGCGTGGCTGCAGAACCATTTCAGCGCCCAGGATAACGGCGAGGTTCTGACCAACCGTCATCGCAAACACGTGGAAGAAGGGCAATACGCACAAGATGCGCTCCTGGCCCGGAACGGCATCGAAGAAGATCGTCCGCATCTGCTCGATATTCGCAGACAGATTGCGGTGCGTGAGCATCGCGCCTTTCGGAACGCCGGTCGTTCCGCCCGTGTACTGCAACACGGCAATATCGTTTTCAGGGTCAATCACAACGGGCTGCGGTGTCTGACCATGGTTGAGCAGGGATTCAAACTGGATATGCGCGTTATCATGCGGAATGTCCGCGACTTCCTTGCGCTTGAACAGGCTAAAGAGAACCTTCTTGACCGTTGGAAGGCAGAAGGTCATCGGGCAGACAATGATCTTGTCGAGGATCTTCTCTTTGCGGACTTCCTCGACCTTGTCGTAGATGACCTTGAGATCCATCGTGACCATGATCCGGACATCGGCGTCCCGCGCCTGGAACGCGATTTCGCGTTCAACATAAAGCGGATTGAAGTTCGCAACCGTGCCGCCCGCCTTCATGATGGCGAAATAAAAGATCGTATAGAAAGGCGTGTTGGGCAGGCAGAGACCGACATGAACGCCCTTGCGCACACCCATTGCCTGAAGACCGCAGGCGACCTGATCCACAAGCGCGCCGATCTCCGCGTAAGACCAGCCCTTACCCATGAAGTCCACGGCAGGCCGGCCGCCAAATTTCTTCACAGTCGTTTCGAGATACTCATGTACTGGACGGGCATTGAACGCCGCGTTCCACTCCTCCGCAGTCGTCATAACGTTCTCCAACGCGTTGTTCTTGGACCTCATGCTCTGGCGTTACAGCTTGTGACATGCCCGGCTCCTCTTGCCGGACGCGTCCTCCCAAAAGCCGCACGCAGTGCTTCTCAGGCCGTGCCAATCGTGGCGCGTTTATTGACATGCCCGAAGCTTCCGTTCACGTCAACTCGCGACGTAACGACACCCCCCCAACTTTTTTCAGGCGGCCTGACAGACGAGTCCATAACCTGTGATTGCAAGCACGGCAGGAGGGCTGCGATTTCAGGAGCCTAGCGGGACGGCCACTTCCAGCGCGGCGTGTCGTCAACACCCGCTTGGGTTTCGCCAAGCTCCTTGTAGAGATGAAAGTGCGCGCAGCCCGGAGCGTCCGAGAGGGCGTGCACCAGCACCTCGGCATGGGACACAACAATAACTTGTGTCTTTTCTGCAGCCGTGCGGATCAGCCTGCCGAGCGGTTCCAGCAAGGAGGGGTGCAAACTTGTCTCCGGTTCGTTGAGGACAATCAACGGAGCTGGCCGGGGCGACAACAGGGCGGCGGTCAGCAAAAGATAGCGCAGTGTCCCGTCTGACAGCTCACTGGCACGAAGCGGCCGCAACAGGCCCTTCTGGTTCATCAGCAGCTCAAAATAACCTTCATTGACGGAGATCTCGATAGACGCGCCAGAAAAGGCATCGTCGATGGCGTCCGCAAGTGCCACCGGATTGCCGATTTCCTGGATCGTGCGCAGGGCCGCCGCAAGATCCGAACCGTCGGCAGACAGGACCGGTGTGCGGGTTCCGATCTTTGGAAACCTTGCGGGTGCGTCCCGGTCTGTGCGCAGGTGATCATAGAACCGCCAGCCGCGCATGCGCTCGCGCATCACGAGAAGTTCCAAACCGTCCTTCGGGTCTGCGGCATGTGTCATCATGCTGTCGAATTGGGCAAGGTTCTGCACGACCGGAATGCGCTGGCCTTGAGGGTTCAGCACCCGCGCGGTCGGGCCGGTCCTCCCAGCAATCTCGTTTGCCCTGGAGAGTGCTTCACCGGCCCAAAGCACCTCAGCTTTGATCTCCGGATCGGCGTTGAACATGGAGGTTCCATCGGCCACAGGGAGCCCCAGATCGATGGCATACCCATAGTCTTCATCGGCAAAACCGAGCTTGAGACTGACCACGCCCTTGCGCAGCGTGCCCTGCACCGGCACGTCGCCCCGCTTCATCGCGCGGGAAAATGCCTCGGGCCCTGCCCAAAGGGTTGAACTCAGCCCGCCTTCGGCTGCCAGCGAGGCAATCGCACGTCCCTGCGCGACATCCGCAAGCAGGCGGATAGACCGGTAAAGGCTTGATTTTCCACTCCCATTGGCACCGGTCACGACCGTGATGCGGTCAAGCGGCAGGATAAGATCGCGGAGCGAACGGTATCCTGAAACGGCGAGTGTGAGGATCATCATCCTTGATCGACCAGCTCGAACTTGTTGACGTCAAAGACCCCGAAATCCGTGATTTTCAGGTGCGGGATAACCGGCAAGGGCAAAAACGCCACCTGTAGGAAGGGCTCGGCCAAGGTGCAGCCCAGCGCCTTGGCGGCCGCTCTTAGATCCTCCAGCTCATGCCGGACGGCCTCGAATGGCTCCAGGCTCATCAGCCCGGCAAGCGGCAGGGCAAGCTCGGCGGTGACACCACCGGCATCTGCGACAGCAAACCCGCCTTTCATGGCGATGACCCTATTCACCGCATGGGCCATGGCCTGCTCATCGGCCCCGACCACACATATGTTGTGGCTGTCATGACCAACGGAAGACGCGATGGCCCCGCTCTTCATGCCAAAACCATGAACAAAGCCAAGACCGATGTTGCCGGTTCCCTTGTGCCGTTCAACGACCGAGACTTTCAGCACATCCTGGTTGAGGTCGACATGGGTCTTGCCGCCGGACACCGGCAGCGTGCGCTTGAGATGCTCCGTGATGATCTTGCCCGGCACCACACCGATCACATCGGCTTCGCTGTTTCGTGCCGGAATGACGAATGTCTCCGCGCTCACCGGTGCGACATGGACGCTATCAAGACCAACCGGTTGTACAATCTTGCGAGCAGAAAAAGCCGCCTCGCCAGCAACAACGCCTCCACTGAGGACCGTTTCGACACGGCATTCCGTAAAGTCACTCAGAAGTGCGATATCGGCCCGTTTGCCCGGCGCGATGATGCCGCGGTCCTTCAGCCCGAAGGCATTTGCCGCAGACCAGCTCGCCGCCCGGTAAGCATCGAGGGGACGGATACCCTTGGCAATGAGCCGGCGGATCATGCTGTCGAGGTGACCCTCTTCGGCAATATCCAGCGGGTTCCGGTCATCGGTGCACAACGCAACGAACGCAGACCTGTCCGGCGTCAGGATCGGAGCCAACGCTTCAAGGTCCTTTGAGACAGACCCTTCCCGCATCAGGATCGTCATGCCTTTAGAGAGTTTTTCGAGCGCCTCTTCAGCGCTGGTTGCCTCGTGATCCGTGCGGATTCCAGCCGCAAGATAGCCGTTCAACCCGAGACCGGACAAAAGCGGTGCATGGCCGTCAATATGGCCATCCTGAAACGCCTCAAGTTTGGCAAGCACCTTCGGATCGCAGGCCAGAACACCGGGAAAGTTCATGAATTCCGCCAGACCAATCACCTTGGAGTGATCCCTGAAGGGCAATAGGTCCTCGATCTCCAGGCAAGCACCGGCGGTCTCGAAAGCCGTCGCGGGCACGCATGACGAGAGATTGACACGCAAATCCATGACCGTCTGAAGCGAGCTGTCGAGAAAGTACCGGATCCCCTCGGCGCCAAGCACGTTGGCGATCTCGTGCGGATCGCAAATCGCCGTTGTTACCCCATGTGGCAGCACGCAACGGTCAAACTCAAACGGCGTTACCAGCGAAGATTCAACATGAAGGTGGGTGTCGATGAAGCCGGGAACCGCCGTCAGCCCCTCGCCATCGATCGTTTGCTCGCCTTTGTATTGGCCATGCGTGCCAACGATCCGGTCGCCGAAAATCGCGATATCGGTTTGTGCTGTCGACCCATCAACAACACTGAACAGATTGACATTCTTGATGACCAGATCCGCCGGGAGTTCGCCCGCACCGGCCTTGATCGCTTTCGACAAAAACGCTGCATCATGAGCGGGCTGCATCTTTAAACCTCCGATTCGACGTCATTGTCACCAAATCAGACTGGACAGGATACCGGAAGGAAAAATGCTGCATAATCCTGCGAGCGCACAGCTCCTATCATGACAGCCACACACCGGTAACTTACCGGTCTCCGGCTGGATCAATTGCGCCAAAAGGCTTCCCCAAGGTCACACAGCCAAAACCGGGACGCTGAAAATAGCGGCATAAAAACAGGAATTTGTTGCTATACAGCATCGAAATAACGCGATGCAACATAGTTGACGATTGACATAACCAGGGATCAATAGAATAATTTCATCATAATAAATTATTCCGGTGCAGCGAGCCGGAAAAACGGGAGGATAGCTGGTCGTGGAGGAACAGCGTAAGTCAGGACGGGGGTCAAACTCCGCGCAGCTGAGGCGTTACAATGAACGCATCGTGCTGCAGATTTTGCGCCGCGCCGGCACCGCTTCAAAAGCCGAACTTGCAAGAGCCGTCCAGCTTACCAATGCCGCTATTGGCGCGATCATACATGATTTGCATGAAGATGGTTTCATTACTGAAGTCGGCAAGCGCCATGATGGCAGCAGAGGCCAGCCGGCGACGATGCTCAGCCTCGCGCCGAAGGGAGCTTTTTCCTTTGGTGTCCGGGTCGACCGGACCAGTCTCGAAACCGTCTTGATGGACTTTTCCGGGACCATCCTGGACCGGCGGATACACGACAGGATCCTTCCGGCCCCCGCCGAAGCCTTATCTATCCTGCTTGAGGATCTTGAGGCGCTTGGTGCGACTCTTGATGATACCGACAGGGCGAGAATAACAGGCATTGGACTGGCGCAACCTTTCAATCTTGGCGCCTGGCTGCACGAGCTCGGTCTTCCTGAGGCTGATTTCAAGAAGTGGGACGACTTTGATCTGACCCATGCGCTGCAGGACGAGACCGGGTTACCTGTCTTCAGCGAAAATGACGGGACGGCGGCCGCCGTTGCTGAGCTTTTTTACGGGGTCGGGCGGCAAAACGACAATTTCCTTTACTTGTTTCTCGGCCCTGCCATAGGGGGCGGGTTAATCCTGAACGGTGACGTGGTGCGCGGTTCGTCCGGCAACGCGGGCGATGTGGCAATGGTCCCGGTGCCGCCGGGCAAACTGTCGACCGCCAATCCTCCCCGTCAGGCCTGGGACCTGCTGCTGGCGCGTGCGAGCCTCGTTGCGCTTGCCCGGCACCTTGATCCCCTCAACTTTCCTAATATGAGCCGCAAGGATCTTCAGTCCGCGTTTGAGTGCGACGATCCACTGGCTCTGGAGTGGCTCGCAGACTGTGTCGATGCCTTGGCTGTTGCCTTGCGCTCCGCTTTCGCGGTGCTGGATATGCCGCTTGTGCTGATCGACAGCGATCTCGGATCCGCTTTCAACGAGCGTTTCGGCAAGGCGCTGGCATCCGCGGTGACGGAGGCTGCACCGGAAAGCCGGTTGTCGCCTGACATACTGGTGGGCTCGTTCGGTCATGATGCCGGAGCCGTTGGTGCGGCCAGTTTGCCGCAATTTTTTAATTTCTCGCCGCGGGCCACGATATTGACCGGCGGCAAGCACGAAGGACCCGCAGGTGCCGGAAGCGTTGAGGAGCGCACCGGTTTTCCCGCACGGGCAGCACGGTGGGGGTCGCATCTGGCCGCACCCAGCCGTACCTGAATGACAGGCCAGGGAGGAGAAACGTAAATGATCCGCAAACTACTCGCGACCGGTTCCGTTCTTGCTGCAATGGCAGCGACACCGGCTATGGCTGCCGACATTTCGGCTTGCCTGATCACCAAGACCGACACCAACCCCTTCTTCGTGAAGATGAAAGAAGGCGCAACAGCCAAGGCAGAAGAACTCGGCATCGAGCTGAAGTCCTTTGCCGGCAAGGTCGATGGTGACCACGAAACCCAGGTCGCAGCCATCGAGACCTGCATCGCCGACGGCGCGAAGGGCATCCTGCTGACTGCGTCCGACACATCGTCCATTGTCCCGGCTGTTCAACAGGCCCGCGACAACGGCCTTCTGGTGATCGCACTCGACACGCCGCTGAACCCGATTGACTCTGCCGATGCGACCTTTGCAACAGACAACTTCCTTGCTGGAGAGCTGATTGGCAAATGGGCCGCAGGCTCGCTTGGAGACGAAGCTGCGAACGCCAAGATCGCCATGCTTGACCTGGCCATCAGCCAGCCGACCGTTGGCGTTCTGCGCGACCAGGGCTTCCTGCAAGGCTTCGGCATTGACCTTGGCGACCCGAACAAGTGGGGCGATGAGACTGATCCGCGGATCGTCGGCAACGACGTCACCCAGGGCAATGAGGAAGGCGGCCGCCGCGCCATGGAAAACCTCCTTGCGCAAGATCCGATGATCAACGTCGTCTACACAATCAACGAACCGGCCGCAGCTGGCGCCTACGAGGCGCTGAAGGCAATCGGCCGGGAAAATGACGTGCTCATCGTATCCGTCGATGGCGGGTGCCCGGGCGTTCAAAACGTCAAGGACGGCGTAATTGGCGCCACGTCCCAGCAATATCCGCTCTTGATGGCGTCTCTTGGAATTGAGGCCATCAAGGAATGGGCCGACAACGGCAACAAGCCTGAACCGACCCCCGGCAAGGACTTCTTCGACACCGGCGTTGCGCTGGTCACCGATAAGCCGGTTGACGGTGTTGACTCCATCGATACAGCCGAAGGTACTAATCTCTGCTGGGGCTAAGCCGCTCCACGATTGGAACTGCCGGAAGGGCGCTGGCAACAGCGCCCTTCCACCGCAACACACAAGAGGGATTCGGGCATGACCTCAGAAACGAAGACAGCCAGGGGGCCAGCGGAGTTTGAATCCGCGGCTGCATCAAGTCCCCAGACTGTTGCCGAGTTTGACGAGCACAAACAAAGTTTCGGCCAGAAAGTTCAGCACACATTGCACCAGACGCCGTCTCTCGTGCCGCTGATCGTGCTGCTTATCTCCGTTGGGGTCTTCGGGATCCTCCTGGGCTCGAAATTCTTTTCCCCCTTCGCCATGACGCTGATCCTCCAACAGGTTCAGATCGTCGGCATCGTGGCAGCAGCCCAGAGCATTGTGATCCTCACCGCCGGGATCGACCTCTCAGTCGGGGCGATCATGGTCCTGTCCTCTGTGGTCATGGGCCAATTCACGTTCCGCTACGGGCTTCCGGTGGAGGTCGCCGTTGCAGCCGGCCTTATCTGCGGAACGATTTGCGGCTACATCAACGGCT
Organism: Roseibium denhamense; assembly: GCF_009711415.1. GTDB lineage: Bacteria > Pseudomonadota > Alphaproteobacteria > Rhizobiales > Stappiaceae > Roseibium > Roseibium denhamense. Next base: position 71,742 of record NZ_SMLZ01000104.1, read on the forward strand.
TTCTGGTCGCCGTCGTCAAACTACCACCGTTCATTGTGACGCTCGGCATGTGGCAGATCGTTCTGGCAACCAATTTTCTCTATTCCGCGAATGAAACCATCCGGTCCCAGGACATCTCAGAGCAGGCCCCTCTCCTCCAGTTCTTCGGCAATAAGGTCGAGATCGGCGGAGCAATCTTCACCTATGGGGTGATCTTCATGGTGCTGCTGGTCCTTGTTCTGGCATATGTGCTCCGTCAAACCGCGTGGGGCCGGCATGTCTATGCCATTGGAGATGACCCTGAAGCGGCGCAGCTATCCGGCGTTCAGGTCAAGAAAGTGCAGATTTCAGTCTACATGCTCTCTGGCCTTATCTGCGCCTTTGCCGGCTGGGCCATGATCGGGCGGATCGGGTCTGTGTCGCCGACAACTGGCCAGCTTGCGAATATTGAATCCATCACGGCTGTGGTGATTGGCGGGATCTCACTGTTCGGCGGACGGGGATCAATCCTTGGCACCCTGTTCGGGGCATTGATCGTCGGCGTGTTTACGCTTGGCTTGCGGCTCCTGGGCGCGGACGCCCAATGGACCTACCTGCTCATTGGCCTTCTCATCATTGCTGCGGTCGCGGTCGACCAATGGATCAGAAAGGTATCTGTCTGATGGAACCTGTCTTGCAAGCACGCAATCTAGTCAAACGCTACGGGCGTGTCGTGGCGATGGACCATGCCGATTTCGAACTCTATCCGGGCGAAATCCTAGCCGTAATCGGCGACAATGGCGCCGGGAAGTCAACCTTGATCAAGGCCCTGAGCGGCGCGGTCCAGCCGGATGAGGGCGAAATACGCCTCGACGGAAAGACAGTGCATTTCTCGTCTCCGATCGACGCACGGGAAGCGGGCATTGAAACCGTCTATCAGACACTTGCCATGTCCCCGGCCCTGTCCATCACGGACAACATGTTCATGGGCCGCGAACTCCGCAAACCGGGTTTCCGGGGCAAATGGCTCCGGCAGCTCGACCACAAGAAAATGGAGGAGATCGCGCGCGGCAAACTCAACGAGCTCGGCCTTTTGACGATTCAGAACATCAACCAGGCGGTCGAGACACTGTCGGGCGGCCAGCGTCAGGGCGTTGCCGTTGCCCGTGCAGCCGCATTCGGGTCCAAGGTTGTCATCATGGATGAACCGACTGCAGCGCTCGGAGTCAAGGAAAGCCGCAGGGTGCTGGATCTAATCAAGGACGTGAGGGCGCGCGGCCTGCCCATCGTTCTGATCAGCCACAACATGCCACATGTGTTTGAGGTGGCCGACCGGATCCACATTCACCGGCTCGGCCGGCGCGCCTGTGTGATCAAACCGGACGACTTATCCATGTCGGATGCCGTTGCAATCATGACCGGGGCCATGGACCCGCCGGAAGCGAAAGCGGCATAATGGGCAGTCGCTATTTTGAAAACTCAGTGTCGGGCCGTTAGCGATCACGACCTAACTGATCACCGCGGATTGTGAGCACTGGGTGTGTGAGTGACCGCCTTGCATTGCTTAGACCAGCGGGCGATAAATCGGCGACGACATACCGCCCGCTGATCGATTGTGGCCTGAACGAGCACCTTTGGGCATGTCTCACAAATCGCCCAATGCTCTAGCGCAAATCTGGCAATCGAGGCACGAACGGCTTTTAAGAATTGGATTGAGTTTATGTTTTTGGTCTGCGGTGAAGCCCTGTTCGATCTTTTCGGAGAGGACACGTCTGCAACGTCTTTGTCTTTCGATGCGCGTATTGGCGGATCTCCTTACAATGTCGCGCTCGGGCTTGCCCGGCTCGAGGAAGACGCAGCCTTTTTCGGCGGGATTTCGAGGGACGTTCTCGGGGAGAAACTGGTGGCCAAATTGGCCGATGAGGGTGTTTCCGGTCAACACATCCTACGCATTGACTATCTGACGACCCTCAGCATCGTCCAGAAAAACGAAGATGGCGTCCCGGCCTACACATTTTACGGGGACAATGCTGCGGACCGGATGGTGACCTCCGATGATCTGCCCGACTTTGCCGGAACACCTCCAGAATTCATCCACATCGGATCATACACCGCGCTGGTAGAGCCGGTGTCCCAAGCTTACCGTGCGCTGATAGAGCGGGAGCGGACATCGTGCCTGATTGCCTTTGATCCGAACATACGGCCAACCGTCGTGAGCGACATGAAAACATGGCGCCGGAACACGGAGAGCCTGGTTCCACTATGCGACGTCATCAAGGTCAGCGACGAGGATCTAGACCTTATCGCACCTGGCGAACCGGTCGAAAATGTTGCACGGACCTGGCTGGCGAAAGGCGCGAAACTGGTCGTTGTTACCAAAGGTGCGGAAGGCGCATCTGCCTTCACCATGGGGATTGAAGTCAGCATCCCCGGCATCAAGGTGAAGGTCGAAGATACCGTTGGTGCCGGAGACACCTTTCAGGCAGCGCTTCTGGCAGGACTTAAAACACTTGGGATCACGAACAGGCCCGCGCTTGCCGCACTCGACGAGGGACCGCTGACCCGGCTTCTCCAATTGTGCGCGCAAGCGGCTGCGGTTACCTGCTCGCGCCGGGGGGCGGATCTACCGCGCCGGGCGGAACTGGAAAAAGAAATCGCCTCTCTCAAATAGGGGGGCTGACAATGGAATTAAATCGATTTAAAACCCTTGCCAGAGCGGATGCCGCTGCGGCGGATTGGGCATTGCGCATCAAGAAGGAATGTGTTCATGGCGGTACGCGTCATTGAAGTAGACGAGTTTGACCTGGTTGTGTTTGGCGCGTCGGGCGATCTGGCGCAGCGGAAACTCCTGCCGGCACTTTACCACCGCGATGCAGACGGCCAGATGCCCGGCAGCGGCCGGATCATCTGCAGTGCCCGCCGGGACTATTCTGATGACGATTACCGGGCATTTGCCAAATCCGCCCTTCAGGAACACGTCAAGGATTTGGACGACGTCCATCTCCAGCAGTTTCTTGACCGCATCCGGTATGTGAAGATCGACATTGCCACCGGTGACGGGTTTGAAGGCCTGAAAGAGGTATTGGACGAGCAACCGGACGTTATCCGGGCTTTCTATCTTGCCGTTGGACCGGATCTCTTTGGCACGATCTGCGAAAATCTCGGCCGGATCGGTGTCGTCAACGACCACGCCCGCGTTGTCATGGAAAAGCCCATCGGGAAAGACGGTGCCTCTGCCAAAGCCCTGAACGATACGGTTGGCGCCGTTTTCCATGAGGATCAGATTTTCAGGATCGATCACTATCTCGGCAAGGAAACGGTTCAGAACCTGATGGCATTGCGCTTTGCAAACGCGCTTTTCGAACCGCTCTGGAATGCCGCGCATATCGACCATGTGCAGATTACCGTTGCCGAATCCCTGGGAACCGGGGGCCGGGCCGGATATTACGATACCGCCGGCGCCTTGCGGGACATGGTTCAGAACCACATCCTGCAACTGCTTTGCCTTGTCGCGATGGAGCCGCCGGAATCCATGAACGCCGACAGTGTCCGCGACGAAAAGCTGAAGGTTCTCAAAGCGCTCGCTCCCATTAACGAGCAGAATTCGGACAAGCTGACGGTCCGTGGCCAATACCGTGCCGGAGCCTCTGCAGGCGGCGCTGTTCCAGGCTATCTTGAAGAACTCGGCAATGATCAAAGCCGTACGGAGACTTTCGTCGCGCTGAAAGCGGAAATCGCAAACTGGCGTTGGGCGGGCGTGCCCTTCTACCTGCGCACCGGCAAACGTCTGGCAAGACGTGTTTCCGAGATCGTTGTTCAATTCCGGCCGATCCCGCATTCGATCTTCGATGTAGAAGCCGGGCGGATCACCGCGAACCGACTGATCATCCGTTTGCAGCCGGACGAAGGCGTTCAAATGCAGGTCATGATTAAGGATCCGGGCCCGGGCGGGATGCGCCTGCGCCAGGTGCCTCTCGACATGAGCTTTGCCGAAGCCTTCAAGGTGCGCAACCCGGACGCCTATGAGCGGCTGATCATGGATGTCATCCGGGGCAATCAGACCCTGTTCATGCGCCGCGACGAAGTCGATGCGGCCTGGGCCTGGATTGACCCGATCCAGGCGGCCTGGGCAAACTCCAAGGAAACACCGAAAGGCTATACCGCAGGCACTTGGGGACCATCGGCCGCCATCGCGCTTGTTGAGCGCGACGGAAGAACCTGGGCCGAAGAAGACAGCGACTAAGAACGGTGCCCGGCCCTGCAGATATAGGAGCCGCACGCGATTTAAATCGATTAGAACATCTTTGGGCGTTTTGTATGAAACGCCCAGACATGCCCGACCACTACACAGTCGATCAGCTTCGGGCGGCAAATCGATCCCGATTTACCGCCCGCTGATCTAGATAACAGATCGGGCAAAACTGCCCTATCTGGTTTGGAGCTGGGACCGGCTTGTGCCGGCAGGCTTTGAGAGGGAGACAGCCATGAGCATTCAAGATCGCATCGGTGAGGTGACCGAACGCATCGCGAAGCGTAGTCACGACAGCCGCTCAATCTATCTGGACCGCATCGGCAAAGCGGCCGATCAGGGACCTCAGCGCTCAAGACTTTCGTGCGGAAACCTGGCGCACGGCTTTGCCGCCTGCGGCCTATCGGACAAACAAGCGCTTTCGGGCGACGTTGTGCCCAACCTTGGCATTATTACCGCGTATAACGATATGCTGTCGGCGCACCAGCCTTACGAGACCTATCCTGGGCTCATTCGGCAAGCCGCCCGCGAGATTGGTGCCGTCGCCCAGGTTGCCGGCGGTGTTCCGGCCATGTGTGATGGGGTCACCCAGGGCCAGGACGGCATGGAATTGTCTCTGTTCTCCCGCGATGTGATTGCCATGGCGGCAGCTGTCGGCCTATCACACCAGATGTTCGATGCGGCTGTTTTTCTTGGGATTTGCGACAAGATCGTGCCGGGCCTGGCCATTGCAGCCCTGTCCTTCGGGCACCTTCCAGCCGTTTTCGTCCCAGCCGGTCCAATGACAACCGGCATTTCCAATGACGAAAAAGCAAAGGTCCGCCAGCTTTATGCGGAAGGAAAAGTGGGCCGCGACGCTCTTTTGGAATCGGAGTCCAGGGCCTACCACTCGCCAGGCACTTGCACCTTTTACGGCACAGCGAACTCCAACCAGATGCTGATGGAAATCATGGGCCTTCACATGCCCGGCGCGTCCTTTGTCAATCCGGGCACACCGCTCCGCGAAGCACTGACCCGGGAAGCTGCAAAACGCGCCTTGGCCATTTCCGCGCTTGGGAACGAATTCACTCCGGCGGGCGAAATCATTGACGAAAAGGCTATCGTGAACGGCGTTGTCGGATTGCACGCGACCGGCGGCTCCACCAATCACACGATGCATCTTGTGGCCATCGCTGCAACTGCTGGCATCAAACTGACCTGGGACGATATCTCCGACCTGTCCGACGTTGTTCCGCTTCTCGCCCGTGTCTATCCCAATGGCAAGGCCGATGTGAACCACTTCCAGGCGGCTGGCGGTCTCGCATTCCTGATCCGCGAGCTTCTGGGCGATGGGTATCTGCACCAGGACGTGAAGACCGTCTACGGAAGCGACCTGTCCGGCTACACCGTGGAAGCACGGCTTGATGAAGCGGGCAATGTGGTCCGCGACCCCGTCTCTGAACAGTCAGGCGATGAGACGGTTCTGGCGCCTCTAACAAAGGCGTTTCAGCCGACGGGCGGCTTGAAAATGCTGACCGGCAACATCGGCAAGGCCGTAATCAAGATTTCGGCGGTCGCGAAGGAACGCCACGTCATCGAGGCACCGGCGCGCGTGTTCCACGATCAGGAAGACTTTTTGACCGCCTTCAAGAACAAGGAACTGAACGGCGATGTTGCAGCCGTGGTCCGGTTCCAGGGGCCGAAGGCGTGCGGGATGCCAGAACTCCACAAGCTAACGCCCTCCCTCGGCATTCTCCAGGACCGTGGCCATCAGGTGGCGCTCATTACCGACGGCCGCATGTCCGGCGCATCCGGCAAGGTCCCGGCCGCAATTCACGTCACCCCAGAAGCAGCCAATGGTGGTCCGATCGCGAAAATCCGCGATGGCGACATGATCCGGATTGATGCGGTATCGGGTGAGTTGACCGTTCTGGTGGATGAGGCCGAGTTTAACGCGCGCCCGGTGGCAGAGGCCGACCTCAGCGCACATCAGGTAGGTGTCGGCCGCGATCTCTTTGCAGCCTTCCGCGCCAATGTCGGCACACCGGATACCGGCGCCCACGTATTTGGAGCGTAAGGTCCCTGCCCAAAAAGCACGAACAGGAAACAGAATGGCACAGGACATCGCCAAACTCGAAAAAGTCATGACGGCAGCGCCGGTCATTCCGGTCCTGATTGTGGAAGATCCCAAAAAGGCGGTCCCGATGGCGGAGGCCCTTGTGCGCGGCGGCCTGCCGTCCATCGAGATCACCCTGCGGACGGCCAGGGCGCTGGAAGCAATCAAGGCGGTGGCGGACAATGTTGAGGGTGCAATCGTCGGCGCTGGAACCGTGTTGAACGCAAGCCAGTACGAGGCTGCGGTTAAGGCCGGGTCCAAGTTCATCGTCTCACCGGGCGCAACAGACACCCTGCTCGATGCTGCCGCGAGCCACGATGTCCCCTTGCTGCCCGGCGCAGCGACCGCGTCGGAAGTCATGTTCCTGCTGGAGCGCGGCTATGAACGGCTCAAGTTTTTCCCGGCCGAGCAGGCAGGTGGGGCCGCCTATCTCAAGTCCCTGTCGTCGCCGCTGGCAGGGGCCAAGTTTTGCCCGACCGGTGGTGTCAGCCTCGAAAAAGCGCCGGACTATCTGAAACTGCCGAATGTCCTATGCGTGGGTGGCTCATGGATCGCGGACGCAAAGGCGATTGCTGCCGAAGATTGGAGCGGGATCGAGACCCGCGCGAAAGCGGCCGCCGCGTTGACGTCATAAACCGGCCCCAATACGGGCGGCTCCGAAAGCCTCTCCCGGTCATATTGGACCACCGAGCGATCAATCAGAATGGCAGAGGCCGGCGGAGTGAGCTGCCTGGCCGATTTTGGGTTTAGTCGGCTCCAGCACCCTGTTCGGCGGCAGCAAATGCCTCGTCGGCCGCCGCTTCGTCATCGTCGGACTTTTCACTTTCCTCAAGCGTCCGGTTCCACAAAAGGCGGAGCCCGGCCGAGGTTTCATTGCGCCAGGCAAACTCGGCGATGACCGGCCTGTCGAATTTCTTCATGGTCAAGATCACCTCCTCCGGAAAGGCGGCCAATCCCTTCGCGGAGACCCGGCACCCATTATTGCCGGCATCAATAATCGTCCCGGTAATTTCGGTAATCCCCTCAAGATCGGTAATCTTGACCGGAATGTTGACCGTATTCCGCTTCTCCCGGCGTTTGTTGGCAACAGACTTTTCGTTTTTGGCGAAGACGACCGCCGCGTCGTTTCCTTTCACGGACGTGACACTTGCCCGCACGAGCTTGGCGGCGTCCTTCGGCAAGATGCCGATGTTCTTGTAAAGCTCCTTCACATCCACGGATGTGACACGGCATCCCCATTCACTCACATTCGAAACCGTACCGTGGACGGCAGCCATATTGTCGAAGTCAACGACGAGCACTTCTTCTTCGGCATCGGGCTGATCCTGCAGGTGGGTAAAGCCGTGCATGTTTTACTCCGGAAAGAATTTTCCTAACGGTAGGGTAAATCCCTTGCCGATATTTTAATACGGGTTTTTCCTTCCCCCCGGCAAATCGGCTGTGGTAAGGAAGCATGGCTTTCCGCACGGCGGAATTCTTTGGATTTAATCGATTTAAGGAGATGCTTCATGGCGCTCGAAGCGATCTTTTCCGCGCTCTCGCAACATGCCAGCCAACTATCGACCAGTTCGCTGCGCCAATTGTTTGCAGAAGACCCGGACAGGTTCCAGAAATTCTCCGCCAATTGCAGCGATCTTCTTCTCGATTTTTCAAAAACAAAACTTGATGCCACCGGCCTCGAGCTGCTCCTGGAGCTGGCCCGGACAGCGGACATCAAGGGCAAACGGGATGCCATGTTTGCCGGTGAAAAGATCAACACCACAGAAAACCGCGCCGTGATGCACACCGCCTTGCGGAACAGGTCGGACACCCCCGTCATGGTCGACGGAAAGGACGTCATGCCGGACATTAGAGCCGTGCTGGATGCCATGGCCGACTTTGCCGAGGCGATCCGCTCCGGCGAGCTGACGTCCTCAAGCGGCGCCCCGTTTACCGATGTTGTCAATATCGGCATCGGCGGGTCCGATCTCGGCCCGGTTATGACCACCCTCGCTCTGGCCCCCTATCACGACGGCCCGGAACTGCATTATGTGTCCAACGTCGACGGCGCCCACATTGCAGACACGCTTGAAAAGCTGGATCCGGAGACGACGCTTTTCCTTGTCGCCTCCAAGACCTTCACGACCATCGAGACGATGACGAACGCGCAAACAGCGCGTAAGTGGATCGCCGATACACTGGGAGAGGATGCTGTCGGAGACCATTTTGCCGCCATCTCGACGGCTCTGGACAAGGTCGCTGCCTTCGGGATCGAAGAAAGCCGGGTTTTCGGTTTCTGGGATTGGGTCGGCGGACGGTATTCCGTTTGGTCAGCCATCGGGCTGCCGCTCATGATCGCGATCGGCCCGGATGCGTTCATCGATTTCCTGGACGGCGCTTACGAAATGGACCTCCATTTCCAGGAAGCCCCGCTTGAAGAAAACCTGCCCGTGATCATGGCCCTGATTGGCGTCTGGCACCGCGATGTTCTCGGGTACACTGCGCGGGCGGTACTTCCCTATGATCAGCGCCTAGCCCGCCTGCCCGCTTATCTGCAGCAACTGGACATGGAATCCAACGGAAAACGGGTCAAGCAAGACGGCAGCGCGGTCGATCACGAAACCGGCCCGCTGGTCTGGGGCGAGCCCGGCACAAACGGCCAGCACGCGTTTTATCAGCTTCTTCACCAGGGAACATCCGTGATCCCGTGCGAATTCCTGATCGCGGCCAAAGGCCATGAAGACGACTTGAAACACCACCATGATCTGCTGGTGGCGAACTGTCTGGCCCAATCCGAGGCATTGATGCTCGGCCGGACCCTGGAGGAAGCCTCATCTCTCCTCGAAGCAGCAGGCATGGCCGAAGATGAAGTAGAGCGGCTCGCCCCGCACAAAGTGTTTCCGGGCGACCGCCCGTCCATCACACTCGTTCATGAGCAGCTGACCCCGTTTGCGCTTGGCAGGCTGATCGCACTTTACGAACACAGGGTATTCGTGGAAGGCATTATCTGGGGCATCAACTCCTTCGACCAGTGGGGGGTCGAACTTGGCAAGGAACTGGCCACTGCGCTGTTGCCGATGGTCAAGGGCGAGACCGATCCTGCGTCCAAAGACGCCTCGACAAGGGGGCTGCTCTCTGCCTTGCGCGGCTGAGGGCAACCGCCCGTCAACGAAGCCTTGCGGCATGAATTGAAAACGTGATGTGGGCAGCGGCTATCAGGGTGGCTGCCGCCTTATTTTTGCCTAACGACCATTATCAGGTCATGCTGTTGTAAAAGGTTATCGATACGTTACGCGAGTGTATTGTTAATTAAAACAGTCATTGCTCCAGTACGCGAAGCAGCTTACGATTCGGCTCGACTGAATAACAGCCAGACGTTGCGCGTTTTCGGGACGTCGGATCATATTGGGCTTAAACACTCAGCCCTAGAGGAGATTTTGGAATGAAGAAGCTTGTCTTGCTCGCAGCCGTCGGTTTTGCTTTGGCTGGTTGCCAATCCGACAGTTCCCGCGATCGTGCGCTTGTCGGCGGCGGTCTCGGTGCAGCAACAGGCGCAGCAATTGGCGCGGCAGCAACGGGCGATGTCGGCGGCGCTCTTGTCGGCGGTGTTATTGGCGCGGCCGGTGGTGCTATCGTGGGAGGCGCGACGACGCCAAAGAACTGCGTTGCCTATGACCAGAACGGCAATCCCTACCGGGTCGCTTGCCCATAAGCGGGCTGACCCAAAAAGACTGGTGGGCTGATTTCGGGAAGAAACACCATGAAGAAACTGCTTTTTGTGGCAGCGGCAGCTGCTCTCCTCGCAGGTTGCCAATCCGATAGCCAGCGTGACCGTGCCCTCGTGGGCGGCGGCCTTGGTGCGGCAACCGGTGCCATCATCGGCGCGGCGGCAGGCAATGGCGCCGGTCCGGCGCTAGCTGGTGCGGCCATCGGTGCGGCAGGCGGCGCGATCGTCGGGGCAGCGACAGCGCCCAAGAACTGCGTTGCTTATGACCAATATGGCAACCCCTACCGGGTCGTCTGCCCGTAAGGTCTTTCCCGGGAAAACCTTTGATCCGCTAAGGAACTGTTAACCATAGCGGATCACCCTTGGCGGAGGATTCTTTGCCAAGGAACGGTCTTATGAAATCAGCCATCGCGGTGACGGCGCTCGCGGTCTTTCTCGCAGGGTGCGTGAACACTGACAGCCAGCGGGACCGCATGTTGATTGGCGGCGGACTGGGCGCTGCAACCGGCGCCACAATCGGCGCGGTTGCCGGATCCACGGCCGGTGCTGCATTGGCAGGCGCGGCTCTTGGCGCGGTTGGCGGCGGTATTGTCGGTGTGGTGACCACCCCGCGGAACTGCATTGCGCGCGATCAGGACGGAACGCCCTACAAAGTCCGCTGTCCCTGACACTGTGATCTAGAAATACAAAATGCCGGGCTTATTGCGCCCGGCATTTTTTATTGAAGAACCATCTGGGCCTACCGCAGGATTATGCGGCCTGGCTCTCTTCCTTGCGGGTCAGCGCGGCGGCCGGATCGACATAGGTGTAGCCAAGGTTCGCGGCAACCGCTTCACAGGTCACCTGACCTTTGTAGACGTTCAGTCCCGGCAGGAAATGTGCATTGTCCAGCAACGCCTTTTCCGCTCCCTTGCCGGCCAGCGCCAACGCGAACGGCAACGTTGCATTGTTGAGCGCATAGGTGGACGTGCGCGGCACGGCACCTGGCATATTTGCAACGCAGTAATGCACCACCTCATCGATGATGTAGGTCGGATCGGAATGGGTTGTTGCTTTTGACGTTTCGAAGCAACCGCCCTGATCAATGGCCACATCGACCAGCACCGAGCCCGGCTTCATGCGCTTGACGAGATCAGCAGACACTAGTTTCGGCGCAGCGGCTCCGGCCACCAGGACCGCTCCGATGACCATGTCGGCTTCGAGAACCAGCTTCGCGAGCGCGGACTTTGTCGAGTAGACCGTTTTCAAGGCGGGCCCGAAGGTCTGGGACAGACCGGCCAGAACCTGATTGTTCCGGTCCAGAACGGTTACGTCCGCACCAAGTCCAAGAGCCATTTCAATGGCATGGGAGCCGACGACACCGCCACCGATCACGACCACCTTGGCCGGGGCCACGCCCGGAACGCCGCCCACAAGAACGCCCGAACCGCCATTGGCCTTTTCCAAGGACTTGGCACCGGCGATGACTGACAGACGTCCGGCCACCTGAGACATTGGAACAAGGAGCGGCAATCCGCCCTTTGCATCGACAACGGTCTCATAGGCGATACATGTCGCGCCCGATTTCACAAGGTCAGCAGTCTGGTCTGCATCGGGTGCCAAGTGCAGATATGTGAACAGGATATGGTCCGGGCGCAGCATGGCGCGCTCGACAGCCTGCGGCTCCTTAACCTTCACGATCATCTCCGCCCAGTCAAAAACATCCTTTGCGGTCGCAAGGACCTTGGCGCCTGCGGCCTGATATTCGGCATCGGCGGCGCCAATGCCAACCCCGGCATTGGTCTCGATTGCAACTTCATGTCCATGGGCAACCATTTCGTGGACACTGTCCGGTGTCAGGCCCACCCGGTACTCGTGGTTCTTGATTTCCTTCGGCACACCAACACGCATGACACCAATCTCCTCTGGAAGCGTTTTGATTGGTTTGATTATACGCCCGCTTGCGCCGCAGGAGGTTGCGTTCGAATGGCACTAGGATGGAATATTTGCAATTTTCATGCGTGCAGATGTCATTTAAAGAGACAATCTGCTACGTAGTTTTTAATTCATCGAATTATATGCAGTGCAACAAAATGAAACTCGACCGCCTCGACAGAAAAATCCTGGACGTCCTGCAAAAGGATGGACGGATCGCAAATGCGGATCTTGCCGAAAAAGTCGGTCTGTCTGCCTCAGCCTGTTTGCGCCGGATGCGGACGCTGGAAGAAGCCGGTGTAATTGAAAACTACGTGGCGCTGCTGGACCAGAAGAAACTCGGCCGGCGCATGGATGTGTTCGTCGAGATCTCCCTGACCGGACAGTCCCGCGAGACTCTGGAGGCCTTTGAGCGGGCCGTGGCCCGGTCCGAGGAGATCATGGAGTGTTTCCTGATGGCCGGTGACGCCGATTACATCCTGCGGATAATCGCGGAAGACCCGCTTGATTTCGAGCGTATTCACCGGGACCACCTCACCCGCCTGCCCGGTGTTTTGCGCATGAAATCGTCTTTTGCCATCCGGCCGATTGTCCGGCGCACAGCCATCCCGCTTCCCGAGACGATCGTCATTTCGCAAACCTGATGCAACCGTGGCAAAACCGTGGTCGACGCTCGCAGACTTGCCCGCTATAGTCTGGCTCCTTTTCGTTCATAGGTTTCCAAGGAACCCGCCCCAGTGGCTCACACAGTTACCCGTTTTCTCGATACGACCTACCAACTCGCCGAATGCCCGACCTGGGACGACAGACATAACCGGCTCCTTTGGGCCGATATCCAGGGCCGGACAATCCAGTCCATGGACTGGGCATCAAAAGACATAACAAGCTGGCAGTTCGACAACGAAGTTGGTTCCTTCGGGCTGACTGATGACGACCGCCTCATTGTCAGTGTCTGGGACAAGATCCTGCTGTTTGATCCGGCCACCGGGGACAGCGAAGTGCTGGCGGAAATCGAGACAGACAAACCGACAACCCGGTTGAATGACGGCAAGGTCGGGCCGGACGGCGCGTTCTGGGTGGGAACGATGGATACAAAGTCGCCCCGCGATCCAATTGCCGGTCTTTACCGGGTGAACGGAAGCAGCGACGTTGAAGAGATCCGCGACGAATTGCAATGCTCCAACGGTCTCGCCTGGACGCCCGACGGCACCTACATGTATCACTCCGACACGTCGCCCGGCTGGATCGAATGCTATTCCTTCGATCCAGCAACGGGAACGCTCGGGTCCAAGATGCTCTACGCCCAGCAGACCAACAATACCGGGCGCCCGGACGGGGCAACCGTCGATGTGGAAGGGAACTACTGGAGTGCGGGTGTCTCAGCCGGGGTCTTGAACTGCTTTTCAGCCAATGGTGAATTGCTCCACGCAATCAAGATGCCAGTTCAGAAGCCGACTATGCCGTGTTTCTGCGGCCCGGAGCTGGATCAACTGGTTGTCACCAGCATCCGGCAAGAAAGCGACCCAACATCGACCGATGCGGATTGCATGTCTGGAGGTCTGTTCCTGGTTGAAGGCCACGGGCAAAAAGGCCTTGAAACATATCGTTTCAAGACCGGCTAAGACGTCTTTGTTGCATCGGGCGAGGTAAAGTTGACCGCTGCCCCGACGCGGCTAAAAATTGCTGGTGATCCGGGCCGTCTGATTGCAGTCACGGGCGCTTATGGGGCGCAGGACGGTTTTGGCAGGCTGCACCATAACATTCTGCAGCACGGTCTCATAGACGGCCGGGCGGTGCACCTTACACAAGACTTCACGCCCGCCTATTGTCCGGTATTCCCAGTGCGTATGGGCCCTGTGCGTCATGACGGTCCGTTTGATGGTTTTGTAAACGGCAGGCTGATGGGCTTTCTCATAGCAAGCTTGCGTCATACCGGCCGCCAAAGCCGGGCTCGAGCCAATGAACGCAAACGCAAATGCGATTATCTTGACGCTGTTCATGTACCGCATACCGATCACCTTGCCTCGTGACTAAACACCATCAGATGACCCTAGGGAAAATGCAGCCGACAGAAAAGAAATTCCCGAATTCCTACTTAAGGAACTCCTTATTCAACTGATTTGACTCGCAAAATGCAATTTTGTGGCTGCTAGCAGCACTAGCTTCCAGACCAGCGTGTCAGTTTCAAAGCGCCTGATGCGTTAGTGCCGGCAGCCGCGCACCTTGACCGGTTGCCACACGGTGCGGGCCGGTTGAACAAGAACCTGGCGCGTCACCGTTTTGTAGACCGCTGGCTGCTGAACCACGTAGTTTTGCGCCGGCTGGATCAGCACTTTTTCCTTCACATGGCCATAAACGGCGGGATGCCGGACGGCCACTTTTGAGGCCCGCTGCACCATAACCTTCTCGGCCACTGTGCGGTAAACAGCCGGATGTTGGACCTTACACAAGGTTTTGCGGCCCTTGACTATCCGGTACTCCCAGCCGATGCTGGCTGGCTGCACCTGAACCTGGCGGTGACGGGTCTGGTAGACAGCCGGAGACGTTCGATACGTCACGCGTTCCGGCTGAACCAGCACGCGGCGCTTCTGGTAGCCGTAGACAGCAGGTTTTTGGACCGTATGGCTGCTTGCCGCCTTTACCAGAACGCGTTCCTGAACGGTTTTGTAAACGGCTGGAACCACGGCCTGCTGGTAGCAGGACAATGCCTTTCCACCGGCCTCGGCCGCAGATGCTGCAAACAAAACGGATATTGTGAGCGCTGTTACAGCGCTGAAAAGCTTGTGACGCATGAACATTCCCCCAAGTCCGGCCGCAAAAGGCCTGCGATGGTAACTCTAGGGAAATTGCCCGTTCGGCAAAAGCGAATTCGTTAACCTTTGTTAAGAAACGGCCTTTACAGGCATGCCGTCATCCGTCCGCTCACGCGGTCCCTGATCATAGTCAAGGTCTTCATTGATGATGTGCCGGGCTTCTTCGGGGATCCACTCCCCCCAACGCGGCTCAAGCTTGTGATCGACCGAGACCCTGTCGTCAAACACGAAGCATTCACCTTTCCAAAGGCTCTGATCTTCCGGCACCTTTTCAAGGTAATTCAGGATACCGCCTTCCAGGTGATAGACCTCGTCAAATCCGTTTTTCAGCATCCAGGCCGTTGCCTTCTCGCAGCGGATACCGCCCGTGCAGAACATGGCGACCTTCGGTTTCTTTTGAAGGTCTTGCTGGTCATGCACCCAATCCGGAAACTCCCTGAAGGACTGGGTTTCCGGATTGCGCGCGTTTTCGAACGTGCCGAACGCAAACTCGTAGTCGTTCCGAGTATCGATCACCACGACATCCGGATTGGAAATCAGCTGGTTCCAATCCTCCGGCTTGACGTATTCGCCGACAATCTCATTCGGATCGATCCCGTCGACTGCAAGCCGCACGATCTCCTGCTTCAGTCTTACCTTCATGCGTTTGAAGACATGCCGGTGGGTCCAGGATTCCTTGTGCTGCAAGCCTGACAGCCTGGGGTCGGACTTCAGATGCGCCAAAACGGCGCGAACGCCTGCCTCCGGCCCGCAAATCGTTCCGTTGATCCCCTCTTGCGCGAGAAGAAGACTGCCGCGCACATCCTTGTCTTCGCAAAACGCCTTCAAGGGGTCACGCATTGCCTCGAAATCATCGAGCGGTGTAAACAGATAGAGGGCAGCGACGAGAAAGTCGTTCTTCATGGGACGTGTTCTTTTTCTTAGAAGGCGCCGGACAGCTCTCGTCCAGCCATTTAGCGCCCTCTATACAGCCAACCGCCCCTGTCTGAAAAGTCCGCAGTTTCTCGGACCTTCCAACCTAGAAAACGCATTCCGCCCCAGAGAAATCAAGCAGGCCGCACTAACGTCCCGGTGCGCCCATTTCTTTGACGGCTTTGAGAAGGTCAATGATGCTCTGGTCTGGATCCATCCTTGCATCCGCCGCTTGAGCCCCTTGCGAGGCCAGCGCATGCAGCTGTTTCAAACCGGCCTTCAGCGAGGCTTGGGCAAGCTGGGTCTGTTGCTGCTGCGTTGCCACCGCATTCTCATATAAGACGCTGAGCGAATGCGCATTGGATAGGTAAAGGCTGGTTGCCGCCAGGGCCGGTGACATTCCCAAGACAAGATCGTTCAAGTTGGCCGCAGCGGCCGCCTTGTCCAGGCCTTCAAGATCCTGCTCCAACTGGTCAAGGGCCTCAGAAGCCGTGTCGGGTGTGTTTTTCGGAGATGGTGCTGGCATGGTCCCTCCTGCATCGCGCCGGACGGGCCGGCACGCTTAGGTGTTTCGGCAGTTTTGGGCATCACGCAGATGGCACCTTTGCGGGCATCCACTTACAGGACTAAGACGCGCATGGCCCGCAGGAACAGTACCAATCAATGGTTGTTTTTTCTATATTGATAAAACCAGCAAGAGTGGCTCCGTTCCAGGATATTGGAACAGAGCCAGTTGGGATCGGGGGATCCGGGTTTTGTTACCGGCCGCCGCTGAACGCCTGCAGCACGGTCATCAAGCCGGTCAGATTGTCGGCAACGCCGGTTTGCCCCACCTTTTCGGTGGCCCCTGCTCCGGCCATTGTGTCCATGCTGTAAATCTGCATGACGCCCTGGTTCACAGCCGCCTGGGCCAGGATGTTCTGCTGCTGTTGTGCGGCCACCGCATTCTCAAACAGAATACCGGTTGAATGGGCCATCGACTGATACAGGGTACTGATGGCCATGGCCGGTGATTCGCCGACCACCTTGACGTTCGATTGGGTCACGGCGTCCGTGACCATTGGGTTCACCGTTACGGGATCTGCCATTCTTGCTACTCCTTGAGCTGAGCCGGAGCCATTATCCGGTTTTGGCACTTGGTATGACGTTGGGAGAGCCAAGTTGTGAACGGCTAAGCCTCTATTTTATTTGTTTTTTTCGGGCATTTGGCAGCTTATGGTGAAGCGCCAGGCGCACAGCAACGCCCGGCAGCGGCCAAACCGCCCGCTGCCCCCGCAGCACCCGAAAGCTTCTTCCTGGGAGAGAACGCTGCACAGAGGTCGAGAACTCATGCATCTGGCTTGGAAAAAGGCGCGCACCAGGTTCTTGTATGAACCGTGTGCTTCCTATGAGGGCAAACGGTGCCGCAAAACACGGTCTGTGCTAAATGCTCACGTCTTGGGGGACGTGTTCGGCGGCGCTGCGGATGCGGTTTGCGGACCTTTCTGAGCGGTGGCCGTTGCACCATTATATCCGGATAGCTGGCGCGCAATTTCACGCGAAATCATCGCGTTGATTGTCCCCATCAGCGTGTTGAGCTGATAAGCCACCTTGGGATCGGACAGGGCAGCGATATCGGTGGCCAGGCTCTTCGCGGGCTTTTGATTTTCAACGGCCTGTCCGCCAGCCTTCAAAAGCTCTGTCAGGGATGTCTTGTTCTGCAGGATCTGATCGAGCGCCGCCTGCTGGGCCAGCATGGCCTTGGACAGTTGTTCGGCCTTGTCGCGCGCATTCTTAAGAACCCGCTCAACAGCTTGCATCCCCTCGTTAAGCGCAGCGTCGCCATCTTCCTTCTTCTTCAACACCTCAGCCGCGATCCCTACAACGGCCGGCAAGGACCGGTACAGGTTTTGATAGTCTCCCTGCAGCCGCGAGGTCTCAAGGTAACTCTCCAAAAGATGCTTGAAGACGGCAGCCGTGTCTGGGGCTACCCGCCCTGACCGCTGGTCCGCACGACCACGTGCCGTCTCATCTTTTGTGGCGGTGCCTGCGGCTTTTGCCCCGCTGCTTTCCTGAGTGGCCTTTGACGACAAGGAAACCTCCTCCGGGTCTTCGCCGCCTTGCGCTTCAGTCCCGGCTTTTTGACCGGCGGGCTTTGGATTTCGGGCCACTTCTAGCCTCCTTTTGGACACTGTCCGTCTTTTGATGTGTTTCAATACGCCGTTTGTCAGTTTTCCCGGTCTGCAGATCGACGACCTCATCGTCCTCGACCACGTCCGTTTCCGTGACAACTTCATCGATGATGTCTGAAGCCTCCGCCGGAAAGCGGGAGGAACCGCCGGTCCCGGTCCTGCCCCGCCCGCCGTCTTGCGGAGGGCACAATCCGTCAGAACTTGCAGGGGCCGCCCCTTCCCCGAAAACGGTGCGGTTCCAATCCCGTCCCGTCCCGCGTCCGCAGGACCTGTCAGACCGCTCCGGCCGGCCCGGCCGGCCACTCGTTATGTCTGAACAGTTCCGGCAATGCCCAGATCCATTGCCGGGCACACAGTGACAGGTCACATGGACCTGAACTGGCATGGGCGCGGGACCTGCAGCCGAAGGCGTCAAGGACGTGTCCTCGGAGACGGTATTCGTTGTCACTGTGCCACTGACGAGCGTTTGCGATGCGCTGGTTAAAGCCGCTCTTGCGCGCAACAGATGGGACGACACGCTCATATATTGCGCGTGCGCGTGCAAATATTGAGGTGTTTCCCGGTGGCGGTCGGCCGCATCGGACCACGTCAACAAACACTGCATCAAGAGCTCATCAAGCTCCCGGCAGGCATACTCCAGACGTTCCCTCATGATTTCCTCCCGATCATCCGGTCCAGGAGATCGACGATCTCGTCCTGCTTGTCCTTCGGCAGCTCTTCAAAGGCATCCAGAAGCGGCTTGGGAAATGTGCGCCCTTTGGGGGGCTGATCTGCGCCACGCTCCTCCTGACCATCATCCGGATTGTCATTGTCCTGTCCATTGCCGGAACCTTTCTGTCCGGCGAGGCTTGGACAGTACGCTATGAATGGCTTGCTAATCGTCCGGGCGGGAAAAATGATTGGATCTTGGGTCATCGCAATGCTCAACTCGGTTTCAAATCGGAAATGACAGTTTTGGCGGATGTGCCGGCCGTTGAGCTGACAGTGCCATAAACCTGGACCGCCTGGGTCACCATGTTCTGAATGTCGGTCAGCAGGGGAATTTCCGCCGCCGCCATCGCCGGATCTTCGGCCGCTTTCTTGATGGCAACGGCTTGCGCCGCCACCGCGATCTGCATGATCGCGTTCATGTAGTTGGCAGCATCTTGTACCGCGAGCCCGGTTGTCTGACCCACCATGATTTCCGGCGGCGTTGCAACCATTGTCGGAGCGTAATCCGCATTCTCATAATTCGAGAACGCGGCCGCTTGCACCACCTGCTGATTCAGGGCCGATGTTGACGGCGCTGCGCCGCCCCCTCCTGCCGGACTTCCACCCGCCGGATTTGGTCCTGATGGTTTACCGTTCTTGCTACCGCCGTCTCCACCGCCGGGACCAGGCTTACCGTCCGGCTTGTTATGCCCATCGGCCGGGGCACCCGAGTGCTGATCTCCTGCCATGTTTTTACTGCTCCTGAGTTGGCCACCATCCGCTCCGGACGAAGATCCCGGTGCTGGTGCCAAGTGGCCCGCGCCATTGCGGGACAAACCCGGGACTGGTTCCCCGGCATCTGCAATCGGCGGCGTTGTGCCAGCCGAGCCGCCCAACCAATCTTTCAATGCACCGAACATGATCTGAACTCTCCGGGCCGGACGCCGATCTCACATAGGCTACTCGCCAATATCCATAATCAGCTGACACGCCTTGGATACAACCGCCGTTGTGATTTGGTTCATGGCTTGCTGGCTGTGAACCGCGTTCTGAATAGACAGGCCGGACGCATGGCTGCTGACCTGATACAAGCTCGCAATGGCTTGCGCGGGGGCCTCGGCGACCACCTTCACATTGGTCTGCGTCACCGCATCTGTAATTTGCGCGTTAACATTGTCGGCCATGGTGTTTTCCTATGTCGTCGTGATCGCGATCCTTAGAACCGGTGCTCTTGCCCTGCATCGAGTGACAGCGCTTCACAGGACATTCCCGGTCAGGAACAAGGACGCCCTACCGGACAGCTTGTGACGCAGAACCCGCAGAAAGCGCCGGACTGTCATCCGAAAGCGCTTTACGCAAATGTTCCCGCAAATGCTGGACCCGCTTGCGCGCAAGCGGCTCGGATATGTCAAGCCGTCCGGCGATTTCCCGGTAGCTGCACTCTTCACAAAACCTCAAACGGAACACCATTCTGAACTCCGGCGTCAGGGCATTGACCACCTCTAGAACCCGCCGCAGCGCGTCCTGATGGCGCAACAGGTTTTCCTGATCCGGCTGGCTGTCCGCCAATCCGGCCTGGTGGTCCTGATAGACATCTGCGCTGAAGTCCCGCACCTGCCGCTCGGACGTCTCCTTGCGCAGTCGGCTGATATATTCATTTTTCATTGCGAACAGCAGGAAAGCCCTCGGCTCGCGGATGCTGGTCTCGTGGCGTTCCACATGGGTGACTGCCTTGATCAAGGTCGACGACAGGAGATCCTCCGCGGCCTCGCGGTCGCCGCGGGTCAACCGCAAGGCACGGCGGCGGAGAACCTGGGCATCGTCAATCCAGCTCATCCACAGGCTGTGAGCAGGCGTGCCGGTGCCGGTAATGTTCCTATCCCATTCCCTCATCAGTCGCTCCCCGATCCGCTTCGCTGCGGATTTGAACCCGTTTTGTTCCGCACAACCTAAAGACGCTAGGATTCTATTCTTGTGAATTTTTTCTTCTGATTTTTCAGAACCCGCGTTCGCCAGCGCTCAGGAAATTCGGTTAAGCTATTGCTTTTACGAAACCTTACAGCTACCAAAACTTCCCTAACGGCAAGCAGGGGAAGAAGGACCACAACCAAATATACACGCAATAGGCGAAAATGTCATTTTCAGCTGCTGTCGTGGCTCGATGCCAGGACAACATCACGCACCAAGTTGGTCATGAAAGGAGTGTGCAGGAGCAATCAGCCTAACAGGCAAAGCCATCAGGTCGTTTGCGTTCGCTTTTTGGATTGTCCAGGAAGTTTTTGGTGAGCCGACAGGGGTTCGAACCCTGGACCTACTGATTAAAAGTCAGTTGCTCTACCAGCTGAGCTATCGGCTCTCACCAAGTCCGGCAACGATGCTGGCCCGCAGCCGAACTGCGGTGCGCCGGAGAGCCCGCTGTATAATCGGGCAAGCAGGCCGATGCAATCCCCTCATGTCATTTTTTTGTCAATTCGGATGCCGTCAAACTGCGGCTGACAGGCGCAGCAGATTCCCGCTAATTATCATCTTTAATTTGCCATCCATAAGAAACATTTAAAAACATAAGCGATCTTCTGCGCAATATTCGGATTTAAGGCTTGACCCATCAAACGCGCCTGACTAGGGTGCGCCGCATCAAGGCTCGGCTGGCGGGTTGTCCTTGAGCCAATTTGTTTGATGCTTCTGTTTATGGAGGCCTGAACGGTTGGACCGGCTTATAGCCAAAAAACGCAAGAACGGGCTTCGCGGCCTTTGCACAGCAACAAGGACCGGACCGGCATGATGATGTCGCTCATTCTAGTGGTGGTGGACATGCGCGCCCCGGCGGGATAACCCCCGACCGGACATAATGGCGCGCGACCAAGGCTCCCCCAGGGGCCTTTTTTTGTATCCGGCGTCGAAGGACGATCACACCAACGGACCGAATTGCAGTCCTAACCCGCGAAAGCGAACCAAAAAAGTGAGAGCCAAGCCTGAATTCAGGCGGAAAACTGAGGACGTGAAAAGAATGACACGGGAAATGACCGGCGCCGAAATGGTCATCCAGGCGCTGAAAGACCAGGGAGTTGATACCATCTTCGGCTACCCGGGCGGCGCAGTGCTTCCCATCTATGACGAGATCATTCAACAGGACGGCCTCGAGCACATTCTCGTGCGCCACGAACAGGGCGCGGGCCATGCCGCGGAAGGCTATGCCCGCTCCACCGGCAAGCCCGGCGTTGCCCTGGTCACGTCAGGCCCGGGCGCAACCAACATGGTCACCGCCCTGACCGATGCCATGCTGGACAGCATTCCGCTTGTCTGCATCTCTGGCCAGGTGCCGACGCATTTGATCGGCAATGACGCCTTCCAGGAATGCGACACGGTCGGCATTACCCGGCCTTGCACGAAGCACAATTGGCTGGTCCGCAATGTCGACGATCTGCCGCGCATCCTGCACGAGGCCTTTTATGTCGCAACATCCGGCCGTCCGGGTCCGGTGGTCGTTGACATCCCAAAGGACGTCCAGTTCGCGACCGGCACCTATCAGGGTCCGACACCGAACCCGGCTGCCGCCCACAAGAGCTACCGCCCGCAGGTGAAGGGCGATGCGGCATCGATCCGCATGGCTGCGGAAATGATGGCCGCCGCGAAACGGCCGATCCTTTATACCGGCGGCGGCGTCATCAACTCCGGCCCGCAGGCCTGCCAGCTGCTGCGCGAGCTGGTCTCTCTGACAGGGTTCCCGATCACCTCAACCCTGATGGGCCTTGGCGCCTATCCGGCCTCCGGTGACAACTGGCTCGGCATGCTCGGCATGCATGGAACCTACGAAGCCAATATGGCGATGCACGACTGCGACCTGATGATCAACATCGGTGCCCGCTTTGACGACCGCATCACCGGGCGGACAGACGCCTTCTCCCCCGGTTCCAAGAAGATCCATATCGACATCGATCCGTCTTCGATCAACAAGACGATCAATGCGGATCTGCCGATAATCGGCGATGTGGCCCATGTCCTGGAAGATCTGGTCCGGATCTGGCGCACGTCGTCCATGAAGGCTGAAGACAGCGCGATGAAGGCCTGGTGGCATCAAATCGATGCCTGGCGCGCCCGCAACTCGCTGGCCTACAAGCCCAACGACGATGTCATCATGCCGCAATACGCCATCCAGCGGCTCTATGAACTGACCAAACACCGCAAGACTTTTGTTTCCACGGAAGTGGGCCAGCATCAGATGTGGGCAGCCCAGTTCTACGGTTTCGAGGAGCCGAACCGGTGGCTGACCTCTGGCGGCCTCGGCACCATGGGCTACGGCCTTCCGGCCGCAATCGGTGCCCAGGTTGCCCACCGCGATGCGCTGTGCGTGGACATTGCAGGCGATGCCTCGATCCTCATGAACATTCAGGAAATGTCGACCGCGGTTCAGTACCGGCTTCCCGTCAAGGTGTTCATCTTGAACAACCAGTATATGGGCATGGTGCGCCAGTGGCAGCAGCTGCTGCATGGCAACCGTCTGTCGCATTCCTATACGGAGAGCCTGCCAGATTTCGTCAAACTGGCCGAAGCTTACGGTGGGGTTGGGTTCCGGGTTGAAAAACCGTCCGATCTGGATGGTGCAATCGAAGAAATGATCGCTGTCGACAGGCCTGTGCTGTTCGATTGCCGGGTTGCGGCGCTCGCCAACTGCTTCCCCATGATCCCATCGGGCAAAGCTCACAATGAAATGCTGCTTCCGGACGAGGCCAATGACGAGGCGGTCGCCAATGCGATTTCCGCCGAAGGCAAAACTCTCGTCTAGGGCCGGTCAGAAGGATTTTTGAGAAGATGAACGCACAAAACGTCAATGCGCCATCCGCCTATTTTCTTGCGGAAGTCAGCAACGAGATCGAAACGCACACCCTATCGCTGATCGTTGACAACGAGCCGGGCGTGCTGGCACGGGTGATCGGGCTGTTTTCAGGCCGCGGCTACAATATCGACAGCCTGACGGTGTCGGAGACAGAGCACGAAAAGCACCTGTCCCGGATCACCATCGTGACCACCGGGACCCCGATGATCATCGAACAGATCCGCCACCAGCTGGACCGGTTGGTGCCGGTTCACCGGGTCACGGACCTGACCGTCCGGGCGCGCCGCATGAACCAGGACAAGCCGCTGGAACGGGAGCTCGCTCTTGTGAAGGTAACAGGTGCCGGTGAAAAGCGGCTGGAGGCCCTGCGCCTGGCCGATGCTTTCAAGGCCACGGTGATTGATGCGACAACCGATCACTTTGTCTTCGAAATTACAGGACGGACCTCCAAGATCGAGCAATTCATCTCGATCATGAAGCCACTGGGGCTGGTGGAAGTCTCCCGCACAGGCGTCGCCGCCGTCCAGCGCGGGCCGGAAGGGCTCTGATCCTCGCCAGAATTGCGACAACAACCATGGCCTGCCACGCTGATCGCGGCGGGCCTTATTATGTTGCGGAGTTCAACGCCTACTGAGCACCGGAATAGATGAGCCGCAATTTATAGCGGTTGTTGCGCTCATCATCATTTCCCGGATCATCGACAGACATCAAAAACAGGTCCGGCGCCCCATCATTGATCGATGGTGTCGCTGGATCACCGTCGCCGAACTGGTGAGCGGCGATCCCGGCACCATCTGAGCTGCTGGAATGGGCATGAAACCTTTGTTCGAGCCGGGTTCCGTCTGAAATTCCAAGCGTGTTCAAATTGTACAAAGTGACAGTCTTGAAGTGATCCGATCCGGAACTGTCGTCCAGTATCGCGAACATCAGCTCAGGCCTGCCATTGTTATCGCTGTCGAACAGCGTCGCCCCAAAGCCATCTGAACGATGGCTCAAACCGTCCTCCTGAAACGGCCCGAACCAGGTGAAATTTCCAAGGCTCGTGGGATTGCGGCCAATGATGTATTTGATCTTGTTCTGCCCATCCGGATTGTCGTAGACGCCGATGATCACATCGTCGCGGCCCTCACCGTCAATGTCGCCAATGGCAACACCCAATCCATCGATGTTGCTGCCGAGCGACTGTCCGCCCATGGCCTGGCGGCTGGACAGGCAGTTGCCAAGCCGGTCATCGGCAAAATCCCTGCAGATCCTGTACTTTATCAGATTTCCACCGTCATAAACCGCAACCAGCATGTCGTCGCTGTTGAACCCGTCAAGATCGCCAAAGGCTATCCCCGCACCATTGCCGCGATGGCCAAGGCCATCCAGTTGCAGCTGTTCGAAACATGTCAGTCTGTTGCCGGTCTCCTCATAGTCGCACAGATCGAGTTTAAAGCTGTTCTGGCCATTGGCGTCATCATATGTCATCAAGACCACTTCCATGCGCGGATCGTTGTCCAGATTGGTGATGGCAATTCCCCCGCCATCGCCTCGTCTGGAGCGCGTATCCTGCTGCACAGGATCGGGACACATCGCGCCCAACGCATCGATGTCGCCGCGCGTGTACCCGGATGGAAGGCTTCCGATAGTTTGTCCTTCCGGCCTTGGAATGATCGTCCGGGCACGCAAATTGCCGCTCAGAATTCCGCCGGTCCTGGCCCCGTAGTGCATGTTCGACCTGAAATCGTAAGGTCCGATCTCAAGACCGTTGCTGGTCCTCTTCACGAAATTCGGCTTTGCCGATTCCCGGATACCATTCCAGTTGATCTGAACATATTCGTCGCGGTCAATCCGCGTATGCTCATGAAACAGCCCCATGGCATGGCCCATTTCGTGGACGAATGTCCCCCGGCCAATGAAGTTCCGGGCTTGCTGGCTTGGGATGGTGAACAGAATATCCTGCCGGCCGCCCGCACGGCCCACTTTTGACCGACCGCAAAAGACCGGCTGGCTGCGGTCCGTATCCTCATAGTCGCATGGGGCCTCCAGCCCGGTGAAAACGACATAATCGTCATCGGCGGAGGTCTTTGGAACCCAACGGAAATCCGTGTTGGCGTTCACGTATTCAATCGCAGCGTCGATGGCCTGGCGCGTCTGGATTTTCGCCGAGGAAAGGTTCGGCGCGTTGCTGCCGCTAAAGACGACATCGCTGTCACCGGGGCGCACCACAAGGGAACTGGCATCAATTTCATAAGGGACCCGGCAATCCGGCCAAAGCTTGGCACCGCTGGAAACGCTCAATGCATAGCTCGCATTCGCGAGACCGGATTGCATCTCACCGACGACAATATCCCCCTCAACGGTAAGAAGACTCCCCCGGATATCGACATCGCGCAGGCGCGCGTCCGGCTCCCCCAGCAGCTGAACCTGCATGCGCTCAGCCATCGGCACGGCCAGAATGTTTTGCAGATGCTGAAAGTCGCTCCGGCCGGAAATGGATTTGGGATCTCCGAACCCCATGCTGAACCCGCCGTTCGCACGCCGCTGGCCCTTTGGAAGGGCGATCATGGGACCGGAAGAAAACCGTGGTGACGCTTCGATGCGGGTCCCGAAATAAAAATAGGCCGCTACGGGACGTTTGCCCTTCTGGAAACGGGATTCAGCGAAAAAAACCACTTTGTCTCCCACGGTGCGAAGGTAAAAACGGCGCCCCCTGTCGTCCTGGTAGGTGCCGTCAAAATCGGTGCCGTGACTTCGAAAACCTCCGTCGGTTTGTAGTGGAAGCTGGGCACGCAGCTGCGAGAGATTGCACGGACGCATGATCGAATAGGGCAATCCGTTCGCCTGTCCCTGCAGCCTGAGGTGACCTCCAGCGATGATTGAAAGGGTCACCCGGCCATTCGCTGTTGCGGTGAATTTGGGGACGGAAATGAAGCGGCCCGTGATGGTACTGCCGATTCGCCGCCCCCGGAATACATGGGCGTAGCTTCGCCCCGGATGCTCGGCGAACCAATAGACGATATCGTCAATCTGTCTCAGATACGCAATACCGCCATCATTGGTGACATAGCCAGGTGCAAGATCAATGGTCTCAAGATTCACAGCACCAGCGATTTGCGGCCCGTCACCCCGACAAGCTATGTCGGCCGGTTGCGCAAGAGTGGTGTGTAATAACAGCAAGTAGCAGAATAATGTCGCAAAAAATGACTTAAGCATGTGTCCCTCCCGGACGCAGCACTAAGCCCCCCTACCGTAAAGGTAGCAGATCCGATCACATACAACAAACGACACCACCAAGCTCAGTCTTCGCCGTACGGCCAAGGCATCAAGCATGGGCATGCACCAGCTCCCTAGCAGGCCACTGCGCCTTGACCGCAGCCCCCTCATAAAGACTGTCGAGAAACGCGAGGATAGCAGCGGACGGATCCTCGGCTGTCCGGGCGTCCTCATATTTCAAGATCGCCAGCGCGCCGCCGTTTTTCTCAGCCCAGAATGCCGGTGCCGGTTGAAGTTCTACCTGGTTCATGCCTACCGGCTCCGGATAGGCATAGCCGTAAAAGGCAGCTTCCGGGAAGGTGTCGTCGCCGGGCCAAAACCCGACGGAAATCACCTCATGGGAATAGGCTTCCCGGTCCGACTGACGGCCACCTTCGAGCGGATGTGGCTTTCCTGAAAACCGCGTCACGACCAGGTCAAAAGAGTGCCAGTAAAGCTGAACCGGGGTCTGCTTGCCGGCAAAGCGGGTGCGGAACGCCTCAAAAACGCCAGAGATCGAACACAGGGCCCGCCAGAACCGGGAAACTGCCGCCGCATCATAGGCACGCGTCCGGGTGTCCTGCGCAAAGGGCGTTGTCGACTTGTTGTCATAGGGCGTGGCCAGAATCTCAACCGCAATATCTAACTCCGCAAGACGGGAGAAAACCGCATCATAAAAACCGGCCACGGTCAGGCCCGGCACGGAAAATTCGGCTTTTCGACCATCATTCCGCGTAATGATGACCCTGTGGTCCAGCGTGTCGTAGAGGATCTCGAAGCCGCTGTCCCCGTAGGGAATACGTCCCGTCGTCAGGCCGCTGATATGCGGGTAGAGCGTGACGTGCCACCAATGGTTCAGCTTTGGATGCGTCTTCATCCGGATTTTGCCAATGATCTGCAAAAATAGATGAAGCGTGTCTTTCGTCTCGGACCACTCGGTATAGGGCAAGGGCGGCAAGCTGATCACTGGAAGGCTCCGGGGTTGGGCAGGACGTCTGGGATGAGCCTAGGCTATTTGGAACCGGCAAGCCATCCGGCCCCGCTGAATTCGCTCTTCGAAGGATAAGAAAGTGACAGCTGTACCGTGGCCCCTGCCAAAGCACAGCTGTCGCGGTCCACTCCTGCGCTTACTCGATCACAAGCGATGAGACTGTCACGCTTGGGGGGACGTTCAGCATGAACAGAATAGCCTCAACCACTTCCCGGTTGCTAAGCGACTGACGCCCAGTATCGGCCGCGGTCCACTCTGCATCCAGCGGCGAGATATCATCGATGTAACTTGGAAAAACGGCAGAGACCCGCACATTGGTGTCTGCCAGTTCATCGGCAAGGCCTTGCACCATTCCGGCCTGTGCGGATTTTGACGCACGGAACGGCACGCCCCCGCCTGATTGCTTGCGGTTCTGGATGCCGCTGGTGGACACAACCGTATGGATGTCAGCATCGGGTCTGTTCAGAAGATTGGGAAGAACATGGCGCGTCAGGATCAACGCACCGCTCGCCGCAGATAAAAGACAGGACTGAATGTCCTCATCCAGCATACCGGACAAAGGGCCCGTCAGCCACATGGCGCCATTGTGGATCACCCCGTCCAGGTCCTCATGATTGGCGGCATGCGCTGTCCCTGCCACACTACAACTCTTCGCATCCGCAAGATCACAGGAAATCGTGGCGGCCACTTGTCCCGTCCGGTCCTTGATCGTACGAGCGGTTTCGGTGAGCATGCCTTCATGTCTTCCCAGCAGCACAACACGGCATCCGGCGTCGGCCATTGTAATGGCAAGCGCTGCGCCCAAGCCCCGGCCGGCTCCGGTGATTGCATATTTCCGGTTTGAAATCCGCATCTTTGACCTACTCCCAAGTCGTTGTCTTGAAGGTTCAAAGACGGCTTGATAGGAGCTCAAGTTAAGGTGAGGTCAAGCGGTTTATTTCCGCACGAAGGGTCCAGGCTGGACACCTGGCGAACGTTTCGATCCTTGGGAAGAAGAAGTTCTATATCGCGCCGGTATCCGCACGCGCGGCCTGACCACCGGTGCGGTCCGGCTCCTGCTCCAGATGGCGTAAAAGGTCGGCAAAGGGCATGGGTTTGCCAAAGTGGTACCCCTGAAGCTGATCGCATCCGAGCTTGGTCAGGATCTCGGCCTGCTCAGCGGTCTCAACGCCCTCCGCTGTTACGCCAAGATCGAGCGCCTGCGCAATTTCGATGATTGACCGCAGCAAGCGGAGGCCTGCGCTGCCCTTGGTGACAAGCGACGCCAGCCGCCGGTCTATCTTCAATCTGTCGGGGTTGATTTTCTGAAGGGCGACAACGGATGCGCGGCCGCTGCCGAAATCATCAACTTCAATCGAAATGCCGAGTTCTTTCAGCAAGCGCAAACGCTCAAGAAACGCGTCGTCCTGTTCCTCGAGGAAAATCGTTTCAAGCAGTTCAAAACAGATCTGCCCCGAATAATCCCTGACATGACGATGGAGAATTTCAAGATCGGCATGTGAAATCCTCCGTTCGCTCACATTGAAGGACAGTGCCAGTCCGGCATGTTTTCCGGCAAACGCAGGCGCACATTCCGCTATCGCTTTTTCGAAAATCAGGCGGTCTATATCGCTGTCGACATTAAGTTCGCGCGCCACCTCCAGGAATTCTGCCGGCGGCAGCAAACCCAGTTCGGGATGGCGCCATCGTGCCAGAGCTTCAACGCCCAGAATGCGGCCTGACCGCGCATCGATTTGCGGTTGGTAGTAAGGCTCGAATTCCTCTTGCTCGATTCCCCGCAGGACATCATCCGCCAATGCCTTGGCACGCCGCACATCCGCAAGATCCGACTGATCGAATACGGCCAGCTGCCCCCGCCCGTTCCGCTTGGCCTTGTAGAGTGCAACGTCGGAATTGGTCAGAAGCTCGTCTGTGCCGGCAAGCGGCGTTTGGGCAAGTCCGATGGACGCGCCAAACCGGCATTCCCGGGACTCAAAATATGTTGGCTTGGAAAGGTCGTTCAATAGCAGGTATCCAAGATCCTGC
Source organism: Roseibium denhamense (assembly GCF_009711415.1). Classification (GTDB taxonomy): domain Bacteria; phylum Pseudomonadota; class Alphaproteobacteria; order Rhizobiales; family Stappiaceae; genus Roseibium; species Roseibium denhamense. The sequence continues at coordinate 101,337 of NZ_SMLZ01000104.1, forward strand.
GGCCGTGAACTGCCGGAGGGAACATGCAGAAGAACGACAAATTCGTCACCGCCAATCCGGGCCACAAATTCATCCGCTGACAACCTGCCTGAAATACGCCTGGAAACTTCAACGAGCACATTGTCACCGGCACGGTGGCCCATTGTATCGTTGATCTGCTTGAACCGGTCGAGATCGATATGCAGGGCAGCAAGGTCGCCGCCCGTCTCCGCCCGTTTCTTGACCAGCTCCTCGTATTTCACGGCCAGATAGCGCCGGTTCGCAAGCCCGGTCAGGTCATCATGAAGCGCCATGTAAGTGATTTCGGAGTTCGCCTTCTCCAGCTTCTCGGAGTTTTGCTCCAACATGCGCCGGTGGCGGACAAGCTCGGTGGTATCGATCCGCAAGATCACGAGGTCGCCGTTTTCAACCCGTGACCTGAGCAGCCGGTGATGAACATCGCCGGGGAGTTCCAGGTCCTGAACCGGCTTCTCCACTTCTTCCTGCTGATGCGCGTCGGACATCCATTCTTCTTCGCGCCCAATCGCATTCGCGATTTTGCCGGCACGAATGGCGATCCTCGCAACTTCCGTCCGGTGCATACCTTCCTTCAGGTCGTTCGGGTCGTTGGCCATGGAGGCTCGGTAGGCGTCATTGCAAACGACAAGGCAGTCTTCGGCATCATAAATTACAAAGGGCGCCGGATAGGCATTCAGGGCTGCTATCAGTCGGGCCTTTATCGCCTCCGCAGCGCGCTTTTCGCGGACCAATTCGGTCGAGTTCAAGCGGATGATGATGTAATCGTCGTTGATAGACCGGTTGCGGAACAGCCGGTGGTGCACATCACCATCCAGCTCCACATCTTCTAACGGCCGGAACAGGGTCGAGGGCGACAGGATTTCGTTGATCCAGTCTTCTTCCCGTCCGACAGCGGCAGGATACCGGCCATGGCGGATTGCGCTTCGCAGCACATCCCGAAGATGCATACCGGGAACGATCTCCGTGATGTCATCCGCCATTGAAGCTGCATAGCCGTCATTGCGATAGACGAGGATTTGATCCTTGTCATAGATGACAATCGGATCCGGATAGGCATTCAAGGCGGACAAAAGCCGCGTGTGATCGGCAAGCAGATCCTCGTAGGACTGCGGCGGGATGCCCGGGCCATCACTTCGGTCACTCTCAGGGCTGCCGGGAAGGGGCCCGGCGTAGGTGGTTCCGCTCATGTCACGAAATGTCGCGCCAACAATGTGCTTGCCACGTTCCCCATCATGACAACCGAATGCCGAAACACTGATCGGCAGACGGGTGCCATCGGCCGTGTGGACCCTGACCATATCCGGCGGGCGGTGATCGGACATTTGCACGCGGTTCTGCAGGAATGAAAACGGCGAAGAGGATGCTGAACCGGCCAATTCCGTTACCGGTCGGCCGATGACATCGTCTTCTTGGTACCCAAACAACTTTGTGAATGCTGGATTGATATAAACAACGCGTACGCCATCACCGGCGCCGACATATTCCCCGATCGCAACGGCATCGCTGGTCAGGTCCAGAAATGACTGTTTGAGCGTTTCCAATTCCATAAGCATCCCGAAACCACCTTGAAGCTCAGGCTCCGTAAGGGAAATAGCATATGAACTCCATGTAAAAATTCTTATAAAGACAAACAACTAGCGTATTTTAGCAAATAACTCTGCTTATATTGTCAATGTTTACAATGAAACTTCCGCAGAAATCAGAAACACTTCATCTAATCCACATGCATTGAGAGCAAAAGCCAGTTTGGTGAGGCGCCGACCGCCATTTGATGTCGTTTCCCGCGTTTTGGCCGCCTCAATTGCACGAGCGCGACCTAGTTGCCTGAATTGGAAGTTGCCTCTTTCGTGAGACGCACTTCAATCCCACCACACTAGACGCGACACCGATCTGCGCGTATACGACACCGGCGTTTTCAAGGCGCCAACACCGGCGCTGAACTTCAAAGACAGACAAGAGGCTTTCCGCCCATGATTCACGGTCTTTCCCGGCCGAAAAACCAGATCAAGTGGCTGCTGCTGGAAGGTATATCCCCGACCGCGCGCGCTGTTCTGGACAAAGCCGGCTACACAAATATCGAGGTCCTGCCTGGTGCCCTCGACAAGGATGCGCTGATTGAACGGCTCCAAGGTGTCCAGATGCTCGGCATCCGCTCGCGGACCCAGCTCACCGAAGAGGTCTTGGACGCAGCAAAAAGTCTGGTCGCCGTCGGCTGTTTTTCCGTTGGCACAAACCAGGTGCACTTGCCCGGTACATTGACGCGCGGCATTCCGGTCTTCAATGCGCCCTTCTCCAACACGCGGTCTGTCGCCGAACTGACTATCGCCGAAATCGTCATTCTGATGCGCGGCGTGTTTCCAAAGTCTTCCGGCGCGCATGACGGCAAATGGATGAAAACGGCTGCCGGCTCGCACGAGGTGCGCGGCAAGACGTTGGGTATCGTCGGCTATGGAAACATCGGTACCCAGCTCTCGAATCTTGCCGAAGCCATGGGTCTGCGGGTGATCTACTACGACACCATCGACAAGCTGCAGCATGGCAACGTGATGCCAACGGACAGCCTGGATGCGCTGCTTGCGGAAGCCGATGTGGTGTCTCTGCATGTGCCGGATACACCGGCAACACGGAACATGTTCCGCGCCGAACAGATCGCCAAGATGAAAAAGGGCGCGTTCCTCATCAACAATGCGCGCGGTCAGGTAATCGACATCGACGCTCTTGCGGCAGCCCTGTCCTCTGGCCATCTTGCTGGCGCTGCCATCGATGTGTTTCCGGTCGAGCCCAAATCCAACAAGGACGAGTTCATCAGTCCATTGCGCGGTCTCGACAACGTCATTCTGACACCGCATGTCGGCGGCTCGACGGAAGAGGCACAGGACCGGATCGGCGAAGAGGTCTCCAAGCGCCTGGTAGAGTATTCCGACGTTGGGTCCACGATCGGCGCGGTTTCCTTTCCACAGGTTCAGCTTCCAAAAGGAACAGAGGCGACCCGCTTCATTCAGGTGCACCACAACGCACCGGGCGCCATGCGCACCCTCAACGACCTGTTCACCCGTCATGACATGAATATCTGCGCTCAGTACCTGCAGTCCCATCAAGACATCGGCTACGTGGTTCTGGATGTCGACAGCCCGGTGTCTGACCCGGTCAAGATCTTGGAAGAAATCCGGGCCCTGCCGAATACGATCCGCGCCCGTCTTTTGAACAGGGTTTAAAGAGCATTGGGCATTTTGTTGGAAACGCCCAAAGATGCTCGACAACTCCACAATCGATCAGCTTTGGGCGGTACATCGGATCCGATTTTTCGCCCGCTGATCTAAAAGCACGCGCCTGGCATAGATGCCGCCCAGCCGGTCGGACCTAGCGTCACTCAACATTGACTTCGGGGCCGCAGACGCGGTTGCGGCCCAGGTCCTTCGCTCGATACAGGCGCTCGTCGGCCCGCTTGAACAGCGCATGCAGTGTTTCCCCATCCTCCGGCGCGCAGGCAACACCGATACTGACCGTTATCGGTTCAGAGAGATGCTTTTCGCTGTGCCGCAGGATGGACTTTCGAAGTCTCTCCGCAAGCGAGATCCCCCCGTCGACCGGAAGCCGCTCGGACATCAACACAAACTCCTCCCCGCCAAACCGGAAAAGATGATCATCTGATCGCAGGTTGCTTTCCAGCAATTGGGCCACCGATATTAGGACTGTGTCGCCGGCCTGATGCCCCAGCCTGTCATTGACGGCTTTGAAGTTGTCGATATCGATCATCATCATCGAAACCGGACGGCCATGACCGAGGTTTTCCTGAAGCAGCTGCGCCGCGATCTCTTCATACCGGCGGCGATGATAAACACCCGTCAAAGGATCGCGATTGGCGGTCTCCAAAAGGTCTTTGTATCTCTCACGGTAAGTGAGAACCGCATAGACATCCTTGAATGATCTGTTGGTCAGCCATTGGCTCTCATGACCGAAGAACCGGAGATAGATGATGAAGAGACCCGTGTAGACACCGGTCGCAATCATCTTCCCGATCCAACCGCTCCAGAAAACATCCCAGGGCGCCCCAAGAAGAAAATGCAGGGCCAGGAAAAACCCGAACTGGTCAAAGGTCAGAACGACAGCGCCCGAGACCAGGAACCGCCAGCCAAGATGGCGGCCGAACCAATTCCCCAGCCGCTCATAAAGGACGATGATGGCGATCCCGTCGATAAAGAGCAACGTCGTGCCCCAAACCATCAACCACCCCATCTCGTCGATGAAGTCCATGTCGGGAACACGCTCACCTGCAAGCGGCGTGGTCACATGAAGGCCGAGCAGAAGCACAAGTGAAACGACCAGCAGATTGCCGATAAACAAGCCATAAATCGGCTGGCGGGCAACCATGGCGTCTTCACGGATGTAAAGGAGCAGGATCATCAAGAGTTTGCCGGCGAAAAAGACGACGGACCCCGGTGTCACGACCCCAAACGGCACCTGCACATAGAAGAAACTTCCAAGATATGTCTCGAGAAAATGCAGGACACCAAGCGCGCACATGAAGGCACCGAGGCCAATCATCCGGCGCGCGCGCAACAATCCCATCATGACCGTGAAGTAGACTATGGCCTGGGCAAGAAGTATCAGTCCGTTATAAATAGCCATCGCCGCCCGGCTTGCCGCTGCGTCAAACTATTTATAATGCATACATATACCGGCAGTTACGCCAATAGGAAATTTGAGTAAATACCGCTCTGTGTACAATTCTCTAAGCTGATTAGCTTGCCGCACCCCATTTCGCACTTATTACGCGAAATTCTCAGATCATCTCAACCATTCTCGCAATTCTCTCAAAAAATCAAAGCAGTTCAGAACGTGCCTAGCCGCTCCTGACGCGCCAGAGCAGTGGTTCTTCTGAGATCAGGAGCGGCTGGCGGTACCCTCTGCGATCAGCTGACCGCGTCAATCACGAGCAGAAGGCGCGTCTTTCCATCGCTTTCGCGACCGGGCGAGCGATGCAGCAATCCCGTCTTCTCCTCGTCAAGCCAGGTTTGCCCCCGGAACAGCGCAACGTGCCCGGTGTTGACCTGCCTGATACGGCTTGGCTCCATCTCAAACCCGGCCGGAACATATTCCGTCCCCGCGCCGCGATACGTGCACAAGAGCCGGGCCGGCACATTGTCAATGTGAAACTTCGGACACATGACACCGGTTGCCACATCCAGACGGACCCGGACCTGCCTTATGTCCAGTGTCTTTGCCAGCATGAGCGCAAGCGCCCCGACATCATCGCTCAACATGTCGAGTTCCGGGCCGTGGGGCGTTCCCGCCTGCTGGCAGGCTGACAGGACCGCAGAACTGGCCAGATGAAACGGAATGACAGTTCGAAGGTCCGGCAGCTGCTCCTCCGGCAACCCATCGATCCAGGCCTGAAAGCCCGGATCGCAGTTTCGTGACCAGATTGCCGCAGCGACACCCGGAGAGGCAATGTCAGACAGGATATCGGGATCCCGGCCAATCAAGACGTCCCGAGCCAGCCGCTGGCGCGGTGCGATCTTTTCCTGATACACGGTCATGCCGCCGCGCTGCCGCGCTGCCACACCGGGAAGGGGTCGGGCATATCCGCAAAAGAAGAAAGATCATTTCCGGCGCTCTCTGGAACAAGGCAAGCGTCCAAAGTGGCACTTACCTCACTCCAGTTGATCCCCGCCCCAATGAAGACGATTTCCTGCCGCCGGTCGCCAAAGGGTTCGCTCCAGTTCGAGCGGGCATAGGCCCGTGCCCTTTCATCCTGCGGCCACCGGCTCTCCGGCACCGAGGCCCACCAGGTTCCAATTGGGCTTACACTGGACAGCGCGCCAGCCAGTGAAAACTCGGCCACATAGTCCGGACGCGATGCCAGCCAGAAGTGCCCCTTTGCGCGGATAACACCCGGCAACGGGCCGTTCAGAACCGCATGGATCCTCGCGGGATCAAAAGGCCGCCGGGCGCGATAAACATATGAAGCAACACCATATTCTTCGGTCTCCGGCACATGGTCGGCAAAACCGTAAAGTTCCTTTGCCCACATGGGATGCTCGTGCGCTTTTTCGAAGTCAAACAATCCCGTGTTGAGGATTTCGGACGGATCGACCTCCGAGAAATCGGTCTGAATAATCTTCGCATCGGCATTCAGGCTGCGGATGATCTTAAGGGCTGCATCCACCTTGGCGGGCTCAGCGGCCCCGACCTTGTTCAGAACCACAACATCGGCAAACTCGATCTGATCGGTGAGCAGATGCACCAGGGTGCGGTCATCTTCCTCCCCGAGGGTTTCCCCCCGGTCGGCCAAGAAGTCATGGCTTGAATAGTCATTCAGAAGATTGACGGCATCCACAACGGTGACCATCGTGTCGAGCTTGGCGACATCCGAAAGGCTGTCCCCGTGTTCATCCCGGAACTCGAAGGTCGCCGCAACGGGCAACGGCTCGGAGATTCCGGTGGACTCAATCAGCAGGTAGTCAAACCGGCCCTCCTGCGAAAGCCTGCGGACTTCCTGCAAGAGATCGTCCCGCAAGGTGCAGCAGATACAGCCATTGGACATCTCAACCAGCGTTTCGTCGGTCTGGCTCAGTTCCGCTCCGCCAGCCCTGACAAGATCCGCATCGATGTTGACCTCGGACATGTCGTTGACAATGACGGCGACCTTGAGCCCTGCCCTGTTGTTCAAGACCCGGTTCAAAAGGGTGGTTTTTCCGGCACCGAGAAACCCGGATAGCACGGTCACCGGCAAACGGGACACAGACATGACCTCTCCTCAATATGTAACGTTATTACGTTACAGATATCGATAGATCACGGGACTGACAACACGTTTTTTGAATAATCCTCAAGCCAAGCATTCGCCCCTCCGAGGAAAGTCCGGAGAACAAACCCACGCCAGGAAAGTCAGGAGCTGCCTTTCCAACCCTTACCAATCCTTAATTTGGAAAGGCGCAGCCAATCGCCATCTAAGATCCAGGAATTGATATCCACTAAAACAGATAGGGAGAGTGAGATGGATCTGAACATTGGATGGCCCGAAGCGGATACAAGCGAATCGCCGTATGAGCCGCCGGACAGCATACTGCCGGCAGCCACGGAGGCTTCGTCTGCTCAGGAAAGGGCTCAGTCGCTGACCCGCTACCAGTATTTCTTTGTGCCCTCGCACCAGACTGATGAGGACGATGCGGAATGCATCACCAAGCCAGGTGCCTTCCTGCGCCTGGGCGCTTATTCCGATATCGAAGAGGAAAGCGCGCAGACGGAGGGTGGTTTGTCCGCCTATTATCCGAGCCGCTATATCGCCAGGGAATCCGAAGATAACGTCTTCAAGAACGCTGCCGGTTCCGATGCCGCCCAGAGCTGCGGCATCGCCTTGACCTGTGACGGCCGGGTCATGCTGAAAGCCGAGGAGGAGGTTTTCATCGAGGCCACCGATCTGGTGGACATTCATTCTGGCAAGGACATTAATCTCACGGCCGATACTGGACCGATCACGGCAGCAACAGGCGACAACTTCTCCGTCTCTGCCACCAAGAAAGTCAGCCTGCGGTCCGGCGCCAATCAGAATGAACCATATGTGCCACCCGCTGAAAACACATCAGGGGACACAGGCGTTGAAATCATCGCGGACAATGGCAACTCGGACGTTTTCCTCGAAGGAAAAGCGATCTATTTGCATGCGCATGGATCTCAAACCACGGACATCGATGGAGAGCAGACGACCATTGTGCGCTCTGACACCCTCGATGATATCTGGGGAAACAAGAAGTCAATCTTCCGAGGCAGCCACCTGTCGCTCTACTTCGCAGGCGGCCTCAGTTACCGCGCCAGCGCATCGTTTAATGTCTCGACATCCATTGATTTGAATCTCCTGATGACGGACTTCAAATTCGCAATTGGCACGTTTGAGCTGGTCAAATGGGCAGTCAACCTGAAAGAGATGAGCGTGAACAACAGTGTACTCGACACACAGATCACTCAACTCAGCAACAGGGTCTGCAACCTATCGACGGACACGGTGTTCTACGAAATGGACATTAGCAGCCTCTCGGCGAAAACCAGCCAAATCGCCACCGAAATGGGGAACATGAAGGCCTCGATCATGCAGCAGTGCAATGTGCAGCTCTAATCAGAGTGTGCACATTGCCCAGCGTCCATGAAGCGCCCGGTTTGACAGAATCCCCCCCAGAAAAAGTAGGGTTTTCTTAGATCTGCGCAGTATTTGCGATCTTCGCTTCCCAAAACGCAATCAGCGACTTCACGCTGCCGGTGCTGGCCGTCACAACGCCGGACTCCGCTTTTGTGGGAACAGCACTGACACTGACGGCGTCCGACCGCGCCCGTGTTGCCGTCGCTGCGACTTCCGCCGTGGAGGTTTTGGCCTTGAACATCGACGCCTTCACTTCAACCACTGTCTTGGTGATGTCGAAAACGAGAAATCCAACATCAAACAGTCCGATATTGATATCGATGGCTGTAGAGATGTTGAGGGAAACGCTGGCCCGGTAGGAGAAACCATATCCGAAGTAGAATTCGACATTGCGGCCTCTGAAGAAACACAGTTGGTTGCCCCAGATATCTTCATAGTTGTCGGCACGCATGATTGTGGAATTGTCTTCCGTGACATCCGCGGTGCTGGTGCCATTCACCTGAAGATAAAGCGACTTTCCTTCGATATAGACATCGGAACTGCCTTCGTCGGCAATGATCTCGATCCCTTTTTCACCGGAGCTGTTCACGGACCGCGTCGAGTAGGAATCGTTGGGTCCAATACCGGACCGCATGCTTACCTTTTTGGCTGACCGGACATTGTAGTTCTTCCCGGTTTTCAGACTGACATCTCCGGTGTCCGCGATAATTGTAATCTTGTCGCCGGACTGGATATGGATCTTTTCATCCGTGTTGATGTAAAGACGGTCAGACGCACGCAAAAGCACGCGCCCGTCACAGGCGAGCAGCATTCCGCAGCTCCCGGCGCCGTTCGGGCCGCCGGAGTTCACCGTCGCATCGCTGGCTTCGTCGCTGATGTGCTTGGCCGGATAAAAGGCTGGCATAACGCCATCGGCAAGCGCTGCATCTTCTTCAATGTCGGAGTAGCTGCCGAGCCTCAAAAACGCCCCGGGCGCGGATACACCATTGGTGCCACTGTCGCCGGCGGCCGGCACATAAAAATATTGATATCTGGTCGAGTATGGCGTCCCGCTGTCGTCGGCCGGTTCATCTTCGGGAGGCACGTTGCTCTCGATTTCATCCCCGGCGTCCAAGACATCGCTCTGCATAAGTCACTCCCAACTGTCACAAAACTGTAACACGGCATTTCAAGCACCAGCAATCTGGGTGTTTTGACAGGGGACGCGAACTGAGAATGGAACGGAAACGCCGCGTCAGGACTGCGCGAAACTGTCTTTGCCAGTTTGAGAAAACCGGCGGGAAATATTGTCCTTAGAGACAATATGACGTTTGACATCAAAGGCTTTTGAACCAATCTTCGGCCTTCGATCCGACATCTTCATCCACTACCCCAATAGACCAAGCCGGAACGACACCATGTCCGCAATCTCCCGCCTGTCCGTAAATGTAAATGCCGTAGCGATGCTGCGGAACCGCCGCGACCTTCCTTGGCCGAGCGTGACAGGACTCGCGGCACTTGCCATGGATGCCGGCGCGAAGGGGATAACCGTGCACCCGCGGCCGGACGAGCGCCACATCCGGAAGTCCGACGTTTTCGACCTGGCCGAATTGATCGAGGACCGGTTCCCAAACAAGGAATTGTGCCTGGAAGGCTATCCATCACCGGACTTCCTGAAACTCGTGGAAGACGCGCGGCCCGAGCAGGTCCTGTTCGTGCCAGACGACCCCGAGCAGACCACATCCGACCATGGCTGGGATTTTTCAAAAGACACCGGGATCCTAGAGACCGCCATTGCTGCATCGAAAGAGTGGGCCGTCACCGTGTCGCTCTTTTGTGACCCGGATCCAGCCTCTGCCGAACAAGCCGCTGCCCTCGGGGCGGAGCGGATCGAAATCTACACAGGTCCTTATGGCGCCTGTTATGACGATCCCGCCAGCGCGGAAAGGGAACTCGGCAAGATTGCTGCGGCGGCCGAAGCTGCTAGAAGCGCTGGCCTGGGCGTCAACGCCGGGCACGATCTCACGGTTGAAAACATCCCGCCCCTTCTGGAGCGCGCGCCATTCATCCGGGAAATGTCGATCGGTCACGGATTTACAGCCGATGCGCTGGTTCATGGGTTTGCGCAAAGCGTCCAACGGTTCCGCCGCGCGATGGGCGAACTTTGACGCGCGCCGGAGCCGGACCTGCATTCCATTTCAATTTGAAAACAGATCCACAGTTCGATCCATTACCAGAGGCAGACCGCCGCCCCCCCGCCAAACAGGCGCGCCTCCGGGAAGCTTAATAACCAATCCCTCCCAGACCGGACCA
>NZ_SMLZ01000047.1 GCF_009711415.1 Roseibium denhamense
TACAACCCGATCCGCATCATCCGTTAAACGTTCGTTCTTTCGTCTCATTATTTGCTCCTTGATTAGAAATGATGAGCCAAAAACACTCCCTTATCCAATCGACCCAATCTGTCCAATAGGCGTTGATGCCAAACACGGATACCCATCTTCATGGGAGGCCGAGTAGGTCCTCTTTTAAATGGAAACGCACTTGGTAACGTTCCATTTTCCTTGAAAAAAAACCTCTCCGGCAGACTTGGGGTGGTACAGCATTAGCTGAAAAGGCTTCTCCTCCTAACCGATCCATTGTATACCCGCAGGATCGGTCGGCATCGTAAACTGACTGCAATAATTTACTCAAGAATTCATGAAAAACCACTGCGTCTTAGGCTAGTGATCAGTGTCGTATGATAGAGGAAGATGTAATGATCATTCGACTTCATCCTATTGAACCTACTTTGATTTCTTCTGAAGCGAGCATTTTGGAGGCGATACAGGTTCTCGACAAAAGCGCTATGCAAATCGCTGTCGCGACCGATAGTGCCGGGCGGTTGGCGGGAGTGGTGACCGACGGCGACATTCGCCGGGCTATTCTCCGTAAGATATCAATTGATGCGCCCATTTCCTCAATCCTGAACGGGGATCCCGTGACTGCACGCGCCGACGCGTCCTTAGTTGAACTGCGCGAATTGATGAATTCGCAAACGCGGGTTCTGAGGGTACCGGCGGTGGATGAAAACGGAGTCGTTGTCGGCTTGTTCATGATTGAGGATGTTGTATCTGATAATACCGGAAACACGCCGATTGTTATCATGGCTGGGGGCATGGGGACTCGGCTTCGACCTCATACAGAGACCGTTCCGAAGCCTATGGTGCATCTTGGCGAGAAGCCCATTTTGGAGCGCATTATTGATGTTACGCGGAACCAAGGATATAGAAGTTATTACATTTCAGTCCGTTACCTGAGTGAAAAAATTATCGATCACTTTGGCGACGGTTCCGACTGGGGCATATCAATCCAGTATGTTCAAGAAAGAGAGCGGCTCGGTACTGCAGGTGCATTGAGACTAATTGCGGACAAGCTCGATGAGCCGTTTCTGGTGATGAACGGCGATCTGGTAACCAATATGGATTTTAATAGCCTGCGGCACTTTCATCGGGAAACGGACTCAATTGCAACCATGTGTGTGCGCGAGCACGATATGCAGATCCCTTATGGTGTA
>NZ_SMLZ01000099.1 GCF_009711415.1 Roseibium denhamense
CAATGTTGCCTTCATCTTCAACGAGGATCTGCGCCGTGAACCGGACGATGACAGCTTGACCATCGTCAAGGGACAGTTCAGCAGCTATCCGAACTTCGTGTTCAAAGTTTCCTTTGATGCCCTTCCGGACTTTGTGGAGATGCTTACGGGGATCCGATCGCAAGCGGGCCTCGTTGAACTGGTCGCGACCTATGGTGTGCGCAGGACCGCTCCGGATTTCTGGCAGGTATTTGATAGGGTTCAGGTCGGTTTGACCGCGCAGGACCCGCTTCAGGCGGGCCTTCTGGACCTCAACCGCTATGACGATCCTAAAACAGAGTTCAGCTTTCAGCAGCTGTTCGACTTTGGCTTTCTGGAGAACCAGGAGCGCTGACTATTCTCAGGTGATCGCGTCGGCAGCGAGCTTTTGTGACATCCAATGACAGAAGAGCTTCGCATCGCCCGGCAACGCCTCGAGCGGGCCGGAGGTGACAAGATAATAGCTGTGCCGGCTTTTGAGTTGCCGGTTGGCTGAGCGCACTAGGCGGCCGCTTTCCAAATAAGGCGCGGCAAGCGTCTCGAGAACCAGGGCATGCCCATGCCCGTTCGCTGCAAGCTCCAGCGCTGACAGGGTCTGGTCCACCTGCAGGCCATTTCGCTTTGGTACGGGGTGGGAAAACATCCGGAAGTAGCTCTCCCAGGTATCGACAACGCCCATGATGTCAATACGTTCGGCCTCAGCAAGCTGCTGTATATCCGGAAGAGCCGGATCCAGCGAAAGCTCCGGATGACAGACCGGAATGACCGGATCGTTCACAAGAAACGCCACACTCCCGTCAGTCCAGGTGCCGTCACCGAACCGGATATCGATGTCAAACAGTTCCGGGTTCAAGGTTTCAGCCCAGGATGCGGAGATCATCTGCAGTTCGATATCCGGATAAATCTGGCGGAAGTCCGACAGTCTTGGGATCATCCAGAGCTGGCCGAAACTGTTCAGGCAGCGGAACCGGACGGGCTTGCGCCCCCGCTCTCCAAACACCGAAACCGTCGCAATGGAAAGGTCCGAGAACGCCTTTTCGACAGACGGCAGGTAGGTCTGGCCCAACCGGGTCAAAGCGAGCTCACGGTGGACCCTGTCGAACAGCGGATAGCCCAAATGCTGTTCGAGCTGGCGGACCTGGTAACTGACCGCAGCAGGCGTAATCAGCAGCTCCTCGGCCGCCCGTGTGAAATTGCCCAGACGGGCGGACGCCTCGAACGCTCTCAGCCATGGCAGTGGCGGCAGATTGAAAGCCATTCAGAACCTTGTCCAGGCTTGCCCCGGCTCCAGATTACTTAAGTGTTACCAGTCCACTCCTACAAAATTTTTCGATGTAAGGCCAAATCATTTTTCGTTTTTGGTTTTTCAAGAACACCACGAAAATCACAGCGAACTCAGGTCGCGGACGCACTCCATGGACTACATCGATTACATCATCATCGGTGCCGGCTCAGCCGGCTGCATTCTGGCCGAACGGCTGAGCGCGGACCCGGCCTCAACCGTCTTGCTGCTGGAAGCGGGCGGTCCGGACAATTCGCCTTGGGTGAATGTCCCGATCGGCTATGGCAAGTTGAACACTGACCCCAAATGCACATGGCAGTTTCAGACGGACCCTGATGCCGGGTTGGCCGGACGCCAAATCACTTGGCCCCGCGGCCGGCTGATCGGTGGCTCCGGCTCCATCAATGCGATGGTGTATTGCCGGGGACTACCGGCCGATTTCGATGACTGGGAGCTGGCTGGCGCGTCCGGCTGGGGCTGGTCACAGGTCAAGTCTGTCTATGAACGTCTGGAAACCCGGGTCAGCCCCATCGGTACGAAAACAGGGTCCGGGGCAATTCACGTTCAGAATGTCACGGATCAGATCCACCGGATCAACCGGCATTTCTTCTCGGCAATCCAAGAACTGGACTTTCCCTGGACTGACGATTTCAACGGCGATCAGCCGGAAGGCGGCGGCATCTATCAGATCAACACCCAGGCCGGACAGCGCTGTTCTTCTGCGCGCGCTTTTCTGCGCCCGGCCCTTTCCCGGAAGAACCTTATCGTGCGCACCAATACGCAAGTCCGGCGTATCCTGTTCCAGGGCGAAGTTGCCACCGGCATTGAACTTGAAAGCGGCGAGCAGGTAAGCGCCCGGCGTGAGATCATCCTGTCGGCCGGCGCCATCGGCTCACCGCAGCTACTCCAGGTATCGGGGCTCGGCCCGGGCCGCCTGCTTCAGCAACTCGGCATTCCGGTGGTCTTCAACAACGACAATGTCGGCGGGAACTTGCAGGATCATTTGACCGCGAGCTTTACGTTCAAGGCCAAGGAGCCGACTTTGAATGCGGTGCTGCGGCCATTGCTTGGCCAGGCCCTCGCGGCGGCCCGCTATGCCTTGACCCGGCGCGGGCCATTGGCTTTGTCGGTCAACCAGTGCGGCGGGTTCCTGCGATCCAGAGCAGATCTTTCGCAGCCGGATCAACAGCTCTATTTCAACCCGATCAGCTACAAGGTGGCGGCCAATCAAGGCAAGCGGCAGGTCACGATTGATCCGTTCAACGGCTTCATTATCTGCGCTCAGCCCACCAGACCAACCAGCCGGGGCAGGATCGAGATCAAGAGCGCTTCCAGCTCGGTGGCACCGCGTATTCAACCGAACTCGCTGTCGACCGAAGAGGATTGCCAGACCGTGATTTCCGGTGGCCGCCTGTGCCAGCAGATCATGCGCACCCGCGCCTTGACCGACCTCGTCGACACGCGCATATCTCCGGACCTGTTCAGCCTCGATGATCAGGGAATTCTGGCCGACTTCAGGGAGCGTGCCAGCACGGTTTATCACCCTGTTTCAACCTGCCGCATGGGCGCAAGTGCGGACAAAAGCGTCGTCGACAGCCGATTGAAAGTTCATGGGATAGACCGGCTGCGGGTGATCGATGCATCTGCGTTTCCAAACATCACATCAGGCAATACAAATGCCCCCACCATGATGCTGGCGCTGAAAGGCGCGGACATCATCCTCGAAGATCAAAAGAGAGCGTATCAATGAGTGTTCAGGATCTGGCCCAAGACTATCTGGCGACCGGGAAACTCGGCACCCTGCCCGACGGCCACTTCATCAATGGCAAGCTCACGGCCGCATCGAACGGCAAGATGGAAAGCTTCGACCCTGGCCGGGCGGAAGCCTTTGCCGAATTCTCGCTTGCAAGCGCGGAAGAGATGGACGCGGCCATCGGCGCGGCGGAAAAGGCAGCGGCGCACTGGCGCCGCGTAGCCCCGGGCGAGCGGTGCCGCATTCTGAATGAGGTCGCCCGTGTGTTCCGCGCCAATGCCGACCGGCTTGCGGTCATGGAAGTCATCGACAGCGGCAAGACCCTTGCGGAAGCGACGGGCGACGTGAACTCATCCGCGCGCTTGTTCGAATATTATGCCGGTGCCGCCGACAAACTGGATGGCCGCTCGGTCAATCTCGGACCCGATTACACCGCCTTCACCGTGCGCGAACCGGTCGGAGTAACGGGGCATATCATTCCCTGGAACTATCCTACATCGACTTTCGCGCGCGGTGTCGCACCTGCTCTGGCCGCCGGATGCTCCGTTGTTGCAAAACCTGCCGAAACCACGCCCTTCACGGCGCTGTTGATGGCCGAGCTTCTCTCCGAGGCAGGCGTACCGGACGGTCTGGTGAATGTCGTCACGGGGCTTGGCCGGGATGTCGGTGCTCAATTGGCCCGTGACCCGCGGATCAAGCAGCTGACCTTTACCGGTTCGGTCGCAACCGGCGTCAACGTGGCGCAAATGGCAGCCCCGAATATCACCCGGCTGACCCTTGAGCTTGGCGGGAAATCACCCTTGATCGCCTTCGAAGACGCCGATCCGGAAAAAGTGGCAGACGGGGCTTACTGGGCCATCTTTTCGAATTCCGGGCAGATTTGTTCCGCCGGGTCACGGCTGATCCTTCACAAATCCATCCGCGGCGATGTTCTGGATATCTTGGCTGAGCGCGCGTCCAAGATTAAGCCCGGCCATGGCCTACGCTCGCCTGACATGGGGGCGATCAATTCCGACCTCCACCTGTCGCGCATCAAGGCACATGTCGATGCCGCAAAGTCACGGGGTGTCAGCATCCTGACCGGAGGCGACGTAACGACCGATTGTGAAACCGGCAAGGGCTGGTTCTTCCAGCCGACCGTGATTGCCGATCTCCAGCCTAATGATCCAGCCGTTCAAGAAGAAATCTTCGGCCCGGTTTTGTCGGTCCAGAACTTTGAGACCGAAGACGAGGCGATTGCGCTGGCCAATGGCACGGAATTTGGCCTTATCGCCTCAGTCTACACACGCGATGTCGGCCGGTCGATGCGGGTTGCCGCCGCGATGGATTGCGGACAGGTGTCCATCAACGATTATTGGGCCGGTGGCCTGGAGTTGCCCTTCGGCGGGAACAAGAAATCCGGGTACGGCCGCGAGAAAGGCTGGGAAGGCCTCGACGCCTACACCAAGGTCAAATCCATCACTGTGTCGAACGCCAGTTAGGAGCCGGTCCCTTGAAACTTCAGGACATTGAGACGTTCGTGGTCGGCAATCCGCCGCCGCGTCATGGCGGCCAGTATTTCATTTTCGTCAAGCTGGTCACGGCCTGCGGGATAACGGGTTACGGCGAGATCTATAACGCCACGTTCGGCCCGCACCTTGTTGCCGGCATGGCACGGGATGTGTTCGAACGGCAATTCGCCGGCGAAGACCCGCATCACATCGAAAGGCTTTGGCACAAGACCTATGGCGCCGGCTACACCCAGCGCCCCGATGTGACTGTCATGGGAGTGTTGTCCGGACTGGAGATGGCTTGTTGGGACATCATCGGCAAGGCCGCTGGAAAACCGGCCTATGAGCTCCTCGGCGGCAAGGTGCATGAGCGGCTGCGGTCCTACACGTATCTCTACCCGGCGGACGGCGATGTTTACCCGGACCCGGACCAACCCAACGTCTACAACGATCCGCATATGGCAGCCGAAGTGGCCGTCCAGGCGGTCGCCAAGGGATTTACCGCGGTCAAATTCGATCCGGCCGGGGCCTACACCATTTATGACGGCCACCAGCCAAGCCTGGACGATCTGGATCGGTCCGAAGCCTTTTGCAGGGTCATCCGGGAAGCGGTCGGGACCAAAGCGGACCTTTTGTTCGGAACCCATGGGCAATTTACCGTTTCCGGTGCAAAGCGCCTCGCGCGGCGGCTTGAGGCCTATGATCCGCTGTGGTTCGAAGAACCCATGCCGCCGGAAATGCCGGAACAAATGGCGGAAGTTGCCCGCTATACTTCCATACCCGTTGCAACCGGCGAGCGCCTTTGCACGAAGTATGAGTTTTCGCGTGTTCTGGAAACCCGCGCTGCGAGTATCTTACAAATGAACCTTGGCCGGGTCGGCGGCCTGTTGGAAGCCAAGAAGATTGCTGCCATGGCCGAGTGCGCGTCAGCGCAGATTGCGCCCCATCTTTATTGTGGCCCCTTGGTTGCCTTAGCGAATATTCAGATCGCTACGTGCAGCCCCAACTTTCTGATCCTGGAGTCCATTCGAACGTTTGACGGCTTTTTTGCTGATCTATTGAACACGCCGATCCGATGGCAGGACGGTTACGTTGTCCCATCCGATGAACCCGGCCTTGGTCACGAGTTGAACGAAGATGTGGCACGGGCGCATCCCTATGAAGGTACCGAATTGCATCTCGGTTTGCAGGAGAGACCAGCGGCTCCGCTATAAGTCAGACGCGGACGTGGATTAAACACACACTGGATCAGTGTTTGTGCAAATGAGCCGACATCGTTGCCGACTGATCCAGTTCATCATGTTTGCGTTGAATTTCTTCCGGCCACTTCGATTTGATGAACGACAGGACAGCAATGATCTCCTGATCCGCAAGTATTCCGCCGAAAGAAGGCATCGCGGACGGTTGAACATCCTTCAAACCCGCAGCCTGAACCAGCCCCATTTTAACGGCTTTGAACAAGACCGCGGAGGAATGATGCCAGGTGTGGCCGCTGCCATCATGGGGCGGCGCTGGCATCGTGCCGTTCGCATTGGATATATCCCAATTCGGTTGACCTTCGAGATTGTCGCCGTGACAAGAGGCGCAATGGTCCATGTACAGCTGCTGCCCGTTATAAACGGTTTGCAGATCCTTCGGCTGAAGAACAACAGTGTTTGGTTCGGTCAAACCACCAACCGAGTTGCCGACCTGAAACACATACCAAACCCCAACCGCAATGACTGCGGGTACCAGAGCATATGCAAGGGCCGTTTCAGTTTTAGGTCCCATGTTCCAATTTGCGTGCAGCTGCTGTTTCAGGGCGGGCCGGACTTGCCCGCATAAGCATTGTGACGCGGACAAAAAGATTTTTAAATCCTGCTAAATTTATCAAATTGCCTTTGACTTAAATTCAAGGCGGCGACGATGCAGGACCGGCTCGGTGTACCCGTTCGGTTGCTTCGTTCCTTCCAGAACGAGTTCAAGGGCAGCTTGAAAAGCGACAGACCCATCAAAATCGGCTGCCATCGGGCGGTAGAGCGGGTCCCCGGCGTTCTGTTCGTCAACGACCTTGGCCATCTTCTTCATGGTCTCGACCACTTGATCCTCGGAGCAAACACCGTGGCGCAGCCAGTTGGCGATGTGCTGCGAGGAAATCCGCAAGGTGGCGCGGTCTTCCATCAGGCCGACATTGTTGATGTCCGGCACCTTGGAACAGCCGACACCCTGCTCGACCCAGCGGACCACGTAGCCGAGAATGCCTTGCGCGTTGTTGTCGAGCTCGGCCTGAATGTCCTCCGGCGCCCAGTTGGGCCGCTCGGCCACCGGGATCGACAGGATGTCTTCCAGCTTTGCCGCCTCACGGGTTTTCAGCTCGGCCTGAAGGTCTGAAACCGAGACCTTGTGATAGTGCAGCGCATGGAGCGTTGCCGCGGTCGGCGACGGCACCCAGGCGGTGTTTGCCCCGGACATCGGATGGCCGATCTTCTGCTCCAGCATGGCATTCATCAGGTCCGGCATGGCCCACATGCCCTTGCCGATCTGTGCATGGCCGGGCAGGCCGCAGGCCAGACCCACATCGACATTGTTGTTTTCATAAGCGCCGATCCAGGCCGCCGCCTTCATGTCGCCCTTGCGGATCATCGGTCCCGCTTCCATGGACGTGTGCATCTCGTCGCCCGTGCGGTCCAGGAAGCCCGTGTTGATGAAGAACACACGGTCCTTGGCCTGGCGGATGCACTCCTTCAGGTTCACCGTGGTGCGGCGCTCCTCGTCCATGATGCCCATCTTGAGTGTGTTGCGCGCCATGCCCAGCGCGTCTTCAACGCGGTTGAAGATCTCGCAGGCAAACGCGACCTCTTCCGGGCCATGCATCTTCGGCTTGACGATGTAGACCGAGCCGGCGCGGCTGTTGGTGTTGCCGCCTTTCGGGCCCACGTCGTGCAGGCCGATCAGCGCCGTGATCATGCCGTCGAGCAGCCCTTCCGGCACCTCGTTGCCATCCTTGTCGAGGGCGGCATCGATGGTCATCAGGTGGCCGACATTGCGCACCAGAAGCAGGGACCGGCCATGCAGGGACAGGGCGGTGCCATCGGGTGCGGTGTACTGGCGATCACCGTTCATCCGGCGGGTGACGGTCTCGCCGCCCTTCTGGAAGGTCTCCTCCAGATCGCCTTTCAAAAGGCCCAACCAGTTCGTGTAGACGACCACCTTGTCTTCGGCATCGACGGCTGCCACGGAATCCTCGCAGTCCATGATCGTGGACATGGCCGATTCCAGAACGACATCCGATATGTGCGCCTTGTCGGTCTTTCCGATCGGGTGCTGGCTGTCGACATTGATCTCAAGGTGCAGGCCATTCTTGACCAGAAGCACCTTGTAGGGCGCCGCGACATCCCCGGAATATCCGGCAAACTGGGACGGATCCTGCAACCCCGTTGCTCCAGCTTCCGTTGCAACCGACAGGGCCCCGTTTTCAACCGAAAGACCGGTGATACCGGCCCAGCTGCCCGCAGCCAGGGGTGCTGCTTCATCGAGAACCTTGCGGGCGTAGGCGATCACCTCGTCGCCGCGCGCCTCGTCATAGCCGCCAGCCTGCGGCTTGGAGCCCATGGCGTCGGTGCCATAGAGCGCATCGTAAAGCGATCCCCACCGCGCGTTGGCAGCGTTCAGGGCATAACGCGCATTCATCACCGGCACGACCAATTGGGGTCCTGCGACCGACCCGATCTCCGGAT
This sequence comes from Roseibium denhamense, assembly GCF_009711415.1. Classification (GTDB taxonomy): domain Bacteria; phylum Pseudomonadota; class Alphaproteobacteria; order Rhizobiales; family Stappiaceae; genus Roseibium; species Roseibium denhamense. Next base: position 8,260 of record NZ_SMLZ01000099.1, read on the forward strand.
CGACATTGGCGGTTCCGACCGTGAAGTCCTCACCTTCAGGCACCAGGTACCCAATCTCTTTCAAAAAGGCTTTGTAGGCCGCCATGTCCGGCGTTCCCGGATTGGCTTTGTGCCATGCGTCCAGCTTTTCCTGCAGATCGTCGCGTTTTTGAAGCAGCGCACGGTTCTTGGGCGCCAGATCATGCACCAGTGCGGAGAAACTCTTCCAAAAATGGTCCTGGTCGACGCCGGTTCCCGGCAGAGCCTTCTCGTTCACAAACTCAAAAAGACTTTTGGCAACTTTCAAGCCGTGGACGTCAAAACGATCTGTCATTCAAAAACTCCGCAATTCAATAAGCCGCATACCGGGTCATTTGGACTTGTTGTGAGCACATTGGAGCCTCGCGTCAATTGGGCTTCAACCCGGATCACTTTTTCCAAAGCGGAAACAATTATTTCAATTACCACCGTCATTCCTGCCCTATAACCCGGGAACCGGCCTTTCGCACGAGCTGCAATTGGAGTAGCCGTCGACGTCAACCCTCCATCTAACCCGAGGCATTCATGGGAACGCTTTTCAAGCATATTGGCGGTCTGGCCTATGGCAACGCCATCTTGATGCTGGGCCTGACCACATTGTTTTGGGGCGGCAACACTGTTGCAGGACGCCTGGCAGTGGGCGAAGTGTCGCCAATGGTCGTGGTGTTTCTGCGCTGGATGATCGTTGCGGCCATCATGCTTCCCCTGATGTGGCTCCGGATCAGGTCCGAATGGCCGATGATGCGCCCATCCCTTACGCGGATGATCTTGATGGCTGCGCTCGGTTTCGTTGCCTTCAACACCCTGTTTTACATCGCGGCGCAATCGACGACAGCCGTAAATCTCGGAATCATCCAGGGATCCATGCCGATTTTGGTCCTGATCGGGTCTGTTCTTGCCTTTGGAACTAAGGTCCGGCTGCTCCAGATCGCCGGCATATTGCTCACGCTGGCGGGCGTTACCCTGATCGCCGCCCAAGGCAGCCTTGAAGTTCTCCTCGCGCTTGCCGTCAATCCCGGCGACGGGGTAATGCTCATCGCCTGTGTGCTTTACTCCGGTTACACGCTCGCCCTGCGCAATCGGCCCCAGGTGTCGGGGCTCGTGTTCTTCGCAGTCCTTGCAGGGATATCCGCGATTGCGTCGGTGCCCGGCCTCTTATGGGAAATGGCGAGCCAGACCGCCCAATGGCCGACACCCAAGGGCTGGCTTGTTGTCCTATACATCTCGCTGTTTCCGTCCTGTCTCAGCCAGATATTCTTCATGCGCGGCGTCGAACTGATTGGCCCAGCGCGTGCCGGCGTGTTCATCAATCTCGTGCCGATTTTTGCCGCCATTCTGGCGGTTAGCATCCTCAGTGAGCCCTTTAAGTGGCACCACGGAACAGCTCTTGTCCTCGTTCTTGGCGGTATCTGGTTGTCGGAACGCAAAAGCACGGCTCGTTAACGGCTGCAACATAGGCTGCCATATAAGTTTCCGACGGCCGTTCGGAAAAGATCAATGCTGATTTGAATTTGCCGCAATCGCCCGGCTAAAGTGATTGTCATGGAAACACCCCTGATTACAGGAGCTTTTGCTCTCCTGCTGCTCACGATTGCCTTGCTCCAGCCGTTGGCGCGGCGGCTCGGCCTTGCGCCGAGCGTTTTGCTTGCAATGGTCGGGACGATGATCGGCATTGGCGCCACATATTTACTGTACACCCCTGCGACCAACGCCTTCAACACGATTGCGAATGTCTTCGTTTATCCTCCGCTCAATTCGGAGATGATCCTCTACATTTTCCTGCCGCTGCTTCTGTTTCAAACCAGCCTGACACTGGATGTCCGCCGGATCTTTGAAGATCTCGGCCCTATTCTCTTGATGGCGGTGGTCGCGGTGTTCGCAGCAACGGCCTTCATCGGCTTCGCGCTCTACCCCTTGTCCGGAATGCCGCTGGTGGTATGCCTGCTCCTAGGGGCCATTGTCGCCACGACAGACCCAGTCGCCGTTGTCGCCATCTTCCGGGACATTGGAGCACCTGCACGCCTTGGACGCATCGTTGAGGGGGAAAGCCTCCTGAACGATGCAGCCGCCATCGTTCTGTTTGTCATTTTGTTGGGTATTGCGACCGGCCAGCAGTCACTAGATGCCGGCGAAGCGGCGATGGCTTTCGGACGGTCCTTTATCGGAGGCGTAATTGTCGGCACGGTGCTCGCCCGGATTGCCGTCTCCATATTGCCGCTTATGCGCGATTTGCCCCTGGCGCAGGTGACACTCAGCCTTGCCCTGCCCTATGGAATCTATGTGGTCAGCGATCAGTTTGCCGACGTGTCTGCGGTTGTTGCTGTTGTGTGCGCCGGGATCGTCTTCAACTTTTACGGCCCCTCCCGCATTCAGCCGAAAGGCTGGGAGTTTCTGCACACGGTCTGGGACCAGCTCTCCTTCCTGGCCGCCTCTTTGATTTTCCTATTGTCGGCCATTCTTATTCCAAGGCTTGTTGAGGGGTTTGCCCCCATCGACATCGTGCTTTTGTTCGTCGTTATCGTGGCTGCCCTGGCCTCCCGTGCCCTTGTGATCTACGGGCTATTGCCGGTCTTAAGCAGGGTCCGCCTCGGGCAGGCGGTCAGCACCAACTTCAAGACGGTCATGCTTTGGGGCGGCATGCGCGGTGCCGTGACCCTGACCCTTGCGCTCAGCGTTTCCGAACATGCCCTGCTGTCGGATGATGTGTCCGCGTTCATCACAAAACTGGCGACTGGTTTTGTACTCTTCACGCTCCTGGTTTACGGGACCAGCCTGAAGCCGCTGATCAAGCTTCTTGGTCTCGACAAGCTGAACCCTTTGGATGAAGCCCTGCGCAGCCAGTATCAGGCACTCGCCTTGTCTGATGTGCGTCAGGAAGTGGGCGATGCGGCGTCCGCCTATCACATTGCGCCCCGCGTCACGTCAGCAGTTCTGAAGGACTATGAGGAACGGGCGTCCGTTGCCGCATCGGAAACGAACATGCTTGAGAAGCTAACGGACAAGGACCGGGTCAGGATCGGCCTGATCGCCTTGGCGGACCGGGAACAACAGCTGGTTCTGGAGCACTTCCACGACAAGACAATATCTGGACCGGCGGTCTCCAAATTCCTCACGATCACTGGACGCATGGGCGACCTGACCCGCAGCGACGGCCGCTCTGGATACAACAAGGCAACACGCCGGCCGCTGCGGTTCGGCCAGGCCTTCCGCGTGGCTCAGGCTCTGCAGCGCCGGTTGCGCATTTCCCGTCCGCTTGCGATCCGGCTTGCCGACCGGTTCGAGTTTCTCCTCGTTTACCGGATCCTCGCCGACGAGCTTATCGACTTCAATTCCCACCGCATCCGGCCGCTCCTGGGGGACAGGATCGGAGACATCCTGCACGAAACGCTTGCAAGCCGCCAGGCCGACACCATGCAGGCCATCGACGCGCTGCGGCTGCAATATCCCGATTATGCCGACGCTCTGGAAAACCAGTTCTTGCGCAAGGCGGGCGTGCGGCTGGAAGAAAATGCTTATGACGTGGCGAAGAGCCAGATGCTGATCGGAACAGAGCTGCATCAGGACCTATTGCGCGAGGTCGAGACAACCCGGCGGGTCTGCCACCAGAGGCCGAAGCTGGATCTTGGCATGAAGACCAAGGAACTGGTGACGGCGCATCCGCTCTTTGCCGGTCTTCCAAAGAAACAGCAAAAAGCGATCATGAAGGTCATGCGCCCGCAATTCGCAGTGCCAGGTGAAAAGCTGATCCGGAAGGGGGATCGCGGCGACGCGGCCTATTTCATCGCCTCGGGTGCTGTTGAGGTCCGCACGGCAACACACAATGTCCTTCTGGGCCGGGGTGATGTCTTTGGCGAGATCGCCCTGATGACCGGCGGACGGCGAAGTGCGGATGTGTTTGCGCTGGGTTACTGCCAGCTCGTACGGTTGAGGGCGCAGGACTTCAAGAAACTGCTCGCCGATTCAACGGATCTTCAGGACCATGTGGCGATGCTCGCTCAAAAGCGTCAGCTCATGAACTCCGATGACGAGATGGCCGAAATCGAAGATCCGGTTGTGCCATTGTTCGCAAATGACCCGGTCGACTCCGTCGAAAGCACACATGACACCTCTGAGGCCGGCAAAAACGAGAGTGCCGATGCTCCGAATAGGAAAGATAGTGCGGAAGCCGCAGCAGAACCGGATGAACCTGTAACGCCAGAAGAGGTACCTGACAGGAAAGAAGCGGTTCCTGCCGCATCACAAGATCAAGTGGCGGATGCGGAGAAAAGCACCCTGACCGCTCCGGTAGAAGAAGCTTCACATCAACCGTCTACGGAAGAAGCTGTCCCCTCCGTACAACCCGAAGACCACCCGGACAAAGCAGCGGAAACCGTCACCGGCACACCAGCAGCCGAACCGGATGACACACAAGCTTATAAACCGGCAGCACGTGAGGAAACGTCCAAGCCAAAACCGGGGGACGGAAAGACCCAAAAGAAAGAAACCGCTTCGGCCTGAAGCGGTTTCAGTCAGTGTCAGCCAGCTTTTTGAATCTCGACCGAATGCGGGTATGGGATTGAAATCCCGCCTGCATCGAAGGATTGCTTGACTGTCTTCAGCATGTGGAATTTCAGTTCCCAGTAGTCTTCTGCCCTACACCACACACGCACCCCGAGATCTACCGAGCTGTCGCCAAGATTGGTTACGCGCACCCACGGCTCCGGATCTTTTTCGATACGCTCATCCGCCGCAGCCACGTCCAGGATGATCTGGATGGCCTTGTCCGCATCATCCCCATAGTCGATACCGAATGTCAGATCGAGACGGCGTTTTTCATGCGCGGAGTAGTTTGTGATAACTGCTCCCCAGGCCTGACCGTTGGGCATGATGATTTGCACATTGTCTGGTGTGACCAGTTCGGTCACGAAGATGTTCAAATCCTTGACGGTGCCCGAAGTTCCACCAATCTCGACAAATTGACCGATCTTGTAGGGGCGGAAGATAACCAGCATCACTCCTGCGGCGATATCGCTGAGCGTTCCCTGCAAGGCCAGACCAATGGCCAGGGTCCCCGCACCCAGGACGGCAACAAGGCTGGTCGCCTGAATGCCGAAGAGCTGCAGCACCGCGATCAGCGTCACCAACAGGATCAGCCAGCGGACCATCGAGGAAGCAAATCCGCCGATGGTGTCGTCAATCCGGGGATGGCTAACGATGCGCCTCTTGACCATGCTGGACACGAAACCGGCGACCAGCCAGCCAATGACGAGAACGATCACTGCCTTGATCGCATTGATAAGCAGTGGCGTGTACATGCTGACCTGTTCAGCTGCAGCTTCCATGTTTCCCTCCGTTCAAAACGGCCCCGCGCCGTTAACCCCGTCCCGGTGTCTTAACAGGGGCAGACGCAGGGCGCAAAAGGGATGTCTACCGCTCAACGAGACTTTGGGGATTGTCGGCGGCCCACTCTTCCAGAAACGCCACCATCTCTTCGTTTCCGCAGCCCGTAATGAAGTCCGGATAGATGACGCTGCCAGCCTTAAGCAACAGCCGCGCACAGGAAATGTGATCCCGTTCCTCCCGGTCCAGCCGGTGTTCTGATCCATGCAGCACCGTGTCGAGCGCATCCCCTCCAAAGGCATTCTTCCAGGTGAGGTCCGGTCCCAGGGTCAGGAGATAGGCAACCGTTTCCGGAAGACCGGCCCACCCTGCCGCATGCAAGGGGGGAAGGCCCATTTCATCGGCCTGGTTCGGATCCAGCCCGGCAGCCACGAGTGCTTTGAGATGGTCCAAACGGCCTTCTTGAAAAACGATCCGGGTCAATAACCGGCGGTCTTCTTCATGGAGCCGCCCCACGTCCAACCCACTCGCGCCGGGTTGACCGGAGGCGCAGCTCGCAAGCAGCTGCTCCACTTGGCTCAACGGCGTTGCAGCGCCATGCTTTTCAAGAACCTCTGCAATGTCCCGGTTCCCGAAGATCCGGGCAGTGGCGTAAGGGGTGTGTCCATTCCACACACACAACGGATCCGCACCGTGCTTCAGCAAAAGCTCAGCCTGTTCCGCCGAACACCACCGGCGGGCGGCCTGATGCAATGCGGGTATGGTGTCGATTGGCTGGCCGCTTGGATGATCGCGGACGGCCTCATTCGGATCTGCGCCCGCTTCAAGCAGAAGCCGCACCATCTCGGTGTTCCGGAAATCCAGGGCGCGCGGCAAGGCATTGGTGCCCGAAGGGCGTGCCCCATGCGCCAAAAGCAATTCCAGCGCGCGCGTGTTTCCAAGCTCGGTGCTGTGATAGAGGCTTTCATTGTCGTTCGGATCGGCCCCTTGTTCCAGCAGCCACTTGCCGAGTTCATGGTTGCTGGCGTGGCACAAGGCCCCATAGAGCGCCGACAGTTTGTGGCCTCCGCCTGGTTCCGCAGGATATCCCTCATTGACGCCGGCGCCGTTGCGGACGAGCCTTTCGGCGATTTCGATCATGTCAGCTGCCTTGTGCGGACTGCGATGGATCTCTTTTGAGAACGCTAGATGGAGCAAAGGCGTGCGAATACCGATGGTGTTTGTTGCGGCCGCCGGGGTCTGGTCCAGTGCGCGCCTGACCGACGCAGCATCATATAGGGCGATCTGTAGCCCGAGATTGTCGTCCTTCAGGTCGGGTTCAGCGTCCAGAAGCTTCTCTGTTACCCAGTGCTGCCCGTGATACAGCGCCATCTTGAGCCGTTCGGCGCGCTCTTCCCGGCTCATGGCCGAGCGCTCCAGCGCAAACTTGAGCTTGGGCCAACTGTCATGGCCGATTTCGCGGGCAACGACATGCAGAAAGTCGGCATGTTTCAAAGGCCGGTCTTCGGCGATCACAGAGCGGACGCGCGCAACGGCATCGGGCTCCCCGGCAGAGAATGCCTTCTTGAGCCGTTTGGCAGATTTTTTGTAACTGGAAAGGGTTTGACCATCGGACATGGCTTTTCTCCTGGTTCAAAAGCCCGGGTGATCCGCTGGTATCGGGCGCAGGTGAAAAACCGCATATAGGAAGGTGTCAGGGTGCTTTCGCTGTCCGCGGATCCGGTTGCCGCCCTCATCGGCACCGGCAGTGGTAGCGGACGGGCGGCCTGTTGGCAAGGCCGCCCACCTTGTGTCAGCTCTTTACCGGCCCAAGATCGCACGGGGCCTTGCTGTCGTCAGGGACGAAGAAATCCGGGGCCAGCGCTAGGCTCGGGTCCACCCGGTATTGATCGAAATCGGTCACGCCGCGGCTTGCCAGGAACGTGTCGTCGATGACGAACTGACCGGTGAACTCCTTGGCCGGCGTGGTGAAGATCTCATAGGCCGCATCCGCAAGAATGTCCGGCGTCCGGCTCTGCTGCATCATCTTGTCGCCACCGATAATGTTCTTGATCGCAGCTGTCGCGATTGTCGTGCGTGGCCACAATGCATTGACGGCAATTCCCTTCGACTTGAGTTCGCCGGCAAGGCCGAGAACGACAAGGCTCATTCCATATTTGGCGATGGAATAGGGCGTGAAGGGCGCAAACCACTTTTCCTGCATGTCGAGCGGGGGCGACAGGGTCAGGATATGCGGGTTATCGGATTTTTTCAGATGCTCAATGGCATGCTTCGAGCAGGCCAGAGTTCCGCGTGTGTTGATCTGATGCATGAGGTCAAACCGCTTCATGTCGGTCTGCTGCAACGGTGTGAGCTGGATCGCGCTTGCGTTATTGACCAGAATATCAAGGCCGCCGAACTCGGCCGCGGTCTTGTCGATTGCTGCCTTGACGGCTTCATCGTCGCGCACATCCAGCACGATCGGCAATGCCTTGCCGCCGGCCGCCTCGATCTCTTCGGCGGCTGAGAAAATCGTGCCTTCCAGTTTCGGGTGCGGTTCAGCGGTCTTGGCTGCGACCGCGACATTCGCCCCATCGCGGGCTGCGCGCAGAGCAATCGCCTTTCCAATGCCGCGTGAAGCGCCGGTGATGAATAGTGTTTTTCCCTTCAGGGACATGTGGAACTCCTCCATTGAATGCGCTTGTGCATCGCGTTGGCGGCCGCAGCCACCCGCCGGTCTGCCGGGCTCACGCCCTTTTTTTCATCATGAATGCTTGAAACGCCTGAACGGTTTCCGGCGCGGTCAGCCGCTCGGCAAAGATCTTGGCTTCTTCCTCAACGCGCTCCGCAAGCACGCTTGTTTCGCCGCGCAGCAGCTTTCTGGAAAGGGCAAGCGCCTGCGGCGGTTTGGAGGCAATCTCCCGGGCGCATGCCAATGCCGCCGCGTCGACATCGCCGTCGACAACCTCATTCACAAGTCCTGCCTGCTGCGCTTTTTCCGCGGAAAAGGCATTTCCAAGCACGAGCAATTCGAACGCACGGGCATACCCCATGATCTGAGGACCGAGCAGGCTGGACCCGGCTTCGGGAACAAGACCAAGGTCCACGAATGGAGATTTGATAACGGTGCGCGGGCTTGCGAAAACCATGTCGCAATGCATCAGCAGCGTCGCGCCGACACCAACGGCAACGCCGTCCAGCGATGCGACCAAAGGCTTTTCATTGCCGACCAGCGCGCGCAAGAACCTCACCACAGGTGTCTTGCCCATTTCAACCTTGCCCGCATAGGCCAGAAAATCGCCGATGTCATTGCCAGCGGTAAAGGCCTCCGGCTGGCCGCAAATCACCTGGCACCGGACATTGTCATCCGTGTTGCCAGTTTCCAGTGCCTCGGCGAGAGCGGTATACATTTCGCCCGTGAGCGCATTCTTTTTCTCCGGCCGGTCCAGACGCAAAGTCCGGACGCCGTCCTGAAGGGACTGCGTAATCATGTCAGGATATTCCTTTCGGTCTGAAACCTGTTCAGGAGGCCAGTTCTTCCGGATCGAAGGCGAGAATGCTTTCGGAGGATCCGGTGATGTCTTCTTTCAAGCTCGCCGTGTCGCACAAGATGGTCATCGCAAAACTGCGTGCCATGATGGTCCGCTGTGTTCGTCTTGCCCGGTCTTCCATGCCGGACCGGAGCGCCCCTTTGGCCAGCAGAACGCCGCCATATGCAAGACCGGCAAGCCGCAGGTACGGCGTAGCCCCGGCAAGAGCATCGTCAACACGCCCGTCAGCCTGAGCTTCCAGCATCCAGAGCGTTGCTGCCTCAAGATCATCCAGGGCACCCGCAAGCCGCTGCGCGGTATCGCCAAACTCGGGACGGTTTGACTGACCAACCTCACGGACGATGTCCCGCAGCTCAGCCAGGAAGCCCTTAATGTGCTCCCCGCCGGACAATGGCAGTTTGCGCAGGACCAGATCAATCGACTGAATGCCGTTGGTTCCCTCGTAGATTGGAGCAATCCGGGCATCACGCAGATGCTGGGCAACGCCCGTTTCCTCTACATAACCCATGCCGCCATGGATCTGCACACCGATGGAGGCCACTTCTACGCCAAAGTCGGTCGACAGCGCCTTTGCGATCGGGGTCAAAAGCCCGGCCCGCTCAGACCAGTGCTTCTTTTGGCCGGGATCCGTTGCGGTATTGGCCATGTCGATGGCATGGGCACAGGAGTAACAAATTGCGCGGGCAACCTGTGTGCGTGTGCGCATCCCAAGCAAAGATCTCTTGATGTCCGGATGGTGCGCGATAGCAATCATGCCCTCACCCTTTTGGCCCGTCACCCGGCCCTGCTTGCGGTCAAGCGCATAAGCATGGGCATCCTGGCACGCCCTTTCGGCCACGCCGAGACCCTGAAGGCCGACCGCAAGCCGGGCATTGTTCATCATGGTGAACATGCAGGCCAATCCGCGGTTTTCTTCGCCGATAAGGTACCCAACAGCGCCGCCCTCATCGCCATACACCATGGTGCAGGTCGGGGAACCGTGGATGCCCATCTTGTGCTCCACGCCGGCACAGCGGACATCGTTGCGCGCGCCCAGGGAGCCGTCCTCATTCACCAGGAATTTTGGAACAAGAAACAGGGAAATACCACGCGTTCCGGCCGGAGCATCCGGCAGGCGGGCGAGCACGAGATGCACGATGTTGTCTGTAAGATCATGCTCGCCATAGGTGATGTAAATCTTCTGGCCGGAAATCCGGTAGGTCCCGTCGTCCTGACGCTCCGCCTTCGCCTTCAGCGCATTCAGATCCGAGCCAGCCTGCGGCTCGGTCAGGTTCATGGTGCCCATCCATTCCCCAGACACCAGTTTTTCCAGGAAGATGGCCTTCAGTTCCTCGGTCGCATGCTTTTCAATCGCTTCAACGGCACCGATTGTAAGTGTCGGCCCGATGGCAAATGCCATGGAGCCTGAGTTCCACATCTCCATTGCGGCGCAGGCGAGCATTTGAGGCAGTCCCTGACCACCGGCTTCGGCGCTCGCACTTAGTCCGTTCCAGCCACCTTCGATCCAAGCGTGGTAAAGGTCGCGCCAGCCGGGAGGTGTGGTCACAACGCCATCGTTCAAAGGCGTTCCGTGCTTGTCGGCCACACTGTTCAGCGGCGCGATTTCTTCCGTCGCGAAGCGGCCTGCTTCATTCAAGATGGCGTCCACAAGGTCATCGCCGAGATCCTCATAGCTTCCGCTATTTTGCAAATCCGGCAGCCCACACACTTGCTTCAACGTGAAAGAAATCTCATCCACAGGGGCGCGATACATGTTTTTCCTCCCAGAACGGTCCAGCCGCGCCGTGGCGGCGGTTTGTCTTTTTGGTTCACCCGCGCGCTCGGTAGTCAGCGCCCGGCAGGCAAACGTTATTTGTCTAGGACAGTAGTCGAGGTGACGTAAACGTCAACCCGTATCGCAACGGCACCATGTGCTTTTTCATGTGAGAGGGGCACTTTTACGCCTTTTTGCCTAAGAGGCCTCGGCTTGAGCAGGTCTTTGCCGCGCGCCGTTAAGCCGCCCCGGACGACAGGACACCGGGTCGGAGACGGCTGTTATCCCCAAGACCAACGCAGATGCCTTCAAGCTGAACCAGCGGTGTTTTGTTAAGCAAATGTTGCAAACTCACCGGCTTTTTCACGAGCGCGTGCAAACTTATCAACACCACAACAAGACGGGATTACTGTAATCACCTCGCATTCCGCAACGGGAATCACGTAGATTAACAATCAGAATTGAGATGCAGCGGACCTCCCCTCGGGCATTGCGGTGCCCGCACCTCCCAGTAGGCCGGCACCACGGTGCCGGCTCTTTTTTATGGGCGGCGATGGCCTGAGGCGGCCATCACCAAATCCTCAATAGTTGAGATAAGAAGTGCCAAGGTTGTCACGGTACTTGTCGACCCATGCCGTATTGATTTTGGCAATCGTTCCATCGGCCTCCAACTCCGCAAAACAGCGATTGAAATCCTCAGCATGTGCGGGATTGCGGAACGCCATGGTGTATGGGCTGGAGTCAAATACCGCCTAGAACGTCACGGGCTGGTTCGGGTCGAAACGCAGATCGGTTTGCCCCTGAAGCTGCCGGTTGTATTCGGCAAACAACATGCCATCGCCGATAATCGCATCCACGCGGCCACCAAACAGCGACCGGCTCTGGGTAATCTGATCGGTCACTTCCCGGTAGTCAGCAAACGATCCTGTATGATCTGCCAGTCCTGGGATGATGGCTTCGGCTCCTTTGAAGCCAATCACTTTCTTGCCCGCCAGATCTTCCAGCCCTTCATAGGCCGCACCGCTGTCGCTCAAGAAGGAAACGCCGTTTTGATAGTGGATGTAGACTTCCGAGGCTGTGCCATCGACCGGCATGCCGACTGGAACCGTCGACACCGCATCGCCCTTACCGGATTTGAAAGACTCCCAGTGGCGGGTAAACGGTTGAATTTCAAAGGTCGCGGAATGACCGCACTTTTCCAGCGTCGCCGTAATAATCTCCGCTTCGCGCCCATCTCCGCCTTCTAGGAACATTGGCGGCAGATTTCCGGCCAGAATCGTGATTTCGTCCGCAGCGGCAGGTGCGATCATCATGGGCATCAACAGTGCACAGGCGGCGGATTTTAGAAGTTTCATGTTTGTCTTCTCCTAGGGTCAAACCTGCGGAGAATTGAACTAGTAGAACTTAAAACAAGCGTTACTTTGCGTTCGCAATATCTCTGAAAACCGGAATTATTATCGATGTTTGGCGTCCATGGCGCCTTGTCCTGTCAAACCTGTCATTATCCCCAACCGGCAAAGACGGGACGATGATCGGGAACCCTGGCCCCGCAAAATTCATTTGCGTCCATAGCAAGGTGAGAAAAGCGTAGACCGCGGGACCCCGGCCAGTGCCTCCAGCAGCCTGTGACCGGGCCGAACACACAATGGCACCTGAAACCCGCCCCTTGGCGGACATTTCAGCCCACCCTTGTGATTGACACGCTGATGAACTCCCGGTCAGATGTGCGGGCTTTGAATAACCATAAATTGCGGAACAGCATCCCGTGTCGACCCTTTTGCTCCACCATACCTCCTATCTCGATCACCTGACGCCTGTCGGCCATCCAGAGCGCCCCGACCGGATCAGGGCGATTGACCGGATACTGGAGCACGAGAAGTTCCAGCCATTGGAAAGGGATCTTGCCCCCATCGGTGCTTTGGAAGACATCGCCCGGGCGCACCCGATGTCATATATCGACGGTCTGCACAGGCTGGCGCCGGACGAGGGAACTGCGCGGGTCGATGCCGATACGACGATGTCGCCCGGAACCTGGGAGGCCGCGTTGCGCGGCGTGGGGGGCGCCTGCCGGGCCGTTGATGAGGTCCTCACGAAGAAGGTCAGCAATGCTTTTTCAGCATCCCGCCCACCGGGGCATCACGCGGAAAAAGCCCGCGCCATGGGGTTTTGTTTCTTCAACAATGTGGCCGTCGCTGCCCGTTACGCACAAGCCAAGCATGGCATCAACCGTGTCGCGATCATTGATTTCGATGTGCACCACGGCAATGGGACCCAGGACATTTTCTGGGACGACCCGACTGTTATGTATTGCTCGACCCACCAGATGCCGCTTTATCCGGGCTCGGGCGCAGCTTCCGAAACCGGTGAAGCCAATACGATCGTCAATGCTCCGTTGCCACCAGGCGAAGATGGCACCGGATTTAAGGAAGCGTTTGATACGGTGCTGCTCCCGCGTCTGGACGGATTTGCCCCGCAACTGGTCATTATCTCTGCCGGCTTCGACGCACATGCGCGCGATCCACTTGGCGGGCTTAATCTGACGGAAGGCGACTTCGCCTGGGCAACACGGGTGCTCATGGATGTGGCGGACAAACATGCTGAAGGCCATCTCATCTCCGTATTGGAAGGCGGATATGACCTGGAAGGCCTCGCGCGCTCGGTCGCTGCCCACATGATGACCCTCATGACGGGCTGAGACTGACTCGTTGCACAATGAATTCGCCGGGGATGTTTTTCTCCAAAGGTGTCTTGCCTCTTGACCTTCGCAGTCCGGGCCGCGAGTCTCCCGCCCAATCACATTTTTCGGGAACCCTTGATCATGACTGATGCCACCAACGAGCTTGCCGCACTCTCGTTTGAAGATGCTCTGAAGCAGTTGGAAACAATTGTTCGTGAGCTGGAGCAAGGAAATGTGCCGCTGGAACGCAGTATCGAGATGTATGAGCGCGGAGATGCCTTGCGCAAACACTGCGACACACTCTTAAAGTCTGCGGAAGCCAAAGTTGAGAAAATCCAGCTCGGCCAATCCGGCGAGGCCAAAGGCACCGGCCCTCTCGATCCGCAGTAATTCCGGCCCGCTCTACGGGCACCTCTGCGGCATTTCATACTTCAAGCCATTACAACCAATAGATTTCTTTGGGCCGGGGCTGCCAGGCACCGATTTCAGATCTATCCGGGCGCTTATCCGTCAGCCTTGCGCCTGGGCACGCCTGCCTCTACGCCGATGTACTGTGTGCAGACGGCAGCTGGAAGCGGGCCGTCGGTCTTCCAGACCACTAAGGTACACCGGCAGATTTTGCGATCAATTTACCGCAACGCGAAAAAGTAACCGATTAAGCATCTCAAGCTTTCACCTTTTTCCAATATTGATAATTTTGCGGTGTTCGGATATGAATTTTAAAATACTCATAAAAATCTACGCATCTTATAGTAGTGGCAACAATGCACTTTCTACAAGATCAAGAAGAGGTCGAACTACTTCTACGAGTAATTCAGCTTGCGATCCAACCTAACGGCTGGAAAGACCTTCTGAAGAATATTGACGACACCTGCGGCTGCCGTACGTACCTCAACGCTTTCACCCCTGACGGACGACCGGCTGATCTTTATGGCGGCCAGGAAAGCGGACGCGAACTCGCCGCCATATTGGGTAGCATCGAGACCGAAGGCGGACTGTCCGCACATCAGTTTCTTTTGCAGGAAGCCTCTCTCAAATATCCCTACTGCAAATCGAACTTGCAGGCCCGCTTCGGCACCAAAACGTCTTCCGGATTGCCGGTTCAAGCATTCAGGGAAGACAAGCTCATCTCCTCGTTCCGGCCGATTGTTCCTTTGGCCAAACTGAATGAGGCACCCGGTTTCTTGTCTATAATCCGCAAGTCCGGTGACCTCGAGCTTTTGTTCGCATGCCTCATTGTGGACGACAAGGAAGCGGACCGGGACGTTGCCGCGACCGGCCGCATTTTCGCGCGCATTCAAAGGATTGTCGAAGCCGGATTGGCCATTGATGATGCGCTTGGTGAAGAGAAAATAGTCTCCTTCAAACAACGATTGCTGATGGAGGCACCAAGTGCTGCAACTGTCATCGTCAACCGCGACCTCAACGTTATTGCCGCCACCGCAACAGCTGCCGAGGCCCTGGAAAAAACAAGAGCCGCACGGATCCTGAACGGCTCCTTGAAAAGCCGGAACAAGGAACTGGATGCCAACCTTGCAAAAGCCCTTCAGGACAGCTCTGCGGATAATGCGGAGACGCTCGGGAGCCGGTCTCACCAAACTGCCGGCAGCGACACAATCGAGATGTTCATCAAGAACGCAGAGACGATGCTTTGCCGGATTGTCATACATCCGGTCCGTGAGCTGCCTGGGACAATAGACGACGGCCCTTGGCTTGTTGTTGGAACGTACCTGCTGGCAGACGTCCCAATAGATGTTCAAAATGTCTTGCAAAGCCAGTTCGGGCTGTCGCAGACCGAAGCAAATCTGGCAAGGCTTCTAACCGTCTCCGCATCCATGACACAAACCGTCGAGACGCTTGGAATAACGCGTAATACCGGGAAAACTCATCTACGCCGGATCTTTGAAAAAACCGGAACCAAAACGCAACTTGAACTTGCAATTCTTATGCGCCAGCTGGCGGGCCTCTATTGAGGCGGCAAGCGCAGCCGTTTGATCCAATAACTCAAAATATTCAATGAGATATATAAAAACACATAAAAATGGGGGCCGTGTCGCCACGGCCCCAAGTTGATCACTGTGCACGTGGCCCCATCGACCACGGAGGCGTTTTTAAGCCAAATTAACAATAAATGCATCACCCAAAAGGGTGATTGATTAAAATTTTACCACCTGAAAGTGTATCGGCTGAGAAAATGACCGATCCTTCAGCCCGCCTCCCCTGCAGTTTGCGACATATGGCGGCACATCAATCGTTACGAGTTTCTGTTCCTCCGTTTGCGCCCTAAAACCGGTTGGTGTATGCCTGCCCGCCAAAACATAGACACCGGAGCCTGCTTCAGCGTGACATCCAAGCCCAATACACCCTTGCTCGACCGCGTGCACACGCCTGCGGATCTGAGGGAACTCGATGAAAGCGATCTGCAGCAGCTCGCAGATGAACTGCGGAGCGAAACGATCGATGCCGTATCGATCACCGGCGGCCATCTTGGCGCCGGGCTCGGTGTTGTGGAACTGACCGTTGCGCTTCACCACGTGTTCAACACGCCGGACGACAAGATCATCTGGGATGTCGGGCACCAGTGCTACCCGCATAAAATCCTGACAGGACGCAGGGACCGGATCCGCACGCTTCGGCAGAGCAACGGACTTTCCGGGTTCACCAAACGGACTGAAAGCGAATACGACCCGTTTGGAGCTGCGCATTCATCAACGTCAATCTCCGCCGGCCTGGGAATGGCAGCCGCCCGGGATCTGAAGGGCGGCGACAATAACGTGATCGCCGTCATTGGCGATGGGGCGATGTCGGCAGGCATGGCTTATGAAGCCATGAACAATGCCGGGCACCTCGGCTCGCGCCTTATTGTCGTTCTCAATGACAATGACATGTCGATTGCCCCGCCCGTCGGTGCGATGTCCGCCTATCTGGCCAAACTGGTGTCGGGACCGACTTATCAGTCGCTGCGCGATACGGCCAAGAACATCGTCAAGAACCTGCCGAAACAGCTGTTTGAAAAAGCGGCCCGCGCCGAGGAATATGCACGTGGCTTCTGGACCGGTGGAACGCTGTTCGAGGAGCTTGGGTTTTACTATGTTGGCCCCATTGACGGCCACAATATGGAACATCTCCTTCCGGTTCTGAAAAACGTGCGCGACAACCATCATGGACCGGTTCTGATCCATGCGGTCACGCAAAAGGGCAAGGGCTACGGCCCTGCGGAAGGGGCTAAGGACAAGTATCACGGTGTTGCAAAGTTCGATGTTGTTACCGGAAAGCAGTCCAAACCCAAGGCCAATGCCCCGAGTTACACGAACGTTTTCGCAACGTCCCTGATCCGCGAAGCAGAAGAAGACGACAAGGTTGTTGCGATCACGGCGGCAATGCCCGATGGCACGGGCCTCAATCTGTTCGGCGAAGCGTTTCCGGAGCGGACCTATGATGTCGGCATTGCCGAGCAGCACGCGGTTACGTTTGCAGCAGGCATGGCAACCGAGGGCTACAAGCCGTTCGCGGCCATCTACTCGACCTTCCTGCAACGCGCCTATGACCAGGTGGTGCATGACGTTGCGATCCAGGGTTTGCCGGTCCGGTTTCCGATTGACCGTGCCGGGCTGGTTGGCGCGGATGGACCGACCCACGCCGGTGCGTTTGACACAGCCTATCTGAGCTGTCTTCCGGGCTTCGTTGTCATGGCGGCAGCAGATGAAGTTGAACTCCGGCATATGGTCGCAACGGCAGTGGCCTATGACGAAGGCCCAATTTCATTCCGGTATCCGCGCGGGGAAGGCGTCGGGCTCGACATGCCGGATCGCGGTACCGTGCTTGAGATCGGCAAAGGCGTTATCCGGCGGGAAGGAACAAAGGTTGCCCTTCTCAGCTTCGGCGGCCGGATGAGCGAAGTGCTCAAAGCGGCCGATGAGCTGGATGCGGCCGGTCTGTCCACGACGGTTGCGGATGCGCGTTTTGCCAAGCCGCTCGACAAGGATCTGATCCGGCGCCTTGCCAGGGAACACGAGGTTCTCGTGACCGTGGAAGAAGGGTCTGCCGGAGGTTTCGGCAGCCATGTGCTGACGATGCTGGCCGAAGAGGGCCTGCTGGACCACGGACTGAAAGTGCGGCCACTCGGCCTGCCGGATGTGTATCTGGACCAGGATAAGCCGGATGCCATGTATGCCAAGGCCGGTCTAGACTGCGACGGCATCCTGAGGGCGGTATTTGCAGCCCTTGGCCAGGAAGCCCTGACCGCTGGCCGGAGCGCATAAGGCGGCTTCATTGACGCCGTTCCCATGCCGGTATTTGGTTGGGAACGGACGCTAAATCTGCATTGACAGACGTTTCCACACCTGAGAAGGCTGGAGGCCAGCACAGACGCGCCGGGGTGGTCCGGCGCTTTTTGTTTTGTTGCCAGTATTCCGGAGGCACTCATGGCCCAGACGCTCCTTTCCGTGTCCGCGCTGCTTCTTTCTGTCGCCTTGCTGATTTTCGGGCATGGCTTGCAGACCACGCTGCTTCCGCTGGCTGCTGACCGGTTCTATTTCTCCGACTTTGAGATCGGTGCCATTTCATCCGCCTATTTCGTGGGAATGGTCCTGGGCTGCCTCGGCGCCCCTCTCCTGATCATGCGCGCCGGACATATCAGGGCTTTTGCCGCACTTGTGTCCCTGATGTCGGGCGCCGCAATTCTGCATCCAGTAATTATCGACCCCTACGCCTGGATGATCATCCGCATCATCTCAGGGTTCAGCCTGGCCGGGTTCTACATGATCGTCGAGAGCTGGTTGAACGAGACGGCTACCAATGAAAACCGCGGCACGGTTATGTCCTTTTACATCGTGGTTCTGTTTTCCGCGCTCATGCTTGGGCAGGTGTCGGTTGCGACGATGAGCATATCCTCGTTTATCCCATTCGCAATCGCCTCGGTGACAGTCAGCCTTGCGGTCATGCCTGTCTCACTCACCACATCCACACAACCGGCCCCAATCACACTGGTTAGATTTCGCCCGGCCCAGCTTTACAGGAACTCTCCGGCAGCGTTTGTCGGCGTCCTCTTTATTGGCGCGGCACAGGGCTCCATTCTCACCCTCACACCGCTCTACGGCTCCCAGATCGGGCTGACCACAAACCAGGCCGCCATTTACACAGCCGCCATCATTGCCGGCGGCCTTGTCGCGCAGTGGCCGATCGGACGGCTTTCTGACAAGGTTGACCGGCGCCTTGTGATGATTGGCCTGGGCCTTGCGGCCGCTACAGCCTCCCTTGGCATCATCACCATCGAACCAACCACATTCATACCGGCCTTGATCAGTGCATTTCTGTTGGGCACCGTCACCCAGCCGCTCTATGCGGTTACCGTTGCCCATGCCTTCGACCACGCGCCAACAGAAGCCTTTGTTGAAACATCGTCCGGCATGCTCCTGTCCTTCGGGATCGGGTCGGTAATCGGGCCGATTTCCGCTTCGGTGTTGATGGAGTTCTTCGGGCCAGGCGGGCTTTATGTCCTCGTGATCGGCACGTGCCTTGCCATGTCGGCGTTCGTCCTCACCCGCGTGATCACGCGCGAAGCACTGACAGCCGAGGAGAAAACAGACTTCGAGTATGCATCCACCGCGCAAGTCGGCTCCGTCATCTCCACAGAAGCGCTCGATGTTGAAAACGAAGAGTATGTCATTCCGCCGGAAGAATTTCCCGCATACGAGGACGACATCTACACATTCGAGACCACGGATGAAGCCGGAGATGGCGCGGACAATCCGGTCGATGACACTGAGGCTCCCAAGGCGTCTCCTGAGCAGACCCGTGGGTAACGTCTTTTGTGCGGCCTGAGCGGAGCACCTGCGCCGTTTCGCCCCTCGACAGCCGGGTGTAACCGGCCTATAGCCGCTGTATGAAGCCGAATTTGAACTTGCTGTTGGTCTTGAACGCGGAACGGCGCCCCCTTGTGGCGCTCGCCATGATCGCGTTTTCGCTGCGGCTTGTTCTTTTGATCCTCGGAACTGCGCTCTCTGCAAACAGTGCCGTGGCCAGCGGCCTGACAGCCCTGTGTTCTCCTTCCGGACAGTCGCAGATACTGCCCGGTTCCCACAATCCGGCAGACTGCAATTGCGGCCCGGTCTGCGCCCATGGCTGCTCACTCGGACACTGCGCTTCCGGAACGCTTTCTGATCGGCTGACGGCCGCAGCTGCCCCGCACCTGTCCGCCGCTATCATCCGTGAAACACGGCTTACCGGATGTCATACCGGGACACCGATCCGGGCACCCCCTTCTTTCTTGATCTGACAAACGCAAAAACACTCAGACATCAAGAAAGCTAGACCATGAAACTCTGGACCTCTATCGCCCTTGCGGCCACCCTTACACTCGGCTCGTTCTCAGCGTTTGCCCACGACTACAAGGTGGGTGATTTGACGCTCGTTCACCCGTGGACCCGGGCAACCCCTCCGAAAGCCAAGGCCGGTGGCGGATTTATTGAAATCATCAATTCCGGGACTGAGGCTGACCGTCTTGTCGGCGCAAGATCAGATTTCGCCGCAAAGGTCGAAATCCATGAAATGGCCGTCACGGATGGCATCATGAGGATGCGCGAACTGGACAACGGCATCGAGATCCCGGCTGGCGGGACGGTCGCTCTTGAACCGGGCGGATTGCACATCATGTTCATGGGCCTGAAACAACCGTTCGAAGAAGGGTCAACGGTGCCGGTCGTCCTGACATTTGAAAAGGCGGGCGACTACGCCATTGACCTTGCTGTTGCCAAGATGGGCGCAAAGGCGTCCGGCAAGGATGGGCATGATCACGGCCACGGCGATCACGGCAAAATGAACCACGGTACGGATGGACACAACCATTCCGACCATAACTAATGCTGCAAATTCATCCGAAGAGGTGACCTCATGTCAGGTTTGAAACTCTTCCGGATCGTGGCTTGGGCGGCAGTTGCCGTCCTTGCTGCCGGCTCCGGATACCTTGTTTATCAACAGACCGTAGCTAGCTCGAATTCCGGGGCGCTCATTGAGCCCCTTGCATCCATCGGTGGCGATTTCGAGCTCGTGAACGGCAATGGCGAGGCCGTTACTCAAGACACCTTTGCCGGTAAACCGACGCTGATGTTTTTCGGCTTCACCTACTGCCCTGACGTTTGCCCGACAACACTTGCCGAGCTTCAGGGCTGGATGGAAGTTCTGGGAGAAGATGCCGGAAAGCTCAACTACGCTTTCGTGACCGTGGATCCGGAACGGGATACCCCGGAAGTCATGCGTGATTATGTCTGGGCGTTTGATGAGCGCATCACACCGTTGACCGGCACGCCGGAGCAAGTTGAGGCGATGCTGAAGACCTACCGTGTCTACGCCAAGAAAGTTCCTCTTGACGATGGCGACTACACGATGGACCATTCTGCCGCCGTGTATCTCATGAATGCAGACAACAAGTTCGTGGGGACAATCGCCTATCAGGAATCGGAAGAGACGACGCTGGCGAAATTGAAGCGGCTGATTGAAAACGCGGCACCGTCAACCTGACGGGCCTGACAGGACGGAAGCGGCGCATGAACTCTCCGCTTTACATAGCTCTTTCCGCTGGCGCGACGGGTCTTGTCGCGCTTGCGCTTTTGCTTTGGCTCTACGCTGGCGAACGGGTTTATGCCGACCGGCTCATCTCCATGATTGCAAACTGCTTTTGAACCGGCACTTCCCCCTTTCCAGATCCCCACGTAATCGCTAGAACCGCGCGCATGTCAAAATTGCGCCTCGATCAGTTTCTGGCAGAAAATGGCCACTTTGAAACCCGCGCCCGTGCGCGGGATGCCATTTTGCGCGGGACAGTTTCGGTCAACGGAACGGTGATCGAAAAACCTGCGCACAAGGTACCGGTAGGGGCCCAGATCGCCGTTTCAGATCCAGCTGCGAACTATGTATCGCGCGCAGCACTGAAGCTCATCGGGGGACTATCCGTCTTCAACGTGGATCCATCGGGCAAGGTATGCCTCGACATCGGGGCATCGACAGGCGGGTTTACCCAGGTGCTTTTGGAGCGCAGCGCTGCAAAAATCCACGCAATTGATGTTGGACATGACCAGCTGCACCACAGCCTCCGCGATCATCCGCTGGTCGTTGCGCAGGACGGCCTGAATGCCCGGGAGCTCACGCAAGAAAACCTTGGCGGAGACGCGCCTGCGCTATTGGTATCAGATGTCAGTTTCATTTCCCTGAAACTCGCCTTGCCGCCTGCGCTTGGACTTGCCGCGCCCGGGGCCGAGGGCGTCTTCCTGGTCAAACCCCAGTTCGAAGCTGGCAAAGACAAGATCGGCAAGGGCGGTCTGGTTGACGAGGTAACGGCCACAGATACGGCTGAGGATCTGCGGCTATGGCTTGACCAGCAGCCGGGCTGGACGGCTGGCGGACTTGTTCCCTCACCGGTCAAAGGTGGCGACGGCAATGCTGAGTGGCTGCTTTACGGGAAGAAGGCTGTTTGAATGGTTACATCAAGCTTGCCCGGCTACCCGTTCGGCGGTATCGCTCGCACATGAATGAGACCCATTTAGAGATTAAAGAACTCGGCCATCGCGGCGACGGTATCGCGTTTACCGATGAGGGCCCGGTCTATGTCGCAGGGGCTTTGCCGGGCGAGACCATCCGCGTTCGCATGGATGGCAACCGGGCAGACCTTATCGAGATTATCGTCCCCTCCCCGGATCGCGTGGCACCGGTCTGCACACATGATCCTGCCTCGGGCAGCTGCTTCATGCAGCATTTGGCGGAACAGCCGTACCTTGTCTGGAAACGAAGCCTTGTGGAAAACGCACTTAGAAGCGCGGGGATTACCACCGAGGTTTCTGAAACCGTCGCAGCAACTGCCGGAGGCCGCCGCCGGGCCGTGTTCAGCGCGGCCCGCAAAGGCCGGTCAGTGGTGTTGGGCTATTACGGCCGGGCGAGCCATGACCTCTTTGATGCTGCCGGCTGTGCCGTTCTCACCCCGCAGATTGAGCGCAGTCTTGCAGGGCTCAAGGAATTGGCCGCTTTGGTCCTGCCGAAGAAAGGCGACCTGCGTGTGACAGTATTGGAGACCACCGCTGGTCTCGATGTTGCCCTTGAAAAAGCCGCCGCGTCCTATGACCGCCAGATTGCAGCGCTCTGCAAGAAGGCTGCGGACCTCGGCCTTGCCCGGCTGTCGGTCAACGGCGAGATCCTTCTGGAGATCCGCCCGCCCCTTCTCGATATGGGAGGTACCGGCATCGTTCCGCCGCCCGGCGGATTCACGCAGGCAACGGTCGCCGCGGAAGAAGCTCTGGCGCAGCTTGTGGTTCAGGGAGCCGGCAAAAGCAAATGGGTTGCCGATCTTTTTTCAGGTATCGGCACATTCGCCCTCCGGCTGGCCCGGGTGGCCAACGTCCACGCCGTGGAAGGCGATGCAGCCGCCATTGCAGCCTTCGACAGGGCCCTGCGCAAACCTCAGGGCCTTAAAAAAGTGACTTTCGAAAGGCGCGACCTTTTCCGCCGTCCGCTGGTGCGTGACGAACTTGAACCGTTTAACGCCGTTGTCTTCGACCCGCCGCGCGCTGGTGCCCAGGCCCAGGCCGAACAGCTGGCCCGCTCAAAGGTCAAGACAATCGTCGCTGTCTCGTGCAATCCGGCCACGTTTGCCAGGGATGTAAAGATCTTGATGGAGGGCGGCTACACGCTCAAAAGTGTCACACCCGTGGACCAGTTCCAGTTTTCGCCCCATATTGAGGTGGTCGGTGTCTTGATGCGGGAGTGACGGATGAGCGCAGCGGAGATGAAAGTCAGGTCAGGTACGGCAGACCGGCGGCCACCGCTGTCCAAGCTGGCCAGACGGACCCGCTATGCGGTTCAGCAGGGCAGCCGGGTTGCGCTTTACACTGTTCACTCCGAAGCCATGAAACGGATGACCCGTCGGATTTCAAAGGATCTTCCGGAAACGCCCAAGGTTATTCCGGATGGCCCGGTTCCGACCCAGCGGCGGCTGTTGTCAGACATTGCGCGGTTGTTTGCCGACGACCTGAAGGCAGCCGAAGCCGGTCTTTATCCGCTCCCGGACGATGGGACAATGAGCCCGCGCGAACTTCTGCGCGTCAGCCAGGCCTTCTTCAAGGACGTGCCGGAAGTTGCCCGGCGCCGCGCCGAACAGGCCCACCAGGAGGTCAATAAGGATCCGCAGGGCTTTGCGGCCGCGCTTCCCCGCTATTACCGGCAGAATTTCCATTTCCAAACCGATGGCTGGCTTTCACAGGACAGCGCCCGTCTCTACGACTTTCAGGTCGACGTTCTGTTCTCCGGCGCAACGGCCGCCATGAGGCGCAAGGCGCTGGTGCCGTTCGCGGATATCCTGAAGCGCAAAGATCAGCGCAAGGTCGCCTATCTGGACATTGCGACCGGAACAGGCGGTTTGCTACGCCCCGCCCTTGAAGCGTTTCCGCGCCTTACCGGGATCGGTCTGGATCTGTCCGAGCCCTACTTGTCAGTTGCCCGGGAAAGGTTCGCGAGCCGCCGCGCAACCTATGTGACCGCCATGGCCGAGGAGCTTCCCTTCGCTGACAACTCCATGGACGTGATCTCCTGTGTATTTCTGTTTCACGAACTGCCGCCGAAAGTGCGCCGGCAGGTGGTTGCGGAGGTCGCCCGTGTGTTGAAGCCAGGCGGCTCATTCCTGTTCGTGGACAGCCTGCAAAACGGGGACGTGCCGGACTATGACGGTCTCTTGTCGGTTTTCCCGCAGATGTTCCATGAACCGTATTATACATCTTATCTGTCTGAAGACCTGACCGGCCTATGCGCCGAGGCTGGCATGGAGCAGCGCTGGATGGCACCGGCTTTCGTCTCGCGCGCCGCTGAATTCATAAAATCCGGATAACCTTTCAGTCATACTGAAATTTTTTCATTCTTTGTCTTGTGACTGAAATGCGCCCGGCGTATATCAGCCCCATGAGACTGGATTATTGGCTGATTCAAAAAGGGGAAAGCCGGAGCGCCTTTGCGCGCCGCGCGAACCTGTCCCCCGCCTCCGTCACAGCCCTATGCAACGACCCAAATGTTTGGGTTTCGCGGGATATGGCCCGCAAAATCGCAATCGCCACCAATGGCGAAGTGACCCCCAACGACTTTCTCGGACTGTCTACAACCAAGGAGCATCCCGTGTCCCAGGCCCGTGTCGCAGAAGCAATCCGTGCGTTCGAGCGCGGCGAAATGGTTGTCGTGACAGACGATGACGACCGCGAAAACGAAGGCGATCTGATTGTCGCCGCCTCTAAGGTCACACCCGAACAGATGGCGTTCATGGTGCGCCACACGTCCGGCATTATCTGCGCGCCCATGACGGTTGCCCAGGCGCGCCGTTTGCGCCTGGACCCGATGGTGGCCGAAAACGACGCGCCCCTTGCCACCGCGTTCACGATCTCCGTCGATTACCGGCAGGGACTGACAACGGGCATCTCCGCCGAAGAACGCTGCTCGACCGTGCGAGCGCTCGCCAATCCGAATGTGGGGGCAGAAGATTTCGTCCGGCCGGGCCACATCTTCCCGCTCGTTGCGAAAGAAGGCGGCGTCATGATGCGCTCCGGCCACACGGAAGCGGCTGTCGACCTGTGCCGGCTTGCCGGCCTTGAACAGGTTGGTGTCATCAGTGAACTGGTCAATGACGATGGCACCGTCAAACGTGGCCAGCAGGTGACCGAGTTCGCGGCAGAACATGATCTGAAGATGGTCTCGGTCTCCGACCTGATCGCCTGGCGGCAACGCACAGAGCGGATGGTCGAGCGGGTCAATGAGCAGCCGGTTGATACGGTTGCCGGACCGGCCTACGCCATGACCTATTCGACACCGTTTGATCCGATGCATCACCTGGCCATCGTTTACGGCGACATCCTGGACGGACGCAGCGTTCCGGTGCGTTTGCAGCTGGAATCAGTGCTGGACGACGTCTTTGGCGATGCCCGCCCGCTTGATCAGATCATGAACCACTTTTCCGAGCGCGGCCGGGGCGTGATCGTCTATCTGCGCGAAGGTGCCGTTGGGGTAGCACGCCAATCAACCCGCCCCCGCAGTGAATTTGAAGCTGCAGAAACCGAGGACCACAGCTCCGCACAAGCTAGACAAGAACAATGGCGGGAGGTTGGGCTTGGCGCACAGATCCTGAAGGACCTTGGTGTGAGCTCAATCCGCCTGCTGGCATCCCGCGAAAGGCATTATGTGGGGCTGGAGGGCTTCGACATCAAAATTGATGAAACCGAGATCCTCGATACATGAGGCGGTCAAAGGGATGAGCATTCATGGCGGTAAAGGCAGCTGCGGCAGACAAACCCGGGAAAGCAACTGCTAAGGCAGACGAAAAACCGGCGCCAAAACCCTTTACCGTCGGCTTCAACCGGCGGACGAGCGAAGGCCTGTTCTACGGCTGTATTGGAATTGGAATTGTCTTTGCCGCCGTCAGTGTTGTTGGCGGCCTTCCGCTTCTGGCCCCGGCAGCCATCGCCCCGTTTGCCATGGCCTACTGGCATTTTCCCATGATCGAAAAGGGAAAACCGCAGCTCGGCGCCAACGAAGAAGGCCTATATGTCGAGCGGATCGGGTTCATCGACTGGTCCGCGATCCGTATGACCGACGTGCACCGTACCAAGGTCCGCAACAATGAACAGGTCAAACTCCATGTCCTGCTCACCCGGTCGCTGGAGGATGCCGTCAGCCAGGCCCAGACCTGCCCCTTCTGGAAAAAGTTCATGATGCGCAATTGGAAACGCACGCCGCGCGAACATGGCCGCGAACTCATCGCAATCAATCTGCACACGCTTGAAGCGGACCCGGAAGAAATCCTGAGCCGGATCCGCACGTTCAAGTTCGTCTAGTCCGCAATCACCTACGCACAGAGCCAAAAAACCGGCTCACGGCCCGGCAAACAACCCCAGACAGTGTTACCCCACCTGCCCGCGATGACGCAGGAAGTGATCGGCCAGAACGCAGGCCATCATGGCCTCGCCAACCGGCACGGCACGGATGCCGACGCAAGGATCGTGGCGGCCCTTGGTCATCACGTCCACTTCTTCCCCCTTGCTCGTAATGGACTTGCGCTCCGTCAGGATGGAAGAGGTCGGTTTGACCGCAAACCGCACGACGAGCGGATCTCCATTGGAGATCCCGCCCAGGACACCGCCAGAATGATTGGTCAGGAACATGGGCTGCCCGACATCGTCGAGGCGGATTTCATCAGCGTTGTCTTCACCGGTGAGCGTCGCCGCTTCGAACCCATTGCCGATCTCAACGCCCTTGACCGCATTGATGGACATCATCGCAGCCGACAGATCCGTATCCAGCTTGCCGTAGATCGGCGCGCCCCAACCGGCCGGAACCCCTTCTGCAACAACTTCGATGACCGCGCCAACGGATGACCCGGCCTTGCGCACGCCGTCCAGATAGTCCGCCCAGGACGCAGCTGCATCGGCGTCCGGGCAAAAGAACGGATTGTTCTCGACCTGCGCCCAGTCCCACTTGCTCCGGTCAATCTTGTGCGGGCCGATCTGAACCAGCGCGGCGCGGATGGTAACACCTTGCAGCACCTTGCGGGCAACGGCACCGGCGGCAACACGCATCGCTGTCTCGCGGGCCGAGGACCGCCCCCCGCCGCGATAGTCGCGAATGCCATATTTGGCGTCATAGGTGAAATCCGCATGTCCCGGCCGGAAACGGTCCTTGATTTCCGAATAGTCCTTGGAACGCTGGTCGGTGTTTTCCACCATCAGCGAAATCGGCGTCCCCGTTGTTTTTTGTATGCCGTCCTCATCGACCATGACGCCCGACAGGATTTTCACTTCGTCCGGCTCACGCCTTTGCGTGGTGTATTTGGATTGGCCGGGCTTGCGCTTTTCCATAAAGCCCTGAATGTCAGCTTCCGTCAGCGGGATCAGCGGCGGGCAACCGTCCACCACACACCCGATGGCCGGGCCATGGCTTTCCCCCCAGGTGGTGACACGAAACAAGTGACCGAAGCTGTTATGGGACATTGAACATTCCTGGACGGATTTGGCGTTTTTATTGAACGCGAGCGATACGCCATCGCGACTTGAAGCTCAAGCCCCGTGGGCTGTTTGACGCAGAGGTGCTAGCTGCCCGGACTTCAAACCCAGCTGCTGTTGGGCGGTTCTTCGTGTCAGAACCGGCCAATTTAACGCCGTAATCACGGAAAGCTTACAAAGTTGATCGCTGGTCTGCCTTGGTATTTGCCTTTCATTAAGAGCCTATAGGGACACTGATCGCGATCTCTCAACTGAATGGTGTCCAAAGTGCACATTCGCGGGTGGCTAACAGGTCTGATCGTTTTCTTGCTGGCACCGAGCCTGCTCTTTGCATCCCTATGGTTTTACAACAAGTTTGAGAACGTCAGCGCGATAGACCACAGCCTGAAGGGTCTCTATCTCGTGCAGGCTGTCGGCCCCTTGATGCAGGAAAAGGCATTAACGGGCGAGGTGACCGCCAACAACGACCGCCTTCAAGATGCGCTGTTGCAGTTCGCTGGCGACCGTTATGCCGAAGACTTTCTCGCAGATTTGAACAAATTCAAGGCCGAGCCCGACGCCGCAAAGGCCATTCGCAGCGCGCGCGACCTTGTCCGGTCGTCTTTTCAGATCGCCAAGATGGGCGGATCCGTTTCCTATGAAGCCATGGCCATCCCGGGTCTTGTTGCCGATACGCTTCTTGCGGTGATCGTTGAGACGGCGAACATGCGTCGTAATGCTGAAATGCTCTCCGGCAAAGACGTGATCAATGTCTGGGACAAGATGCTGGTTCCCGTCCAGGGCGGGCAGTTCAAGGTGGCCGCGGACGGCGCTTCGCGGGAAACACTTGAAAACTTTGCCGAACTCACTGGCGCCAAAGCGGAAGATCTGAGACGAGCGGCAGATGTTTACCGGAAAGCCAATGTTGCCTATCAAAGTGAGGGCGCGAAGCTGCTCTCCTCGACCATCCAGGCAGATACCGGCACCGACATTGTGACGGAGCCCGTCATCAATGCCTATCCGGACCTGATCCGGGCGACATTTTCGCTCTGGCAAAATGCGGTCGACTACATGCACGAGGATCTGCAGCGCCAGCGCGCGGAAACGCTTTTTGCGGTGTCTCTTGCCGGGCTCGTTGGCGGGTCGGTGATCATCGTGGCCTTCGGGATTGCCATCGCGCTCACCCGGGCGCTTGCCCAGCGCACCCAGCAGGAGTTTGAAAATCTCGGTCTTCACGATCCACTGACCGGATTGCCGAACCGCCAGGCGCTTTTGAAAACCATCAATGCCCTTGCCAAGGCAAAGCTGCCGTCCAAGCGTATTGGTGTGCTGACACTGGACATCCGGCAATTCAAGAAGATCAATGACCAGTATGGCGATCAAATCGGCGACGCGTTCTTGCGGGATATCGCAGCAGAATTGATGCAATTTGCCGAGCCGGACGATTTCCTCAGCCGGACCGGCGGAACTGAGTTTGTGCTTCTCCGGCCAAACGTGATTTATGCAAAGGAATTCAAAACCCTGGGCGATGCCATCATCAACGAGCTGGGCAAGGACCGCTACGTTGATCTGCACAAGGCCAATCTCGATACAAATATCGGGATGTTCCTCAGCGCCCCCGGTGAGGCCGTTACCGATCAGTGCCTGATCGACGCGGCTCTGGCCATGCGCGCCTCAAAGCAAAAAGGGCCGCGTCACAGCGAACTCTTCACGAAAGACATGCGGGCAATCTTCGAAGAATACGGTGAAACGGCCAAGAATGTTCTGAAGGCGCTCAAGGAAGAGACCATCATGCCCTGGTTCCAGCCCCAGGTCGACATTCACACCGGTGAAGTCGTCGGCGCCGAGGCCCTGGTCCGCTGGATCGACAAGGATATCGTCCGGTTTCCCGGCTCCTTCCTGCCAGCTGCCATGGATGCCGGCTATATGAGCCTGATTGAGGCTGCGGTCCGCGACCAGACCTTGGAACTTGCCGCCTGTATGGAGAAACAGACGCGCCGGTCTATCCATTTTGGACTGAACCTGTCAGCGGATTTGCTGGCCAGCCGCGAAGCCGTCAATTCTCTGGTCCAGAAGGTCCGCCAATTCGGACTGACACCGTCAATGGTCAGCGTAGAGATTCTGGAAGCGGTGATGATCGACGAGAGCGCAGCCATGCCGATCAAGGAAAACATCGCACATCTTTCGAGCCTCGGTTTCCATATCGAACTGGATGACTTCGGCACCGGCCATTCCAGCATCTCCAGCTTGCGGGACCTGAAAGTGGACCGCGTGAAAATCGACCGGAGTTTTGTTGCAGGAGTGGACGGGGATCCGGGCCTTCAGAAGTTTACAAGCGCCCTGATCAATCTGGCCAAGAGCCTCGATATTGCCGTTTTGGCCGAAGGCGTCGAGACCGAAGGCGAGCGCGCATGGCTGGCGGCCAATGGCTGCGACGTTATTCAGGGGTTCCTGATTTCCAAGGCCATTCCCAAAGATGCCTTCATGGGCATGGTCCTGCGCCAAGACCACCTTATGCGCGCCCCTCCCCCGGACCTTGGCGAGCCGGCAGTCGCGGTCGCAGCTAAAGCCTAGAGTATCGTCCCGTTAGTTCGAAACGTCCAATGATCCTCGACCGCTGCATAGCTGATCAGCTTTGGGCAGTAACTCGGGTCCGGGCTATCACCCGCTGATCTATAGCGTGTCGTGTTTACATAAATTCAGACAACATCAGATTTTGCGTAAGAGGCACAGCCGAGTGACAGTGAACCTCACCCGTCTAAACGCGACTTGCCCTACACCGGCTGAGCTTTCTGGCGCGCTTTGAATTGTGTCGCGGCAAGGCTCAATCCGCCGTCAGCACCATCCACAAAGTGGATATGTTTGCTCTTGCCGATATCCTCGACAAAGCAGGTCATGAGGGCCTCGTCGGAGATGTGAAGGCCGTAGACAAGATCGCCCCGCTTATACGCGTCTTCCAGATAGACCTGAACAGCTGCAAGCTGTTTTGGCGTGAGATCGAGAACAAGCTGCAGACTGTCACCGACCTTTCGGTGATCTGTGTTGGTGCCGAGTTCTTGAAAGTATTTTTTCGGGTCGAACGGACCGATCCGCCGTCCCGTCGTGTAGCTGTACAAAAACAACAGGCAGACAACACTTGCCTCCAGCCAGCCCTTCAGCTTGTTCTTGGCAAACGCGAGTTTGACCTCCACTCCCAGCCCTTTTGGCGGGAACCGGAACTTCAGGCGATTTTGGTCGGCAAGGCGCGTCTGTGCATCATCCGTCAGCGGATTGAAACCCAGCCCTTCGGCCAGACCGGAGACGATTTCGGTGAGCGTTTTTGTCCCCGTAGGCTTCACGATCAACGAGGCAATTTGGCCATTGACGGCCGGCAGCGGCTCCCATTTGCATGACAGTCCATCCAGTGGCGGCAAAGGGCCAGTGATTTGTGCGATTACGAAGGGGGTGGCCTGGTCTGGATCCTTGAGTATCTGGTCTGCGAGCTGTAGGCCGTCGCCAATGATCATCGCCAGGTGATTGCCGGGGCTAAGGAGATACTTCCTGATCCGGATATCTCCGCCAAGGCCCCGGATATGGGAGACCGGGATCGCAGCGGCACGCAATTCCAGCTCCATCACTTGCCGGGCAAGATCAACAACACCCGACAGGGCCTTCTTGCCCGCCTCCAGATGTTGAGCCGGAATGATCAACATGGCGCCGTCGCCGCCAAAGACGAAGGGAACACGATCACTTCCGACGGCGTTCAAGATGGCTGCGATCACTGCCGCGCCGATCATGTTGACGTCCTTGTAGCGGCCGCCGGCAATTGCGTCGCTCGACCGGACAATATCGGCCGCCAGAACTATCCAGTCATCCGGGACGGGGCGGTAGTCATCAATGGAACCAACGGCGCTGAAATCACTGAAGCTTGGTAGATCTGAATAAAAATCATCGGCCGGCATAACAAGTGTGCCCTGTTGTTTTCTGTCTTACGCCTTGCGGAGTGGAACCGATGACACCGGGCCCGGAAAAACGGGTCACGAGTTCGTGTTGGCGCGGGAAAGCCGGCAAGTATCAGATCGCGGTCATGCCCCCGTTGCGCCAGACAAATACCTTGTCCTGAGGCACATCAAGCTTGGGCACATCGACGGTCGCGCCCCCTTCCAAAAGCCCCCGCAAAACACGGAAGACACCGCCATGGGACACGACAACCGTTGGTGTCTGAACGCTCTTCAGCCAGCCGCCGATACGGCTTGCGAGCATCCGGTAGCTCTCCCCATTCGGTGGGGTGAAGCCCCATTTATCGGCCCGCCTAGCCGCAATCAACTCCTGCTCCTCGTCCGCCAGATCGTCAAATGTGAAGCCTTCCCAGTCACCAAACGTGATTTCCTTCAAACGGTCATCGAGCCTGTAGTGGCCAGGGGGCAGACCCATGGCGCTGCGCAAGAGTTCCATCGTGCTCCGGGTCCGGCCCAAGGGAGAGGACACAAAATCCAGATCACTGTCCGTCAGTCCCTGCTCGCGGAGAAAATCCTTCAGCTTGGCGCCGTTTCCGGAGGCCTGTCCGCGGCCAATATCATTCAGCGGAATGTCCCTTTGCCCCTGCATGCGCCCCTCGGCGTTCCAGTCGGTCTGGCCGTGGCGGATAAAAATCAGAAACTCCGGATCATGGAGCTTTGGCAGGTTGCCGGATTGGGGAATGGAAAGTGTTGTCATGTTCACCTGCAAAGAAGTTGCGCGCCCGGACCGATTGGAGGGCGCGCATTCATACGTCTCAATAAAGAGGCGGAACCGGGTCGAAGACCGGTCTCAACCGGCGGTTCAAACCACCGAAATGTCCGGTGCATCAACAGCCTTCATGCCGACGATGTTGTAACCGCAATCAACATGCTGAATTTCACCGGTCACACCCCGGCCAAGGTCCGACAGCAAGAACAGGGCACTGTCGCCAACTTCCTCAATGGTGACCGTCCGGCGCAGCGGTGAGTTATACTCGTTCCACTTCAGGATATAGCGGAAGTCGCCAATCCCGGAGGCCGCGAGGGTTTTGATCGGTCCGGCCGAAATTGCATTGACGCGGATGTTTTGCGGGCCGAGATCCATGGCCAGATACTTGACGCTTGTTTCAAGCGCGGCCTTTGCAACACCCATGACATTGTAATGCGGCATCACCTTCTCGGCGCCGTAATAGGTCAGCGTCAGAATGGACCCGCCATCGCTCATGAGCTTCTCGGCGCGCTGGGTCACAGCCGTCAGCGAGTAGCATGAAATATTCATGGTGCGATCAAAATTGTCTGACGACGTGTCCACAAACCGGCCGGTCAATTCGCTCTTGTCGGAGAAGGCAACAGCATGGACCACGAAATCGATCTTGCCCCACTTCTCTTCCAGCAGGTTGAAGACCGCATCGATGGATTCTCCATCGGTTACATCGCAATGACCGGCGACAATCGCGCCCAGTTGTTCCGCCAGCGGTTCAACCCGTTTCTTCAGAGCATCTCCCTGATACGTCAACGCGAGTTCGGCTCCGGCATCAGCGGCCGCTTTGGCTATGCCCCAGGCAATCGACTTGTTATTCGCCACGCCCATGATCAGACCACGTTTGCCGTTCATCAGTCCGCGCGTTTCCGCCATCTTCATCTCCGAAAGAAATCCAGTACCGCCCGAGCGGGCTGGCTTCCTATGGCACAAGGGTGTGGTTCCTTCAAGTGACCGGATTTTGGAATGAAGCGTCGACGGCGTGTGCTTCTGGCACTATGTTGCCGCCCGAAATCAACTGCTAAACATCACGAGGACCCCACTTATGGAGGCCACTGCCCACGCCGCCCGCTTTGCCGATTTGATTGGCCAGGCCAACGTTCTGACATTGCCCGATGACCAGGCCCCTTATCTGATCGAGTGGCGGGATCTTTACCAGGGCGTCACCCCAATGGTGCTCCGGCCGGGCACGACGGAAGAAGTCAGTGCGGTCCTCAATTATGCCTATGAGAACGGTCTGAAGGTGGTGCCGCAAGGCGGCAACACAGGGCTGATGGGCGGCCAAATTCCGCAGGAAACCGGGGACGAAATCGTTTTGTCCCTCGCCCGCCTGAACAAGATCCGAAATGTCGACCCTGATGGCTTTACCATTACGGTCGAAGCTGGTGTGGTGCTGGAAACATTGCAAAACGAGGCTGAGAAAGTGGACCGGTTGTTTCCGCTCTCCCTCGGTGCACAAGGCTCGTGCCAGATCGGCGGAAACATCTCGACCAATGCCGGCGGCACCGCCGTGCTGGCCTATGGTAACACCCGGGACCTCGTTCTCGGGCTCGAAGTTGTCTTGCCAACGGGCGAGATTTGGAACGGGCTGCGAACGCTGCGCAAAGACAATACCGGTTATGATTTGAAACAATTGTTTATCGGTGGCGAGGGCACCCTGGGGATAATTACAGCTGCCTCCCTGAAGCTCTTCCCGAAGCCGAAAAAACTGGAAGCTGCGTTTGTCGGAGCGCAAGACCCGCATGCGGTTCTGAAGCTCTTTTCCCTGGCAAAAGCGCAGGCCGGACCGCTTTTGACCGGGTTCGAAATCATGCCCCGGATCGGCATCGAGTTCTGCCTGAAACACCTGGACGGTGCCCGCGACCCCCTGGAGAGCGAACACCCCTGGTATGTGCTTATGGAGCTGTCGAGCGGATCGGAGGCCTTTGAAGTCCGCGATCTAATGGAAGGCATCCTGGGCGACGCCTTTGAAGCTGGCCTAGTCGAGGATGCGGCCTTCGCGCAGAACCTTTCCCAGGTGAATGATTTCTGGCATCTGCGCCACGGCCTGTCGGAAGTTCAAAAGCCGGAAGGCGGCTCCATCAAGCATGACATCTCCGTGCCAGTCGCCTCGGTTCCCGATTTCCTCGACAAGGCCATGGAAGCAGTGGACGCTTTTGTGCCGGGATGCCGCCCTGTGCCCTTCGGTCATATTGGAGACGGCAACATTCACTTCAATGTCAGCCAACCGGTCGGGGCGGATAAGGAAGACTACATTGCCAAGTGGGATGAGATGAACAAGATCGTTCATGACATCGTGCTGCAGTTCAATGGCAGCATCTCTGCCGAACACGGAATCGGGCGGCTGAAGAAAGACCTCCTGAAGGACGTAAAGCAGGACATCGAACTGGACCTTATGCGCCGCATTAAGGCAGCCGTGGACCCAAAAGGCCTTCTGAACCCAGGCCGGATCCTGTGATGCTGCTGCCAAAGGCGCAGATATGAGCCGCTTAACGTGTTGTAAACCCGGCCTTGGTGCCGGGTTTTTCGTATTGCCTGCAGCACGCGTTTAAATGCCTGTGCGATTGGGATTTCAAAGACACGGCCCAAAACAAAAGCAACCCTGAGCAGTCCAATGAAACACGCGCCTGCAACCGCGGAGACCCACCAATGCTGATTTCATGACGCCTGCGAAATACTGAAGGAATACTTCAGCCGTGCTGACGATTTTCAAGTTGTAAAATCCGCATGCGCCATCGAAAAGTTGTCAGAGGTATCAGAAGCCGATCAAGTGTCAGAAATTACAGGTTGCCAGAGTATTTGCGTTTCGACGGCTTACGGCGGCAGGCGCCCTGATTTGTGACAGCGCAACGTCTACATTCACAATTGGCACCACCCTACTGATTGATCTGCCATTTGCCGTTTGCGCCCGTCATCTTCGTTAACGGCCGGCCATGGATCATCATGCTGATCTGTGAGTCTGTTTTCCCCAAAATCCACGCATGACGGCTGCCTGATCCGGTCTAAGGAGCAAAAAAGTTCAACACGCGCGCCGCTGCCGTTAACCAATCCTTTCTGCATGCTTGTCAAAAATGCCTGTCTTTTCAGAGGCAAGATAGAAAACAACCTATCAAAACTTCCTAATTTTTGGCCTGCCTTTTGAAAACTCGAAAAAAAATGTTCCAAAGGTTAAAATTTTCCTAAAATCAAACACGTGCTCACGGCGGCTGTGAGCTGCAATCATAGGAGATACAGAATTCAAGACTTACAAACTGCTCCTGCAGCTTCGCAGCGGAGAAATCTCTATGTAAATTTTACATGGCAAATACGTTTCGACTGCAGGAATTACTATATCGAACGTCTATGACCTCATAAAAATAAGCTATTTGTAAGTATGGTAAGCAAAAGGTTAATGATGTCTCGTAGGCGTTAACAAGCCAGCCGGTTCAATACCTCCGAAGGAGGCTTGGGCCTGACAAAACAATAAAGGGCAGCGACGGCGGAATTCGCAGCCCCTTGACAGTGCACGAGAGGGGATGGGTTAGGCCATTCTCCCACATGGAGGCCACAATGCAGGTTCAGAACTTGACCAGTTCGGATCAATGGGATCGTGTAAAAACAGAGCTCAGAAATGAACTCGGTGACGACGTTTTCTCCAATTGGTTCGGACGTGTGAACCATGAAGACACGTTCGATGATGCGGTTCGTTTGTCAGTGCCAACCAGGTTCTTGAAGAGCTGGATCCAAAACAATTACGAAAAGCAGCTGGTGGGGCTCTGGAAGCGGGAACACAACAAGATCAACCGCATCGAGCTGACCGTGCGCGGGGCATTGCGTCCGCGTCAGCACACCAATCCGGTTCCCAAAGCCCTCCCCGCCCGGCGGATTAGCGCCCGGTCCGCCCCCTTTTCGACCACGCCCCAATTCGGCTCAATGGCCACATCGGCGAATATCCCATGCCTTGCAGATACGGGCGAGGATGCTGCCGCAGGGTTCCTGAATGGTGCAGCACTGAACCCGAAGCTCACCTTCGATGCGTTCGCGGAAGGAGCCTCCAACAGCCTGGCATGCGCAGCTGTGCGGCAAATGGCAGCGGGGCATGAGGGCACCCTCAACCTGCTCTACGTCCACTCTGCTACCGGAATAGGCAAGACACACCTTCTTCAGGCCGCGGCAATCGAGGGCCGCAAGGCAGGGCGCCAGGTCGCCTACCTGTCGGCCGAGTTCTTCATGTACCACCTGGTTCCGGCATTGCGGACACCCGCCTTCCCGGTTTTGCGCCAGGCCATGCGCTCCATCGACCTTCTCCTGGTGGATGACCTTCAGTTCCTCCATGGCAAACAGGGCCATGAAGAGTTCGCCAAAACACTTGAAATGCTGATGGAAGCCCCTGCCCAGATCATCATGGCGGCCGACCGGCCACCGGAAGAACTGGAGACACTTGGCACTGCTTTGCGTCAACGCATACAGACAGGCGAAGTGGTCGGCATCCAGGCAACAGACTATGCGCTCCGGCAGGATATCTTGCGCAAGCGGATCTTTGCCGCCCGCCGGACCCATCCCGGGTTCTCGGTGCCAGATGATGTAGCCGATTACATCGCCCGCTATGTCATTTCCTCCGCCCGCGATCTCGAAGGTGCCCTGAACCGGCTATTTGCCCACAACCAGCTGACCAAGCAGCCGGTGACCATGCAGCTTGCGGAAAAAACCCTGCATGATCTGGTCCGGATCGGGGAACCCCGCTCCATCAAGGTGGAAGAGATCCAGCAGGTGATTTGCAAGCACTACAGCGTCACAAAAGCGGATCTTTTGTCGTCCTGCCGGGCGAGGACATTGGTCCGGCCAAGGCAGATCGCCATGTATATCGCAAAGGTCATGACCGGCCGTTCATTGCCGGAAATCGGCCGCCGCTTCGGCAACCGCGATCACACAACAGTGCTTCATGCCGTGCGCAAGATTGAAGCCATGGTGTCCAAGGACAAATCCCTGTCCCAGGAAGTCGAGCTTTTGAAGCGTCTGATCCACGCCTGAGACCAAGGCGGACCGGAAAACAGCGGTACATATCCCCATACCGCTGTTCCAAGCACCTGGCGTGCAGCTCCAGGGGCATAACATCGTAACCTCCCTCCCCTTGAAGCCGCGCAAGCGGCTTTCTTTTTGCCGGATTGACAAAGCAACCAGCACTTCCTACTTAAGCAGCCGGTTTGAAGGGACCCGCCGTCCGCAGCCTCACGGCCCAGGTGAACGCCTTCCCGGACCCTTCCGGACTGATCGACCTTTGCAATGATTTGCGCAGGCCGATGGCAATGCGGGCCCCCATCTTGAATGCCTGCCTTTCCATTGAAAGGTTACATCATGACACTTCCATCCGTTACAGACCTGAAGCAGCAGGCAAAACGGCTTCGCTCCGCCCTTGCTTCGAAAGGGCAGACTGTGAGCCACAGTGAGACACTGGAAATGATCGCGAGCCAGCATGGCTACCGTGATTGGAATACCTGTTGCGCTGCAGCTGGCAACGGGCCCATGCAGCCGTTTGCCGTTGGCGACCGGGTGACGGGCACTTACCTGCAGCAGCCGTTTGAGGGTGTTGTCACCGGTTTGTCCAGTTTGCCCAACAAGAGCGGCTACCGGGCAACCGTGCAGTTCGACAAACCCGTTGATGTCGTCACGTTCGAGAGCTTTTCGGCCTGGCGCAGCCGGGTGGTTTGCCTCATCGCAGGCGACGGCGTGGCCTTGAAAAAGACGTCCAACGGCGAACCTTACATGCGCCTGAGGCAGGCATCTTAGAGTATCGGACGTTTAGTTCGAAACACCCAAAGATGCTCAATCACTCCACAGCCGATAAGCTTTGGGCGGTAAATCGGGTCCCGTTTACCGCCCATTGGTTTAAAGCCCGCCAAGCCTGGCCATGACAAGATGGCCAGGCACCGGTACACCTTCCTCCAGGCGCACCGTGATCGGGTCCATCGCCAGAATATCAAAGCCATGGGCGGCCAAAGCGGACCGGATATAGGCTTCCTTCTGCGCATATCGGCTTTTCGGACCAACCACGTAATTCTGGCCGGCAAATGCATCATCTGGCAGCGTTTCTGTCGAAAACGCGAGGTATCCGAGATTCGTCAACCGGTCGGCCGCTGCCTGCAAAAAGGGCTCCACCGCCCCCAGATAAGGAAAGACATCGGTTGCGGTGATCAAATCCCAACGGCACCGGCCCAGATCGTCATCCTCGAACTCTTGCAAGAACTCGACCGCCTCCCCGACATAAAGGTCGTCATAGACTTCCCGGTCATAAGCAAGCTCAACGATCCGTTCCGACAGATCTGCTCCGGTCCGGTGTGCTGTTACATCAAACAGGGCGGCGCCGGTCAGTCCGGTGCCGCATCCCAGATCCAACAGCCTGTCGAAGGGACCAACTCCCAGCTTGGTGACCAGATCGCGCACCATCAAGGGAACGCAATATCCAAGCTCCTCCACCAGGATCTCGTCGAAGACATCCGCATGCTGGTCAAAAAGAGTTGCGACGTAAGCATCGGGCATTTTTTCCGGCGCCGCTGCCATACCCATGGCGGCAAGGCGGATGCTGACCCCACCAGGATCCGCCGGGTCGATTTTTAAGGCCTGACGGTAAGCGTCCGCGGCAGCCTCCAATTCACCGCTCTTTTGCAGCGCAAGACCGCGATTATAGGCTTCTGCAAGCGCGTCGTCTTCGATACTGCCCCCCGGTTGGTCTGCCGTCTTAGGTGTGAAGTGATCGTCCGTCATCGGTTTCCAGCCACAAGAGAAAGCCTCTCCTATCCCGTCCATCCCGACTTTGCACGTCACACGGTAAGAATTGAACGAAATTCCACTGACTGGTCAGCGGACTTTTTGACCAAACTCGATATGGAGCAGAGTTCTCAAATAATTCGGAAAGGAGCTGTTCGGATAACTTTGCGCGGTTCAATATCGGCACACAAAGCGGTCATTCAGAAACGAATGAAATTCGAGTTCTAATCGTCGCAAGTATTTGGCTACATGTGCCACTATTCGCTGGTGGTCCCTGGGGGCTTTGCTCGATGAGGCCACGAATACAGTCCGTGCCGGTCCATAAAGGCGCTCAAGAAATGACCAAGTGCGAGGTCATTCGTGTCGAAAGGAACCCAATATATGAAATCTTTTGAGTTCTCCAACTCTTGCTCTTTTTCTTTCGCTTGTACTAACTCGTCATCTCTACGGAGTTTCCGTATTTCCCGCCAATGACCATCGTACTTTCTTCTATCGAATTCGAGTTCTCGATGTAATTTGGTATCTTTGGTTCCAAATGTCCTGTTCGAATC
Organism: Roseibium denhamense; assembly: GCF_009711415.1. GTDB lineage: Bacteria > Pseudomonadota > Alphaproteobacteria > Rhizobiales > Stappiaceae > Roseibium > Roseibium denhamense. The sequence continues at coordinate 47,586 of NZ_SMLZ01000099.1, forward strand.
CTCGCCCTCACCTAAATAGGTGATTTCTGACAAATCTGCGCCTGCAACAACTATACTGTGAATGTTGGCCATTGTTATACTGTTTGACATAGAGCCAGCGGGGATTGCTGGCAAATTGAAAATTGCATGGTCAAACCTAGTCCCGATCAATTGAGCTCGGTCAAAATCCGCGCAGTTTAGAACTGCACTGAAAAATTGGGTCCCTTCCAGCTTACAGTCAGAAAAAACTGCACCTTCTAGCCTTGAGCGGTGAAACATGGTCGCAGAAAAATTCCCTGCTTCAAAATCGACGCCTGATAGGTTGCAGTTGCGAAGGTCCAGCCGAAATCGATACTTCCATTCGAAGCTGATTTGCTCCTCTGAGCGCCTCGCCAAAATCTTAATTGCAGTCTGAATATCCGTTCTGACATAGGGACGTTTTTCGAGTTCTGGTGTCGGTTCCAAACTGTGCGATGGGGAATTTTCACGAATGTACGCGCAAATAATCTCCAAAATTTGTAGATAGTCTCGCGGGCTATCTTGAGAAATTCTCTCAAGCGCGAAAAGGCCACCGATCCTCACTTCCAAATTGGGCGCAGTTACTTCTTCGTAGATTGGCTTCGAGAAATTGGGATTGCCGTCTTCACCCTTTTCATGTGCTAGTTTACCGCTCATCCGAGTTCGCTGCCGTTTTACGGTTTTCACGGCCCCTAATCCCTCGACAGCCTTGTTTATTCTCTCCGTAATGAGGCCTTGTTCAGCTGTATTGGCTTGCGCCTGAGCAACCATTGTTCGCCATACCAAGAATGGTGCAGCGAAAATTGCTGCCACCAGGAGGCCCAAGTTTCGAACTGCTGCAGCAGTTGGATCACCAGCATATATACCAAGGCCCAATAAAGCCGATAGCAGCGAGAGTAAGCTCATGATTGCCACTAAAGCCGCCACAAGCGAAGATAAAATGACTAATAGTCCCGCAACGGCCCCTAACCAACGAGCTCTTGAGAAATCAAGACTCAACCTAAGGCAAAGCCAATCTAGCAGCGACGGTTTATTCTCTGATCTCAACTGATGATTACCTCGCAGATACTTAAGCAAGCATCCTGGTAGGGTTTGCAGATTTACAAGGTTTGCTTTCTTAGAAACTATATAAGTTCAACGGATCAAGGCAACGGTAGCAATGGGTCATATTAGCCAATTGGTTGCATGTCGGCGAACATCGAGTTAGGGCTCGTAACGGACATTCAACTGGTTCGAAAACCATCGGTTCCTTGCGGCTCAAAACAGATCCAATTGCCCGCCGCCTTTTGCCGTCTTCTTTTGAGGCCGGCGTGTCTTTTCCGGAGCGTCTGTCGTCTCAAGCGCAACTTCGACCTGTAGCTCAGGGTCGTCATTTACGACCTTGTTCACGCGGGAGGAGACAGGCGTTGCCACCAGATAATCATCCTCGATCGGGAGCAGCATTTGCTGCGCCTGCCGCACATCAATGTTCGCCGTATCCAGCCAGGCGTCAAAGGACTCGGGCTTCAAGATGACAGGCATGCGGTGATGGATTTCAGACATCATCTTGTTTGATTCGATTGTCAGCATCGCACCGCTGTCCATGTCTCCGCCATCCGGATCCGACCATGTGTCCCATAGACCGGCCATCGCCATGACCCCGCCATCCGCGGGATGGATCCAGAACGGCTGCTTACCGTCGGGTGTTCGCCGCCATTCGTAAAAGCCCGAGGCCGGGAATATGCAGCGATGGTGGCGCATGGCGGCCCGGAAGGATGGCTTTTGCGCGGCGGTCTCCGCTCTGGCATTGATAAGCACCGTAAAGCTGGCTGGATCCTTGACCCAGGACGGGATCAGGCCCCATCGGATCAACTGAAACCGCCGCCGGCCATGTTCCTGGCGTACGGTCGCAACCGGCTGGGTCGGCGCGATGTTGTAACGCGGCGGAAAATTGGGCTGATCAATATAGCCGAACAGCGCGCGAACTTCTTCGGGCGTTGCCGTCAGGCTGAAACGGCCACACATGGCTGTCCTCCAGCATCGGCCAGGACGGCCTTGGAAAAGGCTCCCACCGAGTTAGGCAATTGGAAACAAAAAAGAAGTAGCGTAGCGGTCAAAGATAGGCAATCGGGGGACTAGAATGGAATGTTTGGATCCAGTGTTGGGCGCCGGTGATCTGGCTGCTGAGAAGCTGGAGCGGGCAAACATCAATCCCCAGACCGGTCTTGCGACCGATTATCTTAATCATTTCAATGAAGTCATGATGCTTTTGGAAATGCTCCCGGACATGCCGGATTGTTCGGAAGATGTTCTGGAATGGGAACCGCTCGATTACGAAGGCCACTTTGAAAATTCGAGCTTCAAGGACAAGAATCTCGCCATCCAGGCCTATCATGCCGCCCCGAGCCATCTGCGCGAACATCTGGAATACCGCGTTGCGGACATCGACCGCATGGTTGGCCAGATCCAGCAGCAATTGCGGGACGCCCCGGATGTCAGTGCCATTGCGGCAGACATTGCCGATTTCGCCACCCACGAGATCAAGCCGCTGATTTCCATTGCCAGCGGTGTCATCCACGGCCATATCGAGCCAGAGGCAACCCAGCGTGAAGGCGATGGCGCGCAGGCCGAGATCGACGCTCTGTTTGCCTGATCCCTATTTCCCTGTTTCCCAGGAGGTGTGATGCTGCCGTCCGTTTCAGGTCACCCCCGTATCGGCGTCAGCGTGCTTTGCCACATGGATGGTCGTGTCCTGCTGATCAAACGGTCGAAGGATCCTTATAAACATCACTGGAGCCTTCCGGGTGGACATCTCGAGTATGGCGAAACACTGCATGATGCCGCCGTGCGCGAATTGTTTGAAGAAACTGGTCTGACCGCAGATCTTGGCGAACCGATCGAGGTGGTCGATGCCATTCAGAAAGACCAGGATGGCAGCCCGATCACCCATTATGTTCTGGTCGTCTTCTTTGGGGCGTATCAAAGCGGCGACCTCAAACCGGGCAGCGACGCGCTGGAAAGCGCCTGGCTAACGGGCGAAGAGGTCGGGCAGCGGCTCACAACGCCGGGCACACCTGAGCGGGTGCGGCGGTTAATGGCAACACTCCCGGCAGTCTGACCGGGTCTCACGCAAGCGTGCTGCGGCTTGATTTCCAAGCGGTGCAATCCGGGTCCAATATGGCAGTCAGTGATTGTTTGGTGGGTCCGCAAAAATGCAAATACTGTTCTTTCTCGCAGCCGCTGCGCTGAAGATCGGGTCGATTGCCGTTCTTTTTCTGGTCTGCCTGATGCCTGCAGCCTCTGCCCATGTGCATGACGCGTGCCCCGGCCTCATTGACCGGAATGGCAGCATGAATGTCCAGATGCTCCCCCATCAGGCCTTGCCCGCCACTCCTCATAATCTTTGCGCGGTTACGCCAATTCCTGGGGTCAATGTCCAATAGGCCTTGCAGCCGCCGATGCCCCTGCGCATGATCCGGCCATGATGGTCGTTCATGCCAGAATCAACGCCTTGAAAGCCCTGTCTGCGGCTGTCTTTTGTATTGTTTTATCGTCTCAGGTTGTATTGGCGCAAGATGGCCCATCGGCAGCGCCACCTTACGAACAGCAGCTGATGCGCCTCTCCGAGATCTTCGGCGCCCTTCATTTTTTGCGTCCGGTCTGCGGGGAAAGAGACGTACCAAGCTGGCGTGACCAGATGGAAGATTTTCTCGACGCGGAAACGCTAGACGAGAACCGCCGGCGCCGTTTCATCGAACGGTTCAATCAAGGTTATCGTGGTTTTTCAGCTGTTTATCGTGACTGCACGACGGCTGCCCGTCTCGCAATGGAACAGTATCTGGTGGAGGGTGAGCGCATCATCACCGACGTCACCAGCCGCTACGGACGATAGTTCTGCGAGATTTCCCCGAAATATTACCTTTTCGTAAACCTTTTGCATCAAATTTGTGGGTGGCCGTTAAGTTTGTGTTCACGGTTACTTATCAGCCCGGTTCTCCGTGCTAGGATCAAGGCACAAGATTCGGGGAAGGGACACGCGGGAGTTGATTGACCTGCGTTTCGGGAAAGACCGGTAAGGAAACGAATGTACAACGACGATTATGCTGACGCGGCAATGGAAGCCGAATTTGCCGAAGACGAGGATATCCGGCGGGCCGCGCTCGGCTTTATCTCCGATGCCTGGGCCGAAGCCATCGCCAATGGTGTAGATGCCGATGCGGTCGCCCATGCGGCCATGTTTACCGCCCTTGCCGATCTTGTGGCGACCTACGGCGAAGATGCGGTTGCAAAACTGGCCGAAGGTCTTCCGGAAAGAATTCAGCGCGGCGACTACACGGTGCACCGGGTCCTGCAGTAGCACCCTTGATGGCATGAAGACGGGCCGGCCTTGCCGGCCTTTTTGATTCCCGCCGCGTATCAGCAACGCCGGCGATCCAGCCGCGCCGGGGAGGCAAGAGCGATGCCAAATTGCGGACCGCCTCACGTGAGCCAGTCGAAGCCCAGCTTCAGGTAAATCAGCGCACCAAACGCCATCAGGATAAACCCGGCGATATGGTTGGCGCGATCCAGCCAGCGATCGTCGATCCGCGCCTTGAAGTGCGAAACGGTCGCCGACACGAGAACCCACCAGGATGTCGCGCCGCACGCAACCCCGGCTACCATGACAAGCGCGCCCGCTATGTCGCCGTGCTCGGGCCGGAAATTGCCCAGGCCGCCAAAAATCGCGATAAATGCGAGCACCGCGCCCGGGTTTGTGATCGCCATGAAAAACGCTGCTGCCGAGTCGCCCAGAAAGCCGCGCTCGATTGCGTTTCCGTTGGTGTCCGTTTCGAGATGCGGATGGGTGTTCCAGATCTTGAAGCCAAAGATCAGCAGAAGCGCACCGCCGACAATCTCGATCAGGCTGAATTGGCCTTCGATAAACTGGGTGATCTTGGCGACACCAAAAATGGCCACCGCCGCATAGACCGTATCGGCAACCACGGCCCCCAGCCCGACATAGACGCCCTGCCGGAAGCCGCTGTGAACAGCATGCTGAATTGCCATGACGTTGACCGGACCAACGGGCGCTGTTGTCACGATTCCAACCAGGTATCCGATCAGCGCATATTCCAGATAGCTCACGAGCGGTCCTGTTGGTTCATGGCGATAAGGCTTTGACACGTTTGCGTGCCATTCTCGATACCGGCCCTGTTTCGATCTGACAAGTTCACGAATCCGCAGGCGCCCCGTTTTCACAATGGCGCGAATTGTTTAAGGAAAGGCGTCGGCACAGTTCATAGCCTGGAATTTCCGGTTCGGCTGCCCATGTCTGAGGCAACAGCAAAGGCTCTTCGGCCGGCGTGGTAACGTGGAGAAGTATCATGACGCGGCAAGTTGCTGTGGTTCTGACTGCGTGCGGTCTGCTGACCGCCCCCGCAGCCGGCAAGACGGTGGAGATCGAGACCATCACGATTACGCCGGATGCAGTGGCCGCCCCGGTTGAGATCCCGGCGGAGGAACTGCAGCCGGATCCCACGACAAACACCGGAACCGACGTCCCGGCTCAGGCAGCGGACGAAGCGGATCTGCCTCAGGTGTTTTATGATCCTTCGGTGCTGCCGAAGCCGGTTGCCCGCATGCACGCCCAGCTGAAGGAAGCAGCGGCAGCAGGCGATTTTGACCGGCTGCGCATGATATTCGAGAGCAATGAAATGCCGCCGACCGTTTCTTTCGGCAGCGCCGGCGATCCGATCGACCACCTCAAACAGGCCTCGGGCGATGGCGAGGGCTACGAAATCCTGGCGATCCTGGCGGACATTCTGGATGCGGGATTCGTGCATGCGGATGTCGGGACCCCCTATGAGATGTATATCTGGCCGTACTTTGCGCGCTACCCTCTGGAAGGTTTGACACCGGAGCAGAAGGTCGAGCTTTTCCGGATCATCACGGCGGGTGATTTCGCGGACGCACAGGACTTCGGTGCCTGGGTGTTCTACCGCGTCGGCATAGGACCGGACGGTACGCTGCATTACTTCGTCGCCGGGGATTAATCCTTGCAAAGCGCCGCAAAGAGCGCGTAACCGCGATAAAGCGCCTTGTGGGTGAGCTTGAGGCCATGTTTTCGGGCAAGCATGCTCAGTTCGTCCTCAAGCTCTGGACGCGGGCTCACATGAAATGACCCCAGCCACTTGAACAACGCCGTCTTGAACCACTGCGGCAAGCGTTCCTGCTGGCCGAAATCGACCACATAGAGCTTTCCGTCCGGCCTTAGGCGGCTTGCACCGGCCGCCAGCGCCTCGCGCCAGACCGGGATCATGGACAGCGTGTATGAGTAAAATACCCTGTCGAACACCTGCGCTCCCGAAGCATCAAGCGCGACCGGATTGGAAGCATCTCCTTCAACGAGGGTAATGCGGTCCTCAAATCCCGCCTTCCGGATGTTCCTGGACGCCGTCTCCAGCATATGCTGTGAAATATCAAGTCCGACAAACTGCACGGACGGGTACCGTTTGGCCGCGGCGATCAGGTTCCGCCCCGTGCCGCACCCGAGTTCAAGGACTTTTCCCCCGGCCGGCGGATCAAGATCGGCAATCAGCCGGTCCCGGCCCAAAAGATAGTACTTGCGTGTGAGATCATAAAAATGGCGCTGATGCTGATAGACAGCATCCATCAAGCGGGCCGTTTCAACCGTCTCGGTCATGACAGAAATCGTATTCCTTACCCGTTGAAGACGTAAAGATGGAACCCGCCATAGATGGACGAACGGTCCTGCTGGCCAAGCTGCACGCTTTCCTCGGCTTCATAGGTCCAGCGGTCGAGGATGCTGTCCAGCACGCGTCCGGGCAGAAGCGTTGGAACAGCCGCGGTCCGGAATATCACCCGCGCGCCCGGTCGTGCCGTCCTGGTGATTTCTGTCCAAAGCGCATTCAGCTGCTGGTCGGTCATCCAGTCTTGCGCATCGAGCAAGACATATGCATCCAGCGTATCGTCCGCAACGCTTTGCAGATGCTCTGTGAAATTCCGGTTCAGGACGCGAACCCGGCCGGCACGCTGGCGGATTGCTTCAAAGTGCTCACGCTTAAGATAGGGCGGCAACGGGCCCGCCTCGCCGCTCGATGCGTCACTTGAGGGGGCATAGCCCCGGCCAAAGGCTTGCCACGCGAAATAGTTGTCTTGCATGGAGAAGTCACATGCCAGCTTTTCCAGACGCTCTTTCAGCACTGCCGACATGTTGCCGTCCGCATTGGCGGACACAAGCGCATCATATTGCGCGGGCGGAATGCCAAGACCGTAGAGCGACATCTTCTTTGAGGTCGCCCAGCGCACCAGACGCTTGTCGAACAGGGGCGCAAGAGCATTGTCGAAGAACGACCGCTGTTCTTCCAAGGACTTGGTGCGAACCATGTGTTTGGGATCAATCCCGTAAAGCCGCGCCACGAGATGACCGAGCCCGATACAGTAACCAAGCAACCCATGATGATAGAGATCGCGGGAGAAAAGCGTGATGCGCTTCCGGCCCCAGTTGGCAAGATCCCGTCCCTCCCAGTAGGTGATGGTTTCCGGATCCAGCTGGTTTTTCAAGAACCGTTCATAGGCTGCAATATTCGCCTTTTCGTCCGCCTCTCCAAAGAACCGGTAGAACGCCTCGTAAGTCGGCAAATGTTTGGCAGCGGCCAGTTTCAGACGTCCGAGCGCCACATGGGCGCGGTTCAGATCAACGGCTGTGATCTCGGCAGGATTCGCTGTCAGATATGACATGACATTGCAGCCGCCGGAGGCAATCGTCACCATGCGGCTGTCTTTCGTCAGGCGAAGCGCCTTCATGTCGACATCCGGATCTTCCCAGATTTGCGGATAGACCAGGCCTTTGAAGGCAAAGGTAAAAAGGCGCTCCAGCATCCCTTCCCGGGACGTGGCATCAGACCGGTGCACTGCATGTTTCAGCCGCTTCTTTGATGCATCCAGTGTATTCCGCGCCATGACTTTCCTACGCCTCCTGTCACAAATTGCTGCCTCCCGATACGTCAGCGACGCGACAATTTGGTGACGGTTTGGCTGAAAAGCGCCCTTATCCGGATAATAAAAAAATCCCCGCCGGAGCGGGGATTCTTGAAACCTGTGTTTATCCCTTTCAGAGCCCTGCCCGTTTTGATTGAAACGCATTGCAATCAATTCGGCCGGGAGATGACCTAACGGGTGATGACGACGAAATCCGTGCCCAGACCGGTATTGCGCTGAAAACTCCGGTCCGTGATCGTCAGGGAGGTTCCTGGTGTCAACATGCGCGACAGCTTCGCTGCGACATCGTCCGGAATTTCCAGCCGGTCCAGGATGCTGGCAGCGGATCCGCCGCGCCCGCCCTCGGCATCCACGGCCATCCACCCGGCAGACCTGTCGCCTTGCTCGAAGTCGAGCGCGGTAAAGACATGGGTCCCGATCTCAGTGTCCGGATACTTGAGTGTGACACGTGCCTGATAGATATCCCGGAACTTCCGGCGGACGCGCAGCATCGCATTATGCGGCTTTTGATAGCCCGCTTCACCATGAATGAGCGACACAAGCCTGTCGGTGATGTTGCCGGTAATCGGCATTTCCGCGCCTTCCTGATACAGACGGATCGCGGCACGGGTCTTGCGGCCAACCACGCCATCAACCGGACCGGCATTGTAGCCCAGCTGGTTCAACAGACGCTGCAAGGTCCGGACTTTTCCTTCCGGCTGGACCGGCGTGATGATCATTCGCAAGGGCTGATCAAAATGCGGGTTTTCCGGCTGAACCGCGGGCAGCTCCTGCGGGACGGTCGCGACCTGAATGGCCCCGCGCAAAGCCGGATCCGCGTTGATCATGGTCTCGGCCAGACTGGCAACTTCCGTGCGGACGGAAAATGGCTGTGGCAGAACGGCATGCTGAATGCGCGCCGGCACGGACGGGTCCTTGGTCACAACAACATGCATTCCGCGTTCGGTCATCTTGTAGATCGACATCGCGAAATCACGCGGAAGGCGAATGCAGCCGTGGGACGCGGGATAACCGGGAAGTTTGCCCACATGCAACGCAATACCGGACCAGGTCAGCCGTTGCATGAACGGCATAGGCGCATTGTCATAGAGATTGGAGAAGTGCTTGCGCCGTTTTTCCAGGATCGAAAACACGCCGGTTGGTGTGCTGTGGCCGCGCTTGCCAGAGGAGATCGGCGACGTGTTGATCAGCTCCGTTCCCCGGTAAACGCTGATGCTCTGATCGTTGATCGAGACAAGCATGTGCAACGGATGTTCGGAAACCGGCGCAGTGGTGTCCGGCTCGCCGTCTCGGGCCAGCGCACCCGCGGTCAATGCTGCGGACAGGAAGGCTGCCCCAGCAAGCCGGGTGGCAGGCATGAGCCGTTTTCCCGGCGTGAAACGGTATTTCAAAAGACCCAGATCCATCCCTGAGCTCCCCCAACGCAAAACCATTAAAGCTCGACTAAAACTCTACCGGAAAGCTATGTACTTTCAGTTAGGAGATAAGGTTACTCATTGGTTTCCTTACCTCTTCCGCCCCAAATTGGCAGCTTAATCAGGTTTTTGATGTTATTCACATCACAAATTGTATGAAATCCGGCGCCTTTCGCAAAATTGGTGCGGCTAGGACGCGCAGTTCTCCGCCATTTCAGCAAGCATGGCGGCAGAGCTGCGGGCATCCACGCCGCAGTCGCGGATCAGCTGGTCAAAATGGCGTGTCAGAGCTTCAACCTGCCGCTTTTCCCGGAAGACCAGATATTGCTGCCCGAGATAGACGATTGCCAAGAGCGGACCAAAGATGGTTACGGGCGCAGAGTAAACGACCTTCGGATCGAAAAAATAGAGACGCAGCGCCGGATAAAGAGCATCGCAACGCGTTGCCATCGCCTCAAGCTGTTCCTTGCGGGCGGCTGAACTCAGCTCCCGCCAGTATCCTTCGCCCCGGGCAAGGTTTTGCACCTGCTCCAGGGAACAGCAGATTTCATAGTCCGAACCCGGACGGCTGAGCCATTTCTCCTGATCCTGCACGGCGGATCCGGCTTGAGCCGGTGTCTTGTCGAGAAAGCTGCTGTACTCATAGTCAAGGACAGCATCCGTTTTCAAAATGTCCGGGATTGACGTCGGCACATAGCGGATCTTGTAGCCGGCCGCCTCGGTCAGCCATTCTTCAAGCCGTGTGTCGGCAATGGTCTTTTCCGCCTCCGCCAGCCGGAAGGATGTCTCCAGAAGCTCTGCGGTTGTCTCCCGTCGCTCCGTCAATCCAAGAAGCCAGTCCACACTCACGCCCAGCGCCGCCGCACATTCGGCCGCCAGGTGGGCATTGGGGACACGCCCATCATCTTCGGCCAAGATCTGAGCGATTGTGGACCGGTCCACGCTGCAACGGCGGGCAAGCGCACTTCTGCTAACAGATTGGGTTTCCAGGGCGTCCAGAAGCCGCTGGCGGAACAGGGCAGACCGAATCCGTTTGTCCATTTAAAAATCCTGCAGATGATTAATTAATCCAACGTTATTGGATTAATGCCGCATATTTACAGAATTCCCGCAAGGTTGCCAATCAGGGTATCGATTGCGCCAACACAAACCCAACGCAAATCTGGCGGACTTCATGGACACTGCAAAACGAACCCTACTGAAGTCCATCACCTGGCAAACACTTGGTGTTGTGACCATGACGGCGATTGCCTTCCCTCATACTGGATCGCTGCTTGCTGCGCTGACAGTGGCGACAAGCTCCTGTGCGCTCGGGTTCGTTACCTTTTTTCTTCATGAGCGGCTCTGGAGCCGTGTGGCCTGGGGAACTCTGACCCGGCAAACGCAACGCCCCGCCCCTTTGGAACGTTAGAGCGTCGGGCGTTTGGTTCGAAACGCCCAAGATGTCCGTTCACTTCATATTCGATCAGCGGGCGATAAATCGGGTCCGATGCATCGTGCGCTGATCTAGAAAAGCAAAATGCCGGATCCTTTGGACCCGGCATTCAAATTCCGCTTTTGGATCGGTTCAGCGTGTGACGCCATCTTGAAAGACGACCGGCTCGCCAAGGGACGGTGCGGCCAAATCGCCCTGCCACATCACGCGCTTGCCCCGGACGATCGTTCCAACCGGCCAACCGGTGACGGATTTACCGTCATAAGGTGTCCAGCCCGGCTTGGAGGCAATCCAGTCATTGCTAATGGTTTCCGTACGCTTCATGTCCACCACCGTGAAATCAGCATCATATCCGACCGCGATACGACCCTTGCGGGAGGTCTGGAACAGGCGCGCCGGACCTGCACTGGTCATATCGACAAACCGGGCCAGGCTGAGGCGGCCCGCATTCACATGGTCAAGCATGATCGGAACAAGAGTTTGAACGCCCGTCATGCCGGACGGAGACGCCGGGTAGGGCTTCTGCTTTTCTTCAAGAAGATGCGGCGCGTGATCGGACCCGAAAATATCGAGAATGCCTTGCGACAGACCCCACCACAGACGTTCGGCATGGCGCGGTGACCGGACTGGCGGGTTCATCTGGACCAGCGAGCCAAGGCGGTGATAGGCCTCGTCCGTCAGGGTGAGATGGTGCGGTGTAACCTCAATCGAAGCGACATCCTTGTGGTCGATCAGGTAATCGACCTCTTCAGCCGTCGACAGGTGAAGAATATGGATCTTGGCGTCCACCTCGCGGGCAATGTTCACGAGGCGCTGGGTACATTGAAGAGCTGCGATCTCGTCCCGCCAGACCGGATGGGAACTCGGATCGTTTTCCACCCGCTCCCCTTCGCGCTCGCGAAGGCGGTATTCATCTTCGGAATGGAAGGCCGCCCGGCGGCGGGTTGCTTTAAGGATATCACGGACGCCCTGATCATCCTCAACCAGCAGATCTCCGGTCGAAGACCCCATGAACACCTTGATCCCGGCAGCAGCCGGAAGGCGCTCCAGGTCGGGAATATCCTTGACGTTGTCCCGTGTGCCGCCGACCCAGAATGCAAAATCACAATGCATGCGGTGATGCGCACGCTTCACCTTGTCTGCCAGCGCAGCTTCGGACGTGGTCAGCGGATTGGTGTTGGGCATTTCGAAAACGGTGGTGACCCCGCCCATGACCGCAGCTCTTGCGCCCGATTCCAGGTCTTCCTTATGTTCAAGACCCGGTTCCCGGAAGTGGACCTGGGTATCCATCACACCCGGCAGCACATGAAGCCCTGAACAATCAACCGTCTCACCGGCCTGATCTTCTGAAAATGAACCGATCCCGGCGATGCGCCCATTGCGAATACCGACGTCGCGCGCACCTTCACCATCCTGATTCACCACTGTTCCGTTTTTCAGGATCAGGTCGTAAGTCGTGCTCATATGGCTCCTCCAGCTGCGCATTTTCCATCGGATCGTTCTGATTGCGCTTATACGCAACCGCTGCTGAAAGAACCAGAGCAGATCGCCCTGGTCTTGCCGTGTCTCTTCAAACCGCCTATCTGGCTGGAAAGGCCGCTTCCGGCCGGTCCAGACATGCGGAGTAAACTCGTGACCCTCGCCCTGCTCCCCAATCGCGCCGTCATCCGTGTTGGCGGCCCCGAAGCCCAGCATTTTCTTCAGAATCTGGTGACATCCGACATCGACAGCGTGAGTGACACCTCCGGCGGCTATGGAGCCTTGCTCACACCGCAGGGTAAAATCCAGTTTGACTTCCTCATCTACAAAAGCGGCGGGACCTATCTGATCGACACCCCTCGGGAGACCGCCAGCGACCTGCTCAAGCGCCTGACATTCTACCGGCTCCGCTCGAAGGTCGATCTGGAACTTGCCGATGACACGCTTGCCGTCCTGGCCCTGTGGGGCAGCGACAAGGACGTTGCGTCCGCACTTGTGAGTGTCGCGGACCCGCGTTTGGAAGATCTCGGCCGCCGGATCGTCGGTCCGGCCGATGCTATCGCGGAAGAGCTGGGAACGGCACCTGAAGGCCCAGAGGCCTATCACGCGCACCGGATCGCCCTTGGTGTTCCAGAGGGCCTGGAAGACTACGCCTATTCCGAGATCTTCCCACATGACGCCGGGCTCGACCAGCTGAACGGTGTTTCGTTTTCCAAAGGCTGTTATGTGGGTCAGGAGGTTGTCTCCCGCGTCCATCACCGTGGCACGGCGCGCAAACGCTTCGTCCTGGTTGAGAGCGCCGAAAACCTTCCGGCCATGGGAACGGACGTAACCGCGGACGGAAAAAGCATCGGCACGTCCGGATCATCCACTGCTTTGGGAGACGTTCACAAGGGGCTCGCCCTGTTGCGGCTTGACAAGGCAAAGGCCGCGCTCGACAACGGCACCCCGCTGTTTTGCGGTGCCGCCCCGGTCAGTGTTTCCTTGCCGGCCTGGGCCGGTTTTGGCTGGCCGCAGGACGCGGCGGCGGAATAACACACTAAGCAACGCCCAGAAGGTCTCATGTCCACAGCACGTTCCGACGAACCGCCCCGCGCCTGGCAACGCATGCTTTCCGGGCGGCGGCTCAACCTTCTGGACCCATCACCGCTGGATGTCGAAATTTCCGATATTGCGCATGGACTGGCCCGCGTCGCGCGCTGGAATGGCCAGACCTATGGGGATCATGCGTTTTCGGTCGCCGAGCACTCGCTGATCGTCGAGGACATTACCGTCCAGCTGAAACCGGATCTATCCCCGGACTGGCGCCTTGCCGTTCTTTTGCATGATGCCCCGGAATACGTGATCGGTGACATGATCTCACCGTTCAAGTCGGTCATTGGGGAAGCCTACAAGGCGGTGGAAGCCCGGTTGCAAGGAGCTATTCACCTCCGGTTCGGGCTCCCGGCAGAAATCCCGCAGACCATCAAGAAGCTCTGCAAGCGTGCCGACATCATTTGCGCCTATTTCGAAGCGGTTGAACTCGCCGGCTTTTCAGAACAGGAGGCCGGCCGGATCTTCGGAAAGCCCCGGACTTTTCCGTTGGATGAGCATGGAAAGCTGCGTTACGGCCTCACACCGCAGCCGGTCGCAAAAGCGGAGAAACTCTTCATGGAGCGGTTCACAGAGATTGAAGCGTTGCGGGCAGACGCGACCAATTCCAAATCCACTCCCGCCGCGGGGTGACGCAGACGGTTATCCGGACCAGAGCAGCCGGCGGTCATCTTCATGCAGAAAAGTTGCTCTAGGGACTTAAAATCGATCAGCTTTCGACGGTTCAAGCGGTTCCACTTGAACAGCCGCTGATCTAGTTTAGAGATCAAACAACCGCGAACCCTGGTCGACAATGCTGCATGTATGTTCCCTATCCCGGCTTCCGGAAACGGTAGAAAAAACCGGTGCCAAGTCGCTGGTGACCCTGATCAACGCAGAAATGGCGGTTCCAACCCCGGCCGGAATTGCGGCAGACCGGCATCTGTTTCTTGCCTTCAACGACATCGTTGCGCCTGTCGAGGGTCTGGTCCCGGCAAGCGAAGGGCATATCGAACAGTTCCTCGCCTTTATCCGTGCCTGGGATCAAAAGGCACCGCTTGTGATCCATTGCTGGGCCGGGATCAGCCGCTCGACCGCCGGCGCCTATACAGCTGCCTGTACTCTCAATCCCGACGCGGATGAGTACCACATGGCCGCGCTGCTAAGGGAACGGGCACCATCCGCCACTCCGAATGCGCGGATTGTTGCCATGGCCGACAAGCTTCTGGGCCGTGACGGCCGGATGATCGATGCGATCCGCGGCATCGGCCGGGGTGCCAATGCCTTTGAAGGCACACCGTTTGAAATGCCGCTCGCTTGAGCTGACCGTCAGGAGCCATCATGCCGCACCGGCACGCCAGCATCGAAATCGGTCTGAATGCTGTGATCGTCACCGTTGCGCAGGGTCTGCCGCAAATCGTGCATGTGGAAGATCAGGGCGATGCGCAAGAAGACGGGTTGCCGTTTGGTCCGTTTGACCCGCTTCACCACCGGACCTTTGAAATCGGCTTGCGGTCTTGGGTGGAAAACCAGACGGCCCTGCGCCTTGGCTATGTCGAACAGCTTTATACATTCGGTGACCGCGGCCGCCACCGGGTCAGCGGGGACGAAGGTCCGCACGTGGTCTCTGTGGGGTATCTGGCACTCACCCGCCAAACGGCTGATTCTGAGAGCATGCTGGCGAAACACAAGTCGGCCTGGCGCTCCTGGTACGATTACTTTCCATGGGAAGACTGGCGCAGCGGACGTCCGGCCCTCCTGGACCAGGCGATACTTCCAGAGTTGACACACTGGGCCAGCGAACCGCCCGGCCCCGGCGAACCGCCGCGCCCGCTGGGCCGGCAGGAACGTGTGCGCCTTGCCTTCGGCACCGGATCGTCTGACTGGGACGAGGAGCGGGCCCTTGAGCGCTATGAGCTGCTTTATGAGGCAGGTCTCGTGCCCGAAGCCAAACGGGACGGGCGCCCGGCCGCCCTTTCCCGCACGACCCTGCCCCCTCTTGGTGCGCCGATGGGTTTTGACCACCGGCGTGTCCTGGCCACAGCCATCTCGCGTCTGCGCGGGAAACTCAAGTACCGGCCGGTCATCTTCGAGCTTATGCCGGAAACCTTCACCCTCACCGATTTGCAGACGTCGGTGGAAGCCATATCCGGCCGCCACCTGCACAAGCAGAACTTCCGCCGGCTGGTGGAAAATGCCGATCTGGTTGAGCCCACGGGGGCAACGTCAACAGCAACCGGCGGACGCCCGGCGGCCCTGTTCCGCTTCCGGCATCAGCTGCTGAGCGAACGGCCCGCCCCTGGCCTCAGGGTTGGCGGACGCTGAAGACAGGCGTCGTTTTCTAAGTAATATTAACCATAAATCGCGCTAAATCTGAAATCGAATGCGGTTTTTCTGCGATTTCCTGATCCATTAACGGTCTTTCAAGGTTAAGCAGACATTTTCAATTCGAGTGTTCTCGTTGACACAACGTTAGCGCTAGTCCGCCTTGCGTTCTTGGCGATCTGTATCGAGTTGGAGTTGGCTGCGTATGTTTGGCCCGGATTCCCGCAACCAGAAGCGGTATTCTTCAAAAGTGACCAATGAATATGGCCCGGTCCGTGCGCGCATGCGCCGGCTCACACGACTTGCATTCCTCAGCCCACTGGTCTTCATTGGCCTTGGCGGCGCCATTGGCGAACAGGATATCTTTGCGGTCATCAACGCACACGAAGCCGAAACGCCGCGTTGGATGATGGCATTGGAACATGCCACCTTCACCACAAAGCACGCTCCGGCCGTCAATTTGGCGACGCATCCTGTCCCGGATCACACCAATAGCCCGATGCTGACCCTTACCTCGTCCAAACGCGGTTTCAAGGCCCGTCCGGTCATCGGCCTCGACGAGGAAGTCCGCCAGGTAAAGCCGGACACGGTGCCCACGGAGATTGTCACGAACACCTCCTCCAAGGGCGACCGGAAAATCACGCTGGCCCCCGACCGGCACATGATCGACATGTCGGCGGGTAATGTCTATGCCATGTCCAGCCTGATCTCGAACGAGAAACGCCAGGAAGATCTCCCACGGGTTGCGTTTGTGAAACCGGAACCGCTGGACGAAAAGACGAGCGGTAACGGGTCTTCGGAAGATGGCCCGCTCGACTTGCAAAAAGTTATGATGGCCCGCAATGCGGCGGCGGCCAGCTTTTCCCTTGTCTCCGCTTATGCCCCTGACAGCGTGAGAGAGACCAAGGAACCTTTCGACGCCCTCTTCGGTGCCGCGAAATACGAACAGGACATGCCTCCGCCCGAGGATCCGGAAAACCCGCATTGGTGGGCGCAAAAACCGCTGCCGCTTTCCGTCGGCACAGCAAAGGAACAGCGATGCCTTGCAGAGGCGATCTATTTCGAAGCCCGCGGCGAAAGCGAAGAGGGCCAAGTCGCCGTGGCACAGGTTGTGCTCAACCGCGTGAAGAATCCTGCCTATCCGGACACGATCTGCGGCGTGGTCTACCAGAACAAGCACAAGCGCAATCGCTGTCAGTTCTCCTACGCCTGCGACGGCATCAAGGACCGCATTAACAGCCCAGGCGCCTGGAAGACGGCCCAGCGGCTGGCGCGGGAAGTATCGGACGGCAAGCAGTATCTGAAAATGGTGGATGCCTCGACCCACTACCACGCGACCTATGTCAACCCGCGGTGGGCAAAGGCCATGGCAAAGCGCGGCCAGATCGGCCTGCACATTTTCTACAAGACCTATGCCGGCGGCTGGTGATCCAGCGTCGCAACACCCTTTATCCGTTCAAGCGATCATTGCTGACGGGACCGGCCTTTCGCATGCCGGTCCTCGATCGGGCTCTTGCCGTAAAGGTCTTTGTAGCGTTTGGCGAAATGTGAAGCATTCGCAAAACCGCAAGCCACCGCGATTTCGATCATCGGCATGGCGGTGCGGCAGACAAGCCGCTGGGCAATATCGAGCCGGATCTTGCTGTAATAGTGAAGCGGTGAACACTCAAAATAGTGCTGAAAGTCCCTCTGCAATTGCCTCGGACTGACTTTGAGGCGGGCCGCCAGCTCATTCTGGGACAGGGTATCCCCAACATTTTCGGTCATAAGCTCAATACACCGCCGCAAGCGGGGCGGGATAAGGTGTAGCTCGTCCCGCATCAGTGTATTCTGTCGCTCACTACCTGATCTCATATCCTGATGCAGCGCGATGCTTGCCACTTCGCTGGCAACCGCGCCGCCATGAAGATCAGCGATATAACCAATCATCAGATCTAGCGCTGTCGTTCCACCGGCGCATGTCAGATAGTGATCGTCGGTCTGGATCAAGCTGTCGATGAGTTTGACCTTTGGAAACAGCTCCTTGAAGAGGTCAGCGTATTCCCAATGAATGGTGCATTGCCGACCTTCGAGCAAGCCGAGATCCGCCAGTATGTAGGCACCGGTGCAAATGCCCGCGATCCGAGTCTTTTGATGGGCAAACCACCGGAGCCGATTTTTGTGGGACGGGCTCAGGCTGTTCAATTCGACATCGTCACTGCTGCAAATCGCGAGTAGATCCGGCGATTGAATATCGTCCAATGCGCAATCTGCCCGCATCTTGCCGCCTGAACTTGCCAGAGCATCATTGCCGTCGAGCGTGCAGCAAACATAGTCGAATGCCTTATGTTTCATGATCTTGTTGGCGATCCGCAAAGGTTCGATTGCGGATGCAAAAGACAGCAGCGAAAAGTTGTCCAGCAGCAGAAAACAAATGCTGGTGCCCCCCGGTACGGCCTGTGCGGCACCGTTCATTTCCGCCCTTTGCCGCATGGCTTTGCAGTTGTCATCGGATTGCGGCATTTCCAGACCAGTGACTCAATGCTATCGCTCGTTCGATTCAAAGACATTCGTCACAACATAAGTTGCCAGCAAGATCAAATGAAAGCCAAACAGGGCGGCCACCTGCAAAGCCGTTGCCTGGGAATATTCAAGCAGTTCACTCAAGACATGGATCGACGAGATGATGATGATCGTCGAGACGATCCGGTGCTTCATCCGCCGGTAGGCCATTTGGCCCTGCTGGATGTAATCCTCGCCATGCGCGGAGGCCCGGATCCGGTAGCTGTTGTAGGTGTTTGTTGAAACCATAATCACCAGGTTGGCGATAAACACCATGTCCAGCAAATTGAGGATCAGGAGTATGGTCTTCTTCCGGTCCATAAACTCAAAGGTCCGGATCGCATCAAGGATGTCGACAAAAAAAGTGACCAGAAACAACATCATCCCCACGGCCAAACCGATCAGAAGCGGGATTTGAGCCCATCGGGTCAACCGGGTGACCACATCCATTTCTTTTTCCGTGTCGTGCGCGCTGTCGCTCATTCATCCCTTCCAGGCAAACGTGGCCGTTGCTTGTGATCCTCACCAAGCGGGGATCACTGAGCGGTGTTCCGGCGGTCAATGCATTGTTCAAGATCAAGCGCGATTATTGAAAATGCCTGACAATTGACGCCATACACATCTGCCTGGGTGACGACATTCGTTAAGCCTCGACGGCGCTGCACCGCGACTTCTAATCAAAAATTCTTGCGTATTATCTCTGATTTTTCAAAGGTCGAAGAATCAGCCATAACCGCGCATGTCTTCAAAAGACACGCATGAAAGGTGCGACCCACTCCGGGGCACCAGACCGACCAAATGAAGGATCACACATGAGTATTCGTTTCGCTGCAGCCGCGCTTCTTGTCGCCGTTTCGGCCTCTCCCGCATTTGCGCACCTTGATCCAACCGAGCACGGATCGTTTGCCGCTGGGTTCACCCATCCCATTTTCGGCCTCGACCACGTCCTCGCCATGATCGGCGTCGGCCTCTGGGCAGCCCTTTTGGGCGGGCGCGCTATTTGGGCGCTTCCAACGGCTTTTGTCGGGGCGATGGTCGCTGGTTTTGGTCTGGCACTTGCTGGCGCTCCCCTGCCCTTTGTCGAGCCGCTCATCCTCGCATCCGTCGTTCTTTTGGGAGTTGCGGTTGCCCTGGCGTTGCGGTTTCCGCTGTGGATCTCTGTCGCGCTCGTCGCGGCTTTCGGTGTGTGCCACGGTCATGCCCATGGCGGTGAAATCGGGTCTGCGGGCGAACTGGGCTATGCGGCAGGGTTTGTTCTGGCCACCGCTTGTCTTCATGCGGCCGGCCTCTTGATCGGATTTGGCGCCCACACGGCGGCAAGCGGCAACACAGTGTTCGGATCCCGCATTATCAGGGGGCTCGGTGTCCTGACCGCTGCTGGCGGCCTGGTTCTGGCCACTGGTTGATCCTTCAGAACACAAAATGGGCGGCGAAATCCCGCCGCCCAATGCTCAACCAGATAAAATTCGATCAACTTTGGGCGGTGCACGGCCCCATAAAAGCGCGTTCCTTTGCGCGGCAACGCGATGTCAGGCGATCTCGATGTCGAGACCGAGGTCGAGCACCGGTGCGGAATGGGTGATCCAACCACTTGAAATCAAGTCGACACCGGTCTCCGCAACCGCTTTTACCGTATCCAGTTCAATCCCGCCGGACGCCTCAAGAAGAACCGTCCCGCCTCCGATTGCCACCGCCTCTTTCAGAATGTCCGGCGGCATGTTGTCGAGCATGATCACGTCCGGGCCGGCCGATAGGGCTTCCTTCAGCTGATGGAGCGTGTCGACCTCGACTTCGATCTTCACCAGATGCCCGGCAAACTTCTTGGCAGCCGTGACAGCTTCCACAACACCACCTGCCACCGCGATGTGGTTGTCCTTGATCAGGATCGCATCATCAAGCCCGAACCGGTGATTGGAGCCGCCGCCGCAGCGGACTGCATATTTTTCAAAAGCTCTCAAACCCGGTGTTGTCTTGCGTGTGCAGACGATGTCGGCCTTGGTATGGGCGATCAGGTCCGCGAACCGGGCCGTTGCCGTCGCGATCCCAGACAAATGGCCGAGAAAATTCAACGCGACACGTTCCGCCGACAGGAGCGCCCGTGCAGGCCCCTCAATCCGGGCGACGACATCCTTTTCCGCAAGCCGGCTCCCGTCTGTCATCACGGGCTCAAACCGCAATTCCTTGTCTGTTTGCCGGAAAGCGCTTTCAGCAAACGCGATACCGGCAAGACTGCCAGGCTTGCGGGCCGCGATGACAGCCGTTGCCCAGGCATTGGCAGGCAACGTCGCCTGACTGGTAATGTCACCGGCGCGGCCCAGGTCCTCAAGAAGCGCGGCCTTGACCGCATCGTCGATCATGAGCTGCGGCAGGCTCGGCACTAAACTGTCTGACATGTTCTGCACCTTATCGGGCTATGCCGTTTCCAGCAGGTCGGCGGTCAGGGCGTCCACTTCGCTCAGCTTAGTAAACGAACGCTTTTGCATGTCCGGCTTTTGGTTCGGGAAGTCGGTCCGGAAATGCCCCCCACGGCTCTCCTCGCGTTTCAGGGCGGCCGCCGCAACAACCTTCCCGGTCACCATCATGTTGCGGATCGACTCCCGCACGCAGATGGTTTCGGCTTTTCCAATATCGGTAAGCGCCTGTTTCAATCCGGACGCCGTGCGCAGCACGCCGACGTTACTCGCAAGGGTCCGCCGCAGCACGGTGATGGCTTCGCGCTCATCGGTGTTGCGCTGGCTCGGCAGGCCTGGCGCGTCGTCCATTGTGTTCCAGTAAGCACTGCGCGGGGTCGGCATCAGACCCTGAATGTCTTCCGCGATCCGGGCGGCAAACACCACCGCCTCAAGGAGGGAATTGGACGCCAGACGGTTGGCCCCATGCGCCCCCGTGGAGGCGACTTCGCCCGCAGCCCAAAGATTGTCCAGAGAGGTCCGGCCATTGGCATCGGTCAACACGCCGCCCATGTGATAGTGCTCTGCGGGGGCAACGGGTAGAAGATCCGTCACCGGATCAAGACCGGCGGCTTGGGCAGCTTTGAAAACAGTCGGGAAGTCGCGCTCGAACCGGCCGCCAATCGCCGTGCGGCAATCCAGAAACGCGCCGCGGCCTTCGGAAATTTCCTGAAAGATTGCCCGTGCAACCACGTCCCGCGGTGCAAGCTCCAGATCGGCATGTACGCCTTCCATGAAGCGGTCACCGGCCTTGTTGACCAGAATGGCCCCTTCACCCCGCAAGGCTTCCGTGGCAAGCGGCGCCGGATCCTTGCCAAGATCGAGGGCGGTTGGGTGGAACTGGACGAATTCGGCATCAGCAATGACGGCCCCGGCCCGGGCCGCCATCGCAAGGCCATGGCCATTGGATTCGGCCGGGTTGGTCGTCAGGCCATAAAGGTGCCCGATCCCGCCGGATGCCAGCACCACCGCCTTTGCCGGGAAGGCAAGACGCTCCAGACCGCCGCGCTTGCGCGCCAGGACACCCGTCACATACCGGCCTTCGCCCAGGAAACTCTCGCCCATATAGCCTTCTACGAGCCGGATGGACGGCGTGTTGTGAACGGCGGTAAGCAATGCATCCATGATGGCCTTGCCGGCCATGTCGCCGCGCACACGCACCACCCGGCTCTGGGAGTGCGCCGCCTCCCGGGACAGCTGAAGCCGGCCTTCCAGATCCTGGTCAAACGGAACCCCATAGGACAGAAGATCCCGGACCCGGTCATTGCCTTCGCCGGTCATCAGTTCGACGATCTTCGGCTCACAGATGCCGCAACCGGCCTTCAACGTATCGTCCCGGTGGGCTTCGATCGAATCCTTTTCGGAGATTGCAGCGGCGATGCCGCCCTGCGCCCAGGCGGACGATGCGCCCTGCCCGATCGGTGCATTTGAAATGACAGTAACCGGCCGGGGCGCCAGCTTGAGCGCGCAAAACAGCCCCGCAAGGCCGCCCCCCAGAATAACGACGTCATCAACATCCTTGCCCAGATAGGCAGGTGCAAAGTCCTCTACCGAGACGGTCATGGGAATAGTCCTGAAGCGTTGGGGAGTTCCCCGGAAACCTCCCCGGGCAATGCCCGGGAAGAAACACGTTGAGCGCGGTTTAGACCGTATTGGATCAGATTTTCAAGTTGATCATGCGCTCGACCGCTGTGCGGGCCTTGGCGGCAATAGCCGGATCGACAACAACCTCTTCCTTCATGTCCAACAGGCTGTCGAGGATCTTGGTCAAAGTGATCCGCTTCATGTGCGGGCACAGGTTGCACGGCCGGATGTAGTTCACGCCCGGGGTTTCGCTGGCCACATTGTCGGCCATGGAGCACTCGGTGACCATCATCACCTTTTCCGGCCGCTTGGTCTTCACCCAGTCGATCATATGCGCTGTCGAGCCGGCAAAATCGGCCTCCGCGACAACTTCCGGCGGGCACTCAGGATGCGCGATGATCTTCACATCCGGTTCGATCCTGCGGTAATCGCGCAGCTCTTCTGCGGTGAAACGTTCGTGCACTTCGCAGGCACCGTCCCAGATCAAGACTTCCACATCAGTCTTGTTGCCCACATTAGCGGCAAGATACTTGTCCGGGATGAGGAACACCTTGTCGACGCCGAAACTCTCAACAACCTGAAGCGCGTTGGAGGAGGTGCAGCAGATATCGCATTCTGCCTTCACGTCGGCGGATGTGTTCACATAGGTGATGATCGGAATACCGGGGTTCCGTTCCCGCAGGCCCCGTACGTCCGCACCGGTGATCGATTCGGCAAGCGAGCAGCCCGCACGCATGTCCGGAATCAGAACCGTTTTTTCCGGGCTGAGAATTTTGGATGTCTCGGCCATGAAGTGTACGCCGCACTGAACAATCACATCCGCATCGGTACGAGTCGCCTCGATGGCCAGCTGAAGGCTGTCACCGACGATATCCGCCACGCCGTGGTAGATGTCGGGCGTCATGTAGTTATGCGCGAGAATGACCGCATTGCGCTGCTTTTTCAGGGCGTTGATCGCATGGATTGTCGGGGCAAGCATGACCCACTCGATCTGCGGGATGAAGTGCTTCACCTTCTCGTAGATCGGAGCCGTTGCCTCTGCGACCTCTGCTGTGTAGCTGAGATCCGGGCGTGGCAGGCGGCCATAACGTTCAAGGGCCGACCTCTGGCCGTCAATCGGCTGGCCAACTGGAGCCGTGGCTTGGGCGATGGTCATTTCGACCTCCCTGTTTTTGCGCTTGCCGCACCTTTTAGAGCAGCAGCTCACTTATACTCTATCTGAGCATATCTGTGGCAAAAGAAAACGGGCCGTTAGCCCATGCACTTTTGCTCGTTCGGAGTTTATATACGCCTCCCTGGGAGCAAAATCCAATACTTTCCTGATTTTTCTTACGCCACCAAGAATTTCTAATAATAATCAACGGCCTACACAATGACGCTTATTTGATGAAAGGGCCGCCCGGGATCGCCTCATTCATTCTTGTGCCTGATGGGTCGCATCACAAGAATGCGTTTCAGGATCCCCGCCTTCGGCGTTAATCTATCGCCAAGTCACGATTGGTGACACCTGCAAGGAATGGATTGCCATGACACCCGCCGCACCGACCCAGCGTTCCGGCCCGAACATCCCGCTTGTGATTGCCTGCGGATGCGTGATTGCCCTCGTCTCCTTTGGACCGCGCTCGGCGATGGGCCTGTTGTTCCAGCCCATGACGGAAGCCCGTGACTGGAGCCGGGAACTGTTTGCGCTGGCAATTGCGATCCAGAACCTCATGTGGGGCCTCGGCCAGCCGTTCGCGGGCATGATGGCTGACCGCTATGGCACCTGGAAAACCATGACCCTTGGCGCGCTCATGTATGCAGCCGGCCTTTTGATGATGGTGGATGCGCAGAGCGCCGTCGCCCTTCATGTTTCCGCCGGCGTTCTCGTCGGCCTGGGAATTGCCTTTTCGTCCTTCTCGCTGGTTTTGGCCGCATTCGGGCGTGCCGTGTCAGCCGAACAACGCTCGCTGGCTTTTGGAATTGGAACAGCGTCCGGATCGCTTGGCCAGTTTCTGTTCGCGCCGCTTGGCGGGACGCTGATCGAACATATCGGCTGGCAACAAACCCTCATCGTTTTTGCGGGCATCATCGCCATCATTCCGCTGCTTGCGATCGCGCTGCGCGGGAGAGCCGATGGCCCGTCAGCGGCCGCAATTGGCCCAGACCAGAACCTGTTTGCCGCGATGGCCGAAGCCTTCGGCACACGGGGCTTTATTCTGCTGACCATCGGGTTTTTCGTCTGTGGGTTCCACGTGGCTTTTATCACCGTTCACCTGCCCCCCTACATCGCTGATCTTGGGCTCGACCCGTCCTGGGGCGCGACCGCGATTGCGCTGATCGGTCTGTGCAACATTGCCGGTTCTCTGGCCGCTGGTTACATTGGCGGGCGGTATTCGAAACCGATTTTCCTTTCCCTGATCTATCTGGCGCGCGCAGTCGCGATCTTCATCTTCATCATGGTGCCGGTCAGCCCGGCTACAGTCCTGATCTTCTCCGGCGTGATGGGGCTCTTGTGGCTGTCGACCGTTCCGCCGACATCCGGGCTTGTCGCGGTCATGTTCGGCCCGCGCTACATGGCAACGCTTTTCGGGTTCGTGTTCCTGTCCCACCAGATCGGATCCTTCCTCGGCGTTTGGCTTGGCGGCAAGCTTTACGATGAGACCGGCTCTTATGACGCGATCTGGTGGATGGGGATTGCCCTTGGCATTGCCGCGGCCATCATTCACTGGCCGATCCAGGAAAAACCGGTCGCACGCCTCAGCCAACAGGCTGCGGAGTGATGCAAATTCCTTAGGTTCCTGGATTGACATAAGTTCTCAGGATTTTGCATAGTCCGCCGCAAGGGGTAGATGCGATGTCCCCGTGAGGCGTCAGCTTAAAGTTCGCGTTCATTCAATCCATGGATCTATGGAGAACGCATGCCTGCGCCCAATCAAATCACTCCTGTGCAACTCAATCGGCTAATTGGAACACCCGAGTGTCCTGTACTCGTCGATGTCCGCATCGAAGAAGACTATCAGGAAGATCCCTTTCTGATCCCCGGATCTTTTCGCCATTCCCATCTGGATATTGATGGCCTTGTCAACAAAGTAAATGGTCGAGATACTGTCGTGGTTTGCCAAAAAGGTAAGAAACTCAGCGAAGGTGTTTCCGCTTGGCTACGCCATGAACGCGTAGACGCTGAGGTGCTTCAGGGCGGGATCTACGGCTGGCGGGATGCCGAGCTTCCCTGGCTGGATTGCAAGCATCTACCAAAACCAGATCGGCAAGGAAGAACCGTCTGGGTCACAAGGCTCAGGCCGAAAATCGACAGGATCGCCTGCCCTTGGCTCATCCGACGCTTTATTGATCCATCCGCAGTCTTCTTGTTTGTTGCCAAGCCAGATGTTTTGGCGGTGGCCGAACGCTTTACAGCAGCCCCGTTCGATCTAGAGGACGTCTTCTGGTCTCACAGAGGTGAGAATTGCACTTTCGACACAATGATTGAAGAGTTTGGACTTGCTTTCGAGCCACTACTCCAATTGGCACGCATTGTCCGAGGAGCAGATACGCAGCGCCTGGATCTTGAACCGCAATGTGCGGGCCTACTTGCCGCGTCACTTGGGCTATCGCGGATGTACAAGGAAGATCTTGTCCAGTTGGACGCCGCGATGCCGATCTATGATGCCTTTTACCGTTGGTGTCGGGATGCCCAGAGCGAGACACACGAGTGGCCAGAGGCGAACGGTTCCAAATGACGTCGGAAAGTCCAAACATTACCGATGCCGCGAAAACCTGGCTGAAAATCGGATTTCTCTCCTTCGGCGGGCCAGCGGCCCAGATTGCCCTCATGCACAAGGTTCTGGTTGATGAGACCAAGTGGCTAACCGAGAAAACCTATCTGAATGCGCTCAGCTTCTGCATGCTCCTGCCCGGCCCGGAAGCGATGCAGTTGGCCGCCTGGTCCGGCTGGCGTTTGCACGGTGTGCTGGGCGGGCTGATCGCAGGTCTGAGCTTTATCCTCCCGGGCGCGTTCGTGGTGCTGGTGCTGGCCGCGCTTTATGCGGTATTTGGCACGACACCACTGGTGACCTCCCTCTTTTTGGGCATCAAGGCAGCGGTTATTGTTATCGTTCTGGAAGCCTTGATGAAGGTCGCAAAACGGGCGCTCAAACGGCAGGATCACTGGGTGCTGGCCGCGCTCGCCTTTGCGGCGATTTTCTTTTTCGGCCTGCCGTTTCCGGTGATCATCGTGATCGCAGCTACCTACGGCTATCTCACAACACGTGGCACGTATGAACCAGCAGGTGACGAGACCCGGGTTCCTTTGGCAAAGACCCTCAAAACCGCCGGGATCTGGCTCGCCTTGTGGCTTGTACCCCTTGGCGGCTTGTGGCTCTCCCTTGGCTCAGGGCATCTCATTGTCGAAATCGGTCTGCTCTTTTCAAAACTCGCCGTGGTCACATTCGGCGGCGCTTATGCGGTGTTGACCTACCTGAGCCAGGAAGTGGTCATCAACCGGGCGTGGTTGACCCCCACGGAGATGATCGACGCGTTGGGTCTGGCTGAAACCACACCGGGGCCACTGATCCTTGTCACAGAGTTTGTTGCCTATCTCGCCGGTGCCAAGGCGGGCGGTTTGGTCATGGGACTTGCGGCCGCGTTTGTCGGCCTTTGGATGACCTTCATACCCTGTTTCCTATGGGTTTTCACCGGAGCGCCCTATATCGACCGCCTCGATCGATCGCCGAGATTGAGCGGCGCTCTTGCGGGCATAACAGCCTCGGTCGTCGGTGTCATATTGAACCTTGGGGTCTGGTTTGCCTTGCACAGCCTCTTTGGCACAGTGACCCAGCAAACAACTGGGCCGCTTCAGCTTTGGGTTCCGGAGCTTGCAAGCTTTGACTGGCGTGCGCTCTTGCTTACCGTGCTCGCGGGTGTCTTGCTGCTGCGCTTCAAGATCGGGCTTTTTGGGCTGCTGGGCATCATGAGTCTCAGCGGCTGGGCGATCAGCCAGATTTGAATAGAAAAAGGCGGCCGGGGCCGCCTTAGCACTTTCCGCTGTTATTGTATCTACCCGGCCACTTTGGAAAAATCTGCGACCACATGGGTAGCATCGCGGATTTCGGCGAGCAGCTGCAGGCGGCTCATTCGCAGCGCCGGATCATCGGCGTTCACAAGAATGTCCTCGAAGAACTTGTCGACCGGTGCCCGCAGTTTTGACAGAGCCGCCATGGCACCTTCGAAGTCTTCCCGGCTGACGGCTTCGGCAGCTTCCGCACGCGCGGTATCGATGCTCGCGGCCAGATCAATTTCCGCTTGCTCCATCAGGTGATCAGCATGCGGCTTGCCGGTGACCGGCTTGCCGTCCTTTTTCTCTTCTGCCTTCAGGATGTTGACCGCGCGCTTGTAGCCCGCAGCGAGATTGAGCCCGTCATCGGATGAGACGAAAGCCTGAAGCGCCTCGACCCGCTTGACCACCATCAATAGGTCGTCCTGGCCCTCAAGTGCAAACACCGCATCGATGAGATCGTGGCGCATGCCTTCGTCCTTCAGATGGACCTTTAGGCGATCCGCAAAGAAGGAAAGAAGATCGGAGACGATTGCGCCGGTGTCACCCGCATCGGCAGTCTGCTTCTTCAAAGCGGATGCGGCGACTTCAGCAAGTCCCAACCGCAGATCATTTTCCAGAATAATCCGGATCACGCCCAGCGCGGCACGGCGCAGCGCATAAGGATCCTTGGAGCCGGTCGGCTTTTCGTCAATCGCCCAAAAGCCGGTGAGGAGGTCGAGCTTTTCCGCCAGTGCAACGCTTGCCGCAACCGGATCTGCCGGCACACGGTCTGACGGGCCTTGCGGCTTGTAGTGGTCTTCAATGGCCACAGCGACGGATGCATCCTCGCCCTGGGCTTCGGCATAATACCGGCCCATAAGACCCTGCAGTTCCGGGAACTCGAACACCATTTGCGACACAAGATCCGCCTTGGCAAGTTCCGCCGCACGCATGGCCTTTTCCGTGTCCGCCCCGACCTGTGGGGCCAGCTCGGCGGACAGCGCCATGAGCCGCTTAACCCGGTCGCCGACACTGCCGAGCTTTTCATGGAACTTGACGGTGTCGAGCTTCGGCAAGTTATCTGAAAGCTTGGTGTTCAGATCGGCTTCCCAGAAGAACCTGGCATCGGCCAGACGCGCGCGGATCACCTTCTCGTTGCCCGCGACGATCATCTTGCCGCCGTCTTCGGCAACAATGTTGGAGACCAGCACCAGCTTGTTGGCCAGCTTGCCGGAAACAGGGTCCTTCAACACAAAGCACTTCTGATTGACCTTGATGGTCAGCTGGATGGCTTCGTCCGGGATCGCTAGGAATCCCTCATCAAAGCTTCCTGTCAGCACGACCGGCCATTCGACAAGACCGGCAACCTCTTCCAGAAGTCCAGGATCCTCGACCAGTTCAAGGCCGAGCGCCAGCGCCCGGTCCTTGGCATCGTTGAGAATGATTTCCTTTCGCCGGTCAGTGTCCAGAACAACCTTGTGCTTTTCCAGATTGACCGCGTAGTCGTCAAAGCGGCGGACCGTAAATTCGGTGTCGGCCAGGAACCGGTGGCCGCGTGTCTTGTTACCTGCCTTGATGCCCTCGAACTCGAACGGGACGATGTCCGGTTCTTCCGTTTCGGGACCAAAGGTCGCGATAATGGAATGCAACGGGCGGATCCAGCGCGTTGGCGCACTGCCCCAGCGCATGGTAACCGGCCAGGGAAAGGCCTTCAAAAGGCCCGGCATGAAGTCTGCAATGATGTCGATGGCATTGCGGCCCGGCTTCTCAATCACGGCGATATAGAAGTCACCCTTTTTAGGGTCATTCTGGATTGTGGCTTCATCGATGGAGTTGAGCCCCGCCCCACGCAGAAAGCCCTCCACGGCCTTTTCGGGCGCACCAACGCGCGGGCCCTTGCGCTCCTCGCGTGTGGCGGCGGATCCGACCGGGACACCGGCCACATGAAGCGCCAGCCGGCGGGGCGTTGCGAAAGCCTTTGCGCCCTCATAGGGAAGACCCGCTTCGACCAATGCGTTTGTCACAAGGGATTTGAGGTCTTCGGCCGCCTTGCGCTGCATGCGGGCCGGAATCTCTTCGCTGAACAGCTCAAGCAGAAGATCGGGCATGGACTTTCAAGCCTTTAGGTTTTGGGTAGGTCACCACCGGAAATTCGATGGCGTCCGTTACCAAGTCCCTGCCAGCTTGTCACCCCTAAACCTGGGTGCGTGTTGGCGCAAACGGTCATGAATTTGGCACAATGCGCTCTGTCCGTTTCACTATTCTTCAAGAAATACATGCGAACAATTTACGTGTTTTTGCTGAAGCGTATTCAGGGCGAAGTTTGTGTTCAAAAGAAAAGAAGAAAACAGCAAGCATATATATAGATCTATGGTTGCATTACTGGGAATTGTGCTTGTCAGTTTTGCAGCCCTTCAACTCGCGCGGATATTCCTCAGCGTTCCGCTGTTTGAACGTCCGCACCCGGTTATTGACATAGCCTTCAGCGTGCTGCTCGGTGCTTCCGCGGTCGGGCTTGGTTTCGGCATCATGAGCAATCGAAGGTTGCGCAAGAAACTCAAGGCGAACAGTTCGGCCCACACGGAAGCCCTCGCCATGGCGCAGCATGATGCCCTGACGGGGCTGCCCAACCGGCGGCGCCTACTGGAAGTGTTTCCGGATTTGACCCGCGACTTGAAGCATGACACCTTCCGCGCGGTCCTGATGCTCGACATTGACGGGTTCAAGCCTATCAACGATGTCTATGGCCACGCCTTTGGGGACGTTCTCTTGCGTGGTTTCGCCGACCGGCTGGTGGAAACCCTCGGCAAGGACGGTATTGTGGCCCGGCTCGGGGGTGATGAATTTGCCATCGTCTCCCCGCCGTTTACCGACAAGGCGGAAGCGTCCGGTTTCGCGCGCCGTCTACTGACCCGCATCAACGACCGCTTCGAGTTTGACGAGCGGCAGATTTCCATCGGCACCGGGATCGGCATTGCGCTCTATCCGCACGATGGCCATGCGGTATCGGAACTTCTGCGCCGGGCGGATATCGCGCTCTACAGAGCCAAATCCTCGGGCCGCTCGACCTACCGCTTCTTCGAAGTCGACATGGATGCATCCATCCTCCACCGCACCCTGCTTGAACAAAGGCTCCGCAAGGCAATCACCGAACATGCGGTGCACGTGCGCTATCAGCCGATTCTGGACCTTGAAAAGGGCCGCATTGCCGGCTTCGAAGCGCTTGCCCGGTGGACGGATTCAGATTTTGGATATGTACCGCCGCTACAGTTCATCCCAATCGCCGAAGACTGCGGCATTATCACAGAGCTGACCAAACACCTCCTTCAGGAGGCTTGCAAGGAAGCCGTGAAGTGGCCGAAAGATCTGCATTTGTCCTTCAATCTCTCCCCTGTTCAGCTGCAGGACACAAGCCTTCCGGATCAGGTCCTGGCCATCCTCGATGAAACCGGCCTGCCCCCGGAGCGGCTGGTTCTGGAGATCACGGAAACATCCCTCGTCAAGAACCCCGCAACGGCACGCCGTATCCTGACCCGGCTCACTGAAGCCGGCATCTCCATCGCCCTCGATGATTTCGGTGCCGGACATTCGAGCTTGAGCTACTTGCGCGAATTTCCGATCCAGAAGGTCAAGATCGACCGGTCTTTCACCAAGCGCATGCTGGAGGACAAACAGTGCGCGGCAATCGTTGAGGCAATCCTCGTCCTGTCCAACGGTTTGGATATTGATGCGGTGGCCGAGGGGGTGGAAGAGGCGGATGTTCACAACGCGCTGAATTCCAACGGCTGCCACTATAGCCAGGGCTTCCTATACGCGGCGGCCGTCTCAGGGGACGAAGCAAGGACTTTGCTGGCATCGCAGGCAGACGGTGCGTTGCCCTTCAAGCAGAAAAAAACTGATGCGGCCTAGAACACAGGGTGGCTAGTTTCAACGCCTAACAACTCAGACATTCCCTCCCAGGAACAAGAGAATAATGACCGCATTGGCAAGGTCGACGAAAAAGGCGGAAACCAGGGGAAGGATCAGGAAGGCCTGGGTCGCTGGTCCGTATTGCTTGGTCACCGCTGTCATGTTGGCAATTGCCGTTGGGGTTGCGCCCAGCGCAAAGCCGGCGAAACCGGAGCCAAGAACAGCGGCATTGTAGTTGCGCCCCATTAGCGGGAACACCACCCAAATAATAAAGAAGGTCACCACGGCAATCTGGCTGAAAAGGATCAGGAGCATGGGTCCGGCAAGCCCTGCCAGCGTCCACAATTGCAGACTCATCAAGGACATTGTCAGGAAAATACCAAGCGCCAGATCCGAGATCACCGCGAGGGATCTGGAGCCTGCCGGCCAGGTCATTCGCTTGAACACCACCGGGACGGAGTTCGACAGCAGGATCCCGCAAAAAAGGCAGCAGACAAATATCGGAAGGTCCAGGCCGATGCCGACCTTAAGAGCCTCCTGCAAGACAACACCTAGGGCAATGGCAATGTTCAATACCAGGATCGCCCGCATCAAACCCGTATGGGTGACCTTGGCGTCGGCCTCGTCTTCCGTCTCCAGTCCGATCATCGGAGCTTCTTCGGGACGGTTGGGATCCGGCCGCGCACCACGCCGCTCAATCAGGTAGTTTCCAATGGGACCGCCCAGGAGGCTGGCTGCGATCAGGCCGAGGGTCGCCGTTGCCGCCCCGATTTCTACCGCGCCGATGACGCCATAGTCTTCCACGAGGCGCGGTCCCCAGGCAATCGCGGTGCCATGGCCGCCAACAAGGGAAATCGTGCCGCCCAGTAGACCGAACCCAACCGGAAGGCCAAGCGCCACGGCAATCGAGGCCCCAACCGCATTTTGCAGGCACATGTACCCAACGGTCAGGATCAGCAACAGTAAGAGCGGGCGTCCGCCCTTCAGAAGTTCGGCAAAGCGCGCATTCAGCCCGATAGCGGTAAAGAAGCAGAACAACAGGTAGTCGCGCGATTCCAGCGAGAAGCTGATTTCAACGTTCAGGACAGAGAAAGTAACAAATGCTGCAAATGAAACCAGAAGCCCGCCAGAGACCGGCTCCGGGATGTTGTAGCGGCGCAGTAACGCCACCTTCTTGTTCAGGCGCACGCCCAGGAAGTAGACAAGGATCGCCAGATTGAAGCTGACGAACTCATCCAGTGACAATACGCCTGGGTTCATTATTTCACTCTGATCAAACCGGGGATCCGGGCGGGTTGGATATGTCTGGCTGCAAGCTTAGCCCGTGACGGCCGGTGTTACCAGCCGCCGCC
>NZ_SMLZ01000022.1 GCF_009711415.1 Roseibium denhamense
AGAGCCTGACGGACACGATCACGGTCTATTCGAAGGACGGCACCGCCCATGACATCGTGATCACGATCCATGGCAGCAACGACCGTCCCTATTGTTCTTCGGAAGTTCAGTTGGCCAGCGGCACGGAAGACGTCGCCCAGACCCTGACCTTGAAGCAACTTCTCGCCAACACGGTGGATGTGGATGCCAATGATGCGGGCAAGCTGGCGATTGCCGGGCTCAAGGTTGATCACGGCTCTGTCCGGGACAACCAGGACGGCACCTTCACCTTCACACCGGAAAAGGACTACAACGGCCAGGTTCACTTCACCTATGACGTGACGGACGCCCATGGCGGTCTGACCCACACCGGGGCAACGACCACATTGGCTGC
>NZ_SMLZ01000034.1 GCF_009711415.1 Roseibium denhamense
CCGCATCCGGATGACATAAAGGTACTGCCTGGCAAGGGTTTTAAGATTGCCGGGCCATCTGATGAAACTGAACTAAAAACGGTCAGAGAATGTTGCACCCTACGAGATGTACTGATTTTGCAGTCAGTGCTTGAGGAACGGATTGGAGAGCCGGCGGTTATCGCTTCGACAGTAAACCCCGAAGAACCTTTTGCCGGTGCGTTGGCCATGGTTCTAGCTCATATCATCAACAACAGCCTGCCCGAACGGTTCCAAAAGTCCGAAACGCTTCTCGCAAACGACTTTATGCGGCACAGCAGACTGACCAAGCGCGAATTGCTAAAAGAAACCCATCGTGCCTGGGCCGCGATCGGACGGCCGAAGCCAAGGGGATGGGTGTTGCCCCCCTATCAGCAATCGCTTGTGAGAATTGGGCAATATCTGTCCTTATGCGCCGACCTCTTAAAACTCGCGCAAGACGGCAAACTGAATTCCGACAGAGAAATTGAAGCTGAACTGCAGAACCGGATCTCACGAAACTTTGAATGATCATCACAGCGGAGACCATGCCAAAACAGTCACTTGAACTCCGAGTAAAGTGTCGGTCGGTCTCGGTGTTTAGCCAG
>NZ_SMLZ01000029.1 GCF_009711415.1 Roseibium denhamense
TGCTACGACAATGCTGACTTTGCCTTTGGGGACGGCAAATGCGCTGAAAGCAGTCGGTCGCAAAGCGTTTGCAGACAAGGTCGAAGATGCTGTCACTGATGAAGCGAAGAGCGCCGCAAAAAAAGCACTGGAAGTCGCGCAGAAGTACATGAATGGAGATTCGCCTGAACTCTATGTAGACAATATGGCAAGCCAAAGTACATCATGGATGGATAGATTTAAAGGACTGACATCAAAGCCATTTTTATCTTCATCTTCCATGGCTGGGCGTTGCAATGTTTCTTTTCGAGTAGTATGGAATAAAAAAACATCCCGATATTACTTTATCTTGGTCGCGAACGATTGCGAATGTGATTGCAAAGATGGTGATGATCCCAGAGTTATACGCGGCAGCACAAAGGCCATGGTCCTGTCAGGAACGGGCAGTGTTAAATTTTTCCGGACCGGGAAATCCGCAAGGATTTCAGCATCACGCCCCTCGGTTGTCATGGACTATGAGTGTTGTGACA
>NZ_SMLZ01000056.1 GCF_009711415.1 Roseibium denhamense
GGAGCTCATCACCGGCCGAGCCAATCGCGTCTCGACCTCAGCGCCCCAGGCATTCATCGCTACATCCAGTCCGCCGATCGAAAAGCCCGCCAAAGCGAGACAAAGGGCTAGAAACGGGATCGTTGGAGCAAGACCGATACTTACGAAAACCAAAAGGGTGGCAATCGTCAGGATCTTGCTCACCAGCGCGGCGCCTATGCGGTCTATAAGGTAACCCGACAGCGGAAATGCTGTAAAAGATCCAAGCGCCAGCACCAGTAAAAGCGCGCCAAGGCTGGCCTCATCCAAACCGAAGTTTGTTTTAATGTCCGGGATCCGTGACGCCCACATACCGAAAAGCGCCCCGCACAGAAAAAAGACTGCTGAAACACCATAACGGGCAGCACGGACGGACATTGTGTGGAACCTGTTGTGAAAGAAGCGGGCTTCAATGAGTGGTGAGAGCGAGTTGTGTCATAGAGCTTAGCTCATCACAAGGCTCGGACATGTCGACCGGTGATAATGGCGGTCCAATCAGGTAATCAGCGATCCGAGCCCGGAGGTCTGCTCTGTAATCCGCTGCAACGCTGACTGATAGGCGGCAATAGCGGCGTTTTGATCTTGAGCACTTTGGTCGGAAGTACCGCCAGAGGCTGCTCCATCAGGGCCATTATTACCGCTACTCGAATTGTCCGTGCCGTTGGCTGGACCTGCCGCCGCTTCACTGCCAGCTGTCTCAACCGGGTCAGCAGTTATACTGTTTGTGTCTTCGTCGTTGCCGCGCAGCTCTTCAGCCGCCTGTTGGCGGGCTTCCGACTGCGCTTCGGAGAGCTGAGCCCGTGCTTGCTGGGCAACCTGAAGATCCTGCGACGATGGCTCAGCCGGCGCCAAAGCGGCCCGGATAACAATCTGCATCTTGCGGATTGTGGCCTCGGGCGTGCGTTCTGTGGACGTATCAATCTGGACTTCGCCGCCAACGGCATAACGTTTGCCGTCAGGCCCCTGCTGAAAAGTATAGCTGGGCGCACTCGCATATGGGCCGCCCACCCGTGCATGCGCCTGCTCATGTGCGCGGACCTCCCGATCCCGTTCAGCAAGCTTTTGGATCTGCTCTTCCTCCGCCTCGGTCAGGCCATCGCCGTCGCTATCGCCGTCCTCCTCAGCTTGCTGCGCATTCTGGAGGACACTCTCCGAGTTTCCATCAGCTGGCGCTGCCTGGCCATTGCCGCTATTGCGCGAGGAGCTCTCTCCAGTCTCTCGGCGCGCATCAGCTCCAGAGGCCTCTTCCGCATCCTGAAGGGCGAGCACGGCTTGCGATGTCAGTGGAACGCTGGAACCGGCGCTGATTGCAGCCGTGCGAGGGCTCGCAAGGCTATCGCGCACAGGAACGCCGGCCCGGTCCTGACTGATCTCAGCTGTACCAGGGGCACTCTCGCTCGCTACGCCGCTACTTCGTAATAAATTTACCGGCGTATTTGACAATAATGCACCGATCATGGCGCGGAGTGTCGCCCAAACTCCTCGCCAAATTCTTAATTCTCATTAAGAAACAGGATCATTTGTTTGTGAAACGAACGAGAGCGGCTGCTTGTGTTTCAACTCACGCCATGTCACTGACAGCAAACGGAATGCATATCTGGAGGGGCCATGCTGCCCAAGCACTTTTGGCAGGACATGACGACCGTCGACTTCCAGCATCCCGAAAGGGACCACTGGATTGCGATTTTGCCTGTCGCTGCAATTGAACAGCACGGGCCGCACCTTCCCTTGTCGACGGACACGGTGATTGCAGACGGACAGATCAAAAGGGTTTTGGACCTTCTGCCAAGGATGCTTCCGGCAACGTTTCTCCCGATCCAATCGATCGGGAAATCCGATGAGCACATATCATCACCCGGAACGCTGACCTTCAACTGGGAAACGGTTACAAAAAGCTGGGTCGAGATTGGCGAAAGCGTTGCCCGCGCAGGTGTTCGCAAACTCGTACTGATCAACTCACACGGTGGGAACGTACCTATTCTTGATATCGTTGCCCGGGAACTGCGGATCAAATGTGACATGTTTGTCGTGGCCACAAACTGGCTGCGTTTTGGACAACCCGACAACACTTACCGGCCTGAAGAGTTCGACTATGGAATTCACGGCGGAGACATTGAGACCTCTTTGATGCTGCATCTCCGGCCGGATCTGGTCCGCATGGACCTTGCAACCGACTTTCCCTCGGAACAGCAAAAATACCTCAAAGAATTCAAACATCTGCGAGGTCACGGCAAGGCCCAATATGGCTGGAAGGCGCAGGATCTAAATCCAAGTGGCGCACTTGGCAACGCGGCAGAAGCAAGCGCGGAGAAGGGGCGGCTTTCTCTTGATCATGCCGCCAAAGGCTTTATCGAACTGCTCGAAGACGTCCATCGCTTTGACCTTGCCCGTCTCTGGTCACCAGACGCGCCGTAACCGCCTAAATGCCAACGGATCTGCGATCCCGGTCAAGTAAGGTTGACCAAACGAAAACAGGGTCTGGTTGACGCCGCTGTTCGAGACAGACACATTGGAATGATTGAAGATTTTCCGTGTCTGTAGGGTGGCAATGAACCTTTCAATCCGGCAACTGGCAACTTTCCGCGAAGTTATGCGGAGCGGTTCGATCTCCGAGGCGGCGCGGACGCTGGGACGGACACAGCCAGCTGTGAGCTCGACGATTGCAGGGCTCGAAACGGAGCTGGAACTTAAGCTTTTTGTCAGGGAACAAGGCCGGCTGGTGCCGACACCGGAGGCCGAATTCTTCCTTGAAGAGGCAGAAGCGATCCTCAAAAGGCTTGAGACGTCGAAGCGCACACTCCGCGGTCTTGCCAACCGGGAACACGGGCAGCTGCGCGTCGCTGCAATCCCGGAAGCAACGGCATCCTTCTTGCCCGGAACGCTGTCGGCATTTATCGCCGACAAGCCAAGTGTCAAAGTGGCGCTCGCAACAAGATCCTCGTCGGAAATTGAGGAATTGATCGCCGCGCAACACTACGACATTGGACTTGCCGAGACACCGCCCTCGCGAAACTCCTTTGACCAAATCGACTTTGATCTTGAGTGCCTATGCGCTCTTTCGTCGACGGATCCGCTTGCATCGAAGGAAGTGATTACACCCGACGACCTTGATGGCTATCCGCTGGCCTTGCTGCACTCGGACCACAAGACTCACCGTCAGACACTCGCAAAGTTCCGGGACAGTGGAGTACGTTTTAATCAAAGGTTTGAGCTGCAGACCGCTCTGCCTGGGCTCAAGTTTGTAGAGGCCGGACTCTGTGCACTGATTTGCGATATGATCACGGCATATCACGCTCAGGAAGTGGGTAGGTTGGGGATGGGGCCACCTATGATCGTCTTCAGGCCATTCAGGCCAAGA
>NZ_SMLZ01000046.1 GCF_009711415.1 Roseibium denhamense
CGGCCATCCTGACTGGACCAGTTCGACATCTCGGCGACCTTTTCCAGTAGATGCCGGCCGCGCGGGTTTTCGGCGACAAGATCCATCCGGAAGTCGAGCGGATCCCGGCCTGCCTGCTCCGCCAATTCATCCATGAAGGCTTCGGCGGCAAAGCTGGTGTAGGCCGCCCCGATCCCCCGGTAAGGGGCAAGGCGGGCCTGCCGAGGCGTGATGATGTGATCAGCCCGGAAATCCTTGATCCCGTAGAACTTGTTCTCCGCACCGCGCATGGAGATCACATCATTCGGCTTCACCGCGTCCCAGCGAACCGGATTGAAGAACCCGATCACCGTTGGCGTTGCCACCTTGTGATGCCAGCCATCCAGTTTGCCGTCCGCGGTGAGGCCTGCCTCAAGCCTTTGCGCAGCGGCGGGTCGGAACGTGCCGTTCTTGACATCGTCCTCCCTGGTCCAGATGACTTTCACCGGACGCCCGACAGCCTTTGAGCTGAGCACGGCGTCGCGCACGTAGTCCTGGGCAAGCGCTGTCCGGCGGCCGAAACTGCCACCCATGGTCATCATGTTGAGCCGCACCTTGTCTTGCTCGATGCCCAGGACGTCCATCACCGTCCGGGTTGTCCAAGACTGGGTTTGGGTCCCGGCCCAGACTTCGGCGCCCTGACCGTCCGCATCGACACTCGCAACGGCAGCCATCGGCTCGATCTGCGCATGATAGGCGTAGTCGGACAGATAGAGCTGGCCATAGGTCTGGTCTGCAGCTGCAATGGCTGCTGGCGCATTGCCCTTTTCAGCCCATACAGCCTGCTCGGCTTCGGGATCTTCTGCAGCTTCGGCATAAAGCCGGAGCGTTTCCTCGCTGTTGAAGGCACGGGCTGGTGCATCCTCGCTCCAGGTCACTTCAAGCATGGACCGTGCGCCCAAGGCACTCCACAAGCTCTCTGCGACGACCGAAACACCATCTGGCAGCGCGACGACATCCAGAACCCCCGGAACGGCACGCGCTTGCGTGTCGTTGATGGTCAATGGGCGCTCGCCCTCAACCGGGGGCCGCAAGACCGTGGCATATGCCATGTCCGGCAGATCCACGT
>NZ_SMLZ01000088.1 GCF_009711415.1 Roseibium denhamense
AATGAACATGAAAGATCTAAATCTTTCACCCGAAGACAACTAGGAGGTCGCCAGCTGACGCTGGACCGCCGTGGGTTGCGTGTTCGGTAGAACCGACAGCGAAAGGCGCCTGCAAGCGGCGCCGCCGTCGATGAACCGGGTTATACGCAGCCCCCTATTTGGAGTCAACACAGTTTGTCAAAAAAGATTCACATAATGAAATCACCGGCGCGGAAGCGGTGAAATACAGGACCTTCACAGGACCCAATCTGCCTTTTGACAGCCCTGTGCAGCTTGTAAGAATGATGAAATCGTGGGGGAATAAGCTCTGAGCTTGGTTTCTGCCACAAGGTATGAATATGAGGATGGTCTCTCGACGATCACATATCTGCCAAAATTACCTGGGAATTGACCTTTGGCGCCAAACCCTGCATTTAGCAGGGACGGTATCTAATGTTGATCATCAATGCTGTTGGTTTTTGTAGGATACGCGGCGACAAGCAGACTTGGTAAAGGGCGCTTTTACACAATATGCATTTTGGACCTTTCCATAACGCCCCGCATCAACGCGTGAACCTTGGCAACGAGCCGCCTTTGCGGGGATATGACGGGCGGAGCGGATTGCCGGACCGCAGACAGGTCTCCTTGCGCTGGCTCGCCGGGACCGTCCTGACCGGGGTGACCTCTCTTGCCCTCATGGGTGGGGCCCTGCTCGCCGCGCTTGACGGCCAATACACAGTTTCGGCAGCACCGTCGGCTGGCATGTTCCTGGAGGACGGGGATGGACGATCCGCGAGCAAGGGCGATCGTGTCCTTCGAACCGCTGCCGAGTTTTCGAACAAGCATGTTATTGACGTCAATGTTGTCACGCGGGTGGGCGACCGGGATCACATCAAGGTCCAGCCACACGTCTTTATAAGCGCCTCTTTGGCAACACGGTCCGATCCGGATTTGGCAGCCTCCATCCCTGAGTTCAACCCTCTGGACATGTTTGCCGACAGCCAGGAAAGCGCTGCACCGGACACAGGCAGCGCCACCCCATCCATTCTCGCAGATTCTTTGTATGGCGCGAAACTTGAAAGCGAAGTCAGCATCAGTTTGACCCGGTTTCCCGAAGAAACCTCCTCTTTCAGTGAAGCCCACACACCGACCGAGACCGAAGTCGAGCTGACGGTTCGCGAGATCGCCCGGACGCTTTCCATTGACGCTGTCGAAATGGCGGCAAAGACCATTGTTGACCCGGGCCGGTTTGACTTCAATTTGGCGCTCCAACCTGATTTGGAACGATACGCTGTCCGGATCACACCAGAAAACGTCTCTTTCGTTTCCAAACGTGAGGATGACATCCGGTTTGCAGGTATGGACGAGAAGATCGTACCGCTCGTGGAAGGCCAGAACCTGGTTGATGTGCTCTTGGACAATGACACCGGCGAGACGGAAGCCGCCAATATTGAAGAGGCGTTTACCGCTCTCTTCGGGCTTGGGAACCTGTCTGACGGACAGCGGCTTCGCATCGCTTACGCTCCTGATCCCGATGATCTGAACCGGATGCGGCCGGAGCGGGTAAGCCTTTATACGGACACTGATCACGAGGCGACAATCGCACGCTCAGACAGCGGTGACTATGTCGAGGCCATGGAGCCATCCACCTTTCTTGCAGATGCTTTCGCCGAGGCGGACAGGGTTTCTTACGGCGGCCCTACACCGGCGATTTACAACAGCCTCTATCAGACAGCTCTTGAACAAGGCATGCCGGAAGAGCTGATTAATGATCTGGTGCGCATGTTCTCTTTCGATGTGGACTTCAATGCAACCGTTCAGCCGGGTGATTCTCTGGAACTGTTCTTCACCGAAGGTGACGCTGCTGCGCCTCCGAAAATTCTCTATGCGGCACTGAACACCGGATCGACCACGCGGGAATTCTATCGATTCCGCACACCTGATGACGGGGTGATCGATTATTATGACGGCTCCGGCCAAAGCGCGAAGAAGTTTCTGATCCGCAAGCCCTTGAATGGCGGGAAATTCAGGTCGGGCTTCGGCATGCGCCGCCATCCGATCCATGGCTATACCAAAATGCATAAGGGTGTTGACTGGTCGGCCCCGCGGGGGACCCCAATCATCGCTGCGGGCAACGGAACGGTCGCAAAGGCGGGCTGGAGCTCAGGCTATGGCCGCAGGGTCGAGCTGCGCCATACCAATGGCTACACAACCACTTACAGCCATTTGACCGGGTTTGCCAAAGGGATTGCCGAAGGTGTCCGGATCACTCAGGGCCAAGTCATCGGCTATGTTGGATCAACCGGACTGTCGACCGGCCCGCACCTCCATTACGAGGTCCTCGTGAATGGCCGGTTCATGGATCCGATGCGGATCAAACTTCCAAAGGGCAGGACATTGGACGGCGCCGTTCGCACCGCATTCGAAACCGAACGGTTCAGGATTGACAACCTCCTCGACCGGGTACGAAAGCCGTCGCGGATCGCATCCTTGAACTAAGAGCCAAGATCCGCAGGCGATAAATCGGTCCCGATTTACCGCCCAAAGTGGATTGAAAATGCAGTGATCGAGCCTCTTTGAGCATTTTGAACGGAACGTCCGAGATTCTAGCACTAAAAAGGCCCGTCCGGAGGAACCCGGACGGGCTTTTTTTCATGAAATTCTGGCGCGGCGAACGATCACGCTGCAGCGCTTGCGCCGGCATCCGATTCGAAAAGAAGGCGATCGGTTCCCGCAGACACGCGAACGGCCTGTCCGTCCAAGATCTCACCTGCAAGAAGTTTTTCCGCAAGCGGGTCCTGAAGGTCCTTCTGAATGACCCGCTTCAGCGGGCGCGCGCCATAGGCAGGATCGTAGCCCTTTTGCGCCAGCCAGCCGAGCGCCGCCTCATCGAGTGACAGCGTTATCTTCCGCTCCTTGAGCAATTCACGCAAACGCTCCAGCTGAATGCGGACGATATCAGCCATCTGCACCCGTTGCAGCCGATGGAACAAGACGATTTCATCAAGCCGGTTCAAAAACTCAGGCCGGAAATGAGCCCGAACCGCTCCCATGACCTCGTCGCGGACAGCATCGGTATCCTGACCTTCCGGCTGATTGACGAGATACTCCGCGCCCAGGTTCGATGTCATAATGATCAGCGTGTTGCGGAAATCCACAGTCCGGCCCTGGCCATCGGTCAAGCGGCCGTCATCAAGGACCTGCAACAACACATTGAACACATCGCTATGGGCCTTCTCGATCTCATCGAAAAGGATCACCTGGTAAGGCCGCCGGCGCACGGATTCAGTCAGCGCGCCGCCTTCTTCATAGCCAACATAACCGGGAGGAGCACCGATCAGACGGGCGACCGAGTGCTTCTCCATGTATTCCGACATGTCGATCCGCACCATCGCGGTATCGTCATCAAACAGAAAGCTTGCCAAAGCTTTCGTAAGCTCGGTCTTTCCAACCCCGGTCGGCCCCAAGAACATGAAGGATCCGATAGGCCGGTTTGGATCCTGCAGGCCCGCACGGGCCCGCCGGACGGCGGTGGAGACTGCACGAATCGCCTCTGCCTGACCAACCACACGGTCTGCCAGAACATCTTCCATCTTCAGAAGTTTCTCGCGTTCGCCCTCCAGCATCTTGTCGACTGGAATACCAGTCCACTTCGAAACCACCTGTGCAATATGCGACGGAGTGACAGCTTCTTCCATCATTGCTTCGGTGTCTCCTGAAGCCTCGGCGTCAGACAGTTTTCGCTCCAAATCCGGGATCACGCCGTAAGCAAGTTCACCCGCTTTGGCGAGATCACCCCTGCGTTGCGCAATCTCAAGATCAATACGTGCCTGCTCAAGCTGCTCCTTGATCTTTTGCTCTGAGTTCAACTTCTCCTTTTCAGCCAGCCAGCGGCCCGTCAGTGCCTGTGACTGCTCCTCAAGGCTGCTCAACTCCTTCTCCAGGTTCACAAGCCTGTCCTTGGACGCATCATCGCTCTCTACCTTCAGCGCCTCGCGCTCGATTTTCAGCTGGATGATACGGCGATCAAGTTCGTCCAGTTCCTCCGGCTTAGAGTCCACCTGCATACGCAGCCGGCTGGAGGCCTCATCCACCAGGTCGATAGCCTTATCCGGCAAAAACCGGTCTGTAATGTACCGGTTGGACAGGGAAGCCGCCGAGACGATCGCAGAATCCGTGATGCGGACACCATGGTGCAGCTCATACTTTTCCTTGATGCCCCGGAGGATAGAAACCGTGTCTTCAACCGTCGGCTCGCTCACGAAAACCGGCTGAAACCGGCGCGCAAGAGCTGCGTCTTTTTCAACGTGCTTCCGGTACTCGTCGAGCGTGGTTGCACCGACGCAATGCAATTCCCCGCGCGCCAAGGCGGGCTTCAACAAGTTGGAAGCGTCCATTGCGCCATCCGCCTTGCCTGCTCCCACGAGTGTGTGCATCTCATCAATGAACAGAACGATGCGGCCAGCCGCCGCTTCCACTTCGGAAAGGACCGCTTTTAAACGTTCTTCGAATTCGCCCCTATATTTCGCACCGGCGATCAAAGACCCCATGTCCAATGCGAGCAACTGCTTGTCTTTCAGCGATTCGGGAACGTCCCCATTCACGATACGAAGGGCCAGTCCTTCGGCGATTGCCGTTTTCCCGACGCCTGGCTCGCCAATCAGAACAGGGTTGTTTTTCGTCCGCCGCGACAGGACCTGAATGGTTCTGCGGATCTCTTCATCACGGCCTATAACGGGGTCAAGTTTGCCGTCCCGGGCGACCTGGGTCAGATCACGGGCATACTTCTTCAATGCGTCATACTGGTTTTCAGCAGTTGCGCTGTCCGCAGTCCGGCCCTGCCGCAACTGGTTGATAGCTTCGTTCAATCCGTTCGGTGTAATTGAATGACGCTTTAGTAGTTTTCCCGCCTCGCTGTCGCCATCCATTGCCATGGCAAGAAGAAGCCGTTCGACCGTGACAAAACTGTCGCCCGCTTTTTCCGCAATCTTCTCGGCTTGATCAAACAGGCGAGCCATCGCCTGGCCCATATACAATTGGCCACTCCCGCCTGAAACCTTGGGCATCTTGTCCAGAATCGCTTCCAGGTCGCCCTTGATGGTTTTCGACTGACCG
Source organism: Roseibium denhamense (assembly GCF_009711415.1). GTDB lineage: Bacteria > Pseudomonadota > Alphaproteobacteria > Rhizobiales > Stappiaceae > Roseibium > Roseibium denhamense. Next base: position 5,095 of record NZ_SMLZ01000088.1, read on the forward strand.
CCGGCGCGATCAATAAGCCCGGAGGCCATGCCTTCCGGGTCATCCAGCAACACTTTCAGCACATGTTCTGGAGTGAACTGCTGGTGGCCACGGCCAAGTGCATAGGTTTGGGCCGAATGGATAAAACCGCGGGCCCGTTCTGTGTACTTTTCAAAATTCATACAAACCTCCTACCCGTCCGCACCACCCGAAGCATGGGGAACGTAATGGAATACGGATCCTCTAAGGGCATCCGCGCGGCCTTCACTTGAGCACCGCACACCAAATATAGTGTTGCATTTTGAACACAAAAGACCTTCTCAGACGAAAAGGCGTATGAATAGAAAAAGGCGCCCGTCTGGACGCCTTTTTTAGTCTTCTGACCTTATTTGAGACTGACCTATTCGCCAGCAGCAACTTCGGCTGGTTGCTCGTCTGCAACCTTTGTTTGGCGCGCACGAGTGGTCCGGCGCGGCGCTTTCGGCTTCGAAGGTTCAGCCTCGGCGTCTACAGGAGCAGCTTCGCCTTGATGGGCTGCCTCGCCATCTGATGCCGTTTCATCTGGCGCTGCGCGGCGCGGAGACCGTGCGCGCGGTGTCCGTGCCCGGCGGCGCGGTTTTTCATCCTGGTCGGCTTCACCAGAAGCCTCTTTCGAAGCCCCTGAGCCGTTCACCTGCCCTTCGGCATCGATGACAGGCATGTCTTCAATAAATGGCTGCGGGCTGTCTGCATCCACAAGATCGCCGTCTTCAGATGCGCGCTCCTGTTGCGCTGGACGATCAGCCCCATTGGAGCCTTGTGCGCCGTTCGCGGAAGCAGCCGCCTCTTGCCCTTCTTCATTTTCAGAACGGGAAGGCTGTTGTTGCGTGGCTTGCTGCTGCGGTTGAGCGGCCGCAACGATGCGGAGATAATGCTCGGCGTGCTGGTTGTAGCTTTCGAACATCACACGGTCGCCAGATGCTTGAGCATCTCGGGCAAGCTGTTGATACTTCTCCGCAATATGCATGGCTGTGCCGCGGATTTTCACATCAGGACCGTTAGATTCGTAAGTCCGGGTTAGCGGATTAGGTCCCTTGCGGCCCCTTCCGCGCATACGCTTATTGCTCTGGTTATTTGGTCTCATCCTGCCGTTTTCTCTTACGGAACGGCGGTCAGCCAGAAGCCGACCCAACATCGGAATTTCTTAAAACCGACACGAAATACCACCGAAACCAACTATGCTGGTTATCGGCTGTCATTGAAAACAAAGACGCCAGCTGCCAGCAAAATGCCAGCGCCATTGTCTGATGCTTCGACAGTCCGAACTCCGGAACGCCCGACTAGCAGAGGAACCTCTCACTCAATTCTGTGAATGTCCCGACTGCCGGCTGCGTTTGCCCCGCTTGACGCTTATTACATTTCCGGTCTCGGTGAACTGAACCTAACCCTTTCCGCAGCGATTTCCAAGTGCTTTTTCGTCTCTGGATCAAAACCCTGCGATTATTCCAATCGCCCTACGACAACACGGTCATTTCCGGAAAGATCCCTAATGATTTCAATTGCTCCAAAGTCATGATGACGCAGCGTCTTTTTCACATCATCAGCCTGATCGAAGCCAATTTCCAGTGCAATTCTGCCCCCTCGTTTTAATAACCGGGCAGCGCCGGTGCAGATGCTGCGATACGCGGAAAGACCATCTTTGCCACCGTCCAAAGCCAGAATCGGATCATGATCTAAGACGTCTTTTGACAAGGTGGCCAAGACAGACTGGCGAATGTACGGCGGATTGCTCACCAGCCAATCATAACCGTTACCCAATGCGGATGCGTAATCTGCGCGTACCAGCAGCAAACGGTCCAATACCGAATGCAAACTGGCATTATTACGGGCAGCAACCAAAGCATCCTCTGCAACATCGACCGCAACAGCGCACGATTGCGGCAGCTCGGCAAGAAGCGTAACGGCAATCGCCCCGCTTCCTGTCCCAATATCGGCGATTGTCAGTGGGTGGTCTGCACTTGCGCGGGCCAGCACGGCATCAATCAAGACTTCCGTATCCGGACGCGGCTCCAGGGTTGCCGCGTTCAAAAAAAACCGGCGGCCATAAAACTCACGCTCTCCGGCAATCCGCCCAACAGGCATCCCTTTCAGGCGAAGCGCACAGACCGCATGAACATGCGCTTCTTTCTCCGGAGCGACATCATCATCCTCGTGCAGCAACAGCTCAGACACGCTCATGCCCAAAGCATGGGCTACAAGCAGTCGCGCATCGAGGTCCGGCGTCGGAAGGCCTTCTTCACGCAACCTGTCCCGGACAAGACGCCTAAGCTGCCCTATTAGAATCATCAAACACCTTCGGACGCCAAAAGGTTGGTTTGATGATCAACGATCAAGGCTTCAATGACCTCTTCAAGAGCTTCACCAGCAATAATCTGTTCGAGCTTGTAGAGCGTGAGGCCGATCCGGTGATCCGTGACGCGGCCTTGAGGGAAATTGTACGTCCGAATGCGTTCGGATCTGTCACCGGACCCCACCTGGAGGCGCCGGGCTTCCGTGCGTTCGCTCGCAGCCCGTTCGCGCTCCTCATCATAAATGCGCGCGCGCAGCAACTGCATGGCGCGCGCCTTGTTCTTGTGCTGTGAGCGTTCATCCTGGACCGCCACAACGATCCCGGTTGGTTCGTGTGTGATCCTGACGGCAGAATCTGTGGTGTTCACATGCTGCCCACCTGCGCCAGAGGCCCGGAACGTGTCGATCCGCAAATCGCTGTCTTGAATATCGATATCGACATCCTCTGCCTGGGGAAGAACAGCAACCGTGGCAGCGGATGTGTGAATGCGTCCGCCTGACTCGGTTGCGGGCACTCTCTGCACCCGGTGCACCCCGGACTCAAACTTCATACGGGCGAAGACGTTTTCGCCGGACACGGATGCGATGATCTCCTTGTATCCGCCGACTTCGCCTTCACTCGCCGAGAGTACTTCCACTTTCCAGCCCCGAAGTTCAGCGTAACGCTGATACATCCGGAACAGATCGCCCGCAAACAGTGCGGCTTCATCCCCGCCCGTGCCGGCGCGCACCTCAAGGATGGCGTCATTCGTGTCCGCTTCGTCTTTTGGAAGAAGACCAATGCGGACATTTTGCGCAAGCTCTTCCACCTGCGCCGCAAGATCATCCCGCTCCTGCTCGGCAAACTCACGCATGTCGTTGTCGGTCTCCGGATCGTCAACCAGCGCCTGAGCCCCATTCAAGTCATTCTCTGCCTTGATGAGCGCTCTGATTTTTACGACCAAGGGCTCTAACCCGGCATATTCCCGTGACAATTTTACAAAAGCGGTGGGATCTGGGTTAGCCGACATCAGGTGTTCAAGTTCGGCGAAGCGGTCCAGTATTGTGTCGAGTTTATCTCGCGCTAGCATAAGCGCAGTATCTCCTAAAGGTCCGTTGTGAACGGTGAGGTACGCCGTCTCCGGCTAAAGAGCAACATCCATATCGGCAGCAAAACGCCTTAAGAAACTCCGGATGTCGCTGTCAGGATGTCCCGGTTCCAGGCGCGGAAGCAGCCGTGCAGACAGCCGCCCTGCATCAAGGGTCCGCAGCATAGCCTTGACGGGCCCCAATGACGCAGGCGACATGGACAGATCCCTGTACCCAAGCCCGATGAGGGCCATGGCTTCCAGCGGGCGCCCAGCCAGCTCACCGCATAGCGTGACCGGAACATGGTGCTTGTTAGCCGCGTCGGCAATAGTCTTGAGCGCTCTCAGAAAACCAATGCTGAGAGTATCGAACCGGTCAGCAACGCGTGTGTTCCCGCGATCCACCGCACAGAAGAACTGAAACAGATCGTTGGACCCGACTGATACGAAATCAACATAGCCAAGAAGCTCGTCCATCTGAAATAGAAGCGATGGAACCTCCACCATCACGCCGAGACGAATGTTGTCCGGAACGGGATGCCCATGCCGTTTCAGATGTTTGACTTCCTTATCAACCAGGGATTTTGCCGCCAGGAACTCACCGACTTCAGCGACCATCGGGAACATCAGTTTCAGATCGCGTTTCGCGGCCGCGTGCAGCAAAGCGCGTATCTGTGTCCTGAGCAAACCCGGCCGGTCGAGACCCAAGCGGAGGGCACGCCACCCCATGGCCGGATTTTCTTCCTGAATCGAGCGCAGGTAGGGCAGCACCTTATCTCCGCCGATGTCGAGTGACCGGAACGTGACCGGTTTCGGGCCAGCCTCATCGAGAACCTGGGTGTATTGCGCCTGTTGCTCACGCATTCTCGGGAAGGAAGACGCGACCATGAACTGCAGTTCGGTGCGGAACAGACCGACCCCGGCAGCACCGGCTTCCTCAAGATGCGGCAGATCGACAAGCAGGCCGGCATTCATTTGCAGTGCAATTTCAACGCCGTCCTTTGTGACCGACGGCTTGGATCTCAGACGCCTGTATTGTGCCTGACGGCGCGCCCGGAACCTGACCTTCTCCGCATAGGCATTTTGAAGATCCGCGGCCGGACGCAGATGAACTTCGCCGGTGTCCCCGTCCACGATGATCGCATCGCCGCCATCCGCCAGGCTGACAATGTCCTCTACAAGACCAACTGTCGGAATGCCAAGTGCACGCGCCACAATGGTTACGTGGCTCGTGGGCCCGCCTTCTTCGAGGACCAGCCCCCGGATGCGGTCCCTGCCGTAATCGAGAAGTTCGGCTGCCCCCATATTCCTGCCGATGATGATCGCATCCTGCGGCAGCTCCTCGATACCCGGCCCGTGCTCCCGGCCCATCAGCTCGCGGATGAGCCTGTGCGCAAGATCATCGAGATCATGCAGGCGTTCGCGGAGATAGGGATCGGTCTGCCGCAACATCCGGGCACGGGTGTCGCTTTGCACCTTTTCCACCGCAGCTTCTGCAGTCAAACCATTGCGGATGGCTTCCTCGATCTTGCGAATCCATCCGCGGTCATAGGCAAACATCCGGTAAGCTTCGAGAACTTCCCGGTGCTCTCCCGTTGCTGCAATTTCTCCGCTCGCCAGGAGGTCGTCGATCGACAAACGCAACCGGTTGATCGCACCGTCAAGCCGGCCCTTTTCCTTGTCCGCATCTTCCGCAATCAAATTTGTGACGACGACGCGCGGTTCATGAAGGACAACATGGCCGAGCCCAACACCCTCCGCCAGTCCAGCACCATTCGCCGAAACAGGCCGTGACAGATCCAGGCCGGTGTCTTTTTGCGCAATCGCCTCAAGTTCTCCGGCTGCGACCATTTCCGCAATCACCATTGCAGTGGTCTGCAATGCCTCGACTTCATCTTCGAGATAAGTCCGGTGGGATTGGTTCTGGACGACAAGAACACCAAGCGTCCGCCCAGCGCGAAGGACGGGAACGCCAAGAAAAGAATTATAAGCCTCCTCGCCTGTCTCAGGCAGATAGGCAAAGCCGGGGTGGGCACTTGCATTGGGTAAATTGAGAGGGCGTGCCTCAGCAGCAATCAAGCCAACGAGACCTTGCCCGACGCGCAAAGATGCATTGTGCACGGCCTCCCGGTTCAAACCTTCGGTCGCATAGAGCTCAAGCACCCCGTCAGCGCGCAGGATGTAAACAGAACAGACCTCGGCGACCACGTTCGACGCGATCAAAACGACGATCTTATCAAGACGTTCTTGCGCCGTGATCGGCTCGGCCATGACTTCACGAAGTCGGCGGAGCAGTAGGCGCGGTCCGGCCAGGTTGCTGCGCATCGCTCCCCCGATTAAAGCCCGCAGGATGCTACAGCCGATTTTCCATCAAGGCGAAATCGGCAGGTTGGAATGCTATCCGTCTAAACCGTATAGCGAATGCAGAGTCCGCACCGCAAGTTCTGCGTATGCCGAATCGATCAGAACCGAGATTTTGATCTCGGAGGTTGTGATGGCCCGAATGTTGATCCCTTTGCTGGCCAGGCCGCGGAAACACTGAGCTGCAACACCTGCGTGGGACCGCATTCCAATGCCGATCACCGACACTTTTACCACATCGGTTGCACCTTCCATATTCTGGAAGCCGATCTCCGTCCGGTTGTCTTCGAGGACTTTTTTGGCCCGCTCGTAGTCCGCCTCCGGCACGGTAAAGGTGATATCGGTGGTCTTGCCGTCCGGGGAAATGTTCTGGACGATCATATCCACATTGATACTGGCATCCGCCAGCGGCCCGAACACGGTTTCGGCAACGCCAGGCTTGTCCGCCACATCCCGCAGAGAGATCTGTGCTTCATCCTTGGCATAAGCAATGCCGGTGACTACTTGCTGTTCCACGAGTTCATCCTCGTCGCATATTAGGGTACCGATCGGGGTACCGTTTTCATCATTCTGGTGTGCATCAGGGTCATCAAAGCTTGACCGGACAAATGTTCGCACACCATGAACCATCGCCATTTCGACAGACCGAACCTGGAGGACCTTGGCGCCGAGCGATGCCATCTCCAGCATCTCTTCAAAAGAAACGCGATCGAGCCGCTGCGCCTTGGGGACGATCCGCGGATCTGTTGTATAGACCCCGTCTACATCCGTATAAATGTCGCAGCGGTCCGCCTTGATGGCGGCGGCAATTGCAACGGCACTTGTATCCGACCCGCCGCGTCCGAGCGTCGAAATCCGGTTGTCAGGCGAGATGCCCTGGAAACCAGCGAGCACCGCGACCTGGCCCTGGGCCAGGCGCTCTGACATGAAGCTTCCGTCAATTTCACGGATCCGCGCCGCACCGTGGTTTTCATCCGTCTTCATCGGCACTTGCCACCCCTGCCAAGACCGGGCGTTGACGCCCATCTCTTGCAAAACGATGGCCAGCAAGCCCGATGTAACCTGTTCGCCAGATGCGACAACCGCATCATATTCACGGGCATCGTGAAGCGGAGCGGCTTCACGGCAAAGTTCGACCAACCTGTTGGTCTGACCCGCCATGGCCGATACAACGACAGCCACCTCATGGCCGGCGTCAACTTCCCGCTTGACGTGGCGGGCAACATTGCGGATCCGCTCAAGATCGGCGACCGAAGTTCCCCCAAATTTTAATACCAGTCGGGCCATTCCACTCTTTAGTCTTTTCTGCTCAATCCAAGGCGCTGTCCGCCCACGAAGTCGGCGGACATGCATACAGCCTGTGCCTGCTTGCCGCAACTGCATGCCTTGACAAATAAGTACAGACACTAAACCAAGCGGTATGGGATCAATCGCCGGGGCGCCATATGAGCTCTCTGAGGAACAGGACCGACTGATGACAGATCAAACGCACAGCGCGAAAAGCACAATTGACAATGCGGAAGTCGATCGGTTTTCCGCAATGGCCGCCGAGTGGTGGAACCCGACCGGCAAGTTCAAGCCGCTGCACAAGTTTAATCCGGTCCGCCTGAGCTACATCAAACAAGAAGTCTGCCGCCAGTTCGACCGTGACCCCAAAAGTCCGACCGCTTTTGAAGGGCTCCGTTTTCTCGACATTGGATGCGGCGGCGGATTGCTGAGCGAACCGATGGCACGCCTTGGCGCAGACGTAGTGGGTTCAGATCCGTCGGAAATGAACATCGAAATCGCCAAAACGCATATGCGCCAATCCGGGCTGGAAATCGACTACCGGACCGAGACTGCGGAGCAACTTGCAGCCGCGGGGGAAACTTTCGATGTTGTCCTGAACATGGAGGTGGTTGAGCATGTCGCTGACGTGCCGCTCTTCTTGACGGCGACCAGCCAGATGGTCCGGCCTGGCGGAATGATGTTCATCGCGACCATCAACCGCACACTGAAAGCCTATGCGCTCGCAATCGTTGGTGCTGAGTATGTTCTACGGTGGCTGCCCAAAGGCACACATAGCTACGACAAGCTTGTCCGGCCGGAAGAGATTGAAACACCGCTCAACGCCTCTGGCTTGAACATAATTGATCGATCGGGCGTTTCTTTTAATCCTCTGGCCGACACTTGGCGGCAATCGCGCGACATGGACGTCAATTACATGATGCTGGCGGAGCGCCCGAAGGCCACGGAATGAGTGGGCCGATTGTTTTCGTTCCCGGTCTCTTATGCACGGAAACGCTTTTTGCTCCGCAGATAGCCGCATTCTCCGACCGGCCGATAATGGTCGCGGACCACCGCAACCACGACAGTGTCGATGAAATTGCACACAGCCTTCTGGAAACCGCCCCGGCGCGGTTTGATCTGGTTGGTCTTTCCATGGGCGGTTACATTGCCATGGCGGTCAAGCGGATCGCCCCGGAGCGGGTGAGCAAACTGGCTTTGCTGGATACAAACAGCCGGGCCGACACGGCGGATCAAACGGAACGGCGTGAGTTCATGATTGAACTCACGCGGAAAAAAGGATTTGAGAAAGTTCCGCACCTGCTGTTTCCCGGTTTTGTGCACGCGGACCGGGAAGAGGATGAGGACTTGAAGTCGATTGTCGTCGACATGGCCCGTGAGACCGGCGCGGAAGCCTTCATCCGCCAGCAGACCGCCTTGATAGGCCGGATTGACTCCCGGCCCCATCTCCAAGAGATCTCCTGCCCCACGCTTGTGGTCGTTGGAGACGGTGACCGTTTGACACCAATCGAGTTCGCAAAAGAAATCCACGACCTCATCCCGGGCAGCAAGCTTGAGATCCTTTCCGGAAGCGGCCATTTGCCCACGCTCGAAACGCCAGGTCAGGCAACGGAGACGCTCCGCGCATTCCTGAATGACACCTGACACGCGCGGGCGTATGCCGTCGGCGAACCGCAGTCGACGTAACCTCCGGCAAAGCAACTCCTTGCGGCAAGGCTTCTCTTGCGTCACCATACGGCAATCTCTTGAGACCGTGAGACGCACGCTCGCGCTGGTCATGTCATTGCAACGCGCAAGCGCTCGTTGAAGCCGCAGGTCCGGAAAACGGCAAGTGAAGGAGGTTCCATGTCGAACAAGCGAGAAACCCCGCCCTTTGATTTCATGGCCACGATTATGCGTGACTGGCCAAAACCGTATTTTTCAAATTGGGCCTTTGCCGAACGCGAGGATCTGCTGGAGGAAAAGACGTATGCAGGCGTCCAGAAGTTCGGCCAATCCATGATCGTAAATGCAGAAAAAGCCTTCAGCGATCATATGGATTTTGTCAGCCACCGGCTGCAACAAGACTTCGAATGTTGGAAATCGCTCACTCAGTGCACGGCCCCAGAGGAGACACTTGCCAAACTCCAATCGTTTTACAGCGAGATGGCCAACGAATATCAGGAGCATTTCGAGAAACAAGCCGCCCTTTTACGAGAGGGTTTCAGCGACAATGCGGCTGCTGTCGAAGCCCTGCAGGAGACGGCCCTCCAAACAGTCGGCGAATTGAGTAAGGCTGCGGAGGAAAGTCTTGAGGAAGCCGCACAACTCTCGAAGCCGAAGCCGACGCCGAAACAAGCCCTATCCCGGCGGCGTACGAAAGCCACCCCAAAACCCAAGTAGCATTCGTTTCAAGCGCCGCTCGGCGCGTGAAACCGGAACCAAGACACGCGCCGGATCGCTGGGCTTTGCGGATTTTCTAATTCTTGTCGTCAGGCAACTCGGGAAGCGGCAACACGGCTATGCCTTCATCAAGCAGGGCTTCAGCGTCTGCTGGCGTCGTATGGCCGTAAATGCTTCTCTGTTCGGCCTCGCCGTAGTGGATTTTTCGCGCCTCTGCTGCGAATTTCGATCCCACATTTTCAGAGTTTTCAATGACCCGCGTGCGTAAGAGACGAAGCGCTTCAATAACTTCTTTTTGCTGCGCATCACCTGATAGAAGCGCAGACGGCTGGAGCGCTTGGTTGGGTGCGTTTGCAGAAGCCGTTGCTTCGCTGGCCACTGAAGCGCCTGCAGAAACCGGTTGCACTTCAGCATTGGCAGGCGGCGGGGATGCTTTTTTGCGGGATGTGGTCACCGCAGGAGCCATAAGTGCCTTGCGGACCTTTGAAGACCCGCAAATCGGGCAGGTCACCATGGTGCGCTCGCATTGTGTTTCGAAATCGTCTGAATTTCTGAACCACCCCTCAAAAGTATGTGCAGTTTCACAGACGAGCGTGTATTTGATCACGCTTGCAACTCCTTCATGCCGTCAAGCTGGCGACTTCAAATGAGCGTTCATTAACAATTGCTGGAATCCGGCCGCGCGCCTTGGTAACCAAGTCTGTATCGATCTCGGCTGCCACAAAGCCGGGGCGGTCATGATCAAGCTCGGCAATTATCTCTCCCCAAGGATCCACGATAAGGCTGTGTCCGAATGTTTCACGGCCATCTTCGTGAAGGCCTCCTTGAGCTGCAGACATCACGAACGCGCCATTCTCGATAGCGCGGGCGCGCTGTAACACATGCCAGTGGGCGACACCAGTCTGCCGTGTGAACGCAGCCGGGGCTGTCAAAACCTCTGCGCCATTCCGCGCTTGGGTCCGGAAAATGGCGGGCTGGCGCACATCGTAACATACAGACAGGCCAATTTTCCCAAAAGGAAGTTCCGCAATCACGGTCTTGGAGCCGGGCTCATAGGTTGCGGATTCCCGCCAGCTCTCACCATTAGGCAGATCGACATCAAACATATGGATCTTGTCATAGGTCGCCCGCACCTCCCCGTCCGGGTCAATCAGAAAGGCACGGTTTGCGACACGGCCATCTTCCAGCAAAACGGCCAGCGATCCGAGGTGAATATAAACGCGAAGTTCTGCGGCTAACCGTTTTGAGCCGGCCAGAAACGGATCCTGATCAGCGGCGCCTATGCGTTCCAGCAGCTCCTCCCGGCTCCGGACAAGAACGTTTGACATCTCCGGCGTCTGAATAAACTTAGAGCCGCCCGATGCTGCTTGAACGATCAAGTCTTTCGCAGACTCAAAGTTATCTTGTGGATCCTTCCCACTGCAAAGCTGGATGCAGGCTGCTTTAAACGAGGACATTCAACGACCTTTCGACGACGAAATGGGGCTGGCAGAGTAAACTTGCCCTATGCTGCCAAGAGTGCGTCCAATTTGCCCGCCCGATCCAGGTCGTGCAAATCGTCACAGCCTCCGACATGCGTGTCCCCCACAAAGATTTGCGGAAAAGTGGACCGCCCATTTGCTTTTTGAACCATCTCTTTGCGCAGGTCTTGGTCAAAGGTGGCATCATGCTCTTTGTAAGCGACACCTTTACGCTCAAGAAGGCGTTTTGCAGCTGTACAAAACCCACACAATTGTCGTGTGTATATTACGACTTCAGCCAAGAGCTTGTCCTTTCAAGCATATATTGATGCGGCACGACCGCCGGAAGTCTTCTGACTTTCCAAGGTTATATGCTTGCTGCTCTTTCAAACACAAGATCCGGAGGTGATCCTGGAAACGAATTCTAAGCGTCCCGTGAAACAGACGGATCAGCGTGGGCAAAGGCCAATACATCCACGCGGGCAGCTCCCGCCGCCTTCAAAACCTTCGTGCAGGCTGAAACGGTGGACCCGGTTGTCAGCACATCGTCGATCAAAACGATGTGCCGTCCAAACACGTCCGCCTCACGATGTTTTGCAAGTTTGAAAGCGGCGCGAACGTTTGCATGCCTTTGCTTTGCGCTCAGGCCAACTTGTTGCCGGGTACGGCGCACGCGGCGCAAGATTTCGGGCTGAAAACTGGCGCCGCTCTGTTGCGCAACAGACCTGGCCAAATCTGCAGCCTGATTGAAGCGGCGGCGCCATAACCGGAACCAATGCAGCGGGACGGGCACCACCAGGCTGTCCGCTGACAAGATTTCAGCGCCCGCGCGTGCCAGCCAATGCCCCATTGGAACGGCCAGATCACGCCGCCCGGCATATTTTAGCGAAAGAACAAGATCACTTGCGGGTCCTTGATACAGCGCAACTGCCCGCAGCCTGTCAAACTCCGGAGGATCTGCAATCGCCTTCGGGCTCCACGCAGCTTCACCCATGTCATGAGAAAATGGTGTCCCCAGACGGTAGCACCATGGTTTCTCCAGGAACGGCATTTTCTGCCAACATGGGGCGCAAAGCCTGCCCGCGTCGGCGATGCGGTTTTGACAGCAAATGCAACGGGGCGGCAGGAGACCATCGAGTATTACTGCGAAGGAGCGTCTGGCCGTGACTGCGGCAACCCCGGCAGCTTTACTGAATGGATGCGCAATGCGGCGTCCGGAACTGGTGTCCATGCCCATGGGCTTCTCTTTGCATTGAGACTGTCGCGCTTTTTGACCCAAATGACCATATGCCATATCTCACCGGAATAAAGCGCCAAATGAAAGCAGATCCGTGACAACGCAGCCCGCCATATTTGACCGTAAACGCTTCCGGACGAACAGAGCCCGCGCACTGAAACGATCCACGACAGGTGCTGATTTCCTGCTTCATGCCGTAGCGGAGGATCTAGGCGATCGCTTGTCCTTGGTAAATCGCCACTTCGAAACCGCAGTCGATCTCGGCGGCCATACGACGCATGTGATGTCAGCGATTGAAACCTCCGGGAAGGCAAGCCGGATCCTCCGGGGAGACCTTTTCAGTGCAGCTCCGCACATTACGCGCCCGGATTTTGTCCTTGATGACGAAATGCTGCCCTTTGGAGATGGCACGGTGGATCTCATCGTGTCCGCATTGAACCTTCAGTTTGTAAATGATTTGCCCGGCACGCTGGTTCAGATCCGCCGTGCGCTCCGTCCGGACGGCCTGTTTTTGGCAACGCTTCCAGGTGCGGGGACCTTGAATGAACTCCGGGACAGCCTCACCCGTGCTGAACTGGATGTCCGGGGAGGCGCCGCAGCCAGGGTTTCGCCATTCGCTGATACAAGGGATTTGGGCAGCCTGCTGCAAAGAGCTGGGCTCGCCTTGCCTGTCACGGACATGGATCAGCTGACGGTCCGCTACGACAGTCTGTTTGCGCTTTTGGCTGATCTACGAGCTATGGGCGCAACAGGAGTGCTCCTGGACCAGGGGAGGACATCCCTCACACGGGAAATTTTGATGCGGGCTGCAGAGATCTACTCCATTGATTACAGTGATCCGGACGGCCGCATCAGGGCGACCTTTTCAATGGTGACACTGTCAGGGTGGGCGCCGCACGAAAGCCAGCAAAAGCCTTTAAAACCGGGCTCTGCAAAAACCCGTCTCGCGGATGCTCTCGGAACAGCAGAAGTGCCGATAAACGAAAGGAAAAGATAACCTGCGGCTCAGTCGTCGCCAGTCAATGCGCGGCTACCCGTTGACTGCGTCGACAACCGCGCCAAAGAAGGTTTGCTCTATTGCGGTTCCCATGGCTGTCAATGCGCCAAGCATGACTATGCTGATAAGTCCAGCAATGAGGCCGTATTCAATCATCGTTGCTCCGCGGGAGTCGCGGCAAAAGCGTTTCGCGTACCCGGCAAATATGAGCAGATTTGCCCGGAGACTCTCACTGATGGCCAAAACAGTGCCCTTCCTGTTTCCGTCTATATGCCCGACACTGCATCCATCAGATGCGGAATAAGTGGTTCATCCGCTGCCGGCATCGGATAATCCCTCAGCCTGACCGCTTTGACCCATTTTAAAGATTGGTTTTCACGCCCCTGCGGCATGCCATCCCATCTCCTGCAGATGTATAGTGGCATAAGTAGGTGAAAATCCTCGTAAGCATGGCTTGCAAATGTCAGCGGAGCAAGACACGCTTCATTAACCTCAATTCCGAGCTCTTCCCGAAGTTCTCTAATAAGCGTCTCCTCCGGCCGCTCACCGGGTTCGACTTTTCCCCCCGGAAACTCCCACAAACCTGCCATGGATTTGCCTTCGGGCCTTTGCGCGAGCAAAATGCGGCCGTCCACATCGATTAGCGCGCATGCGGCAACCAAAACGATCTTCGTCATTTAACCACCCAAATTGAGGCACCGGTGAAAGGAACGGTTAACGCTCCAGTTACACGTCGAAACATGTGAAACTGCTCAGAACTAGCTCCGGTAATCGCCGTTAATGGCGACATACTCTTTTGTAAGATCGCATGTCCAGACGGTCGCCGTTCCAAGACCCAGGCCAAGGTCAACCCGTAATCGGATTTCTTCTTCCTTCATCACCGCAGACGCTGCAGCTTCGCTGTAGTCCGGATCCCGCTCGCCATCGACCGCGACCCTGACATCGCCAAACCAAATTGCCAGCCGATCCCTGTCCGCCGGCTCTCCGGCCTTTCCAACAGCCATGACAACGCGCCCCCAGTTGGCGTCTTCACCTGCCACGGCGGTCTTGACCAAGGGTGAGTTTGCGATGGCCATGGCTATTTTCCGAGCCGAGCCATCACTTTCAGCTCCCTCAACACTGACTTCAACAAATTTGCGGGCACCTTCGCCGTCCCGGACAATTTGGTGCGCAAGGTCCACCATGACATCCGCCAAGGCTGCACGCACCACCACAATGCGCGGGTCCGTCTCAGCGTTGATCGGCTCAACTCCACGGCTTGCAGCAGCCCCGGTGGCAAAGAGCAGGACAGTGTCGGAGGTGGACGTATCGCTATCAACGGTGATTGCGTTGAAACTTCCATCGACCTGCCCGCTCAGCACAGCCTGCAGCACGGGGGCAGCAACCGGCACATCTGTGTAGATGAACGACAGCATCGTCGCCATATCTGGCGCGATCATTCCTGCCCCTTTGGCAATCCCGTTAATTGTCACCGTTTGCCCATCCAAATCGATGCTGGCGCTCGACACTTTTGGGAACGTGTCTGTGGTCATGATCGCTTTGGCTGCCTCAAGCCAGGAGGCTGTTCCCTGAGCATCCTTTAACGCATCGATCACACCGGAAAACTTTTCGGCCGGCAGAGGCTCGCCGATCACTCCAGTTGACGCAAGGAAGACTTCGTCCTCCGGGCATCCCAGCGCTTTCGCAACAATGTCAGCGGAAAGCTCGACGGCTGCGGCGCCCTTTTTCCCGGTGAAGGCATTGGCATTACCTGAATTCACCAAAAGAGCGGACGCTTTCCCATTCCCAATTCTTTGCTTGCACCAATCAACAGGCGCCGATGAACACTTTGATTTCGTGAAAACACCGGCAACGGTGGTGCCTTCTTGCATTATCGCAAGCAAAACGTCAGTGCGCCCCTTGTATTTGATCCCGGCGCTGGCGGTCGCAAAATTAACTCCTTCGATTTGCGGAAGCTCTTCGAAAGACTTTGGGGCAAGTGGGGATACAGAAGAAGACATGGGTACGGATTCCAATTGGTACGTGCCCTGTCACTTGCAGCATGACACGCCCATGCGCAAGATCTTTCAATCATCCAAGCAAGCTTAACAACGGTAGATGCAAATCACCCGGCGGCCGGAGCCGCCGGGTGAAAATTGACGCCTACAAAGAACGATTACTCAGCAGGGGCGTTTTCCGCCTCTTCCTGCGCCTTGGCCAACGCCTCATCCAGGATTTCCACCGGCGTGGATGCTTTCAACTCGGCCATTTTCTCATCGTACCGCACCCGCATCAGCTGCTGACGCAACTGGTCGGAAACAGTTTCCAATGACGGTTTTTCCTGGGCCCGCTTGCCTTCAAGCTTTATTACGTGCCAGCCAAATTGCGTCTCGACAGGCTCTTGCGTGATAGCACCCGGCTCAAGCGCGAACACAGCATCTTCAAACGGCTTCACCATTTGCCCGGTGCTGAAGTATCCCAGGTCACCGCCATTTGAACCTGAAGGGCCTGTTGATTTTTCCTTGGCAAGCTCCGCAAAGTCCGCGCCATCTTGGAGTTCTTTGATGATCGCCTCTGCCTCGGCTTTTTCTTTAACTAGGATATGGCGGGCGTTGACCTCTTCCGGCCCCTCATAGTCGGCAAACTCCTCATCATAGGCTGCCTGAAGGTCTTCATCGGTGATCCCGGCATTGATAACGTCGCCAATGAATGCGTTCCTCAAGGCGCGCATTTCGAGAAACTTCAACTGGTTCTGAAATGTGGGATCTTGGTCGAGGTTTTCCGCTTTTGCCGCCTGCGCGGCGAGTTCCATGTCAATCATGACTTCAAGCAAGACTTGCCGCCACTGCGCAGGCGGAAAACGCTGGAGCTCCTGACCCAGATCCTGTGCTGCAAACGCAATATCTGCCTCGGTAATCACGGCATCGCCGACCTTGGCAACAACGTCGCCAGGTTCTTGGGCCCAAACACTGGTTGAACCGAGTGTGACAGCAATGAGTGAGGCTGCCAGCGCCCGGGCCGGCCGGCGCATTGAAAGTCGGAGCATATGGAGTCCTTTACCTATAGGAACGGAATAATTCTTACCCACAATTAGCAGGGCGACGGTACTTTGCGCATTCGTGCAGCGTTGACAAGCATTCTGCCCCCACTTATCTGTCGAGCGTCCCGGCCCGACAGGTTGGGGAGGCATTTTTCGGCCGTGTTTAACGGCCAGCGCGCTGCGCATGTCCGCAACGTGTACCGCAAATGAGACGATTTCAAGGGTGGACGCCTGATTGCCATTGGCGCCGCCTGTTAGGGAAGGACCGCCACATGGCTGGCCTTGGCGCACTAGCACGTAAACTGTTCGGGTCTTCAAACGACCGGAAAATCAAAAACTTCAAGGCTCGGGTCGACCAGATCAATGCCCTTGAGCCAGAAGTTCAGGCTCTGTCCGACGAAGCTTTGAGGGCGCGAACCGACGAGTTCCGCGAGCAGCTCAAAAACGGTGCTTCGCTGGAGGATCTCCTTCCACCGGCCTTCGCAACGGTCCGTGAGGCGGCTCGCCGTGCACTCGGCCAGCGTCACTATGATGTTCAGCTGATCGGCGGCATGGTCCTCAATTCGGGCCAAATTGCAGAAATGAGAACCGGTGAAGGTAAAACCCTCGTTGCAACCGCACCGGTTTACCTGAATGCGCTTGCCGGAAATGGCGTTCACGTTGTCACCGTCAATGATTATCTCGCCCAGCGCGACAGCGAGTGGATGGGGCAGGTTTACAAATTCCTGGGTCTGACAGTTGGGTGCATCACGCACGGCCTGTCGGATGAAGAGCGGCGCGAGGCTTATGCAGCGGACGTCACTTACGGGACAAACAACGAATTCGGCTTCGACTATCTGCGTGATAACATGAAGCATGACCGGGCATCGATGGTTCAGCGCAACCATGCCTATGCAATCGTTGATGAGGTCGATTCCATCCTGATCGACGAAGCCCGGACCCCGCTTATCATTTCCGGTCCGCTCGAAGACCGCTCCGAGTTCTACAACACGGTCGATGCCTTCATCCCGCACTTGACCGAAGAGGACTACGAGCTGGATGAAAAGCAGCGGTCGGCGACCTTTACCGAAGCAGGCAACGAGAAACTGGAAGGCCTTCTGAGCGAAGCCGGTCTCCTGAAGGGCGATTCCCTTTACGACGTTGAGAACGTCTCCATCGTTCACCACCTGCAGCAGGCACTAAAAGCCCACAAGCTTTTCCAGCGGGATAAGGACTACATTGTCCGCAATGGCGAAGTCGTCATCATCGACGAGTTTACCGGACGCATGATGCCGGGCCGCCGGTTTTCCGAAGGGCTTCACCAGGCGCTGGAAGCGCGTGAAAATGCCCAGATCCAGCCGGAAAACCAGACGCTCGCATCGATCACGTTCCAGAACTACTTCCGTATGTACGACAAGCTTGCCGGCATGACAGGCACGGCATCGACGGAAGCGGATGAATTTGCCGACATCTACAAGCTCGAAGTCGTTGAAATTCCGACGAACGTTACTGTCAAACGGATCGATGACGACGATGAGGTTTATCGGACTGTTCAGGAAAAATTCAATGCGATCGTCAAGCTGATCGATGATTGCAAGGAACGCGGGCAGCCCATTCTCGTCGGCACCACATCAATCGAAAAGTCTGAATTTTTGGCCGAGCTTCTGAAGGAGCATGGCTACAAGCAAATCGACCTGAGCGATCCGGCGGCATTCGCTGCGGCTCAGAAAAAAGACGGCGGCAAAACCAAAGTCTTTGCTGTTTTGAATGCGCGGTACCATGAGCAGGAAGCGTTCATTGTTGCGCAAGCAGGCCTACCGGGCGCCGTGACCATTGCCACAAACATGGCCGGCCGCGGTACCGACATTCAGCTTGGCGGCAATGCCGACATGCAGATTGAGATGGAACTCGGCGAAATGCCGGAAAACGAAACGCGGACGGCGAAAGAAGCTGCCATTCGCGAGGAAGTTGAAGAGCTCAAGCAAAAGGCTCTGGCAGCGGGCGGTTTGTATGTGATCGGCACCGAGCGTCACGAAAGCCGCCGCATCGACAATCAGCTGCGTGGCCGGTCGGGCCGCCAGGGTGACCCCGGACATTCCAAGTTCTTCTTGTCTCTTCAAGACGACCTGATGCGGATCTTCGGCTCCGAGCGCATGGATTCCATGCTCCAGAAACTGGGCCTGGAAGAGGGCGAGGCTATTATCCACCCGTGGATCAACAAGGCACTCGAAAAAGCTCAGCAGAAGGTTGAAGCCCGCAACTTCGATATCCGCAAAAACCTGCTGAAGTTCGACGATGTCATGAACGATCAGCGGAAGGTTGTTTTTGACCAACGCATCGAGTTGATGGATTCCGAAGCGATCCAGGATGCGGTGTCCGACATGCGCCACGACGTCATCGACGATCTCGTCGCCCGGCATATTCCTGAAAAAGCCTATCCGGAACAATGGGATACCGAAGGCCTGACCGAAGAGGTCAAGAAGTATCTGAACCTTGATCTTCCGGTCAAAGACTGGGCTGCGGAAGAGGGCATTGCGGACGAGGAAGTCAAAGAACGCCTGCTCCGCGCTGCCAACGAGACCATGGCTCAGAAAGTCGCCAAATACTCGCCGGACATCATGCGCCAGGTGGAAAAGGCAATTCTGCTTCAGACACTCGACAACCTGTGGCGCGAACACCTGTCCAACCTGGACCATCTCCGGTCGGTCGTCGGCTTCCGCGGATATGGCCAACGTGATCCGCTTCAAGAGTACAAGACCGAAGCATTTACGTTGTTTGAGTCCATGCTCATGCAGCTGCGCCAGATCACGACGGCCCAGCTTGCGCGCGTTGAGCTGGTCAGTGAACAGCCACCGCAGATGCCAGCTGAACCGGAGATGCATGCGCATCACATCAACCCGATGACCGGTGAGGATGAGATGGCAATGGCGGATGCCCAGCTGGCCTCTGGTGCCGGGGGGCGCCTCGCGCGACCCCAATGACCCATCCACATGGGGTAAAGTCGGCAGGAACGAAGCCTGCCCCTGCGGCTCGGGCAAGAAGTACAAGCACTGCCACGGCGCTCTTAACTGATTTGGCGCCACCACTGCGAAAAGACGGCCAGTCCGGTGAACGGGCTGGCCTTTTTCATGTTTTTCCGGCAGGTTGCCTCAACAAGAACCAACCGAACAACGCATGCTGACCAAACCCTCTTCAAGCGTCTATCTGTCTCGCCGGAAGGATGTGCGCCCGGCCACGCCCCTTCTCAGCCTGATCGTTCCTGTCTTCGATGAAGAAGATGTCATCCGCCAATTCCTGGAGGCAACGCGCCCGGTGCTTGAAGAAACCGGGTTGGCCTATGAGTACATTTTCATCGATGATGGCAGCCGGGATTCAACCGCCGACATTCTCGCAGATACCTTGAAAGAGGGACTGCCGGGGCGCCTGATTGGTCTTTCAAGAAACTTTGGGAAAGAGGCCGCGCTATCTGCCGGCCTGGAGGCCGCAAAGGGCGACATTGCTGTCATCATCGACGCGGATTTGCAGGATCCGCCAGAGCTCATGCATCAGATGATCGATGGCTGGCGGGCAGGCTATGATGTTGTGTATGGCCTACGGGTTGACCGGTCGAGCGACACACTCATGAAGCGGTCGACGGCAGGAATGTTTTACAGGCTTTTTGACCGTCTCGCGAACATTCGCATGCCGGCCAACGCGGGTGATTTCCGTTTGATAGACCGTGCCGTGATTGACGCGCTGTTGGATTTGCCGGAGCGCAACCGCTTCATGAAAGGTTTGTTTGCCTGGGTCGGTTTTCCGGCGATGGCCGTGCCGTATGAGCGGCCGGAACGGGCGGCAGGCGCGGGCAAATTCAACTACTGGAAGCTTTGGAATTTCGCGCTTGATGGCTTTACAGGTTTTACAACACTGCCGCTGCGGATCTGGTTCTACGGCGGAGCCGTGATCGCGTTCTTAGCGTTTGCCTATGCACTTTATCTTATCGCCAGGGTCTTCGTGACCGGAGTTGACGTCCCCGGTTACTCCTCCTTGATGGTCGCGCTTCTGTTCTTTTCAGGTGTTCAATTGCTTTCCATAGGAATGATTGGCGAATACATCGCAAGGCTATTCAACGAAGCCAAGCAGAGGCCGATCTACATCGTGCAAGATGTCATCGAAGGACAGCAAAGCGCCCGTGCAACCGGCCAGAAAGATGACCAGCATGGCGCCTGATTTTCGGCGCGCAGGACTGAAAACCGAAGTCACGTCCGCTGGCAAGTTTGCCGTTGTGGGCACAGCGGCGACCGCGACCCACGCTGTATTTGCTACAGGCCTTTACGAATTGGCCGAAGTGAATGTCTTCGTTGCAAACATATTCGGCTTTGTTATTGCGTTTTGTGTTTCCTTTGCCGGGCACTACTGGTGGAGCTTTTCACATATGCGCAAGGATGGCAGAGCGTTGGCCAGCATGGCCCGGTTTCTCGTGATTGCGGTCGTCGGATTTGCTTTGAACAATGTTGTTCTGACGCTTTGGCTCCAGCTAACCCGCTGGCCCGATGTAGCCGGTCTCCTGTTCTCAATTGCAGTGGTGCCCGCTCTGTCTTTTCTCGGGGCCCGCCTTTGGGCGTTTTCACACAACACTGAAGCTTCTGGATAAGGTCGGATCTTTTTCTGATGACGGCGAGCCGCGCGACAATCCTATACGTTGGGACCTTATGCTTGGCCTATGCGCTGCTGCCGAGCCTCACCTTTCCCAATCCCCCGCTTGATGTGGTGGAGGGCTTTGCCTGGGGGCGCGAATTGCAGCTTGGCTACACCAAGCACCCCCCAATGCAGGCGTGGCTTCTGGAATTCACCTACTGGCTGACCGGGACATATGCCGGCGGGTATTGGCTGAGTGCGGTCTCGGTTGCGGCAGGCTTCTGGTTCATCTGGCTTCTGGCAGCGGATATCGGATTGACCGGCCGGCAGCGGTTCTGGTCCCTCGTCCTCACCAGCGTCACCTTTTATTTCACGTTGCCGCTGCCGGAGTTCAACCCGAACATCCTCCAGATTCCCATTTGGGCCGGAATGATCTTCCTGTTTCACCGGGCCATTTCGACAGGAAGACTATGGTTCTGGCTTTCGCTCGGCGCCCTGGCTGCGTTTGGCCTTTACACGAAGTACTTTGTGGCGCTCCTGATTGGAGCCATCGGTCTTTACGCACTCGTTTTCCCGCATGCCCGACGACATCTGGCGACAGCCGGTCCATACCTGTGCGCGGCGGTATGCCTTGTCCTGCTCATCCCGCATGTGGGCTGGCTTCTGAAAACCGATTTACTGACGCTTCAATACGCGGCCAGCCGCAGCAAATCGGCGGCCTCATTCCTTGACCACATCTACAATCCCCTCAATTTTTTGATGGCCCAAATCGGCAATCACGCGGGTCTTTTCGTTGTGGTATTGGCAGGGCTCGGTTGGAGCGGCCTAAAGGCACTGAAACGAGGGATTGCGCCACGAACCAATCTCGGCCAGCGAAATTCCGATGACAGGTTCCTGCTTTGGTTTGCCTTCCTCCCGCTCGGTGTCGTCGTACTCGCCTCCGCAGTCACCGGAAACGAATTCGAACACATGTGGGGAACACCCATGTTTGTGCTGTCCGGGATTGTTGCCGTGCGCTTTATCAGCCTCCCCCAAAGGTGGCCGTTCGAACGCCGCGCTCTTGCAGCGGCCATTGGTATCCAGACGGTGTTTCTAGGGGTTCTGTTCGGTCAAGCAGTCCTGGAACCACTCTGGAAGACCAAGCACACACGGCTTCACTACCCAGCACAAGCTGTTGCCGCGGATCTGGAAGAGATTTGGCAGGACGCTGTGGGCACAGACCTTTATTATGTTGCCGGGGACATGTGGTCGGCGGCCAACGTAACCCTGCATGCAGATGGCCGCCCATCAATGTTCTATTTGCACGATACGAACTTGAGCCCGTGGATTGATCTCAAGGACGTCCAGGAAAAGGGTGTCATGCTTGTCTGGCGGGGGGATCGGGAGCAACCGCTGGAGCCCATCTTGCGCTTTTATCCGGAGGCCAAGCGGAACGGCTTCAAGACTTACCCATCCCACCTCTATGGCACTATCCCGGATGTGACCGTCAATTGGGCAATCATAAGACCAGGCCAGGTGGCCGAAGTGGCAAAATCAAAATGAAACCGGTCTTCAGCCACTAGAAACGGATGCCCATGACAATTAACTTGGCGCCATGATCAGCATGGCCGACATTGACCAGATCGAAGAATGGCTCATCGGCCAGGCGCTTTCGTCGCCGGA
Organism: Roseibium denhamense; assembly: GCF_009711415.1. Lineage (GTDB taxonomy): Bacteria > Pseudomonadota > Alphaproteobacteria > Rhizobiales > Stappiaceae > Roseibium > Roseibium denhamense. The sequence goes on from NZ_SMLZ01000088.1 coordinate 27,470, forward strand.
TCTGCCCGCCATGTTTGCCGAGATGTGTGAACGGCTGCGCGCATGCAACGTCCCGGTTGACCGTGCCATGCTGGTCTGGTCGGCGCTTCATCCGCTGATTGAGGCTGAAATTGCTTTTTGGGAATTGGGCGGCGAGACTTATCACGAACGGATTACACACGATCAGGAAGACTCGGACGATTGGCTTCAAAGCCCGATACGCGCCGTTCTCCTAAATCGTGACCCGATGCTGCGCAGGCGACTAAAGAGCCCGAATGCACCCATTGAGTTTCCCTTGCTGATGCGGCTCCAGGGGAATGGCTATACGGATTATCTCGCTCTACCGACGCATTTCGAGATTCCTGCCATCCGGGCGGAAATCGAAAACACAGGAATTGTCGTCAGCTGGGCGACAAAAGCAAAAGACGGTTTTACCGACGATGCACTGGACGCCATCCGGTATATCCAGAAGCGCTTGGCTCTTGCAGCACGTGCAACGCTGGAAAGCCAGATAAGCCGCACGATCGCGGATACTTATCTGGGCGTCACAGCTGCACGCAAAGTTCTCGATGGTCAAATCCGCCATGGCGATGGGGAGACGATCGAGGCGGTCATCTATTACAGTGATATGCGGCACTCAACGTCCATCGCAGAACTGCTCGGACCGGAGGCCTACCTGCAATACCTGAATGATTATTTCGCTGCGACCGCGGGAGCCGTGCAGGCCTGCCAGGGCGAGATACTGGATTTCATTGGCGACGCAGTACTAGGCGTGTTCCCGACTGACGGCCAGAGCCAGAAAGCTGCCGTTCGAAAGGCCATTGCTGCAGCCGACGAAACCCGGCAGCGCATAAAGGCTTTCAATACCCGGAACAGCGCATTGCCGGAAATGAAAGCCGGCATCGCCTTGTCCACGGGGGCCGTGATGTTCGGCAACATTGGTGTTCCGGACCGTCTTACCTTCTCGGTCATCGGCCAGACTGTTCATGCCGCAGCGCGCGTCGAGAGCCTCACTAAAACCGCTGGGTCAAATGTCTTGATGACACAGGATGTTGCAGCGTTCGCAACAGAACGAGCGCGTGCGGTCGGAGATTTCGAACTCTATGGCTTTTCAAGCCGGCAGCCACTTTTTGCGCTTGAGTGAATTGAGTAGCATGAGCCCCTGACACACTGGCTCCGAATCGAGCCGTTCCGGTCAAAACCTTCCCATTTGGACATCCCATGACTGATTTAAAACCTGCCGTACGACCGCATCTTCCGTTTCATGAGCAGGAATCGGAGGAGGCTAATACCGGCGCGCCGGTTATCCTGCTTCACGGTTTCGGCGGCGACCGCAACACGTGGACAAACATTCAAACGGGCCTAGCACGCCGCAAACGGTCATTGGCCTTCGACATGCCAGGACATGGCGAGGCAATAGACTGGCCGGTGGCTGGCAATGCAGCTGTCGCCGCAGAGGCCGTCACCCAGTCGCTGGATGCCCTGGAACTCGACAGGGTACATCTTGCCGGACACTCGATGGGCGGGGCCGTAGCGGCCTTGATTGCGCTGCGTGCGCCAGAACGGGTCGCCAGCTTAACTCTGTTGGCACCCGGCGGTTTCGGCCCGGAAATCAACCACAGGCTTCTGCGACGCTACGCAGTGGCGACCGAAACCCGTGAAATGGAAGTCCTTTTGGAGCAGTTTTTCGGCTGGGAGTTCAAGTTGCCGAAGTTTCTCGCCAAGACAGCGGCGGAGAGCCGAAACCGGCCGGGGGCAGCCGCAACCCTGGAAACAATCGCGGGTGACATCATCGATGGCACCGTTCAAAAGACGTTGCCGCGCCAGGAAATCGCCGAGCTTCCAATGCCGGTCAAGGTTCTATGGGGCACCCAGGACCGCGTTTTGCCAACACGCCAAGCCCACAAGCTGCCAGGTGTCGTGGCAACTCATATTTTCGAACGGGTTGGCCATATGGTGCATCTGGAAATCCCCAGGGAAACCATACGGCTCATCCTGCAAAACACGGCAGCACAGTAAAGATCCCGGCAGCCCGTCACGCGTCCGGCAGCAAGTCGTCCCGCCAAAGCTCGCCGATCACGCGGCGGGCCATCATGTGGGATCGCGGGGCGTTGATACTGTCCACAGCGATCAGCTGACCGGCTTTCAGATACGCCACATAAAATTTGTTGTCGTCCGGCTCGCCCACAACAATTGTGTCATCGTAGCCTTCCGACAGTCCGGCTATTTGAAGTTTGATGTCGTACTGATCGGACCAGAACCACGGCAGCGGATCGTAATCGACGTCCGCTCCCAGAATCGACTGGGCGACGGCTTTCGCCTGATCAATGGCATTTTGGACGCTTTCCATCCGGATGGAACGTTCATAGCGCGTCGAATAAAACCGCGTACAATCTCCAACCGCATAGATATATGGATCGCTCGTCTGCCCGGCGCCGTCGACAAGAACGCCATTGTCAACGTCAAGCCCGGCCCCATGCGCAAGATCGTCATTTGGAATGGCCCCAACCGCGATCAGCACCAATTCCGCGGGAACGGTCTCACCATCTGCAAGCCGAACGCCGGTCACATGGCCGTCCCCCTCAAGGGTCTCAATGCTGGCATTCAGTTTCAGATCGATCCCATTGTTCTGGTGAAGCTTTGTGAAGAAGTCGGAAACCGGTGTGCTAACGACCCGCTTCATGGGCCGGTCCTGCGCTTCGATCACGGTAACGCGCTTGCCCATGGACTTGGCCACAGCGGCCACTTCGAGGCCTATGTAACCAGCTCCGATGATGGCCAGCGCCGAACATTCCGAGAGCTTTGCGCGGATCGCATCGACGTCTGAAATGGAACGAAGCGTGACAACGCCTGGCTTGTCGGCACCCGGTAGCGGCAACCAGCGCGCATTGGTTCCGGTTGCCAAGATCAGCTTGCCATAGGAGAGCGTATCTCCGTTTTCCAGCTGCAGCCTTTTTTTGCTTCTGTCGATGGCGGTAGCCCGGGTGTTCGGAATGAAATCAATGGCGTTGGTGGAAAAAAACGCCGGAGGCCGCAGCCAGAGCGCTTCGGAGCCGATGTCGCCCGCCAGGTACTTCTTGGAAAGCGGCGGCCGCTGATAGGGGGGATGGGGCTCGTCACCAATCAGCCTGAGAGGCCCTTCGAAGCCACCCTGCCGCAAGGATTGAGCGGCCTGGGCCCCGGCCTGGCCTGCACCGACGATGACGACTTCTTCCTGCATTCCGTTCACCCAGTCTTGTCTATGTTTGCCGTCCGTAACACGAAGTGATGCGGCCCGCCAAATGCAGAATGCATCGGGCGGGCCGCTCAAACACGCGATTGGAAGGGGTGGATTTAGGCGCTTCGCACCCCTTGCAGGAACGTTGTAATTTCGCGCCGGATAAGCGTTCCCTGCTCGCCGAGATAACCGGCCAGCTTCTCAACTTCCGCACCGTTCGACCGTGCAAGTTCCGCAGCAGACCCGATCGTTCCCATGCGGCTTGCCCCGTCACCTGACCGTTCGGAGGCATTGGAGACATTCTCTGCAATTGCCTGAATTGACTCATCCTGCTGCTCGACGGCAGCTGCCACTGCGCTTGCGAGGGACTCCATCTCCGAAATGATCTTGCTGACATCTTCAATGGCTTGAACCGCCTGTCCCGAAGAGCCCTGGATCGCCTCGATCTGCGTGGCAATGTCCTCGGTCGCGCGGGATGTCTGTTCAGCCAACTGTTTCACTTCCGATGCCACGACAGCAAAACCTTTGCCGGCCTCTCCTGCCCGTGCAGCCTCAATCGTCGCGTTCAGCGCAAGCAGGTTGGTCTGATTGGCAATGTCTCGGATAAGCCCCATCACTTCCCCGATGCGGTTCGCCGCTCCAGAGAGTTCCTGCATCGTCGAGACCGTGGATGACGCGCTAAGAACAGCTTGCTGGGCCACTTCCGTCGACTTGTTGGCCTGTCCGGAGATTTCCGCCGTGGAAGCCGCAAGCTCTTCGGCCGAGTGGGCCGCAGCCGTGACATTCTCCGTGGCAACCCTTACCGCTTCCCCTGCCTCACCAGATTGCTCGGCAACATCGTCCGCCGCATGCTCCATGGACTGAGACGTTTGCCGCAACTCGTCATTTGAACGGTCGAGACTGTCGAGCGCTGCGCCAACAGCACCTTCAAAACGTTCGATCAGGGTTTCCAGCTCTGCCATTCTCTTATCGCGCAGCTGGTTTTCCTCGGCCTGCCGCTCGGCAAGATGAGACCGTTCGAGAGCGTTGTCCTTGAACACCTGGATGGTCCGGCTCATTGACGCCAATTCCGTCTTACCCGGCAATTCGGGAACGACGAGGTCGGTGTTTCCGCTGGCCAACGCTTCCATCGCCTCACGCAGGCGGGACAGGGGCCGGGCAACGGATTGGCCGATCCCGAATGCAGCGGCTGGAAGGAGAACCAGCATTGCCAGAATGGCACCGCCAATCGCATATGCTGCGATGGTCCGTGTCTGATCAAGCTGTGTGGCTGCCGCAGCCTGTACATCGGCGACGGCCATGTTCAAGGCTTCAATCTGAGGCGGCACCAACTCGAAGAGGTGCATCAGGAGGGTTTGGTTGTCGGCCTTTTCATTCACCGCAACCGTATAATTGTCGAAAATTTCCTTGTACGCGACCATGTTGTCGGAAAGCTCTTTCTTGATCGCATCGGAAATATAAACCTTCTCAAGAAGCTCTTCGAAGGCGGCAAACTGGGTTGTGAAAACCTCCAGGGCCGCTGGCGTTTTATCAAGGGTGAACTCTTTTTCGGCCAACTGGACCGCGAGGATTGCGCGGGCCAGCTTCTCAAAATCCGGACCGCCGCCAAACTTCATTTCTTCCTGAAGCCGCTCTGTCACCGCACCGGTTTTTTCATTCAGACCCGCCAGAAATCCCTGAGAACTGTCGTAACCGATTTTCTGCTGAACGGTATCCAGCATTTCGAAGGCACCGGTTGTGCCGCTCAAAGTGTCCGAAATGTCCGAGATTTCCGCAGAGTAGTTCGCGGCCACGGGGTTTTCCGCCACAGCATTCGCTGTTGCAATCGCCTCACCAAGCACTGCTGAAAATTGCTGAAAAAGATCCGATGACGGCTCGGCCATATACCCTTTCTCGATGCTTTCAAGCTGGGCCGTCATGTTGGAAAGCCGCCCAACATCTTCCGACAATTTCGCGCTTTCCGACATTCTCTGGAACGCCGTGTTCAGGCTGTCCTGACTCCAGAAGAAAACGCCGCCAATCACGACCAGGCCGATGATGGTCAAAAGGCTGAGAGTTTGAATCCGGACCCGGACAGACAGTCTGGACAAGAGGCCAAATGGTGATTGCGCGCGGAAGGCCAAAATCGTATTCCCCTTGGAAGTCATTTGTTCCGCGAAACTCTTAGCTAAAATTGCCAAGATACGGTTAACGTTGCGGTTACCGGGCAAAAGCATCTGAGTGCTTTCAATTTTTTGTCCGGGAGTCTTTTTTGTCCGCCCTCGCCAAAACCGCGCCCGCCATTTTTGTGCTCCTCTGGTCAACAGGATTCGTCGGATCAAAACTCGGCGCGCCCTACATCGATCCGATGGTGTTTTTGACCATCCGCTTCTTGGCCGTTCTACCGGTGATGCTTGTGCTTGGCCTTTTCCTGGCACGGTCGTGGCCAAAGTCGGCGGTTGCCATCATCCACTGCATCGTGACGGGCATGCTTGTCCATGGCCTGTATCTGGGTGGCGTGTTCTGGGCGATCAAACAGGGCATGCCGGCCGGCGCATCGTCGATTATTGTTGGTCTTCAGCCGGTTTTGACAGCACTCATTGCGGTGCTGATCCTTAGAGAGAAGATCTCCGGAAGGCATTGGCTTAGCATGGCCATCGGCATTGCCGGGCTGATGCTTGTCCTCGGTCCGCGGATGGATCTTTCGGGCGCCGGGATCACGCCGGTCACAATTGCGGCAGTGGTCGGTGCGGTTCTCGCCATCAGCCTTGGCACTGTCTATCAGAAGCGGTTTGTCCCTAGCACGGATCTCATCGCCGCAACGCTCTGGCAATATGTGGGCGCCTTGTTTGTAACCTTGCCCCTGAGCCTATTTGAAAGCTGGCAGATCAGTTGGACGGGCGATCTGATCTTTGCGATGGCCTGGCTGGTTCTCGTGCTTTCAATCGGAGCGGTTTTGCTCCTGATGCTGCTCATCCGGCAAGGCGCGGTATCTAGCGTCGCCAGCCTGTTTTATCTGGTCCCTGTTGCAACCGTCATTGAGAGCTATTTCCTCTTTGGCGAAACGCTATCGATTGTGCAGGTTGCAGGAATGACCCTCGTCGTGGGTGCGGTTCTCACAATCCGGTCCAAGCCCAAAGCAGCGTAGGCGAAAAACCGCTTAGGGCGATTCGGTCAAGGTTTTCCGGTTTTGCCGCGTGTTTTGGGCGGTTTGGTAGCGTCTCTGCCGGGCGATCGCGGCGTTAAGCTCCCCACCCAAAATGAAAACCAGCGCGCAAATGTAAAGAAAGATCAGGGCGGTCATGATGCCCGCAAGACCGCCATAGGTCGAAACGTAATTGGCGAAACTCGCCAGATACCGGCCGAAGGCGCTGCCCGCGATAATCCACATGATCAGTGTCGCTGCGACCCCCGGCCAAAGATCCTTGAACGAACGGTGACCGGCCGGCAAAAGCCAATGTGTCATGAAGAGGCCAATCACGAGCAGCGAACCGGCAAGCGTATAGCGGGCAACGTTGATGGACAGGAGAAACGCTTCCACTTTCGGAAAGTAGATCTGCAAGGTCTCCAGCGCCAGCGGAGCCAGCACGACCAGAAAGGTGTAACTGAGCAATATCGCCGCACCGAGCAGCACAAGTGCGAGCGACTGAAGCCTTAAAACGAAGATCGACCGGTGCTCCTGCTGCCTGTAGGCACGATTGAGGGCCATCCGCAAAGCCTCAACACCATTTGAGGCGAACCATAGGGCCGCAACCGCGCCAAAAGTCAGCAAATCGCCTCGGCGCACAGTCAAAACCTTGTTGATTTCGGCCACGACCGGAGCGGCTACACTTGCGGGCCAGGCGTCAAACACGAGCTCCGAAACCGTGTCAGCCGCCCCCGTCATTCCCAGAAATGCGGCCAGAGACGCGATAAAGATCAACAGCGGGAATATGGCCAGAAGTCCCGAAAGCGCTACATGACTGGCCATCGCAAAGCCGTCGTCGCTCGCAAAGTGCCCAATCGCATCTTTGAGGACTTCGTAGACTACCAAGATTGGCCTGTACAATTTCATAGCCAAGATCTGGCCCGTCGGTGGAGGCAACGTCAAGGGCGGGAGCGTGAAAACCTCCCCCTTCGAAAGACGGAGAATTTCCGGCTCGACAAATCCGGATGTGCAACGCAACATAGCTTCAACAAGAAGCGCGTTTGCGCAACAAATGAAAACGGAGATATTTGATGCCCACTGCAGCTGCAATGGTAGATGAACGACCTGAAAGCCTCATGGAAATGACCGGAGCCGCGATCGAGCAACTGGACCAGCTGCTGGATATCGCAGCGCAACGTGTGCGCGCCAGGGTGGTCGAGGGCGACCGCATTTCGTCCAGCCTTATGGACCAGCACCAAAGGGCAACCCATGGCTTTGCATGGCTTGCCACCTATGTCGAAGCGCTCCGGCAAATGGACGCCTACGCGACCAAATTGTCGAAGCAGGGAAAACTCGGGCTTTTGGAAGAAAAGCTGACCCAATTGGGTTTTGCCGAATACCTCGCCCAAATCTTCGGCGGCATTCCAATGAATCAGGGTGAGTATGTCCGGCTCGCTGATCTCGGATTGACAGCGGAAGAAGTGTCTGAGCACCGCACGGCCGTGATCGATAAACTGATCGAAACCGGTAACACCCAGGAAGTCCGTTGGGAGATTGCAAACGCGATCCGCACCCAAGCGGGTCAATCCATGTTCGGCGACAGCGGTCTTGATGAGACCATGGAGCAGATCCGCAACGAGATGCGCCGGTTTGCCGAAGACAATGTTGTGCCGCATGCCCACCATTGGCACATGAAAAATGCCTATATCCCGCTGGAAATCGTTGACCAGATGTCTGAGCTCGGCGTGTTCGGCCTGACGATACCTGAGGAATTCGGCGGGTTGGGCCTGGGCAAGGAAGCCATGTGCGTTGTTTCCGAAGAATTGTCCCGGGCCTATATCGGCGTCGGATCCTTGGGCACCCGGTCGGAAATCGCCGCAGAGCTTATCCTGTGTGGTGGGACACAGGAGCAGAAGGAGCACTGGCTGCCGAGAATTGCGTCCGGTGAGATCCTTCCGACGGCCGTCTTTACAGAGCCAAACACGGGCTCCGACCTGGCGTCACTGAAGACACGGGCGGTCAAGACGGGCGATGACTGGTCTGTGTCGGGCAACAAGACCTGGATCACACACCCGGTTCGTGCCGACATCATGACCCTGCTCGCACGCACCAATCCCGACGAACCGGGTTACAAGGGATTGTCGATGTTCATTGCCGAAAAGCCCCGTGGAACGGACGAAGATCCGTTTCCGGCCGAAGGCATGAGCGGAGGCGAAATCGAGGTTCTAGGCTATCGCGGCATGAAGGAGTACGAGATTGCCTTTGACGGCTTCAAGGTGAAGGGCGAAAACCTCCTGGGCCAGGTCGAGGGCGAAGGCTTCAAGCAATTGATGCAAACCTTCGAGGGTGCACGCATCCAGACGGCCGCCCGCGCACTTGGCGTGGCGCAAGCTGCCCTAGATCTCGGGCTGAAATACTCAGAAGACCGGGTGCAGTTCGGGAAGGCCTTGATCAATTTCCCGCGTGTCTCGGACAAGCTGGCCCTGATGGCAGCCGAGCTCATGATCGCGCGGCAGCTGACATACTTCTCGTCGTGGCAAAAAGATTCTGGCAAACGCTGTGATCTTGAAGCTGGCATGGCGAAACTTCTGGGAGCCCGGGTTGCTTGGGCGGCAGCGGACAACGCGCTGCAGATTCATGGCGGCAACGGGTTCGCGCTGGAATATGAAATCTCGCGTGTCTTGTGTGATGCCCGGATCCTGAACATTTTTGAAGGTGCCGCCGAAATCCAGGCTCAAGTCATTGCGCGCCGGCTTCTGGAAACGCGCGGAAACGCATAACACACGCACTGACGAGACATTGTCAGGAGAAACGGGATGGCAGGCGCCGTCTCGTTTTCTTTTTGAGCGCCGCGATATAGCGTGATGAGGGGTTTTGAAGCTGGCAAAACCGCCCCCATCTCTTTTGTAGCGTGAGTGTGCGATGTCCAAAATTACTGCAGTTTTTGCGCTGCTGCTTTGTTTCACAACAACTGCTGTCGCAGCCGGAGAGATGCCCCGCCTGTTTCTGGCGTAACGTTTGATGAATGGGTTGCCGTGAATGCACGAGTTGCCAGCGGACAGCCCCTTGACGACAGTTTGGCGATCTTGGGAATTAATGAGACCAAATGGGCGGACGTGACACAGGCATACACGCAAGCCATGCAGGATGGCGGCCCGACCGGGCCTTTGATCAGCCGTTACGGTGAGGTCTTTGCCAATCCGGCTGTAGGCAGGTTTGCAGGTGCACCACAACAGCCTGAGTTCACGCCGTCCTTCTCCAGTTTCGAAGACTTTGCGCGATTTCAGGCACGCATTGCTGTCGCATCAGATTTGGGTGAGGCCCCGCATAGGATTATCAAGGATGAAGGGATGAGCATCTACGACTACTCCCAGGAATCGCTTATGTGGCTGAATCCGGAAGACATGTCACTTGCCTACAAGCGCGCGGGAGTGCTCGCCCAGTTCACGGAAGAAGAACGTGCACGGCGGCAGGATGATCACGCAAAGTGAACCCCATCGCCAGTTGAAAGCTTCTTGAACCAGCGGAGCAAGTCACCATTTCTATTAGCATGATAAAGATCGGAGCACTTGCGTGATGACAGGGACCTCGACCTTTGAAGATCTCGGGTTTGATCCGGAATATCTGGGCCCTGAGGACGAACAAAGACAATCCGTTCGCGAAAAACTGGCGAAAACAGTTCGCAAGGCGGCCCGGCAGATTCCCTTCATGGAAGACGTCGTGGCCGGATATTTTTGTGCAATGGACCCGTCGACGCCCGCGAAAGTGCGCGGCACATTGCTGGCAGCCTTGGCTTATTTCGTATTGCCGCTTGATACGGTCCCAGACTTTATCCTTGGGTTCGGCTTCGGCGATGATGCAACGGTTCTGATGGCTGCAATTGCAATGGTACGCAGTCATATGCGCGATGATCATTACGCTGCCGCACGTGATGCATTGAAGGACGAAGAATTCAACGACGACGCCGTTTAGTCAGCGTTTGTTTCCCGGGCCCCGGATGCTGGACGGGCCCGCCAGGATCCAGCTGTGCGGCCCGCAATGCCCCAATAGACAGCTCCGGCCACGAAGCCCGCTGCCAAAGCGACTGATGTGCCGGGCCGCAAGCCCGTCTGCGAGTCCCCTGCCCCGAGTGTCCAAAGCCCAAAGGCCATCAATCCCGCACCGGCCAGATAAACCAGGAGACTGCGGACCCGGAAGAGTTCGGCCAGCAATATGACCAGACCGGCGGGCACTGCGACCACCGAACCAATGACGCTTGCCGTCACAAGACCCGTGCCGGTAATCGCCCCCCAGACAGCTGGATGGTCTTCCGGAAGGTCCCACTGAAAAAAGCCCCAGGTAAGGAAAAGGCTGCACAATACCAAAGCTGAAACAAACCCAACCACGATCTTGAGGAGCTGAAACACCAGACGACTGCCGTTCAAGACTGTTCCTTCCGTATCTTTCCACCGCATTAGGTGGCCCGCAGGCAGTCCATTGACAACCCATGCGGACAAAATGCCCGATTGCCGCAGACATGAGATCTGCCTTTACGCGATCGGGTCCGTGCCCGGCAAGGGCGATAAACGCCCGGTTCCGCTGTGTTTTCGGTTGACTTTTTGCCAGATTCGCAGGACTTTAAAGAATGGCATTTAGGTGATTAATGAAGGCCTTGGTACTTGAGTTCCGAGGGTTTTCGTGTAGGTAGCCTACATTGCTGCTAGTGAAACGACAGAGGAGATTGCGACCATTCGCCGTCCGTTCCGCGCCCCGCCTCCAACGAAGGAAGGCCCGCGCACTAACAATGAAATTCGCGTCCGCGAAGTCCAGTTGATTGACCATGAAGGCGCCAACCGCGGTGTCATCCTGACCGAAGAAGCAATGGATATTGCATCTGAGGCAGGTTTGGATCTGGTCGAAATCCAACCGAACGCCAACCCGCCGGTTTGCAAAATTCTGGACTACGGCCGATACAAGTATCAGGCTCAGAAGAAAGCCGCAGAAGCCCGCAAGAAGCAGAAGACCGTCGAGATCAAAGAGATCAAGATGCGTCCGAACATCGACACGCACGACTACGAAGTGAAGATGAAAAACATGCTGCGCTTCTTCAATGACGGCGACAAGGTCAAGGTTACGCTCCGGTTCCGTGGACGTGAAATGGCGCACCAGGATCTCGGCATGAAACTTCTGCACAAGGTTCGTGACGAGACCTCCGAGATTGCCAAGGTGGAATCCCACCCGAAGCTTGAAGGCCGTCAGATGGTCATGGTGCTGGCTCCGCTGAAGTAAGCAATCAGCAATCCGGACATTCAAAACCCCGCCAGTTTGGCGGGGTTTTCGTTTGGGGAGATGATTTCGCTGCCGGTCCAGTGGTTTCGCAAAAAGACGCAGTGCTCGGCCTAAAGGGCAATCCACTTTCCCTGATCCGCTGATGCAAATAAGGCATCCAGGATTTTCATGTTCTGCACGGCATCCGCCGCTTCGAATTCAAGTGGTGCGGTACCGAGAACCGCGCCGCCGAAGACGTCGATCAATTCGCCGTATTGGTCGCAGGGCGCAAGGATGTGCGATTGCATGGAAGCATCACCAAGCAGCGAGCCATCGTCCAGCCGGACCTGCACCGCCTCCCCTTGCGGAGCGTTCACCGGAATAACAATCTCAAGCCGCTTCTTGGTGCCCACGACGTGAAACCGCTGATAGGCGGTCAACTGGGTCGAAACGACGAAATTCAGGTGGCGGCCATTGCCAAAATCCAGAAGTGCGCTTGTAAGCCGGTCGGTCCCAAACTCCGGATCCTTGTCGATAAGGGAAACCACACACTGAGGCTCGGCTTCGAAAAAATACCGGCCCGCCAGCATTGTATAACAACCAATATCAAGCAGGGCACCGCCGCCAATATCTGCCCGATTGCGGATATTGCCTGGATCGTCGTTGAAGTAGCTGAAGAAGCACTGGATGGCCTTCACCTCACCGAGCTCTCCCGACCGGATGATGTCGCGCGCCTTGATCCATTGCGGATGGGCCCGCACCATAAATGCCTCCGCCACGAGCTTGTCTTTGGGAAGCTCCAAAAGCTGACGGGCTTCAGCTTCGGTCAAGGCGATGGGTTTCTCGCAAAGGACATGCTTGCCAGCCTGAACGGCCTGAATGGTAAGCGGCACATGGAGATGGTTTGGCAGCGGATTATAGATGGCATCGATATCAGGATCTGAGAGCAGCTCCTCATAGGATCCGTAAGCCTTTTCAATGCCGAGCGCGTCCGCAGCCTCTTTTGCCCTTTGCAGATCACGCGAGGCGATTGCAGCTGCAACACCGGTTCTGGAGCCCTTGATGCCGGGGATGACTTTCTCGCGGCCGATTTTCGCCGTTGAAAGGATTCCCCAGCGCACTTTCCGATCACTCATTCATTGACCCCGCTCATGTTCGGTCCCACGTCCGTCCTTCAGTGAGTTTTCTCGCATGAGCATATGCATACATCCCGCAGCTGCAGCCGCAAGGGCTCCAGGAACGGAGCCGGACATTTCAGCAGCGCACGCTCACAGGCGCCGCCCCAAAAACATCAGGTGGCGGCCGACTTCACTGCGGCAAACGGGAGGTACAAGCGGGCATATGACCAAGCGCTTTTGAACACTTGGTCATGCAAATGCGCGCCCCTGTGATCCGTCAGTATTTCTCCGGAACGTACAGATGCTCCGGAAGCACCTTACGCTCATAATCAGGATTAAAACGGCGCTCCGGCAAGGTGATCGGATCATGCGGCACTTCTTCATACGGCATCATCGACAACAGATGACTGATGCAGTTAAGCCGGGCGCGTTTCTTGTCGTTGCCTTCAACGATGAACCAGGGCGCTTCCGGAATGTTCGTGCGTTCGAAAGTGTCTTCTTTGGCCTTTGTGTAGTCTTCCCAGCGCACACGGGACTGAAGGTCCATTGGGGAGAGCTTCCACTGTTTCAAAGGGTCGTGGATCCGCATCAAGAAGCGCAGCTGCTGCTCTTCGTCAGTGATGGAGAACCAGTACTTGATTAGGCGGATGCCGGACCGGACCAACATGCGCTCAAACTCGGGCACGTCATTGAAGAACTGCTCGACCTGATCTTCGGTCGCAAACCCCATGACCCGCTCGACGCCGGAGCGGTTGTACCAGGAGCGGTCGAAGAGAACCATTTCCCCCGGCTGCAGGTAAATGCGGAACGTAGCGCTGAAAGTACCATTGGCTTTTTTCGCGCTCGGTCGGCGCGGGAAGTGCAACAACACGGGCAACCCGCGGATTGAGGCGCTGCGTAATGCGCTTGATAACCCCGCCTTTGCCGGCGGCATCGCGGCCTTCGAATACCACCACGACCTTTTCACCGGTGTGCTGGACCCAGTCTTGCAGCTTTACAAGCTCGGCCTGCAACCGCAGCAACTCGTGAAAATAGACCTTCCGGTCAATTTCCGACTTGTGCTTTTTGTCAGCGATGAATGCGAGATCTTTCGCAATCAGAAGATCGTCGATCTCCTGTTCGATTTCCTCATCGAGGCTATCGGCCCACTCGGCCTCTACCCAGGTCTTGGCGTCTTCAGTCATCCGCGCATCCTCTATTCTGCTTTTGGGGCCGCAACAGTGCGAGCCAGCACCATATGCCGTCCAACCCGTTTGAACCATGAGCCATGACAAACAGGTGACAAAACGGGCTTATCCCTTTTCTGTCAGCAGCCTCCCACACACTCACAGAATGCACGGGACGAAAGTTCTTGTAAATGAATGATCGTTCATTTATTTATTGTGTTAGGAGGACGAGATGGCGGCTCAAGACACAAAGGTGCAGACCCGTGCAAAAGGCCAAGCGACGGCGGACCGTGTCCGGGCTGCCGCGATGAAGCGTTTTGCCCAGGCTGGCTATGCCGCGGTGTCCATGCGCGAAATCGCGTCTGATGTCGGTGTCCGGCCCGGCGCGCTCTACAATCACTTCCAGACGAAGCAGGATATCTTAAACGACCTGATGCTCGGCCATATGGCCCAGCTGCTGGATGCCTGGGAAACCGCCGACTTTCCCGATCATATGGACGCCCTGGAGAGGTTTGTGCGGTTTCACGTCCGCTATCACCTAGAGCGCGCCGATGAAGTGTTCATTTCGTATATGGAACTGCGCAATCTCGAGCCGGACAACTTCGAAACCATCGAGACCGAGCGGCGCAAATATGAAGCGATCCTGACGGAGATCCTGGAAAAGGGCGCTCAGGATGGACGTTACACGCCCGAGCACCCGAAAGTCACAACCCGGGCGATCATCGCGATGCTTACGGGGATCCCGGCATGGTTCCGCGAAAGCGGCCCACTGAGCAAATCCGACATTGAAGATCACTATGTGAACCTGGTGCAGAACGCAGTCCTGCGGGCACCGGGGCAATCCCCAAGGGAGACTGGATGACATGAGCATCCTGAAATCGAGCCTATCGCCCAAGAGTGCCGAGTTCGCCGCCAACGTGGAAGCCCACGGAAAAGCCATGGCCGAGATCAAGGCCGCCGCCCAGGCCGCGCTGGACAGCGGCGGTCAAGCGGCCCGCGACCGGCATGTGTCCCGAGGCAAGATCCTCCCGCGTGAGCGCGTATCGCGTTTACTTGATCCAGGGTCTCCCTTCCTGGAAGTCGGAATGCTTGCAGCGCACGACATGTATGACGGCGCGGCTCCTGCAGCTGGCATGATCGCAGGCATTGGCCGGGTCGAGGGCCAGGAAGTGATGATCCTTGCAAATGATGCAACGGTGAAAGGCGGCACTTACTATCCGCTGTCGGTCAAGAAACATCTGCGGGCTCAGGAAATTGCCGAGCAGAACAACCTGCCCTGCGTTTATCTGGTCGACAGCGGCGGGGCGAACCTGCCCAATCAGGACGAAGTCTTCCCGGACCGGGACCATTTCGGCCGGATTTTCTTCAATCAGGCCAACATGTCTGCCAAGGGCATTGCCCAGATCGCCGTTGTCATGGGGTCTTGCACGGCAGGCGGAGCCTATGTTCCGGCCATGTCCGATGAGACGATTATCGTCAAAAACCAGGGCACGATATTCCTTGCCGGTCCTCCGCTGGTGAAAGCGGCAACCGGAGAAGAGGTTTCGGCGGAAGACCTGGGCGGCGGCGATGTCCATACCCGTCTGTCAGGCGTCGCTGATCACCTTGCGCGGGACGATGCCCATGCGCTGGCACTTGCCCGCCGGTCCATCGCGAGCCTCAACCGTGAAAAGGTCATGGATGTTGTGGTCCAGGCGTCTGAGGATCCTCTTTATGACCCGGATGAAATCCTCGGTGTCGTCCCCGCCGATCTCAAGACCCCCTACGACATCCGGGAGGTAATCGCCCGGGTGGTCGACGGGTCCCGCTTTGACGAATTCAAGGCCCGCTACGGCACAACACTCGTCTGCGGATTTGCCCATATTCACGGCATGCCGGTCGGCATTATCGCAAACAACGGAGTTCTCTTCTCCGAAAGCGCGGTCAAGGGTGCCCACTTTGTCGAGCTCTGCTCTCAGCGTAAGGTGCCTTTGGTCTTCTTGCAGAATATCACCGGCTTTATGGTCGGCCAGAAATACGAAAGCGGCGGGATCGCTAAAGATGGTGCCAAGCTGGTGACCGCTGTTGCCACCACGAAGGTTACGAAAATCACCATGCTGGTTGGCGGGTCTTTTGGGGCCGGAAACTACGGCATGTGCGGCCGCGCCTATTCGCCCCGCTTCCTGTGGACCTGGCCAAACTCGCGCATCTCGGTGATGGGCGGCGAACAGGCAGCTGGTGTTCTGGCAACCGTGCGCCGTGATGGCATCGAACGGAAAGGCGGATCCTGGACAAGCGAAGAAGAAGCGGCCTTCAAACAACCTGTCATTGACCAGTTCGAGGAACAGGGACACCCGCTCTACGCAACCGCGCGGCTCTGGGATGACGGCATCATCGACCCGCGCAAGACACGGGACATTTTGGGTCTTTCCCTGTCGGCGGCACTCAACGCCCCGATCGAAGACACCAAATTTGGCCTGTTCCGGATGTGATGTGATGAATCTCGAAATCCTCAAACAAAAATATCCAGGCGCCGAGACCTTCAAATTCGGTGACAGCCCAGCTCTCTCTGCTGAGCTTATTGCGCTTGTCCGGGACGGCAAAAAGACTGCGACTTGCGGAGCTTTGCGAGGCTTTCAAGAGGGCGGCGAAGCCATGCCCGTTGTAGGGCGCACGGATATTGCGCTCAACTGGGACGGTACACCCGCCATCGTGATCGAAACTGTCGAAGTGACCACCCGTCGCTTCCGTGATGTGGACGTGAAGTTTGCACTGGCGGAAGGGGAAAACGACACGCTCGAAGGCTGGCAAAAAGATCACCAAAGCTATTTCGAGCGAAACGGCGGTTTTGATCCGGACATGATGCTCGTTTGCGAACGTTTCCGACTGATCGAGGACCTCAAATGACCTGGCAAACGCCTGAAACCTTTAACTTTGAGGGCCACACAATTCGTTGGGGCGCAATCGGCGAAGGCGCGCCGCTGATCCTGATGCATGGAACCCCGTTCTGGTCCTACGAATGGTCACGCCTGGCACCGCTGCTCGCAACGGAACACAAGGTCTATTTTTATGACATGCTCGGGTATGGCAATTCCGACCGGCCAAACGCTGACGTGTCGCTTGGAATTCAGAACCGGTTGTTTGCGGCGCTTGTCTCCTATTGGAAAGTGGAAAGACCAGACGTTGTAGCCCATGATTTTGGTGGCGCCACGGCTCTGCGTGCACACCTAATTGACGGCGTCGATTACAACAGTCTGACGTTAATCGACCCCGTAGCTGTGCGTCCGTGGGGCTCGCCCCTTGTCCAGCATGTCAAACACCATGAAGCAGCTTTCTCGGGCATGCCGGGCTACATGCATGAGGCTATTCTTCCCGCCTACCTGCAATCGGCCATGAAGAAAACAGCGACAGCGGATACACTTGCGCCTTATGCGAACCAATGGATAGGCGTGGAGAAGCAGGCCTCATTTTACCGGCAAATCGCACAGATGGACCAGTGCTACACGGATGAGGTCCAGAACCAGTACTCCCTGATCCGCTGTCCGACCCAAATCCTGTGGGGCGAAGATGATGAGTGGATCCCGATTGAACGGGGGCGGGAACTTCATGATCTCATTCCAGGTTCAAGGTTTGTGACAGTTGCCGGGGCGGGTCACCTCATGCAGGAAGACGCTCCAGAAGCCATCGCCTATTTCGTCCAGTCATTTCTGAATTCAGAAGGACGCACCTGATGTTCAAGAAAATCCTCATCGCCAACCGTGGCGAGATCGCCTGCCGGGTCATGGAAACAGCCCGCAAGCTTGGCATCAAAACGGTCGCGGTCTATTCCGACGCGGACGCCTCGGCCAAACATGTTGCCATGGCGGACGAAGCCTACCGGATTGGCCCGGCACCTGTTGCCGAGAGCTATCTTAAGATCGATGAAATCATCAAGGTATGCCAGCAAAGCGGAGCTCAAGCTGTCCATCCGGGCTATGGGTTTCTCTCTGAAAACCCGGATTTCGTGGACGCGCTGGATGCGGCCGGTATCACCTTCATTGGCCCAAGCGCCGATGCAATCCGGGCCATGGGTCTGAAGGATGCGGCCAAAGCCCTGATGGAAAAGGCGGGGGTCCCAATTGTTCCGGGGTATCACCGGGAGACACAGGACCCTGGGTTCTTAAAAATCCAGGCCGGGAAAATTGGCTATCCTGTTCTGATCAAGGCCCGGGCCGGCGGCGGCGGCAAGGGAATGCGCCGCGTGGACACAGCCGACGAGTTCATCACAGCTCTTCAGGCGGCCGAGCGGGAAGGCCTTACCAGCTTCGGCGACGGCAGGGTTCTTATTGAGAAGTATCTGACCAAGCCGCGGCATATCGAAGTACAGGTTTTTGGCGACAATCACGGCAATGCCGTCCATCTGTTCGAGCGCGATTGTTCTTTGCAACGCCGGCACCAGAAGGTGATCGAAGAGGCCCCGGCCCCGGACATGCCGGAAGAAATGCGCGCGGCCATGGGCGAAGCGGCGGTAAAAGCCGCAAAGGCCATTGGGTACTCGGGTGCTGGAACGATTGAGTTCATTGCCGACGTATCAGAAGGCCTCCGGTCAGACCGGTTCTATTTCATGGAAATGAACACTAGGCTACAGGTCGAACACCCGGTGACCGAAATGATCACCGGCGAGGACCTCGTCGAATGGCAGCTCCGGGTCGCCTCCGGCGAGCCGCTTCCGAAAACGCAAGATGACATTACGTTCTCCGGCTGGGCGTTCGAGGCCCGGCTCTATGCGGAAGATGCTGCAAAAGGGTTCTTGCCCGCAATTGGGACCCTCGATCACCTGAAACTTCCTGAAGACACCGCCCGGGTCGACAGCGGCGTTCGCTCCGGCGATGAGATATCGCCTTTCTATGACCCGATGATCGCAAAGGTGGTCACCTTCGGCGGCACGCGCGATGTTGCGCTTGGGAAACTCCTTGCAGCCCTTGAGGCGACAGAAGTGGCGGGGTGCGTCACCAATGCCGGGTTCCTGGCAGCGCTTTGCCGCCATGAAGGTTTCGCAAAGGGGGACGTCGACACGGGTCTCATCGGGCGCGACCTCGACACATTGATCGAAGAGCCTGCTTTGCCCGATGACGCAATCGCGCTTGCAGCCCTCACGGCACTCGGGTTGACGAAACCGGCAGGCAGCAACGACCCATTCGACACACTTGCCGGCTGGCGGATCTGGAGCGCCTCACGGCAATTCGCGCTTCTTGATATCCGGGGTGATCGAATGGACGTAGAGGTGCAGGCGCTTGGAAACCGGCGTTTTTCCGTGCACCTGGAAAACGGCATCAAGAACTACACCCTGCTGGAAGCTGCCCAAGGCCGGTACATTTACGAAAGCGATGGCCACCGGGCGTCCGCTGTGGTGATTGAAGGAAAGTCAAACCTGACGGTGTTCCTCAACGGCAATGCCTACGTGATCGGCCTCCCGGACATGCTGAGTGCGGATGACGAGACCGCAGGTGCAGGCGATCAGCTGATTGCTCCCATGCCTGGGCTCGTTAAAGTCCTGTCGGCACAAGCCGGTGACAAAGTCAGCAAAGACCAGCCGCTTGTGATCCTTGAAGCCATGAAAATGGAACACACGCTCAAAGCCCCGCGCGACGGTGTTCTCGGCGAGGTTCTGGTGCGTGAGGGCGACCAGGTAACCGATGGCACGATCCTTCTGGCCCTTGCTGCGGAGGATAGTGATGCTGCCGCATGACGCCGGGTCTTATGACGATTTGGCCAGCCGTTTTTCGTGGGAGGTGCCAGAATATTTCAATATCAGCGTAGCGGTCTGCGACGACTGGGCCGACCGTGCCCCTCACCGGGAAGCCCTGGTTGTCGCGGACGAGGATGGGGACACCGTCAGCTACAGTTATGCCGATCTGAAACAGCTCTCCAATCAGCTTGCGAATCTTCTCACGGCACGTGGCATTCAACCGGGCGACCGCATTGGGGTCTTGATGCCGCAACGGCTGGAGACAGCCATTGCACATATCGCAGCCTTGAAGCTCGGGGCCATTTCGATCCCGTTGTTCACTTTATTTGGTGAAGAGGCCTTGGGGTTCCGCCTTGCAAACTCAGGGGCGAAGGCCGTCATTACGGATGCTGCAGGGGCCGCGAAGCTGGACGGGCTGCGCGACAGCCTTCCCGACCTGGCAACTGTTTTTTGCGCAGATGGTGATCAAGACGGGGCCGAAGATCTCCACAGTCACATGGCTGGACACGAAGGCACCTTTTCTCCCTTCCAAAC
The DNA here is from genome assembly GCF_009711415.1 of Roseibium denhamense. Taxonomy (GTDB): domain Bacteria; phylum Pseudomonadota; class Alphaproteobacteria; order Rhizobiales; family Stappiaceae; genus Roseibium; species Roseibium denhamense. The sequence goes on from NZ_SMLZ01000088.1 coordinate 47,544, forward strand.
ACGGGCCGACGATCCGGCGATTATCATCTACACTTCCGGCACCACCGGGCAGCCAAAAGGCGCCCTTCACGGGCATCGCGTCTTGCTCGGTCACTTGCCCGGTGTCGAAATGAGCCACGATTTCCTCGGCCAGCCAGATGACCGGATCTGGACGCCGGCAGATTGGGCCTGGATCGGCGGATTGCTCGACGTTCTGATGCCAGCACTTTATCTGGGGGTTCCGGTTGTCGCCTGCCGGTTCAAGAAATTCACGGCAGAAGCAGCGTTCAAACTGCTGGAAGCGCATAAGATCCGGAACACTTTCCTCCCTCCGACAGCGCTCAAAATGATGCGGCAAGTGCCGGTGCCTGAAACCCATTACAAACTGAACCTGAGATCCATTGCCTCTGGAGGCGAAACCCTTGGCGCTGAACTGATTGAGTGGGGGCGCCGGACGTTTGGACTGACGATCAATGAGTTCTACGGCCAGACCGAATGCAACATGATCGTGTCGAGCTGCCACAAAGTCATGGACGCACGGCCGGGGATTATGGGGCGCCCGGTTCCGGGGCACAATGTGGCTATTGTCGATGACAACGGAACACCCGTTGCCGATGGAACACTGGGCAACATCGCCGTTGAGCGGCCGGACCCGGTCATGTTCCTCGGATATTGGAACAATCCGGATGCAACACGGCAAAAATTTGCGGGCGACTGGCTGCTGACCGGAGACACCGGCATGAAAGACGAAGGCGGCTGGATCCGCTTTGTCGGCCGGGACGATGATGTCATTACGTCATCCGGCTATCGGATTGGGCCTGGTGAAATCGAGGATTGCCTCATCAAGCACCCGGCTGTCGCACTGGCCGGAGTGGTCGGCAAACCGGACCCGCAACGGACCGAAATCGTCAAGGCCTTCATCGTGTTGAAGGCTGGTCACGAGCCGGGGGATGCGTTGGCCAAGGAAATCGCGGACTTCGTCAAGATCCGGCTTGCCGCCCACGAGTATCCGCGCGAGATCGAGTTTGTTGACGCCTTGCCGATGACCACAACCGGCAAAGTCATCCGCCGCGAACTGCGCACCCGCGCAGCCGATACGAATGGCGATAGGGGATGATGAAGGGGAGCGCATCTCCCTGATCGCCATTACCGGATCGAGCCCGGCAAGGGCCGCACGGAAAAAGAGACTTGAGCCACTGAAACGCAGGTAGAAGACCAAACCATGTCCGAGTTTGTCACCCTCTTTGAAATGGGCCCGCGGGACGGGCTGCAGAACGAAAAGACCTTCGTTCCAACCGAAAAAAAGATCGAGTTGGTGGATATGCTCTCGGCATGCGGGTTTCGCAAAATCGAGGTCACCAGTTTTGTTAGCCCCAAATGGGTGCCGCAGATGGCGGATGCCGGGGACGTCATGGACGGCATCTACCGGCACCCTGCGGTCGTCTATTCCGTCCTGACACCGAACGTGAAGGGGTACACTGCCGCGCGGCGGGCGTCCGCTGACGAAGTCGCCATATTCGGATCTGCTTCGGAAGGCTTTTCGAAGAAGAACATCAATTGCTCGGTGGCGGAAAGTATCGAACGCTTCAAACCGCTCCTGGAAAAAGCCGCCGAAGACGCAATGCCCGTGCGCGGTTATGTTTCCTGCGTCACCGACTGCCCGTATGACGGCCCCACCCCTCCAGACAAAGTTGCAGAGGTTGCCGGGAGCCTGCTTGAACTCGGCTGCTATGAAATTTCACTTGGGGACACGATCGGCGCTGCCGTGCCTGAAACGCTTGCCCCGATGCTGGACGCAGTCTTGTCCGTTGTTCCGGCCGCAAAGCTTGCCGGGCATTACCATGACACCAAAGGCCGCGCACTGGACAATATCGAACTGAGTCTCGAAAGAGGCCTGCGCACCTTCGACAGCGCAATCGGCGGCCTCGGCGGCTGCCCCTATGCGCCCGGCGCCAAAGGCAATGTTGCAACCGAAGCGGTGGTGGATCTGATGCAGCGCAAGGGATTTGACACCGGATTGAACGCCACACAACTGCTAGAGGCCGCATCATTTGCCAAGAGCCTCCGGAGTGCCCCCCAATGAGTTACGCCACCATAAGCCTGACGTCCGACGAACGCGGTGTTGCCACCCTGACACTGAACCGGCCCGACAAACACAATGCCCTGTCTGCCTTGATGATTTCCGAGCTGACGGAGGCAGCTCAGGCGCTTGGCCGCGATGAGACTGTACGGGTGGTTGTCTTGACCGGCGCCGGCTCGAGTTTTTGCGCTGGCGGTGACCTGGAATGGATGCGGGAGCAGTTTCAGGCGAGCCGCACGACCCGCATGAGCGAAGCCCGGAAGCTCGCGGCCATGCTTCAGGCGCTGAATGAAATGCCCAAGCCGTTGATCGGCCGTGTTCAAGGGCAGGCATTCGGCGGAGGAATCGGCATGATGAGTGTCTGCGACACAGTCGTCGCGGTCGATACGGCCAAGTTTGGTCTCACGGAGGTCCGTCTCGGACTAATCCCCGCAACAATCAGCCCTTATGTGCTGGCACGCATGGGTGAAGGCAAGGCCCGGCGCGTTTTCATGTCGGCCCGGATTTTTGGCACCGAAGAAGCGAGAGAAATGGACCTCATTGCCAAAGCCGTTTCCGGGGCAGACATGGATGCGGCCATTGAAGCGGAAATCAAACCCTATCTCGGTGCGGCACCAGCGGCAGTCGCTGCGGCCAAGGCACTGGCGCGTTCCTTAGGCCCTGCCATCACCGCAGAGGTCATTGACGACACGATCCGCCAACTGGCTGATGCGTGGGAGACCCCGGAAGCGCAGGAAGGCATCTCCGCATTTTTCGAAAAACGGAAGCCGTCCTGGGTCGCACAATGACAGATGTTCCCTGCTGTCCTACGAAATGCAATTGACTGCGGAAGGTGGGTTTAGAACCGTGGATCAGCCGTTTGGATTGCGGCGGGCATGTTCGATCAGAGCGGCTATCCGGGCAACTTGAAGCTGCTCTTCATGAACCGGCGGTTTGGGCGGCCCGCCATACATGCGCTCGCGGCGCTGGCGGATCTTCTTGCGCTGGTATTCACTAATCCCGTCGGGAAGCTCGAGACCGGCACGGTCCATCGCGATCAGAACCCGCTGCAGGTCAGGGATCAGTTCGGACGAGATGGTAAAGGTCACGCCATCGTTTCTGACGAACACCATGGTTTTGGTGGTTTCAGACCCATTCAGCAATGTTGCCTTCCGCCGCCCCAGCGAACCAATGGTCGCTTGAAACCAGGCGGCAAGACCCGGTGCCTGCCAGGTCCTGATCTTGACGCCGCTGAGTTCCTCATAGGTGACACGAACCCTCAGTGAGAACTGAGTGAACTCGAACCCGTTGTTGAAAAACCGAACCCATGAGGTCAATTGACGGACGGAGATCGAAAAAAGCACAAGGGAGAAGCATGCCGGAACAAGGCAGAACAATGCTGCCAGCGCTAAGGCCCCGGTGCTGAGCGTCATGCCGAGGATCGCGAGCGGAAAGAACACAAGGCCTATAAAGAAACCAATCATGTCAATGACCATGACCGGCGGCTGGGACACCGGCCGGATCGCACCGGACGGGACAACCGGATAGGGCATCGCTGAATAAATTCCAACGGCGGCGGCAATGCACAAGATGCTGCTGATGGCAGACATGAAGGCAAACCAGCCAACAATGCCGGCGACCGCCAGACACAGCGGAAGAAGTCTGCGAACAAATTCGAGTCTGGCCGCCTTACCCACGCTTTGCTCCAAGCTGCTGATGGACGGTACCGGCCCTTGCGGACAGCCTTTTGCGATTCATCGTATTGAATCAAGAGACAGCTGGATAATCAAGCAAAGCTGCCGGAAATCCAAAATCAATGTAACCAGCAGGCGAACGCAGCTGATCAAACTTTCGGGAAAAAGTGCTGCAATACCTGCCGCGAGGGAAGACCTTTAAGAGGCCTTCTTGTCCCGGGCAAGGAAGCTGAACATGTCCCGGACCTTGCCGAACTTCGGCGCATTGATATCCAGATATTCATGCATGATCGTATCAATGTCTTGCGGCGTGAAAGGCTTCTTTAAAAAGCCGGAGATCCCGACAAAGGCCGCGGAGCGCTCCAGGTAGGTCGTTTCGTTGGTCGACATCATGTAAATGCCGATCTTGCTGGACAGATCGCGGATGGAGCCTGCGAGCTCAATTCCATCGACACCGGGCATGTGAAAATCGGTCAGCACGATCTTGAACTTTCCCGTAGACAAGGCCCGCAGCGCCGCCTGAGCGCTGTCGGCCTCGGCAATTTCAAAATCAAATCGGCTGTTCTCCAGGATCTTCCGCGTGAGTTTCCGCATCGTGGCTGAATCGTCGACGATCAGGATTGGATAAGATGTGGTCATCACCATGTAGGTGGCAACGATGTCCGCCACGTCTTCGGTCCGGAATGGCTTTTGCAGGAAATGATAGGCGCCGAAGTGCTTCAGCATGGCCTCCGCGCGCTCATCCATGTTGCTGGAGATCACGACCGCAAGGCAATCGGTCGACTTGGTCTCGCGCATGGCAGCAACGACATCCGGGCCTTTAAGGCCAGGCATGTTGATGTCGATGAAGGCAATATCAATTTGCTTTTTCTTCAGAATATCGAGCGCAGCACGGCCATTATCGACATTGTCGATTTCAATGTACCGCTTGTTCCGGTGAACCTTGATACCGTCATTTACAACTTCGCGGGCCACGCCACTGTCATCGGCGACCAACACGCGGATCATTTTATGTATCAATTCGCACTTCCTTCTCGCGCTGCCTTACGCCTGAAGCACGTTAACAATTACCATTCAACTTCCTAAACAATTGTATACGCAGCAATGTCAAGTTTAACTCTATGCAATTTTTGCAAGAACTTGATTCAACAAAAATTTAAAATGTGAAACATCAAATATAGAAATGAGAAATATTTATTTATGCCATTCACGGTTGAGTTTTTGGCGAAATCCGCGCGCCCATACATGCTTCAAACACCCAACCACCTGCGCATACCGGGTGTGTTGGTTTTGCGGCAGACGGAAGATCCATTATCCGCTTAACGCTGAAAAGGCCCGGAAAGAAACAACGATTTGATTTTGCAGGAGAAGAATGGTGCCGCTGATAGGACTCGAACCTACGACCCCATCATTACGAATGACGTGCTCTACCAACTGAGCTACAGCGGCCTAACCAGACGCAGGGCACTACTATCGCCCTACTATATTTCATGCGCCGCCGACAACGGTTTGGCATCGAACGTCAATCTCTAGCGGACCCGCTAATTACGAATGACGTGCTCTACCAGCTGAGCTACAGCAGCAATTGGGCGCGGCCCTCAAAACATACCGGGACAGGCGCCGATCAAGTGGAGCGGTAATTACCGGAGCTTGGCGGCAGATGCAAGTGGTTTGCCGCCGCCTTTTCCATCGCCGCACGCACCCGCCATATGGGCTGTTTTCAGCACCAACGGCAGATGTCGACCAATCTTTGCCACCGCTCCAAGCAAGGTCACGCGAATGTCCGGTGGAAACGTGCAGATCAATTGAAAAAGCGCGGGCGGTTGCTCTTTTTCTCCTGTTCTCCATCATCCTCGTCCGTACCGGGATCATCCGGCATGCGGGACAATGCAAATGTAATCGGCTTGTCGTCGTCCTTGGAAGCCCCGTTCGCACCGGCCCCTTCTCCGTGAGCGGGCTCTGCCGGTTTTTGGTCAGCTTTCTCGGCCGGCACTTCAGGTGCTGCACCCGTTTCAGGCGGCTTGCTCCCGATGCCTTCGGTTTTGGGCTCCGGCTTGCCTGCTGCCACAACATCGTCCTTATCCGGAAGGTCATGAAGCGGCGGCGCGTACTTCACGTCCTCCGTGGTTCCTTCATATCCCTCTTTCACACTGCTAACCGTCACCTTTTTCTGCGTTTCCAATGGCTCCGGTGCAGCGGGGGCTGCCTCTTTCTCCTGAGCTGGCTCAACGTCGGCGGTGGCAACATCCGTCTCTGCCTTTGCGGCTGGCTCGGCATCGGCTTTGGCCACCGGGGCGCTTTGAACTTCCGGTTCCGCTTCCTGTGCCGGAGCACTTACCGGCGGGAGCACCGGCGCATCGAACATGCTGTCTTCCAGAACATCACCGGACTCATCATCCAGGGTGGACGGCGTTACCCATTGGAATGCATCAATCCGCCCGGTTACGGGAGACACCGCCTGCCAGTCGGCGGAGACAATCCCGTCGGCAACCCAGGCCTTGTCCTGAGGCGCTCGAACCGCTCTTGCCAGCCAATCGCGGATGCGTCCCTTGTCCCCTGTCTCCGCATCTTCAACTTCCGCCATCAGCAGGAAGGCCGAACGTGTCGACTCGGATTGCAACACTTTCTTGAGTTGCGCACGCGCTTCGTCAAACTCCCGCGCTTCCAAGGCTGCGCGCGCAATAGCGACAGCCCCTTCTGAAGTGTTGGCCCGTTGCGCCGACAAGGATTTAACGCGCTTCAACCGGTCAACCGCAGAATCGCCCGTCCGTACATGCGCATATGTCTCGGCAAGGTCAGGATGCGGGGCCAAGCGCCAGGTCGCCTCCAGCACCTTGGACGCCTTGCGGATATCACCCCGGCGGGTGGCAAGACGTGACGCCGTCACTGCGGCGGGGACAAGATCCAGAGCAAGGCCATGGGCTTCCTTGGCCAGAGCATAGGCCCGGTCAGGGTTGCCGTCTTCAAGGTCCTGCGCCAAAGCGGTCAAAATCACAGCCCGTTGACGCCGGTAGGTTTTTTTATCGAGCATCTTGGAAGCATAGTTGCGCTCAAGAGACTTGAGCGCCTCGTCCCAATTGTGGGCAACGGCCTGATAGCCAAGCACCGCTTTTCCGGCCCATTCCAGCCCGGGCTGGGTCTTGACCGCCTCTTCGGCGTAGTGCCGGGCCGCCAAAGGTTCCTTATGCCGTTCTGCTTCAACAAACAGGCCATGCAAACCAAGAGCCTTTGTTGCCGGATCATCAAGCATCGCTTCGAACCGTTCGCGCGCCTCGCTGTCTTTGCCCGCCAGCTGGGCCGTTTGTGCCAGCAAAAGCTTCGCCGCCGGTTCTTCGGAAAGAAGCCGGTCCGCATCCAGAGCATAACGGCGTGCGAGTTTCGCGTTTCCAGTGCCAAGTGCGATCAGACCGTGAGACAAAGCTGTGTAGCCTTTGTCCTTGCGGCGGCGCTGAAAAAAGCGGCTGGCGATCTGCGGCGACTTTAAAACAACCCGGATCACCCAAACGGCCAGGAGGAAAACAACCAGCAGGACACCGGCGACAATCGCGGCAACCACCGGCGTCTGCTCCCAGACATATCCGTTCCAGCTTACGGAAACAGTGCCCGGCAGGTCTGCCATCCAGGCAAAACCGATCGAAAGAAGGAACAGCGCCGCAACAATAAGGAGGATGCGGATCATGTTTGTCGCTCCATGCATGGCCGGACATCACCGGCGCTCGCTATTGGGACCCGGACGGATTTCCGGGCAGGTCTGGTTTTACCGGTCAACTGTCTTTGGCCGACAGGGCAGTTAGAACTTCCTGGGATGCCTGATCCGTCAGAGTATCCACGGCCACGCGTGCCCGCGCCCGCGTCACCCAGTCAGAAGCTGCTGCCTGCGCGGATTCTGGAAGCGAATCATAGGCTGTAATCGCCTCTTGAAGCTTGCCCGACGACACCGCGTTTTCCATGCGGCGCAGAACAGCCTCAGGCCCCGTCCCATCGGCATCCCCAGGGCCGCGCACTGCAACAAGCGAGCGGGCGCTGGCCAGGAAGCTGTCCAGCACATCGCCGGACCGGTCGGGCTCAGAGAACGTCTGGTAAACCTGACGGGCAACAGCTGGGAACTGAGCAATAAGGACGGAGACCGGTTCGACGCCGGTTTTCGCATGGGCTTCCAGTGCCTGCAGATCGATATCGGACGGCAGGCCGGCTTTGACCGCCGCCAGCTCTGTTTCGTACGGCCGTCCGGAATCAACGGCAGACTTGAGGGCTGAAACCGAGAGCGCGCGCGCAGCAACTTCCCGGGCCGTGGCATCGCCCATGGTCGCCTCGACCTGTCCCAAACGGTCGGACAACGATTCAATTCAGCCCGAATATCTTCCAGAGCCGCGCTATTGGCAGATCCGACCGATTGGATATCGGCGGACAGGCTGGACAACGTCTCGGTCGCCCGCGCCTGACTGTCTGCGAGGGTCTTCAAAGACACATCGGAGGTGGACACTGCTGTCTGAGCCGCCTTGGCCGTCGCCTCCGTGTTCGAAAGCTGGTTTTGCATGTCAGACAGGGTCGTCTTGATGCTGGCGAGCTCGCTTTCAAGCCCGCTCAAACTTCCAGAGAGCTTTTCCGCCGCACCAGACGTCGTTGAGCTGTCATCTTCGAGTTTGGCTATGCGCGTCTCAAGCGGCTGAAGGTCGACCGGCGCCCCGCCGCCGTCACCGGTGCCGCCAGCTGCCATGTCACTGCGCAGTCCGTCAAACTCCTGTTTGAGGCTGTCGACAGCGGCAGACAAGCCGCTGGACGCATCCGATCCCGCATCGGCAATCTGCGCCTCAAGAGCAGTCACTTTGCTTTCCAGTGCCGAAACGGCGTTGGCCGCGTCCTGGTTAGAAACCGCCGAACTCACCGTTCCAAGCTCTGTCTCCAAAGCCGCAATCTTGCGCTCGGCCGCGGACAGGGCCTGCGCCACTTCCTGGTTTTGCTCCGGGCTCAGCTTGATGAGGCCGGCCTGGTAGAGACCAAAGCCACCGCCCAGGACGATGATCCCGCCGATCACGGCTGCAATGAGAACGCCAAAAGCCCCGACGCCGCCTTTGTCCTCGGATGCCGGAGGATTGGAGAAAGTGCTGGAACCAGATGAGCGCGTAGCAGATCCGGTGGTGCTGGTGCGCGCCGATGCGGCGGACGTGCCGGTCTGGCTTGAACTGGACGAGGCCGATGCCGGGCTGGAGCTGCTGGCGCCCGGTTTGGCCGAAGAAGATGACGATGAGGACGCGTATTTTCCAGCCGATGCGCTTCCGCTTTTGTCGGCGGTGGCTTTCGGGTCTGTGGAGGAGCTGCTTTTGGAAGCGCTCGTCTCCGCTGACGCGCTTGAGGTTGAGGTGGATGACGCTGACCGGCTGCCCGACCCCGGGACACTGCTGGATGCAGAACCCGATCTGGTTGGCGAGGCTGATGTTTTGCTTGACCCAGGCCCCGTGGATCCTGCGCCCTTGTCACCGACTTTTTCGGCGGTCAGATCAATCGTGACCGGCTTCTTGCCGCCACTCGCAGGTGTAGAAGATGAAGACGCACCCGGCTTGTCTTTCGAACCGGTTCCCCCAGGCGAACCCGTTCCACCAGAGGATTTGTTGTCCGATGCCATCTGCTCTCCTCCTGAACCTCTTTTGGTTCCAAGACATTCACTATACACACCTCTTCGCCGAGCGGTACCGTCACGTCGAAGAGAATTGCGCGCTGCAAAAGAACGACTCCCCCGGAACCGGTTAACACTTCCCTAACACCAGGTCCAACAGCGCGTCTTCACGGGGATGCGGTGAAATCTTCAGGTGAGCCACATCGGAAAGCGGCGCGCCGGCCCTTGTTGAAAGGGCGTAAACCGGAAGCTTGCCAATGCCATACGTGCCTTTTGATTGACTTAGGGCGCTCGCGAAGGCCTCAGACGTGCGCCTGGAATAAACAAGAACACCGTCATAGATCCCGCCCGACAGATTTGTCAGGATTTCGGCCGGAAGCGTGGGTACGGTCACCATTCGGTAGGTCTCAACAGTTTGGCAGGGTATCCCTTCTACCTGAAGAAGCCCGGCAAGGTCGCCCGCGCGGTCTTGTGCGGCAAAATAAAGCACCTGCTGCACGGCAAAGTCATCCGCAGCTTGCAAGATCGTTCGTGCGAGCGCGGTGAGATCCCCATTTGCAGACAGAACCGTTTGATAGCCGGCCTCCCGGCAGGCATTCGCGGTCGCATCACCAACCGCAAAAACAGGATACTGCCGCAGATGTCCGGCGCGGGCTGCACCGTTCAACGCATATACGGCCCTTTGGCTGCTGAAGGCCAAAGCTGTCCCTTGTCCAGCGTCTGGCAGTTCAAATGGGATCGGCTCCGCGCTCAACATCGGAGCCTCATCGGCCTCATGTCCCCTGCCTCTCAGAATATCGGCCGTCTTGCGGCATTCTGGTTGCGGCCGGGTGATCAGAAACCGCATGAACGCCTAGTGCTCCGCAAAAAGATCTGCTGGCATTTGCGCCTTCAGTTCCTGCCCGATCGCTTCGCCAATTGCGACGGCATCGGCGGCCGGTCCCGTCCGTTCTGCTTCATACATCTCAGTCCCATCAGGCCGCAGCACGGCCCCCTTGAAACGCAAGGTGCCGTTTTCAAGGACGGCCAAGCCGCCAATCGGAGTGCGGCAGGAGCCGTCCAGCACAGCCAGGAAGGCCCGTTCCGCATCAAGGCGGATCTGCGTTTCCGGATCGTGAATTGCCGCAAGCATCTGCAAGACCGCTGTGTCTCCACTGCGGCTCTCGATGCAAATCGCGCCTTGCCCGACCGCTGGCAAAAACTGGTCGGTCTCAAGATAGCTTGTGATCTCGCCTTCCAGTCCGAGCCGCTTCAAGCCAGCCGCCGCCAGCAGGGTTGCATCGACTTCGCCTTCTGCAAGCTTCCGCATACGGGTCTGAAGATTTCCCCGGTACATGACAACTTCGATATCCGGGCGAAGGCGCCGGATCATGGCCTGACGTCTCAATGAGCTGGAACCGACAACGGCGCCATGCGGCAAATCGGTCAGGGTCCGGGCTTTGGGAGAGAGAAACGCATCCCGGACATCCTCCCTTGGAAGAAAAGCGGTCAGCTCCAAGCCATCCGGCAGCACGGTCGGCATGTCTTTGGACGAATGAACGGCGATATCGATGCTCTTGTCGAGCAACGCTTCCTCAATTTCTTTCGTGAACAGCCCTTTGCCGCCAACTTCCGACAGCGGACGGTCCTGGATCCGGTCTCCGGATGTCTTGATGACAACAATTTCAAAGGCGTCATCCGAAAGACCGTGGGCGGCCTTCAGCCGGTCGCGGGTTTCTTCGGCCTGTGCCAAAGCAAGGGCGCTTCCCCGGGTGCCAATGCGCAAAGGATTTGGTTGCAAGATTACCGTCCAGAATATGCGCCCGGGCCTGTTTCGCCCGGGCATTGGTTTCACACGTCAAATCTGGACTAGCATAAACCCATGCGGAAGCACCAATGATCTCCGTCAAAATACGTATTTCAGCGGGCTGGCGGCGTATCTTCAAAAAGCTTCACGCCAGCCCGCGCCGGATCGCGTCCTTTATGTCCACTGCAAACGCACTCGATTAATGGCAGTTGCAACACAAGTCATCCAACCACCCGGTGGCCGCGCCCGCGCATGCAATTCATGACGATGTCCTTGCGCTCGCCATGAGCCTTGATGGCGCCGCCACCCGCTCCCAGGGCCCCGCCAACGAGTGCCCCCGCAATGGCTCCGCCCGGCGCAGTATTGTCTTCAGCTTCCACGGCACCGACAACTCCGCCAAGCGCAGCCCCGGCCAAGGCAGCCATTTTCGTTTCATCGTTCATCAAGGAACGCTGCTCGGCGAGCTGTTTGCATTGGCCCAGATCGTGCTCATACGCATATCCCTGGGCCCGTCCACAATAGGTCTGTAATTCGATCCCGTCTGACCGCATGCGGCCAGGCCAGACAAACAGCCGGCGCAAATAAGAACGGCCGACGCCTTCACAAAATTTCTCACATCCAAAC
>NZ_SMLZ01000014.1 GCF_009711415.1 Roseibium denhamense
AATAGACCGTGATCGTGTCCGTCAGGCTCTGACCTTCACCCAGTTGATCGATCACCGTTCCGCGCGTCGTGGGATGACCGCCCAGCCCGGCCCGGCTGCCGGCATCTCCATAGTAGTGCCAGGTTCCATCTGCTTTCAGGTTCAAGTCGCCATATGTGCCGTGATAACCGATGCCTTGTCCGTGGGTGTCAAACGCGTTCTCCCCGGCATCCGGGTCGGCGATGGTCAGCTTGCCGTCAGCATAAAGTGGAACATCGCCCAGCTTGGCCATGCCCGGCTGGGCATAATCCGGCGACATGTTC
>NZ_SMLZ01000020.1 GCF_009711415.1 Roseibium denhamense
CGCGCATGTAGTCGTCGTGGATCAAGAGATCCAATCCGTAGAAGAAGTTGCTAGTGGCCTCAATGGAGAGTCAATGGCCGCGGCTATCGATCTGCGTGAAGAAGAGCATATTGCAGATCTTGTAGCCAAGATAGTTGCACGATTTGGTAGGTTAGACATCCTGCACAACAACGCGGCCTGTAAACCAAAGGAATTAAGACAGTTCTTTAAGCCCGTTGAGCAATTTCAAATGGATGTTTGGCGGGAGATAATGTCGGTGAACATAGATGCCATGTTCTGCGTGGCAAAACATGCTGGCGGCTATATGGCTGCTCATGGCGGTGGCGCTATCATTCAAAC
>NZ_SMLZ01000009.1 GCF_009711415.1 Roseibium denhamense
TGTTCAAGGGCTCTATCTCTTTCCCGGAAAGTCAGTCGGCAAGGCAAAGTGGGTATTCCGGTTTGTGTCGCCTGAAACCGGCAAGCGTCGCGACATGGGGCTTGGGAGCTATCCGGCCGTCCCCCTGAAGGAAGCTCGAGACAAAGGCATCCAGGCGCGGCGGCTGTTGGAGAACGGCAAGGACCCACTGAATGAACGAGATAGGCTTTTGGAAACCGAGCAGCGCAAGATGTCTTTGCCGACATTTGCAGAGGCAGCGCGCAA
>NZ_SMLZ01000070.1 GCF_009711415.1 Roseibium denhamense
CTAGCCGGCATTTATCCCCGTTTGTCCTCCCTTGCTTGATCCTTAGGCTGACGGGGTGGGGAAAGGCGCTGCCACCTACGCAGGATGTCATCCCGCGCTTGATGCGGGATCCATACCGAGACATGCCCACTCAATCATCGATACTCGAAGTGAGAAAACGGAGTGGATCCCATGGTCAAGCCATGGGATGACGAAGCGCTGGGAGAAGTTTTGCCAAACCTTCCCAGACGGTTTCCCCGGACTTGATCCGGGACCCATTCGTTCCCGGAGCCGCCGGGAAAGGCATGAACCCCGTCACACATTCGGACGTCATCCCCGCCTTGTGCGGGGATCCATACCGTGAGGTTTCCTTCCGATCAGCGGTGCTTAAGGCGCGGAAACGGAGTGGATCCCATCATCAGGCCCACTGCTGTTCGGTTAAGCTGCATAAGTTTTTGTTATTGCGAGACTTTGCGCCTTTCTCTCCTCTCCTCCTTAGAGGGGATGATGTCTCCGTGAGGAGACAGAGGGGGGTATAATAAGATGCAAAAACCCCGAAACCTAAACCGGACAGCAGTGGGTCGGGCCACAGGATGACGGAGTGCCTGCTGGCACATCGTGCCTTGCCAAACCCGAGGATGACGGAGTGGGGGGCTATGGCACGACCCCAGACGCACCGGATGCGGATGACCTTGTCCGGCACTTAATATCTCCATGCCCCACAAACCATCACGCTTCGCGCGCTGCGGTGGCCAGAAGCCAGTCTACGACCAGCTGGGCCTTGTCGGTCGTGCGGCTGCGGTGGGAGAGAACGGCGTGGTAGGCATCCTTTGGCCGGTAGAGGGGCAGGCCCGCCGGGACGAGACGGCCCTGGCCGGCATGATCGCCGGTGATGGACCGCCAGCCGAGCATGACACCATGGCCGGACAGCGCGGCCTGCGCGGCCTGAACATAATTGGAGAACTTCAATCCTTTGGCCGAGCCGTTCGCCTGTTGACCGGTGCGCGCCAAATACTGTGGCCAGCTGATCCAGCGCCGGTCCGGAAACTCCACATGGATCAGGTAGGAGGAGGCGAGACTGCCGCCTTCTGCCCGGATTTTTTCGGCAAGCGCCGGGGCGCAGACCGGTTCGACTTCTTCTGCGAACAGGTGGTTGACCGTACCGTCTGTCCACCGGCCGTCGCCATAGCGCATGGCTATATCTGTCCCCGGCCCAAGGGTTGGCACCTCCCGGGACGTTGTCTGCACATTCACGACCACACCGCCGTGATCCAGATAGAAAGCCTCCAGGCGCGGCATCAGCCAGTAGGTCGCAAACCCCATCGTGCAGGCAATGGTGACTGCATCGGAGCGGGTTTCAAGCGCCGCAATGTCCGATAGAGCTTCCGACAGGCGCTCCCTGTTCTCAACGACCGCCTTCAGCAGGATCTCTCCTGCCTCTGTGAGACCAGCCGGGCGTGTGCTGCGGTCAATCAGGGCGGTGCCTGTATGGGCTTCCAGCTGCCGGAGGGACTGGCTGATCGCGGGCATGGACACATTGAGTTCTTCCGCCGCGCGCTTGACGCCGCCGGCCCGTTGGACGGTTTCAAAGACGGTCAGCAGCCGCAGGGGAGGAAGGCGCTCCATGTTTCTTTAATTAACTCGCAGATTAACTCAACTTCGTTTTTTATCGGCTTTTCACCCGGCCTGATCAAGCGCAATTTGCGGCTAATGGTCTGGCCAAACTGATTTGTTTGGTTCAGTCCTCAGCTCAAGGTGCTCGGCGCACAGTTAAGTTAAACGGAGATAGCGATGCTTGGCCGCAGTGATGAAGGGGTTCTTCTGAAGGAAAACGGTCTCGATGTGCCGCTGCCGGACGGCAGCACGGCCTACTTCAACTATTATTGGCTGCGCGATAATTGTCCGGCATCCTTTGACCCTGAAACGCGGGAACGGGTTTTCGATGTTTTTGGGCTTTTGGAAGCGCCAAAACCGGCCGCTGCGGCCCTGGTCAGCGATTATCTGGAAGTAACCTGGCAGGCTTCGGGCCATGTCTCCAGAATTCCGGTCGCGCAGCTCCTTCAATACGCGCGGCCCGGCCAGCGTCCCGATCCGGCAAATTTGCCGCGGCAGGCCTGGTTTTCAGATCATTACGCGCATATGGCCCGGTTTTCCCACGAGGCTGTCCTGCACGATGAGACGGCCCGCCGTGACTGGGCAGGCGCCATGCTGACAGATGGTGTCGCGCTGATCACGGGCATGCCGGATACGGATGCCGGCTTGACGGAAACGGCCGGGCTTCTTGGGTATGTGCGGCCGAGCTATTTCGGTGTGACCTTTGAGGTCAAGACCCATATCAAGCCGACAAACCTTGCCTTCACCTCCAAGGCGCTGCCGCTGCACACCGACCTGCCTTCGGAAGAATTTGCGCCGGGGATCCAGTATCTGCACTGCCGGGCCAATTCCGTCGAAGGCGGCGATAGCATCTTTGTGGATGGTCTGGCAGTCGCCGAGGACTTCCGCAAAGCTGATCCGGAAGCGTTCCAGCTGCTGGTCGAAACCGATGTGCCTTATTATTGCGAGCATGACACATTCGACATGCGGGCGCGGCAGCGGGTGATCGAGCTTGACGAGTACGGCAATGTTTCCGGCGTTACCATTAGCCAGCATCACGAAGATATCTTCGATATGCCCCAGGAGGATCTGGACGCCTACTATCCGGCTTTCTGCCGGTTCGGACAGATGATGCGGGATCCGAAATATGTCATGCGCTTCCGGTTGAACGCGGGGGAGTGTATCGTCTTCGACAACCACCGCATCGTGCATGGCCGGGTTGCCTATTCTGCGACCAGCGGCGAACGGCACTTGCGCGGGTGTTACACGGACCGGGGCGAGTTGCGGTCGGTCTACCGGGTGCTGGCCGGGGAGGGGCGGTTTAAATGAATGTGATGTCTCCTGTAGCCCAGGACGAACAGACCCTGCGCGCGGATCTCGCGGCTGCCTTCCGGATTGCCGTGGAGCTTGGATGGCATGAATCGGTTGGAAATCATTTCAGTGCGGCCGTCTCCGCGGACGGTACACAGTTCCTGATGAATTCCAAGTGGCGGCATTTTTCCGAGGTGACCGCCAGCAATCTCCTTTTGCTGGACGCAAATGATGACACGGTGATGGAGGGCCCAGACGCGCCGGACGCTTCAGCCTGGTGCATTCACGGAACGGTCCACCGGCTCAACCCGTATGCACGGGTGCTGTTCCATTGCCATTCGCCCAATGCCGTGACGCTGGCAACACTCGCAGATCCGGCGCTCTTGCCAATTGACCTGAACACGGCCCGGTTCTTTGGCAAGGTTGCCCTGGATCTTGGCTTTGGCGGCATGGCGGACGACGCGGAAGAGGGCCGCAGGATTGCCGAGACCCTTGGCAGCAAGCCTGTGCTGATCATGGGAAATCATGGCGTTTCGGTCGCGGGAAAGACTGTGGCCGAAGCCTTTGAGCATCTCTACTATTTTGAAAAGGCGGCCGGAACCCTCCTGAAAGCCTATGCGACGGGCAAGCCGCTGGCGGTCATGTCCGACAATCTCGCGGCAAAGACTGCCGCCGAATGGGAACCCTACTCAGGGATGGGCGAGGCCCATTTTGCCTATTGGAAACGCCGTCTTGACCGGACTCAGCCGGACTACAAGACCTGAAAATGGTCCTGTAGTAACGGCCTAATACCCGCTCCGGGTTTTTGCCTGCTAGCCTTTGGCCATCCGCAATTCTTCAACGGGAGGACGAAGCATGAGCGCGCAAAAGATCCTGATGATCACAGGTGATTTCACCGAGGACTACGAGACGATGGTGCCCTTTCAGGCACTTCTGGCTATGGGCTACGCGGTGGATGCCGTGTGTCCGGATAAGAAAGCCGGAGATACGGTTGCCACGTGCATCCATGATTTTGAGGGCGATCAGACCTACACCGAAAAGCGCGGTCACAATTTCACACTGAATGCGAGTTTTGATGCGGTTTCCGTGGAAAGCTATGATGCGCTTGTGATCCCGGGTGGCCGAGCGCCGGAATATCTGCGGCTCAACGAGGCGGTGATTTCAGCCGTCCAGCATTTCATGAGCGCGGGGAAACCGGTTGCCGCCATCTGCCATGGCGCGCAGATCCTGACAGCTGCCAAATGCATTGAGGGCCGTACGGTGTCCGCTTATCCGGCCTGCAAGCCTGAAGTCGAGCTGGCAGGTGCAGCCTATGCCGACATCCCGGTGGACGGGGCTGTCACGGACGGCAACCTGGTGACGGCGCCCGCATGGCCCGCCCATCCGGCATGGCTGAAGCAGTTTCATGCTGTTCTGAGCAGCGCGGAAGGCGAAACCCTGGCGGCCTGAGGCTGAACCAGGGGGACGGATTGGTCCCGTCTCCCCCTTGAGGGGGGAGAGGGCGGACAAGGTGCGAAGTCTTGCACGACCCTTACAGACTGTTACGCCGGACCCGATCCGGGGCCCACTCGCGGTGTCCCTTGCCACAACTATCGCCGCTTTTCCGGAGGCCTATCGCGGAGGGTGTTGGAGGGGCTTAGCTTTTCGGGATCTGCTGCCGCAAAAGCAATGAGTGGATGACACAATTCGCAGAGCCGGTACAATCACAAGAAGCGCCGAGCCACACCAATGGCTTTTGGGAGGACATTATGTGCAAGCTCTTCATCGAAGCCGATCCCAAACTCTGGGAGAGCACCACCAAGTCCCTGCGGATTGACGGGATGGTGACCTCGGTCCGCCTTGAGGCATTTTTCTGGACCGTTCTGGAGGAAATCGCGGGCCGGGATGGTATGAATGTTGTCCAGCTGATCACCAAGCTCCATCACGAGAGCATTGATGCCGGGCATGACTTGGGCAATTTCACAAGCTTTTTGAGGGTGTGCTGCGGACGGTATCTGGCGCTACAGCTGTCGGGGGATGTCCCCTCTGATACCCGTCTGCCGATTGCCGGGCTGGACGCGGACGGCATCCTGGAAGCCGAGACCGGCAGAATGCACTAGAGCATCGGGCGTGTTGTCAAAAATGCCCAAAGATGCTCGACGCCTAGCCGATGCGGGCGGTGACTTCATCTGCAATGGCAAGCGCTGCCGTTAGTCCCGGCGATTCAATGCCGTATAGGGCGACCAATCCGGACTGCCCGTGCGTCCCGGGACCGTCGATCCGGAAATCTGCTGCCGCTTCGCCCGGCCCGGCGATCTTGGGGCGGATGCCGGAGTAATCGGGCACCAGCGCACCGTCCGGCAGGTCGGGCCAGTAGCTGCGGATGGCAGCATAGAATTTCTCGCCGCGCGCCGGATCAACCGGATAGTCGAACTCCTTGACCCATTCAACGTCGGGGCCGAAGCGGGCCTGATGCTGCAGGTCCAGCGTCAGATGAACCCCAAGCCCGCCAGGCTCGGGCACCGGATAGATCAACGTCGAAAACGGGGCTTTTCCCTGAAGTTTGAAATAGTTGCCTTTGGCAAGATAGGGCTTGGGAGCCTGAGACCCTTGCAGGCCGGTCATCAAGGACGGCGCGCCGTGACCGGCTGAAACCACCAGCTCTTTCGCCGTGATGGCATAGATTTCGTCTGTTTCTGTCGAGACGTGGACGGTAAAACCACCTGCAGAATGGGGCGTGATCCGCTCCACGCGGGTGTTGAGGACAACTTGCCCGCCATTTGCCTCAAGGCCGCCTTGAAGCGCCAGCATGAATCCGTGGCTGTCGATGATCCCGGTGGACGGAGAGTGGAGCGCGCCCGCACAATCAAGGGCGGGTTCGCGGGCACTCAACTCTGTCTTGTTCAGCAGCGTCAGATCGGCCACGCCGTTGGCAGCGGCCTTCGCGCGGATGGTTTCAAGGTCGGCAAGCTGGTGTTGGGTGCTGGCGACAATCAGCTTGCCGATCCGCTCATGGGCAACGCCATGCTCGCTGCAGAACCGGTAAAGCTGGTGTTTTCCGTCTACGCAAAGCCGGGCTTTCAGGCTGCCGGCGGGATAGTAAATACCGGCATGGATCACCTCGGAATTGCGGGCGCTGGTTTCCGAGCCGATAAGGTCATGCTGTTCCAGAACCATCACGTCCCGGCCGGATAGCGCCAAATCCCGGGCACAGGCAAGCCCGACAGCCCCGGCGCCGATCACGATGGTTTCAATGTCATGCATGGCCTGGCTTGTTCCTCAACGACTGTCATCAACGTATTGCTTTGGCGAGCGCTGACCGCGAAAGGTGAGTGCCCACCGCACCACACCCTCAGCTCTCAATCCGCACTTGATGCGGGATCCATCCCGTAAGCGTTCCTCTCGATCAGCCCTGCATGGGGCGAGGAAACGGAATGGATCCTCGGGTCAGGCCCCAGGATGACGGAGCGGGGGGAGAAGCTTTGCCAAACCTTGACAGACCGTCATCCCGGAAAGGTCAACAGGCTATATCCGGGATCGCTCCCGTGCTCCGGGACCTGCACTTTTTCGACGCCACCCCGGATCAAGTCCGGGGCGGCAGATATTTACTGAGGCTTAGCCCCACCAGTTGTCCGGCTCGAAACGGCCTGCGGCGTCTTCGATGACCTGGCCGATCTGGAAGAGCGTTGCCTCGTCGAACGGTTTGCCGATCAGTTGCAGGCCAAGCGGAAGGCCGCTGTTGTCGAGGCCAGCGGGAACTGCGATGCCGGGCAGGCCCGCCATGTTCACCGTCACAGTGAAGATGTCGTTCAAGTACATTTTCACCGGATCGGAATGAAGGTCCTGATCAGCCACCCCGAAAGCGGCTGAGGGCGTTGCAGGTGTCAATATCGCGTCCACGCCGTTCTCCCAAGCGAGATCGAAATCGCGCTTAATAAGAGTGCGGACCTTCTGGGCTTTCAGATAATAGGCATCATAATACCCTGCCGAGAGCACATAGGTTCCGATTAGGATCCGGCGTTTGACCTCATCGCCGAAGCCTTCGGCGCGGGTGTTTTCATACATGTCGACAATGTCCTTGCCGGGGACGCGCAGGCCGTAGCGCACACCGTCATAGCGGGCAAGGTTGGAGGAGGCCTCCGCCGGAGCCACGATGTAATAGGCCGGAAGGGCGTATTTCGTATGCGGCATGGCGATGTCAACGATTTCCGCGCCGGCGTCCTTCAGCCAATCGATACCCTTTTGCCACAGCGTGTTGATCTCTTCGGGCATGCCATCCATGCGGTATTCCGCCGGGATACCGATCTTGAGGCCTTTGACGGACTGGCCGATTGCGGCCTCATAGTCCGGCACGGGCAGATCCACCGAGGTGGTGTCCTTCGGATCGACGGACGCCATCGACTTCAGGAGAATGGCGCTGTCGCGTACGGTCTGGGCAATCGGGCCCGCCTGATCGAGCGAGGAGGCAAACGCAACCGTGCCCCATCTGGAACAGCGGCCGTAGGTCGGCTTGATGCCAACGGTTCCAGTAAAGGCCGCGGGCTGGCGGATCGAGCCGCCGGTATCGGTGGCGGTGGCGCCCATGCACAGATGGGCTGCGACTGCAGACGCCGAGCCGCCGGACGAACCACCTGGAACAAGCTCCTGGTTGGAGCCGGCCTTGCGCCAGGGGTTTATCACGTTGCCGTAGTAGGAAGTCTCGTTGGACGAGCCCATGGCGAACTCGTCCATGTTCAGCTTGCCGAGCATCACGGCACCGTCGGCCCACAAATTGGCGGTGACGGTGGATTCGTAGGTCGGTTTGAAGCCATCAAGAATATGGGAGCATGCCTGTGTGTGAACCCCTTCAGTGGCAAAGAGGTCTTTCACGCCAAGCGGGATGCCCTCAAGCGCGCCGCCGGTTCCGTTTCCGAGTTTCTCATCGGAAGCCTTTGCCATATTCCGCGCCTTGTCGGCGGTCACCGCCACATAGGCATTCAGTTTGTCATTTGCTTTTTCGATATTGCCGAGGAAGGCGTCTGTCAGCTCAAGAGACGTGTAATCCTTGTTCTTGAGCCCGTCCCGGGCGTCGGCAATCGTCAGTTTTGTTAGGTCGGTCATTTTGGAATCCTGAATTCATGAAAGCGGGCCGGAGGAGCAAAGGCTCACTCAACGACCTTCGGCACCATGAAGAAATTGTCTTCAGAAGCAGGGGCGTTTTGGACGATTTTTGCCGCTTTGCTGCCGTCCGTAACACCGTCCTCGCGCTTTTTCATGGTCTGCTCGACAACGGAGGTGAGCGGTTCCACACCGTCAATGTTGACCTCGTCAAGCTGTTCGACAAAGCCGAGAATGGCATTCAGTTCACCGGTCATGCGGGTTGCTTCGTCTTCGCTGACCTTGATGCGGGCAAGGCGCGCCACGCGTTTTACCGTTTCCGTATCGACAGACATTATGTGTCCTCTTTCCATTTTCTCCGGCCGGTCCGGCGGGAGCCGTTGGCAGGGTGTTAGCCGCTTCAAGGAGGCGGAGACAAGGATTTTCGATTGCCGGCCGCCGGTGCAGACCGTATTACGGTACCAAATGGAACCGTAATTTCGCGAATTGCCCGCAACGGGAGTTTGGCATTGGCTCATCACAAACCGGGAAGGCCGCGCCAGCAAGCGGTTACTGAGGCTTTGCTCATGGCTGCCCTGAACTCCCTGGCAGCCGAAGGCTATGAAAAGGCAACTATTTCAGCGGTTGCCGCACAGGCAAGCACCAGCAAGCAAGCGGTCTACCGGCGTTTTGCGGACAAGCCCGGCTTGATTGCCGCCGCGGTTGAGACTGCGTTTGCCCGTCTTGATCCGCCGCCGCCGCAACGGGGCAGTGTGGCGGAAGACCTCAGGCAGAGCCTGACGAGCCTTGTTGTGGCCATGCAAGAGACACCTCTTGGGGAAGCGCTGCGCGCACTTCTGCCATTCCGGTCCCATCCTGTTCTCGGGCGTGTGCTTGACATGGCAGAGGCTGACCGGCGCCTGCACTTGCGCCAGATCTTCATTGCCACGCCATTTGAGACCGATATGGAGGTTCGGATCGATCTTCTGTTGGGGCTCATCTATTACCGGTTGCTGATGCGGGGCGCTGTGATCGACGCAAACAGTATTGAACGTGCCATCTATCTCGTTCTTGGGCTGGTGCCACCCCGGGCTCCATCCGCGTAAAACGTGCTTGCGGGGTGAAGATCGAAGCTCCGATCACATTTTCTCGCTTTGGCTTCCCGCTGCTGTGAAGAAGGGTGATTGGCGTTTTTGCAAAGCCAAGGACATCTTCCGGTCAGGCAGGTGCATCATCGCGCCACCGGTACCGCAGCACTCTCGAGGGGAGATCTTTATGCCGCTCTACACGTCGAAATCTGTTTTGCTTGGCCTGACGGCCCTGTTCTCCGCAACCGCATTTTCCGCTAGCGCAGATGAAATCACCACTTTCATCAAGGACGGCGCTGCTATCGGCGGTACGGATCCGGTCGCCTACTTCACCGAAGGCAAGCCGGTCGCGGGCACCGATGAATACACGGTCGAGTATGATGAGGTAACCTGGAAGTTCTCATCCGCCGAGAACCGGGACAAGTTTGCAGCCGATCCGGCGAAATACGCGCCGCAATATGGCGGCTATTGCGCGTTTGGCCTCAGCAAGGGCTTCAAGGTTCCGGTCGTTCCCGAGGCATGGAAAATTGTCGACGGCAAACTCTATCTGAACAACAGCCTTGCTGTGCAAAAACGTTTTGAGAGCAACGAAGCCGAACTCATCAATCACGCGGACCTCAACTGGGACATCGTGAAGGAAGAAAAGCCGGAAGACTTGAAAGAGCCGATCATCCGCTGATATCAGGCAGTTTCCATATACAAAAATGAGCCCGCCAGTTTGGCGGGCTTTTTCTTGATGTTATGGACGCTGTGCCGTGGCCTCTTTAAATTCTCCGCGTTTGCCCCTAAATCTTGACTCATATTGTCAGGTATAATGAGGCTTGAATGGCTCTGAAATTGAAACGCGCGCCACGTATTCTAACCGTCAAGTCAGCGGTTTATCTCAGCCCGAATTTCATCCGGGTCACCTTTGCCGGACCGGAGCTGGAAGGATTCCCGCAGGGTCAGGAAGGGGCCAATTGCAAACTGGTCCTGCCGCGCGACGGTGAAAGCCGGGAAGCGTTCGAGGCGTATCACGCACCTGACGGCCCGTCGGAAAAGGTGCACCCTGTGCGGACCTATACGGTTCGGGCATACCGTGCGGACACTTTGGAGCTGGATATCGACTTTGTCGCCCATGGCGACGAGGGGCCTGCGACGCGCTGGGCCCAGGGCGCAAAGGAAGGCTCTTTTCTCGGCTTTTTCGGCCCCAGCCAGCCGAAACTCACCGAATTCTACGCAGACTGGTATCTGATTGCGGCGGATTTGTCGGCAATGCCGGTTGCCGAAGCGACCCTGGAAAAATTCCCGGCGGACGCCCAAGGTTTTGCCGTGTTCGAGGTCCCGTTGGAAGCGGATATCCGGCCGGTCTCCGTTCCGGCCGGCATCACCGTGACGTGGCTGGTTCAAGATGATGTCTACCGGCCGTCAACGGCCCAGCTGGACACGATCAAGGCGCTCCCCTGGCGCGATGGCGTTGTCCAGACCTGTATCGCCGGGGAAAGCTCGGTTATCCGCGCTTTGCGGGATTATCTCCATAACCAGCGGCAGGTGCCGAAGAAGGACACATACATTTCCGGCTACTGGAAAATCGGGCTTATCGAAGACGAGCATCAGATCGCAAAACGGGAAGAGGCGGCCTGATACGCGGAATTAGATCAGGACCGCAGCGCTTCGTAGGCGTAGCGGGTCTTGGTGGTGGCCGACGGGTCGAACCAGCCGTGTTGCTTTTGCATGAGCCGGAACAGCTCATTGGCCTGGCGGACCAGGGACAGGTCAAACCGCTCGCTTTGCGCGTCCCACTCGAAGTCGAACGCGCATTCGGCGATCAGGGGCCAGTGTTTGAGCTGGTCTGCGTACCAGAAACTCAGTCCGAGCTTGATTTGCGCGGCTGGCTTCATGTTGATCTTGCAGAGCTTGCGGAACACTTCGGCAGCCGTGAACCCGTTGACCTTCTTCAAGGGTGCTGCATCGTCAATGCCGAGCGATCTCAAGGCCGGAAAAACTGCACTGGCCGTGCCGATCGTATCGAGGTCGGGGAGAATTTTGTAGCGGATGGAACTGGAGCGGGAAAACACGCTCCGGAAGGGCGGCAAAAGGTCTTCTTCGAATTTCATGCTGGCCCGCCGGTCATCGGCCGTCTCGACAGAGGCATCTTCGGTCAGGATCAGATCGGCGGACCGGTATTTTAAGGTGAGCTTGAAATCGTCCTCGTTTTCCTCGTACCGGACCCGCAGATTGTATCCCGCTGCCCGCAGCCGGAAATCGCCCGTGTCCAGATAAAACGTTTCGCGCTTTTCCTCGCTGTTCTGACGCTTGATCCTGGCGTTCAACTGTCCGGCTAAAAAGCCCGCGAGATCCTGGAAAGCTTCGCTGGCTGCCGCGCGATCCTGGAACCGGCTGGCATTCAGGATCAGTTTGTACTCCCGGGATGTGATGTGGTTCATGTTGAAATCCCTTCAGGCGACAAGCTGTGTGCGGAAAAAGGCAAACAAATGCGGGTGGCCAAAATATCTCAGGCCAGTGTGTTACCTTAGTTACATTGTGCCAAGATGAATTTCCGGGAGATGAGAATGCGCGGGTTTGGTCTGATTTGTGGAATGGTGCTTCTTTGCTGCGGGCCTGCGGCCGCCGCACCGGCGTTTGACTGCGGCAAGGCCGAGGGGGCCGCTGAAAAACTGATTTGCGCGAATGCTGATCTTGCAGAGCTGGATCAAACCTTGGCGCAGGTGTTTCAAGCTGCTGTCAACGTAACTGAAACATTTCCCGATGGGCAGGCCGCTTTAGCGGAGTTGAGGGCTTATCAGCGCGGATGGGTGAAAGGCCGGGATGAGTGCTGGAAGGCCGATGATGAGCTGTCCTGCATCCAGTCCAGCTATCAGCGGCGTATTGCCGAACTTACCGCGCAATACATGCTGATCCCGGACGTGACGCCGGTCTTCTACATGTGCCGCGGCAATCCCGCGGATGAAATCGTTGCCTACTTCTATCCCACAGACCCGCCTGCCGCCCGGCTCGAAAGAGGCGACACCATCGAAATTGCCGTTGAAGGGATCACCGGCTCCGGTGCGCGATATGAAGGCAGTTTCGGCCTTGTCTTTTGGGTCAAAGGGAACGAGGTGATGGTCGAGTGGCCGCAGGGAACGGAATTCACCTGCAAGACTACCGGCTAGGTAGGGAAGTTCTGGCTGTCCGGTCTGATCGGACGCACGGCGATGCAATCAGACCGGAAAATCTGCATTACCGGCTGGCGGTTGCCAAAGCGGAGCCAAAACCGACAAACAATCCGCCAGTGACCCGCCGCACCCAGCGGATGCGCCGGTCCGACGTGAGGAAACGGCGCATCTGGTTTCCCGCCACCGCAATCACCGCATGATTGGCAAAACACAGAGCTGCGTAGGTAAAGGAGAGAACGGATGTCTCCATCAGGCTAATGCCGCCCTTGGACATGAATTGCGGAAACAGTGCAGTAATGACGAGGATGGCCTTCGGATTGGTGATCGATACCAGGAAGGCTTCGAGGAACAATTTCACTGGGCTTTTGGATGGTCCGGTAGATGCATTTGCGACCTGAAAACTGCTGGCATCCCGCCACACCTTGATCCCGAGATAGATCAGATAGGCGGCACCGATGACCTTCAAGACCGTGAACGCCAGTGCGGATGTTGCCATGATGGCGCCGAAGCCAAACGCGACGGCATAGCCGATAACCACCAGTCCGGCCGCATTGCCGGAGGCTGAGGCCAGTGTTGCATTGCGGCCGAAACGGAGCGTGTTGGAAATCGCCAGCATGACACCGGGGCCAGGGCTGATGGCTGGAAGAAGGGAGACGGCAATGAAAACGAGCCAAAGGTCAAACGGCATCTAAGAGA
>NZ_SMLZ01000061.1:0-5532 GCF_009711415.1 Roseibium denhamense
AGTATTAATCGCATGTATTGAGGCGCAAGGATAGAAATCTTGCGCCATTTTTCTTGGTTTCGCGGATCAATGCGGGCGTTTCAGATACCAAAAATTTACAAACTCTCCAAAAACTAAACTCTAGATTGCTATTTGGAGGTCTGCATGTTTTCGAATATCACGGTTGGAATGCGTCTTGGGGCGCTCATGGCGACGGTTATCGTCCTTTTCATCGGAGTTCTGGCGACAGCCGCCTATCAAGACCGCGAGCGCGCCTATGACGGCCGGCGCTTGGGGCTGACGCATCTGGTTCAAAGCGCGGTCAGTATATCAGATGCCTTCCAAAAGCAGGTTGAGGCGGGGACGATCTCCGAAGCAGAGGCCCAGGTGCGGGCCGTGGAGGCGATCCGGCACATGCGGTTTGACAACGGAAACTACCTCTACATCACGAAAGGATCCGACACCTTTGTGATGCACCCGATCGTACCGGCGATGGAAGGCTTGAGCCGGGCAGAGCTCCGCGACCGGTTCAATGTCCAGAACCTTGAAAATCTCGAGCGGATGGCGCGCCAGCCTGGTGGCGGATACTGGGACTATGAATGGCAACGCCCAGGATCCGACGTCCCGGTCGGAAAGACCGCATACCTGTCTTATTTTGGTCCGTGGCAATGGGTGGTTGGAACCGGGGCCTATGTCGACGATATCGAAGCGCAGTTCCGCGAAAACCTTGTTTGGCTGGCAGGATTTGCAGCCGGATTGGTTCTGCTTTGCGGAATTCTCTCTCATGTGCTGATCCGGTCGATTACGCGGCCATTGGCCCGGACGGTGCAAGAGGCGGAGGCTCTGGCCGCCGGTGACACTGATATTCTGTTTTCAGAAGCGGACCGCGGGGATGAGATCGGCATTGTTGCCCGGTCGATTGCCGCGTTCCGTGACCGCATCTTTGAGCAGCAGCGTCTTGCAAAGGAGGCCGAAGACACGGCAGAAGCCCAGGCGCACCGGCGTAGGCTGGTCGATGGCCTTGTCGCACGGTTCAGAAGCAATGTTTCCCATCTCCTGACATCCGTCGGGGAACGGATTGTGACCATGAAGAGCACGGCTGAAGATCTTTCGGCGCTTGCAGGCGCGTCATCCAAACGGGCTGCCGGTGCAAGCAGCTCCGCACAGGCTGCCAATGGCAGCATTGAAACCACGGCAGCAGCGGCCCAGGAACTGAGTTACGCGATCCGGGAAATCAACAATCAGGTAGCGAAAACGACTGAGGGGGTTCAAGGGGCAACCAACGCGGCTACGAAATCGAGTGAACGGGTGGCCAGTCTTTCAAACGCGGCCATGAAGATCGGCGAGGTGGTTACTTTGATCCAGGCGATTGCCGAACAGACCAACCTCCTGGCGCTCAACGCAACCATTGAAGCCGCACGGGCCGGGGAGGCGGGCAAAGGCTTTGCCGTTGTTGCCGCTGAAGTAAAGGAACTTGCGACCCAGACTGCAAAAGCCACCGAAGAGATCAGCAACCAGATTGCCGACATTCAGGGGTCGACCCATGAAGCGGTCTCGGCAATCGATGAGATCTCCACCCGGGTTCATGAAGTCCGTGAATTCACGACAGCAATCGCCGCTTCGATTTCCCAACAGGAAGCAGCGACCGAATCCATTGCTGAGAATGTGGTGAAGGCCGTCCAGCAAACGCAGGCGGCCAAGGTTGATATGGAGAAGGTTGCCAAGTCGTCCAATGATACCGATGAGGGGTCGTTGGTCGTCCTGCGCGGGGCGGATGAAGTCTCCGATTATGCAGATCGTTTGAAAGGGGAAGTGGATACCTTCCTCGAGGCAGTTGCCGCAGCCTGATCAGGCAAGCGAGCCGTTTCTGTTCGTCAAAGGGCGCTGGTTGGTCTCTTGCGTCCTTTGGCAGGGTCTGTTTCGGTCGGCAAAGACTTCTGATGCTTCAGGGCCGCGCTGCATGCATATCTGGCATGCGGTCGCGAGAATCGGACCCCAGGACGTGCGCCATTGTGATTTCGATAGTGGAATCAGGTTGCTTGTTGCAATTTGAATCGGTGGATTAAGGGTTGATTCACTGACGGAAACAGCCGGTTCTATGGCGGTAATAATAAACAGCCCGCGCGCACCAATTTCGCGCAACAAAATTACGCGTAGTGGGTATATCTTAGCGTTTTATGAGGCGGAAAATCGCGGATTCCCGCAAATGCGGAATTTCCAACAAAGCACTTGACGCAAAGGGTGCATGTGAGTAGTTTCCGCGCATCCCAAGGGCAGGCGGTAAGAGTGAACCCCTCCAGCGCACCTAGGCGCCGGACATACTCCTCTTAAACGCTGCCGGGTCACATAGGCGAATACGCGTCGATTGCATGACCGCGATTTTATCGTGGTCCTCTGGTTTTTCGCAGCGCCTGCCGCTCCTCGAGAGCGCGCGGGCGCGATTTTGCATGCTTAATCGAGCGGCGAAATCAGTGAAGGCTGCAGTCGTACAAGAGTTTTGGATGGACAAGGTAAAGGGCACAGAATGCCGACCATCAACCAGTTGATCCGCAAGCCGCGGAAAGATCCGCCGAAGCGGAACAAAGTGCCGGCCATGGAGGCCTGCCCGCAGAAGCGTGGTGTTTGCACCCGCGTTTATACAACCACTCCGAAGAAGCCGAACTCGGCTCTGCGTAAAGTGGCGAAAATCCGTCTGACCAACGGCTTCGAAGTCATTGGCTACATCCCCGGTGAAGGCCACAACCTTCAAGAACACTCCGTGGTGATGATCCGTGGCGGCCGCGTGAAAGACTTGCCGGGTGTCCGCTACCACATCATCCGTGGTGTGCTCGATACCCAGGGCGTTAAAGATCGTAAGCAACGCCGTTCGAAATACGGCGCGAAGCGGCCGAAGTAAGGAGCACATTAGATGTCCCGTCGTCACCGCGCAGAAAAACGCGAAGTTAACCCGGATCCGAAATTCGGGGACATCGTCATTTCGAAGTTCATGAACTCGATCATGTACGATGGAAAGAAATCCACCGCTGAGCGTATCGTTTACGGTGCTCTCGACGTTGTAGAAAACAAGACACGTGAGAACCCGGTTGAGGTGTTCCACGCAGCTCTTGAGAACGTTATGCCGCAAGTTGAAGTTCGCTCCCGCCGCGTTGGTGGTGCGACCTACCAGGTTCCGGTTGAAGTTCGTTCCGAGCGCCGTCAGGCGCTGGCAATCCGCTGGTTGATCGCAGCTGCGCGCAACCGCAACGAAACCACAATGGTTGACCGCCTTTCCGGCGAACTGCTCGATGCAGCAAACAACCGTGGTACCGCAGTTAAGAAGCGTGAAGACACACACCGGATGGCAGACGCCAACCGTGCATTCTCACACTATCGCTGGTAATAAGTGACTTCGAAGGGCTGACGCTATGGCGCGCACGCATAAAATCGAGGACTACCGTAACTTCGGCATCATGGCTCACATCGATGCAGGTAAGACGACCACGACGGAACGGATCCTCTACTACACGGGTAAGAGCCACAAGATTGGCGAAGTTCATGATGGTGCTGCCACCATGGACTGGATGGAGCAGGAGCAGGAGCGTGGCATCACGATCACGTCCGCTGCGACCACCGCTTTCTGGAAAGAAAAGCGCCTGAACATCATCGACACTCCGGGCCACGTTGACTTCACCATTGAAGTTGAGCGCTCCCTGCGTGTGCTTGACGGTGCTGTTGCTCTTCTGGACGCGAACGCTGGCGTTGAGCCGCAGACCGAGACTGTTTGGCGTCAGGCTGACAAGTACAACGTCCCGCGGATGATCTTTGTCAACAAGATGGACAAGCTGGGTGCCGATTTCGACCGTTGTGTCGAAATGATCGAAAAGCGCCTTGGCTGTACTCCGCTGGTCATGCAGTTGAACGTTGGCGCTGAAAGCGAATTTGCTGGCGTTGTCGATCTTCTGGAGATGAAGGCGCTGATCTGGCAGTCCGAAAACCTCGGTGCTGCTTGGGACGTTGTCGACATTCCGGCTGACCTGCAGGAAAAAGCGCTGACTGCCCGCGATGCTCTGATCGAGACGGCTGTTGAGATCGACGAAGCAGCTATGGAAGCGTATCTGGAAGGCGAAGAGCCGTCCGTCGAGACGCTTAAGACGCTGATCCGTAAAGGCACCATCGCAGGTGACTTCGTTCCGGTCTTCTGTGGTTCTGCATTTAAGAACAAAGGCGTACAGCCGCTTCTTGATGCTGTGGTTGACTACCTGCCGAGCCCTGTCGAGGTTCCGGCGATCAAAGGTATCGATCCGAAGACCGAAGAAGAAGCTGTCCGCCAGTCTTCTGATGACGAGCCGCTCGGCATCCTGGCATTCAAGATCGCAAACGACCCGTTCGTTGGCTCTCTGACGTTCTGCCGCATCTATTCCGGCGTTCTGAACAAGGGCGTGTCCCTGCTGAACACCGTTAAAGAAAAGCGTGAGCGTGTCGGCCGCATGATGCAGATGCACTCCAACTCCCGTGAAGACATCGATGTAGCCTATGCAGGTGATATTGTTGCGATCGCGGGCCTAAAAGACACCACGACTGGTGACACCCTGTGTGATCCGCTGAAGCCGGTGATCCTGGAGCGCATGGAATTCCCTGAGCCGGTCATCGAGATTGCTGTCGAGCCGAAAACCAAAGGCGACCAGGAGAAAATGGGCTTGGCCCTGAACCGCCTGGCTGCTGAAGATCCGTCCTTCCGCGTGAAGACCGACGAAGAGTCTGGTCAGACCATCATCGCAGGCATGGGCGAATTGCACCTCGACATCCTTGTTGACCGGATGAAGCGCGAGTTCAAGGTTGAGGCAAACATTGGTGCGCCGCAGGTTGCTTACCGCGAAACCATCACCAAGACAGCCGATGTGGATTACACCCACAAGAAGCAGTCCGGTGGTTCCGGTCAGTTCGCCCGCATCAAGCTCACCATCGAGCCGGCCGAGCCGAATGCTGGTTACGTGTTCGAAAGCACGGTTGTTGGCGGTAACGTTCCGAAGGAATACATCCCAGGTGTTACCAAGGGTATTGAAAGCGTCATGTCGTCTGGTCCGCTGGCCGGCTTCCCGATGCTCGATATCAAGGCAACCTTGACCGACGGTGCATACCACGACGTTGACTCCTCTGTTCTCGCTTTTGAGATCGCCGGCCGCGCCGGTTTCCGCGAAGCGATCCAGAAGGCCGGCCCGAAATTGCTCGAGCCGATCATGAAGGTCGAGGTTGTCACCCCGGAAGACTACATGGGTGATGTGATTGGTGACCTGAACTCCCGCCGCGGCCAGATCGCGGGTACGGAGAACCGGGGCATCGTGACTGTGATCACCGCAATGGTACCGCTGGCCAACATGTTTGGTTACGTGAACAACCTGCGTTCCATGTCTCAAGGCCGCGCACAATACTCGATGGTGTTCGATCACTACGAGCAAGTGCCGCAGGCTGTCGCCGAAGAGGTTCAGGCGAAATACGCCTGATCCCCACCTCTTAATGTCAAAAAGAAATAGAGAAACGGAGTAATCCGATGGCGAAGGAAAAATTTGAGCGTAA
>NZ_SMLZ01000061.1:5773-6011 GCF_009711415.1 Roseibium denhamense
CCTGCTTGCGCGTCAGGTTGGCGTCCCAGCACTTGTCGTGTTCATGAACAAGGTTGACCAGGTCGACGACGAAGAGCTTCTCGAGCTCGTCGAAATGGAAATCCGTGAGCTTCTGTCTTCCTACGAGTTCCCGGGCGACGACATTCCGATCGTCAAGGGCTCTGCGCTGGCAGCCGTTGAGAACCGTGACGCAGCGATTGGCCGCGACGCGATCCGTGAGCTGATGGCAGCTGTTGAC